>CAVOKQ010000001.1:0-291513 GCA_963696545.1 uncultured Gammaproteobacteria bacterium
TTCGCAAGCACCTCGAGCCCGCGCCGGGTGCGCCGACGACGCAAGTGCCCGTGACCGCGCGGCTTCCCGTGCTCTCCACCTCCGACCGCCGCGCGTTCCTGCGCGCCACGTGGTCGCCGTTCCTGCCGGAGGCGCAGTGGGGCGCCACCGCGTTGCGACCCGAGGGGCGCGCGCAGGTGTACCTCGACGTCTCGGGCTCGATGAATGCCGAGATGCCGCTGGTGGTGGCGCTGCTCGGCCGGTTGTCGCGGTGGATCCGCCGGCCGTTCTGGGCGTTCAGCACGGAGGTGGTGCCGGCGGTGATCGAGCGCGGCGTGCTGAAGGCCGGCACCTCGGGCGGCACCAGCCTCGAGTGCGTGATCGCGCACGTCGAGAAGACGCGGCCCGCCAGCGCGGTGATCGTCACGGACGGGTTCGTCGAGGCGATCCCGAGGAAGCGCGTCGCCGCGTTCGCGAGGACGACGCGACTGCACGCCATCGTCACGCGCGACGGGAATCCGTCGTTGCTCAAGGCCGCGGGGATCCCTTACTCGCAGCTCGGGAGGTTGCCCAAATGATCAGGGTCAGCGAAGCGGTGTTGCCGGGCCAGGTGCCGGGCTGCGTAAGGTCGGAGTCGTGATCCGAGACGAATTCCGCCCAGTGCGCGAGATTCTGGCCAGTCCGGGCAATTACCCGGCGGGTCACGGGGGGCTATGCGCCGTAAAGTCGCGGTTCTCTGGTGCGATGGTTGCAATCGACCAGCCAGCGGTCGTATTTTCCGAGGAGAGGGCAATGCACGGCATGAAGTACAAGGTCGCACTCCACGCCTCGGAAGAAGGATTTGCTGTCTCGGTCCCGGGGCTGCCTGGGTGCTGGTCACAGGGAACCACCGAGGCGGAAGCACTCGAGAACATCAAGCAGGCAATCGAGGAGTATCTCGCGGTCGTCGATGGCGAGCTGAAAGGCGCCACGATCCGCGAAGTCGAAGTGGCGGCCTGATCGGCCCGTCTCCAGCGCGAGTTCGTGCCATGCCGAAGTTGCCCGGCGTGCCGCATCTGGCGGCGATCCGTGCGCTGCAGAAGGCCGGATTTCGAATCGTCCGGCAAGGCAAGCACGTGGTCATGAGCGACGGTCGCCGAATACTGACCATTCCGCGTCACAATCCTGTCAATGCGATCACGATGGCCGGCATCGTTCGTGATGCGGGTCTGACTCTGGATCAGTTCCGCAGCCTTCTTTGATCCCGGTTGGAGCCAGGCTCACCCCCTGAGCCTCCCCGCGTATAATCACTGCAGCATCAAGACGGAGCACGTGCTCCGGCCAACCTGCCAGGCTCGGCAAGGTGGCGCGCCATTTCGGCGGATGCGGCCCGACCTCAGGGCAACAAAGGAGCGACACATGTCCACCTCCGATCGCCGCGCGTTCCTGCACGCCATCGTCACGCGCGACGGGAATCCGTCGCTGCTCAAGGCCGCGGGGATCCCTTACTCGCAGCTCGGGAGGTTGCCCAAATGATCAGGGTCAGCGAAGCGGTGTTGCCGGGCCACCCGGACAAGCTGCGCGATATAGCATATCTGTTGACTCTGGCCACATATTGCGGTGTCGTGCGCCCACGACTCGCAGCAGGCTGCCTGCCCATGGTGAGGTTTGTCATGACACCCCGTTCGGTCGTTCAGTCCAGCCCGGAAATCCTGGGCGGCGAACCCGTGTTCGCCGGCACGCGCGTGCCCGTCCGAAATCTCATCGACTACCTCGAGCACGGCAGCAGTCTCGATGATTTCCTGGCGGACTTCCCGTCAGCGACCCGAGAGCAGGCGGTCTCCGTGCTGGAAATGGCGCGAGAGGCTGCCGGCCGTGAAGCTGCTGCTGGATGAATCGCTGCCGAGGCGCCTCGGTCGTCTCATCGTGTTTCAGCAGAGTCTGCCGCAGTTCGCCATCGACCTTTCGGAAGAGCCAAGCGTCGAGAACCGCGAGATCTCCGAAGGCGCCGTGGTGGACTACAACTGCCCAGTCCAGGCTCCGTCTAAGGTCACACCTTGTGACCTTAGAGATCCCGCATCCCGGCCGCCTTCAGCCGCTCATTCGTGAGCGGCTCTGGGCCGGCACGTCGCATTTCCGGACGTTTCGGCCAGATTCTCCGGCGGAAGGGCCGCCGCGATTACAGGACAATTGGCCAAACCGCGGGCCGACTTGTCACGCTCGCCGCCGGGAGCCATAGTCATGCACATGCCGACGCTGGACATCGACAAGACCTTACTCGCCAAGGCACAGCAGTTAACGGGCCTGCGCCGCAAGGCTGCCGTCCTGAACGCGGGGCTCGAGGCGCTGATCGCCCGGGAAAGCGGTCGGCAACTCATCGCCCTTGGCGCCACCGAACGAGAACTCAGGGCGGCGCCACGTCGCCGCCAGCGCGCGACCCGAAGCGGCGCTTGATGCTGGTCGATACGACGGTCTGGGTCGACCACCTGCGTCGTGGCGACGCGGTAGTCGTTGATCTGCTCGAACACCTGCAGGTGACAGTACACCCGTTCGTCGTTGGTGAACTCGCCTGCGGCCACATAAGGAATCGCCCGGCCGTGCTGGCAGCGCTCAGTCGGTTGCCGGCCGTGCCCGTAACGGGGCATGCCGACGTGCTCGCGTTTATCGAGGCCAACAAACTCATGGGACGCGGGCTGGGGTGGGTCGACGTTAACCTGTTGGTCTCGGCCGATGCGGCAGGCGAGAAGCTGCTGACCAGGGATCGACGACTCAGGGACGCGGCCGAGTCACTTGGTCTGGCATAGGGCCGAGGCGCAGCAGCAGCGACGTTCTGGCTGACACCGGATCGCGCGGCGACCTCCAGGCTCACCCCCTGAGCCGCCCCCGCCGTATAATCACCACAGCATCAAGACGGAGCACGTGCTCCGGCCAACCTGCCAGGCTCGGCAAGGTGGCGCGCCATTTCGGCGGATGCGGCCCGACCTCAGGGCAACGAAGGAGCGATACATGACCACCTCCGACCGTCGCGCGTTCCTGCACGCCATCGTCACGCGCGACGGGAATCCGTCGCTGCTCAAGGCCGCGGGGATCCCTTACTCGCAGCTCGGGAGGTTGCCGAAATGATCAGGGTCAGCGAAGCGGTGCTGCCGGGCCACCCGGACAAGCTGTGCGATTTCGTGGCGGAGAGCATCGTGCAGGCGGCGCTTGCCGTGGACCCGGAAGCGTACGCGCAGATCGAGGCCGCCATCTGGTGCGACCAGCTGTGGCTCTCGGGCGGGTATGCGGCGCGGGGCGCGGCGCTCGACGTCGAGCGGATCGCGGTGGAGGCGCTCGATTCGATCGCGCGGGCCGTGAACCCCGATGCAAAGCGCGACCCGTGGCGGGTGACGAATGCCGTCTGCCGATACGACGTGGACCCGACGCGCTGGACGCGCCACGTCAACGACCAGGCGATCGTGATCGGCTGGGCCGGCTACGACGACAAGGTGCAGTACCTGCCGCCCGAGCACTTCCTGGCGCTCGAGTTCCGCACCGCGCTGTGGGAGGCGTGCCAGGGCGGGGAACTCTCGCGCTGCGGGCCGGACGGCAAGCTGATCGTGCGGCTCGCGCGAGGACGACGACGGGTTCGCGCTCGAGCACGTGCTGGTGACGCTCGAGCATCCCGGAGGCGATGAGCGTGTTCGAGCTGGCGCAGCGGGTGAGCGCGGTGCTCGGGCAGCATACGGAAAGCTGCGTGCCCTTGATAAGCGATGGACCGCGAAGTGGCCCGAGGTGGAGCTGATGGTGAACCCGAACGGTCCGCTCTCGGATGCGGGCAGCCGCAAGGACAACGGCCAGACCGGGCGGAAGCTCGTGATGGACTACTACGGGCCGAGAGTGCCGATCGGCGGAGGGGCGATCTACGGCAAGGATCCGATGCACGTGGATCGGTTCGGGGCGCGGAGGGCGCAGGGAGATGGCGATCGAGGCAGTGAAGAAAGGAGCGGGGGAGTGCCTGGTCAGGGCGGTGTATGCGCCGAATGTAGTGGTGCCGCTGGATGTGCAGGTCGAGGTGTCGGGCGGGGAGGCGAGGATTTCGGAAGAGTAAGGGAGACCGATTAGGCAGACGCAAATCGTTCTCAGAATTTCACAGCTTTGATAGCCAGCGATCTGGTGATTTGACTTGGCACTCCCAGACGGTAATGACGCACCAGCCCAAGCGGCGTAGATCGCGTTTGTTGCGGCGATCGCGCTCCACGTTGGCGCGGAATTTATCGTTCCAGAAAGCGACGCGCGATTTCGGAGTGTAGGCGAACCGGCAGCCGGGGTGCCGGTGCCAGAAGCAACCATGCACGAAGACTACGGTGTGGTACTTCGGCAATACGATGTCGGGGCGTCCTGGGAGATCCTTGCTGTGCAGGCGAAACCGGTAGCCCGCGCGGTGCAGCGCTGAGCGTACGAGCAGTTCGGGACCTGTGTCCCGGCTGCGGATGCGGGACATGTTCCAGCTGCGGTGTTTACGAGAGAGTGAGTCCACCATAGGTCACGGGGCGGCCGGTCGGGTCAGTACTGCCTGCCGCTCCCGCACCAGCGCGACGAACGCGTTCACGTCCATCAGCCACGTCTGCTGCGCCGACGTATACGTTGCGTGCAGCGAGCGGGGCAGCACGAGCTGCAGCTGCCGGGCCTGCATCTCGTCCGTCTGGTTGGTGCTGATGGCGGGCTCGAGCGTCAGCAGGTGCTTGCGCTCGACACGGTCGGCCTCGGAAAGCACCTGCCGCCAGCGGTCCTTGCAGGTGGACTTCACACCGAGCGCGGTCAGCCGATGCGGATCGAACTTCGGGTCGCGGTACTCCGCCGCGCCGGGGAACAGAAAGTCGGGCTTCGAGCGGTTCTCGGTGACCGCCGTGCGGGCGAAGCGGATGCCCGTCGCCGTGAGCAGGCTTTCCAAGTGGTTCTCCAGCGCGTAGCCGACCCGGCTCTTGCGCCGGTTCTGCACGGAGAGCGAGAACACGATGAACGCGTCGACGTCTTCGAATCCTTCCGCGAGGCGGTCGGCGATCAGGTGGCGCTCGAGCGTGCGGAACAGCGCCTCCTCGCGCTCCATCCAAGCCACCAGCGCGGCGTCGGCACCGTCCTGCGGCCGCACGCTGGGAAGCGTGGACCGTGCGTAACTCGAAAAGTCGCGCGTGACGGGAAACCTGCCGTCGAATTTCCGCAGCATCTCTTCAAGGTGGCTATCGGGCGGAGCGGCAACTTCCACGCCGATGTTCTCGAGGACGATGCGGGAGGCGAGCGCGAGTCGGTCGCGTTCCGAGTCGAGACTATCCCGGACCGCGTAACCGGCATCGGCAAGGTCGGCAACGCCGAACAGCCAGCGCAGCTGTGCGGCGACGGTGGAGCCGTCGTCCGCAACGATCACCAGTACGGAGCCATCGGGGCGTCGACCGATGATCAGCTGGTCGCCGGCCGCGGCGCGGTCGGCGACCGCGTTCGGCGGAAAGTAGAGTCGGTGCTCGGAGCGCGTCGGGTGCTTCTCGCGCGCGTCGTACCAGGTGAGCGAGCCGTCGGCGACCACGGGCTCGTCCTGCCAGTCCCGCAGGTACACGAAGCGGGCGGGAAAGTGCTGCTTGCCGGTCGCCTGGCCGAATACACGCTTAAGAGCCTCGACGCCGTTGATTTCGTGTTGGTGGCTCGAGAGAACGTCGGCCTCGACGGCGCTCAGACGCTTGGACGCGACGCCGGTGAAGTACTCGGAAAGGTAACCTTGCTTCATGCCTCGCCCGGACGCCGTTTCCTGTTCAGGAGGTAACGAGTCTACCGCCCGGCGTCGGACTGCCCCGCGGCGGCGAGGGTCACCCAGTGAGCCCGGGGCCCGTCAGGCTGGACCGCAGATCCTTGGCGTCGGGCCAGACCGACTTGCGGCGGGTCAACCCGCCGACATAATGTCGCCAATTCAACCCAGCGGACCGCCCATGACACCCCCCGACGTCCAGCAGGCCCTGCAGCTCCTCCAGACCGCCTACACGCGCATGAGCCGGGAGGAGGTCGCCGACGTGCTCGGCTACAGCGTGCGCTCGCTCGAGCGCTGGGAGTACGGGCGGCTGCCGAGCGCGAAGATCGTCATCCACGCGCTCACCAACGTGCTGCGCGACATCCCGCAGCGCGAACTGCCGCCGGCGGACTTCACGTTCATCGATCTCTTCGCCGGCATCGGCGGCACGCGCATGGCGTTCGAGCAGGCGGGCGGGCGCTGCGTGTTCACGTCCGAGTACGACGAATTCTGCGTGAAGACCTACAAGGCGAACTTCCGCCCGGACCACGACGTCGTCGGCGACATCCGCGAGGTGACGAAGACCCCGGAGCGGGTCGCGGCGATCGTGCCCGATCACGACGTGCTGGTCGCCGGGTTCCCGTGCCAGCCGTTCAGCATCGCGGGCGTGTCGAAGAAGATCTCGCTCGGCCGCGCGCACGGGTTCGAGTGCGAGACGCAGGGGACGCTGTTCTTCGACATCTGCCGGATCCTCGAGGCGAAGCGGCCGCTCGCGTTCATGCTGGAGAACGTGCGGAACCTGCGGACGCACGACAAGCACCGGACGTTCGACGTGATCGAGCGGGCGCTGCAGGAGCTCGGCTACCGCGTCAAGGCGGAGATCGTCGACGCGAAGCCGTGGACGCCGCAGCACCGCGAGCGGATCTACATCGTCGGTTTCCGCGAGGACACCGGGTTCGACTTCTCGCAGATGAGAGTCCCGGCGGGGCCGGCGCCCGACGCTCGCGAACATCCTGCATCCGGAGAACGGCACGGAGGCCGCCGGAGGCGCCGTTCACGGAGGGGGCCCGAGCGCGGGTGTCGTCGAAGTACTTCCTGACGGATCACCTGTGGGCGTACCTGCAGGCGTACCGCGACAAGCACCAGGCGGCCGGTAACGGATTCGGGTTCGGACTGGTGAACAAGAAGATGACGGCGCGGACGCTGTCGGCCCGCTACCACAAGGACGGCTCGGAGATCCTCGTCGATCGCGGCAAGGGGAAGAACCCGCGCCGGCTGACGCCGCGCGAGTGCGCGCGCCTGATGGGGTTCCCCGACACGTTCAGGATCCCGGTGAGCGACACGCAGGCGTACCGGCAGTTCGGCAACTCGGTCGTCGTGCCGGTGGTGCGCGCGGTCGCGGAGACGATGCGCCCGCACGTCGTGGCGCTCAAGGCGCAGCAGGAAGCCCACCAGGTCGGGCTGCCGGTCTGAGAAGCCCGCGCCGCTGGTGTCGCGCATCCTAGATGTTGTGAGCAAGCGCGTGTTGCGCCTTGTGAGCTTCCCGCGGATTTCCAGAGGTTGCTACCAACGACGGCGCAACTCTGACAGGAGATACGGGTTGTGAAGAGCAGCGGCAGCGGCTTCCATTATGTGTATGCTCTCAAGGACCCCCGGCAGAAGCCTGCCGGGCCGTTCTATATTGGTAAAGGAGTCGGCCCCCGAGCTGATCAGCATCTGCTTCGTCCTGATGCCTCAGCGAAATCCGCACGCATTGAAGAGATCCGCGCCGCCCGCACGGAGCCCATCGTAGAGGTGCTGATCTCAGAATTATCGGAGGCGGCCGCGCTGAGAATTGAAGCAGAGTTGATCGCTGCATTCGGGACGACGGCGACAGGCGGTCCGCTGACGAATCAAGTTGTGCCGACGGGCAAGAAGAAAGTGGCGCAGCTCAACGTCGTCATGCCAAGCGGATCGCTGGAAAAGGCTCAGGTGGGGCTATCCCTGATCAAGTCTGCGGTGCTCGATCTGGTGCGTGCCAACCCTAAGGGTCTGTCGAACGGGGATGTCACGAGCGCACTCGGGCTCCAGAGCGACTACCGAGGCGGATCCATCAATTATCTTGCATATAGCATTCTCGGGCTCCTGCTCCGCGACGGGACAGTTGTTAGATCAGGTGTTGGGAGCTCACAAAGACACGTTGCGTCGGGTAAGTAGGACGCGCCGGGCGGAAGGGGCTAGACCACTATCTTCGCTGAATGTCAGCAATCCGCCGGGGATCACAGACATGAACAAGAATCAGCGCACTGATTCGGTGGACCCGCTCTACGAACTCTGCTCCGCCGCGGCATGAAGGGGTACTAAGTGCACATTATGGAGAAGGACACGGAGCGATTGGTCTGAAGCCGGATGGGGGCGGTGTCGGTTCGACAACAGACTCCCGCGACGACTAAGGGACAATAGGACTTTGGAGGTTGTACAGTCAGTACGAGGACAATCCAGAGTTCGGCAAGTGGTCGGCAGGTGCCGTATCTCAGGCGACGTACAAGAGGTCCCCGGGGGCAGCAGATGTGGGGAAGGGTGTGAGTCTATGATGTCCTAGCGCAGTCGTTTGCCTACCGGCTCACGCTGTGTCGTGCTTTGGCACGTACGCCAGAGGAGATTCAAGTGACAGTCCTGCATGTGAAGAACTTCGCGCAGATAGAGGACGCGGAGATATCCTTTGGTGACCTTACCGTCCTTGTTGGTCCGCAAGCCACTGGGAAGAGCCTGGTTCTGCAATGGCTGAAGATGGCACTCGACTCGGCCGAAGTCGTACGGGCCCTGAAGGAGGCAGGTCAGGACGTAAAGAGCGAGAGCAACTTGGTTGATCTCGTCTTCGGCGAAGGAATGTCGGCCGCCTGGCGACACGGCCGTACGTCGGTTACTTTTGACGGGAAGGTCGTCTCGTTGACAGGCAAAGGACGAAAGGCGTCGCGCACTGGAGAGGGGCGACTATTCTACATTCCGGCGCATCGCGCTCTTCTGTTGGCCGAGGGATGGCCCGCACCGTTCCTGAGGCTGAACGCTGACACGCCAGTGGTGGCGAGGCTTTTTAGCCAGAGCCTTTATCAGAGGTTTAGCGGTCGCCAGGCGTCCGCGTTGTTTCCTGTCGAACGAATTCTAAAAGAACAGTACCGCATGCTTATCGATGCGGCCGTTTTTCACGGTGGCCGCGTTGAACTAGACAAGCAGGGATTGCAATACAGACTTCGATTGCGTTTCGGAGACGATACGAAGCTGCCATTCATGACGTGGACGTCGGGGCAGCGCGAGTTTACTCCTCTGTTGCTTGGTCTCTATCGTGTACTGCCACCGCGAAAGCTGAAGAAGCAGCCGGATATTGATTGGGTTGTCATTGAGGAGCCCGAGATGGGGCTTCACCCGCAAGCGATCGCGGTCTTGATGTTACTTGTTCTCGACCTCCTGTGGCGTGGATATAGGGTTGTGTTATCCACTCACTCGCCGCTTGTTCTCGATGTCGTGTGGGCGGTTCGGGAGATTGCCGCGAACGGTGGGCGCTGGGATCTGTTAGGTAAGGCCTTTGGGCTGCAGAAGATGGGGCAGCTGAAAGCAGTTCTCGAGAACGCCCTGCAAAGTGACTACAAGGTTCACCATCTTGGGGTTCAGCCCGGTGGGCGAGTTCGAGCGAGAGACATTTCTGGCTTGGATCCAGCATCATCAGAAGACTCAGAAGCGAACTGGGGAGGGCTGACAGGATTCAGTTCAAACTTCGGTGAAGCGGTTCGGACCTCTGTGAATGAGTCGGGAAGTGTCTGATGGCGACGAGGCGGCGCACACTCATTGACGCAGTACTACCGCACAGCTACCTGCGGGCAGCCGTAGTAAAGGGAAGCTCTGCAATTCGCAAGGACCATCGGGCGCTCATTGCTACAAAAGAGCTGGCCCGAATCTGGGATAGCCTCAATTTCGATAGTGCGACACAAGGCCTTTATCCCGAAGAAAACAGATGGGACTATTTCGTATCCGTGTCGGGTTGTGAGCTCATCGTCGGTATCGAGCCACACAGCGCAAGTGACTCTGAAGTATCGGTGATTATCCGCAAGAAGAATCACGCGGCAGCGGTCTTACAGGATCAGTTAGCACCAGGAGCTAGGGTGTCACGGTGGTATTGGGTGGCATCCACAAAGATTCGGTTTGGTCGCATGGAACGGAGCACGCGCCAACTAAACAGAGCGGGAATCACGTTTGTTGGCAATCGAATTGCGTCATTCGGCTAGGCCACTGCGGCTTTTCGTTGCGGCGGTGGAACTCGAGCAGGTCGGCCATCAGCGCGCGGCCGTGCTGCGCGGGGGCCCAGTCGGCCTGCTCTTCGGGCAGGTTTGCGAGCAGCGGTGCGCGTACGGCATCGACCTGGTCGAGGTACGCCTGCAGCTTGGGCGACGGCGCGCCTGCGGCGGCCCCCACGGCGCCTTCGGCGGAGCCATCGCCGCGCCACGGCATGCCGGGAGGGCGTTGCGCCAGCAGCCACTGGTGCAGGAACCGCAGCGACACGACGTCGTCATCGTTGTGGCGCTCGACTTCTCGAGCAACGACTGGTCGCCGGTCTCTAGATAGCGCTCGTAGTAGACGATGCTCGGGCCGGCGGTCTGCACGTCGCCCTCGCGCGCCTCGCGGTAGAACTTCTCGATGTCCTTGATGGAGTACCGTAAGCTTCCCCGTCTCGTAGACAGGTAGTAACAGAGCTTTCTGGCATGTTAACGCCGGGAGGCTTGAGATGAAGAAGTCGAAGTTCACCGAGACCCAGATTGTCGGGTTCCTGAAGATGGCCGATGCCGGCATGCCGGTTCGGGAGGTCTGCCGCAAGGCCGGCATCAGCGAGCCGACGTACTACGTCTGGAAGAGCAAGTACGGCGGCATGGAGGCCTCGGACCTGAAGCGGTTCAAGGAGATGGAGGCCGAGCTGTCGAAGCTCAAACGGATGTATGCGGACCTGGCCATGGAGAACCATGCGATGAAGGACCTGATCGCAAAAAAACTCTAGGGCCGGACGCCAAGCGATCAGCGGCCGGCCACTTGATCCAGCACCATCGGATGTCGGTGGCCCGCGCCTGCAGCTGCGTTCGATTGTCACGTTCCGCCTACTACCGGCCGCCGGATGACTGGACGGTGCGCGATGCGCCGATCATCGCCCGCCTGGCCAAGCTGATCGAGGATCGACCCAGTCGCGGGTTCTGGAAGTGCCGCAAGCTGCTGCGCCGACAGGGCCATGCGTGGAACCACAAGCGGATCTACCGGGTATACAAGCTCATGCGGCTGAACCAGCGGCGCGCCGCCAAGCGCCGTCTGCCCAAGCGGGAGCGGTTGCCGCTGTACGTGCCTCGGCTGCCTGACAGCGTCTGGTCGGCGGACTTCATGAGCGATGCGCTGATCTGCGGCCGACGCTACCGGCTGTTCAACGTCGTGGACGACTTCAATCGCGAGGCGCTGCACATCGAGGTGGACACCTCGATCAACTCCGAGCGGTTGATCCGTGTCTTCGATCAGCTGCGCAGGCAGCGCGGGCTCCCTCAGATCCTCCGGACCGACAATGGCCCGGAGTTCCTGGGCGAAGCGTTCACGCAGTGGGCGAAGAATGCCGGCATGGCGATCCAGTACATCCAGCCTGGCAAGCCGAACCAGAACGCGTACATCGAGCGGTTCAACCGGACCCTGCGCAACGAGCTGCTGGACCAGCATCTGTTCGTACGGCTGGAAGACGTTCGAGAGGCCGCCTACTGGTGGCGGCTCGAGTACAACGAAGTCCGACCCCATGACTCGCTCGGCGATCTGACGCCGAGCGAGTACGCCCAAGTCGCCAGAAACTCTAGTTATGAACTGTCGCCTTGACGGGGAAGCTTACGGGCCGGCTGGGGCTGTCGGACTTCACCCACGCCACCGAGCTCGGCGTGCACATCGGCGGCGTGCGCTTCGAGCACCTGCTGTACCAGTTCGCGCTGGCCTACTCGGGCTGGCGACACGTGGCGATCGTGCTCGGCGGCGAGTGCTTCCTCGACCTGTCGGCCGGTCTGCAGGACGCGCTGTGGGAGCTCGGCGGATCGCCGCACGAGCATCGCACCGACAGCCTGTCGGCGGCGTTCCGTAACCTCGCCGAGCGGGAGGATCTCACCCGCCGCTACGAGTGGCTGTGCGCGCACTACGGCATGGTCCCCTCGCGTAACAACCGCGGCGCGAGCCACGAGAACGGCTCGATCGAGGCCCGCCAGGGCACGCTCAAGCACTTCGTCGATCAGGCGCTGCTGCTGCGCGGCCACCGCGAGTTCGACACGCTCGAGGCGTACCGGCACTTCCTCGCCGAGGTGACGGCGCGCGCCAACGGCCGCGATCGCCAAGGCGCTGGCCGTCGAGCGTGCCTGCCTGCGGCCGTTGCCGCCGCGGCGCACGAACGAGTACGAGGAGGTCGATGCACGGGTCACCAAGTTCGCGATCTTCACCGTGCGCGCCGTGCCGTACTCGGTGCCCTCCCGGCTGATCGGCCATCGGCTCAAGGTGCGCGTCTACGCCGATCGCATCGAGGCGATGCTCGGCGGCGTGTGCGTGCTGCGCGCGCCGCGCGCACTGCGCGGCACGCCGGTCATCGACTTCCGGCACGTCCTGCCGGCGCTGAAGCGCAAGCCCGGCGCCCTGGTGCGCTGGCGGATGCGCGATGCGCTGTTCCCGCGCTCCGAGTATCGCGACACCTGGCGCCGGCTCATCGAGCGGCTCCCCGAGGCCGGGCCGCCAGGATCATGGTCGGCCTGCTCGAGCTGGCGCAGACCGCCGGCGAAGCGGACCGTCGCGCAGCGGCTCGGCGAGATCGGCGACGCCGGCGAGTTGCCGGACCTCGACGTGTTGCGCGCCGAGTTCGCGCCGCGCATCCCGCTGCAGCCGACCGTGCAGGTGCACCTGCCGCCGCTCGCCGCGTACGACCAGTTGGTCGGGGTCCGGCCATGAGCGCCGCCCGCGCCTCGGCGGATGCGGCCCGCCTGCCGCTGATGCTCACCGATCTGCGCCTGCCGACGATCAAGCGCCTGTGGACCGACCTGGCCGCGCAGTCCGATCGCGAAGGCTGGCGCGCCGAGCGGCTGCTGTCCGTGCTGTTCGAGCACGAGATGGCCGAGCGCGAGACGCGCCGTCTCGCGCGACGTCGCGCCGAGTCGGACCTGCCGCCCGACAAGTCGCTCGACAGCTTCGACTTCACCGCGGTGCCCAGCGTCTCCAAGGCCGCATGTCGCCGCGCTCATCGAGGGTGACGGCTGGCTCGAGCAGGGCGCCAACGTGCTGCTGTTCGGCCCGCCCGGCGTCGGCAAGTCGCACCTCATCGCCGCCATCGGCCACGGGCTGATCGATCGCGGCTGGCGCGTGCTGTTCACGCGCACCGGTGATCTCGTGCAGCGACTGCAGGCCGCACGGCGCGATCTGCGGCTGCCCGCCGAACTCGCACGGCTCGATCGCTTCGACCTGCTGATCCTCGACGACTTCAGCTACGTCCGCCGCGACCAGGCCGAGAGCAGCGTGCTGTTCGAGCTGATCTCCGAGCGCTACGAGCGCAAGAGCATCGCCATCACCGCCAACCAGCCGTTCTCCGCCTGGGACCAGGTGTTCCCGGAAGCGGCGATGACCGTCGCCGCCGTGGACCGCCTCGTGCACCACTCGACGATCTTCGAGCTGAACGTGGAGAGCTACCGACGCAAGGCTGCCGAGGGCAAGGCCGCCGGCAAGGCCAAAGTCAGCCCGAGGAAGTAACCGAATCGATCCCCATCACACCGGCCAAGATAATTGTCGTTTTTGGCCAGGGTAGTTGACGCCGGACAGCGAGCAGGTCGCCGTAGAAGGCGAGCTGCAGCACATACGACGCTTTCGCATGACGACCGAGCTTAGTGTCGATGACCTCGTAGCTGTGGTTGCCGAGAGCGGAAGGCCTTTCCACCTTGCGCAGGAAGTCCGCGTGGCCGACCAGATCGCCGTTCACGAACGTGGCCTGGTAGATGATCGACGCGCCGGCGCGCATGGCGGCCAGCGTCTCGGCTGCGGCCTTGCCCGGGTCCTTGAACGGATCGGCGATCTCGACGACTTCGCCGGCGCCGGGGTGCAGGCGCTTCAACTCCTCGAGGTACGAGGCCTCGAACTCGCGGCCCTTGCGGAAGAGGAGTTCGGCCTGGTCGTCGGGCTTGCTGCGTTGGGCTTTCAGCGCCTCATCGTCCAGCGCCGCACGGTCGAGCGCGCTCAGGTGCTCGCACTCGTGGAAGTTCACGAGGTCGGTGGCGGAGAGGAGCAGGCGGGAGTCGCGGCGTTGCACTCGAGTCCCTATGGTCGTTGACGGTCCATCGTCAGGCTAGCCGGCGCCGGGCTCAATGGATGAGCCTAACCCGAATCTGCACGTTCGCGACACAAAACCGGAGCGAGTTTGCAAACGACGGGTTGCACCATCGACCTGCGGCTCCGCGCTTCCATGGGTGTATCAGATCTGAGACAATGGCTGTGATTCGACCTGTGCTGTTTCACTGGCGGGCGAAAGACGAGGTCCGCGCCTTGTCCAGGGACGTGCGAATGAAGCTTGGTACCGCATTAATGGCGTTGCAGCGAGGTCTCAACCTCGACATGGATGCTGAATGAGTACGAAGAAGTCGGTCGTCGCACGTAGCTCGCGAGAGTTGGCGGACGTACTCGGTCTCTCGGAGGCCGATCGAGCGGCCATCGAGGTCCAGCTGGAGCTGGCCGAGCAAATCGCCCTGGAATTGCGCAGGGCGGGGATGACTCATGCGTGCCTCGCGCGACTTGCACGTACGTCGCGACCGCGACTTACGGCCATTCTCAATGGCAATCTCGACGGAGTGTCGACGGACCTGCTGTTACGCGTCCTTGCCGCGCTAGGCGTGCGTGTGCAGATGCGTTTCCATCGGGCAGCGTAGCCCGTTCCGCGCGGACGTCGCCGCGCTGATCGAGGTTGGGCTGATCGAGAAGACGGAGCAAGGCCGGATCCACGTGCCGTTCGACGTGATCGAGGCGGATTTCGAGCTGCGGGCGGCTTGAACGTCGATCGCTGAGTGCGGACACTGGCGGACGCAGGAGGCCCTGGATCGTGAACGTCGCTCAAGTGCTGTCACTCGGTGTCACGGTGGTGGCCTCCGTGGTCATGTTCCTGGTGATGAGGTACCCGCAACTGCGGCGGCCGCAATTCCAGGGCGGGCGGAGCTTCTCGATCGGATTCTCGCTGGCCTGTGCGCTCGGCGTGTTCGCCGTGTTCGCGTACCTGATCGTGCTGCTGCAGGACTGAGCGGCCGTCAGGGCCGGACGCTGGCCGGTCAACTCGGGAGATCGTTACGACGGTCTGGAGGTTGCGGATCGCCGTCGCCAGTGGCCCAGCACCAGGCCCAGACCTGGGGCCGCGAGCGAAACCGGGATCAGCGTGATGTCCAGCACCGCCTCCATGCCGAGCTTGATCTGGAACACCGCGACATCGCGCACGAATCTGCATTGATGCGGCGATTTCTCGGCTCGTCATGGGCCGGGCTTTGCGCAAGTGTTGCCGCTGCGGACTGCCATCGACCGGGAGAAAGCGGAGGGCCGGCCGTCGCCGGCACACTGGCGGCCACTTGCGCGTATGTATATACAAACGTATGCTGATGGTCAGCTCTTCTCATGGGACGAGCGGAAGAGCGAGGCGAACCTTGCGGAGCGCGGCTTCGACTTTGAATTTGCGTCCGCAATATTCTCCGGCCCGACGCTCGAGCGCGAGGACACGCGGCGAGAGTATGGGGAACGGCGAATGATCGCGATCGGGACTGCCGACGGAATCCCGATCGTAGTCGTTTACACCGACAGGGCCACATCCGGTGGCTTGATCGAGCATCGAGTGATCTCCGCAAGACGAGCCAGCAAGAAGGAACGCATCGCGCATGAAGAAGCAATCAAAGCGAAAGACCCCGAGTCGCGGTCGCGCGGATCTTGATCGGCTCCGTCGCATGTCCGAAGCGGACGTGCGCGACAGTTCTCCGCAGGAGCTGTCCGGACTTCCGGATGATTTCTGGGACTCGGCCGAGCTGGTTGACCCGGTCCGCAAGCAGGCGGTGTCGTTGCGCATCGACGAAGACGTGCTGGACTGGTTCAGGCAGCGCGGCCCGCGCTATCAGTCCCGGATGAACGCGGTGCTGCGTAGTTACATGAACGCACGATCGAGAGGGCGGGCTCGTCCCTGAGCCCACGACTCTCGATGCTCGGGACCGACGATTAAGCGTCTGGCGGCTTCCTGTCCGCCTTCCCCTGGCTTCCCTTCCTCCGCAGATAGGCGGCCGGGGCGGCGGAACCATATGCCGACTGCACCTCATCGCGCGCCGCAAGCCGCGTGTTCATCACTCGCGCGGAAAACGCCGACTCCTTCGCGAACATCACCTCATCCTTCCTTGCTGCGAGTTCACGCAGTTCCTTGATCGACTCCGCCACCCACGGATTGTTCTCCGCGATGCGCTCGGCGCGCTTCAGTGATCTCGCCACACCGGCCCAGTCGCCGCGACGCGCCGCAGCCCGCGCCTTCGTCTGCAGGTACGCGGCCTCGAGTTCATCCGCGCGCCGCGCAACGAGTTCGTCCTCGGCGATCGCGCCGAAGGCAGAGGCGGGGAGCGCCGGCAGCGCGAGCGATATCGGCTGGATCGCGCGGGGCTCGCCATCGAGCGTCGTGTAGCGCAGCGAGAACGAGCAGAGCGCAAGCGCCGCAGCCTCGGCGTCACCAGCGGCAGCAGGTGAGGGGACCCGCAGTCGGATCACCGCCCAGGCCTCACCGCCGAACGCGAGGTTCGGCAGCAGCCACGCGTTGTCGCCGTCGGCAACGTAGTCGTTCAGCATCTTCGCTTTGACGCCGGCGGCGGGTGCGATCTCGAGCCGCAGGCGACGCGCACAGAGGGCGTTCAGCAGCTCGAACTCCTCGCGGAACGGGTCCATCAGGTCGTCCGCGGTCTGGCCGTAGTACGAGCTGCCCTGGCCGTGCCGCGCCATGCCGATCATCAGCTCTTCGTTGAACCCGTGACCGAGGCCGTACGTCGAGGTCGAGACCCCGGCGCGCGCGAGTTCGGCGCACTGCGCGTAGATCTGGTCGTGGTCGAGCAGGCCGTGGTTCGCGCAACCGTCCGAGAGCAGGATCACGCGCGACGTGATGTTCTCCTTCGTGTGCGGGGCGAGCGTTTCCGCTCCCCGGAACCAGCCGCCGTGCAGGTCGGTCGAGCCACCGGAGTCGATGCCGCGGATCGCGCGCCGGGCGAACTCCTTGTCGTGCAGCGTCGTCGTCGGCACGAGCGTCTGCACGTGGTCGTCGTACACGACGACCGAGAGCCGGTCGGTGGCCTGCAGCCCGTCGAGCACGAACTCGGCGCAGCGCTTCGCTTCGTCGAGCGGCTGGCCGGACATCGAGCCGGAGCGATCGATGACGAGCGCGAGGTGCAGCGGGTTGCGCTGCGGCTGTTCCGCGGGCGCGTCGGGCGCCTGCACGCGGACGAGCACGTCGAGCTCGTTGTCGTGGCCGGCCAGCAGCGCGGGGCGGCGTGCCGTGATGATCATCGTGGGTGTCGTCATGATTGCCTTCCTTTTTGTATGCGCTCTTCCTGGAGCGCCTGGGTCAACGCGGCCCCGAGGATCGCGGGGGTCTCGTCGCTCATCTCGCTCAGCTGCCGGGCGTCCACGTTCACGTGACACCACGGCGTGAGCTCGATGCGCACGATGCGGCTGCGCTCGGGCCGGCCTTCCGGGTTGCCGAGCGCCTTCAGGTTCTCTTCGAGCGACACGCGGCGGCGCGAGATGTCGGCGGCGCGGGCCAGCGGCGTCTCGAGCTTCATCGCCTGCTGCACGGCCGCTCGCTTGGAGGCGGACGGCGGCGGTTCCTCTGGGGCGAGGCTGAAGTTCTCCACGCTTTGGCGGCCGGACTTCGCGATCGGCGCGTGTTCCCGTGCGGATCCGGGCGAGCGCCGAAGCTTCGCGACCACTTCCTCGGCGCGCGTGCGCGGCCGCTCGGAAGGGATCAGCTGCGCGAGGCCGCTGACGTCCGTGGTGCGGACGATCTCGGCGGCCTTGGCGAGCGGCCAGCCGTCCTTCAGCAGGTAGCGGGTGGCGAGGAACTCGACGATCTGCCTGAGCCCGAACAGCGCCTCGCGTCCCTCGCGCTCGGGGGCCGTGAGCACGCCGACCTGCACGTAGTGGCGGACGAGGCGCTCGTTGGCCGAGCCCGCGTCGTCCGTCAGTGACGGGACGCCCGCCAGGACCTCGTTGCACTTGTCCGCGAGTTCGGCGGCCGTGCCGCGCCAGTCGGCGAGTTCGTCGGGGAGGGAGAGGAGGATGGGTTTCATTGGGCTGTCGGTGATCGTTGTCAGTGTCAGTGGGTATGAGTATACATGAATGGCTGTAATTGACAACGAACGCCGGGAGGTTTGGAGGCAGGTTGGCGGAGGTTTGGGCCGCGGGCATGGGGCAAAGAGTCGCAGGCGGCAGGCTCATTCGGTGAGCCTTGGCCGATTCATGCTCTTCGATCGAGGGCGCGGCGGCGGGGCCTGGATGGCCGGTCACCGACCCAGGAGTGGTCGGGCCGCTTCGCCCTCACCAGTCGCGAGGACCGCTAGAGCAGGTAACGCTCGATCGGAAGCGCTCCGTGAAAGACGCCGAGGATATCGATGTCGCCGGAGTTCGCATTTATCAGGTAGGCGATTCGATAGTGACCGCGGAGCAGTACGCGGACCTCACGGTCCGTGATGTGCGGATAGCGTTCGCCGAGGCGTGGGTGCTGCTGCAGCACCCGCCCTGACGCATGTATGCCCGAGACGACTCTAGCGGCGGCCGCCGGGTTGTCGGCGGCTATGAAGTCGTAGATGTCGCGCAACCAGACTTGCGCTTCATGGGTCCAGGTTACTTGCGCCACTGCCGAATCCGATGGGCCATTTCGTCGTCGGAAACGACGCGACGGGCATCGGAATCAGCAAGGCCGCGCTCGATCATCAGGCTGAACGCCAGTTCCCGCACCAGTTCCTCTCGTGAACTGTCGTCGGGTTGCTGCAGCAGCAGATGGACGAGGTCTTCCTTTGGCGTGGCCATGGGCTGAATCTAGCACCGACGGGCGGCAATCTTCAAAGGCGGCAGGCGGGAATGCCAACCCTGAAACCGTCGTGTTTGAGCACAAACATGCGAAAGGGACCGGCGTTGACCAGGCGCCGCCCGTTTGAAGTTCGCAAGGTTGCGCGCCGCGGAAGGGTAGACAACCCGTCCATTCCGCGAGAGAAAGGAGTTCCAGCCATGCGGGCCAATCGCGCCACTGCTCCGTCGTGTACCAGGCCGACGTCTATACTCCATGTTGATGGGCAGCAAGTCGCACAAGGAAATTTCCGGGATCGATTTTCTGGTCGATTCGCGCGGTCGTCGCAAGGCCGTGCTCATCGACCTCGAAAAGCACGGTCCCCTCTGGGACGACCTGTACGACGCATACGTTGCGCAGCAACGTCGGAACGAGCCCCGTGAGTCCCTGGCCGCGGTGAAGAAGTTGCTTCAGTCACCCGCCAGGCGCAGGGCCGTTCGCTAGCGTTCAGGATCCTTGCTCGCATCGAGGCGCTGTCCATGACGCCTCGCCCTTCGGGTTGCGCCAAGCGGGAGGGCAGCAACAGTCTCTGGAGAATATGTGTCTCACCCCGCGAACGGCAGCGCCGTACGGTTGGGCGGAGCGTGCGGGGGTGCCGGGGGAGAGGGCGCATTGAGATAGGTGGGACTGATTGATAGCAGCTGCGGAAAGCCCCGATGAATTGCTGCACCGCGCGGTGGCGAAGTGCGCGGAAAGTTCCGGTCAATGGAACATGGAAAAGGAAGGGAATGCCATGGGATACAGATTGAAGGCGCTGGCGGCGACTGCCGTGGCGGCGCTCACGTTGGCAGCGTCGGTCGCGGCCGACGACGGCGGGCTGAGCTACCCTGCGGCGGCCAGGGTTCCGGTCGCCGAGACGTACCATGGCGTCCGGGTGGTCGACGATTACCGCTGGATGGAGGACGACTCGTCACCGCAGGTCAAGGCGTGGGTACGTGAGGAAAATGCGCTGACACGCAAGTTCCTGGACGCGATACCCCAGCGCAAGGAGATCGCGCGGCGCGTTCACGACCTGCTCAGCGCCACGACCATCTCGCGTTACAGCATCGCGTACCGAGGCGGTGTGGTATTTGCGCTGAAATACGCACCGCCGAAAAATCAACCGGCGCTCGTGGTCATTCCGGCCACGCTCGACGTGGGCCAGGAGCGCGTCGTACTCGACCCGGTGGATCTCGACCCGACGGGCCGCACGACGATCGACTTCTACACACCGTCCTACGACGGCAAATACGTCGCTCTGTCGCTGTCGAAGGACGGCAGCGAAGACGGGACGGGCTACGTCTACGAAGTCGCGACCGGCAAACGCCTCGCCGACGTCGTACCGCGCGTGCAGTACCCCACCGCCGGCGGCAGCATCGAATGGACAGCCGACAGCAAGGCTTTCTACTACACGCGCTATCCCGGTCCGACTGAGCGACCGGACGCGGATCGGCACTTCTACCAGACGGTGTGGTTCCACCGACTGGGCACGCCTGCCACGGCCGACCAATACGTGATTGGGCGGGACTTCCCTCGGATCGCCGAGATCGCACTGGCAGGAAGTCGCGATGGCCATGACCTGCTCGCGGAGTTGAAGAACGGCGATGGCGGCGAGATCGCCTATTACCTCAAGCGGTCCCGCGGACCGTGGACAAAGGTCGCGGACTTTACCGACGGCATCAAGGAGATGGTCATCGGGCAGGACGGCAACCTCTACGCACGCTCGGTCAAGGACGCGCCACTTGGGCGTATTCTCGCGATCCCCATGGATGACGCGCGGCTCGAGCGTGCACGCGTCGTCGTGCCGGAAGCTTCGATGTCTGCAGACGACGTCGAGGTCGCGCGCTCCCGACTGTATGTGCAGTACCGCGACGGCGGGCCGTCACAGGTCAAGATGTTCGACCTGCGTGGGGCCCCGCTGGGCGTGCTGCCTGCCGAACCAATGTCGGACACGACCGTCAGCGTTGTGCTCGATGGCGACGACGTGCTGGTGCGAAGCATGAGCTTCGTCACGCCGGCCACGCGCTATCGTTATGACGCGCGGGCGAATCGGCTCACCGAAACGGCGCTGAACGATAAGCCGCCCTTCAATTTCGACGATGCGACTGTCGAACGCGTATTCGCCGAATCGAAGGACGGCACCCGCGTGCCCGTGCTGATCCTGCACGCGAAGAACCTCAAGCTCGATGGCACCCACCCGACGATCCTGTACGGCTACGGGGGCTACGGCATCAGCATGGTCCCGTACTTCAGCCCCTTGAACCGACTCTGGCTGGACTACGGCGGGGTGTACGCGCTGGCCGGCATTCGGGGCGGCGGCGAGTACGGGGAAGCTTGGCACGTGGCCGGCATGCTGACGCACAAGCAGAACGTCTTCGACGACTTTGCTGCCTGTATGCAGCTGCTCGTCGATCGGAAGTTCACGCGTCCCGAGCGACTCGCCATCATGGGTGGAAGCAATGGCGGGTTGACGATGGGCGCCGCCTTGACGCAACACCCCGAGGCGATGCGCGCGGTCGTCAGCGAAGTGGGCATCTACGATTCGCTGCGCTGGGAAACGCAGCCCAACGGCGAGTTCAACGTCACCGAGTTTGGCAGCACTAAGGATCCGGCCCAGTTCAAGGCGCTGTTCGACTATTCACCTTTGCTGCACGTCAAGGACGGCGTGAAGTACCCGGCCGTGTTGCTCACGACCGGGGACAACGACGGCCGGGTCGCACCGTACGAGTCGCGCAAGATGGCGGCGCGTCTGCAGGCAGCCAGCACGTCAAGTCATCCGATCCTGCTGCGCACGGATGCCGAGTCGGGACATGGGATCGGTTCGGCGCTTTCGACGGAAATCGAGTTGGAGACCGACCTGTACACGTTCCTCGTCGATCAACTCGGTATCGCGGGCCCGGCACGCGCGCCGTAGAACGATTCGCGGGGGGGGCGAAGGGGCGGGCGGAAAGGGGCCGGCGATCGAGGTCGATCAGCGCGCGATGAATGGATTGACGACGCGCAACTGGCGATCGACAAGCTGGTTGTGCTGCAGGTCCTCCGAGTACAGCACCTTGCTGCCGGCGATCAGGGCCGCTGCGATCAGCAGGGAGTCGTACAGCGAAAAGCTGTAGCGCTCGACGATGGCCAGTGCCCGGTCGTGGGTCTCGACGGTCACCGGCACGACGTCGCAGACCGCCCGCACGGTGTCGAGGATCTCTTTCACGTCGGGCAACGGCATCTTGAGCTTGCGGGTCGCCACAGCCGCAAATTCATTCAGGACCTGGACGCTGATCGTGCCTCGTTCGGCGAGCAGCGCTTCGACGCGGTCGGCCCTTCCCGCGTCCCCCGACAGCAGATACAGCAGGACGCTGGTATCAAAGAATGCGTCAACGGCGCTCATTGGCCTCGAGTCGGTCGAACTTGAACGAGGCGGGGAGGCGGCCGCGGAACTTGCGCAGCCGAGCGAGAAGCTCACGAGCACCGGGTGCCCTGGTCACCTCGAAGGTCCTCCTGCCCGCCACCTGGATCTCGACCTGGTCGCCTTCCTTCAACCCAAGTGCGTCGACGACCGCGGCGGGGAGCCGAACGGCGAGGCTGTTACCCCACTTTGAAACCTGCATGACATCGTCCATCTGGATATACATGGAAATTGAGTATATCCATGCCGTTCGGCGCGCACAATGCCGCAGTTGCACTGGCCCTGGGACCGTTGGACGGCTGCAACCGCGGTTCGGGTTGGGGCCGGCGTCGAGCGCAAGACTGCGGCTTTCCGTAATCCCCGGTGCACAGGTACGCCGGTAGCCTGCCGTCCAATCAACAACACGACAATGATCGTCCGAGGGAGGGCCCCGTGCCGTATCAGGTCACGTGGGAAATGCACGGTGTGTATACACGCTATTTCGGCGTGGCCACGGGCGCTGACATGCTCGGCAACATCGAGGATGTCTGCCGGGACGAGCGGTTCGAAAAGCACCGCTATCACATTCTCGACTTCTCCGAAGCTACGGACTTCGTCGCCTCGGAACGTGAGTTGCTGATCAACTGCGGCGTGCTGATCGGTGCGGCGTTCGTCAACCACCAGGTGCTGGTTGCCGCAGTCGTCACGCGGGACAACATCCGGGCGGCGCTGGATCGACTGCACGCCCTCGGCGCGTCCCCGTATGTGGCGAAGATATTTCCAACCGTGGCCGAAGCGCGGAAGTGGATCCAGGAGTCCGGCTTCACGATCGGTCATTACAGCGTGGCGTAGCGAGGCCGGTGCCCGGCCACGCGGTTGCCACGGCTGCAGCCCTGCGGAGGTCGCGCCATGCAGTTTGTCTATCTCGCGATTGCGATCGTGGCCGAAGTTGTCGGCACTTCTGCCCTGAAGGCATCGAACGGATTCACGGTCTGGCAGCCCAGCCTGGTCGTCGCGGTCGGATACGGGATCTCTTTCTACTTCCTGTCGCTTGCATTGCGCACGATTCCCGTCGGCATCGCCTATGCGGTCTGGTCAGGCGTGGGCATCGTGCTGATCTCGGTGATCGCGTGGGTCGTATACCGCCAGACGCTTGATACGGCGGCGATCGTCGGCATTGCGTTGATCATTGCAGGCGTCTGCGTGATCCAGCAGTTCTCACGGACGGTGCAGCACTAGGGTCGACTACTGCTGGTCAGTCGGTCGCGCCGAGGACAGGCGGCCCCAGCGAGTGAACAGCAGCCAGCGGCGCATCGCGAAATTGGCCAGGAACGTGAAGCCGGCCGCGCCGAATTTCGCAACGAGGTAATGAAGGCCGAGGCGTGAGACGCCGATGTAGATGACGCCGAGGTTGATCGCGAGCCCGACCAGCCCGACCGCCAGGAAGATGGCGAACTCGTTGCGGGCACTCGCGAGGCGCCGGAACTCGAATATGTGGCGGATCGACGCCCAGTAGACGATTACGGTGCCGGTCAGGAACGAAACTGCGGCGGCCGCGAGGTACGGGACACCGATGACCGAGACCTGCAGCCAGAGCAGCGAGACGTCGAGCGCGAGACCCGCGGCCGACGCAGCGAAGTAGGGGATCAGTTCGCGAGTGAGTCGCATCGTCGGCCCGTTCTTCGCCCGTCCGTCGTGGCTGCCAATTATGTCGCTGTAGCACGCCGGATTGCTGGCTTTACGGCTCATGTCGTGCGCGCCGATCGGCCGCGTACGCGCTTGTCCCGATGTGTGCTTACACCCGGCGCGTCATGCTGGCATGGCATCTGACTGCCCTGGAGGGCTGTTCAACCGTCAGATCGCTTGCCGAACGTTCGCACATGACTTCGCGACGTTACCTGATCACCGGCGGAGCCGGGTTCCTCGGCATCAACCTTTGCCGATACCTGCTGGAGCGTGGCTGTTACGTACGGACGCTCGACATTGCTCCGTTCACCTATCCGGAGCGCGCACGCGTTGACGTCATCGACGGCGACGTGCGGGATCCTGCAGCCGTCGAGCGCGCCGTCGCGGGCGTGGATATCGTGGTGCACGGGGCTGCGGCGCTGCCGCTGGCACCGGCCGAGGAGATCCTGTCCACGGGGATTCGCGGCACCGAGTGCGTTCTCGAACAGTCCGAGCGCGCCCGTGTGGAGCGCGTGATCTTTATCTCATCCACCGCCGTCTACGGGATACCGGACCACCACCCGCTGTTTGAGACGGACGCGGTCGTGGGCGTGGGGCCGTACGGCGAGGCCAAGATCGCTGCGGAGGCGCTGTGCGGGGAGTTTCGTCGCAAGGGCCTTTGCACCAGCATCCTGCGACCCAAGAGCTTCGTCGGACCCGAGCGCCTCGGCGTGTTCGAAATGCTCTACGAGTGGGCGTATACGGGACACAACTTCCCCGTGCTCGGTGACGGCAACAATCGTTACCAGCTGCTGGACGTCGAGGACGTCTGCCAGGCGATCGAGCTGTGTGCCACCGCCCCGCGTGAACGGGTCGACGACGTGTTCAACGTCGGTGCCCGGGAATTCGGCACGATGCGCGAAAACATCCAGGCGGTCCTCGATCGCGCTGGCCACGGGCGGCACGCGGTCAGCCTGCCCGCGGGGCCCGCGATCGCGATGCTGCGGCTGCTCGCAGCGCTGCACCTTTCGCCGCTGTATCCGTGGATCTATGACACGGCCGCGAAGGAAAGCTTCGTATCTATCGAGCGGATCGAGCAGCAACTCGGGTTCCGGCCGCGGTACTCGAGCGCGCAGGCCCTGGTCCGCAATTACGACTGGTACGTGGCGCACCGCGATGAACTTGGCAGCACGACCGGAGTGACGCATCGCCTGCCGTGGAAGAAGGGGCTGCTTTCGGTCGCCAAGGCCTTCTTCTAGAGGGTCTGGCCCGCAATGAACGACATCGTCGAGGCGCCAGCGTCGCGAAGCCACAGCCGGCTCCCGGCATGGGTACTGGCGCTGCGTCCCCGGCATTGGGTCAAGAACGCCCTCGTGATCGTTCCGCTGGCAGCCGCGCACCAGCTCGGGGACCTGGCGCTGCTCGCGCGCGTCGCGATGGCGTTTGCGGCCTTCAGCATGTGCGCATCCGGGCTGTACGTGCTGAACGACCTGTTCGATCTCGAGGCGGATCGCAGCCACCCGTCCAAGCGCAGGCGCCCGCTCGCTTCCGGGGAGATGACTCGCACGTCCGCGTTCGTGATGATTGCCGTGATGTGGCTGGGTGCCGCTCTGATCGCGGCGCAACTGGGCCTGGCGTTTTCGGGCGTGCTCGCCGCCTACGTGCTGCTGATGGTCGCCTACTCGGTGCGGCTGAAGCACGTGGTGCTGCTGGACGCGTTGCTGCTCGCGGGCGGCTATTCAGCTCGCATCGCCGCCGGCGCGGTGGCCGTCGCGATCCTGCCGTCGACGTGGCTGATTGCATTCAGCCTGTTCCTTTTCTACAGCCTGGCGCTGATCAAGCGCTTCTCGGAACTGGCCCACAACCGCGACCGCCAGGGACCTTCGGCGCACGCGCGTGGGTATGAAGCGGTCGACCTGCCGGTCGTCGCCACGTTCGGGATTGCGAGCGGATACCTCGCGGTGCTGGTGCTGGCCATGTACCTGACGAGTGGCGGCATTCACCGCGGCCTGTACGGTCATCCATCGTTCATCGCACTCACGGCGGTGCTGCTGCTGTACTGGATCAGCTATCTCTGGCTGGTGGCGAATCGTGGCCACATGCCCGAGGACCCTGTGCTGTTCGCGCTGCGCGACGGACGCAGCCGGGTGCTCGTCGTGCTGATGGGGATCTGCGCATGGCTCGCCGTGTGAGTCGTTCCGCGAGTCGCGTTGCCTGGGCGGTGCTTGCGGGCGCCGCGTTGCTCGCCACGGTCGCCGGCACTGCTGCCACCGACCCGGTGGCGACGGCACCGGCGCCATCGCGGCCGTCAACCAGGACGATCGTCGATCTGCAGCCGTTCCGAAGCGAGACGCGAGTGCCCGTGCAGCGTGCGGACGACGTCGCGGGCAGCGCGACGCTGACCAACCTCAACCCGCAGGTCAACGCGTGGTTGCTGCTGACGCTCGACTGGGGTGCGGCCCGACCGCAGGAGATCTATCACCTGGAGAACGCGCGTCCGGCGCGCGCAATTGGCGTTACACGCGGCTCCGCGCGGAGTCGTGCAGATCGATTT
This sequence comes from uncultured Gammaproteobacteria bacterium, assembly GCA_963696545.1. Taxonomy (GTDB): domain Bacteria; phylum Pseudomonadota; class Gammaproteobacteria; order Steroidobacterales; family Steroidobacteraceae; genus RPQJ01. The sequence goes on from CAVOKQ010000001.1 coordinate 26,414, forward strand.
CGGCGACCAATCACCTCCCTGCACGCTGCCGCTCGTCGGCGCGCAGGGCCGGCCGGGTGCACTCGGCGTGGCGCGCGCGTCCGGGCTCCCGTACGCCCCGATCTGCGATGGCCGCCTGTACGTCCGCAACAAGACCGTCGGCCGGGCAAGCTCGTTGGAGACAGTCACGGACTTCCTGCGCGACCACGTCTGGGGCGGTGAAGAGATCGTCACGCTGGTCAAGAAGGAGCTCTATCGCGACGCGTTTCTGGAGCAGGGCGAACCGCGCGTGATGACTCGCACCGGCGCCGCTCCGGCCTCCGCGCCGGCGGCCGCGATCGTCGAGCCGGCCCGCGCGGATCTCGCCGTCGTCCCGTCCGGCCTGGGGCTCGACGTCGACTCTGCAGATCGGGCGTTGATGCTCGGCCAGTGGTACGCGGTGCGCGGTCTGCCGGATGTCTACGTGAGCGCGGTCATACCCGAGGTCATCGCCCGTGACCTGCTTGACGGACGCGAGCGCAGTGTCAGCCGACTCGACCCGATCGAGTCGAACGCGCTCGTCTACATGGTGGCGTTCGATCTCGGCAAGCTCGACCTGGGTTTTGCGCTCGGTACCGAGCACCCGCGTCTCGGTTGGTCGCTGCGTCCGCCGCCGGCGTCGATTGACCGCGCGCTGCCGGGTCCGGACGGCATCGATCGTGCGACGCCGCTCGCGATCACCGGCATGGTGAGCCCGGAAGATGCAACGCGCACCGTCGCGGCATTCACCGGCGGCTTCAAGCGCGAACATGGCGCGTTTCGCTATGGCGCGCTCGCCCTGCGGAACCACGGCAGCCACTACGGCTTCGTCGAGCAGGGCGTGCTGTTCAGCAAGCTGCAACCCGGGCTCGCCACGCTGTTCACGACGGTGTCGGGCGACGTGCAGATGGGCACCTGGACCGAAGCGGACAACGGCCGGATGGCGAGCATCCGCGACGCGCGCCAGAACGGCGTGCCACTGGTCGAGTACGACGCGCGCACCGGCGCCAGCGTGCCCGGCCCGCTCGTGAATCGCTGGGGCGAGGGCAACTGGTCGGGCTCGGCGACCGAAGACCTGCGGACGCTGCGCGCCGGAACCTGCCTGCTGGAGACGGGCACACGGCGCTTCCTGGTCTACGGATACTTCTCGGCGGCGACCCCGTCGGCGATGGCACGCGTGTTCCAGGCCTATCGCTGCCGCTACGCGATGCACCTCGACATGAATGCGCTGGAGCACACGTATCTCGCCGTCTACGTGTCGCAGGCCGGGAAACTGACTGTCGAGCACCTGATCACCGGCATGAACGTGCTCGATCGCTATGCAGGCAAGCAGTTCGCGCCACGGTTCCTGGGCTTCCCGGACGATCGCGACTTCTTCTTCCTGACTCGAAAGGAAAGTGCACCATGAGTGGCCGCCGCGTTCTCGCGGGTGCGACGCTCGTCCTGCTCACGTGCACGGTCAGCGCGGCGGCGCCGACCAGCAACGCCGAGCAGAATCGCGAACTGCTGCAACGGCTGCAGGCGGCGCACGACTTGAGTCCCGCGCAGATGAAGCGGATCGAGTCGCTCTTCGCGGGCGCCTTCGCGATGGGGCAGGGTAACCCGGCGATCGCGCGGCACCCGATGACGCCGGCTCAGTGCCGCGAGAACCTCGAGCGCAAGCGCATCGACTACGAGAACCCGGAATTCGAGCGGATCTGCGGCGGCAAGTACATGGCACCGCTGTACGATCCCGAGACCGCTACGCCCCAGCAGGCGAAGGCCTGCATCGACCAGTTCGAATTCCCGGACATGCCCTGCGAGTACCCGGTGATCTGGGTCAAGGCGCGCGAGGCCGCCGAGCTCTGCGCGGTGGAGGGCAAGCGCCTGTGCGACGCCCACGAATGGGAGGGCGCGTGCCAGGGTCGCCTCGAGCCGCCGGACTATCGGTTCGATCTCGCGGCCGGCGTGAGCCCGAACGCTGCCGTCGAGCGCATGCGCGCGGCGCACAACCGCGCCCACGCCGCAACCAAGCGCTGGAGCTACGGACCGGAGTACCAGCGCGGCGTGTGTGCGGCGGGCAGTTCGAAGACGCCCGGCTGCCTGGGCGGCGGCTGGAACCAGTGCGGCTCGAACACCTATCCGGCCGGGAGCTTTCCCGACTGCCACAGCCCGCTCGGCGTGTACGACCTGAACGGCAACGCGGCCGAGCACATGAACCTGCCGCTCAGTCCTTCACAGATGTCGAGCACGGGCAGCACGACGCTCGGCTACACCGAGATGAAGGGCAGCTGGTTCATCTTCGATACCTATCGCGCGCACGAAGACTGGTGTCGCTGGCGCGCACCTTACTGGCACGGCAGCCGGGTCATGGACCCGCACAGCCATTCCAACTATCACCTGGGTTTTCGCTGCTGCAAGACGCTCGAGCAGCGGTGAGCGCGCTGCTCAGGGCGCGGCCTGCGCGCTCCCCTGTCGCGGCAGCCATGCGACGGTGGACGCTGATGCCTGGGTCCCGGGCCTGCCCGGCAGCGAGGCGAGACGCTCGGTGAGCCGCGGCAGCGGCCCCTCGTCGCTCAGGAGGCCGGCGAGCCGCGGATCGGCGAGCACCTCGGCCAGTGCCCGTTGCACGCCGTTCACGTACACGACGTCACTCACGAGCCGGATGCCATGGCTGTAGTCGGCGTAGCTGGGCGCCGTGCACCGTGCTGAGCGGCTGGATCGGTGAGCCCGTGGCGCGGTGCCAGCCGTAGATGGCGACGCGGCCCGGGTTCTGCCAGAGACGCGGCGTGAGCACCAGGTCCTTCTTGTTGCCTGCGGTCAGCGCGCCGAGTTGCGCACCACGCGAGGCACGTTGCGCGCGGATCATCTCGCTGTGCCGGAGAACATAGGCGGTGCTGCGCATCTGGTCGCCCGGCGGCAGGGGCTGAGGGGCGAGCTTCACGCGTGATGCCGCGTAGATTGCATTGACGATGCTGCGCGTAGGCAGCATGAAGCCGAAGCGCTCCGCGACTTCGAGCGCCGCGTCGAGGCCCAGCGGAACGAAGACGAAGTCCCGGTCCGTGCCGAGTGCCAGGTAGTCGGGCAGCACGCAGACGGTGACTGTGTTCGCCGCATCGTGGACCGTGACGGCCTCGAGGTGGCGCAGGAACGACGGCACGTTTCCGGCCAGCAACTCGGTGCGCACCAGTGCGTCGCGCTGCGGGCCGGCGAGGTCGCGGGCGCGCTCCGCAAACTGTGTCCCCGTCATGGCACCAGCGGCCCGCACCGGGATGCTCCTGTCGAGTTGCTGATCGCATTGCGAACCGGCCGGCGATGCGCCTGCGGCTCCGGTCGCGAACACGTTCAACAGGGCCGCCGCAGCGGCAATCGGTATCAGGCGGAGGGATCTCACGTGGCGCGTTACTCCCAAGTCATGCGCAACCTCATCGCGGGGTTGCGACTCTGTCGTCTGAATGAGGCCGGGTTCCAGCAGCTCTAAGTTGAGCGGGCCCCGGTCAAGCCTGGGCATCTGCTGTCAGGTGGACAGCGGTTCGAGCGGGCCAAACGAACTTTCATTCTAACATACCTGGTCCTGGCGCTGACGCTGCTGGGTCTATTGCCGAGAATGCGTCCAATTGTCAGCACGCTCGGTGCTGATGTGCGTATTCCAGACGCCCATCTGCGTCGATCGGCCCACGTATCAGGACGACGAATCGCCTTCACCGCGCGGCGCAATCTTGGTCGCGGCCCAGCGCCTTAATTCACGCAGCTTGTCAGGTCCGGTGCGCGGGTTGCGGAGCAGGGTTTCGATGCTGCGCATGACCGCATCGACTTCCGATGGCGGGCCGTCCACGACGGGCGTCGCGACGCCCCACAGGTCGATCCAATGTTCGCAGCGCTCACCGAAGCGAAGCACGGCGTGGAACCATCGTGGTCGTCGCCAGTTGCCCAGCACCAGGTCCAGGGCTGCAGCCGCCAGCGACACCGGGATCAGCGTGATGTCCAGCAACGCCTCCATGCCCAGCTTGACCTGGAACACCACGACGTCGCGCGCGAGTCGCCAGCGCGATCCTTTCTCAGGCCTATCGGTCATCACCGTCCTCCGCTCGTCGTCATCAGCGCTTGCCGTGGCTGCAATGTGCGCGCCCTGCAAGTCTAAGCGAGCTGGCCGTTCTCGAGGCCCAGGATCCCGCTGCACCCATGAAACCGGCAGTCCGCCGTGACCGGTTCGCAGTACTCGACTAGCTGTTGTTGCGGGGACGTCGAGGACGAATTGCTCCGGACTCCTGCCTAGCATCTTGTTGAGGTGTTCGTGCTGGCGAGTCATGGGCGCTGCACATGTGGATTTCTCGCTGAACGCGGCAGTTTTGGGGCTGTCACCACTTCGCGGTCTTTAGCACGATCAGGCATGTTGCCAATATCCGCAACTTGCGTATAGTCGCTGCGCTGGCTATTCACGCTGTATGACAAGGACGCCGAACTGCAGGCGCGGAGACTCTATGGCTAGCAAGGCAAGAGCTAAGGTCAAGGCGAAGACGCGGCGGAATCTGTTCTCCGAACTGATGGAGGGCGTGGACGCCCTTGGCGAATCGCGCCAGGGCAAGCGCACGCTGCGCACGCACGCGGTTGTCGTCAGGCGTGCGCCAGAACTGACGCCGGACGAACTCGTCGACGTGCGCAGGCAGCTGAATCTCTCGCGCGGTCTGTTCGCCGCATACCTGCGAACCAACGTCAGAACGCTTGAGAACTGGGAGCAGGGAAGGGCGCGGCCCAACGCCCAGGCCGCGCTCCTGATCAGCCTTGTGAAGCGGTACCCGGACACCGTCGAGCGTCTGGCCGCGCTCTAGGCGTACGCCACTCTGCATCGATGCGACGATTTCAACGCGGTCCGCGCTCCCGTCCGCCGCCGCCAGGAGTCAGTAGAATGGCCGTCAAGCCACGAGCAGAGGAGAGTTTCCATGGGATTTCGCGCTTGGGCCTGCGCCTTGATCGCCGCGAGCGTGACGCTGGCCGGCATCGCTTCGGCCGACACCTCGGTCGTCTTCACGAAGGACGAGATCGCCGTCATCAACGATTATTACGCGCGGTACCCGATCGATACCGACGCCGGAAAGCAGAAGAAGAACAAGGGGCTGCCGCCCGGTATCGCGAAGAATCTCGCCCGAGGCAAACCTCTGCCGCCGGGCATTGCGAAGAAACAGTTGCCGCAGGACCTGATCCGGCAGCTGCCGCCCGTGCACACGGGTTACGAGCGGGTCATCGTCGATGGTCGGGTGTTGCTCATCGACATCGCGACCCAGGTGATCAACGACGTGCTGATGGAAGCCGTCTACCACTGAGCCGGTATCAGCATGACGACAGCACCCAAAGCCATCGCGAGATGGCACGAGATCGTTGCGGCGCGCAGCCTTTCCGGCCTGGATGGCCTGCTCGCCGACGACGTGGTGTTCCAGTCGCCTGCAGTGCACACGCCCGCAGGTTGGCAAGGCGGTGACGAAGCGCTACCTGCACGCGGCGCTGCACGTGCTCAACAACGGCAATTTTCGCTACGTGGGTGAGTGGTACGGCGAGAGCTCGGCGGTGCTCGAGTTCGAGACCGTGATCGACGGCATTCAAGTGAACGGCGTCGATATCATTCACTGGGACGCAGCCGACCGCATCGTGCGCTTCAAGGTGATGGTCCGGCCGGTCAAGGCGCTGCAGACCTTGATGCCGCTGATGGCCGCGGAACTGCAAAAGACCCTGGACTGATCGGTTCTGAGGCTGAATTAGAAAGGCCGGGCGTCGACTGAGCGCGCCCGGCCTTGCTGGCTTCGGCTTGCCACGCCCTGGTGCCGACGGCGACGAAGTCGCAAGTCATCGGCCAACCACGGCCCCGGTCGCGACGATGCGCGCCGGTCTGAGGGGTGGACCTCCAGCAGGGAGGAAGCCTGCGGTCCGAGCCCGCTCGGGCCCCGTGTCGCCGACCGCCAGCAGGCATCGACACGCGGGACTCACTGTCTTTTTACGCCCTGCAGGGGCCGAGCGACAGTTCCAGTTCTACGTATTGGCGGTTCAGGCGGGCTCGTCGCGCAGGAAGGCCTCGACCTTGCCGTTCAGCTTAATCGTCATCGGATTGCCGCGGCGATCCAACGCCTTGCCCGCCGCCACGCGGATCCACCCTTCGCTCAGGCAGTACTCCTCGACGTTGTCCTTCTCCTGCCCGTTGAAGCGGATGCCGATGCCGCGCTCGAGCAGCTCGGCGTTGTAGAACTTGCTGCCGGGGTTGGTGCACAGGCGGTCGGGCAGGGTGTCGGTCATGATGGGGCCGTGTATGGGGCTAGCAGCGGTCGCAAAGGACAATAATACCGCCTCCACGCGTCCTTAGATCGCGTACGCGTTTTCTCTAGCGCCTTGCTCCGCGGTCCGATCGGCCGCGTCCATCGCGTCGCGCATTCCGATCGCTGGCTTCGCGCGCCGGGCGTGCGTCGCCCTTGTAGCCACGAAATTGCGATTCGCTGGAACTCTTCGCAGGCCTCTTCGCCAGACAGCGCATGAACCGCCTCTGCAGCTCCTCGTGGAGTTCCGGTGCCACGGCGCCGATCCCGATCCACTCGAGCAGCATCGCATCGAGGGTCTGATCGTCCATCTGGCTGGCCTGGCCCATGCGCTCCATCAGCAGGCGCATCTGGTATTCCCGGCGCAGGGTCTCGTCTTCGGCTGGCGTCGGCGTCGAGCCCAGGATTTCGCAGCGGATGCATAACATCCTGAGCGCGCTCTCACGCGCCGCGTCATCCGCAATGGTTGCCGAGTCTGCACTGGCCAATGCCTGCTTCAGCGCCTGCAGGCCACCCTTGGGCCAGCGATGCACGCCGGCGATGAAGCTTTCAGCTGCGCTCTTGAGTGCTTCACGATCGGCGGCCGGTGCATCCTGCATCACCGCGCGTTCGTATGCGCGCACGTGCCGCCCGGCCTCGAACAGGTTCGACTCCGCGGCCTCGGTATCGCGCTGGTCCTGCTTGGCCAGTCCGTCTTCGTACCGCGCGACCGCCCGCTGAAACCGATCGTGCAAGCCCCGTGCGTCGGCTCGCGGCAGTTCGCCGATCGCGTCGAATGCGGCGTGCCACTCCGTGACTTTCGCGTGACCTGGCAGCCGATCCCCGTCCGCAACGCTCGTCGCCTGCTCAACCTGTTCGCACATGGCCACGGCCTGCGCTTTCGCGGCCTCGAGGCCGGCGGAGTACTGCGTGTAGGCCTGTTCGCGTCGCTGGAACACCGCATCGCACAGGCCGCGAAACTCATCCCACAAGGCCTGCGATTGCTCGCGCGGCACCGGGCCGGTTTCCTTCCACAGCACGTTCAGTCGCTTCACGCCTTCGATGGCCTGGGCCGTGTCTTCGATGGTCGACAGGTGCCGCGCCTGCGTGATCAGCGACTTCTTGTCCGCCTCGTTGCGCCCATACCAGTCGTTCAGCATCGTGCGCAGCCGGTCCATCGCCTGCTGGAACTCGATCTCGGCGGGGCGACTCGCGTCGCGGTCCACCGGCGAGTGGCTGCGCCATTCACGCGGGGCCTCGCGCATCACCTGTGCGATCAGCGGGTAGTCGGCCTGCTCGCCTTGCTGGCTGGCCTCGAACGCCTTCAGCCGCTCGAGCACCTGCTTGCGCTCTTCGAGGTTCTGCCGTCGGACCGCGGCCTGCGACGCGAAGAATTCCTGGCACGGCTTGAACGCGGCCTGGAACGCCGCCTGGAATCGCTCCGTCTCCTCAGGCGCGTCGCTGGCGATACCCTTGTTGATCGTGCGCCATTCCTGTTGCAGCGCGCGGATGTGCTCCGCGAGCGCCCCGGGCTCTTCGTCCGAGCCCACCAGCGCTTCCATCTCCTCGATCAGCTCGATGCGCTTCGGGGCGACCGCGTAATCCTTCCACTGCTTGAGCTCGTTCAGCCGCTCGTCGAGCTGCTGCAGGTTCCGCACGAGGTGCGGCTGCAGGGCGGGGGCTGCCTGCTGTGCGTCCTCGATCGCCTGCCGGAAGCGGGCCGCCTTGCGCGAATTGCCTCTGTGCAGCGCATCGCCCGAGAGGCGGATCAGGCTGGCGATCTCGCGCAGTGCCGCTGCCTCGGCGGCGCGCTGCTCGGCCCGAGCGCGTTCTTCGGCCTCGCGTTCAGCCGCCGCTGCGGCCGACGCCTGTGCCCTGGCTTCCGCCTGCTCTGCGGCCGCGAGGCGTTGCGCTTCCTGTTCGCGCTCGCGTGCTTCGCGCGCTTCACGCTCAGCCTCGCGCTCGGCTGCACGCCTGGCGGCTAGCTCCGCTGCGTCGCGCTCATGTGCGGCGATGACTTCCCGGCAGCGCTCGATGGCCTGCTCGGCTCGCAGTTCGATCTCGGCATCCGGCCGCGCCGGAAGCGCGCGCCATCGCGCCGTCAGTGCCTCGAGAGTCGTCGCAAAGAGGGAATCATGCGCTCGCGTGCTGTGCCGCTCGAGCGACGCGCACAGGTCGGCGACCTCGCGAGCGGCTTCTTCCGCCTTGCGTTGCTCGGCGTTCAGCGCATCGCACTTCTGCTTGATCAGCTTGTAGACGGACTTGTCTTTCCCGCGAACCCGCGGCAGAAGATCGTGCAACTGGGCCGGATCATCGATGGCCGTCGCGGCCGACTGCCGGACTCGGCTCGATGGTCCGTCGACGGCCAGTTTCGCGAGCACCGCCGGATCATCAATGCGGGCCAGCACCTGGCGCACACGGTCTGGGTCCTTGCAGAGCGCCGCAATCGCGATCGATTCCAAGATCTGCTCCTTGCGGCCGCAGACTGGGTCGAAGTCGATCGACCCCTCGTCGACCAACTGGGCAAGGCGCTCCTGCGCCGCATGTCGAATCGCATGCGGCGTGCTTGCAGCCGCACCCGGTGGCGGATCCGCGAGACCGGCCAGTGCGCGCAGCGCATCGCCGTCCGGCAGCAGCCGGATCGCACCGACCCGCATGCTCGTGTCATCGCCGCCCAGCGCGGTACTCACGATGACTTCGGAGGGCGCCGCCTGCAGCGAGGCGACGCGCTCGGCCGGTGTCGGCGGCGGCGGGGGAGGTGGCTTGCGGAACAGACGATCGAGCAGCTTCATCGCAGCGATGCCGGCTTTGGCGGAATGCGGCAGAAAATCATACAGGATCGCTGCCGGTTGGCGGTTCGATCACGGCAGGGTCTGTACGTAGCGGTTCCGCTACACTGGGCCCTGGCGGAGGATTTCCCGTGCGATCCATGAAACTGCAGGATGCGTTTGCCGTACTGAAGCCGGATTTGTCGGTAGAGACCGTCGACGTCTCGCCGACGCTGTATGCGGAGCGCGATGCCCGGTTCGACCTCTTCAAGGGATGTGTGCTCGTGTCCACGCACGAGTTCAACGCGGACTGGCCGACCTGGGAGATTCACCCGTCGGGCGACGAGATCGTGGTGCTGCTGTCCGGAACGGCAACGTTGGTGCTGCGCAAGGCCGACGGTGATGCGCGAGTCCAGTTGGCCGGGGCTGGGGCGTACGTCGTGGTGCCGCGTAACACCTGGCACACGGCACGCGTGTCCGGCACGACGCGGATGCTTTTCATCACACCGGGTGAGGGGACCGAGAATCGGGCGGATCCCGATTCTCCGGGTTCATAGGGAGTTGCTGAATGAAAGGGACTTGGCTGCCGGCCGCGCTGCTGGGACTGTTCCTGACGATGCCGGCGCATGCCGGCTTCGACCAGGCCGCTGCAGCATTCGACAAGCGCGACTATGCGACGGCGCTGAAGGAGCTGAAGCCGCTCGCCGACAAGGGCGATCCGCGCAGCCAGTACGCGATGGGCGTGCTGGCCGAGAACGGCTTCGGCATGCCGAAGGACCTGTCGCAGGCTGCGACGTGGTATCGCAAGGCCGCGGAGCAGGGCAATACCGACGCGCAGTTCAACCTCGGCGCGATGTACGAGCACGGCGTCGGCATGCAGGTGAACTACGCGCAGGCGGCGCGCTGGTACCGGCCTGCGGCCGAGAGCGGTGACATCGATGCGCTCAGCAACCTCGGCGTGCTGTACGCGACCGGCCGCGGCGTGCCGCAGGACAAGGTGCTTGCGCTGGCGCTCTATAACGTCTCGGTAGCGTTCGATTCGAACAAGGCCAGCACGGCGGCGCGCAACCGCCAGGGGCTCGCCAACCAGATGTCGCTGGAGCAGGTCAAACAGTCGATGGCGTTGACCGACGAGCTGCTGAAGCCGGACCAGCTGAAGCCAGTGCTCGAGGCGTACCTGAAGCGCAAGAAGTAGCAGCGGGCAGGGCGTCGCCAGCGTGGGCGTGAGCTAGGCGCCGAGTTGCCCAGGTAGGTTCGCAGTGAGCCGCCCGAGCAGCCGGCTGAGCGTGGCCACTTCTTTTTCGGTCCAGAGGTCGCGGAAGAGCGATTCAGAGAGCTGGCCTAGCGTCTTCGCGCCATCTTTGGCGAGGCGTCGGCCGGCCGGCGTCAGCACCACAAAACCGACGCGGGCGTCTCGCAGGTCGTTACCGCGCTCGACCCATCCGAGCTTCTCCATCGGCGCCACCATACGAGTGACGCTCGACTGACTCAGGTCCAGCCGTTCAGCGAGGTCGACGCGCCGCAGTCGGTGGCCGGCGGCCTGGTCCAGGTGCATCAGCAGCATCAGCTCGTTCACGGACAGGCCGTGCACGCCACCAAGCTCCGCGGCGAAGCGATTCTGCACGTGGGACTGGGCGCGAATCATGCGCAGGACGGCGTTCAGTGCTGGGCTTTTCATCGGCGCCATTGTAGCCGAGATGCTTGCAATAGCAAGTACTATGAAAGGAACCGCCCGGCGCGACGGCTCCAGAACCGATTCTGCGAATTGGCGCCACATCACGGCGCAGCCCGGGAGTCCAGTCGGACACGGCCGATTCTTTGCGAAGTGGAACGATTTGCGGCTGGGCAACGCCAGGTCTGTCGCGGATCGTATGCATTGCACCGGCGCTTCGATGACTCCCGAGAGCACGTTGTTGGCGCAATTGACAACACACCCAAAATGTTGGCATGCTCGACAACATGAAGGCGGTGCTTCGCATTCGGCGCGATTCCGATACAGCGCTGGCTGACATGGGCAAGCGGTTCACGACAGCCTGGAAGTCTGGGAGGTCCTCAGCGCACGTCTTCACCTTCGAGTCGCCTTCTGCGCTATTCCGCATCCTCACACCGAAGCGTTGGGAGATCCTCGAGCGGCTGCAAGGTCTGGGACCGTCGAGTCTGCGCGGACTCGCGCGTTCACTGGAGCGCGACGTAAAGCGCGTGCACGAGGATGTCTCGGCGCTGATCGAAGTCGGGCTTATAGAGAGGACGAAGCGCGACCAGATTCACGTGCCATTCACCGTGATAGAGGCCGATTTCGAGCTTCGGGCGGCGTAGTTGGCATCGGCAGGGAGCCGTCTCTGCGGATCGTCGGCCACAGCATGGCGTCTGCTCGAGTCCAGCGACCCCGTGAATTCAGCGAACCGGCTCGTGCGGGTCTCGCGGAAAATGACGCCGCACCCAGTCGCGCGTTTCCTTGTCCTGCTCGAGCACCACTTCGTTGCTCGAACCGTAGGCGGCTTCGAGCCACGCGGCCTTCGTGACAGGCAGGCCGAGCGAGCGCAGGTGTTCGGCGATCGGATCGCCTTTCAGCCACGGCGGCAGGTCGGATGCCGGTCGGGACTCTGGTGCGGGATTGTCCACGTTCGTCACGTTGGGGCGGCTCTCGTCTGCAGTGGACACGCCGGCATTGTCCCACGGGTTGCGTGCTGCACGCAGCGATGAGTAGCAAACCGTGGGTTCCCGGCGGTGCTAAGCTCGTCAAGACGCCTCGCGGCTGAGGCTGCGACGAGGAAGACGATGCTTCCGAGGTACCTTCTCGCCATTGTGCTGCTCGCAGCTCCCGTGCTCTCGCAGGCGGACCCTGAGCTGCAGGCATTTCTCGAGCAAACGCTTGCTGCAGCGCGCGACAAGGACGGTCTACCCGCCGTGGCAGCGCTGATCCAGATCGACGGCAAGATCGAAGCCGAGGCTGCATTGGGCGTCCGCGCGCTGGGGCAGCCGGAGCTCGTCACGATCAATGATCGCTGGCACATCGGCTCGGATACCAAGGCGGTCACGGCCACGATGATCGCGCGCTTGGTCGAGCAGCATGTGATGAGCTTCGACGATACGCTCGCGGAGTCTTTTCCTGCGTTGGCGAAAGAGATGGACCCCGCGTATCGCAGCGTCACGGTGACGCAGCTGCTGAGTCACACCGCGGGCCTGCCGCCGCTGACCGACGACAAGGACCTGCCGTCTTTCCTGGCCGTGATCGCGACGGCCGACGGAGTGAAGGCACAACGGGCCGCGATCGCGCGGAAGTACCTTTCGATGCCGCCCGCGTCGAAGACGGGCGAGTTTGAATACTCCAATCTCGGCTACATCATCGTGGGCGCGATCGCCGAGGCGCATACCGGCAAGACCTGGGAAGAGCTGATCCGCGAGCAGGTCTTCGCGCCGCTCGGCATCAGGAATGCTGGCTTCGGCGCGCCTGGTACCTCCGGCAGGTTTGACGAGCCGTGCGGCCACCAGGACGTGGCAGGCAAGCTGGTCCCGCTCGATCCCGCGGACACCGACGGCGACAATCCGCCTGCGCTCGGCCCCGCTGGAACGATCAACATCGCGTTGAAGGACTGGGCGCTCTTTGCGCAGGACCAGCTCGACGGCGCGCATGGCCGCGGCAAGCTGCTGAAGCCGGAGACCTATCGCAAGTTGCAGACGCCGGTCACCGGCAATTACGCGCTGGGCTGGGGCGCCAAGCTCGGGCCGGGCGGCGTGCCGTTGCTTCTCACCCACAGCGGCAGCAACGGCTACTGGCTCGCCGACATCCGCATCATGCCGCAGCACGACATGATCTTCCTGGTCGTGATGAACGCCGGCAACGAGGCCGCGGAACAGGCGGTGCAGGACGTCGGCAAGCCACTGAAGGACCGCCTCAAGCCTTTTGACTGAGTCGCGCGGCCGTAACGGTGCGCCGGCCAATACGTGGAGATGTGAGATGAGAGTAGTGCTCGTGCTGATGCTCGCGATGTTCGCTGGTCAATCGTCCGCGGCGGCCGATGCAGAACCTGCCGGCGATTCGCCACAGCTGGCCGTGCTGGTAACCGGTGCCAGTGCCGGCATCGGCCGCAAGGTCACGGAGCGGCTCGCAGCCGAGGGCTATTTCGTGTTCGCCGGCGCGCGCAAGGAGCAGGATCTGAAGGACCTGAGTGCGATTCGGAACGTGCAGGGCATCCGGCTGGACGTGACCGTTCCGGCAGAGGTCGCAGCCGCGGTCGACGTGGTGCGCAACTCGGGCCGCCCGTTGCACGGCATCGTCAACAACGCGGGCGTCGTGGTCGCCGACCCGGTCCTCAGCACCAGCGAAGCGGACTTCGACTTCCAGATGCAGGTCAACGTGTACGGCGTGTTTCGCGTGACGAAGGCATTTGCACCGCTGGTGATCGCCTCGAAGGGACGCATCGTCAACATCAGTTCCATCTCGGCTTTCCTGTCTAATGGTGGATGGTCGGCCTACACGATGAGCAAGGCGGCGGTCGAAGCATTCACCAACGTGATGGCGGTCGAAATGGCGCCGCTCGGGGTGTCGGTGGTCGCCGTGGAGCCGGGCGCCTACAACACCAACATCCTTAAGCCAGCGCTGGAGCGATCTGTGACGAAAGGCTTCGAAGCCGACCGATCCGGAATGAAGCCGCCGGACGAGGTGGCGACCGCGGTGTTCCATGCGCTGTCGGATGCAAAGCCGAAGCGGCGCTATATGATCGTGCCGGAACAGGCGCAGGCCGAGAGGACGATTCGCGGCGTCGTCGACGTGCTGATGCAATTGAATGCGGACCAGGCCTACACGTACGACCGCGCCGCGCTGAACCGGATGATGGACGACGCGGCGGCGAAGACCCGCATGCAGTAGTGCCGCCGAGTCGATGCGCACGACCACGGTCGGGTGGCATCGATCCGATGCGCTTGCCAGCCAACTGTACAGAACGTACAGTTGGCAGGGTCCCTGGTGGCTCGATCCATGTCCAAGCGTCGTCACTCCGGTGTCGAGGAAACCCGCAAGCAGCTGCCCTCGCTGCTCGAGGATGCGCACGCGGGCAAGCCCGTCGTCATCACGAAGCGTGGCAAGCCGTATGCGGCGATCGTCCCGGTCGATGCGTTGCCTGAGTCCGGACCGCGACCGTCGTTGCTGGCTCTGCGTGGATCCGGTGCTGGACTGTGGGGCGACGATGCAGGGGCGTGGGTCGATCGCCTGCGCGACGAATGGTGAGGCCTGCCAGGTCGTTGTTGACCGGGCTCGGCGAGTCGCCGGTGCTGGTCGTCGATACCGCGCCCATCATCTATTGGCTGGAAGGGCATCCGCGGCTGGCCGAGCGGTTCGCACCCGTCTTCGGTGCCGCGGAGTCCGGCGCGGCCTCGATCGTGATCTCCACGGTGACGCTGGCGGAGGTGCTGGCCGGGCCGCTGCGTGCCGGCAACGAGCTGCTGACCGCGCAGTACCGTGAGGCCCTGACACGAAGTCTCGGCTGGCAGGTCATGCCACTCGATGTCGATACCGCCGTCCAGGCCGCTCGCGTCCGCACGGCGTATCGGCTTCGGCTGCCGGACGCGATCCAGGTCGCGACCGCGATCCGCGCCGGCGCCGCCGCCCTGGTGACGCACGATCGGGCGCTGCGGCGCGTCCGCGGGCTCAAGGTGGTTGGCCCCGAGTAGCAGCATGCGCGCCAGGGCGGCCGCAATGGTCTAGCATCTACGGATCGCCCGTGCCCGGAACATACCGGGGTCGCGGCAGGGGGAAACAACGATGACAAAGCGAATTCCGCTGAGCGCGCTGGACACTTCATTCCTGCTGGCCGAGACGCGCAACACGCCGTTGCACGTGGCCGGCCTGCAGATCTTCCAGATTCCGCCCGGCGCCGATGAGAACTGGGTGTCGAAGCTGTTCGCCGAGTTGCGCAGCCATCCGGTTTCGGCACACCCGCTGAACTATCGCCTGCGTGGCGGGCTCGCGGGCAAGGTCATGCCAAGCTGGGAGGTCGTCGACGATGCCGACCTCGAGTATCACGTGCGGCGCTCGGCGCTGCCGCGTCCGGGCGGCGAGCGCGAGCTCGGCGAGCTGGTATCGCGCCTGCACTCCAACCCGATGGACCTGTCGAAGCCGCTCTGGGAGTTCCACCTGATCGAGGGGCTCGCGGGCCATCGTGTCGCGATCTATTTCAAGGTGCATCACGCGCTGGTGGACGGGGCGAACAGCGTCAAGCTGCTGAACCTGACCACGGATCCGCGCACGAGTTTCGTGCCGCCTTTCTGGGCCGACGTTTCGCGGCAGACCACGGAGCGTCGCTCGCGGACCGGCGGCCTGCGCGACTGGTTGCCGGGCATGATCGACAAGGAGTTGAAGTCGCTGCCGAGTCTTTACCGCGGCCTGTCAGCCACCGCCCGGGCGGCACTCGGCATGGCGGACGATCCCGACCTGGCGTCGATCGCGGAGGCGCCGCGCACGATCTTCAACGTGCGTGTCGGAGGGCAGCGACGCGTTGCAACGCAGTCGGTGAGCCTGGAGCGGATCAAGGCGATCGGCCGGGCTGCCGGTGGCACCGTCAACGACGTGGTTCTCGCGGCATGCAGCGGTGCGCTGCGCCGCTATCTCGACGAGCAGGGCAAGCTGCCCGCGGAATCGCTGATCGCCTCCGTGCCGATGGCCTTGCACCACGAAGAAGGTACGTCGAGCGGCAACGCCGTGACGTCGCTGAACACGCGACTCGGCACGAACCTCGACGACGTCCGCGAGCGGTTCGAGGCGATCAAGCGGTCCACCGAATCCGGCAAGGCGCTGCTGAAGCAGATGACCCAGACCGCGGCGATGAATTACACGATGATCGTCTCGTTGCCGCTCATGCTCGCGTGGCTGCCGGTCGCAGGCTCAATGGTGCGGCCGGTGACCAACCTGATCATCTCGAACGTTCCTGGACCCAGGCAGACGCTGTATTTCCACGGTGCCAGGATGACCGGCTACTACCCGGTCTCGCAGGTCGGCCACGGCATGGCCCTCAACATCACGGTATTGAGTTACGCCGGGCAGCTTGCGTTCGGGTTCGTCGCGTGCCGCGACAGTGTGCCGAGCATGCAGCGGCTCGCGGTCTTCATGGGAGAGGCGCTGGACGAGCTCGAGGCCACGTTCATGCCGAAGCCGCGCAAGGCATCGAAGGCGAACACGGCAAGGCCGGCAAAGTCCGCAAAGCCGGCAAAGTCCGCCATCCGGAAGACGAAACCGGCGCCCCGGCGACGCAAAGCGGCGACTCAGCGCTGATGCGTCACGGCCTCGTGGTGCCGCCGTCCGGCAACGAGCCACAGCAACAGCGCGAAGACGAAGCCCAGCGTGCTGGCAGCACCGAACAGCAGCATCATCGGCTGGTAGCCCGCCGGATTGGCGGCGCTCGCGCCGGCGCTGTCGTTCAGTGAGCCGGCCAGCAGGTTCGCTGCCGCAATTCCCGCATTCTGCACGACCCACATCAGGCCGAGTGCCGTGCCGAAGCGCGCGGACGGAACGAGCTTGCTCGCCAGCGGCCACATGACCGCGGGCACCAGCGAGTAGCTGACGCCGATCAATGCCGTCGCAACCCACAAGCTCCAGTGAGTCGCAGCCATGATCACGATCGCGACCGGCAGCAGCAGCGCGCCGAACGCGAGCATCGGAGCGTAACGGCCCGTCCGGTCGCACAACCATCCGAAAAACGGCGTGGCGAACATCGCGGCCAGGAACACGTAGCTGTTCATGGCGCCCGCGGTGGCGAGGTCGAGGCCATGCGCGTGCTGGAAATACTTGATCGAGAACGTGCTGCGGAATGCGAGGATCACCGCGTACCACAGCACGCACATCGCGAGCAGGAACCAGTAGGCCGTGCCGAATCCCAGCAGGTCGGCCGGTCTGAAGCGGGGCTGCGTTTCGGCAGCACCGGTGTTCACATTGCCGCGCACCCGGAGGTCGATGAACCGGTAGGCGACGGCTGCCGCGAACGAGAGGGCCGCGAACAGCATCGCGATCACCAGCGGCGGTTGCCAGCCCTGTGCGTATGCATCCGCAAACCACGTGGGCGACATGTCCGCGGAGAACGAGCCGGCCCTGCCGATCGCGAGCGACAAGCCCATCGCGAAGGCGAGACTTCCGCCTGCGAAGTAGTCAACGATCGCAACGGTCGTGGCGATCAGGAACGTCTCGGCGCCGACGCCGAACAGCAGCCGGCCGGTCGCCATCGTGGCGATACCCGGGCCGAACGCCGTAAGGACCGCGCCCACCAGGCAGATCGCTGCGGTCCAGGCGGCCATGCGGCTCGCGCCGAAGCGATCGACGAGCACGCCGCCGACCAGGATCAGCACGATATTCGGCAGGCTGTAGATCGCGTTCAGCAGGCCGATCTGCGTGTCGCTGAAACCGCGCTGGCGCTGCAGCAGGTCGGCGACCGGGCCAATGGAGTCGTAGACATAGAAGTTGCCGTACGCAGCCACTGCCACGAGCAGGAACACCGTCCAGGCCGTTGCACGGCTCCACGTCGGCCCGGACATGCGTTGTCTCTTGCGTTAGCGGCTGATCAGTCGATCAGGTCGACCTGGCCGGTCGCGAGCCGGTAGACGCCGCCCACGACCTTGACGTGGCCTTCAGCGACCGCCGCGCTCAGGATCGGTGTGGCGCTCTTCAATTTCTCGACGTTCAGCCGCACGTTCTCATCGATGGCGTTCTCGAGCAGGTTGCCCGGGTAGCCCGTGGCTGCGGTGACCGCGGGTGTGAGGCTCGCAACCAGTGCCGGCAGGTGGCCCGGCAGCGTCGACTTGTCCTGGATGGACCCGATCGTCGACTTCACGGCGCCGCAGGCTTCGTGACCCAGTACCAGCAACAGCGGCGTCTTCAGCACCGCGACCGCGTATTCGAAGCTCGCGAGATTGTCGAGATTGACGAAATTGCCGGCGACGCGGACGACGAACAGGTCGCCTCGCGCGGTATCGAAAGCGTACTCGGGCGCGATGCGCGAATCGGCGCAGCTCAGGATGCCGGCAAACGGGTTCTGGCCGCCGACCAGCGCTTCGCGCTCGGCGACGAAATCGTGCCGCTTGGCTACGCCCTGCACGTAGCGCTTGTTGCCCTCGACGAGCCGCGCCAGCGCCTGGTCCGGCGTCAGTACGTTCTCGGGCTTGGGCGGCAGACTCTTCGTGTCCTTCGCGAAGGCGATCGTGTGGGTCGCGAGCATCGCTGCGATCGAGCCGCCCGCTGACAGCAAGGTTCGCCGCGAAACCGTACGCTCGTGGATCCGCCCCGGGTGTCCGCAGATTTCGCACATCGGTCGTGATCTCCCGTCCGGATGAGTTCGGTCCGGGCGATCCTAACGCACCGCTCGATGAGGATGCAGCAATTTCGCTCCGTGCGGTCAGGTAGGATGGCAGCGCATGCCATCTTGAGGGGAGAGGGCGTAATGACTGGCGCAACGGTCGACAAGAGCCGTTCGGCCTGGCCGCCGTACTATACGATCATGCTGCTGCTGTTCGCGGCGGTGTTCATCTCATACATCGACCGCACCAACATCTCGGTGGCCGCCATCGCGATGAAGGACGAGCTCGGCTGGACCGAGACGGACAAAGGCACGGTGCTGTCGTCGTTCTTCGTCGGCTACCTGCTGCTGATGGCCGCGAGCGGTGCGCTCGCCAATCGTTTCGGTGGCTGGCTGGTGCTCGGCGTCGCCGTGCTGTGGTGGTCGGCGTGGACGATGCTGACGCCGCCCGCAGCAATGATGTCGCTGACCGCGCTGATCGTGGCCCGGATCGCGCTCGGACTCGGCGAGGCGGCGGTGTTCCCGGCCTCGATCAACATGATCGGCCGCTGGGTGCCGCCTGAACGGCGCTCGCGCGCCACGGCGCTGCTGGTCAGCGCAATCTCGTTCGGGACCCTGGTCTCGCTGCCGGTGACGGGCTGGCTGGTGCGCGAATACGGATGGCACCTGCCTTTCTACCTTTTTGGCGCGGTCGGACTGGTCTGGTACGTCGCGTGGCATCTGTTTGCGCGCGACGACCGGCACCAGCATGAGGCGAAGCCTGCTGCGAAAGAGCAGCGCAGCATTCCGTGGCGGCGACTGCTCGGCTTGCCCGCTGTCTGGGCCATCATCGTCAGCCACTTCGCGAGCAACTGGTCGCTGTACCTGGTGCTCGCGTGGCTGCCGAGCTACTTCAAGTCCACGTTCGGCGTGTCGCTCACCAATGCGGGGCTGTTGTCAGCCGCTCCGTGGCTGGTGAGCTTCGTGATGGCCAACGTCGCCGGGGCCTGGGCCGATCGCATGCTGAAGGCGGGACGCGACGCTGGATTCGTGCGCAAGCTGATGCAGACCATCGCGCTCGTTGGTGGTGCGGTGTTCCTGCTGCTGCTGACACGGGCAACGACACCTGCGGCCGCCGTGCTGCTGATGTGCTGCTCGACTGGCACGTTCGCGTTCTGCATGTCGGGCTTTGCGCCGAATTGCTTCGACATCGCGCCGCGTTATGCGGACGTGATCTGGGGGATCAGCAATTCCGTGGCGACACTGCCGGGAATCATCGGCGTGTACATCACCGGGTGGCTGGTGGACAGGACGGGCACCTACGTCGCGCCGTTCCTGCTGACGGCGGGCATCTCGCTGTTCGGCGCGGTGTTCTACCTCGCGTTCGGGTCGGGGAAACAGCAGGTCGATTGAGCGCCCACCCGGTACGGCGACGCGGGCGATCGCACCGGGCGCGGGTCTCGCTAGCCGGGCTGCGATGACGCGCCCCGGCCCTGCAACATTGCGACAAATTCCGGCTCACTGCGCAGAGGTGTCAGCGTAGGATCGTTCGTCATCCAGCCGAAATTGCTGTAGCCAGCGTCGATCGCTTGCCGCAGCGCCTCGAGCGCGCGTTGAGTCTCGCCAATCCTGACGTACATGCAGCCGGCGTTGTAGAGCATTACCGGGTCGCCGGGGCTGAGCACGAGCGCCTTCGTGCCCTCCTGTATTGCTTCCTCGCGCCGCCCAGCGCGGCCCAACTGGCTGGCGAAAATCAGGCGTGCACGCGCATCGTCGGGATTCTGCAGCAGGTAGTTCGGAAGAATTTCGAGCAGCGTGCGATAGGCGGTTTCCGCCTGTTCCGTGAGCCCGAGGCCTACGCTGGTCTGGGCCATGTCCAGGTGCCCAGCATAGAAGCTCGGCTTGATCTCGATCACCCGCCGAAAGAGTTCGACTGCCTGGTCGAGCTTGCCCTCGGTGAAATAGATACGTCCGAGCGTCCAGTGTGCGATGAAATCATCCGGGTCGATCTCGACCGCCTTGGTGCATGACGCGGTGGCTTCGTTCAGCTTGCCCCACAGGAAGTACGACAGACCCATCGCGCGGTAGGCTTCCGGCAGGTTGTTGTCGTACATCAGCGCCTTGAAGCTCAGCTCCTGCGCCAGTTCGCGATATCGCTCCTCGCGAGAAATCAGCTGGTACATCTGTCCGTAGGCGCTCGAGCAGCCGGCGTACGCGGCGGCATAGCGCGGGTCGAGCTCGATGGCCTTCTCGAACAGCTGGATCGCGTACTCGACGCTGCGCTTCGTCAGGCGATAGAGCTGCTCCTGCCCGCGCAGGTACAGGTCGTAGGCCTGAGCGTTCAATGTCTGCCGCTTGGTGAGCGACACCTTCTCCGAGAAGCTGAGCTTGAGCTTCAGCGCCTCGACGATCTGCTGCGCGACCTGCTCCTGGATGTCGAAGATGTCGTCGAGCTTGCCCTTGTAGGTGTTGCCCCACAGCTGCCGGTTCGTCACGACGTCGACCAGCTGCACCGTGATGCGCACCGAGTCCTGGAACCGGCGCACGCTGCCGCCGACGATGTAGCGCGCGCCGAGTTCGTTGCCGATCGCGCGGATGTCCTGGGAGCGTCCCTTGTGCTGCATCGAGGCCCAGCGCGAGATCAGCTCGATCTCGCTGACCAGCGACAGTCGCGCGATCAGTTCCTCGGTGAGCCCGTCGCTGAAGTAGTCGGTTTCCGCGTCGGGGCTGATGTTGTCGAACGGCAGCACGGCGAGTGCGCCACGCTCGGTCGCTGGATCCGCGCCCGGCGCCGCCACGGTCGCCGCGGCCGACGCAGCCATATCGATCTTCGCTGCGGGTATCTGCGGCGGAACGATCTTCACGCCCAGCGTCTCGAGCGAACGCAGGATCGCCTTCAGGTTGTCGTCGGGGTCGCCCTGGTAGAACTCGATGTGCTGGATGCCGGCCAGCGGGTACTTGAGGCTGGTGGGAATCGTGGTCGGCTCGAGGTGAACGGGAAGGATGTGTCCCTTGCGCTCACTGGTCAGCATCACTTCCTTGGCGACGTTGTGCGAGCTGACGGCCGACGGCGACACCATCAGCAACAGCACCTTGGCGTCCTCGAGCGCGCGGACGATCGACTCGCCCCACAGGGCCGCGCCGTCGATGCTGCCCTGATCGATCCAGAGGCTGACGCCGGCCCTGCGCAGTTTCGCCGCAAGGTCGAGGACGCGGACCTTGTCTTCGCGGGAGTAGCTCAAGAAGACGTCTGAAGACTGAGCCACCGTGGGTCCTTACTTTATGTCCAATGGCCGGGGCCCCGGACCGCGGTCCGCCTCCCCGGGGCGGACAAGGCTAGCCGATCACAGGCTGGGTGAGAAGCAGGCGCCGCCCGCCGTCGACGGGCCTATCTGGCCAGCCACTTGCGCAGCTGCGCGTAGACCTCGGGTCGGCCCAGCAGTTCGAGATGTCCCATTTCGTAGCCGACCCACTGGCGTTCCTTCGGAATCGCGAGCGTCCGGTCGGCATCCCGGTGGCGCCCAAGGGCGCTGTCGAGCGGCACCAGCCCGTCGCCAACCAGCCGCTCGGCGACGACATCGCGACGCTTGCCGAGCGTGGCCGCGAGCGCGTAGCACTCGACGTCGTCCGGCAACGGCACGAACTCCTGCTCATCGCCAGTGATACTTCCGTAGCGCAGGTCAGTGATGCCGGCACTGCGTGCCTTGCCTAGACTCGTGAACGGCGCGACGTAGGGGCTCAGCTCCATCACGTAGTCCAACCGGTGGCCGCCGCGCTCGAGCGGTGCGCCGTGATGCGGCGTGCCGAGGAATACCAGCCTGCGCAGCGAATCGCGCCATGCATGGCCGGCGAGGCGGCCGTGATGGCTCGCGCTCCGGGCCACGAGTCCGCCCATGCTGTGCCCGACGATCGCGAGTTCCTGCACTGGCTCGGGCCAGCACGTGAGCAGCGTCTCCAGCAGGTCGGCGAAATCGCGTCCATTGCTGGCGATCGACCGGCCGGTGTTGTAGCGCAGGTAAACCGGTGTGTAGCCACGCTCGGACGCGACCGACTCGATGCGGTTCTCGCCTTCGCGTGTCCATTGCAGTTCGTTCATGCAGAGGCCATGCACGATAATGAGCAGCTTTCCGCTCGGATCCGTGACTGCCTCGGCCGGGCGTTCGGGTTCGACGCGCCGCCCACCGTGGCGGAATCCCATCTCGATCGCGAGCGGATTGCCGGTGCGCTCGAGGTGGTCGCCGTAAACGCCGTTGATTGCGGAAACCCAGTGTTCGCGCGCAGCCGGCGACTCGCCCTCCGGGAACAGCGCGGCCATCGGCGCAAGTCCTGCGTCGAGTCCCTTGCCGACGAGCCGGGTCGTGCCGCGAATGCTGCGGTAGATCAGGCCCGTCAGCCCGCGCGTGACATCGGCGCGCGAGGCCCCGAGCGGCGGGTGCACGAGCTGGATCGTGTGGTGCATCTTCTCGACGAGGTCGGTAACGCCGACGGTCGCATCGACTGCGAGGCGGGCGGCGCCGCGCAGGTCGTGAAGGGTGGTCCGGTTCGGCTTCGCCATCTGGGCTACCTCGGGTATCTTTCGGTCAGGGCCGGGATCACGGCAATCGTGCTATTGCGGCTGGTGAGCTGCACTGCGCTTGCTGCGCCAGCGTAGATAAGGGATCGACACCGCCACCGTCGCGATGGTGTACCCGAGCACGATGACGACGGTCGCCGGTCCGGGAAACGCGGAAGCGACCACGAGCGCGATGCCGATGTGCCGAGTGGCGCAGGCGATGGCGAGCGCGGTGCGGTCGTCCTCGGTCGGCCCGCCCATCAGGTGGCCGATCGCGAGCGCGATCAAGATCAGCACCAGCATGGCGATCATCCCGTTGCCACGGAGCTTCAGCATCAGCTCCCAATGCGTGACGAGCAGCAGCAGCGCCGTGACCAGCAGCGCGGCACCCGCGACCTTCATCAGGCGATCGGACAGCTTGTCGCCGGCGTCGCCAATGATCGCGCGCGCGACCATCCCGATCGCCAGCGGCAGCAGGAATGCCTTGGCGAGCAGCTTCGCGACGGTGGCCATCGAGATGTTCGTTTCGAGATCGAAGCGCGCGGAAATCAGGCTCACCCACGCGGGGACCAGGAAGATCGCGAGCACCGACGAGAGGGTCACGAGGCTGAAGACGTAGGACGAATTGCCGAAAGGCGACAGCTTGCGCGGCAGCAGCGGTGCGCCGGCCGAAACCGCGAATACCAGCAATGCCGCCCGCGCGCCGGGCGACAGCGGCAGTGCGAACACGAGAACGAGCGCCGCGACCGGCACCATCACGTACATCGCGAAGATCGAGCGCAACGCCAGCGCCGGGCGGCGCAGCAGGTAGGTCAGGTCGCTGAACGTCGAGCCCACGCCGATCGCGAAGATCAGCAGGCCGATGCTCAGCTTCAGCGTCAGCAGCAGAATTTCAGTCACGGACCTCTCCGTTGCGGATCACGACCGGCGCCCGGGCCGTTACTGTCGCAGAACGAGACAGTACCGGCTATCTTTGCGTCCATGAAACGCAGATCCTTGCTGAAGGCCGCCGTCCTCGCCGGAGGCGCTGCCGTTTCCGCGCCGGCGATCTCGAAGGGCCTGATGGAATGGCGCATGGTCACCAGCTGGCCCAAGGGCCTGCCGGGCCTGGGCGCCGGTGCCGAGCGGCTCGCGGCCAACATCACCGCGCTGAGTGGCGGGCGGCTCACGGTCAAGGTGTATGCCGCGGGCGAGCTCGTGCCCGCGCTCGAATGCTTCGGTGCCGTCGCGAACGGCACGGCGCAGCTGGGGCACGACGCAGCCTACTATCACACGGGAAAGTCGGAAGGCTGCCCGTTCTTCACCGCGTTTCCGTTCGGCTTCACGGTGGCCGAGATGGATGCGTGGGTGAAGTACGGCAACGGCCAGAAGCTGTGGGACGAGCTGTATGCGCCCTTCGGGCTGCGTGCGTTCCACGCGGGCAGCACCGGCACGCAGATGCTCGGCTGGTTCCGCAAGGAGATCCGCTCGCTCGACGACCTGAAGGGTCTCAAGTTCCGCGCACCGGGCAACCAGGGGCGCGTGCTGCAGAAGCTGGGTGTCACGCCGGTGATGTTGCCCGGTGGCGAGATCTTCCCGGCGCTGCAGTCTGGTGCCATCGACGGCGCAGAGTGGATCGGCCCGTACAACGACCTCGGCGCTGGGCTTCTACCAGGTCTGTCGCTACTACTACTCGCCCGGGTACCACGAGCCGGGACCGAACCTCGAGCTGCTGATCAACGAGCAGGCGTGGCGTTCGCTGACGCCCGACCTGCAACTGATGGTGCGCACCGCCGCCGACGCGGCGACGCGCGACATGCTCGCGGAATACAACGCACGCTCCGGGCCCGCGCTGCGCACCCTGGTGAAGAAGCACGGCGTGATCGTGCGGCCGTTCCCGGAAGAAGTGCTGATGGCCTGCGGCCGCGCCTCGAACGAGGTGCTGAACGAGATCTATGCCGGCGACACTTCGCCGAACCGGATCGTGAAGCGGATCATCGAGGACTTCCTCGCGTTCCGCGCCGAGATCATGCCGTGGACACGCATCGGCGAGCAGGCGTTCCTGAATGCGCGGCGGCTGCCGTTCGAGTTCAAGCTGAAGGGCACCTGAGCGCGGCCCTCGCCGCCCCGCCGGTCACTCCGGCACGAGATTTTCGAAGTTGTCCTGGTAGGGCGGGTTGTGCCCCGGCACGGGGGGCTCAAACAGGTCGCTGAAGTCGTCCGCCACGGGTGATCCGGACGACGCGACCGGGCTCGACGGAGCGAGCCCTGCGTCGAGGGCCGGAGGCTCGTCTCCGAACAGCCGCTCCGGCAGGCTCGTCGCCATGCCCGGCAGGGCCCACAGGATCGCCATGCCGAGCACCTGCAGCGCCACGAACGGCACGACTCCCCTGTAGATGTCGATCGTCCTGAGCAGCGTGCCGGCCACGCCCCGCAGGTAGAACAGCGCGAACCCGAACGGCGGCGTGAGGAAGCTCGTCTGCAGGTTCACGCCGATCATCACGCCGAGCCACAGCGGGTCGACGCCGAGCTTGATCAGCGCGGGTGCGGCGATCGGTACGACGATGAAGATGATCTCGAACGTGTCGAGGAAGAAGCCCAGCACGAAGATCACCAGCATCACGGCGAGCACGGCGCCGAGCGAGCCGCCGGGCATCGACGCGAGCGCGTCGTGCACCAGGTTCTCGCCGCCGAGCCCGCGGAACACGAGGCTGAACACGCTCGCGCCGAGCAGGATCACGAATACCATCGACGTGATGCCGAGCGTGGTGCGCATCACCTCGCGCAGGATCGCGTGGTTGAACTTGAGCTTGACGCCGGCGAGCAGCATCGCACCCACGGCGCCCACCGACGCGGACTCGGTCGGCGTCGCGATGCCGGCGAGGATCGAGCCCAGCACCGCGAGCATCAGTACCAGCGGCGGCGCGAGCGCCCCCAGCACGCGACCCGGGAGCCCGGCGCGCTGCTCGTCGTCCATTTCGAGCGGCGGGCACGAGCGGGGATCGACGATCGACTTGAACAGGATCCAGGCGAGGTACAGGCCCACCAGCATCAGGCCAGGCAGCATCGCGCCCGCGAAGAGCTGTCCCACCGAGATCGGCTCGGGCGCAAGGTTGCCGAGCTCGAGCTGGGCCTGCTGGTTCGCGCCCTGCAGGATGTCGCCGACGAAGATCAGCACCGTCGACGGCGGAATGATCTGCCCGAGCGTGCCGGCCGCGCAGATCGTGCCTGCGGCGAGCTTCGGGTCGTAGCCCGCGCGCATCATCGCCGGCAACGACAGCAGGCCCATCGTCACCACGGTGGCGCCCACGATGCCGGTCGACGCGGCGAGCAGCGCACCCACGATCACGACCGAGTAGCCGAGCCCGCCGCGCAGTGCGCCGAACAACTCGCCCATCGTCGTGAGCAACGCCTCGGCAATCTTGGAGCGCTCGAGCATCACGCCCATGAAGACGAACAGCGGCACCGCCACCAATGTTTCGTTGGTCATCGTGCCGAAGTAGCGTCCGACCAGCGCCGCGAGGATCGTGAAGTCGAATACGCCGAACGCCGCGCCCAGCGAGGCGAACACCAGCGCGACGCCAGCCAGCGTGAAGGCGACCGGATAGCCCGCCATCACGGCTCCGATCGTGGCCAGGAACATCGTCACCGCCAGGATCTCGCCGATCAGCACGGTAGTCATGCTGTCGGCCTCTCGTCGTGATCCTCGATCTCATGCCCGGCGAGGAACAGTGCGCGGCGCGCGATCAACGCGAGTCCCTGCGCGAACAGCACGGCGCAGAACACCCATAACAGCGACTTCAGCAGGTACAGCGCCGGCATGCCGTCCGCGGTGCTCGACGGCTCGCGGATGCCCCACGACGACAGCACGAACGGCGCGGACGTGATCGCAATTACCGCGAGCCACGGGAACAGGAAGAAGATCGTGCCGAGGATGTCGACCCACGCCTTGCGGCGGGGCGCCATCGACCCGTAGAGCACGTCCACGTTCACGTGGCCGCGATGCAGCATCGTGTAACCGGCGCCGGCCATGAACACGGTCGCGTGCTGCCAGACGTAGAGTTCCTGCAGCCACGGGAAGCCGATGTTGAACGCGTACCGCAGCACGACTACGGCGAAACAGGTCAGCACGCAGCCGACGGTCAGCCACGCGACCATGCCACCGATCCATTCGTTGATCGTGTCGATCAGCCTGACGAAGCCGCTGAGTGCGTTCACCCGTTCCCCCGTTCCGGTCTGGCCGCGATGGTACGGGCAAACGGGTCGGCTGGCGACGGTCCGCGGGCACGGCCCTTCTGACGAAATAGAAAAGGCCCGGCGACTCGTGTCGCCGGGCCTTGTTGCGTCACCCGCCGCTTACGGGTGCGGCCCGTTGTGGCAGTCGTAGCAGCCGACGTTCTGGCCGGCCGCGTAGGTGCGGGTCGAGCCGGACTTCGTCGTGAACGTGCGGGGTGCCTTCACCTGCGCCAGCGGGCTGCCCCTGTAGTCGGCGCCGTGACAGTAGGCGCACGAGCTCGCGTTGCCCTCGGCGTAGCTCTCGTGCCTGCTCACCCACGTGGCGCCGATCGTGTGCATGCCGTGCGGGCCGCCTGTTGCCGTCACGGGAGCCGTGGCGTGGCAGACGGTGCACTCGCGGACGGTGCCTTCGTAGCCCTGCAGCGCGATGCTCTGCACGTTGTCGTTCGCGTGCGAACTCGGGTACTCGGCATGCGTCGAGCCGTGGCACGCCTCGCACTGCAGTCCGCCGTGGCCCTTGCTGAACCGGAACAGGCTGAAGCCCGTCGCCGGTACGTTCGGGTTCGTGGCGAAGCGAGTGTCGGACACCTTGACCAGGTTGCCAGACGAGTCCACTGCGCTCAGCGTGCGCTTGCCGTCGAAGTGGCAGGCCTGGCAGTTCGGCTGCTCGAGCCAGCCAACCCGAGCCGGCTTGCCGACGTTCGACATGTTGCCGTGGCAGCTCTGGCAACCCATCGACATCGTGCCATCCGGATTGACGGCCTTGCCCATCGCGCCACGCAGGCAACGAGTCACCGAGCCCGGGTGGCACAGGTAGCACGCCTCGCGACTTGTGGCCGCGTTGAGCTTCACCAGCGTCTTCGGGTCGAGCACCTGGCCGTGGTTCGTATGCAGCGCACTCGTGAGCTTTGAGATGCCCGTGCGGCCGGTGCCCGGCAGTGCGTTCGAGCCGTGGCACGCCGCGCACAGCGTCGGCTTGTTGTTGAGCGCGGCCTGATAGAGACCCTCGCCCCGGCCGATCGCCGTGAGCGCGGACTGGTAGGCGGCATTGCCAGCCTGCTTCGCATCGTGGATCTTGAGGATGTTCCTCTTCCAGTTACGCTCGGGATCCATGTCCGCAGTTTCCCAGCCGTTTGCTGGTTTCGCGGCGAGCCGGGCGGGGTTCGTTTCGCCCGCTGCGGGTGTCGCATGGCATGCCATGCAGGTAATCTCGTCGCTGACCGGCAGCACGGTCGATGTAGTCGCCATCACCTTGCCGGTGCCATCGCGTGCGACGACCTTGACCATCGGGTAGTAGTTCTTCGCGCCCTTGTCGTCGTAAGGCGTGATCGGCAGGCCCGTGGCCTCGAACCAGGCGCGGTCGGCGTTGAAGGCCATCGGCTTCGGCGATGCCGACGGAGTCGAGTTGCCGGTGAGGCCCACGTCATTCGCGGGCTGGGCACCGTACAGCGTCAGCGCGTAGGTCCAGAACCCGGTCTTCGTCGAGCTCGTCGTATTTGTCGAGCCCGTCGGATCGGCGACGGCCTCGTAAGTCAGCGTCACGCCGCTGGTCACGGCCTTGCCGGTGGATGCGTTCACGAGCTGCGCGTTGAGGTTGTTGTACGGCGGCAGGATCGAGAACACCGAGTAGTCCTTGCCGTCCATGCAGTGCATGCCGAGGTCGTTCCAGGCAATCAGTGTGTACCTGGCCGTCGGGGAGGAGCCGCCGGTCGGGGGTGCCGTGCCTGTCACGGTGACCGGAACGGTCACTGCGACCTTGCTGTCCCTGACCGAGACCAGCGTGCTGCCGGGCGCGACGCCCTTCACCGTGATGACGTTACTGCTCACGGAAACCGAGGCGATGCCGCTGTTGGCGGATGCCGCCGTCACCGTGCCGGAGTAATTGCCTGCCGTGATCTTGCCCGTTGCGCCAGTGGCGACGGTCAGCGACGTGGGCGACACCGTCATGGACTTCGTGACCGCGACCGTGACCGCGAGCGAGACATTGCGACTCCTGCCATCGCGCACGTAGACCGTGGCACTGCCCGCGCCGATGCCACGCACGGTCAGGGTCGCACCGGTGGTGGTGCGATTCGAGAGAGCAACGGTCGTGACGGCCGTGTTCTTCGACTCGGCCTGTATCTCGCCGCTCGCTCCGCTGATCGTCGCGAGGACACTGCCGCCGACCGGCACCGTCACCTTGCCGGGTGAGAGTGTCAGTGCCGCGGACGCCGGGGCTGCAAACAGCGCCGCAACCAGCGCGGCCCAGGTGTACAGCACCCATGGAGCGCGGGCCCGCGATTGACTGGTGTGTGATCGATGCATGATGTTCTCCCCGTGCAAGTCGCAAGCCCTTCGACCGCGTGAGACGTCGCAGCCGGCCGAAATCAATCGGTCCGGCGCGCGAATGCGTCCACTTCGCGTTTGTCGGTCCCCGAAAACGCCAAAGCCCGGATTTCTCCGGGCTTCGCGTGCGTGATTCAGCCGGGCACTGGTGCCGGCTCCGTTGCCTGTAGCCATCTGCAGGCGACTCTAGTGCGAAGATCGTGGCCGTGTGGTCCAGCGTTTGCAGACGGTGACGTGCTGCCGGTTTCCGGGGCGCGCCGCTGGGATATCAGTAAGCGCTAATTAATAAAGTAGACATATACGGGCTGCGCGCGACAGCACGCGCGCTCCTCGGTCTACTGCTCGAGGCCCTGCACCGTGCGTATCCCCAGGCCCGGCGCGTCGGGCAGCGAGATCCGCGGCCCATCGAAGCTGGCGCCGCCCTCCGTGGGGATGAACGCGCCGAGCTGCGGCCCGTCGAGGTCCACGCGAGTGATCACACCGGCGCGCGCGACCGCGACATGCGCTGCGGCGGCCACGCTGATGCTCGTCTCGAGCATGCAACCCATCATGCACTGCACGCCGTGCCCGGCACAGAGATCTGCGATCCGTAGCGCATTGGAAATGCCGCCGGTCTTCATCAGCTTGATGTTGACGATGTCAGCCGCGCGCCGGCGAATGATCTCGATGACGTCCTCCACGCTGAAGGCACTCTCGTCCGCCATCACCGGCGTCGCGACGCGCGCCGTCACGTACTCCAGGCCGTCGAGATCGTCGGCCTTGACTGGTTGCTCGACCAGGTCGAGTGCGATGCCCGCATCCTCGATTGCGCGCAGCGCGCGCACCGCCTGCTGCGGCGTCCAGCCCTGGTTCGCGTCGAGACGCAGCAGCGCGCGGCCGGCGACGGCTGCGTGGATTGCCTTCACCCGCTCGATGTCGGCGTCGATATCCTTGCCGACCTTGACCTTGAGCGCGTCGAATCCACGCGCGATCGCGTGCAGCGCGTCCGCGACCATCTTGTCGACGTCGTCGACGCTGATCGTGATGTCGGTGGTGACCCGTGGGATTCCGCCGCCGAGGAGCCGGTAGAGCGGGGCGCCGTTCAGCTGCCCGAACAGGTCGTAAAGCGCGATCTCGACCGCGGCCTTGGCGCTCGTGTTGCGTTCGATCGCACGCTGGACCGTCGCAGTCAGTTCTTGCAGGTCTGCGATGTCCGCTCCGGCCAGCCAGGGTGCAATCGAACCGGTGATCGCGCGGGTGATCGACTCGTGTGTGTCGCCGGTAATCACAGCCGTCGGCGGCGCCTCGCCCCAGCCGATGTGACCCGTGTCCGTGTGGATCATCACGACGATATCGTCGATGACTTCCACGGTACGCAACGCAGTCTTGAAAGGTGTGCGAAGCGGTACGCGTACGCGACCGAGGCGGATGCCCGTGATCTTCATGGCGCGCCACCTGGGCGAATGCGCTGGATGGCGATCACGGCGTCGACAAGGCCGCCGTCCTCGCCGAAGTGCAGCGGCAGCAGCGGGGTAACGACGACGCCGTTCGCGGGCAGTGGGCGCAGCACGCCGTCCGCGCCCACCATGCTTGGCCGGTTCGTGTCGTGGATCACCCACGGGCCCTCGCGCGTCTGGCCGAGCACCATCATCACGTGGCCCGGCGTGTAGACGAGGTCGCCGGCCTGCAGTCGCTTCAATGCGGCAACGCGCGCCGAGTGCTTCGCGCCGGCTTCGAACGTCAGCCGATCGAATGCCTCGCTCGCGGCCTGGTCCTGCGAGTTGCGCGGCAATTCGATACCGACGCTGCGGTAGATCTCGGAGACGAAGCCGCTGCAGTCGCGCGCGCCGTGCGCGTGTCCCCAGCCGTAGCGCTCGCCGAGGAACTTGAAGGCCTGCTGAATCAGCATGGCGCGCGTGTAGGGCAACGGAGTGCCACTCACGTCGGCCGAGTGCGGCAGCAGAGCCGGCACGATCTGCAGGCGTCCGTCTGCGCCTCGCAGCGGCAGGTCGATCACGTGCGAGGCGAGTGCGCTCTGGCCATTCACCAGTTGTCCCGCCGGCCAGTCCGGCCGCAGCGGCACGCGCACGCCCATGTCGAGCACGAGTTCGGAGAGTGCCGGCGATCCGGGCGCATGGGCGGTGCGGACTTGCGCACCTGTCACGATCAGCGCAGGCTCGCGACGGGCGTAGTCGAGTACGGTGGCGCGGTCACCGATGGCGACGGCTTCGGCCGACATCCATGCGCAGTAGAACTCGCCGACGACGAAGAGCCAGTCGCCGGTCGCATCGGCATGCGTCACGAGGACAGGCGTACCGGGAAAAAACGCCGATTCCTGGAAGCGGTCCAGGTCGGTGTCGCCAGCGCGGTCGAACGCCTGCCGCATAGTCGGGAACGTGCGCAGTGAGGCGCGATGGATGACCAGGCCGAAGCGGGCTGGCTGGCTGGCGGGGATCGAATCGAGCGCGAGCTTGCCGACCAGTGCATCGATCTCGACGCTCGTCAGCTCGACGCCGTGCCCGTCGTAAAGGGTGCGCGCCGGCCGCCGCGACATCGACTCGATCCAGTTGCGGACCCTTGCTCCGTCGGTCTGGTTCGGCAGCGTCCCGAGCGAGCGGACTGCCGGCCCCAGCGCGCGCAGGCGTTCGTTCTGCGCAGCGATCGAGGCGCTGTTTGCAAGCAACCGATGCGCGTCGGGCAGCCGCTCGATCCAGAAGTCGGGGGTCATGCTTGATGCGTCACGACTGGTCGGCCGTCAGTCCGGCTGGGGTCAGAACAGTCGCACGCCCTTAGACCCGGTTCCGTGCGAGGCTGGCGCTCGCAGCCAGCGCAAGAATCGACGGCGCCCACAACTGGAGGTCGCGGACGCCGTCGACCAGTTGCTTACGGCAGGACGCTGACCTCCACGCGCCGCGCCTCTTCGAGCGAGCCGCTGCCGGTCGTCTCGATCGGCTTGCGCATGTCGATGCGCGCCTCCTCGATGCCTTCCTTCACCAGGTAGTCACGCACCGCGAGCGCACGGTTCTTCGCGAGCTCGATGTTGTGATCCCGGTTGCCGGTCGGATCATGGTAGCCGGAGATTGCCGACTTCGCCGTCGGATTGGCCTTCAGGTACTCGACGATCGGGGCAAGGTTGGCCGCCGTGTCCGCCGGCAGGTCGAACTTGTCCAACTCAAAGTACAGGTTGGCCGCCGGGATCGGCGCGGGTGCCGCCGCAGGCATCTCAGCCGCCGGTGCCGCCGCCACGACCTCGCAGCCGCGAGCGTCCACCGCCGTGCCGGCAGGCGTGCCCGGGCAGGCGTCGTCCGCGTCGACCACGCCGTCGCCGTCGGTGTCGACCGGCGCGGCAGGCAACACGGCCGGAGCCGCGACCTCAGCCGGCGCTGCGACTCCGCAGCACGCGCCCGAGGCCATGGCATGGCCGGGACCGTGCCCCGTCATCCACAGCAGGAGCAGCAGCAGGGCGAGCAGCACCGCGACGATGACGTGCCATCGGTTCCACGCGGCGTACTGCTCGGGGGTTCGTCCATTGATGAGCGTCGTCATGGCACGCCCCGGTCAGACGCGACGGACGCCGGCGTCGAGCTCGTCCTGCAGTCGGCGCAGGTCGGCCCAGCGATTCGCGGCGGCGAGCGCGGCCTGCTCGGCCCAGGTCTGCGGGTTGGCCACGCTGAAGCGCGAGCCGCCCTTGTCCAGGATCGCCTGGATCGACGGCTGCGTCATGTTGGCGAGCTTCGCAAAGCTGACGACGCCGTTGCCGCGGAGCAGGTGGCCGATCGCGGGTCCGATGCCCTCGATCACTTCGAGGTTGTCGGGACCACTCACCAGGAAGCCGGCGGCACGGGCCGCTGCGTAGTCGACACCGTCCGAAACGCGCACGGGGGCGGCAGCTGCGGTCACGACCTCAGTCGGTCCCTTGCCGAGCATCTTGCCGAGCAGCCAGCTCGCGAGCCAGCCCAGCAGCGCGCCGAACAGGAACCACCAGAAACAGCATCCCAGTCCTGACATCTTCGACTCCCTTGAATTCGTTGGATGGATCCGCCCCCGGCGGCGGATCCTGGCAGGGAGTCGCGCCAGTTTCGACGCCGGCCGCTGCGAGGGGCCGGCGGCGGGCGCTCGAGCCTATTTCCGCTGCGACCGTCGCTCGACTGCCTCCAGCGCGCCGATGATCTCCATCGCGTGCTGGCTGGCGAGGGCATGCGCTCCCCCTTCCTCGAGCCAGGTCTCGAACTCCCGCGGCGCCAGCGGCGGCGACACGTACGGCCCCTGGATCTCATCGCAGCCGAGCGCGCCCAGCATCTGCAGCGACGCCGCCTCCTCGATGCCCTCGGCCACCGAGCGCACCCGCATGCCGCGCGCCATCGCCAGCACGGCGGCGACGACGCCCTGGGCGCCCATGTCGGTATAGAGGTCCGCGACCAGCGTGCGGCCCAGCTTCATGCAGTCGAAGGGCAGGCGGCGGATCTCGCTCAACGACGAATGGCCGGCCCCGAAATCGTCGATCGCGATGCCGACGTTGCCAAGCCGCAGCGCATCGAGGGCGGCACGCGCGTGGCGCGGCGCCTCGACGACACTTTCCTCTGTCACCGCGAGTTCGAGCGCCCGCGCCGGCAGGTCGTAGGTCTCGAGCGTGCTGCGGACCATCTGCACGAGGCCCGGGTCACGCAACTGCCGCGCCGACAGCTTCACCGAGACGAAGAACTCGCGCTCGAACTGCTTGCGCCAAGCCGAGACCTGACGGCAGGCCTCGCCGATCGCCCAGCGCCCGATCTCGTCGATGATGCCCGCGCTCTCGGCAATCGACATGAACTCGTCCTGCGACACCGCGCCGACCTGCGCGTTGTCCCAGCGCACGCTGCACTCGACGCCCGTGAGGTCGTAGGTATCGACCGCGACGCGCGGCTGGTAGACCAGTGACATCTCGCGCCGTTCCACAGCGCCCCGCAGCGCGGTCTCGATCAACAGCCGGCGGCGCGTGCGGGCCTGCGGCACCGGTGAGTAGATCTCGCAGGAACGCGGCTCCGTCGCGTGCTCGGCGGCCGCGTGCGCGTTCAGCAGCAGCTGCTCCGCTTCGAGTTCGCCTTCCGCAAACGCTATGCCGGCACTCAGCGCGGGAGTGTAGTCCGAACCGGAGTCGGCGCCATGCGCCGAAACGGATTCCATGATCGCGCGGGCGAGGCCGGCGAGGTGATCGGCCGACACGCGACTGCGTACCAGCATGGCGAGTTCGGGTTCGGCCGTGCGGCAGATTGCGTGCGTGGCGCGCCGCGGCACGGACCCGCCCTGGCTCACGCTCGCGAGCTCACGCTCGAGGCTGCGTGCCATGCGGGCGACGAGCTTGTCCGCGAACTCGGGTCCCTGCGCCTGCACGATACGGTCGTAGCCGTGCAGCCGGATCGCGACCACGGCGGTCGCGGCGATCCCCGCGCGATCCTGAAGCGCGGCCGTAACCTGCTCCGCGAGGTGCCGGCGATTGGGCAGGCCGGTCGCGGTGTCGAAGTACGAGAGCTGCCGTACCGCCTCCTCGGCGCGGTGCAGACGCGTCAGGTCCTGCAGGGTGACGATGACCGTACCGTCCTGGGCGGCACCGCCGTGTCCCACCAGTTCCGTTTCCTGGTGGACGCAGATCGACTGGCCGTTCGCGGACTTCAGGACGTGGTCGAAGCTGAAGCGGCCGTCGCCGATGGCACAGGCGACGAATGCCTGGCGTACGGCGACGTGCTCCGCGGAGTCGAGCATCTTCACGAAGTCCTCGAAGCGTGCCAGTGACTGCGGGTCGATTCCGAGTATTTCGCCAAGCATCGGCGACACGTGGATCGTGTGACCCTCGGCGGTAAGCTCCCAGTGACCGACGCGTGCAATGCGCTGCGCCAGCAGCAGGCGCGAGCGGCTCGCCAGCAGTTCCTCCTGGAGCTCGCGGTCGCGCAGCAGGAAGCGCACGCGCTCGACGAGCAGGCGCGGATTCAAGCCCTTCTGCGCGAAGTCGCTGGCCCCGGCCGCGAAGGCGTCGCCGATCGCGGGCAGGTCGTTGCGCCCGGTCAGCATCAGGATCGGCAGCGCCCGCCCGCCCGTCCTCTTGCGCAGTTCACGGCACGCGTCGATGCCCGACATGCGCGGCATGTTCACGTCCAGGATAACGAAGTCCGGCTTCACCTGGTCGAACTGCTCGACGGCGTCCGCGCCGTCGCTGACTGCGTGCACCATGAAGCCCGCGCCGGCGAGCGCGGCCTCGGCGAGCATGATCTGCGACGGGTCGTCGTCCGCCATCAGGATCGTCGTCGTACGGGTCGGGTCCATCTGCTCGTTCCTCATGTGCCGGTGGCGAGTTGCGTTTCGCTCCGCAGCGCCACCTCGAGTTCAGCGTAGGTCTGCTTCAGTCCGCGCGCGGCCTTGCGGGCGGCCTTCAGGTCGCATTGTTCGATCGCGGCAAGTTCGCAGCGCTCGAGTTGTGCCGCGAGCCGACGACCGCCGAGATTGCTTACCGGCGACTTGAGCGAGTGGGCGGCGGCCGCGAAGGCGTCGAGATCGCCTTGTTCAAGCGCCGCGCCCAGCTTGCCAAGTGTCACCGGCGCAGTCGCGAACAGGAGTTCGCAGAGGCGCTCGAAGACCTGGGGCTTGCCGAGCCCGCGGATTGCGGCGATCTGCGCCTCGTCGAGCGTCGGGACATCGTGCGCAACATCGGCGTCGAACAGCGGCACCTCGAGCATGTCGAGCACCACGGTGTCCGACAGGATCGGCTCGTCGTCCTCAACGTCGGGCGTGGCCGGCGCCGCAGGCGGTGGTGCTGTGGCCGCCGCGACCGGTTCTGCATCGATGACGAAGTCGTCTTCCGCGGGAATGGACGGCGCCGTGACCAGCGTGCCGCGCTGCTCCGCGATCGGACGCAGCATGGCGAGCAGCTGCTCGTTGGTGAAAGGCTTGGCCAGGAAGTCGTTCATCCCGGCCTCGAGGGCGCGAGCGCGGTCGCGTGCGAGCACGTTTGCGGTCAGGGCCACGATGCAAGTTGGCGTGCGTCCGCATTCGTTCTCCTCGCGGCGGATGGCGGCGGTCGCGGCGTAGCCGTCCATGCCAGGCATCTGGCAATCCATCAGGATCGCGTCGAAACGTCGTTCGTGCGCTTCGCCAACGGCCGCAGCACCTTCCTCTACGAGTACCACGCGGCAGCCGAGCCTCTCCAGCATCGCGAGCGCGACTTCGCGGTTGATCGCGTTGTCGTCGGCCACCAGCACTTCCAGTCCGAGCGAAGGCAATCCGCCGGATGGCGGCGATTCGCGGTTTGCGCTACGGCCGGTCGCCGTCTGCGCAGAATCGGGCTTGCGCGGCAGTCGCGCCGCCTGCAGCGCGATCTTCAGCAGCTGCTGGCTCACGGGCTTGGCGATGCACACGTCCGGCCTGATCGTGAGGGCGCCTTCATCCGGCGGATCGAAGTCAAAGGCGCTCATCAGCACGACGTACGTGGCCGCGACGGCGGGATCGAGGCGAATGGTGCTGAGCAGTTCCGAGGTGCTCGAGTCTGGCAGCGAGTGGTCGAGCAGCACGACCGCATATGGACGGCCCCGCGTGGCCGCATCGCGCAACTTGTCGCCGAGCAGCCGGCCGCTGTTGAGCACGGTGACGTCGGCCGACCAGTTCGACAGCGTTTCCTCGAGGTACATGTAGCTCGTGGAACTGTCGTCCACCACCAGCACTTTGAGCCCCGTGAACTCGTCGGTCGTGCGGTCCGGGGCGGGCGCGGCTGCGTGCACCTCGAATGGCAGCACGAATGAAAACGCGCTGCCGCGACCCGGCTGGCTGCGCAGGTCGATCTTCTCGCCGCCCATCAGCTGCACGAGTCGCCGCGCGATCGACAGGCCGAGGCCGGTTCCGCCGACGCGCTGGCCGTTGCCGAGCTGGGTGAATGCCTCGAAGATCGTAGCCTGCTCGGATTCCGGGATGCCCGGACCGGTGTCGGACACGCTGAAGTGCAGCCGGCACTGGTTGCCGTCCTCGGCGTCGAGGCCGATGCGGATCTGCACCTCGCCGCGCTCGGTGTACTTGACGGCGTTCGACATCAGGTTGCCGAGCACCTGGCGCAGGCGCAACACGTCGCCGACGACAGAGGCCGGCACGGTCGGCTCGACGCGGCAGATCAACTCGAGCTTCTTACTCTCGGCGCGGCCCGCAAACAGCTGACAGGCCTGATCGGCGAACTCCCGCACGTCGAAGGTCTCGCGGACCAGGTCCATCTTGCCGGCCTCGATCTTCGAGTCGTCGAGGATGTCGTTGATGATCTGCATCATCGTCTCGGCGGCGGCGCGCATCGAGTCCACATAGCGCCGTTGCCGCTTGTCGAGATCGGTGCCGGCCAGCAGCTCCGCCATGCCGAGCACGCCGTTCATCGGCGTGCGGATCTCGTGGCTCATGTTCGCGAGGAACTCATCCTTGGAGCGGGTCAGCGCCTCGGCGCGGCGCAGGCCCGACTCGAGTTCCCGCGTCCGTTCGATGATCTCCTGCCGCGACGTGACGCGCAGCGTGCGCAGGTCCTTCTCGTACTCGACCAGGCGGTCGGCGAGCGCATCGAAGTTGCTAGCGAGTTCGTTGAGCTCGTTGCGTCGCGGGCCTCCCTGCCGCGGCCGTGCGTCTTCGGGCCTGCGGGGGACGCGCGTGGCGTCGGCGAGCTGGGCGAGCGGCTCGACCACCTGCCTCTTCAGGGAGTTCGCGGCTGCGAGCGCGACCATGAAGCCGAACAGCAACACGATCGGCGCCTGCCCGAACCGGTTCAGTGCCGCGCCCCACACTGGGCCATTGTCGACCAGCAGCCCGATCGAGCCGGTCAACTGCGGCGCAAGCTGGACCGCGTGCTCGACGTACATTGGCCGCAATGCGAGATGGCGCGCCGCGCGCATTGGCCAGGACTGGCTGCCTGGAGCGACCGCGGCTCGCTTGCCGCCCTGCGATGCCGGGGGCATGTCGATCGAGAATTTCCGGTCGTACCGCTCCAGTACCTCGCCGGTCGGCAGCCGCAGGTCGGCGGCGACGAATATGCTGTTCGCAGCGAGTCCGTCGAGTGCGCCGCTGGCACCGGACCGCTCCACTCGCGCTGAAATCGATGCGGCCACATCGTTGGCGGCGCCGAGGATCGCGCGCCGCTCAGCCCACGCGTCCCACATCGCAACCACGACCTGCACGGCGATCAGCGTCACCGTGACCGCTGCGATCGCCGTCACCCGGAACTGGTTCGCCAGCGACAGCGATTCGAACACTTCGCGGAATCCGCGACGCACCCGGCCGCTCACTCGGCGGCCGTCGCCCGAATGCGCGACAACTCCCGTCGTCGCCGGCGGTGCCTGCGTCGTCCCGGACGTCGGTTTCGTTCGTGCCACTGGCCTGCGCACCCGTGCTGCGGATCGAATGGATCGAGCAGGAGGTTAAGCGCGCAGGTGACATAAGGGGAAAGGGCCCGCACCAAAAGTGTGAGCCGGCGCAAGGTTCGGCGCGTTTTCAGGCCCCGCGGCTGCCCCGCAGCTTCTCGAGCGCGACCAGGCGCTCGATGGCGTCGAGCGTGAACTCGTCCTTGCCGAGCTCGCGCAGGCGGGACCAGCCGCGGCGCAGCTCGGCCGACAGCGCGTCGGGCAGGCTGCGCAGCCAGCCCTCGATCCTCAGGTCGACGAACTCGCGCTTCTCTTCGATCGTGAGTTCGCGCGCGAGCAGCAGCCGCGGTGCGTCCTCGGCATCCACCATCGACTGCAGCGTGGGCCAGCGATCGCCGGGGCGCTCGCTGCAGAGCGCGGCG
The DNA here is from genome assembly GCA_963696545.1 of uncultured Gammaproteobacteria bacterium. Classification (GTDB taxonomy): domain Bacteria; phylum Pseudomonadota; class Gammaproteobacteria; order Steroidobacterales; family Steroidobacteraceae; genus RPQJ01. The sequence continues at coordinate 65,536 of CAVOKQ010000001.1, forward strand.
AAGGCGACGCTCGAGGTCTCGCGCACGAGTTCCTCCTCGCGTGTCGTCTGGCTCTCATGCTCCTTCGTGTCGTCCCAGCTTTCCGAATCCTCCGCCATGTAGCGCAGGTATTGCATGGCGAATAGGCACGTGGGCTCGACGAGGTCCGCGCACGCACGTGCATCGACCCAGAGCGCAGCCGCGGCGCGCAGGCAACGACGGGCCGTGGTATCGGCGAGCTTGCGTCCGAAGACGAGCGCGGCGGCATCCTTCACGAAGTTCGGCAGTTCGCTCGCGATGATCTCGCGGTAGCCCGGCACGTGACGCTCGAGCAGCACGGCCGTGCGCCGGTCGAGCACCGAGAGGTCGCTGGTGACTGCGGGAAGTCCGAGCGTCGTGCAGGCGAGGTTGTAGACGATGGCACGGGGCAGCGTGACGCCCTCGGGCCACGCATCGCGCAGGTCGCGATCGTCGGGCAGTCCCTGGCCGCCGCCCCATTCCGGCGGATACGTGGGGATCGAGCGGCCGTAGTTCACGGAGCCCGTGGCCCGGATCCGGACGCGAGTCTGCGGCACGAGACTGCCGAACGGCGCGAGCAGCGGCGCGATCCTGAGCAACGTCGAGGTGTGTGCCTCGACGCCGGATTCCAGCACCTTGTGCAGCGCCTCGCCGTCGCTGGTCGATATTGCGTGCGCGCGATCTGCTGCAGTCTCCTGTGCGGCCACCGCGGCCCGGTACGCCGCCGCGAGTGCAAGCGTTGCATCCGGTGAGTCTGCGCGGATGCCTTGCAGCGTGACTCCGTCCGCCCTGGAGAATTGTTCGATCACGCCCGGATGCGAAGGATCGAATCCGCCGCGGAATCCCGCGCGTCCGGAGCCGATCAGGAACGTCACTCGCGGTGCTGGCTGCGCGAGACGGTCGGCGTGGCTGGCGAGACGGCGCTCGGCTTCGGCGCGGCCCGCGACCGCCAGCGTGCATGCGGCGTCCGTGGCGATCTTGCCGCTCTGCAGCGCGGTGTCCGACATGGCCACGAATACGCGAACCTCGGACTCGGCACGATCGAACGTCGTGCGGAGCGTTTCAGGCGTCGGCAGTCCCTCGACGCCGATGCCGCGCTCCAGCGCCTGGTAGAACCTTCGAGCAGGTCGGGCAGGTGTGCGAGCGCGCCCACGTTCTCACACAGCGGCACGAGCCGGACCCTGGTCACTCGCGCCAGCAGTTCGGCGCGCCGCGCCGCGGGCACGCGGGCTGCAAGGTACTCGTCCACGTGGTCCGGCGAGCCTTCGAACAGCCCTGCTGAGGCCTGCAGGTAGAGCGTGCCGATCTTGATCACGGCGCCGATCTCGGCGGTGGAGTTCACCTGCGGTACCGTGATCTCGTGAATCGCGTTGCGAGCGGGCTCGATGCCGAGGCGCTCACACGCCAGGTGGAACAGCACGTTGGTGCGCGCCACCGAGCCGAGGATCTTCAGGATTTTCTCCTCGTCCTGCTCGATGAACGGGTTCGGCACGCGCAGCAGCACATGCCGGTCCTCGCCCGGCACGATGCCGTGTCGCAGCAGCGCCAGCACGACCTTCTCGGGCACGTCGAGCCAGTCCGGGCTGATCTGCCGTCCCTCGAGGTCGAGCAGCACCTCGCTGCAGGGGCCCAGCAGGTCCGCGATCGACTCCTCGTACTCGAGGCGCGCCTCCATCAGCGGATTCCACTCGAGGTGGGTCAATGCGAGGCGTGCGCGCTCCGGCGCGTCGGCCGTGGCCGCGCGCAGTGCGCGTTCAAGTTGCTCGGCCCGGTGGGCGGTCGAGTCCGGGTGCTTCGTGCCCGTGAGTCGCAGCGCTTCGCGGCGCGGATTCTCGAGGAACCGCCTTCGCGCAGCCGCGAACTCCTTCTTATCGAGTCCGTCGAGTGCGTCGTAGCCCTGGGCGGTGCAGGTGGCGTCCCACACAGGGTCGGGCTTCGCGCCGGCATGTGCGACGACTGACGCGGCCGAGCCAACGCGTCCCTGTTGCTCGATGCGCGCACGCACGCGATCCATGAAGACCGCGAGTTCCTTCACGTCCTTCGAGCCGTACGAAAGGCGCTGCCACGTTCCGTAGCGATTGACGCCGTCGGGTCCGCCCGCGAACGCGGCAAAAGGGATGCCGCCAACGCCGCCTGACAGCAGGAATTCGAACGCATCAACCGAGTTGCGCACGACCGCGCGCTCGTGCACCCCGTTGCGCAGTCGGTCGAACGGTTCGCCGACGAGGCCCGGGAACGCGAGCGGTGAGTAGAACGTGCCGCCGAAGTCCGTGCGCTCGATTCCGAGCGATGCCATCTCGTCGGCCGCGCGCAGCATGAAATCCCGTCGTTCGCGCATGTACGGCGAGGGCCGGCGCAGCGCGGCGAGCGGGCTCTGCAGGGCCGCGAGCGCCCAGTCCTGTGCCAGCGTCGAGGGTGTGGCGACCAGCCACGCGGAGAGGTTGGCGAGGATCTCGCGGGCGCGAATGCCGTTCGAGCGGATCTGGTCCGAGATCACCAGCCAGCATGCCCGTGCGCCGGTCGACGCGCCGAACATGTCCATCTTCGACAGGCCCGACATCGACACGACCCAGTCGCGCCACTCTGGATTCGCGAATGCCGGGTTCACGAACCAGCCTACGTAGTCGAGCCGCTGGTACACGGAGTCGTAGAGCACGTAGCAGCGGTGCTTCACGGCCACGCGCACGAGTTCCTCGACCAGTGCGCGCGGATAGACGCGTCCGGTCGGGTTGTGCGGGTTGTTGATGACGACGGACGAGCAGCCACCTTTTGCGAGCAGCCGGTCGAGATCGCGCGGGTCCGGGAGGAATTCGGGTGCGGTCGTCGGCAGTTCGACAACCTTCTTGCCGGCCCGCTCGATGAACCAGTCGTATTCCCAGCTCGGGCGTGGCACGACGACGCCGGTGCCGTCGGCGCCGAGTACTTCGAGCACGATCGCGAGGCCCGCGCGCGTGCCCGGCGTGAACAGAACCTCGTCGGGCAGGAAGCGGACTTCGGAGTCGGGGTAATCCAGCAGCCCGTCGCGATTGAAGAACTCGGCGACTTCGCTGCGGACGTCCATGCGCCCCACGGCGGGCCCGTAACTGTGCACGGTGTTGCGCGTGATGCGCTGCGCTGCGCGCACGACCTCGGGGTGAGGCGCGAAGTCGGCGTTCTTGTAGTCGCCCTGCGTCAGGTCGAGCGCGCCTTCCTGCTGCACGCGCCGCGCAAACAGGCGCACGAAGGGTTCCGGTGTTGCAAGGGCGCGCGCTGAGAGCGCTGCGGCGTTCGGTCTGCCACGCATGTTTCGCCTGGGCTGGTCGCCTGAAACGGGGTCGTGCGATTGTCCCACGCCGGTGGTGCGTGCCTACACGCAGATACCGAGTGGGCCCGGTGCCGCCCATCCGGCGAGCAACCCGGATCAGGCGATTGAGAATCGCTCCGGCGACAGGAAGCCGATCGGCAGGTCCGTTCGGCCGCGAATCGCGGTGTCCACGAGCGCATCGCCGAGGGCCGGGCCCAGCTTGAAGCCGTGGCCGGACAGCCCGGCCGCGTAGTGAGTCCGGCGGCAACCGTTACGCGTACCGACCAGGAAGTCTCCGTCGGGCGACATCGTGTAGAGGCACGTCGCGGCGTCGACCAGGTCGCCGGTCAGCCCCGGCGAGCATTCCCGGAATGCCTCGCGCAATCGTTCGATGTCGTCGGCGTCGACCGGATCTGCGCCTATGTCCGGATCCACGACGATATCGGAGCCGTGCAGCCCGACCTTCGGATACCGCGATTGCGTCGCGGCGCCGGCCGGATTGCCGAAGGCGAGGGGATCTGGCGCGAGCCCGTAGATCGACCGGCGTTCGGGTCCGCGATCGTAGAGCCAGCACGGCATCATCGACGCGTCGACACCTCCGGCGGGCGCGAACCATGCCTGCACCTGTCGCGTCACGGTGAGCAACGGCGCGAGTTCAGGAATCAGCTTCGGTGTCCATGGACCGGCGGCGATGATCACCGCGGATGCCCGCTCCGGTCCCTTTGCGGTCTCGACCGTCACGCCAGTCGCGATCCTCGACCACACGCTGCACCCTCGAGTTCATGCGGAATTCGGCGCCGCGCTGCCGGGCCACGTCAATCGCGGCGTGCACCGCACCTTCGGGTCGCACCAGGCCTGCATTCGCCTCGAAAGCCCCGATCGCATCACTCGGCACCGAGAACCAGGGAAAGCGCCGCCGCAGCGCCGCAGCATCGAGTTCATCGGTGCCCAGGCCCCATCGGCGCGCAGAGGCCAGCGAACCGAGCACGATCTCCGAATCCGGCGGCCCCATGAGCAGCATGCCGCAACGATGCAGCAGCTGTTGGCCCGACTCGATCTCGAGAGACTCGAAGCGCCCGGTCGAGTGCTGGAGCAGCGGCACGTACTCCGGATGTTCGAAGTACGCGTGCCGGAAGATTCGCGAGAGTCCGTGGCTCGAACCGCGCGGATTCGCCGGCGTCAATTGCTCGAGCCCGAGCACGCGCGCGCCGGACTCGGCCGCCGCTCGCAACGCGGCGCTGCCGACCGCGCCACCGCCGACGACGATCAGGTCCCAGCGTTGCAAGGCAGATCCTGCCGGCGCGAATCCTCTGCATGCGCCACGAGTCGTCCTCCGCAAGGATTTCCGCTGCCGAGTATGGCCCGCCGATTCCGGTCGCGCCAAGGGCGCAGGCGCTGTGGTTCAGCCGCTCCGACAGCGCGGCTGGCGTCGGGATCATTGCCCCTGGCCCAGTGCGAATCCGGAGATGCCGTCGAACGTGCAGAGATTCTCGGTCTTGATCACGTCGACGCCGGCGTCCGTCAGCTTCGCAAGCAGTTCGATGATGTCTCGGTGGCCGATTCCGGTGCCGGTTGCGCGTGCGATGAAGCGGCAGCGCCAGTGATCCGTGCAGAACGTCTCCGGGAACCCGCCCGGCCAGACCTTCACACCGCGGTTGGTGACCATCTGCAACTGCAGGGCCTGCGTCGAGAGCGAGCTGAGGCGTTCGCCGAGCGCGGCGGGAGAGGTGGCCCCGTCATGGACGAACACGTCTACGCCGACCATCGCCTTTGTGGCGGGGCCCCGCCTTGTGTACGCGACTGGCTCGCGGCCTGGCGCCGGCTCCGGATTGACGTATTCGACCGGCTCGAGTTTTCGCGGTGCGTCGCCGAGACGCTCGATCACCGCGTCGGCGAAGGCGAGAGTGCCGACAGTCCGTTGCGTGTGTGTGCCGCGCAAGTCGGCCGTGTGGACGCCGTCCTCGATCGTGCGCAGCCACGCGTTGTGCACCAGGCCAGCTGTCCTGGCCTGCCGGACGTGAACCAGCATCATGATCGCCGCCAGCAGCAGTCCGCTCGGGTTTGCGACGTCGCGGCCTGCGATGTCGGGTGCGCTGCCGTGAATCGCCTCGAACATCGCGACCTGGTCACCGATGTTCGCGCTTCCTGCGAGACCGACGCTGCCAGCGAGTTCCGCGGCAACGTCGCTGAGGATGTCGCCGTACAGGTTCGGCGTGACGATCACGTCGAACCTGCCGGGCTGCGTGGCCAGTCGTGCCGCGCCGATGTCGATGATGTAGCGGTCCTGCTCGATGTCCGGATAGGCCGCGCCAATCTCCCGGAACACGTCGTAGAACAGCCCGTCCGTCATCTTCATGATGTTGTCCTTTACCATGCAGGTCACGCGCCGGCGGCCGTGGCTCCGCGCGTACTCGAAGGCGTAGCGGACGATCCGCTCGCAGCCCGGCCGCGTGATCAGCTTCAGGCACTGGAAGACCTCATCGGTCTGGCGGTGCTCGATCCCCGCGTACAGGTCCTCCTCGTTCTCGCGCACTACGACCAGGTCGAGGTCCGGATGGCGAGTCGGCACGAACGGTGCGTAGGCGACGCACGGGCGCACGTTGGCGTAAAGGCCCAGCGATTTGCGCAGCGTCACGTTCAGGCTCTTGTAGCCACCGCCAGACGGCGTGGTGATCGGCCCCTTGAGCAGCACGCGAGTCCTCCGCAGCGTGCTCCAGGCGTCCTCCGCGATGCCGGAACTGTGCCCGGCGCGGTACACCTTCTCGCCGATCTCGATCGAGTGCGGTGCGATGCGGGCTCCGGCAGCGTCGAGGACCCGCAGTGTCGCGTCCATGATTTCGGGCCCGATGCCGTCGCCATGCGAAACCGCGATCGGGACGTCGCCGGCTGGGAGCGCGAGCGCATCGTCAGCGAGTCCGCGCACCTGTTGCTGGATATCGAGAGCTGCTGCGGCCATGGTGGGTTCCTCCGGGGTTGGTGGCGCGCAGACTAGCCGGGCTGATATATTTATAAAAATACTATTTATTGATCTAAATCATAGTCCGGAGTCAATGAAACATCCTTCGCGTTCGCTGCAGCGGGTCACCCCGCAGCAGCTGCGTGCCTTCGAGGCAGTGGCGCGACTCGGGTCCGTGACCCGGGCTGCGGCGGAAATGCACGTGACCCAGCCCACGGTCAGCGTCCAGCTCCGGGAACTCGCCCGCGCGGTCGGTGAGCCGCTTTTCGAGGCTGTGGGGCGGCGCATTCGGCTGACCCAGGCCGGTGAGACCCTGCAGCGAACGGTCGGCGAGATCAACGGCTGCTGGCTGCGCTTCGAATCGAACCTGGCGGAAATGCGCGGCCTCGTGCGGGGACGGCTGAAGATCGCTGCCGTCACGACCGCTGAATACTTCGTGCCCGACCTCGTGGGGCCGTTCGCGGCCGAGCACCCGGGCGTCGAGATCGAGCTCGCGGTCGAGAACCGTGACCGTGTCGTGCAGCGCCTCTACCGCAGCGAGGACGATCTCGTGGTGATGATGCTGCCGCCGGACGACGTGCCGCTCGAGCGCGCACCGATCCTCGAAAACCCCCTGGTGGTGATCGCATCAGCCGCGCACCCGCTGGCCGGGCGCAAGGTGCGGCTTGCGCAGCTCGCGAACGAGCGCTGGCTGATGCGCGAGCCGGGCAGCGGCACGCGGCTGGTGGCGGAGCAGCACTTCGCGGACGCTGGCTTCGTCCCGCGGGTCGCGATGAGCCTCGGCAGCAACGAAGCGATCAAGCACGCGGTTGCGGCAGGACTCGGCGTGGCCGTAGTGTCGCAACTGGCTGTCGAATCGTCGCTGCCCGCGCGCCGCGACGGAAGCGCCGCATTGACGATCCTCGACGTCGCGCGATTTCCGATTCGTCGCCGCTGGTCGGTCGTGTGGCGCAGCGACCAGCCGCAGACGCTGGCAGCGCGTCGCTTAGTGGCGTACCTGGCGGCCGCCCGGCCTGGTTGAGTCAGGTCGCGGGTTCGGCGAAGGCAACCGTGACCGTCGCGTTCGACGTCGACTCGAGGTAGCTGACCACCAGCGTCACGAGCCCGTCCCAGTCGCCAGCGGAATTGCGGGCAGGCCCGCTGCTGGCCGTGCCCGATGGTTGAGCCGAGTCGGTCGCCGCGGCAGGGCGATCGCTGGAATTTGCGACCGGACTGTCGGCGAGGACCGCAAACGGCAGGCCTGCGAGGCCGCAGAGGACCAGGGCTGGAATTCCGTGCCGCGTGCCTGCGTGGCTCTCGTATTCGCGCATGTTCCCTTGTCCCTGCTTATGGCGGTTCGGCCGCTTCATGTTCTTGCTGCTTCAAGAGTAACTCCAACCACGGCGCCGGGCGGACTCGACGGCCCCGGCTCTCCTTCGAGCAGTCCGTCGCCCGAGTCGCCGAACAGCAGCGTGAAAAATACCTAGTGTCGGGTAGTATTGCCTCCTTGCGCGGCCAACGGCTTTGGCAAGAACAATTGGGGGAATACGATGAAGACAGACCTCACGCGGGCGATTATCGCCACGACGGCCCTTGTGCTCGGAGGCCTGCTGGCCTCGGCGTCGCAGGCTGCCACCGATCCGGCGAAACCGGCCTACTCGCCGTATGTCGGCCATGACATCCCGCGGCGGCCGCTGTTCGGCGACACGCACCTGCACACTTCATTCTCGATGGATGCCGGCGCGTTCGGCGCGCGACTCACGCCGCGCGACGCCTATCGCTTCGCGCGGGGCGAGACAGTGACCGCGTCCAGCGGTCAGCCCGCCCGGCTGTCCCGGCCGCTCGACTTCCTGGTGGTCGCCGATCACTCGGACAACATGGGTTTCTTCCCCGACCTGTTCGCGGGCAAGCCTGAGGTCATGGCCGACCCGACGGGCAAGAAGTGGCACGACCTGATCGTGGCGGGGCAGGGCGCGCAGGCTGCCATGGAGATCATCGGTGCGTTCTCGCAGGGGACCTTCCCGAAGGCCCTGATGTACGCGCCGGGCACGCCGGGCTACGAAGGCGCCTGGAAGGAGACCATCGCCTCAGCCGAGCAATACAACCAGCCCGGCGTGTTCACGGCGTTCATCGGCTACGAGTGGACCTCGAACACTGGCGGCAACAACCTGCACCGCAACGTGATCTTCCGCGACAACGGCGACAAGGCAAGCCAGGTCGAGCCGTTTACCGTGTATCCGCCGCAGGGCAGCGACAAGCCGCAGGACCTGTGGAAGTGGATGTCGGCCTACGAGCAGAAGACCGGCGGCCGGGTGCTCGCGATCGCCCACAACGGCAACCTGTCGAACGGGCGCATGTTCACGATGGTCGAGTCGTTCACGGGCAAGCCCTTCGACCGCGACTACATCGAGACCCGCGCCAAGTGGGAACGCCTGTACGAGGCGACGCAGACCAAGGGCGACGGCGAGACGCACCCGTTCCTCTCGCCGAATGACGAGTTCGCGAACTTCGAGCGCTGGGACTTCGGCAACCTCGATGCGAGCGTGCCGAAGACGAAGGACATGCTGCAGTACGAGTACGCGCGCATGGCCTTGCGCAACGGCCTCAAGCTCGACAGCCAGTTCGGCACGAACCCGTACAAGTTCGGCATGATCGGCAGCTCCGACGCGCACACCGGCCTCGCGGCGATGGAGGAGAACAACTTCTTCGGCAAGACGACGCCGCAGGAACCGAGCCCGCACCGGATGACCTCCGCGTTCGTCGACAACAAGAAGACGAACATCAAGGTCATGGACTGGCAGGTGAGTTCCTCGGGATACGCGGCGGTCTGGGCGACCGAGAACACGCGTGAGGCCCTCTGGGATGCGATGCAGCGCAAAGAGACCTATGCCACGACGGGGCCCCGCATGGTCGTGCGCTTCTTCGGCGGCTGGGACTTCGACTCCAGGGATTCCCGGGCCGGCGACCTCGCCATGGTCGGCTATTCGAAGGGCGTGCCGATGGGCGGCGATTTGACCAGGGCGCCCGCCGGCAAGTCGCCGACGTTCCTGGTCGCCGCGCTCAAGGACCCGATCGGAGCGAATCTCGATCGCGTCCAGGTCGTCAAGGGCTGGCTCGATGCAAAGGGCGAAACCCACGAACAGGTGTACGACGTGGCGTGGAGCGGCAGTCGTAAGGCTGGCAAGGGCGGCAAGGTGCCGCTGGTCGGCAGCACGGTGGACGAGGCGAACGCGACGTACACGAACAGCATCGGCTCGCCCGAGCTCAGCGCGACGTGGAAGGATCCAGGGTTCGACGCGAGTCAGCGGGCCTTCTATTACGTGCGCGTGATCGAGATCCCGACGCCGCGCTGGACCGCGTACGACGCGCAGCGTTTCGGCGTGAAGCCGTTGCCCGGCACGCAGATGACGATCACGGAGCGGGCCTACACGTCGCCGATCTGGTACACGCCCTAGCCCCGGCTGATAGACGCACTTATCGGGGTGCGGCGGTCTGCGCCGTACCCCGATGGCCGCTCACTTCGGTAGAGTGGCGAGCCCTGTCCGTCGTACCTGAGACCCGCGCGGTACCAATCGAAATGACGAAACCTGCAATCCGGGCCGCGTGGCTCCGCGAACCGCTGCTGCACTTCCTGCTGATCGGCGCTGCGCTGTTCCTGCTCTACAACTTCCTGAATCGCGGCGAGAGCAATGCTCCGCGCGACATCGTGGTGACCGAGGCTCGCGTCGAGGCGTTGGCCGAGAACTTCGCGAAGACGTGGATGCGCCCGCCGACAGCCCAGGAATTGCGCGGCCTGGTCGACGACTACATCGCCGAAGAGGTCTATTACCGCGAGGCCATCGCGATGGGCCTCGACAGCGACGACATCGTGATCCGCCGCCGGCTGCGCCAGAAGATGGAGTTCATCTCGGCCGACGTCGCGTCGGCCGCCGCGCCGACGGACGAGCAGCTGCAGGCCTACCTGACGCAGCACGCGGAGAAGTTCCTCACGCCGCCGCGGCTGACGTTCCAGCAGGTTTTCTTCAGTACCGACCGGCGCGGCGAGGCAGCGCGCCGCGACGCAGAGAAACTGCTCGCTGAGTTAAGCGCTGGTCGCGGCCCCGCGAATCCGCTCGACGCAGGCGACCCGACACTGCTGCCGGCGGCCATGGAAGCGGCGTCCCCGCAGGACGTCTCGAATGCGTTCGGCAACGAGTTCGCCACCGCCATCGAGGAGGCGCCGGTCGGCCAGTGGATCGGTCCTGTTTCCTCGGGCTTCGGCGTGCACGTCGTCAAGGTGGACAAGCGGGACGCGGGCACGGCGCCGACGCTCGCGGAGATTCGCCCGATGGTGCAGCGCGAATGGGAGGCGGAACAGCGGCAGAGCCTCCAGAAGTCGCTGCTGGACAAGCTGCGCTCGAAGTACGACATCCGGGTCGAGGGGCCGGCCGCGGAGTTGTTCAAGTCGCCGTCGTCGTCGCAACCGGGCGAGCGGAGTGACTCGAAGTGATCCGCGGCTGGCGCCTGCTGTTCGTGCTGGTGCTTGCGTTGGCGGCTCCGGCTTCGCACGCCCACGAGGTGCGTCCCGGCTACCTGCAGGTGCAGGAAGTCAGCGCGGACGTATATGACGTGCTGTGGAAGGTTCCGGCGCGCGGCGAGTACCGGCTCAGCCTGTACGTGCGCCTGCCGGACAGCTGCCAGGGCAAGCCCTCGCACGGCACGTTCGTCGCGGACGCATTCGTCGAGCGCTGGCAGGCGAAGTGTCCCGGCGGGCTCGTCGGCAAGACACTGGGCATCGACGGCCTGAGCGCGACGCGCACCGACGTGCTGGCACGCGTCGAGCGGCTGGACGGCACGACGCAGACAGTGCGTCTCACTCCCGAGCAGGTCTCGTTCGTGGTCACGGCCGCGCCGGGCCGGCTCGAAGTCGCAAAGACCTATTTCGTGCTCGGCGTCGAGCACATCCTGCTCGGCATCGATCACCTGCTGTTCGTGCTCGGATTGCTGTTCCTGGTCGGTAGCTGGCGGCGCCTCGTCGCGACCGTCACGGCATTCACGGTGGCGCACAGCATCACGCTCGCGGCCGCCACGCTCGGGTGGGTGCATGTTTCGCAGGCACCGGTCGAGGCGGTGATCGCACTTAGCGTGATGTTCGTCGCGGCCGAGATCCTGCACGCGGCGCAGGGCAAGCCTGGCCTCGCGGCCCGCGCACCGTGGGTCGTCGCTTTCGTGTTCGGCCTGTTGCATGGCTTCGGCTTCGCCGGCGCGCTGCGTGGCGTGGGCTTGCCTGAGAAGGACGTGCCGCTCGCGCTGCTGATGTTCAACGTTGGCGTCGAGGTGGGGCAGCTGATGTTCATCGCCGGCGTCGTCGCACTCTTTTCGCTCTTGACGCGGCTGATCCGTCGCCGCACGAGTGGTGAGCACGGGCCCTGGTACACGGAGTCGATGATCCGCACGCCCGTGGCCTACGTCGTGGGCTCGCTGGCCGCGTTCTGGGTAGTGCAGCGCGTCGTGGCCTTCTGGGCGTGAGGGCGGTCGGGCCGGTAGGCCCTACGCATCAGGCGGGAGTCATCGTCGGGCGGGAGTCATCATGAAGAAGACCATCGCCGTGACGCGGTGCCTGCCGCAACCCGTGCTGGACCAGCTCGCGCAGTTCGGCGAGGTCGTGGTCCCGCCAACCGACGCAACCCTGGACAAGGCCGGGCTGACGTCGCTGTTGAGGAGCGCGGACGCCGCGCTCGTGACCGCGCTCGACGTCGTCGACGCGGACGTCATTGCTGCCTGCGCAAATCTCAAGCTGATCAGCAACATCGGTGTCGGCTACGACAACATCGACGTTGCGGCGGCCAACGCGCGCGGCATCACGGTCACGAACACGCCGGGCGTGATGGACGACGCGGTTGCCGACCTGGTGTTCGGCCTGATCATCGGCGTGGCACGCCGGTTGCCGCAGGCCGACGCGTTCGTGCGCGGCGGACAGTGGACGCCAAATGGCCTTTCGACATTCGGTCTTGGTCTGGATGTGAGCCGCAAGACGCTCGGCATCATCGGGTTCGGCCGGATTGGGCGCGCCATCGCGCGGCGCGCGACTGGCTTCGAAATGCGTGTCGTCTACTGCGACTCGGGGCGCATGGCGCCCGACGGCGAAAGCGCGCAGGGCGCGACCCCCGTGGACATGGACACGCTGCTCGCGCAATCGGATTTCGTCGTCGTGCAGGTGCCTTACATGCCGTCGACACACCACCTGATCGGTGCGACGCAGCTGCGGAAGATGCGGCAATCGGCGGTGCTGATCCACGCCGGTCGCGGTGGCGTGGTCGACGATACCGCACTGGCGGAGGCGCTGAGGTCGGGCACGATCGCCGCCGCGGGACTGGACTGCGTTGAGAACGAGCCGCACGTAGCCCCGGCATTGCTCGACTGCCCGAACGTGCTGTTCACTCCGCACATCGGCAGCGCGACGCCCGCCACGCGGATGGGCATGGTGATGCTGGCGCTCAGGAACCTGGCGGTCGGCCTGCAGGGCGGGACTCCGCCCAATGTCGTACGATGAGACGGAACCAGGGTGACGCGCGTCGCGGAGGAACACAGATGAGCACACCGACCTCGAAGAAGCGCAGCGACATCATCTCGGGGAGCCAGAGCCCGATGATGAACCTGTTCCGCAAGGGCCTGCTGCACGGAGCTGGCTTCAACACCGACAAGCTCGCGACCCGACCGCTGATCGCGATCGCCAATTCGCACACCGAGTTCACGACGGGGCACTCGCATCTCGACCGGCTCGCGCGCAAGGTGCACGACGGCATCCTCGCGGCTGGCGGCGAATGCGCAGAGTTCAACGTGCCGGCGCCCTGCGACGGCGTCGCGATGGCGCACGATGGCATGCGTTACGTCCTCGCGCAGCGCGACCTGATCGCCGACAGCATCGAGACGCACATCCGTTCACAACCCTATGACGGAATGGTGGTGATCGCGGGCTGCGACAAGATCAATCCGGCGATGATGATGGCGGCGGCCCGGCTCGACCTCCCGGTGATCTACCTGTCCGCCGGCCCGGGCCAGATGGACATCCGCAACGCGGCCGGCCAGCGCAATTCGATCGACCACGGCGATTACGGTGACGACCCGTTGCTGCTGATGAAGACCGCGACGTGCTCGACCTGCGGCGCGTGCGAGATCATGGGAACCGCGAACACCTTCCAGTGCCTTGCCGAAGTGTTCGGGCTGTGCCTGCCGGGCAGCAGCAACATTCCGGGCTGGCACGCGGACAAGCTCGATGCTGCGCGTCGCACCGGCGAGCGGATCGTCGGCATGGTCAAGGAAGGCCTGAACGCGCGGCAGATGTTCACTCCTGCCGCGTTCACGAACGCGGTTCGGATGGCGATGGCCATCGGCGCCTCCACGAATACCGCGCTGCACCTGCCGGCAATCGCACACGCCGCAGAGGTGCCGTTGACGATGGCGGATTTCGAGGCCGCCGGCGACGTGCCGACGCTGCTGGCCGTGAGCCCGAACGGGCCGTATGGCATACAGGACTTGTGGGCCGCCGGCGGCATGCCGGCCGTGCTGAAGCAGATGGAGCGCTTCCTGGACACGTCGTGCATGACGGTCACCGGCAAGCCGTTGAAGGCGACCATCGACGCCGCGCGAGTCGTGAACAGCGCCGTGATTCCGCCCGTGGAAAAGGCATTTCGCCCGACCAGCGCGATCACGGTGCTGCGCGGCAATCTCGCTCCCGGCACCGCGATCATCAAGCAGGCGGGCGTGGATCCGTCGATGCTGCAATGCAAGGGACCGGCCGTGTGCTTCAACTCGGAGGAGGAGGCGCTGCAGGCGATCGCCGCTGACCGGATAAAGCAGGGCGACGTCGTCGTACTGCGCTACCTCGGGCCGAAAGGCGCGCCCGGCATGCCGGAGATGCTTGGCGCGACGATGGCGCTGAAGATGAAAGGACTGAAGAAGGCGGCGCTGGTGACCGACGGCCGGTTTTCCGGCGCGACGTCGGGTCCCTGCGTCGGCCACGTCTGCCCGGAGGCGAGCGACGGCGGGCCGATCGCGTTGATCGAGGACGGCGACCTCGTCGAGATCGACGTCCCGAACCGCCGGCTCACGTTGCACGTGGATGACGCTACAATCGCCCGCCGAAGGGCCGAATGGCGCCCGTACGAGCGCGAGGTGCCGCATGGATTCATGCGCCGCTATCGACAGCATGTGCGCCCTGCCTGCGACGGTGCCGTTCTCGATTGAGGCGATCCGTCGCTGGCTGCAATACGAATACCAGGGGAGAGAAGCATGATCGGAAAGAGCATTCCGTTGCTGGCCGCGATCGCAGTCATGGCCAGCGCGACCAGTGGCCTGGCCGCGGACCGGCCGGCGCCGAATCCGACGAAGAACGCGTACTTCGGCGCCGTGCACGTGCACACGAGTTACTCGTTCGACGCGTTTACCAACGGAACCGTCACGACACCGGCGGATGCCTATGCGTGGGCGCAGGGCCAGCCGATTCCGGCGAGCAAGCTCGCGCCCGACACGAAGATCAAGATCGTCACGCCGCTCGACTTCTACGCAGTCGCAGATCACGCCGAGTTCATGGGCGTGTTCCGCAAGATGGCGGATCCGTCGAGCCCGCTGAGCCAGACCGAGATGGCGAAGAAAGTGACGTCGTCGGATCCAAACGTCGCGATGCAGGCGTTCGCGCAGGTGCTCCGGGACATCAGCAGCGGCAGGGTCGACCCGGCGCTGACCGATCCCGCGATCAGCCGCTCGATCTGGGCGGAAATCGTCAAGACGGCAGACGAGAACTATCGTCCCGGGTTCTTCACGACGTTTCCGGCGTTCGAGTGGACGTCGAACCCGAACAAGCGGAACCTGCACCGGGTCGTGGTGTTCCGCGACTCGACGCGCGTGCCGGACCTGGTCCTCTCCGCACTCGACACGGAGAAGCCCGAGGATCTCTGGTCCTGGATGCAGGCGCAGCGGAGCAGGGGCGCGACGCTGCTTGCGATCCCGCACAACGGCAACGCGAGCGACGGCCTGATGTTCTCGCTTGCGGACACCTCGGGAAAGCCGTTTACGCCCGCGTACGTCGCGGAGCGCATGCGCAACGAGCCGCTGTACGAGATCTCGCAGATCAAGGGTACGTCCGAGACGATGCCCGAATTGTCGCCGAACGACGAGTTCGCCGGATTCGAACTGTGGGACTACACGCTGTCCGCGGACTCGGAGCGGCCGAAGAACCACGTCGGCAGTTACGCGCGGCGCGCGCTGCTCGACGGCATCAAGCTGCAGGCCGAGGGCAAGGGCAACCCGTTCAAGTACGGGTTCATCGGCGACTCGGACACGCACAATTCGGCGGCGTCGCATGAAGAGTTCAACTACACGGGCAAGTTCGGCATCGAGTTCGATCCGGCTCACCGGCTGAATGGGTTCAAGGGGCAGCCGCCGGGGCAGGTGCAGCAGGTCCGCGAGTTCAGCTCGGGCGGCCTCGCCGGCGTCTGGGCGGAGGAGAACACCCGCGAGGCGATCTATGACGCGATGATGCGCAAGGAGACGTTCGGCACGTCGGGCACGCACATCAAGGTGCGCTTCTTCGGCGGCTGGGACTTCGCGGCAAAAGACGTCAACGGCCGCGACTTCGTGAAGGTCGGCTACGCGCGCGGCGTGCCGATGGGCGGTGATCTCGCCGCGGCGCCGAAGGGCAAGGCCCCGTCGTTCATCGTCCGGGCGACCAAGGACCCGCTGAGCGGCAACCTCGATCGCATCCAGGTGGTCAAGGGCTGGGTGACCGCGGACGGCAATGAGCACGAGAAGGTCTATGACGTCGCCTGGAGCGGCAAGCGGAAGCCGGATGCGTCGGGCAAGCTGCCGCCCGTTGGCAATACCGTGGACCTCGCGAAGGCGACCTACGCGAACACGATCGGTGCCGCGGAGCTTTACGCTGCGTGGAAGGACCCGGACTTCGATCCGGCATTGAACGCGTTCTACTACGCGCGGGTGATCGAGATCCCGACGCCACGCTGGAGCACGCGTGACGCCGCGAAGCTGGGCATCGAGGTTCCCGGCAAGTTGCCAGCCACGCTGCAGGAGCGCGCCTGGACGTCGCCGATCTGGTACTCGCCGCGCTGAAAGTCCGGCCGCACCCAGGACCGACCGGCCTCGATCAGGGCCGGTTGCGTCCCATGCGCTCGTGCGACGTGACCCACTCGTCCGCCAGCACGGCGCAGCCGAGCGAGATGTCGCCGGCCAGCACGACGCCGGCGACGATCTCCGCCAGCTTGTCGGCCTTGCCGGTGCCGTAGCAGCCGAGGACTTCGAGGCACTCTCGCTGCGTCGGCAGCCCCGTGCCGCCGCCGTACGACGCGACGATCAGCGACGGCAGCGTCACCGACCAGTAGTAGTCGCCATTGTCCAGCAGCTGGGCGTACGTAATGCCGGCATGCGACTCTGCGACGTTCGCCACGTCCTGGCCGCATGCGATGAACATTGCAGCGATGCCGTTGGCCGCGTGCGGGCCGTTGTAGGCCGTGCCCGCGAGCAGTGCGCCGGCGTTCGAGACCTGGCGGTACCGGAACAGCATGCGAGTGTCCACGCGCATCAGCCGCTCCAGCACTTCCTTCTTCAGCACGGCCTCGGCCACGACCCGTCGCCCGCGGGTGCGCAGCGTATTCACGGCGGAGTGCTTCTTGTCGGTGTCTATGCTGCCCGACAACAGGTACTTCGGGTGCGACGGGTGCGTCGAGCGGATCCACTCGCAGGCCGCCCAGGTCGCCTTGCCGGTCATGTTCTGCCCGGCCGCGTCGCCGGTCGTGAAGTTGCAGCGCAGGTACAGCATGTTCGCGAGCGGGTACTGCTCGATCTCGACCAGCTTGCCGGTCTTCGTCGTCGTCTCCGCCGCTGCCTTCACGCCCGCGAAGTTCTGCGTGAGCCAGTCGCCGAAGTCCCGCGCCTCGCGTGCCGTGTCGAACATGAACACCGGGGCGCGCTGCATCGAGCGCTTGACCACCGTCGTCGTGACGCCCCCGCTCTCGGCGATCACCCGCATGCCGCGGTTGTAGCTCGCCACCAGCGTGCCCTCGGTGGTCGCCATGGGCACGAAGAAGTCCCCCTGCGCATGCTCGCCCTTCATCCGGAGCGGGCCGGCGAGGCCGATCGGGACCTGGGCGACGCCGGTGAAGTTCTCGATGTTGCCGGGCAGCAGGCCCGGGTCGAACGAGTAGGACTGCACGTGCTGCAACGTCGTTCCCGATTTCCCGCGCAGGAAGTCGGCCCGCTGCGCGGCCATTTCCCGCGTGTAGTCGGCCTTCGGGTCGCGTGGGATCCGGTCGCGCTCGGTCATTTCGGCAGGGCCCCCGTCCATGCAGCGGTATGCGGTCGAGGCTAGCCCCCGGGTCGAACGCTGTCCAGATCTGCAGTGCCGCGGCCAGTGGCCGGACCGGTACACTGTGCAGGCGCATCGAAACAGGGTGAAAGTGATGGCGAAGGCGGTGCTTGGAATCATCGGCGGCTCGGGAATCTACGACCTGCCCGGGCTCGAATCGCTCGCCGAGCGCAAGGTAATGACGCCGTGGGGCGAGCCTTCGGATGCGCTCCGGCTTGGTCGCGTCGGTGCGACCGAGGTCGTGTTCCTGCCGCGGCACGGACGCGGGCACCGGTACTCGCCGAGCGACATCAACTACCGCGCCAACATCGACGCGCTGAAGCAGGTCGGCGTCACGGACCTCGTGTCGTTCTCCGCCTGCGGTTCGTATCGTGAGGAACTGGCTCCGGGCACGTTCGTGCTCGTGGACAACTTCGTGGATCGCACGGTGCATCGCGTCAGCTCGTTCTTCGGTGCGGGCTGCGTGGCGCACGTGCCGTTCGCGCATCCCGTCGGCCCGGCGCTGCAGGATCTCGTTGCCAATGCCGCAACCGCGGAGGGCATCCCGTTCAAGCGCGGCGGCACCGCGGTCTGCATGGAGGGGCCGCAGTTCTCGTCGCTGGCCGAGTCGCTCGCGTACCGGCAGGCGGGCTACGACATCGTGCACATGACTTCGATGCCGGAGGCGAAGCTCGCTCGCGAAGCCGAGATCACCTATGCGGTGGTCGCGATGGTGACGGACTTCGACTGCTGGCATCCGACGCACGACTCGGTCGAGGTCGCGACTCTGCTCAGGGTGATGGACGAGAATCGTGGCAAGGCGCAGCGGCTGTTCGCGCGGCTCGCGAGGGATTTTCCCGCCGAGCACATCCCGTGCCCGGTCCGGTCCGATCGTGCGCTCGAAGGGGCGATCCTCACGCGGCCGGAGGCGCGCGACCCACTACTGGTCGCGAAGCTGCAGATCATCGCGGGTCGGGTGCTGGCCGACGGCTGACCATGCGCATCCACGGCGAGTCGTACCGCAGCATCTTCCTGGCCGACGACGGCTGGACCGTCGCGGTCGTCGACCAGACGCGGCTGCCGTTCGTGTTCGAGCTGCGACATCTTCGCTCGGCCGAGGACGCGGCCGCGGCGATCAGCGACATGGTCGTGCGTGGGGCGCCGCTGATCGGCGTGACCGCGGCGTACGGCGTCGCCCTGGGCATGCGCGAGGACCCGTCCGACGCGGCGCTCGAACGCGTCGCCGAACGGCTCGGCGGTACGCGCCCGACTGCGGTGAACCTGCGCTGGGCACTGGCGCGCATGTCGGACGTGCTGCGTAACACGGGCAGGTCGCAGAGAGTGGAGCGCGCGTATGCGGAGGCGAGCCGGATCGCCGACGAAGACGTCGCGGCCTGCGCGGCGATCGGCCGGCACGGAGTGAAGATCATCGAGCAGCTGAGCGCAGCGGCCGGTCGCCGGCCGGTGAACGTGCTCACTCACTGCAATGCGGGCTGGCTCGCCTGCGTGGACTGGGGCACGGCACTCGCGCCTGTCTACGCGGCGCACGAAGCGGGCATTCCGGTGCACGTCTTCGTGGACGAGACCCGCCCGCGCAACCAGGGCGCGTCGCTCACGGCTTTCGAGCTTGCGGGCCACGGCATCGCGCACGAGGTGATCGTGGACAACGCGGGCGGGCACTTGATGCAGCACGGTCGCGTGGACCTGTGCATCGTCGGCAGCGATCGCACGTCAGCCACAGGCGACGTTGCGAACAAGGTGGGCACCTACCTCAAGGCGCTTGCAGCGTACGACAACGGCGTGCCTTTCTATGCGGCGCTGCCGTCGTCGACGATCGACTGGCGGATCCACGACGGGATTCGCGAGGTGCCGATCGAGGAGCGGTCCGTGCGGGAAGTCACGCACGTCCGTGGCCGCGCCGACGATGGCCAGGTGCTCGAGGTCGAGGTCGTGAACCCGGGCAGCCGCACCTTGAACCCGGGGTTTGACGTGACGCCGGCGCGGCTTGTCACCGGCATCATCACCGAGCGTGGCGTCGCAGGTGCGAGCGAAGCCGGTCTCGCGGCGCTGTTTCCGGAATTCGCAGGCAGGTACTCATGAACGAACGGCAGCTGGAGCTGCGTCGCGAGATCGTTGCGGTCTCACGGGCGCTCGACGACGCGGGGCTGGTGCCGAGCAAGTCCGGAAACGTGTCGTGTCGGGTGCCTGGTGGGTTCCTGATCACGCCGTCCGGCGTTCCGTACCGGGAAATGGAGGTGGGCCAGGTCGTTGCGCTCGATGCGAGCGGTGCGGTGGTGGAGGGCGGTCTGCGTCCGTCGTCTGAATGGCCGATGCACGCGGCAATATACGCGCACCGGCCGGACGTCGCCGCGATCGTGCATACGCACAGCCCGCGCGCAACGGCACTTGCATGCGCCCGACTGGGCATCCCGGCGTTCCACTACATGATCGCGCTCGCAGGCGGCAACATCCGCTGCATGCCCTATGCGACGTTCGGTACCGACGAGCTTGCGAAGAATGCGGTCTGCGGTCTCGACGGACGCCGAGCGGTGCTGCTGTCCAACCACGGGGTCGTGGCGGTCGGTGCGTCGCTGCGAGATGCGCAGGCGGTGGCCTTCGAGGTCGAGAACCTGGCGAGCCAGTATCTCGATCTCAAGTCGGCCGGGCTCGCCCCGGTCGTGCTGGACGACGCCGAGCTTGCGCGCGTGATCGCGAAGTTCGCCGACTACGGGCGGCTCGGCTGACGGAGTACCGGGTGCTTGATCCCCGGATCAGCCGGCCAGTGCACCCGTGATGCCGACCAGGCGGTCGCGCGGATCGATCAGCACGCCGGGATTCAACACGCCCCGCGGATCGAGGCTGGCCTTCGCGGCACGCAGCGCATCGCGATACAGCGGCGACGACTCACGTTCGTAGCCGCTGCGATGATCGCGCCCCACCGAGTGGTGGTGCGTGACCGTGCCACCCAGTCGCGTCACCACGTCGTTGCAGGCGAGCTTTATTTCGCGCCACGCCGCCAGTGACGAGGCCAGGTCGCCGCGGTCGCTGCCCACCGCCGCGTACGTGAAGTAGGGCGCCGGCCCATCGGGGTAGACGTGCGTGAACCTGCACGACACGCTACCCGGACGCCCCGTTGCACGTCGGATCGCGGCCGCGACCTCGTCGAGCACGCCGCGATAGAACGACTCGAAGCGGTCCCAGGTGATCGCCGTCTCGAACGTGTCGAGGATTCCGCCCGCGCCGACGACCGGGTCGCGCCAGTACGGCATGCGGATGAACGCGTCGCGCCATTGTCCGGCCGCACCCTTGCGGTGCTCGGCATCTTCGTCGCTTGCCGCATGCTGCATCGAGCGCTCGACCGCGGCGTTGTCGTACTGACCGCCGCAATCGCGCACGAGTTCCAGTGCGCGATCCATCCAGGCGCGCAGCTCGTGATCGGCGGACTCGAAGCCGAGCACCAGCATCGGACTGCGACCATCACCGACGCCGGCGAATGCGACCTCGGCGGCATCGAGCAGCCGGCAGTTGGTCGGGTTCAGGCCCGACTGCGACAGCGCCCGCACGCAAGCCACGGCAGCGGGCAGGTCGGCGAAGCGCACCGATGCGGAGGCGCGAAACCGGGGCCGGTCCTGCAGCCGCATCCACGCCTCGGTCACGACGCCGAGCACGCCTTCCGAGCCGGTGACGAGTCGATTGGGGTCCGGGCCCGCTCCGCTGCCCGGGAGGCGGCGCGTCTCGAGGACGCCGGATGGGCAGACCATGCGCACGGACTGCACGAACTCGTCGATATGCGTGCCGAGCGTCGCGTAGTGGCCGCCCGAGCGCGTCACGATCCAGCCGCCGAGGGTCGAGAACTGGAAGCTCTGCGGGAAATGCCGCAGCGTGAGGCCGTGCGGCCGCAGTTGCGCCTCGAGCTCCGGGCCCAGCGCGCCGCCCTCGATGCGCGCCGCGCGACTTACGCGATCGACTTCGAGCACGCGATTCAGGCGCTCCAGGTCGAGCGACACCGTGGCGCGATAACCATCGCCCACCGCAGGCTCGACACCGCCGCACACGCTCGAGCCGCCGCCGTACGGCAGCACGGCGACGTCCTCACGGCTGGCCCAGTCGAGGATGTCGGTGACGGCCTGCTCGTTCGCCGGAAAGGCGACCCAGTCGGGCGGGTTCGGCACGTCACGGTTCCACATGCGGACCGAGTCGGCGAACGACTTGCCATAGCTGTGCGACAGCCGGTCGTGCGTTTCGCTCGAGAAGGCATCGACCAACGCGGGCGGCGCGGCAATCCGGGGAGGCGCCAGCACGAACTCCGATTCGCGTGGCGGCGATGGCAGGTCGGTGGCCGGGAGGCCGAGTCGCGCCATCAGGCCCTTCACGATCGCGACTTCCATTGGCTGGAGTTCGTCCGACTCGAGTCCCCAGCCCCAGAATCGGCGCTTCGGCCGGGTCGATTTCGTGTTGCTCATGGCCGTCACTATACTGCGACCGTTTTCGAAAGGCGGTGCTGATGGCGGCTTTGATTCCCCCTCGTCTCGTGCACGCGTTGCTTGCGCTGGCCTGGATGCTGGCGCTGGCCATTCGACCTGCGTGGAGCGCCGAGACCGGCCCGACGACGGGCTCGACGGTGCCTGCGGGCTACGCCGTCGTGATCGGCGGAGCGCTCACTGCCGACAACGATGCCGTGTGGTCGAAGCTGGTACAGCTTGCGGGCGGCGAGGGCGCGCGGTTCGTCGTGTTTGCCACGGCATCGAACAATCCCGAGCGCTCGGCCGCACGGATCATCGCGAACCTGCGCAGGCATGGCGCCGTGGCTGAACACGTTGCCGTGGCGCCTCGAATCGACGGCATCGATGTCGCGCGCGAGGTCGCGAACCCGAAGTGGATCGAGCTCGTCCGCGGCGCGCGTGGCGTCTACTTCGCGGGCGGCGCGCAGGAGCGGATCGTCGATACGCTGATGCCGGGCGGAAAGGTCACGCCGTTGCTGCAGGCCGTCTGGGACGTGTATCGATCCGGCGGCGTGGTGGCCGGAAGCTCGGCGGGTGCGGCGATCATGAGCGAGACGATGATCCGCGACATCGAGGACCCGATGATCGCGCTGAAAGGCACGATCCGCGACGGAAAGGAGATTTCGCGCGGGCTCGGCTTCGTCGGCGACCAGCTGCTCACTGACCAGCACTTCCTGCGCCGCGGACGCATCGGCCGGCTGCTGCCGGTAATGGTGAAGACGGGCTACCAGCATGGCCTCGGCGTCGAGGAGAACACGGCGGCGTTCGTGCACCGGGGCACCGTCGAGGTCGTCGGTGCCGGGGGCGTACTGTTCGTCAACCTCGCGGGCGCGAAGACGGACCAAGATGCCGGCGCGTTCAGCCTGCGCGGCGCCCGTCTCAGCTATCTCGATCGCGGCGACAGCATGGACCTCGGCACCGGGACGATCACGCCTTCGAGCGCCAAGCTCGGCGACACGAAGCTCGTCTGGACCCGGCCCGACTTCAAGCCCTCACTAGCGGCCGTGCCTTACCACCTCGAGATGCTCGGCAACTGGACCATCGTCAACGCGATGAGCGAGCTCGTCGACAGCAGTGCGCAGGAGATGCGCGGCCTCGCGTACGACGCACAGCCGAAGCCAGGCGATCCACAGGCGGCGCTGGGCTTCGAGTTCCGGCTGTACAAAGGCGCCGACACGGTCGGCTGGTTCACGGACGTGAACGGCGCAGACGCGTACACGATCGGCGACGTCTACCTCGACGTTAATCCGGTGCGAATGGCGCAGCCGCTGTACACGCCCTGGAGCAAGCGCTGACGGCTGCCGGGTCGGTGGAGTTTCCGCCGCCGACGATACGGGTCAGCGCGCGAGAACCTCGAACTCGACGTCGGAGTGCTTTTTCAGCCGCTCGATCAGCTTGTCGCCGAGTGCCGTCGCCGGCGTCCAAAAGCCACCGCGCACTTTCGATTTCGGCACGTCGAGCGCCAGGCACGCCGCCGCCTGTCCGAGCATCTTCGACGTCGAGCCGTAGCCCGGGTCACCCTGGCCGACGACCTTTACGCGAAGGCTTCGACCGTCGGCCGTCTGGCCGAGCAGCCTCAGGTCCCAGAAGCCTTTCTTCTGCGTGTCCTCGCTCGGCCCCGAGCCGGGAGGTGCAACAAATCGCTCGACCGCAGCCCTGACCGGGGCAATCGTGCCGGCCGCCATGACGCCGGCGATCCCCGCGGTGATGCCGGCCGCCGTCAGGCGCCCCTTAAGGCCCGGCCCGGTGAGCACGGCCTCGTCGTACAGGAACTCCTTGCCATACGAGTGACGGGTCAGCGCATTCGTGCGGTGGACGATGCGGGTGTTGACCGCACTCATCACGAACGGCGCCACCCAGCTGCCGAAGTCCGCATCGAGCTCGGCGATCTTCACGTGCGGCTGGCGGGTCTTCACGCCGTGTCCCTTGGGGCAGATCGAGTAGGGATTCCCGAGTTCCTTGCGCAGCTTCGAGTCGGCCGTCGCTTCCTTGACGGCATTCATCAGGCTCGCGACCGTGCCGCCCGAAAACCCGCCACTGATGCCCTTCACCCGCAGCTTGACCCTCGTGCAAGGCTCTCCGAAGCGCTGCATCGCCTCGCGCTGCAGGAAGTGCACGCCGAGGTCGGACGGGATCGAGTCGAAGCCACAGCAGTGCACGATGCGGGCACCGGACTTGCGGGCCGTTGCCTCGTAGCGGTCCACCATGCGGCGGATCCACTGCACCTCCCCGGTCAGGTCGCAGTAGTCCGTGCCGGTCTTCGCGCACACCTTCACCAGCGGCTCGCCGTAGAGCGCGTAGGGCCCCACCGTCGAGGCGACGACTCGGGTCTGGCGGCAGAGCTCGCCGAGTGCGGCCTCGTCGGCGGCGTCCGCCAGCAGGATCGGCAGCTTCGCAGCCTTCGCACCCAGCGATTTCCGCAGCTCCTCGAGCTTCGGGCCGGATCGACCCGCGATAGCCCAGCGGAGCTTGCCGCGCAGGCCGAACTCCCTCAGCAGGTAGCGTGTCAGGATCTGGCCCACGAAGCTCGTCGCGCCAAAGACTACGAGGTCATAAGCGGGGCGGGTGGCGGTCATGGATGTCTCCGGGGACACGGACGGCGCCAGCATGGCATAGAATTCAGGACCGGCGCACCCGCTGCCCACCCGCACACGGAATCCGCATGCAAGTCGAAGAAATCTTCCGCAACCTCAGGGACAAGCTCGGCGACGTGATGCCCGAGGGCGAGATCCTGCTGAAGGCCGAGGTGGCTGCCGAAATCCACCGGCTGAAGGCCGAGCGCGACGCGGTGATCCTCGGGCACAACTACATGGAGCCGGCGCTGTTTCATTCCGTGCCCGACTTCCAGGGCGACTCGCTGGAGCTCTCCCGCCGCGCGGCCGAGACCGACAAGTCGGTGATCGTGTTCTGCGGCGTGCGGTTCATGGCCGAGACCGCGAAGATCCTGAACCCGGGCAAGACCGTGCTGCTGCCGACCGAGAAGGGCGGCTGCTCGCTCGCCGAGAGCATCACCGCGGCCGACGTGCGCGCACTGCGTGCCGCATACCCCGGTGTGCCGATCGTCACGTACATCAACACGTACGCGGACGTGAAGGCGGAGTGCGACATCTGCTGCACGTCGAGCAACGCCGTGGCCGTCGTCGAGTCGCTGAATTCCGACACCGTGATCTTCCTGCCGGACGAGTACCTGGCGCGGAACGTCGCGCGCGAAACCGGCCTGCACGTCATCGTGCCGAGCGTGCTGCCGAAGCCGGGTGCCCCGAGGCCGGGCAGCGACGTCGAGCACGTCATGGTCGCGTGGAAGGGCCGCTGCGAGGTTCACGAGCTCTTCACCACCGAGGACATCGATTCGGTGCGCAAGCAGTTTCCGGACGTGATGATCCTCGCGCACCCGGAGTGCAGCCCAGAGGTCGTCGAGAAGGCGGACTTCTCCGGCAGCACGACGGCGATGATCAAGGCGGTCGAGAAGTCGAAGGCGAAGCGGTTCCTGCTGCTCACCGAGTGCTCGATGGGCGACAACATCGTCGCCGCGAACCCGGACAAGGAAATGCTGCGACTGTGCAGCCATCGCTGCCCGCACATGCACGAGATCACGCTCGAGCAGACGCGTGACTCGCTGAAATACATGCGCTGGGAAGTCGACGTGCCCGAAGACATCCGCGTCCGCGCGCTGCGGTCGGTCGAGCGCATGCTGGCCATCGGCCCAAAGATCGATTGAAGCCCCCGATTCACACCGACGTCCTGATCCTCGGCTGCGGCATCGCCGGCGGCACGGCAGCGCTCGAGCTCGCGGATGCGGGTCTCGACGTCGTGATCGTCACGCGCGCCGACCAGCCCGCCGAGTCGAATACATACTGGGCGCAGGGCGGCATCATCTTCACCGGCGAAGGTGACTCGCCGAAACTGCTGGAGCAGGACATCCTGCATGCGGGCGCGGGCATCTGCCGCGAGCAGGCGGTCGAGATCCTGGCAACCACGGGGCCCGGGCTCGTGCAGTCGGTGCTGATCGATCGGTTGAAAGTCCCGTTCGACCGCAGGCCGGACGGCAGCCTCGCGCTTGGGCGCGAGGGCGGGCACTCGATACCCCGCATCGTGCATTCCGCGGACGCGACCGGCCGGGCGATCGAGAATGCGCTGATCGCGGAGCTGAAGCGGCACCCGCACGTCCGCTTCATGACCAGTCACACCGCGGTTGACCTGCTGACGCCTGCGCATCACGGTCGCGACCGCCGCGCGGTCTACGACCCGGTGTCGTGCGTCGGTGCATACGTGCTCGAGCAGTCGACCAGCGAGGTCCTGAGGATCTTCGCGCGGTCGACGATCCTGGCCACGGGCGGCCTCGGGCAGATCTACCTGCGCACGACGAATCCCGTGGGTTCGCGTGGCGACGGTCTCGCGATGGCGTACCGTGCGGGCGCGCGCGTCATCAACACGGAGTACGTCCAGTTCCACCCGACTGCGTTCTATCACCGCAACGCGCCGTGCTTCCTGATCACCGAGGCGGTTCGCGGTGCGGGCGCGCGGCTGGTGGACGAGCAGCGGCGGCCGTTCATGGACCGCTATGACCCGGAGTGGAAGGATCTCGCGCCGCGCGACGTCGTCGCCCGCGGCATCCACGCGGAGATGCTGCGTCGTGGCGTGAAGAACGTCTACCTCGATCTCGCGACCTACATTCCGGCGGAGCGGATTCGCGCCGAGTTCCCGGAGATGCACCGCAGCTGCCTCGAGTACGGCATCGACATCACGCGCGACCTGCTGCCGGTCGTCCCGGCCGCGCACTATGCGTGTGGTGGAGTGTGGGTGGACGAGCACGGCCAGAGCACGCTCGGCAGGCTGTACGCGATCGGCGAGGTGTCGTGCACGGGGCTGCACGGCGCCAACCGGCTCGCGAGCACGTCGCTGCTCGAAGGCCTGGTCTGGGGGCACCGCTCGGCGCGGCACCTGGCCGAGAGCCTCGAGCCGAGGAGCGCCGCGTTGTTCGACGACATCCCGCCCTGGCAGCCCACCGGTGCCCAGGAGCCCGATCCGGCGCTGATCGCGCAGGACGTGACGTCGATCAAGAACATCATGTGGAACTACGTCGGTCTGGTGCGCACGGCGCCGCGGCTGGCGCGCGCGATCCGCGAGCTGCGCAACCTCGAGGTCGAGATCGAGCGTTTCTACCGGGCCGCGGGGCTGTCCGACGACCTGATCGGGCTGCGCAACTCGATCCGCGTCGCGCTGATCGTGACGCTGGCGGCCTGGGAGAATCCCGAGAGCCGCGGCTGCCACTACCGGGAGTAGCAGCCGGGCCTGCGGCTGCCGTCAAGCGAAGACGCGCACCAGTTCGCGGATCGTGAAGATCATCAGCACGATCGAGCCGACCGCGAAGATCGAGAACCGGACGATCACCTTGTTGAAAGTCGCCTGCACCAGCGAGTGCAGCACTCGCAGCACCACGTACGCCCACGCGAGCTTCAGCGCCGTCGCATCGCCGCCGCCCGTGAGGGCCGCGAAGAACATCAGCGCGTAGAAGATCGTCGGTTGCTCGTGCAGGTGGTTGTAGTTGTCGGCGACGGACCGCACGCCCGGGCGCAGGCGGTGTGCCCACGTGCCGGGGTATGCGGCTTCCTGCGGGTCGAGGCCCGCCGCGTTCATCGCCGGGATGCGTGTCGCGTACATCCAGATCCACATTACGAGCGTCCAGGCGACGAGCGCGAGCACCGGGCTCAGGAATTCGGCGTTGGTCGGCATGTCGGTCTCCCCGGGGTATGGTTGTGGCCCGGAGCCTAGCAGGCCGCGGGCACTTGGGTAACAATCCCGCCCTGATCATGATCGTCTCGACCACGCTGACGGGCAGTAATGCCGACATCATCCGCGACGCGCTCGCTTCCGTCGTCGCGCAGGTCGATCGTTGCATCGTCATCGACACGGGCGCAAAGGACGATTCGCTCGCCGTGGCCCGCGAGGTTGCCGGCGATAAGCTGCTCGTCCGTGAGTTTCCCTGGCGCAACGATTTTTCTGCCGCGCGGAATTTTGCGCTGCAGGCGGCGACCGAGGCAGGGGCGCGCTGGGCCGTGACGGTCGACACCGACGAGCGCCTGTTGTTCAACCCGGGCGTGTCGCTGCGCGACGCATTGGCTCGCAACAGGGCGAAGGTGCTGCTGATCGGCCAGCGGGACGGGTCGTACGCGAAGGAGCGGATCATCCGCCTCCCGACCACCAACTGGTGGAACGGGCCGACGCACGAGGCGCTCGAGGGGCAGCGTGCAGGCGAGTCGGAGATCCTGCAGGGCGTGCATTTCGACGAGCTCCGCAAGGATGCGGCGGCGATGAAGCTCAAGTTCGAGCGCGACGTGGCGATCCTCGCGGAGTACGTCAAGCAGCACCCGACGTTGCCGCGCTGGCACTACTACCTGGGCGCGTCGCTGCACGACCTGCGCCGCCATGAAGAAGCGATCGAGTCGTTCAAGACCTGCGCCGCGCTGAAAGGCTGGAACGAGGAGGGCGCCTGGGCCTGCTACCGGGCTGCCGAGTGCTACTGCGCGCTGAAGCGCTGGAGAGAGGCGATCGAGATGTGCGGGCAGGGGCTGGCGATCCGGCCCGCGACGGCCGAACTCGCGTGGATGGCCGGTTGGGCTGCGTTCAACCTGCGGCAATACGAGGACGCGATCGCCTGGTCGAACATGGCTGTGGTCAACGGGTTCTACGACGGCGCCGGCGCGGGTTACTCGAGGATCTCGTTCCGCTATCCCTATGCGCTGTACGAGGGTCCGTACGAGACGCTGAAGTGGACCTTCGAGCGGCTCGGCAACCACGTCGCCGCCAAGGCCGCCGAAAAGGAAGCGGCCGCGGCGAAGAAGCTTCGCGAAGGAAAATAGGTGCCAGGCACCGAATTACGAATTAGCGGGAGTCACATGAAGAAATTCCTGAAGGTCCTCGGCTGGACGGCGCTGGTGCTCGCGCTCGTCGGCGCGTATGCGGGTTACCGGATCATCTGGGGCCACCCGTTCACGATCAACCAGCTCGCGAACCGCCAGGCGGCGTTCTTCCTGATCAGGAACCCCGAGCTCTTCACGCAGGTCGGCATTGCGGACGGGACGATCTTCGATCGCCACTCCGGCAAGCTCGCCGCGGTCGGCGTCGAGAAGCGCGACTCGGACTACGACTTCGCCGACAAGGCGATCGCCGAGGTGAAGGAATTCGACCGCGCGAAGCTCAACTCGCAGGACCAGATCACCTACGACATTCTGCTCGACTTCTACGGCTCGCAGGCCGACTTCCGGAAGTTCCCGTGGCTGTCTTCCGAGGGGCTGTACCCGATCAGCCCGATGTGGGGCACGCAGGTGCAGCTCGCGAGCTTCATGGAAACGCAGCACGTCGTGAAGAACCAGAAGACGGCGCGCAACTACGTGTCACGCCTCGAGGCGATGGGCGGCAAACTCGATGCGCTGACGGCTGAGATGCAGCGGCAGTCCGCGGCGGGCGTCGTCCTGCCGCCGTCGCTGCTCGAAAATTCCATCACGGTGATCGACGACACGATCCGGCCGAAGCCCGCCGAAAGTCCGCTCGTGACGACTTTCGTCGAGCGGATGAAGAAGGCGAAGGGCGTCGACGAGAAGATGCAGGCCGAGCTCCGTGACCGGGCTATCGCGGCGGTCGCGAGCGGCGTGTATCCGGCGTACCAGCGCATGCGTGACGCGCTGATTGCCGAGCGTCCGAAGGCGGCAGGCGTGACGGCCGGCGTCGGTCGCCTGCCGGACGGTGCGGCGTTTTACCAGCGGATGCTGAAGCAGTTCACGACCACGGACCACACGCCCGACCAGGTGCACGAACTGGGTCTCGCCGAGGTCGCGCGCATCCAGGCGGAGATGGACGCGCTGTTGCGCGCCCAAGGCCTCACCGAAGGTACGGTCGCAGAACGCATGAAGGCACTCGGTGAGGACCCGCGCTTCCTGGTGCCCAATACCGACGCGGGGCGCGCGCAGTTGCTGGCGAAGTACCGCGGGATCCTGGACGACATCTCGACGCGCATGCCGGAGTACTTCCGGACGATTCCGCCCGGCAAGCTCGCCGTCGAGCGGGTGCCCGTCTCGGCCGAGAAGGGCTCGGCCGGGGCCTACTACAATCCTGCTGCGATGGATGGATCGCGCCCCGGCACTTTCTTCGCGAACATGCGCGACACTGCCGAGACGCCGACATGGAGCATGAAGACGCTGGCGGTGCACGAAGGCATCCCGGGCCACCACTTCCAGATCGCAACGGCGATGGGCTTAAAGGACATGCCTCTGATCCGGCAGCAGACTCTGTACTCGGCGTACTCCGAGGGCTGGGCGCTGTATGCGGAGCGGCTCGCAGCGGAAATCGGCCTCTACAAGGACGATCCGTTCGGCGATCTCGGCCGCCTGCAGGCGGAACTGTTCCGGGCAGCGCGACTCGTCGTCGACACCGGGCTGCACGCGAAGGGGTGGACGCGCGAACAGGCGATCGCTTACCTGGTCGACATGACCGGCACGGCCGAGAGCGACTCGACTTCCGAGATCGAGCGTTACATGGGGCTGCCCGGACAGGCCTGTGCCTACAAGGTCGGGCAGCTCAAGATCCTGGAACTCCGCGAAAAGGCCAAGGCCGAGCTCGGCGCGAAGTTCAACCTGAAGGACTTCCACACCGTCGTGCTCGAGAATGGCGGCGTGCCGCTCAGCGTCCTCGAGCGGCTGGTCGACGAGTGGCTCGCGAAGGTCAAAGCGGCGGCTTGAGACCCGGCTGCGAAGCGTAGCGGGCGAACGAGCCGAACTGCTGGCCGAGCACCTTGTCCACGACGGGGATGAACGCGTCGAGCTTGTGTGACGCGTCGCCGCTCAGCCGATAGGTCACGGTCGCCTCGGAGCCCGCGTCCTTCGCGGCCAGCTTCACGGTGAGCACGCCGGTGACGGCCATCTCCTGCAACGGGCCGAGCGATCCGCGGATCCGCAGCATCTGCCCGGGCAGCGCCATCACGACCCGGCCGTGCTCCGCGCTGTTCTCGCCCCAGTTCTCGCAGAAGCAGCCCCCGGCCTGCGCGTTCAGGCGCAGGTACGTCGGGTCGCCGGACCACGTGTGATCCGCCGGCCACCAGCGCTCCGGGTGGACCAGCGCCGACCACGCGTCCTTGGGGCTCGCCGCGATCTGGTAGTGGTGTTCGATCAGGGCCCCGTCCGCGGAGGACTGGACTACTTCGGCCAGCGCGCCCGGGCAGGCCAGGCACAGCACCGATGCGGCCAGCGCGGCGAGCTTCGCCATCAAGGGCTCCTCCAGGTCACGATTGCCGTTGATACCAAATGTACATAACAGGCTACCGGATGCAAGTCGACGACGGCTGCGCGAGCGCATGTTGTGCCTGTATTGCGGGATCCGCGGCGGGTTCCGTTCGATAACAGGAGCACATGGTATGAACGCGGTGACCTCGGCGTCCACGATACTCCAGTCAGCGGCAGGCGCGGTCCCGGCGACCGCGCTCTCCGCCCAGGAACTCGCGATCGAGAGCGGCAGCCGCGCGCTGCACGGCAACATCAGCGAGCGCGTGCTGCGGATCTTCGATGCCATCCGCGGCTACGGCAGCCCGCGCGTAACGCTCGATCGCGCCGTGTACTTCACGGAATCGTTCAAGGCGACCGAGGGCCAGCCGCTCGTGCTGCGCTGGGCGAAGGCACTGAAGAACGTCGCCGAGAACATCCCGGTATCGATCTTCGACGACGAGCTGCTCGTCGGCCGCCCGAACACCTGGCTCGGCCGCTATGGACTCGTCTACGGCGAACTCGACGGCAGCCTGCTCAAGGGGGCGGTCGAGGCGGCGGAGAAGCAGGCGGGCCAGAAGGGCTCGGTCGTGATCACGTCGGAGGACCGCCGCGCGATCGAGGACGTCCTGTACCCGTACTGGAACGGCAAGGACTTCGGCGCGAACTTCGTCCGCAGGCTGCCGGAGGACACGCGCTTCTTCTTCTTCGGCGCGGACCGCACCAATGCGTCGATCTCTACTGGCGTGGGCATGTGCACGGCGGTCTGGCGGCACTCGCAGAACTGGGCCCACGACTTCGCCAAGATCATCAACAAGGGCTGTGCAGGTATCCGGGCTGAGGCGAAAGCCCGCCTTGCGGCGCTCGAGGACCCGTACGACGACGTCGCGAAGAGGCCGTTCCTCGAGGCAGTCGTCACTACGTGCGACGCGATGGTCATCTGGGCTCGTCGCTACTCCGCGCTCGCCGCCGAAATGGCCGCGCGCGAGACCGACCCGCGCCGCAAGCTCGAGCTCGAGGAAATCTCGGCCGTCTGCGCGCACGTGCCGGAGCACCCGGCGCGGACGTTCCGCGAGGCGCTGCAGGCACAGTGGTTCGCGCAGATCTTCTCGCGCCTCGAGCAGAACATCGGCGGCCAGGTCAGCCAGGGCCGGATGGACCAGTACTTCTACCCCTTCTACAAGCGGGACATCGAGGAAGGTCGCCTGACCAAGGCGCAGGCCGAGGAACTGCTGCAGTGCCTCTGGCTCAACATGATGCAGAGCACCGAGATCAAGCTCTCTCCGTCGGCCGCGGCCAGCATGGAGGGCTTCGCGCACTTCGAGCAGATCACGATCGGCGGGCAGACGCCGGACGGGCGCGACGCCACCAACGAGCTCAGCTACACGATGATCGACTCGGCTCGGCCGCTGCAGTCGAGCTACCCCGAGCTTGCCGCGCGCATCCACGCGAACACGCCCGAGCGCTTCCTGCACGCCGTCGCGGAAGCGATCAAGGACGGCAAGGGCACGCCCAAGGTGCTGAACGACGAGCAGATCGTGCCGTTCTACCTCGCCAACGGCGCCACGGTGGAAGAGGCGCTCGACTACGCCGGCTCGGGCTGCATCGAGACACGCTTGGTGAACCGTGAGACCCATGTCACGGGCAATGCCGGAATCAACTACGGCTCCGTGATCGAGATGACGCTTCGCAACGGCCGCATCAAGGTCTGGAAGGACGCGCAGTTCGGCCTGCAGACCGGCGACCCTCGCGGTTTCGCGAGCTTCGACGACGTTTGGAAGGCGTTCTGCGCGCAGCTCGAGCAGGTCATGCGCCACATCATGACGCAGCAGTACGCGGCGCTCGAGCTCAAGCCACGTCACTTCGCGGCGCCTTTCGCTTCGATGGTGCACGACCTGGCCACGAAGGCGTGCATGGACCTGCACCGCCACGGCGAGTACATCCCGGGCGGCATGGACCTCTCGTGCATGGAGTCGATCGGCAAGGGCACGGCCATCGACTCGCTGGCCGCGATCAAGCACCTGATCTACGACACCCGGAAGCTCACCTGGGACCAGCTGCTCGAGGCGATCGAGTGCAACTGGGAAGGCAAGGAAGCGATCCGGCAGCTGTGCCTGAATGCCCCGAAGTACGGCAATGGCATCGACTGGGTCGAACAGATCGGCTTCGACATCGAGCGCTTCATACTCGACTTCATCCATCGGCACCCCAAGCCGCACGGGCAGTCGTTCATGTTGCGCTGCATCCCCGTCACCATCCACGTGCCCATGGGTCGCGTGGTCTGCGCAACGCCGAACGGGCGTCCCGCAGGTGAGTACCTGTCCGAGGGCATCTCGCCGTCGCACGGCATGGACGTGAACGGCCCGACCGTGTCGATGCGGTCGATGGCCCGCGCGCGCTGCCTGGGCTACAAGGAGAAGGCGGCCGATCTGATCAACATGAAGTTCACGCCGCAGACCGTGGCGGGCGAGGAGGGCACGCGGCGGTTGATGCAGATCATCCGGACCTGGTGCGATCTCAAGCTCTGGCACGTGCAGTTCAACATCCTTAACCGCTCGACGCTGCTCGCCGCGCAGAAGGATCCGGACAAGTACCGCAATCTCGTCGTGCGCATCGCCGGCTACTCGGCGTACTTCGTGGATCTCTCGCCGATGCAGCAGGCGGAGATCATCGCGCGCACCGAGGAGCAGATGAACTGACCGGCATGGGTGCGGCACGATGAACGCGGTCACCGGGCTCGTCTTCAACATCCAGCGGTTCTCGACGGATGACGGGCCCGGAATCCGCACGACGGTGTTCCTGAAGGGTTGCCCGCTGCGCTGCAAGGCGTGCAGCAATCCCGAGGGGTTGAGCGCGAAGCCCCAGCTGATGTACCGCGCGTCGAAGTGCATCGGCGCGGCGCAGTGCGGATTCTGCCTGCCGAAGTGCCCGGAGGGCGCGCTGAGCACGGGCGCGGACGGCAAGGTCGTGGTCGATTTCGCGAAGTGCACAGGCTGCGGCAAGTGCGTCGACGTGTGCCCGTCGAAAGCGATGGAAATCGTCGGTCGACGCATGACCGTTGACGAAGTGCTGGCCGTCGTCGAGGCGGACGAGGCGTTCTACTCGCGCTCGGGCGGCGGCATCACGCTTTCGGGTGGCGAGGTCCTGCGGCAGGGCAAGTTCGCGCGGGCGCTGCTCCAGGAAGCGCAGCGGCGCGGGCTGTCGACGGCGATCGAGACTTCCGGGATGGGACGCTGGCAGGCGCTCGAGGGGCTGCTGCCGTTCCTCGATGTCATCCACTACGACATCAAGTGCCTGGACGCAGAGCGCCACCGCCGCTTCACCGGGTTGCCGAACGACTTGATCCTGCGCAACTTCCGCAAGCTGTGCGCCGTGTTTCCGCACGATCGCATCATCGTGCGCACGCCGTTCATCCCCGGCGTGAACGGCTCATTGGAGGACGTGCGCGCGATCGGCGAGTTCCTGAAGTCGATCGGCGACGACCTGCACTACGAACTGCTGCCGTACCACCGCTACGGCGAATCGAAGTACGGCTTCCTCGGCATGCAGGTGCCGATGACGGAGATCGTGCCGAGCGAAGAAGCCGCCGCGATCCACGCGGAACTCGCGCGCTACCGAGCACGCGAACGCGCGACGGTGCCGCTGTCACCCGCACAGGGTCGGCCGCTGCTCGAGCGGGTCCGTTCCAGGCCCCCGTCCTGATTCGCCGACGGTCGCCCTCGCGAAATCTCAATGCCCCCGGTTCCGGGCTGCGGCGTCGCATAAATATCGCTGGACCATTTGCGCAGGCCTGCCCAAGCTGGCCTGCCCGATGGCGTTCCAGGAGTCCGACACCGTGAATTCCGACAACACCCGCATGTCGCTGCAGCTTCGTTCGCTGGTGAAGAGCAGCTGTGAACTGGAGCTCTCGCTAGTCAGGATGCCGATACCGCAGCCCGGACCCGACGAGGTGCTGGTACGTGTCGAGGCAACCCCGATCAATCCGTCTGACTTGGGGCTCCTGTTCGGGGCCGCGGACATGAGTACCGCCACGCAGTCGGGGACCGCCGAGTACCCGGTGGTAACCGCGAACGTCCCGGAAAAGCTCATGAAGGCCATGGCGGCTCGCGTCGACCAGTCGATGCCGGTCGGCAATGAAGGAGCGGGCACGGTGATTGCGGCGGGCTCGTCGGCCGAGGCGCAGGCGCTTCTCGGCAAGACGGTGGCCACGTTCGGCGGCGCCATGTACTCGCAGCACCGCTGCGTGAAGGCATCGCAATGCATGGTCCTCCCGCCGGGCACGTCGACGGCGGAGGGCGCCGCCTGCTTCGTCAATCCGATGACAGCGCTCGGCATGGTCGAGACGATGCGTCGCGAAGGTCACGCGGCGCTGGTGCACACGGCAGCCGCGTCAAACCTCGGGCAGATGCTGAACCGGCTCTGCATCGCGGACCACGTCGGCCTCGTCAACGTGGTGCGGAGCGAGCAGCAGGAGCAGCTGCTAAGGTCGCAAGGCGCCAAGCACGTCTGCAACTCCAGCACCCCGACGTTCCTGCGGGACCTGACCGATGCCATCGCTGCGACCGGCGCGACACTGGCCTTCGATGCCATCGGCGGCGGGCCGCTTGCGGGGCAGATCCTGGGCTGCATGGAGGCCGCGCTGCTGCGCGCCGCAAAGGAGTACCAGCGCTACGGCTCCACGACCCACAAGCAGGTCTACATCTACGGTGCGCTCGATCTCAGCCCGACCACGCTGACGCGCAGCTACGGCGCGGCCTGGGGCGTCGCGGGCTGGTTGCTGCTGCCTTTCCTGCAGAAGGTCGGGCCCGAGGCCATGCGCAAGCTCCAGGCGCGCGCGGTGTCGGAGTTGAAGACGACCTTCGCCAGCCATTACACCAAGGTGGTCTCGCTCGCAGAAGCACTGCATCTGCAGGAAATCGCCGTGTACGGGAGGCGTGCGACGGGCGAGAAATACCTGATAAATCCGAACAAGTGAGCGTCGCGCTGGGCAGAGCCGCCCGCACAGGGGCTTCGCAGCAGTTACCAAATGCTAGGAAGTTATTACTAAAAGAGTATTCTTGACGTAGTCCCGACGTAATACTGGCGCCCTCCCAGAACAAACTCAGGACGCCCGCCCATGAATTTCGACGACGACGCCCTGCTGCCCGAGAACCAGGACGAGCTGATCATCAACGTCGCTCCTTACGGCCCGGAGTGGCTGCCGAGCGACTTCCCCGAGGACATCGCGATCTCGATGGACCAGCAGGTCCAGAAGGCCGTCGATTGCTGGAACGCCGGCGCGACTTCGCTGCACGTCCATGTCCGCGAGGCCGACGGCAAGGGCAGCAAGCGGCTGTCGATGTTCAACGAGCTGATTGCCCGGCTGCGTGACCGGCTGCCGAAGATGGTGCTGCAGGTGGGCGGCTCGATCTCGTTCTCGCCGGAGGGTGAGGGCGACCAGGCGAAGTGGTTGGGCTACGACACGCGTCACCTGCTGGCCGAGCTCTCGCCGAAGCCCGACCAGGTCACGATCGCGATCAACTCGAACCAGATGAACATCACCGAGCTGATGACGCCGGACGACGTCGCGGGCACGCAGTTCGAGAATCCGGCTGTCTGCCAGGCGTGGGGCGAGATGGTGGTCGATGCGACGCCGTCGTTCTACGTCGAGCACCTGAAGCGGCTGCGCGCCAACGGCATCCAGCCGTACTTCATGCTCGCGCACATTGCGCAACTCGAGACCGTCGAGCGCCTGATCCGCCGCGGGCTGTACATGGGACCGCTGAACCACTGCTACGTCGCGATCGGCGGCGGTGCGGCCGGTCCCGATCCGTTCCAGATGATGGACTACATCCGACGCTCGCCGCAGGGCGGCATCCTGCAGATCGAGGGCATCATGCGCAACGTGCCGCCGATGAT
The DNA here is from genome assembly GCA_963696545.1 of uncultured Gammaproteobacteria bacterium. GTDB lineage: Bacteria > Pseudomonadota > Gammaproteobacteria > Steroidobacterales > Steroidobacteraceae > RPQJ01. The sequence goes on from CAVOKQ010000001.1 coordinate 102,737, forward strand.
GGCGATGTCGATCGCGATGGGCCTGCACGTGCGCGTCGGCATCGAGGACAACCTCTGGCGCCGCAAGGGCGAGAAGTTCACGTCCGTGCAGCAGGTCGAGCAGGTCGTGCGCATGGCGCGCGAGCTCGGCCGCGACGTCGCGACGGCCGACGATGCGCGCCGCCTCTTGAAGATCGGCACCTGGTACGACAGCGTCGATCAGACGCTGGCCGAGCTCGGCATGTCGCCGAACCGGAAACCGGGGCAGCGCGGATTCCTTGTCCAGTAAGCGCAACAAGGCGCCGACGGTCGTCGGTCTCGGTAGCGGCGCGCACGAGGCCGCGGCGCCGCCCGGTCATGCGCAGGGTCCCCGCGAACAGGGCTGCCCGGTCGGCGCGCTGTCCGAGCTTCCCAACGTGATGCGTGAGGCCGGCCACGATCCCTGGGAGCTGCTCGAGTCGTTCGGCATTACGCAGACGATGATGTCGAAGCCGATGACGCCGGTTCCACTGCGCCTGTACGGACAGGTTTTGCAGGCGGCCGCGGATGCCGTCGGGCGCGACGACCTCGGCCTGATGCTCGGCCAGCGAGCCACGCTGGAAAATGCGGGACCGCTGCGGCTGCTCGTCTTCAACGCGCGAACGACGGGTGAAGCCGTCGAAAGCCTCGTGCGGTACGTGGGCCTCTGGTACCACGGCATGACCTACTCACTTACCCGCGACCACGGCTTCGCGTGTCTGTCGATCTCGGTGGACGGCGAGTTCCCGGGACGGGATCACGTGCTCACATGGGTGCTGGCCGCGACGATCAAGCACCTGGAGGCAATCTTCCCGCGCACGTGGCGCCCGTCGCAGGTCCACATCTCCTATCGCCGGCCGCGCATGGCCGAGCAGTACGCCCGATTCTTCCGCGCTCCCGTGCTCTACGACCAGCCGCGGCACACGGTGTTCTTTCCCGAGGCCGCACTGAACGAAGTCCGACAGGGTTCGGAGCAGATGCTGGATTCTTTCCTGCGGCAATACATGGGGGAGCTCGAGGCGCGCGAGCAGCACGACTTCGTCTCGCGTGTCCGCGGCGTCATCGAGAGCCTGCTCGCGAGCGGGCAGTGCTCGGCTGTCCGCGTCGCGGAAATGTTTGCGATTCACCGCGTCACGCTGCACCGCTACCTGCGCGAGCAGGGGACCACGTTCGAGCACCTGCTGGAGGAAGCGAGACGCAACCTCGCGGTCCGCATGCTCGAGCAGACGGACCTGCCGGTCGGTGAGATCGCGACCGCGCTCGGCTACGGCACGCCGACCAGCTTCGTGCGCGCATTCAGGCGCTGGCACGGCGTCACCCCGGGAGCCAGCAGGAATCGCAGTCCCGCCATCGGCCGCGCGGCGTCGCCGACGCGTGGCGCGTCGCGGCGCGGATAGGAACTGGGCAGGCACATGGGACTCGCAATGAAGGGGAGCGGGACCGCGCCCGAGCACTCAGGCCGTCACACCGGGTCGCGTCTCTACGCCTGGGTCGTCTTCGCGCTGACGCTCGGGTTGATGCTGTCGGACTACGTCTCCCGACAGGTGATCACTCCGATTTTCCCGTTCCTGAAGCACGAGTGGTCGCTCACGGATACGCAGCTCGGCGCGCTCGTCAGCGTCGTCGCGCTGATCGTCGGCGTCTGCTCGATCCCGGTTGCATTGCTGGCCGACCGCTGGGGCCGCGTGAAGAGCATCACGGTCATGGCCGGCCTGTGGGGAATGGCGACGATCGCCTGCGGCCTGTCGCGCAACTACAGCCAGATGATGGTGGCACGCGCGCTCGTCGGCCTGGGTGAAGCAGGCTATGGCAGCGCGGGCGGCGCGATACTGGCGCACGTGTTCCCGAAGCAGCGCCACGCGATGGTGATGGGCGCATTCCTGGCGGCATCGCTGTTCGGTTCGGTCGGAGGCGTCATCGTCGGCGGCGTCGTCTCGACGCACTTCAGCTGGCGCGCCGCGTTCATCGGCGCAGGCGCCGCGGGGCTGCTGCTGGTAGTGATTTACCCTCTCGTCGTGCGCGATTACAAGACGGTCGCGCTGGTGAAGAAGGACGCGGCTGCTGGCGCCGGTCCGCGGCACATGCGCGTCGGCGAAATCATTCGCGAGCTCTTCGTGCCGCGCACGGCGATCTTCACGTACCTTGCCAGCGGCTCCCAGATGTTCATCCTCGGCGTCATCAACGCGTGGATCCCGAGCTACATGAGTCGCTACTACGGACTCGCACCCGACAAGGCCGCCATGCAGGCCGGCGTGGTCGTGCTGGTTGCGGGTGTCGGCATGATCGTATGCGGCTGGAGCGTCGATCGCCTGGGCCAGCGTGACCTGCTCAACAAGCTTCGCGTGCCGGCGCTGTATGCGGCGCTGGCCTGCGTCCTGCTGGTGCTCGCGTTCGCACTGCCGCCCGGGTCGGTGCAATACGCGCTGATCCTGGCCGGCGTGTTCGTCGCTGGCGGGCACACCGGCGCCGCTGGCGCGGTCATCAGCGACGTGACTCATCCAGGCCTGCGGGCGACGGCGTTTGCCTTGATCGTGCTCTGCAACAACCTGATTGGCTTGGCGCCGGGACCGGTCGTCGTGGGCGCACTTTCGGACGTCTACGGGCTCAAGTTCGCGATGGGTATTGCGCCGCTGATGTGCCTGGCTGCCGCGACGTTCTTCCTGCTTGCCTCACGTCACTACCGGCGTGAGAGCGGGCGATTCGCAGAGCCCGACGACTACACCGTACGGCCGGCCTGACCGATTTGAACAGAGGGACGACGATGGAACTCCAAGGCAAGACTGCGATCGTGACCGGCGGCGGAAGAGGCATCGGCGAGGGGATCGCGAGCGTGCTGGCTCGTGAGGGCGCCAACGTCGTCGTCATGGGACGGCACGCGCACGAGGTGGACGCCGTCACGCAGGCGATCCGGGATGCCGGGGGCAGCGCGCTTGCTGTCGTCGCCGACGTCACCGACTGGGGATCACTGCAGGCCATGACCCGCAGAGCGGTCGAGCAGTTCGGTGGCGTGGACATTCTCGTCAACAACGCAGGCATCGAAGGTCCGCCTCGCCTGATTGCGGACCTGCCCGTCGAGCAGTGGGACGAGGTGCTGGGCGTCAACCTGAAGGGCGTCTTCCTGTGCTGCAGGGCTGTCCTGCCCGCGATGAGCGCGCGCGGCCGTGGCAGGATCATCAACATCGGTTCAATCGCCGGCCGGCGCATGACGTTCTTCGGCAGCGTGGACTACACGGTTTCGAAGTACGGAGTAGAAGGCCTGACGCAGCACCTGGCCTGGGAGCTTGCCGACCAGCGCATCACGGTCAACACGGTCTGCCCTGGCGGTGTCGTCACTCCGCTGATGGAGCAGAGCATCACGCCCGCGTATCGCGAGATGGTGACCAGGAGGATGGTGCCGCTCGGTCGAATGTGCACGATGGAGGAGATCGGCGAAACCGTGAGCTTCCTCGCCAGCGACCGTGCGGCGATGATCACCGGGCAGTCGCTCGCCGTGGACGGCGGGATACTCACTGGCTTCGGCGAGGACCTGCGCCCGATCGTCCGAAAGCGGATGGCCGACGCCCAGGCCGGGGGGCATTGAGACATGTCGATGCGAGCCGGAGACCGGCCCCTGGGGCCCGGCACTCGAGCAATTGCGCGACTGGGATCCCACATGGGCCGAGTCCTGCCTGACAATGACGACGAACCCGTGGGTGCGAGGAGTATTGCCCCGCAAGCTCGTCGAGCTGATCGGCGTGCTGTTGAATGCTTCCTGCACCAACCGCGACCCGGACGGGACGCGTCGGCACATCCGCGCGGCACTCGAGGCCGGTGCGACGCGTGACGAGATCCTGTTCGTGATTGAGTGTGCCGCGCTTGGCGCGATCCACTCCTGCAGCCTCGGCGCACCGATCCTGCTCGAGGAGGCGAGGGCGGCCAGTGTCGGGCCCGCCCCGCGAGCGGAACCGGAGCCGACGCCGTTCTGCGACCGGATGCGGGCCATCGGGCAATGGAACAGCGCCTGGGATCCGTTCTACGAGCTCGACCCGGCATGGACGGACCAATTTTTCTCAACGGCAGCGCCGGTGTACGCGCGCGGGGTGTTCTCGCCGAAGGACCTGGAACTGCTGATGATCGCCTTCGACGCCTCGTACACGCACCTGTACGCGCCAGGAACGCGCCGTCACATCAAGGGCGCGCTGGCCGCGGGCGCCACGGTCGAGGAGATCATGGAAGTGCTGAAGCTCTGCGTGGTGCAGGGCGTCCAGGCATGCAACCTCGGCATTCCGATCCTCGCCGAGGAACTCGATCGATTGGCGACGGCGCCCGCCCCCTCTGGGAGAATAGCCGCCGACCCGGGACCGGGAGCGCCGGCCGTTCACCGAGGGACACGCGCATGTCGAATTCTCCGCCCGCCGCGTCGGGCGCTGCCTGGCAGGCCCTTGCCGCGCATCATGCCGCCTGCCGTGGGCTTCACCTGCGGCAGCTCTTCGCCACGGATACGACGCGAGGGCAACGGCTGACGCTGGACGCAGTCGGCATCTACCTCGACTACTCGAAGAACCGCGTCACCGACGAGACGATGCGGCTGCTGCGTCGCAGCTCGCCGAGGCGTGCGGGCTGCGCGACGCGCATCGACGCGATGTTCCGCGGCGACAGGATCAACGTCACCGAGGACCGCGCGGTGCTGCACGTCGCGCTGCGCGCGCCGCGTGACGCGTCGATCGTCGTCGACGGCGAGGACGTCGTGCCCGCAGGTCCACGAGGTGCTCGACCGGATGGCCGGACTTCGCGGACGCGCGTCCGCAGCGGCGCGTGGACGGGCCACACGGGCAAGCGGATCCGCAACGTCGTCAACATCGGCATCGGCGGCTCGGACCTCGGGCCGGTGATGGCGTACGAGGCGCTGCAGCACTACAGCGACCGCGACCTGACGTTCCGCTTCGTCTCGAACGTCGACGGCACCGACTTCGCCGAGGCCGTGCAGGACCTCGATGCCGCCGAGACGCTGTTCATCGTGTCGTCGAAGACCTTCACGACGCTCGAGACGATGACCAACGCGCACACGGCGCGCGAATGGTCGCTGGCCGGGCTCGGCGGCGACGCGGACGCGGTGCGCGAAGCACTTCGTCGCGGTCTCGACCAACGCGGAGGAGGTCGCGGAGTTCGGCATCGACACCGCCAACATGTTCGGCTTCTGGGACTGGGTCGGCGGCCGCTACTCGATGGACTCGGCGATCGGGCTGTCGACGATGCTCGCGATCGGGCCGGAGCACTTCCGCGCGATGCTCGCGGGGTTCCACGCAGATGGACGAGCACTTCCGCACGGCGCCGTTCGAGCGGAACCTGCCGGTGCTGATGGGGCTGCTCGGCCGTCTGGTACGCCGAACTTCCTCGGCGCGCAGACGGTCGCGGTGCTGCCCTACGAGCAGTACCTCGAAGCGCTTCCCCGCGTACCTGCAGCAGCTGACGATGGAGAGCAACGGCAAGCGCGTGACGCTCGACGGGCAGCCCGGTCGACTACGCAGACCGGCCCGATCGACTGGGGCGAGCCGGGCACCAACGGCCAGCACTCGTTCTACCAGCTGATCCACCAGGGCACGCGGCTGATCCCCTGCGACTTCATCGGCGTTCGCGACGGCCGCTGAACCCGCTCGGGCGAGCACCACGACCTGCTGATGGCCAACGTCTTCGCGCAGGCCGAGGCGCTGGCGTTCGGCAAGACCGCCGACGAGGTCCGCGGCGGAGGGCGACGCCGACTGGCTGGTGCCGCACCGGATGTTCGAGGGCAACCGGCCGTCCAACACGCATCCTGCTGGCCCGAGCTGACGCCGGCGGCGCTCGGCAAGCTGGTGGCGCTCTACGAGCACAGCGTGTTCACGCAGGGCGCGATCTGGGGCATCGACTCGTTCGACCAGTGGGGCGTCGAGCTCGGCAAGGTGCTCGCGCGGCGGATCGTCCCCGAGCTCGACGGCCGCGGACGCCCGAACCTCGGCCACGACAGCTCGACCAACGCGCTGATCCGCCGCTACCGCAGCTCAAGGAGCGTCCGACGGAGTCGCATGACCACCAGAGCTGATGCAGCTGGGGATGATCGGACTCGGCCGGATGGGCGCGAACATGGTGCGGCGGCTGATGCGCGACGGGCACGAATGCGTGGTGTTCGACGTGTCACGCGAAGCGCCGTGGCGAGCTCGCAGGCCGGAGGGCGCCACCGGCGCAGCCTCGCTCGCCGACTTCGTGGCGCAAGCTCGCGAAGCCGCGCGCCGTCGTGGCTGATGGTGCCGGCGGCCGTCGTGGACGCGGACGATCGCGGACTCGCTGCCGCTGCTCGAGACCGGGCGACGTCGTGATCGACGGCGGCAACTCCTACTACTGCGACGACATCCGCCGCGCCGAGCGAGCTCGCGGCCGCAGCGGCATCCACTACGTCGACGTCGGCACGAGCGGCGGCGTGTGGGGCCTCGAGCGCGGCTACTGCATGATGATCGGCGGCGAGGCCGCGGCCGTGCAGCATCTCGACCCGATCTTCGCGCACGCTCGCGCCCGGCTCGGGCGGCGTCGCGCGCACGCCCGGGCGCGAGCAGGCCGGCGGCACGGCGGAGCACGGCTACCTGCACTGCGGCCCGAGCGGCGCCGGCCACTTCGTGAAGATGGTCCACAACGGGATCGAGTACGGGCTGATGGCCGCCTACGCCGAGGGCATGGAGATCCTGCGCGCCGGCGAACGTCGGCAAGCGCGAGCACGCAGGACGACGCCGAGACCACGCCGCTGCGCGATCCCGAGCACTACCAGTACGACTTCGACCTGCCCGACATCGCCGAGGTCTGGCGCCGCGGCAGCGTGGTCTCATCGTGGCTGCTCGACCTGACCGCGACCGCGCTGGCCGAGGATCCGGCGCTCGCCGGGTTCGCGGGCCGCGTGTCCGATTCGGGCGAGGGGCGCTGGACCGATCAAGGCCGCCATCGACGAGGGCGTGCCCGCGCCGGTGCTGACCGCGGCGCTCTACGCGCGCTTCAGCTCGCGCGGCGAGGCCGACTTCCCGGACAAGGTGCTCTCGGCGATGCGCTACCAGTTCGGCGGTCACCACGAGAAGCCGGCGCAGAAGTGAGGATCGAAATCCTGGTGGATGAAGCGGAGGTGGCGCAGGCGGCCGCGGCCTTCATTGCGGGTGAGGCACGGGAGGCGGTCGCCGAACGAGGTCGCTTCGTGGTCGCGCTCAGCGGGGGACGGACTCCGGCGTTGATGTTGCGGGCGCTCGCCCGCGAGGACATCCCCTGGCGCTCGGTGCACGTAGTGCAGGTGGACGAGAGGATCGCACCCGCGGGTGATCCCGACCGCAACCTCACTCAACTCGGCGCAACTCTGCGCGCTGGATCGTCGCTGCCGGACGGGCACATTCATGCGATGCCCGTCGAAGCCAGGGATCTCGCGGCTGCAGCCGAACGCTACTCCGCCGAGCTGCGATCGATCGCGGGCTCGCCGCCGGTGCTCGATCTGGTGCATCTCGGTCTCGGTGCCGATGGACACACGGCCTCGCTGGTTCCCGGCGATGCGGCGCTTGACGTGCTCGATGCGGATGTTGCGCTCACTGCACCGTACCATGGACGACGCCGCATGACGCTCACCTATCCGGTCGTCGACCAAGCGCGGCGGGTCCTCTGGGTCGTCACCGGCGCAGACAAGGCAGCCATGCTGGCGCGTCTGTGCGAGGGCGATCACACGATTCCGGCGGGACGCGTGAGCCAGGGTCGCGCACTGCTGATCGCGGATCGCGCTGCTGCAGGCGAGCCCGCTTCGGGACGATCGCGATGACCGTGGTCGTCGCTTCGATGCCGAATTTCCGCGACGTCGGCGGACGTCGCACGGCCGGTGGTGGACACCTGCGGACAGGCATGCTGTTCCGTTCCGATCAGATCGCGCAGCTGACGCCGGATGATGCGACGGCACTCGCGGGAATCGGCCTCAGGTACGTCTACGACCTGCGCACGGAGACCGAGCGGGTGATGCTGCCCGGCGAGCGCATTGCGGGCGCGACACACGTCAGGCTGGATGTGCTCGCGGACGATCGGCAATCCGTGCCCGCGCGTCTGCTGCGACTGTTCGCCGATCCGGGCTCGGCGGAATCGATACTGGGCAATGGCCGGGGCGCAGCGATGTTCGTGGAGAGCTACCGGTCGTTCGTGCGGCTGCCGAGCGCCTGCGCTGGCCTCCGGCAACTGTACGAGAGCCTCGCGGACCCGGGGCACCTTCCGGCGATGCTCCACTGCACGACCGGCAAGGATCGCACGGGCTGGGCGTGTGCCGCGTTGCAGTTGCTGCTCGGCGTGCCGCAGGACGCCGTGCTCGAGGACTATCTCGAGAGCAATGCCCGGGTGCTACGAAAGTACGAGCCCCACCTGAAAGCCTTCGCCGCTGGCGGCGGCGATCCGTCGATACTGCTCCCGGTCTTGAGCGTGCGGCCGGAGTACCTTGAGGCTGCGATCGACGCAGCGTGCCGGGACTATGGCTCGATCGAGGGCTATTTCTGCAACGGCCTGGGAATTGGCAAAGAAACTTTGCATGCCTTGAGGCAGCGCTTGGTTGGGCACTAACATCACCGCGATGAACCCCGACCACAGGCGACACTTGCTGATAGTACTGGCGCTGGCTGTGGTGGCCGGCCTGCTGTGGCTCGCAGTTGCCGCACTGCGGCCGATGCCGGAGCGCAGCTTCTCGATGGCCACGGGGCCGGAGGGGGCAGTGCGTATCAAGCCTTCGCCGAGCTCTATCGTGAGGCTCTTGCGAAGCAGGGCGTGACGCTGCGGCTGGTGCCGACCAACGGGTCTTATGACAACGTGGCGCGGCTGCGCGACCCGATGTCCGGTATCGAGGCAGCCTTCGTGCAGTCCGCTACGACGACGGAGAGTGAATCACCCGGGCTGCTGTCGCTCGGCACGATGTTCTACGAGCCACTCTATGAAGTTGAATGGGCTCGACCCATCCACGTTGATTATCGAAGGCTACTCGCCTGAGCAAGCCGCCGAGGCACTGCAGGCCGGTCGCATCGATACCGCAATCATTGACACCGCATGGGAGTCCTCGGCCGTACAGCGGCTGATCGCGGACCCGTCGATCAACCTGGTCGGCTTCCCGCGGGCCGACGCATACGTGGCGCGGCTGCCGTTCCTGAACAAACTCGTGTTGCCGATGGGCGTGGCAGATCTCGCGCGGAACCGTCCATCGCAGGACATTACCCTGATCGCGCCGAAGACCAGCCTGGTCGTGCGCGAGGACCTGCATCCGGCGCTGCAGTACCTGCTCATCGACGCCGCGACGAAGATCCACGCGCGGCCCGACGTGCTGCAAACGGCGGGCGAGTTTCCGGCGCCGGAACAGATCGACCTGCCGCTCAGCAGGGAAGCCGAGCAAATGTATCGCAACGGCCCGAATTTCCTGCGGCGGCACCTGCCGTTCTGGCTCGCTGAGCTCGTGCAGCGCCTGCTGCTGTTCGGCATTCCGTTGCTCGGCTTGCTGTATCCCGTGACGACGCTGGCGCCGCAGGTCTGGCGCTGGGAGATGGGCCGCCGGCTGCAGCGCATGTATCGCGAGCTGCAGGTGCTCGAGAAGGAACTGAGAAATGCCCCGGACGGCCCACGGCGGGATGAGCTGCGCGCGCGCCTCGACGCGCTCGAGGCGGGTGCGGCGCGCATGAGGCTCCCGGACTCGTTTGCCGCGATGAGCTACGAGCTGAAGCAGAACATCCACTTCGTGCAGGAACGATTCAGGAAATGACTGGTGGGGACATTCTCCTTTTTCGCTACGCGCTTCGAAAAAGCAGAATGCCCCTGGTACCTAGTACATCCCGGCGGCGTACAGCGCCTCGTCCTGTTCCTCTTCGGCCAGCTTCGGGCAGTGCTTCGAGATGTCGCAGAGCAGCTTGACCAGGTACGGCGCGTGCAGGCCGAGCAGCAGCTTGCCGGTCGTGAGCAGCGCGACCGACGTGGCGCGCTCGGGATCCGCCCACACGAAATTGTTCGCGAAGCCGAGGTGTCCGTAGGCCTTCGAAGTGTCGGGCCCGTACATGCCAAAAGGACTTGCACCGAGCATCATTCCCGCGGAGTAGCGCAAGGGAATCATCAACGAGCGATCGATCTCGGGCTTGCCCACTTCGGCGATTGCGCGACGCACCGTGAGCGGCTGGAACACCCGCACGCCGCCGAGCTCGCCGCCGTTCAGCAGGCACTGGAAGAATCTCGAGCACTCGTCGGCGGTTCCGACCCCGTTGCCGGCCGGAATGACGGCACGGTAGTAGCGCGGGTCGTTCGACAATGTCACCGCATGCTCGAGCGACGTGCCGATCGCGCGCTTCAGGTACATGTCTACCGGAGCGGTGATCCTGAAGCCCGCGACGTAGTTGCGGGCGAGGCGGGCCAGTGCCGGTCCGCGCGCGCCGAAGTCGAGCGACGCGAGGCCGAGCGGTCGGCTGATGTTCTCGCGGAAGAACGCACGGAAACCGCGGCCCGAGACCCTCTCGACCAGGTCCGCGACGACGAAGCCCGCGGTCAGCGCGTGGTACGCGTGGTGGTCGCCGGGCTTGTCAGGTGCGGAACGGTAAATGAGCCGCAGGATCTCCTTGTGATCGAGCAGCAGCTCGGCCACGTCGACGCCCGCCGTGGGAATGGTGGGGATGCCCGCCTTGTGGCACAGCAGCTGGTAGATCGTGATGTCCCGCTTGCCGTTCTGCCCGAACTCGGGGATGTAGTGGCTCACGGGATCGAGCAGGCTCAGCTGCTTGCGCTCGGACAGCAGGTGCACGGTCATCGCGGCCATCGCCTTGCTGGCCGAGAAGATGCACACCGGCGTATCGGGCGTCATCGGGACCGGCTTCTCGTCGACGTCGCCCGGACCATTGCCCTTGGCGTGCCCGATGGCGCGCTTCAACACGACCTGGCCATGCCGCCGCACGACCAGCGAGATCCCGGGATGCATGCCCGTCGCGTAGATGTCCGCGACCGACTGCCAGATGGCGTCGATGCCTTGCTGCGTCATGCCGACGAGCTCGGGATTGCGTTCCTGCTCCGCGGCGATCGTGGTCACGCTGTCGAGGTCGCGCGGCACGTCGGCGCCGTCGACGACGAGTCGGCGGAGCGGGGCGGGGATGTGGCGGACCACGTTCAGCATTGCTGCTTCCTCCTTACGGCTTCCCTCACCAGCGGCAGGCGGTCGTTGCCGAAGTACATGTCGTCGCCCACGAAGATCGTCGGCGAGCCGAAGCCGCCTCGGGCGATGACTTCGTCCGTGTTCGCCTTCAGCTGGGCCTTCACCTCGGGCCGGGCAATGCCTTCGAAGAACCGCGCAGGCTCGACGTCGACGCGCTTGCATAGTTCGGCCAGCACGTCGTCCTGCGAGATGTCGCGGTCGTCGCTCCAGTAGGCCTCGAAGACCGCTGCTGCGAACGGCACCAGCTTGCCTTCCGGCTCGAGCAGGATGCAGCCGCGCATCGCCTTGACGCTGTTCACCGGGAACACCGTCGGCGGGAACAGAATCTTCAGGCCCGCGAGCCGCGCCCAGTCGGCGAGGTCTTTCTTCAGGTAGGCCTGCTTCGCCGGCACTCCGCGCTCACGGAACTCGTACACGCTCGGGTTCACGGCGTTGAAAATGCCGCCCACGAGCACCGGCCGCCAGCGGACCTCGACGCCGAGTTCCCGGGCCAGCGGCTGGATGTTGTGGAACGCGAGCCAGGTCCACGGACTCGAGCAATCGAAGAAGAATTCGATCATGCTCGGATGCTGTCAGAACCCGCGAGAGCCGTCACTACGATGATTGACCTATACACCGCCGCGACGCCGAACGGACACAAGATCTCGATCGCGCTCGAGGAACTGGGCCTGCCTTACACGGTGCACGTCATCGACCTCGCGAAGCTCGAGCAGAGGCGGCCGGAGTTCCTGAAACTGAGCCCAAATGGCCGCATTCCCGCGATCGTCGACCGCGAACTCGACGACTTCGCGATCTTCGAGAGCGGCGCGATTCTCATTTACCTCGCAGAAAAGACCGGGCGCCTGATGCCCGCCGACGTCAAGGGCCGCTCGCGGGTGATCCAGTGGCTCATGTTCCAGATGGGCGGCATCGGCCCGATGATGGGCCAGGCGAACGTGTTCTTCCGCTATCTCCCCGAGAAGATCCAGCCGGCGATCGAGCGCTACCAGGGCGAGGTCCGGCGGCTCTTCGGCGTCCTCGACGCGCAGCTCGCGGGGCAGGAATTCCTCGCCGACGCCTATTCCATTGCGGACATCGCGAACTGGGCGTGGGCGCGCACGCATAGGTGGTCCGGCGTGGAGATCGAGGAATTCGTCCACCTGAAGCGGTGGGTCGACCAGCTGGCGGCCCGCCCGGCCTGCCAGCGGGGTATCAACGTGCCGCCGCGGCCGGAACGGGTCGAGGACGGCAAGGGCACGGAGAAATTCGTCGAGCAGGCCCGCAAGCTGGTCGAGACGGGCAACAAGCCCGGCACGAGCGGGAGGAACTAGCGCCGGCCTCCGGCAAGCAGCGCGTCGACCGACCAGCGTCCCGGGCCAAAGACCGCGACGACCAGCAGCAGCGCACCCCAGAGATAGTGCTGGCTGATCGCGGCCTCGAAGCCTTCGCTCAGCAGCACGTGGGCATAGGAAACCACGGCCAGGATGTTGACGGCGGACAGCCCAAGCGCCGAGTAGCGCGTGAGCAGCCCGACGACCAGCAGTGACGGAAAAACGAGCTCCCCTGCCGTTCCTGCTACGGCGGCCAGCGCAGGCGGCAGCAGCGGCACGTGGTACTCCTCCTGGAACAGGTACAGCGTGCTGTCCCAGTCCGAGATCTTCAGCCAGCCCGACTTCAGGAACTGCCACGCGACGTACCAGCGAAGGGCCAGCAGCAGCGGTGATTCGAACCAGGCCGCGACCCGGGCCGCGCCTTCGTTGGCACGCACGATCTTATTGGCAACGCTCATGAAGTCCTCGGTGCGATGCTGTCGTCCGGCCCACGCAGCGCGACGACCAGGCCGTCGCTGAAAAGCCAGGCCAGCATGCCCGGCAGCTGGTCGACCTCGAGGCCCGATGCCTCGAGTGCCTCGCCCAGAGTCGCGTTCGCAGCCAGGGCCTCGACGAACCCGCACTGGTCTGCCGGGAGCGAATGCAGCGCCAGCCCGTCGTCGCCACATGCGACGACGATGTGCTGCGCGCCCTGCGACAGTTCAACGGGGTTGCCTGCCTCTGCTGGCTGGTTCTCGCGCCACACGGACCAGACGGGATACTCCGACCGCACGAAACGCAAGCACGGCTGCAACTCGAGTCCGACGTCTGCCAGCGTGTCGGGTGCGACCCGGGCAAGCTGCGACGCGTCAAGTGCAGGCCGGCGCGGCGAGACCAGGACTTCCTCGCAGGCCCATTCGAGCCGAGCGAGGTCGACCAGCCACTCGTATTCGCTTCCCGCCAGGCGTGGTTCGAGCCAGGAGGAAAACTCCCGACCGATCCAGTGCAGGTCACCGTTGCGGGACGGATGCCGAACGCGGTATTCGCGCGCGAGATCGCTGAAATACTCAGCGCCGACGCGGCGTCGCAGCACGGGATAGGTCCGTTCGAGCGCGCCCTCGAACATGGCTCGTGAATTGTTCCGGTAAACCTGCACGCGGGACCCGGGCGCGAGCCCGTCGTCGACGATGCATTCGGCCAGCGCGCCGACGGCTGCATCTGCATCCGCGCCAGTGCTCCGCAGCGCGGCGCCGAAGCGCGCCTGCAGGCCCGCGAGTGTCGACGCGTCACGCGGCGAGGTCACGAATCTTCTCCAGCCGCATGTCGGCCTTGCGCGCTTCGGCCACCAGAACGTCGAGCGCAGGCACGTCGGTGTCCCACTCGATCAGCGTCGGCACCGGGCCGAGACGGGCTATCGTCTGCTCGTAAAGTGCCCAGACCTCTTCGCACACGGCCGAGCCGTGATCGTCGATCAGCAGGTCGCGCTCGCCGACCCGGTTGCGGTGATGCCCCGCGAGATGGATCTCCAGCACCGCCGCGCGCGGCACGTTCGCGATGAAACGCCCGGCGTCGAGGCCGAGGTTGATCGCATTGACGTAAATGTTGTTCACGTCGAGCAGCAACCCGCAGCCCGACCGGTCGACCACCGCAGCGAGGAAGTCCCATTCGGTGAGGCTCGATGCGGTGTAGGCAAAGTAGGAACTCAGGTTCTCGACCAGGATCTGCCGGCCGAGGAAGTCCTGCGCCTGCCGCACGCGGCACGCGAGGTGTTCCACGGCTTCCTCGGTGTAGGGCAAAGGCAGCAGGTCGTTGAAGTGTTCGCCACCAGCGTGGCCCCAGCAGGCATGCTCGCTGACGAGCGCCGGCTCGAAACGGTCGATCGCGCGACGGATGCGCGCCAGGTGGTCGCGGTCCAGCGGTTCCACGGACCCCAGCCCGAGTCCCACCCCGTGCAGGCTGAGCGGATAGTGCTCGCGCACGCGCTCCAGCGCTCGCAGGTGCGGGCCGCCATCGTGGAAGTAGTTCTCGGTGTGCACCTCGAGCCACGCGACCGGCGGGAGGCGCGCGGTCACTTCGTCGTGGTGTGCCGAACGCAGACCGATCCCGGCGCGTGCCGGGACCGGTCCGCCTGGGAAGCGCTTGGAAACGGCGTCCCCCATCGCTCGATTACTTCTGCGGAGGCTGGGTCTTGCCGCCGGCCTTCTCGCAGTCGGCCGCCGACATGTGCTTCCACTCGTTCGGGTCCATGTCCTTCTTGGCCTGGCCGGCGCACGAGTGGCCGTTCGCCGCGCAGTCGTTCTTGCCCGCTTTCGCGACGCCGTAGCACTTGTCCTTCGAGCCCATGTCGCCTGCGACGGCGGTGCCCATCGTGCCCGCGGCCAGGAAGCTGCCCACGGCAGCGGCAATCGCCAGTTTCTTCATGTTCATCGGAGTCTCTCCATCGAGTGTGTTGAGCTGTGGTCACGACCGTCGTGTTGCACCGCAACAGTGCGTGCATCACTCGGCTTCAACCAGTAGACCTGTTCGGCAGGGAAATTGTTTCAGATGGTTCGGATCCGGCAGTCGGATCGGCATAATCGGCCGATGAAAGAGCGCATCGTGTTCCTTGTGCCGGGCTTCTTCGGCTTCACGACCGTCGGGGCGGTGAGTTATTTCCGGGACGTCGAGGAGGCGTTGCGTCGCGGCCTGAAGCGCCGGCGCCTCGATGCCCACATCGTACGCTGTGCCACGCAGCCCACGGCGTCGATCGTGCGGCGGGCGGATCGCCTGCGCCGCCAGGTGATCGACGAAGGCGGGCTCGAGGCGAAGGAGTTGCACTTCGTCGGCCATTCCACCGGCGGGCTCGACGTGCGCATGTTGCTCACGCCCGGCGTGAAGATCGCAGAGGGCGATACCGAAGTTCGGATCGGCAACCTGACCCGCACTGCAATCTCTGTCACGACGCCGCATCACGGCACGCCGCTCGCAAACCATTTCCTGACGGTGCAGGGCCACACGCTGCTGCTGATGCTGACCGCCATGGCGACAACGGGGCAGGGCAGGGGGCTCATCACCGCGGCTTCGAAGGCCGTCTCGGTCGCGGCCAGCCTGGATGACTGGCTCGGCGGCAACGAAGGGCCGCTCGATCGGATCGCAGAGGGTCTGCTGAAGAACATCCGCTTCGATCGCCGCGACCCGGTCTGGAAGTACCTGGACGAAATCAAGGCCGACCAGGGTGCCGTGATCCAGCTGACGCCCGAGGGCATCGATCTGTTCGACGCCTCGGTCGCGGATCGCGGGAACGTGCACTATGGGTGCGTGGTGGCGGGCGTGCCCAAGCCGGAAGAGGACTTCAAGGTGAGGTCGCTGTTGTCGCCGGACAAGATCGTGCTGCGTGCGCTGTTCAGGCTGCTGCACGGCCTCACCGCGCGGCCGCATCCGCGCTACCCGTATCCGAAGCCGACGCAGGCCGAAAAGAACCGCTTGAAGCAGGGGCTGGGGTTCGTCGCATCATCACGCACGAACGACGGATTGGTACCCACGCTGAGTCAGCTGCACGGCCGCGTGCTGCACGTGGCACGCGCGGACCACCTCGACGTGGTCGGCCACTACAGCGCGGCGGAAAAAGGCGCTGGCAACTGGCTGCCGTCGGGCGCGGGCTTCACCAGGGAACAATTCGATGCGGTGTGGGACGACGTCGCCGCCGCGATCGCGAGGGGCCGCCAGCCGGCTCGCGCCGGCTGACAGCCTCGACGGTGCGGCGCTAGCGGGCGCCTGACTGCGCCGCCTGGGGCTTGTACCGATCACGCAACTCGGTCTGTCGCGAGCGCATCGGCTGCGGCCGGCCCGCGATCCATACCTGGTCAGCGACCGAGGTCACCTCGAGGGGATCGCCCGACCACAGCACGAGATCTGCGGAGTACCCGGGCGCGATGCGACCGAGTTCCGCGCCGATGCCGAAGATCTCCGCAGGGGTCGTCGTGAGTGCTGCGAGTGCGGCGTCCCACGGCAGCCCTTGCGCCACCGCGACGCCCGCGGCTTGGCGGACCTTGTGAGCGTTGTGCGTCGGCGCGACGAAGTGCGTGAACGTGATCGGCACACCGGCACGATGCAGACGCGCGGCGTTGCGCATCGTGGCACCGAGCTGGTCGAACGTGCCGGGCAGGTCGACCAGCGGGTCGAGCACGACTGGCACCCGCGATTTCGCGAGCAACGGCGCCACCTGCCACGCCTGCGCGCCGCCTACGATCACCGGACGCACGCCGTTACGCGCGGACCACGCCAGCACCTGGCGTATGTCCGCCGCGCGTTCGACGCTGAAGGCGATCCGACCGCCGCCGAGATAGCGGGCCAGCACCTCGCGTCCCGTTGGCGTGAGCAGTCGCTGGTCGCCGTCGCGCAGCGGTTTCGCGGGGCTCGCCTCACGGGTTGCCTGCTCGAGCAGCATGAACTGGGCTGCGCGACTCTTGCCGGCGCTCGAGGTGGCATTCGCGCCGAGGTCGACGAACAGCGTGCGCGAAGCAGCGGCGAACGCGTCCGCGCGGCCGTCGAGGCGCGCGATCGCGCCCTGGCCCGCGAACATCGCGCCGTCCGCAAGCGCGGTAGGAGCGACCATCGCGAACGTGATGCCCTCGATGCGATTCACGCCGATCGCCACCGAGTCCGGGTTGAACGCGAGCGTGACGTCGAACTCGGGGCGCGGTGCAAAAGCCCCGTGAGCGTCGCCGTCGTAGGCCGCCGAGCGATCCACCGTCGACGGCTCCTGCGAGATCTCCTCGATGCCAAGCCCGGTGATGCCGCCGAACAGGCCGGGCGTCAGCGCGCGGCCCTGCACATCGACGACCGTGGCTCCCGCAGTGGCCGCGAGTCCGGTGCCGACCTGCGCGACCCGGCCATTGCGCACCAGCACGTCGGCGCGATCGAGCGTGCCCCGGTCGGACTGCGTGTATACCTTCGCGTTGCGGATCAGCACGTCCTCGGCGCGCGCGACGCCCGATGCCATCGTGAGGGCGCCGATCGCGGCAAGTGCCGCCGCCTTGACGTTGCGATTCATCGTGCATCTCCGGCGGGCTGGCCGAGCAGGAAGTCCGAGCGCGGTTGCGCGGGCGGCGCCATGCGGTCGTAGGCGACCGAGCCGTCGATGTACACGACGTCGGGCAGCGCGTAGACGCTGAAAGGATCGCTGCTCCAGATCACGACGTCTGCGATCTTGCCGGGCTCGAGCGTGCCCACTTTGTCCGCAATGCCGAGCGCCTTTGCGGGATTCGAAGTGATCCAGCGGATCGCGCGCTCGGGCGGGATGTCCAAGCCCGCGCGACGGCCTCGCACCATGCCCTTCGCCGCCTCCTGGTTCAGCCGCTGGATGCCCTCCTCGGAGTCGGAGTGCACGATCGCGCAGCCGTTCTTCGGCGCGTCGACGAATGCCAGGTTCTCCCAGATGGCGTCGTAGGCCTCCAGCTTGAAGCCCCACCAGTCGGCCCAGAGCGCGCCGCACACGCTATCCTGCGCGAGGCGGTCGGCGAGCTTGTAGGCCTCGACGCCGTGGTGGAACGCCGCGATCCTGAAATTGAATTCGCGTGCGAGGTCGAGCATCACGGCCATCTCGTCCGCGCGGTAGCAGTGGATGTGCACCTGCACTTCGCCCTTCATCGCGGCGACGAGCGTCTCGAGCCGCAGGTCGCGCTTCGGCGGCACGGGTGGTACCGCATCCTTGTCCTTATCCTTGCCCGTCGCCTTGCTCTTCTCCTTCTCGTACGCGTCCAGCTCGTCGTGGTACTTGCCCCACTGGTTGCGATAGTCCTGCGCGTCGGCGAATGCCTGCCGGTAGCCCGCCACGTTACCCATGCGCGTCGAGGGCGCGCGGTCGTGACTGCCATAGACGCGCTTCGGGTTTTCGCCGCAGGCCATCTTCAGGCCCTGCGGCGCATCGGGGAACTTCATCGCCTGGTAGGTCGTCGCGTGCACGTTGCGCAGCGTGACGCCGCGCCCGCCGATCAGGTTGGCCGAGCCCGGCAATACCTGCAGCGTCGTAACGCCACCTTCGAGCGCAGTCTGGAATCCGGGATCCTGCGGCCACACCGAATGCTCGGCCCAGACTCCGGCGGTGACCGGATCGGTCGCCTCGTTGCCATCCTGGGTCGCATTGACGCCCGGGCTCGCGTAGACGCCCAAGTGTGAGTGCACGTCGATGATGCCAGGCGTCACCCAGCGGCCACTGGCATCGACAATGGTGGCACCGGCGCCGTCCAGGCTCGCGCCCACGGCGACGATCCTGCCATCGCGCATCAGCAGGTCGGCGTTGTCGAGGCGGCGGCCCGTGCCGTCGAGCACGATCGCGTTGCGGATCAGGGTGGGCGGACCAGCATGCAACTGATATGTCGAGCCATAGGGCTCGCCGGCCGCAAGGGCCGCACTGGCGACGGCGGACAGCGCCGCGCCGAGCAGGTATATGCGCTTCAAACGGGGTCTCCCGGCGCGAAAAGCGGCAAAGGATGTCGCCGGAACTGCGGGTTGTCCAGAGCCGCCTTGCGAAAGACGAGAACGACTCGCGCGACCCGATCGGCTAGGATCGCGGCACCCGGACCGCCCCAAGGAGGCATCCCACATGACTCGACCGACTCTCACACCGCTCGCCGGCCTGCTCGGATCCTTGCTCGTGCTGGGACTCGCAGCCTGCGGGCAGAAAGAGGCCGCGCCGACGGCTGCGACTCCTGCCGGTCCCCCTCCGACGCCGACGCTCGAGCAGGTCAAGGGCGCAACGATTTCGGGTGTCTTCGACCAGGCCATCACGTTCGCCAACGGCAAATACGAAGGCCAGCCGGACGAGCCGGGCGCCGCGTCGCGGCCGACGGCCATGCTCTGGGAGCCGCTGGTGGTGTTCGGCAACGTCGACGGATCGCCAGGCAACGAAGCCGTGGTCCTGCTGAGCTCGAACAGCGGCGGCAGCGGCGAGTTCGTCTACGTCGCAGTCCTCGGCGTGCGCGATGGCAAGCTCGTCAACCTGGGCACCGCGCAGGTCGGCGACCGTGCGAAAGTCCGCAACGTATGGCTCGAGCAGGGCAAAGTCGTGATCGACCTCGTCGAGGCCGGCCCGAAGGACCCCGCGTGCTGCCCGACCCAGATGGCGCGCAAGACCTACGCGATGGAAGGCGGCGCGCTGAAGCAGTCGAAGAGCGACGCGCTCGGCACCGTTACGATCGGCACGCTGGCCACCAACGAATGGCAGTTGGCGCAGATCGACGGCCAGCCGCTCGCGGCAGGCGTTAAGCCGCCAGTCATCCATTTCGAAGTGAACAGCGTGCGCGGCTTCGCCGGCTGCAACCGCTTCACGGCGCCGGTGAAGGAAATCACGCCGGGTGAGATCGACATTGGCCCCGCGGCGGCCACGAAGATGGCGTGCCCGCCCGAGCAGATGGAGCTCGAGCAAAAGTTCCTGGCTCAGCTCGACAAGGTGAACCGCTACTCGTTCTTGGCCGGCCAGCTCGCGCTCAGCTGGCAGGACAAGAGCGCGAGCGGGGTGCTGCTGTTCAGCAAGTGACCGCGCCGGTCAGGCGCGGGCGGCGCCGCGCCGCGCAGGCTTCCGTTTCGGGGAGTTGCGTCGCGCCGTCGCTTTCTCCAACGCTTCGAAAGCGTCCCGCGTGTAGTTCGCCAGGGACTCGACCTCCGGCAGCGCCGAGCCGTTGGCGGTGAAACCCATGATGACCTGCCCGTCGTAGGACATGAACGTCACGTTAAGTCCCACGGCGACGATCAGCGTCGACACGGGGAAGAAAGCCTCGAGCCGCGCGCCGTTCAGGTACAGCGTTTCCTCGGGGCCGCGCACGTTCGAGATCAGCAGGTTGGCCGGCAGCATCCCGAGCCCGAGCTTCTCCGGGTGGGCGATCGCCAGCGTTTCAGACATGGCGAAGGCCGTGACCGCATATACGTAAGCGGCATTCTTGCCGAGATTGTTCAGCTGCTCCTTGGCCGTCCGCGTGTTGGCCATTACCTGCTGCAGGCGTTCGTCAATCGGCGCCTTTACCGCCCCGAGCGGCGGGAAGATCGCCGAGACCTGCGTCGTTGCCTGCTTCACCTTCGGGTCATGCAGCGAGACCGGGCACAGTGCCACGATCGGGCGCTCGGGCGGGCGTCCCGCCTCCTTCAGGTAGCGGTTCACGCCGGCATCGAGGATCGTCAGTGCGACGTCGTTCAGCGTCGCATTCCAGGCGCGCGCGACGGTCTTCATCCGCTTCAGCGGCAGCACCATGTGCGTGATCGAGCGCGCGTTGTAGATCGGGTCGTTCATCGGCGTGTGCGGGGCCGTGAACGCCCGCGTCTTCGTCGCCGAGAAGCCGCGCAGTCCCTCCAGGGCCTGCTCGAATGCGCGGAACGAACCCCTGCCCACGGAAATCGTGCGTCCCGCGAGCACGCGGGCCTCGCGTTCGAGCGCCTTCCTCAGGCCCTCGGGTGCGGGTCGCGGCCGGTGAATTCGCGTCAGGCCGACGGTCGCCCTGATCTTGCGATCACGCGGGGAGGTCGCGAGCGAGTTGCGCAGGATCGCCATGCCCGACTCGCCGTCGACCAGCGCGTGGTGGACCTTGTGGTAGATCGCGAACCGATCGCCCGCGAGCCCTTCGATCACGTACATCTTCCAGCCCGGGCGATGGCGCTCGAACATCGGCGCGTGCAGGTCGGCGATCAGCTCGTGCAGTTGCTCGTTCGAGCCCGGCGCCGGAAGCGCAAGGTGCAGCACATGGTGGCTCGGGTCAATCGACTCGACGTCCTGCCATACGGGCATGCCAACCTTGCGGAAGACCGGGATGCGGTTGAACGGCGGCTGCGGTTTTGCGCCGCGATAGGCCTCCACGATCTCGCGCACGACCCGGTCGCCGCCCCGGCGGGGCTTCTGGAAGATCAGCACCGAGCCGACGTGCCGCGGGTTGTCCTGCGTTTCCGTGAGGAAGAACATCAGGTCCAGCATTGGTATCGTCTGGCTCATGGGCGGCTCCCCCGCTTGTCGGATCGTTCAGGCGGCGAGCAGGTCCTCCGCGGTCAGTTGCGCGGCGTTCCGGCCCCCGGCGTACTGGGTCAGTCCGACTCTATCGTAATGCCGGCGGATGCGCGGCGAGAAGATGCCGATGTACTCCAGGTTCGGGACCAGCCGCTTGAACATCGTCTGGCGGAACTGGGTCAGGAACGGCGAGTCCGACATGACCTTGTCCCATTCCGACCGCTTCATGTGCCCGGCGAACCACTCGTCGTAGATCTCGTGCGCGAGGAAGCGGTCGCGCATCAGGCAGGCGACTTCGAACGTCCAGTCCTCGCGCTCGCGCAGCTCTCGGTCGCTCAGCTCGGCGAAGTGACGCTTCAGCGCCAGCACGCCGTAGTGCACGTGGCGGGCCTCGTCCTGGATCACGTAGCGCAGCAGCTCTTTCAACAGCGGCTCCCGCGTCGACTGGTACATCATGCTGAACGCGCCGAGCGCGAGTCCCTCGATCATGATCTGCATGCCGAGGAACTTCATGTCCCAGCGCGAATCGCGCATCAGCGCGTCCATGATCGTGAAAAGGTTGTCGTTCACCTGGTAGAGCTTGCCGAGCTTGGTCTCCGTGTAGCGCAGGAACACCTCGAGGTGCCGCGCCTCGTCCATCACCTGCGTGGCGCCGTAGAACTTGCCGTCCACCCAGCGCACGCACTCCGTGACCTGCGCCGAGGCATAGAGCGCGCCCTGCTCGCCATGCATGAACTGGCTCAGCAGCCAGCACGAGAAGTCGTGCACGAAGCGCATCTGCTCGTCGTTGCTCAGGTGGATGCCGAGCGCGGCGAGGCCTTCCATCGGCACGAGCTCGATCGGGAACACCGGCTTCTCCGGGTTGCGCGGATCGACGTCGGTGGCCCAGTCGAGTTGTCGGTCGCCGTCCCACTGGTTCTGCACCGCGCGCCTGTACAGGTCGTACATCTCGGGATAGTCGCCCTGGTAGCGGAAGTCGAAGTAGGCTTCGTGGCTCGCGCGCATGCCGACCGGCTGTCCCTGCTTGCCTTCCTTCAGCAGGAAGCCGCGCGACACCGACGGCGCCAGGTCCACCAGTACTTTCTTGTTCTCGACGCGGGTGGCGATCTTCATCGCATCGAAGACGTCGCGGATCCGGCGCGCGGCCGGGCTTGGCATCGAATCGAGGGCACGATCGGGAAGCATTTCATCTACCTCTGCGGTGTCAGGCGCGGCAAGGGCCGCAGTGAATCAGTGATTTTCGATGGTCAGCGCGGTATCGGCATAGCAGCAGCAGGCGAGCAGATATCCTTCCTCGCGTTCGCGCTCGGTCAGGCAGTTCGGCTCGCTCATCACGACTTCGCCGCTGCTCTTTCTCACCTTGCATGCGCCGCAGCCGCCCATCGTGCAGCTGTATGGCAGGTCCAGGCCGGCCTCGAGCCCGGCCTGCAGGATCGTCTGCCCCGGTTTCGCCGTGACGCGTTTGCCGCTCGCCGCGAACGTGATCTCGGCTGCGTGGTCCGGAATCCGGGTCGCCGCGGCCGACGCGTACACGAAACGCTCGCTGTGAATGCGATCGCGAACGACGCCAGCGCCTGCGAGCGCCGCGGAAACGCTCTGCATCATCGGTTCCGGGCCGCAGACGAAGTACGCCTCCGCGTCGGTGGCTCCGAGCGCGGCAATCGCGTGCGTCCCGTCCAGCGGTCCGGCGAGTCCGGTCCAGCCAGCCTGCGCCGAGTCGAGCGCGTGGCGGACGAGCAGGCGGGGAGCGAAGCTCGCTTCCATGTCGGCGAGGCGGCGCCGGAAAATGATCTCGTCCTCAGAGCGGTTGCCGCAAAGCAGCACTGCACGGCTCCGCGGTTCCTGGCGCAGCAGGGTCTCGGCCAGGCTGATCAGCGGCGTGATGCCGACTCCGCCGGCGATGAACACCACCGTGCGCGCGGCCTCCGGGTTGGTCGTCAGCGTGAACTGGCCCGAGGGCTCTGCGGTGACGAGCGTGTCGCCGGCCCGCACGTGATCGTGCAGGTAGCGCGACACGGTTCCGTCGGGCGCGCGCTTCACGGTGATCGCGGTGCGCTGACCCGCGGCGGGGGAGGTCGAGAACGAGTAGCAGCGGCGATGCGTCGCGCCGTCGACGTCGACCAACAGGGTCAGGTGCTGACCGGCCAGGTAGTTGAGCGGTGCAGCAGGATCGGCCGGTTCGAGCACGAACGTGCGGACCGTCGGTGTCTCAGCAATCACGTCCGTGACGCGCAGTTGACGGCGCGCCTGGCGCGGCTGGGGGGTGCCCCAGCGGGCGCTCGGCTGGCGGATCTCGAAAGTCGGGGCCGGTTCGGAGAACCAGCCGCGGATGAATGCGACAGCCGTGGGCATGGCGGGGGTCACTCGAAAGTAAAGTGTGTATAAGCACTATACAGTTTTCCTTGGCGCGTGCAAGCGCCGTGCTGCCGATCAGGGCGGCAGGCCTGTGCAGGGGCGGCGATCCGCGCGGCGGACTAGCGGACAGGTGATCCCACGCCGTTCTCGCCCACGCCGGCGAGGAACTGGCGCAATCGCTTGCGATGCATGGCGCTCAGCAAGCGGCCAATGATAGGGCCGGCCTGCTCGACGACCCGGGACACTTCCTCGGCCGGGGAGCCGGCGTAGGCACGCAGTGCGAGACGGGCCTCGCGCTTCACGAGCTGTTCCATCGCGGCGTCATACAGGTCGAATTCAGCGGGGCCCACACCACGGTCGGGGCCGAGTCCGGCCTCCTTGAACTGGGCCCAGCACTCGAGGATCACCGCGTCGTCCTCGGACAGGGTGCCGCCGTCCCCGCGTCCATGGACCTGCACCAGGCCGGCGTCCACCAGTTCACGCAGTTCGTGACGCGGGACGCGGGATGGCACGAAGTCCGACACGGCGACCGTCGCGCTCTGCTGCGCGTGTACCCAGCCGCCGAGAGTCGCGCGCACCCGCCGCACGAGGTCTTCCTGCTCGGGCGTGAAGCCCTCGTCGGCGGACTCGTCGAGGATGGCGCGGATCGCCTTCAGCGGCAGGAACTGCTTTTCCTGCAGATCGCGGATCCGGCTCAAACGCTCGAGGTGCTCGGTCGTATAGAGCGCGGTGTTGCGCCCGGTCTTGACTGCACGCGGCAGCAGGCCCTGCTGCATGTAGAAGTGAATCGTCTCGCGGGGCAGGCCGCTTGCGCGCACGAGGTCGCGCATCCGCAAGCGCGGCTCGACCGTCGCACCGGCGGTCTGGCGGGTACGCGTCGTGCCGCCACGACGCCGGGATGGGGCGGGAGTTGGCATGTGGAGTGACACTATACACTCATCACTGCCGCCCCGTTCGCTGGCTCAGCTGCTTTGCTCCTTGCCGCGCGACATCACGGCCTCGCGCGTCGCCGCAAACCGCGACCGATCCATCCGGGCGGTTGCCGCCTGGCTCAGCCGCCCTTCGAGCGCGAGCCCCTCGGCCAGTGTCGTGCCGAGGCCGCCCTGGATCGCCCGGCGCACGTCAAGGAGCGTCGCACGGTCGCAGCTGGCGATCTCGGCTGCGAGTTTCTGGCAATGCGGCAGTAGTTCGGCCGGGGGGAGTATGTCGAGCACGAGTCCCCAGTCCTTCGCCGTCGCAGCGTCGATGAAATTCCCGGTGTAGCTCATGTAGCGGGCTCGAACCGGTCCGACCAGGCGCGGCAGCAGCTGCGACATGCCCCAGCCGGGCACGATCCCGACGCGGGCGTGGGTGTCGGCGAAGCGGGCGTTCGTCGATGCGAAAAGCAGGTCGCAGTTGATCGCGAGCTCCATGCCGCCTGTGATTGCGAAGCCGTTTACGGCCGCGATCGTGGGCTTGCCGACATCGCGGATCGCCCTGTGCATCGGTGCATCGGGCCCGAGCTCCGCGACCGTGAGCGGTGCGGTCTCGAGCTCCTTCAGGTCCACGCCGGCCGTGAACGCTTTCTCCCCGGTGCCCGTGATGATCACGACGGCCACCGCGTCATCGGCGGCGAATCCGTCCAGCGTGGCCACCAGCCGGCGACGCAGTTCAGCCGACAGCGCGTTCATCTGCCGGGGGCGATTCAGGGTCACGGTCGCGACGCCGTCGCGGACTTCGGTCAGCAGGATGTCGTCGGTCATGGGTTCGCCTCTCCGGCTCGACAAGCCCGGCCGGCGAGGACATGCTTGGCCTCACTGGCCAGGCAGCGATCCTGCGAGCAGGGGGATAGAGAAATGTCGAGCTTGAACCGGTATACGTCGCCTGTCGAGCAGGCGGAGTGGCACGTGCAGCAGTCGTACGACACAGTGTTCCGCTGGGAATACGACGACGGCCGCGAAAAGTTGCTGAACCTGTACGAGAAGGGCAAGCGTCAGCAGTGGAACGCTTCGGACCGCATCGACTGGTCGCAGGACCTGGATCCGGAGAACCCTTCCGGACTGCCCGACGAGATGATCTCGCTGTTCGGGTCGGACGTCTGGCACAAGATGAACGCGAAAGAGCGCGCGACGCTCCGTCGTCACCTGCAGGCATGGCAGCTGTCGCAGTTCCTGCACGGCGAGCAGGGCGCGCTGATATGTACGGCGAAGATCGTGCAGCAGGTGCCGAGCATGGACGCCAAGTTCTACGCCGCGACGCAGGTGGTCGACGAGGCCCGGCACGTCGAGGCGTACTCGCGGCTGCTGCACGAGAAGTTCGACCTGATCTACCCGATCAATCCGCACCTGAAGAGCCTGCTCGACGACACGCTGCGGGACTCGCGGTGGGACTTCACGTATCTCGGCATGCAGGTGCTCATCGAGGGCCTCGCGCTGGCGGCGTTCGGGCTGATCCGCGACTTCGCGCAGAACCCGCTCGCCCGCTCGGTCACCGCCTACGTGATGCAGGACGAGGCGCGCCACGTGGCATTCGGCCGGATGGCGCTCCGCGACTACTACCCTCACCTCACCGACAAGGAGCGCGACGAGCGCGAGGAATTCGTGGTCGAGGGCTGCTACCTGATGCGCGACCGTTTCCTCGGTGAGGAGGTCTGGGACACGCTCGGCCTGCCGGCGAAAGAGTGCCGCGAGTGGGTCGATCGCTCCGAGGTGATGCGCGTCTACCGCGGCTCGCTGTTCAACCGCATCGTGCCGATCATCAAGGACATCGGCCTGTGGGGTCCCCGTGTGCGCAAGGCCTACGCGGACATGGGAATCCTCGGCTTCGCTGATGTGGACCTCGATGCCCTGTCGGGCCAGGACGAGAAGATCGCCGCGCAGCTGGACGGCCGGATCTCGCCGGAGGAGGCGCTCGGGCTTAAACTTGGCTGATCGCGCCGATTCCCGGCGCTGGAGTGTGCTGCATGCGTAACGCCAGGACTTCGTTGCTCTGTGCCGGTCTGATCGTGGTCGCCTCGGTGTCAGGCGCAGCCTTTGCCCAGAGTGCGCCGGCAACGGCGGACAAGTGGTATTCGGTCGCGCTGTCCGACAACGAGGAAGCGTTCGTCAACACCAACACGATCAAGGCCGTGGGTTCGCAGATGCAGGTGCGGGTGAAGGAGAACTACCTCGCGCCGCGCGAGTCGGTGAAGAAGGGCAAGACCTACCAGTCGGCACGCACCGAATACCGCGTGGACTGCGCGAATCGCAAGGTCGCGATGCTCGACACCAAGGCCTACTCCGGGACCGACCTGCAGGGCGAGATCGTGCAGAAGGCCTCGCGCAACGACAAGAACCTGATCTGGATGGATGCGCCGCGCGCCACGGTGTTCGGCGAGATCCTGGATTACACGTGCAAGCAGAAGCCTGCGGGCTGACCTGGAACCGCGGACGGCCCTGCAGGACGAAACCAACTCAAGAGCAACAACGGGGAGACTCAACATGCTGGTAGTCGAACGTAAGCGCTTTTTGAACGTAGTGTGCGACGAGTATGGCAATCCGATCGCAGTGAGCGATGCGGATTCCGGCTTGAACGCCGAGACAATTTTTCTTGGTAGGAACGACCAAATCGAGTGGCAGTCGCTCGATGACCAGGAGTTCAGCGTGGAATTCAAGGAGGGCTTTGGACAGCCGTTTTCCGACTGGGAAAGTCCGAAAAAGAAAGGCAAGTCGGTTCCTGGCAAGGTCAAGGCGGGCCAGAAGGGAAAGAGGTTCCCCTATACGATACGGATCGAAGGCAAGGTGCCATTCGACCCCGCGATCATCATCGAGCGGTAGCCCGCAGAGAACTGAACTCGCTCCCCGCAGCCCTCAGTCCCTGCCGAGGGCTGCGGCGAGTTGCTCGCGGGTGAGCCTCACGACCACCGGCGAAAGCGCCAGCAGCGCAACCAGGTTCGGCACCGCCATCAGCGCGTTCAGCGTGTCCGCGATCGTCCACGCCAGATCGAGGTGCGTCACGGCGCCCAGGAACGCTGCGATCGTCCACAGCACCCGATACGGCATGATCGTCCACGAACCGGCGAGGTACTGCCAGCAGCGCTCGCCGTAATAGCTCCAGCCGAGGATCGTCGTGAGCGCGAAGATCGCCAGCGCGACGGCGACCACCTCGTCGCCGATGACGGGCATCGCACTCTGGAACGCGACCTGAGTGAGCTCGGCCCCGGTCTTGCCGGTGGTCCATGCGCCAGACACCACGATGGCGAGACCGGTCATCGAGCACACGACGATCGTGTCGAAGAACGTACCCATCATGCCGATCAGCCCGCTGCGCACCGGACTCGAGGACATGCCGGCAGCCTGCGCGATGCCGGCGGTGCCGAGACCGGCTTCGTTCGAGAATATCCCGCGGGCGACGCCGTAGCGGATGCCGGCCATCATGGCCGCGCCCGCGAAGCCACCCACGGCTGCGGTCGGCGTGAATGCGTTCGTCACGATGGTCACGAATGCAGCCGGAACGTCGGCTGCGTGCACGACGAGCACGACGAGGGCCGCAAGGACGTAACCGATTGCCATGAACGGCACGAGCCAGTTGGCGACGGCCGAGATGCGCTTGATGCCGCCGAGAATCACCGCGCCGGTGAGCACCGCCAGCACGATGCCGGTCACGGACGGCGCAACGCCGAATGATGTCTGCATCGCCGCCGCGATGCTGTTCGACTGCACCATGTTGCCGATGCCAAAGCCGGCCACGCCGCCGAACACTGCAAACGCCGTTCCCAGCCATGCCCAGCCCTTGCCGAGGCCGTTCCTGATTGCATACATCGGCCCGCCGACGAAGCGGCCCTCCGCGTCCCGCTCCCGGTAATGCACGGCGAGCACGACCTCGGCGTACTTGGTCGCCATGCCGACGAGCGCCGTCATCCACATCCAGAACACCGCGCCGGGGCCGCCGAGCGCGATTGCGGTGGCCACGCCCGCGATGTTGCCGACGCCGATCGTCGCCGCGAGGCAGGTCATCAGCGCCGCGAACGGACTGACTTCCCCAGGGTGATCGGGATCGACGTCGCGCCCGCGCCAGACGAGCCGCAGCCCGGCGCCGATCTTCCGCACCGGCATGCCGCCGAGCAGGATCTGCAGGTACAGGCCAGTGCCCAGGATCAGCACGATAAGCGCCGGTCCCCAGACAAACGAGTTGAGCGAGTTCATCCACAGGTGGAAGGTCTGCATCGACGGTCCTCGCCCCCCGGTGGAGCCTGTATTGGAATCGTACGGTCCGGGCCGGGCGCTACGTTACTGAATGGCCCGACCGGCCGCCAGCGAATTGATCTCGGCGATCCACGACGACTCGCCGGCACGGCCTGCGGTAACGTAGGCGTCCGAGGCTCAATGAAGACCCCATCGCTCACCCGTTTCGCCTGGCTCTCGATCGCGGCGGCCCTCGCCACGATGGCGCTGAAGACCGTTGCCTGGAAGCTGACCGGGTCCGTCGGCCTGCTGTCCGACGCTATGGAATCGCTGGTCAACCTCGCCGGTGCGGTGATGGCACTCGCGATGCTGAGCGTGGCCGCGCGCCCGCCCGACGAGGATCACGCCTACGGCCACGGCAAGGCCGAGTATTTCTCGGCTGGCTTCGAGGGCGCGCTGATCGTCGTCGCCGCGATCAGCATCGCCGTCGCGGCCATCGACCGCCTGCTCCATCCTCGGCCGATAGAACAGATCGGGGTAGGCCTCGCCGTGTCGGTCGTGGCGTCGCTGGTGAATCTCGGTGTGGCGCTCGTGTTGCTGAAGGCGGCGCGTGCACACCGCTCCGCGACTTTGCAGTCGAACGCGCATCACTTGCTGACCGACGTCTGGACGTCCGCCGGCGTGGTAGTCGCCGTAGGTGCCGTGGCACTCACGGGTTGGCAGCGCCTGGACCCGATCATTGCACTGGTGGTGGCCGCCAACATCGTGTTCACCGGCGGACGCATCGTGATGAACTCTGTGGCCGGCTTGATGGATGCCGCATTGCCAGCCGCTGAAATCGCGATCGTCAGGCAGCTGCTGGATCGACATGCGGCGGAAGGGATCGAATACCATGCGCTTCGGACGCGGCAGTCCGGCGCACTCCGTTTCGTGTCCGTACACATCCTCGTGCCGCCTGAGTGGACCGTGCAGCACGGGCACGAGCTGCTGGAGCGCATCGAAGGCGAGATCCGCCGCGCGTTGCCACCAGTCACCGTCTTCACGCACCTGGAGCCGATCGGCGACCCGGCCGCGATGGACGACCAGGACCTGCACCGCGACGAAGCGCCGGCGGCCGGCAAGCGCAAATGATTGAGTGAGCCACACCAAGCCTAGGAGCGGACCATGCCCGCCAGGATCGAAGCACTGCGCACGCCCGACGACCGGTTCGAGAACCTTCCCGGATTCCCGTTCTCACCGCACTACGTCGAGGACCTCGCGGGTTACGAAGGACTTCGCGTCCATTATCTGGACGAGCGCCCGGCCACAGCGAGTGGCCGGACCGTGCTATGCCTGCACGGCCAGCCCACGTGGTGCTACCTGTATCGCAAGATGATCCCCGTGTTCACTGCGGCGGGACATCGCGTCGTGGCGCCCGACCTGCTCGGCTTCGGACGCTCCGACAAACCGGTGGACGACGCCGTCTACACATTCATGTTCCACCGCACGATGCTGCTGCGTTTCATCGAGCGCCTGCAGCTGGAGCGGGTGACGCTCGTCGTGCAGGACTGGGGCGGACTGCTCGGCCTGACGCTGCCGATGGAGTATCCGGACAGAATCGACCGGCTCATCGTCATGAACACCGGGATCGGCATCGGCCGCTCGCCGGGCCCGGGATTCGACGCCTGGAAGGCGTTCGTCGCCGCGAAACCCGACTTCGACATCGCCGCGATGATGAAACGTTCGGTGCAGGGCCTGACTGACGCCGAGGCCGCAGCGTACGACGCACCCTATCCGGATCGCCGCTACCGGGCAGGCGCCCGTCGCTTCCCGGCCCTGGTGCCGGTGTCGCCGGACATGGAAGGCGTGGACGTCTCGGTGCGGGCCGCGCAGTTTTTCCGGGAGCGCTGGAACGGGTCGACCTTCATGGCCATAGGCATGCAGGATCCGGTGCTCGGGCCGCCCGTGATGCATGCTCTCGCGAAGACGATCCGTGGATGCCCGGCGCCGCTGGAACTCGCCGAGGCGGGTCACTTCGTCCAGGAGCACGGCCAGGTGATCGCCGTGCAGGCACTTGCCGCGTTCGGCGACACCTGACCGGAGGCGCGGTCAGAACTCGTATTCGAGCAGGAAGCGCACCGTAGTGTCCGGCGTTGCGTCGTTCAGGCCGAACAGCAGGCCTGCCTCGTACTTGAACGCGCCGCCGGCGGTGCGCAGCTTGCCGTACATCGCCGGGCCGAGCTGCTGCTCGTGGTCGTTGAACGAGCCGAAGTCACCCCAGTCTCCGAGTCCACCGTACATCTCGATGCCTGGCTCGAAGCGTTCTTCGAGCCGGTAACGGTACTGCCAGCGGTACTCCATCTCGAGATCGGCGCCGCTCGTGAGGGGCTGCTCGAACACGAGGTTCACGCGCGCCTCGTTCCGGCCGAGGTCCATCTGGGCCAGCAGCGCCATCTCGATCGCGTCCTCGCCGTCGTCCTCGAGCGAGTAGGCGTACTCGGCCAGCAAGCCGAAGTCCGCCCAGTACTTGCCCTGCTCGGTCAGCTGGAAGACGTTTTCCCACGCGATCTCGGTCGCATCGAGGTCCTCGCCGGGCTCGCTTTCCCACTCGACCAGCGCTTCCGTCCTCCACCACGCGAACGGTGACCATTCGAACTCCAGCTTGTATGCCTGGCCGCCGTCGAGCGCATCGTTGCCGTCGAAGTCGTAATGGCCGCGGAACTCGATCGCCTTCTCGCCTTGCTCGACCAGCGGCGAGTAGACGACGTGATCCGCGCGTGAGGTCTGCGGGTGCGAGCTGATCGTGATGCCGAGCAGCAGCGCAGCGGCAGCCACAGTCTTCGGCAGCCGCAGTGCAGGGCGATTGACGATTCTCGACGCCGCCGTGATTGCGGCGAACGTCGCGAGAAACGCGATCAGCTGCATGGCGCTCGGGCGATCGTCGTAGCCGACGAGCACGTGCAGCAGCTGGCCGAGCGGACTGTGTTCCGGAAGCTGTGCCGACGCGTCCCAGACGGGCTCGACAAGTCCGGGCAGTACGCCGGCCTGGACGAGCAGGCCGGCCGCCTGGCCCGCCATGCCCGCTGCGAGCAGCACGATCAGCCAGTGCGTCACGGAGAACAGGTGTCGAGCCGGGATCCGCAGCAGGCCGAAGTACATCAGCCCACCGGCGACGACGCCCGCCGCAACCCCGAGCAACGAGCCAGCAAGCATCGAGGCCTTCGCGGTACCTCCGGCGGCGATGCCGTACAGGAACAGCACGACTTCGGACCCTTCGCGCAGCACCGCAAGCCCGACGACCAGGGCGAGTACGCTCAGCGGCCGGTCGCCTGCGCCGACATCCTTGCCGACGGCACGCATGTCGCAGGCGATCTCTGCGCCGTGCTTCTGCATCCAGGCGCAGTGCCAGCCGAGCATGGCGACGGCCGCTAGCAGGATCGCCGCGTTGAGGATTTCCTGTCCGACGCCCTCGAACGCGGCAGCGATCGAGCCTGCGCCGGCCGCAACGAGTAGCGATCCGGCGACGCCGCCGAGCACGCCGGCCAGTACCCAGCGGCGGGACGACATCAGGCCACGCGTTGCGGCGAGCACGATGCCGACGACGAGCGCGGCCTCGAGGACTTCACGAAAGACGATGATGGTTGAGCCCAGCATGATTCACTTCGCAATCAGCCAGCCGCGCGCGGTGGCCTGGTTGAATTCGCCGAAGAACTCGTACTTGCCGGGCTTCAGCGGCCCGACGAACACGACGATCCGGCCGTTGCCGGGCACGACTTTTTCGCGATTGAGTTGGTAGCTCTCGAACTCCTCGGGCGTCGGGTCCTGGTTTTCGACTGTGAGGCGGACTTTCTGGCCGGCCGGCACGGTGAGTTCGGTCGGCGTGAACCGGTGGTCCTTGATTACCAGCGTGAATTCGGGGTCGGCGGCGCGAGCTGGGCCGGCTCCCAAGTTGAAGAAGGCCAGTGCTGCCGCCAGGGCGGCCACCGAGCTTGGGCGTCGCATCGGTTTCATCCAATAAGGCAGGTGAGCGGCACTATATACGAATACGAATCATTCGCATCTAAGGAAATCCACCTACAGTGCGCAGATCCCGGCGGGTTTGAGTTAATTTCGGACGAGACCGCCAGGTGAGGCGTGGACGTGGAGCATCGAGAACTGCAGTTTCCGGGTTGCCAGGATGCGGCCCTGCACGGCCAGGCCTGGCTGCCAGAGAGCGCACCAGGCGCGGTCATCGTCGTGTCGCACGGGCTCGCGGAGCATGGCGGGCGCTATGAGGCGCTTGGCAGCCGCCTCGTCGAGCAAGGCTACGCCGTCTACGCGATCGATCATCGCGGCCACGGCCGTTCGAGCGGCCGGCGCGCGAACATCGACAGGTTCGACTACCTCGTCTCCGATCTCGGCACGTTCGTCGGGCGCGCGCAGCGCGAGCATCCGGACACGCCAGTGATCCTGCTTGGGCACAGCATGGGCGGCGCCATTGCGCTCGCCTGCGCGCTCAAGCACCACCGCGTGCTGCGCGGGCTCGTGCTGTCGGCGCCGGCGCTGTCAGCGGGTGAGTCCGTGTCTGCTTTGAAGCTCTGGATCGTGAAGCTGCTGTCGGCCGTGTCGCCGAACACTGGCGCGCTCAAGCTTCCGGCCGCGGCTGTGAGCCGTAATCCTGCCGTCGTGAGCGCGTATGAGTCCGATCCACTCGTCCATCACGGCGCGATCCCGGCGCGCACGCTCGCGGAGTTGCTCGCAGCGATGCGGTCGCTGCAGCAGAACGCGCATGAGCTGCGCATCCCGGTGCTGATCCAGCACGGCACGGCCGACTCGCTGGTGCCTCTCGCGGCGACGCACCCGATCTACCAGCACCTCGGGGTCGCGAAGAGCCGGACACTGCTGATCTACGAGGGCCTGTTCCACGAGGTCTACAACGAGCCCGAGCGCGATCGCGTCATCGGCGACCTGGAGGGCTGGCTCGCGGGCTAGGTACCGGCAGCCGGAGCGCTCACGCTTCGTCGGCCCGGACGGACAGCAGCGCGCGCGTCTCGGCATCGACCTTCCGGGCTCCCTCGTTCAGCAGATAGTCCCGGAATGCAGCCGCCGCCGGCGGCAGCCAACGCTCGGAGTGATGGACCACGTACCACGTGCGCACGATCGGCGTGTGATCGACGTCGAGCCGCACCAGCGCGCCGGTCTTGAGCTCGAGGAACAACGTGTGTGCCGACGTCAGGCTGATGCCGAGCTGCGACATCACCGCATGTTTCGCCATCTCGTTGCCGCTCACGGCCACGCGTTCGCGCGGCACGATGCGATGCATCGCGAGGAACGTGTCGAGCATCGCGCGCGTACCGGAGCCCGACTCGCGCTGCACGATGCTCTCGTGCCGCAGCTCGATCGGTGCGATGCCGCGCTCAGCGGCGAGCGGGTGGCCGGGCCACGCGATGATCACGTGCGGGTTGCTGGCAAAGGGCTCGCGCGTGAGCGGATCGCCGCTATCGGCGGCGCCACTTGCGTGGGATTCGGGGCCGCGCCCCATGAGCGCCAGGTCCACCTCGCCGTCGCGTACGCGTCGCGCGAGTTCCGCCCGCGACGAGACCGCCATCTGCACCGCAATGCCTGGCGCGAGGCGGCGGAATTCGGCGAGCAGTGGGGGCAGGATGTGGGTGCCGGTGCCGAGGATGCCGAGGTGCAGCGTGCCGTCGTCTCGCTTTCTCAGCGAGTCCATCTCCTTCGCCAGCACCCCCAGCCGCGTATGCACGTCAATGGCTGCGGAAAGGACCCGATCCCCGGCCGCGGTCAGGCGCAGCCGGCGGCCGATTCGGTCGAAGGCAGGCACGCCTACGACTTTCTCAAGTTGTTGAATTTGCTGAGTTATCGCCGGTCCGGTCATGAACAGCCGCTTGGCGGCGCGGGCCATCGATCCCGTCTCTGCCACAGCCTTCAGGACCTCGAGCTGGCGCAGGCTGAGGTGTCTCGGATCCATAAGCTAGAGCTTATCAGAGGAGCAACAAATACTAAGTGGGAATTAGCAATGGTGCGGCCTAAAGTGCCTCAAGCCGCTCGCACGCGGCAAGGAGGCGGTTCGATGTCACAGACGGTCAAGCACCCAAGCGCGGGCAAGGACCAGCGCACCACCGGCAATACGGCGGTCCGCTACAAGGCCGGCGTCCTCAAGTACAAGGAGATGGGGTACTGGGTTCCGGGCTACGTGCCCAAGGATACGGACGTGATCGCGGTGTTCCGCATCACGCCGCAGGAGGGCGTGGATCCGGAGGAGGCCGCGGCAGCCGTGGCCGGCGAGTCATCGACCGCGACGTGGACAGTCGTCTGGACTGATCGCCTGACGGCCTGCGAGAACTACCGCGCCAAGGCGTATGAGGTCCAGCCGGTACCGGGAATCGAAGGCCAGTACTTCGCCTGGATCGCCTACGAGCTCGACCTGTTCGAGGAAGGGTCGATCGCGAACCTGACGGCGTCGATCATCGGCAACGTGTTCAGCTTCAAGCCGCTCAAGGCCGCGCGGCTCGAGGACATGCGCTTCCCGCTCGCGTACGTGAAGACGTTCAAGGGACCGCCGACCGGCATCGTCGTCGAGCGCGAGCGCCTCGACAAGTACGGACGCCCGCTGCTCGGCGCGACGATCAAGCCGAAGCTCGGCCTCTCGGGCAAGAACTACGGCCGCGTCGTCTACGAGGCGCTGCTCGGCGGCCTCGACTTCACCAAGGACGACGAGAACATCAACTCGCAGCCGTTCATGCACTGGCGCGACCGCTTCAGTTTCTGCATGGAAGCCGTGCAGAAGGCGCAGGCGGCGAGCGGCGAGGTGAAGGGCCACTACCTGAACATCACCGCCGGCACGATGGAGGAGATGTACCGCCGCGCCGAGTTCGCGAAGGACCTCGGCTCGTGCATCGTGATGGTGGACCTCGTCATCGGCTGGACGGCGATCCAGTCGATGTCGAACTGGGCCCGCGACAACGACATGATCCTGCACATGCACCGCGCAGGGCACGGCACGTACACGCGACAGAAGAATCACGGCGTTTCGTTCCGCGTGATCGCAAAGTGGCTGCGGCTCGCGGGTTGCGACCACCTGCACGCGGGCACTGCCGTCGGCAAGCTCGAGGGCGACCCGATGACCGTGCAGGGCTACTACAACGTCTGCCGCGACACGTACACGAAGCAGGACCTGCCGCGCGGACTGTTCTTCGACCAGGACTGGGCGGGCATCCGCAAGGTGATGCCGGTCGCGTCGGGCGGGATCCATGCCGGGCAGATGCACCAGCTGCTCGACCTGTTCGGCGACGACGTGGTGCTGCAGTTCGGCGGCGGCACGATCGGCCACCCGATGGGCATCCAGGCGGGCGCCACGGCGAACCGCGTCGCGCTCGAAGCGATGGTGCTCGCGCGCAACGAAGGCCGCGACATCGCCAACGAAGGGCCGGAGATCCTCGCGGCCGCGGCGAAGACCTGCAAGCCACTCGAAGCCGCGCTCGCGACCTGGAAGGATGTCACGTTCAACTACGCCTCGACCGACACGTCGGACTTCGTGCCGACGGCGAGCGTCGCCTGAGGAGATCCGACATGCGCATCACGCAAGGCACCTTTTCGTTCCTGCCCGACCTCACCGACGAGCAGATCGCGAAGCAGGTGGAATACGCGCTCGAACAGCAGCTGGGCCGTGTCGCTCGAGTACACCGACGACCCGCATCCCCGCAACACGTACTGGGAGATGTGGGGCATGCCGATGTTCGACCTGAAGGACGCCGCGGGCGTGCTCGCGGAACTCAGCGGAGTGCCGCAAGGCCCACGGCGACTGCTACATCAAGCTGAACGCGTTCGACTCGACGCGCGGCTTCGAGACCATGCGCTTGTCGTTCATGGTCCACCGCCCGAAGGAAGAGGCGCGCTACAAGCTACGACGCGAGGAGAGTGCGGGTCGCCTGGTTCGCTACACACTCGAGCGGGCGTGAGGCCCGCTGCATGAGTCAGACGTTCGACCTCAAGGCGCTGCTGGCCGAGTCCGGCGTCGGCGCGGTCCTCGACGAGCTCGACCGCGAGCTCGTCGGGCTCGCGCCGGTGAAGCTGCGCATCCGCGAGATCGCGTCGCTGCTGGTGGTGGAGAAGGCGCGGGCCGAGCTCGGCGTCGCGTCCACCAAGCCTTCGCTGCACATGTGCTTCACCGGCAATCCGGGCACGGGCAAGACGACGGTCGCCATGCGCATGGCGACGATCCTGCACCGGCTCGGCCACGTCCGTAAGGGTCACATGGTCGCCGTGACCCGCGACGACCTCGTCGGCCAGTACATCGGCCATACGGCGCCGAAGACCAAGGAAGTGCTGAAGCGCGCGATGGGCGGCGTGCTGTTCATCGACGAGGCCTACTACCTGTACCGTCCGGAGAACGAGCGCGACTACGGCCAGGAAGCCATCGAGATCCTGATGCAGGTGATGGAGAACCAGCGCGACGACCTCGTCGTGATCTTCGCCGGCTACAAGGGCCGCATGGACACGTTTTTCCAGAGCAACCCGGGCCTCGGCTCGCGCGTCGCCCATCACATCGACTTCCCGGACTACAGCGTCGAGGAGCTCGAGGCGATTGCGCAGAAGATGGTCGGGGCGCTCGGTCTTCATCTGTCGGACCCGGCCCGGCTTGCACTCGGCGAGTACCTGGCGCTGCGGCGCTCGCAACCCAATTTCGCCAACGCCCGGTCGCTGCGCAACGCGCTCGATCGCGCCCGCCTGAGGCAGGCGCGCCGGCTGCTCGAGGCGGGCAGGGTCGACGCGCAGGATGCTCATGACGCTCGAGGCGGAGGACATCCGCGCGAGCCGCGTGTTCGACGCGACTCGCAATCGAGACTCCACCGAGGAGGCCCCATGCTGAATCCCGGCTATACCACGATTTCCAAGTTCCTGATCCAGCAGGTGCCCGAGGGGCCGCACGGCCGCGAACTGGCCGCACTGCTCGTGGACGTCGCGGCGGTCGTCAAGGCGATCTCCGCGGCCGTGGGCAAGGGCCCGCTGGTGGGACTTGCAGGGCTTGCGGGCACGGAGAACACGCAGGGTGAGTCGCAGAAGAAGCTCGACGTGCGTCGCGGACGAGCTCTTCGCCCGCGGCATCGAATGGAGCGGCCTGGTCGGTGCGCTCGCCTCCGAGGAGATGCGAGGACGTGCACTTCGTCGAGGGCGACGGCCGGCTCGCGCTGGTGTTCGACCCGCTCGACGGTTCGAACAATCTCGACGTGAACCTGCCGGTCGGGTCGATCTTCTCGGTGCTGGCGCTGCCCGAGACGGCGCGCAACACCGCGGCCGTGCTGCAGCCGGGCGTGCGACAGCTCGCCGCAGGCTATGCGATCTATGGCCCGTCCACGCAGGTCGTGCTCACCGTCGGCCGCGGTACGCACGGTTTCACGCTCGATCGCGAGATCGGCAACTTCGTGCTGACGCACCCGGACATCCGCGTCCCCGAGGAGGGCTCGACTACTCGATCAACGCGTCGAACCGCCGCTTCTGGGAGCCGCCGGTCGCACGCTACGTGGACGAATGCAAGGCAGGCAAGGAAGGCCCGCGGGGCAAGGACTTCAACACGCGCTGGGTGGCATCGATGGTCGCGGACGTGCACCGTATCCTGCATGCGCGGCGGCATCTACATGTACCCGCGCGACCAGAAGGAGGCCAATCGCGAGGGTCGCCTGCGGCTGATGTACGAGGCGAACCCGATGGCGATGATCGTCGAGCAGGCGGGCGGCGCCGCGTCGACCGGCCGCGGGCGCATCCTCGAGGTGGTGCCGGAGCGCATGCACCAGCGCGTGCCGGTGATCCTGGGCTCGCGTGCCGAGGTGGCGCGCGTCGAGCGCTACCACGCCGAGTACGACCGGGGCGAGGACAAGCCCTATAGCTCGCCGCTGTTCGGCGAGCGCTCGCTGTTCCGCAGCGGCTGACGACGTACCGGAGGCCAAGTCATGTCGGCGAGATACCCCATCATCGCGGTGACCGGTTCGTCGGGCGCCGGCACGACCACCGTCAAGACCACGTTCGAGTGGATCTTCCGCCGCGAGAAGATCGATGCCGCGATCGTCGAGGGCGATGCGTTCCATCGCTACGACCGCGACGAGATGCGCGCAGAAGATGAAGGAGGCCGAGGCACAGGGCAACAACAACTTCAGCCACTTCGGGCCGGACTCGAACCTGTTCGGCGAGCTGGAGGAGCTGTTCAAGAGCTATTCGCTGTGCGGCAAGGGTCGCGTCGCGCACCTACATCCACGACGCCGACGAGGGCGCGAAGTACGGCGGCGAGCCCGGCACGTTCACGCCCTGGCGGGACATCGGCGAGGGTTCGGACCTGCTGTTCTACGAGGGGCTGCACGGCGCCGTGCAGACGCCCGAGCACGACGTCGCGCGATACGTCGACCTGCTGGTCGGCGTGGCGCCGAGCATCAACCTCGAGTGGATCCAGAAGCTGCACCGCGACCGCAGCCGCCGCGGCTACTCGACCGAGGCGGTCGTCGACACGATCCTGCGCCGCATGCCGGACTACGTGAACTACATCTGCCCGCAGTTCTCGCGCACGCACATCAATTTCCAGCGCGTGCCGACGGTGGACACGTCGAACCCGTTCATCGCCAACGACATCCCGACCGGCGGACGAGAGCTTCCTGATCGTGCGCTTCGCCAACCCGAAGGGCATCGACTTCCCGTACCTGCTGTCGATGATCCACGACTCGTTCATGTCGCGGCCGAACACGCTGGTGCTGCCCGGCGGCAAGCTGCCGCTCGCGATGCAGATCATCCTGACGCCGCTGATCCTGCGGATGATCGACACGAAGAAGCGGGCGTACTGAGGCCGCGGACGGCGGGGCATCTGCGCAATTTCCCCGCCCGCCCCGCGAGGCCTGTTCAATGGCGCGGCGGACGCACGTGCGACAGGGCCTGACCTCGGACTGAGACGCTCGCGAGCGGCTCGCTCGGCTACGGCCCCAACCGGCTGCCGTCCGCGCCGCCACCGCGGCTGGTCGGGTATCGTACTGCGGCAGCTGAAGAGCCCGCTGATCTACGTGCTGGTGGCGGCCGCGGTCGCGGCCTTCGCGCTCGGCGACTACAGCGATGCCGGTTTCATCGGCGTGGTGCTGCTGCTCAACTCGTGCATCGGCGGCTGGCAGGAATGGCATGCCGAGCAGCAGAGCCGTGCGCTGCAGGGGATGCTGCGCATTCGCGCGACCGTGTTGCGCGACGGCCGCCCGTCGAGGTCGATGCCGAGGAAATCGTGCCCGGCGACGTGGTGGCGCTCGAGAGCGGCCAGCGCGTCCCGGCCGATCTGCGCCTGCTCGACGTGCAGGGTCTCGAGATCGAGGAGTCGCTGCTCACCGGCGAGTCCGTGCCCGTTTCCAAGGACGCGGATTCCCGGCGACTGCCCGACGCGCCGCCGGGCGACCGCGCGACATGGCGTTTGCGGGCTCGACCGTTGCACGCGGCCGCGGGCGACGGCGAGGTCGTCGCGACGGGCACCGCGACGGTGCTCGGCGGGCTCGCCGTGACCATGTCCGCGACGGAGGCGCGGCCAGTCGCCGCTCGTCGAGCGCATGGAGGGTTCAGCCGCGTGGTCGCGGTCGTGGTGCTGGTCGCCGCCATCGCCATCGGTGCCGTGGGCGTGCTCCTGCACGGCGAGAGCCTAGTGCAGATGTTCGTGTTCGGGGTGGCGCTGGCGGTGTCCGCAATCCCGGAGGGCCTGCCCGTGGCCCTCACGTTGACGCTCGCGATCGCCGCCCGGCGCATGGCTCGGCGCGGCGCGATCGTGCGCAGCCTCCCCGCGGTGGAGGGGCTCGGCAGCTGCACGCTGATCGCCAGCGACAAGACCGGCACGCTGACCTGCAACGAACTCACGGCGCGCGAGCTGCGGCTCGCCGACGGCCGGGAGTTCGACGTCACGGCGCCGGCTACGAGCCGACCGGCGGGATCGGCCGCGATCGCCCGACGACCGGTCCGCGGACACGACGCTGCGTCTCCTGGGGCCGCTGCTCGAGGTGGCCGCCGCCTGCAACGAGGCGGAACTCGTCGGACCCGACGGTGGCTGGTCGGCGCGGCGACCCGACCGACGTCGCCCTGCTGGCGCTGGCACGCAAGGGCGGCGTGGACCGCGACCGGTTGGTCCACGGGCGTCCGCTGGCCGCGGCATCCCGTTCGAGTCCGAGCGACGGTTTGCCGCGACTTTTCACGGACGCGGGCGGCACCTGGATCGCGGTCAAGGGCGCGCCCGAGAGCGTGCTGCGGATGTGCCGACTGGCGACGAGGACCGGACCGCGTCGCGGCAGGCTGCCGAGGACATGGCGTCGCGCGGCTACCGGGTGCTTGCGTTCGCAGCGCGTCGCGGCCGGGAGCGCAGCGTCCGGGGGCCACCGCGAGCTGCGGCCGATCTCGTCTTCCTCGGCTTGGTCGGACTGATCGACCCGCTGCGGCCCGGCGCCCGCGACGGCGGTCGACCGCTGCCGGTCGCGCGGGCATCCGGGTCGTCATGGTCACGGGCGATCACCCGCTGACCGCCGCTAGCGATCGCGCGCGACCTCGGTATCCATGCAGGCGGGCGAGCGTCGTGATCACCGGGCCGGAGCTGGCGGCGGCGCCGGAGTCGCGCGCGCTGCGGTGGATCACGCGCGGCGTGCTCGCGCGCGTGACGCCGGACCAGAAGCTGGCATTCGTCGAGGCGGCACAGGCGGCTGGCCACTTCGTCGCGGTGACGGGTGACGGTGTCAACGATGCACCGGCGCTGCGGCGGGCCAATATCGGCGTCGCCATGGGCAAGGGCGGTACCGACGTGGCGCGCGAGGCCGCGGACCTGGTCCTGAGCGACGACAACTTCGCGACCATCGTCAACGGCGTCGAGGAAGGCCGCATCGCGTACCGAACATCCGCAACGTCGATCTACCTGCTGGTCGCCGCCGGCGTCGCCGAGGTGGCGACCGTCGGGCTCGCGGTCCTGGTCGGGCTGCCACTGCCGCTGCTGCCTGCGCAGCTGCTGTGGCTCAACATCGTCACCAACGGCATCCAGGACGTCGGCGCTGGCCTTCGAGCGCGGCCACGGCAACGAACTCGACTCGCCGCCCCGGCGACCGGGCGAGCCGGTCTGATCGACCGACTGATGATCGAGCGCGGGCTGCTGGCCGGCGCCTGGATGGCCGCGGTCGGATTCGTTGCCTTCGCCCTGATGCTGCGGGCCGGCGTGCCGGTCGAGGTGCGCGCAACGAACTGCTGCTGCTGATGGTGCTGCTGCAGAACGTGGACGCCTTCAACGCGCGCTCCGAGACGCTCTCGGTGTTCCGCACCCGCTCTCCAACAACCCGTTGCTGGCCGCGGGCGTCTGCGCCGCGCTGCTGCTGCACGTCGGCGCATGTACCTCCCGCTCATGCAGAGCGTGCTCAGCATCGGGCCGATCACGCCGGCCAGTGGTCCTGATCCGGCGGTGGCGCTCAGCCTGCTCGCGGTGATGGAGCTGCACAAGCGGGCTGGCGTGGCGCGCGCCGCGGAGCAGGCAATCGCCGCCCGGATCGAAGCGGTCCGCGAGAGGCCTGCCCGATGGCCAATGCCGCCCGGAATCGCTCGCCACCGTGCCGTCGCTCGCGGATAGCTGACGTTCGGCCTGGTCCGCAAGGCCGGGCCGGGTCCGGCATTGCGACGGCTCGGGCAACTCGTGGACCCGACGCAACAGTGATCGGCATCGGCCGTTCGTCGGCGCTCGCAGCTCGGAGTGGACGTGCGGGGTCTGCGCGATTTTGCCGCGGGCACGGGTAAGGACTCGAGATACCGGCGACCCGCGGCGCGCTCTGGTGCTGGCTGCGCGGCGAGGACCGCGGCGAGCTCGTTCACCCACGCGCTCGATCGAAGTCATGGTCGGCTCGGCGTATCGACTCGAGTCGGTGATCGACGCGTTCCGGCACGGTGAGGGCCGCGACCTCACCGGCTACGAGGATGGCACCGAGAATCCGACCGGCAACAAGGCCATTGACGCCGCAGCGGCGGCAAGGCGGGCGCCGGGCTCGACGGTTCGAGCTTCGTGGCGGTACAGCAGTGGCTGCACGATTTCGACCGGTTCGACGCGTGGGCCGGGACGAGCAGACCTGAGCGTCGGCCGGCGCCGTGACGACAACGACGAGATCGAGACCACCGCCTTCGGCGCACGTGAAGCGCACCGCGCAGGAGAGCTTCGATCCCGATGCATTCGTAGCTGCGTCGCTCGATGCCGTGGGCCGAGGGATCGCCGCGGGCCTGGTGTTCTCGCCTTCGGCCCACCCGTTCGAGCATCTCGAGGCGCGTCAGCCGCGTGAGGGGCCCGACGACGGCATCCGCGACTCCGTCTGCCGGTCAGCAGCACGACCACGTGACTGCGGCCGCGAGCCGCGGCAGAGCACCTCGCCGATGAAGCCGGTGCCGCCGGTGAGAGGATTCGGATGACACCCGGCCCTGTTGGTGGAATCGTCGATCGGCGCAACGGAATCGCGGTCGACGTCCGTGGACTCGCCGCGTGGCGAATCCAGGTCAGCCGAAGACGCTGCTTCATCACCGGGCCCATCTGCCGCACGCCGGCGATGGCGGTCGCCGAGGCGAGTCCGCCCATCATCGCGCCGCTCACGCCGCAGGACATGACGTCCTGTCCGGTGAGCCACAAGCCGGGGACCGGGTACGCGGTCGCAGCCAGCCCTGGCGCATGCGGCCGGGTCGTGGTCGAGCCCGTACAGTTCGCCGCGCTGCCAGCCGCAGAACCACTGCATGGACAGCGGCGTCGAGACTTCCCAGTAATCGATGCGGCCGCGCAGTTGCGGCAGCTTGTCGTAGAGGTGCTCGAGCAGCCGCTCGCCATAGACTGCTTCATCGCCTCGTAGTCGTCGCCGCGCTTGCCCCATGTCTTCCGCCC
This sequence comes from uncultured Gammaproteobacteria bacterium, assembly GCA_963696545.1. Lineage (GTDB taxonomy): Bacteria > Pseudomonadota > Gammaproteobacteria > Steroidobacterales > Steroidobacteraceae > RPQJ01. The sequence continues at coordinate 146,535 of CAVOKQ010000001.1, forward strand.
ACGCTCGAAGATCTCGTAGGGCGCGGGTGCCACGATCTCGATCGTCGAGCATCCGGGGTGGCGCCGCTCGAAGTCCGGGTCCTTTGCCGAGGGGAACGAAATGTACACGGCGGGGAAGGGCCCTGCGGGTCGGCCATGAAGCGATCGACGCGCCGTCGTAGTCGTTGCCCGGGTAGATCCAGTAGTTGGTCTTCGGCAGGCCCAGCTCCGCCGCCGTGGCCTTCAGGCCGATGTAGACGCCGAGGTGGCCGATACTCGGCTTCACCGTCGCCAGAAGGCGGTCGTAGCCGTCTGCGCCGGGAGCCGCGGCGGCAGCAGCTGCGAGAACGTATTGACCGCCCCGGCGTCCGAGATCACGCGGCCGGCAGGCGATCTCCAGCCGTCCGCCATGCGTACGCTCGCGCGTGCGCACCGGCCATCGCGCAGCAGGATCTCGTCGACGCGCGCATAGGTGAACACCTCGCCGCCGGCGGCGCGGATGCGCGGCAGGATCGTGTCGGCGATGCGCCATGCGCCGCCGACCGGATAGAAACCGCCATGCAGATAGTGCTTTGCGACCAGCGCCTGGATGACGCACGACGAGCGCTTCGGCGGCAGGCCGAGGTCGCCCCATTGGCCGGTGAGCACCGCGATCAGCTCCGGGTCGTCCGTGATATCCGAGAGGACTTCCCACGTGGTGCGCCGGAAGCTGCGCGGCAGCCGCGAGCGCAGACCGGGCCCGCAACGGCCGCGGCCCATGGCGGCAGCGCGCGGTCCACCGAGAACGTGCGCATGCCGCGAGAGACTTCGCTCGAGGAGTTCGAGATAGCGATCGACGGCGGCGCTTCGCGCGGGAAATAGCCCACGAGGTTGTCGCGAAATGCCTCGCGTCCCGCGACCGCGTCATAGACGCTGTCGCCGATAAAGAAGCGGTCGTAGTGCGCGTCCATCGGCGCCCAGCCGAGGTTCCCCTGTGTCAGGAAATCCATCATCCGGCGCACGGTCGTCTGCGCTGCCCATGTCGCCGAGGTAGTGGACGCCCACGTCCCACTCGTAGCCCGCGCGCTCGTAGCTGTGGGTGGCGCCGCCCGCGGTGTAGTGCTGCTCGAGCACGGCGACGCGCCAGCCGATCTCTGACAGCAGTGCGGCGGTGGTCAGGCCGCCGATGCCGGAGCCGATCACGAGTGCGTCGTAGGGCCCGTTCAGGCGCGACGGGCGATAGCGTAGGCCGATGCGTATCGTGCTGGGAGTGAGTAGCGCACCTCAGAAGCTTAACCCAAGCGTGAGCCGGAACGTGCGTGGCTCGACGGGATGGAAATGAAGTCCTCGACGGGCTCGCTTCCCCGGGCAGCTGGGACTCGTAGAAGTACGTGATGTCGTTGTCGTCGGCGTCGAACAGGTTGAAGACGGTCAGTGCAGCGCGCTCCGCATTTGCAAAACGATAGCCGACGTCCGCGTTCACGAGTGTCGTCGGGTCGGACGCTACGCTGCCGTCCTCGATCAGCGGCGCAGGGCCGAAATAGCGCAGGCGTGCACCGCCGTGCCAGCCAATCTCGCGCGTCACGGCGACGCCGACCGCGACGACCGTCTCGACGGCGCCCGGGAATGTAGTCTCCGGCGGGGTCGCGACTCGGTGAAGCGAGAATGGGACCAGGCATAGTCGAGCGTCGACGATGATCCAGTCGAGCGGCGTCCAGAACGCGCCCAGCTCTGACGCCATAGCGGCGGCTTCGCGGCTCGGCTCGGTGATGCCGCCGTCGCCGACGAACAGCAGCTCCGAGTCGAGGTCGAGGTCCCAGAGCGCGCCGTACAGCTGGAAGCCCGGGAAGTACGCCGGAGCGGAAGCCCGATCTCGCTGCCGGTCGCGGGCACGATCGGGTCGACCTTGTCCACGGGCGTCACGCCGTCATTCGGGTCGACCTCGATCGTCGTGCCTCGCGCGTCATTGGAGTGGAATCCACGCCCGGCATTCAGGAAAAATTCGGTCTCGTGCCAGGGCCGAGCACGACGGTAGCTTCGGTCCCCGCATCGAATCGCTCGCATCGCCGGAGTTGGCCTGCAGGTCGCTCGCGACGCTGAAATCCAAGTAGTCGAACGCAGGCCAGCCGTGGTGCGCAGCCAGCGACCCACTGCTGTTCATGCGCGACGAACGCCGAATAGCTCGGTCTGCCGGACATCGTCCTTGCGGATCGTATCGAAGCGTCGCGCTGCTGGGTGCGGTACAGCGCGACGGGTTGAATGTCGTCCTGTCGAAGCTCCGCGCCGGCCAGCAGGCACCTTGGAGCGAGTCAACGAGGCGGGGCGTCATAGACGAAACGGCCGCCGTAGACGCGCCGGTCGTCATACTGCTCGAACTGGTCGCCGCGCTGCGGGTCCAGTGCGTAGGTGAAGTTCGAGATCAGGTCGAGGTAGTAGTCGATCCCGTAGGCGTGCGCGGTCCAGCCGCGGTCGTCGTCGCGCGACCACGCATTGAGCGACAGGCTGTACCGGTGCGATTCCCCGCCGTCGGTGGCGTCCACGTAGCCGAAGCGCGGGGAGGTCACCCCGGGGCCACCGCCCGCTGGGGAATCTGGTCGGTGCTTCCCAGCGACCGTCGTAGCCCATGCCGGTGACGGAGAATCCGGGCCGCACGTCGCCCCGGCTGTACTTACGATCCCGTTCATCTTGCTGGAAGTCCTCTGGCAGGTCCCAGGGGCCGTCACCGCGGGACCAGTCGAGCCGAGAGCAGGATACCGCCGCCACCTCCGGTGAGCCCGCGCCGCGACCCGGTAATAGGCGTCCTCGCCGATCGTGAGGTCGAGCCGGGGCGCGGCGACGTCGTTCACGTAGTACAGGCGCGCCGCGCCGGCCGCCGAGAAGTTGCCCTCCTCGGCGTAGTACGTGCCCTTGCGGTATTGCACGTCCTCGACGAGCTCGTGGATCAGGAAATTGATGTCGGAGTAGCCCTGGCCATGCGCATGCGTCGGCATGTTGACCGGCACGCCGTCCACGTAGGTTGCGAAATCCGTGCCATGGTCGAGGTTGAAGCCGCGCAGGAAGTACTGGTTGGCCTTGCCGTCGCCGCTGTGCTGCGTGACGATCAGGCCGGGCACGACCTCGAGCACTTCGCCGGGCCGCAGGATCGGCCGTTCCGCAAGCTGTACGGCGGGTACGATGCCCTCGCTCGCGGCCTGCGACTCGCCGACCAGTCCGGCCCGGCGAGCGGTGACGACGATTTCCTCCAGGGGTGCGCCGGTCGGGATGCCGGCGGCCTGCGCCAACGCAGGAAGCGACAGCGTCACCAGCGTGATGAATCGACGTGCGCCCAGCCTGTGCGATGCGATTGCGCTGCCCACGTTCGTCTCCCTTCGCCAGACATTTTCCGGCGCCAGCAGAGGCGAACGTTAGCGAAAGGTATGATGTTCTTTAAATAAGTGCATACCGATGTTCGCGACCGGTTAGCGGGCAACTGCGGCCTGGCCGGACCGGAATGGAAGCTAGCTGCCGGGCTTCCCGTCGTGCGGATGGTCGTGCCCGGAGCGGGCGTGATCCGGCGCCTCGAGCTCCACGTGACCATGCGCGTGCTGTCCGGCCGGCGGATGATCCGGCAGCTTCAACGCGTCGTGGACGTGCTCGTGTTCCAGGTGCTCGTGGCCGTGCTCGTGCGGGTGGTCGTGACTGTGCACGTGGGAGTGCTCATGCGTGTGCACGACGTCACCGTGCCGATGCTCATGGGCGTGAGCGTGGGCATGCTCGTGCGCGTGGACGTGGACATGCGGGTGGCTGTGCGCCTCGTCGTGGTCATGATCCTGCGACATCCTGGAATCCTCCCGTTGCGGCCGTGCTCGAGCGCTCGGCTGGTCAAGATCCTACAATAGAACCATCACCTCTTGGGCCGGACCAGGGCAGACAGATGCAACGCACGACGATTACGCTCGACGACGACCTGATGGGCCGGCTCGACGAGTTCATGTCCGACCGTCAGTACGCGAACCGCTCCGAGGCGATCCGCGATCTCGTGCGATCCGGGCTCGAGCGGGTTGCGGTTGCAACCTCGCCCCAATCGCAGTGCCTGGCGGCCGCGATCTACGTCTACGACCACGAGGCGAGGGAACTCTCGAGCCGGCTGACCCGGGCAGCCCATGAACACCACGACCTGTCGCTCGCCACGCTGCACGTACACCTCGACCACGAGAGTTGCATGGAAGTGACCGTGCTGCGTGGTGTGGTCGAGGACGTCCGGCATTTTGCAGACCACGTGATTGCGGAGCGCGGCGTGCGGCACGGGCAACTGGTTTTGGTCCCCGTCGCTGAGAAGACGGAAACGCACGTGCACGGCAGCGTGCGGGCGGGTCCGCATCGGCACCTGCACGTCCGGGGGCGCTGAGTTCGCTGCATTGCAGCGCGCGGGGGCTGCCGCCACGACCACTGCAGCGGTCCGACACCTGGCCTGAGCTGGCGCTTGTGGCGCCGAACCTGCGGCACACGTCACACATGCTGCCGTTACTGCTCCAGCACCGCCCTGCGCCGGGCACATCGCGCTAGCCTCGGTCCGCGACAGGAGGTGCGTGATGACCGCTAGACGCTGGCCCACCGTGATCCTGACTGGCCTGGCCGCCTGCAGCGTCGCAGGGCCGGCCAGGTCCGAAGGCCCTTCGACGGCTGCGACTCTCCCGGAACGAGATGCCGCGGACGCGGGCCGCTTCACGTTGCTCCATGACCTGTTCGCCCCACCTTCGTCAAAGGCGCGCCGGTCGGGGCCAGACTGGCTGCGTCGGATTTCGAGCGCGCTCGGTGAACGGCAGGCCGCGGCGAGCGACGACTGGCACGTCGCCCTGCAGCGCGAACGCGGGGATGGCGCAGATCTGTTCACGATTCGATACCCACTGCCTGACCTGGGACCGGTGCAAACCTATGCGGGAGCCGGCGTAAACCGCGCAATCTATTTCGCGGACACGAACTCCGAGCCCGCGGTTCTTTCGCGCCGTAATCGACACCGTTCACTCGGCGCGGCGGCCGAGATCGGTGCAGCGTTCAGGTGGAGCGAACGGTTGGCGATGCAGGCCGACCTGCGCTGGATCGATCTCGCCGGCGATGCTGGCATCCTCAGCGACGGCGACGCGCTGGTCGGCGCGGACCCGGTCGCGGTCGGGCTGTCAGTGGGCTGGCGTTTCCGCTGACGGCGCGGGAGGTGGCTTCGACCAGCGCGTGACGCGCAGCCGGCCTGGATCGAGGCGGCCCGGCGCGGCGCTCGAGACCGTGACGACGCCCGAGCCGCGCGCCAGCCACACGTCGCCGAGCTTGATCCAGCGACCTCCCCATGCGCGCTGGTCGAGTTTCGCAACGAGCGCGCCGTCCGAGTGCACGACCGAGTACTCGGCCGCCTCCGTTCCTGCCGGGTTGGACGCGTACCACACCGCGATCTCGTAAAGGCCGTCTTCTGGCGCATCGAGTTTCCAGCTGAACCGCGCGTCGCCCGCCGCATCGGCTTCGATATAGCGTGCGGGCGGCAGACCCTGCGCAATATCGAGCTTTGCCACCAACAGTTCGGTGTAGTGGTTGAGACGTGCGATATCCCAGGGCTCGGGCTCGCCTTCGACGTAGCCATTCGACAGTGCCGCCACGATCAGGCGGCGCCCGTTCGGCAGTTCGGCATAAGCGACGTCTTCCAGGGTATCGAACGCGTTGCCGACCTTGTTCTCGTGCAGCGTGCCCGGTGGCAGGCCACCGCCAAGCGTTCCCTGGCTGGAGAACGTCGGCCGCCGCATGAGGTTACGCATGTAGTCGCGGGCCTGCGGCTCGAGCGCGCCGCTCTGCACGGCGAGCATCAGGTTTGCCGCGAGGTTCGTCGACATCGCATTGCGGCCCATCTTCTTCCAGGCCAGCTCCTCGATGCCGTTCGGGCCCTCGCCAGAGTTGGTCGGATAGGTCTTCGTGAACAGCCGCTGGTTGCCGAGCAATCCTGCCGCGTCGAGCAGGCGCTCCGTGTAACGCCGTTTCTCTATGAACGCGTCCAGGTCGGCGTCGTCAGCCGGACCGTTCGCGACGCCGCTGATCGCATCGACGACCACGCCCGTGGCGACGTTGTCCGACTCGACGATCATCGGCCGCACCGATTCATCCAGGCAGTCCGGGCCCTTGCCCTGCGCGTTGCACCAGTGCACGGCGCCGACGAGGAACGGCAATTTTACGCAGCTCGCAGGGTAGGCGAGCTCGTCTCCACCCACGTCGCCACGCAACCAGCGCCCGTCATTCGCTTCGACCAGCGCCGTCACGGTGAAGCGGTCGAAATTCTGGCCCGCCAGGAACTCGGTGCGTGCTGCCGCCACGGCCTGCCGCACCTGCGCATCGTCGAGCACGACCGGCAGTTTCGCAGGTGTGGCGTGGCCAGGGACCGACGCGAGCAGCAGGGCAACGACGGCAGCCTCGATGCCAACGGCTGCGGGAATGCGGATTCGCCCCTGCATCACGGCGCCGGTGAGCCACAACACCGCCAGCACGGCGGCGGAGTACGCCGCGAGCTCGGCGAACGGGAGATCCGACGAGTACCAGAGCAGCGGCGTCGTCGCGACGAGTACGGCGATGAAGTGCGCGGCGGCGAACCACCGCGTGCTGCGCGACATCGGCGGGTCGTAGCGACGCAGCTGTGCCACGTCGAAATGGGGCTTCTGCCAGTGCGCGCCCGACGCGAGCGCCGGCTGCCAGCCGGGTGGCATGAACCACACCAGCAGCTTGTCGCGCCAGCGATCGGCGTGCCATGACTTGCGCGCGAGGTCCGCATACACCTCCACGTTGGCCCACAGCGGGTCCCACGAGTTCAGTGGTGCCCGCGTGCCGTATACGCAGCGCTCCGTCTCCTCGACGAACGTGCCGAACAGCCGATCCCAGGCCATGAAGATGCCGCCGTAGTTGCGGTCGATGTAACGATCGTTGACCGCGTGGTGCACGCGATGGTTCGACGGCGAGGCGAACCAGCGGTCGAACCAGCCGAGCTTGCCCACCTGCTCGGTGTGGATCCAGTACTGGTACAGCAGGTCGATCACTGCTGCGACCACGAACACCTGCGGCGGGATGCCGGCGATCGCCATTGGCAGGTAGAACACCCAGCCGAGCAGCATGCCCGAGCTCGTCTGCCGGAGCGCGGTCGAGAGGTTGTACTCCTGGCTCTGGTGGTGCACGACGTGCGACGCCCAGAACACCGCGCTCTCGTGGCCGATGCGATGGTTCCAGTAGTAGCAGAAGTCGTAGGACACGACGCCGAGTACCCACACCCACCACTGGTCGGCCGGCAGCCGCCAGATCGAGAGCGCGTCGAACGCAACGACGTAGATGCCGACCGTCAGCGCGCGGGTAAAGAGCCCGACCACCTGGCTCATCACGCCCAGGCTCAGGCTGTTCACAGCGTCGTTCAGGCGGTAGTTGTCGTGGCCGCGCGCGCGACCAATGAAGTACTCGAGCGCGATCATCGCGAAGAATACAGGGGTCGCGAGTGCGATGGTCCTGCCCATTCAGCGGCCCTCAGTCCGCGATGTCCCAGTCGCGCGAGCGCTCGACGGCGCGCGACCAGCGCTTCATCCGTGTCGCGGCTTCATCGCGGGGCATCGCGGGCTCGAAACGCCGGTCGACCTTCCAGTTCGCGGCGACCTCGCCGATTGAGTTCCAGAAGCCCACCGACAGACCCGCGAGATATGCGGCGCCGAGCGCTGTCGTCTCGGTGACTTTCGGGCGCACGACCGGTACGCCGAGCAGGTCCGCCTGGAACTGCATCATCAGGTCATTGCCGGTCGCGCCGCCATCAACGCGCAGTTCGAGCAGCGGCTGTCCAGCGTCCTTCTGCATCGCGGCCAGCACCTCGGCGCTCTGGAAGGCGATCGACTCGAGCGCCGCACGGGCGATGTGCCCGCGCGTCGTGCCGCGCGACAGGCCGACCATCGTGCCGCGGGCGTAGGCGTCCCAGTGCGGGCTGCCGAGGCCCGTGAATGCGGGCACGAGGTATACGCCGCCCGTGTCCGGCACGCTGGCCGCGAGAGCTTCGACGTCCGACGAGCGGTCGATCAGGCCGAGCCCGTCGCGAAGCCACTGCACCACGGCGCCGCCGATGAACACCGAGCCCTCGAGAGCGTAGTGACGCTGGTCCAGTTGCCATGCAACGGTCGTCAGCAACCGGTTCGTCGAGTGCAGCGGATCGAGACCGGTGTTCATCAGCATGAAACAGCCGGTTCCATAGGTGTTCTTCGCCATGCCCGGCTCGAAGCAGGCCTGGCCGAACAATGCGGCCTGCTGGTCACCCGCCATGCCGCCGAGCGGAACGTCGCGACCGCTGATCATCGCGACCGCTGAGCCGCGCGGCAGCATCGACCGCACCACGCGCGGCAGCACGGCGCGCGGGATTCGCAGCAGGTCGAGCGTGTAGTCGTCCCACTCGCCGCTGGCGAGATTCAGCAGCAGCGTGCGGCTGGCGTTGGAGGCGTCGGTGATGTGCGCCGCGCCGTGCGACAGCTTCCACGCGAGCCAGCAGTCGATGGTCCCGAAGGCGAGCTCGCCGCGCTCGGCTCTCGCGCGCAACGCCGGGTCGCTGTCGAGCAGCCAGGCGAGCTTGGTTCCGGAGAAATACGGATCGAGCAGCAACCCGGTGCGACGGGCGATCTCCGGCTCGTGCCCGTCGGCCTTCAGCCGTGCGCACACGTCCGCCGTGCGCCGGTCCTGCCAGACGATCGCCGGCGCGACAGGACGGCCCGTCACGCGATCCCAAAGCACCGTGGTCTCGCGCTGGTTCGTGATGCCGACGGCCGCTACGTCGGCGGCGGATGCCCGTGCCCTCGCGAGGACCTCGGCTATCGTCGCCGCCTGCGTCGCCCAGATTTCCTCGGCGTCGTGCTCGACCCAGCCCGAGCGCGGGAAATGCTGCGTGAACTCGCGCTGCGCGGTCGCGACCACATTGCCATCGTGGTCGAACAGGATCGAGCGGGAACTGGTCGTGCCCTGGTCGAGGGCGAGCACGAATCGGCGCATGCGGGGACCTCTCGGGTCCCCAAGCCTACTACAACGCGGAGGGTGCTGAATCCGCGACGGGGTGCTCCGCGATCCATGCGTCCAGCCGAGCCGTGCTGCCGGCGGGCAGGTGCAGCGCGAGCTTGCTGCGGCGGTACAGGATGTCCTGCGCCGTCACGGCCCATTCCTCGCGTCGCAGGTAGTCGATCTCACGGGCATGCAGCCCCGGCAGCACTTCCTCACCGAGGTCGGTCAGTGAACGCGCGTCGCCCAGGACGCGACGTGAACGCGTTCCGTAGGCCCGGGCCAGTCGCAGCGCAAGGCGCTCGTGCAGCCAAGGGTACTCCGTGCGCAGTTGCGCCAGTAACGCAGCGAAATTCGCGGCCGGGACATCGCCTCCCGGCAGCGGCGCAGTCGCAGTCCAGTGCCGCGTCGGCCAGTCGAGTCCCGGCGCCAGGTCGTCCAGCACGTCCTCAGCAAGCTTGCGGTAGGTCGTGAGCTTGCCGCCGTAGATCGACAGTAACGGTGGTCCTTTCGCGTCGACATCGAGCACATAGTCGCGGGTGACGCTCGTCGCGACGTCTTTCGGATCCGCGAGCAGCGGCCGCAGCCCGGCAAAAGTCCACACGACGTCGTCGCGGCCGAGGTCACGGCGGAAATACCGGTTCGCCATGTCGAGCAGGTAGCCGATCTCCGCTTCCTCGATCGCCGGCGTCGCGAGATCGCCGCGGTAGTCCTTTTCCGTCGTGCCGATCAGCGTGAACTCGCTTTCATACGGGATCGCGAAGACGATGCGCCGGTCGGGCGCCTGGAAGATGTACGCGAATTCATGATCGAAGAGCCGCGGCACGACGATGTGACTGCCCTTGACCATCCGCGGATGGCGTTGCGCCGGCACCGGCGTGGCTTCGTCGAGGAAGCGGTCAACCCACGGACCAGTCGCGTTCACGACCGCACTGGCTTCAACGGTCGTCCGTGCGCCGCCCGCGTGATCGAGGGTCGCGACCCAATGGCCGGGCCCGCGCTCGAGGCGAGCACAGCGCGTACGCGTCAGGACCGTCGCGCCGTGCTCACGCGCGTCCATCGCCGTCACGACGACGAGCCGCGCGTCGTCCACCCACGCGTCCGAGTACACGAAGCCCTTCGTGTAGCGCTCGTCGAGCGGTTCACCGGCCGGGTGACGCCTGAGGTTCACGCCCGCGGAGCCGGGCAGGATGTGGCGCTGCGCGAGATGGTCGTAGAGGAACAGCCCGGCGCGAATCATCCACGCGGGCCGCAGGTGTGCGTCGTGCGGCAGCACGAAGCGCAGCGGCCAGCAGATGTGCGGCGCGGAGGTGAGCACGATTTCGCGTTCGCGCAGCGATTTGCGCACGAGGCGGAAGTCGTAGTACTCGAGGTAGCGCAGTCCGCCGTGAATCAGCTTCGTGCTTGCGGAGGAGGTGTGCGCGCCCAGGTCGTGCTGCTCGCAAAGCAGGGTCCTGAGTCCGCGGCCCGCGGCGTCGCGCGCGATCCCGACGCCGTTGATGCCACCGCCGACGACGAGCAGGTCGAATCGTCCTGATCCAACGTTCATGACAGCATTCCGTCAGCGGTAGATCACTGCGGGTTCGCGCTCGTCGAGCCACGCGCGTTCATCGGCGGCTGCGAGTTTCTCGAGGTCGCCGGGAGTCGCCGCGGGATCGTCTACCCACCGGCGCAGCAACTCGCTGCCGTTGATCAGGTCGATCGCGAGCCGGTCGCGCTCGTACTCGTAAGGGAAGTCGCGCCACAGGTCGTAGTCGGACCGCAGCCGTCGCAGTGCCTTGAACGCAAGTGCCTGGGCACGCCACGGCCGGAACGCCGTGTGGTCGTAGCTGCCATCCTCGACGTGAAACTGCAGCCCGGCGCACAACTGCCCGGCGTGCTTGTGGAACGTCGGCTCGAACCAGCAGGCGCGCAAGCGGCAGCCGCGCAGCCATTCGGGAGCGAGCCGCTGCATCTCTGCGACGAGCGCAGCCACGTCGATTTGCGGCGCGCCAAACAGCTCGAGCGGGCGTGTCGTGCCGCGGCCCTCGGAAAGCGTCGTGCCCTCGAGCATCACGGTGCCCGGATAGCAGCGCGCCATCCACAGGTTCGGTGCGTTCGGGCTCGGGTTCACCCAGGTGCGCTCGCCGAGTGGCCAGCCGTATCCCGGCGCCCGCGTCGGTTCCCAGCCTCGCATCTCGACGACGCGGTAGTCGACGTCTAGCGAGAAACGGCGCACGAACCAGTGGCCCAGCTCGCCGAGCGTAAGCCCGTGGCGCATGGGCATCTCACCCGCGCCGACGAAACTCTCCCAGCCCGCCCGCAAGGTCAGCCCCTCGACCGGACGCCCGATCGGGTTCGGCCGGTCGAGGACCCACACCGCCTTGCCGTGCTTCGCCGCGGCCTCGAGCACGTAACGCAGCGTGGTGATGAACGTGTAGATGCGGCAGCCGAGGTCCTGCAGGTCGACCAGCAGCACGTCGAACGTGTCCAGCATCGCGTCGGTGGGCCGCCGCACTTCGCCATAGAGGCTGAACACCGGAATTCCGAGCGCCGGGTCATTGAAGTCCGGCGACTCGATCATGTTGTCCTGCTTGTCGCCGCGCAGGCCGTGCTGCGGTCCGAAGGCCGCGGTGAGCGTCACATCGCCGGTGGCTGCGAGCGCGTCGAGCGAGTGAGCAAGGTCCGACGTGACGGAGGCGGGATGTGCGAGCAGTGCGACCCGTCGTCCCGCCAGCGGCCGGCGCAGGTCCGGCTCGTCGAGCAGGCGATCGATCCCGAATCTCACCACGTGCTTGCCCGCTCGATCTCCACCACGAACCCGGCGGGGCTGTGGAAGTCCGGCTTTTCCGCCCGATGTGCCAGTGCCCAATACGACAGATTGCCGTTCTGATCTTCGATGACCGCAGCAAGGCCGAGCAGCAAAGTTCCGTCGCCGGGCAGAGCGAGCAATGCCTCGAGCGGGATCACGGCCTCGAGCGCGATGCGGTCATCGGTGATGCTAGCCGTCACGGTCGGCGGGTTCGTGTACTCGATCGGCACCATGCCCGCGCGGTAGGCGGAGAAGCCATAGGCCGCCCATTCGGTCGACGGCGAGAAGTTGAACTCGCAATAAGCGCGCGAACCATGGCCACCGATGAAAGCCTCGAAGCAAGTGTGCTGCCAGAGGCCATCTGTCTGGCGTGGTGCGGCCGAGGGCGGCATCGCGATCGCACTCACGTCACCGTCGAGGAAAAACCGGATCCGCAGCCCGCCCTCCGGCGTGGACGCGAGCTCGACGTCGATCTGGCGCACGGCCGGAGCCGGCGTCGAAGGGTGACGCACAAGGGAGACGCAGCGTGGGGCCAGACCGGGCATCCGCCCATAATACCGGGCCTTACAGGGGCTTTAGGAGAGTGGGATCCGGGCGCCGGAGCCAGTTCATCGCCGCCTCTGCGAAGCGCTCGCATTCGCCGATCGCGTGCTCCCACGCCCGGATACGGCCCGCATGGTCCTGGCCGTAGCGGTAAAAATCCTTACGATCCGGTAACTTGCGAGCAGGCAGCCGGTCGAGCAACGCCGGCGATGGGGCTATCAACAGCAAGTCCTCGAGCCAGGGGTGGCCGCGCGGCTTCCTTCTCCAGGGCAGGTGCTTGTCGAGCCAGCCGGGCGTCACATAGTCGTTGAAATGCGGGTACAGGACGATCCGCGGCCGGCGACCCGAACGGGTCAGGCGGCCGTACGGCAGCTGCAGGTGGTAGTCCACCAGCGCGCCGTCCCAGTAGTTGCCGGGCGGTGCCCCGGCGATGTCACGCACGGGCGAGCAGACCAGGGGAATCGTGCCGGATGCGACCAGCGCGTCCTCGGAGTTCGCGTCATCGAGATTGATGGTCCGCAGTCCGAACGCATCGAACGGCTCGCCGGGGAAGCCCGGACCGGACGTGAACAGCACTCGCTCGAGGTGCGTGGCGAGACGATCGCGGGAAATCGTGTTGCTCAGCACCGCCCGGCCGAACGCCAGCTTCGACTCCGTGCCCGCCAGTGGACCGCGCGCCCGTGACGTGACGATCGTGAGCGAGACTCCGGGCCGCACACGCAGCGCCTGGCCGCCGAGCATGTCGCGCGCGATCCGGCGGCATGCGGCAGCGACCTCATCCGGCGTCGGCTTCTTCGTGTAGTTCTGGTCGCGGACGTAGCCTTGCTGCAGCCGATCGAGTGCCGCGACCGGATCTGGCATCGCGAGCGCCGCCATCCGCCACGCTCCGATCGAGGCGCCGATCAGCTCGACGCTCGATACGTGCTGCAGCCACTCCCGGTGCAGCAGCTTGTCGAACGGCACCAACGCGAGTCCTTTTGGCCCGCCGGCCGCGGCAGGAATGCATGCGACGTCTGCGGGCGCGAGGCCGGACTGGCGGACGTGCGCGGCAGCACCTGCCCCGGCACGGAGGATCAACAACTTCGCGGGATCTGCGCGATCGGTCAAATCAGGTCTCTCAGCCTGTACCAGAGCATTCCCAGCACCAGCGCAGGTGTGCGCAGCGCCCTCCCGCCTGGAAACACGCCGTGGGCAAGGCGGCCGAACAGGTCGAAGCGTTCAGCCTGTCCCGCGATCGCCTCCGCCGCGAGCCGGCCGGCCATGCCTGCCAGTGCGATCCCATGGCCCGAGAAACCCTGCAGGTAGAGCACGTTCGGCCCGAGGCGGCCGAAGTCGGGCGCGCGATTCATCGTAATGTCCACGTAACCGCCCCACACGTGGTCGAGCCGCACGTCCGCGAGTTGCGGGAACACGCGCAGCATCCTCGTGCGCGTCGCCCGCCCGGTGTCGCGCGCGTCGATCCCGGAGTAGCTCACCCGCCCGCCGAACAGCAGTCGATGGTCGGCCGAGCGTCGGAAGTAGTCGAGCACGAAGTTCACGTCGGCGACGGCGACGTTCTCGCGGATCAGCGCAAGCATGCGTTGCGCGCCGAGCGGCTCGGTCGAAACGACATACGTTCCGACCGGCATCACGCGCCAGTCCGCCGGGGTACTGAGGCTGTCCAGGTAGCCACCCCGCGTCAACACCACGTGGTCGGCATTCACCGCGCCGCGGCTGGTCACGACGCGCGCTGGATTTCCGGGACCAATGGCGGTCACCGTGGACGATTCGTGGATGCGCGCGCCGGCTTTTTCCGCTGCGCGAGCGAGCCCTAGGGTGTAGTTGAGCGGGTGCAGGTGACCGCTGAATGGATCGTAGAGTCCTGCGCAGTATCGGTGCGTCGCGAGCAGCGATTCGACGTCCGGACGTTCGAGGAATCGCGGCGAGCGATAACCGTAGCTGTCAGCGAGTTCCCGCTGCAGTTCCTGCAGCTCGACGCGTTGTCGCGGCTTCGTCGCGACGTGCAGCTGGCCCCAGTTCAGGTCGCAGTCGATCGAGTGCTCTGCGACCCGCTGCCCGAGCAGCGCTAGCGCCTCTACCGAGACGTCCCACATGCGGCGCGCGTCGTCGATGCCGACCTGCTTTGCGATCGCCTGCTGGCTCGTGCCGAAGCCGAAGATCGCCTGCCCGCCGCTGCGTCCCGAAGCTCCCCAGCCGACTCGATGCGATTCGAGCAGCACCACGCTGTAGCCACGGGCCGCAAGATCCAGCGCGGTTGCGCAACCGGCGATGCCGGCGCCGACCACGCACACGTCGGCCCGGGTATCCCCTTCGAGCGGCGGCCGTAGCGGAGCGGTGTGCGCAGTGGCCGCGTAATAGGAGGCGACGTGGTCCATCGCCGACCACTGTAGTCGCCCGCGACCTCGCCGGGAACCACGAGTGGCACCGGCCGCGGCGGACGGGCAAGCTTGCGGCCATGAGCGACATCGACCTGCGATCCCCCTGGCCGTCCCAGTCCGAACCCGTGCGGGTTTCGAAACGGGGGCACGACCTGATCCGCGACCCGTTGCTGAACAAGGGCGTCGCCTTCACGGCCGACGAGCGGGAGCGCTTCCACCTGAACGGGCTGCTGCCAGCGGGCCGGGTCTCGATGGAAATGCAGGTGCGGCGCAACGTCGAGTCGATCGAGCGTGCGACCACGCCGCTCGACAAGTACTTGAAGCTCTCGGCGCTGCAGGACCGCAACGAGCACCTGTACTTCCGCGTGCTCGCCGACAACCTCGAGCGTTACATGCCGGTGATCTACACGCCGACGGTGGCCGAGGCAACGCGCAATTTCAGCCATGTCTACCGACGCTCGCGCGGTGTGTGGATCTCGCCCGGCTGCCGCGGCCGCATCGCACGCGTGCTGCGCGACGTCGTCGGCGACCAGCCGGTACATTTGATCGTCGCCACCGACAACGAGTCGATCCTCGGCATCGGCGACCAGGGTGCGGGCGGCATGGCGATCTGCATCGGCAAGCTCGCGCTCTATACAGTGGCGGCCGGCATTCCACCCGCGGCTGCGCTGCCGGTCAGTCTCGACGTGGGCACCGACAACGAGGCGCTGCTGCAGGACGAGATGTACGTCGGCTGGCGCAAGCCGCGGCTGCGCGGCGCGGAGTACGACGCGTTCATCGAGGAGTTCGTCGCAGCCGTGGCCGAGGTCTTTCCGCAGGCGCTGCTGCAGTGGGAAGACCTGCGCAAGGACATCGCGCTGCGCGTGGCGGATCGCTATCGCGAGCGGCTGCCGTCGTTCAACGACGACATCCAGGGCACAGGTGCCGTGGCACTGGCGGGAGTCTTGTCGTCCGGCCGGGTGACCGGGACGCCGATATCGCAGCAGCGCGTCGTCGTGCACGGCGCGGGTGCAGCTGGCCTCGGCATCACGCGCCAGATCAAGGCGGCGATGCGGCTCGCGGGACTGTCCGAGACCGAGTGCGTGCAGCGGGTTGCCGCGCTCGACAGTCGTGGATTGCTCGTCGCGGACCACGAGCAGCGCGACGCTTACAAGCGCGACCTCGCATGGCCGACGGACTACGCGCAAGGGCTCGGCCTGGGGCCGTCTGCCGGCCGCGACCTCGAAGCGGTCGTGCGCGCTTTTCGGCCCACGGTGCTCGTCGGCACGTCGGGGCAGCCCGGCTGCTTCAACGAGCGCATCGTCCGCGCGATGGCGGAGCATTGCGAGCGGCCCGTCGTGCTGCCGTTCTCGAATCCCTCTGACCTGAGTGAGGCCGTGCCTGCGGACGTATTGCGCTGGACGGACGGCCGCGCGCTGGTCGCGACCGGCAGCCCGTTCGCACCGGTGGAGTCTGGCGGACGCAGCGTGCGAATCGGGCAGGGCAACAACGTGCTCGTGTTCCCGGGGCTCGGGCTCGGCGTGCTGCTCGGCGGGATACGGGTCGTGACCGACGAGATGCTGACGGCCGCTGCTTTCACGCTGGCCGGCAAGGTCACCGAGCAGGACATTGCGAGCGGCAGCCTGTTCCCGGCAGTGTCCAGGTTGCGCGAAATCTCGGCAGCCGTCGCAGCCGCGGTGATTGCGAACGCACACGGGGCGTCGGTGACCGTAATGCCGCCGGAGTCGCTGGTCGAGGCCGTGCGGCAGAAGATGTGGGAACCGCGCTACGAGGAGTACATCGCGGCCACGGATGAGCGCGGGGACCGCGAATGACCGGTGCTGTGCTGCTATGCGTGGTGGCGGTAGCCGGGCTGCTGGTTGCGGAGTATCGCCGTTCGCAGCCTGGGCTGTGGCTCACGAAGCCGGTCGCGTCGGCGGCCTTCATCTGGCTCGGACTCGAGTCGGGTGCGCTCGACACGGCCTACGGCAAGTTCGTGCTGGCGGGGCTCGTGCTGTGCATGCTGGGCGACGTGCTGCTGATTCCGCGTGGACGGCCGGCCATCTTCCGTGCGGGCGTCTTTGCTTTCCTGCTCGGGCACGTCGCATACAGCGCAGCGTTCCTGACGCAGCCCATGTCCGTCGTCGGCCTCATCATCGGTGGCGCGATGCTGGTGGTGATCGTGTTGGCCGTGCTCCGGTGGCTGGGCGGCTCGCTGCCGCCGGACATGGTCGTCGCCGTGCGCACCTACATGATCGTTATCGGCGTGATGTCCACGCTTGCTTGCGGTGTGACCGCGGCTGGCGGGCCCTGGCAGGTGGCGGTTGGCGCACTGGCGTTCACTGCGTCGGACGTGTCGGTGGCGCGCGACCGGTTCGTCAAGCACGAGTTCGTCAATCGCGCGTGGGGGCTGCCACTGTATTTCGCGGCGCAGCTGCTGATTGCGGTGACGCCGGCTTTGATCGAGGCTGGCGAGCGCCTGAAAGTTATGTAAAATCATCAAGTTGCGATCACGGTCGCGTGCAGTCGACGCGCGACTGTGTCAACCTTCTGTTCCCTGCGGCGTTGGTCTCTGGCAGAGGCACCGCGCCTGAGCTCTAGGAGAATCCGAGATGACGATTGCACGTATGACCACGGTGGCTGTCGCGGTTTGTGCGGCACTGACGGTCGCCGCGGCGGCCGACGCCAAGGCCCTGAAGAAGCGCCCCGCACAGTCGACGACCCCGACGACGACGGCAGCGAAGGTCGTGCCGCAGGTGGACCCGGCGGTGATGCGGAACTTCGAAGCCATCGATACCGACAAGAACGGGCAGCTGAGCCGCGAGGAGATCACGGCCTGGGTAGAGGCGAAGCGCAGCGAGATGCGCGAGCGCGTCGAGGACAAGATCAAGGCAGCCGACACGAATGCCGATGGATCCATCAGCAGGGAGGAAGCAAAGGTCGGCCTGCCGGGACTCTATGAGCACTTTGAGTTCGTGGATGCGGATGGCAATGGGCAGGTCACGCTGGCCGAACTCGCCCGGCTGCACGACCAGGACGCCATGCGCAAGCAGATAACCGCGCGCGTGAAGGCAGCGGACCAGAACAAGGACGGCAAGCTGGATCTCGCCGAAGTGGCGGTCGCTTTCCCAGGTCTCGATCAGGCCCGGCTGGCGCAGCTCGACAAGAATGGCGACGGTTTCCTGACGCTGGAGGATTTCTTCCGGCTGATGGGCCAGCACTGAGCGCAACGGCGTGGGCGGCGACGCGTCGCCTCCGCTGAGCTTGCGGCCAGTCGCGGTGATCGCACTCGTCGCACTGGCGGGTTGCAGTCACAATCCTGTACGCGATCGGGCGGCCGTAGAGCGGCCGCCCGAGTTGCTTGCGGCGGGCGTGCTCGAGCTGCCGGCGGATTGCATGGCCGAACCCGGTACGGTCTATCGAGCCGAGTACCTGGTGGGCGACAGCGGCGCCGTCGATCGCGTGACGAATACGGAAGGCCCACCGTGCGTCCAGGTTGCGCTGGCTGACTGGGTGAGTACGTTCCGCTACGCGCCCCGTTCCACGCCGGCGGAAGCGACCATCGACTGGATGGTCACGGTCGCCAGGAAATAGGGGACATTCTGCATTTTCGGCCCTGGCCGAAAAACCGAGAATGTCCCCTTCTTGTTACGCCGCCTTGTCGACCGCTCCCGCGCCCATGATCGCAGCGTGCGCCGCTGCCAGCCGCGCAATCGGCACGCGCGGCGCCGAGCAAGACACGTAGTCGAGCCCGATTGAGTCGCAGAAGCGGATCGACGCCGGGTGGCCGCCGTGCTCGCCGCAGATGCCGACCTTGAGGCCCTTGCGGCTCGCGCGTCCCCAGTCGACCGCGAGCGCCATCAGCCGGCCGACGCCCTTGACGTCCAGTACCTCGAACGGGTTGTCCTGCAGGATGCCCCGTTCGTTGTACATCGGCAGGAACTTGTTCTCGGCGTCCTCGCGCGAGAACGAGAATGCCGCCTGCGTCAGGTCATTGGTGCCGAACGAGAAGAACTCCGCGACCTCCGCGAGGTTCTCCGCGCGCATGCACGCGCGCACGACCTCGATCATCGTGCCGAACTTGCACGGCACCTTGACGCCGTAAGTCACCTCGACCTGGTTCTGCACGACGGTCATGTACTCGCGTACCAGGTTCAGTTCCTGCGCGGTGCAGACCTGCGGCACCATGATCTCCGGGTGCACCTCGATCCCGGCCTTGACGCAGTCGGCCGCCGCCTCGAGCACGGCGCGGATCTGCATCGTGTAGATCTCGGGATAAGTGATGCCGAGCCGCACACCGCGGTGACCGAGCATCGGGTTCACCTCGCGCAGCGCCCGTGCCTTGCGCAGGATCGCCTCCTTGCGCGTCAGCACGCCGTCGACCGCGCGTGTGTCGCCGAGGTCGTGCAGCAGCGCGAGCAGGCGCGCATCGGCACCGCCCCGCGACGCCTCGCCGAGGACCTCCATGCCGCGTGATACGGCCCGCAGGTCGTGCAGCCGTGCTATGTCGTCCTCGAGCTGTCGCTCGGTCGGCAGGAATTCATGGATCGGCGGATCCAGCAGGCGGATCGTCACCGGGTGAGGCGCCATCACCTTGAAGATGCCGATGAAATCGGCTCGCTGGATCGGCAGCAGCCGGTCGAGCGCCGCGCGCCGCTCGTCGGGCGTATCGGCGACGATCATGTCCACGACGATCGGCAGGCGATCCGGCGCGTTGAACATGCGTTCCGTGCGGCAAAGCCCGATCCCTTTCGCGCCATAGCGGATGGCCCGCGCCGCATCGTCTGGCGTGTCCGAATTCGCGCGCACGCCGAGCCGCGCCTTGGCATCGGCCCACGACAGCAGCTTCACCAGCGCCCCGGAGAAGTCCGCCTCGACGGTCGGCACCTCACCTCGGAACACCTGGCCGTTGCTGCCATCGATGGTGATCACGTCGCCTTCCTTGATCACCTGGTCGCCGACGAATGCGATCCGCATCGCCACGTCGACGTGAATCCCCTCGGCGCCCGCGACGCAGGGCTTGCCCATGCCGCGCGCGACGACGGCGGCGTGCGAGGTCTTGCCGCCGCGGCTCGTGAGGATGCCCTGCGACGCGAAGAAGCCGTGGATGTCCTCGGGCTTCGTTTCCTCGCGCACCAGGATGACCTTCGCACCCTGCTTGCCCATCGTCTCGGCGCGATCCGCGTCGAACACCGCCTGGCCACTTGCCGCGCCCGGCGAGGCGGGCAGGCCGGTGGCGAGTGCGTGTCCCTTGTGCTTCGGATCGAGCCGGGGGAACAGCATCTGCTCGAGCAGGGCCGGGTTGACGCGCGTGATCGCATCTTCGCGCGAGAGCAGCCCTTCCTCGTGCATATCGACCGAGGTGCGCACCATCGCCGCGGCGTTCATCTTGCCGTTGCGGGTCTGCAGGCAGTACAGCGTGCCGCGCTCGATCGTGAACTCGAAGTCCTGCACTTCGTGGTAATGACGCTCCAGGCGATTACGCAGCTCGACGAGCTGCGTGAAGATGGCAGGCATCTCCATCGACATGTCCGCGATGGGTTTCGGTGTACGGATGCCGGCGACGACGTCCTCGCCCTGGGCGTTGGTCAGGTACTCGCCGTAGAGCAGGTTCTCACCCGTGCCCGGGTTGCGCGTAAAGCCGACGCCGGTCGCGCTGTCGTTCCCCATGTTGCCGAACACCATCGTGACGATGTTGACGGCCGTGCCGTTCGCCATCGCCGGCGTGATCTTGAACTCGCGGCGGTAATCGATCGCGCGCTTGCCCATCCAGGAATTGAAGACCGCCTTGATCGCAATCTCGAGCTGGTCGTACGGGTCGGACGGAAACGGGCGCCCCGTGTGCCGCTGCACGACCTGCAGGAAGCGCTCGCCGATCTCGCGCAGTTCGTCGGCCCCGAGCATCACGTCGCTCTTGACGCCGACGCTCGACTTCACTGCCTCGAACTGCTCGTCGAACAGGGCGTCCGGGACGCCGAGCGCGACCTTGCCGAAGAGCTGCACGAAGCGGCGCCACGCGTCGTAACCGAAGCGCTCGTTGCCGGTGCGACGGATCAGCGCGGCGAGGGTCGTCTCGTTCAGGCCCAGGTTCAGGATCGTGTCCATCATGCCCGGCATGGACATGGCCGAGCCCGAACGGACGGAAACCAGCAGCGGGTCCTCGCCGCCGCCGAACCGCTTGCCGGTCTTCTTCTCGACAGCCGTCATGTGCTTGCGCACTTCGCTCATCACGCCGTCCGGCAGGCGGTGTTGCGAGTCCGCGAGGTAGGCCAGGCAGGCTTCGGTCGTGATGACGAAGCCGGGCGGTACGTTCAGCCCGATCCGGGTCATCTCACAGAGATTCGCTCCCTTGCCGCCGAGCAGCATCTTGTTGCGGCCGTCGCCGTCTTCGAACGCATACGCCCATTGCCGATCGCCATTGCTCATTTCTGATCCTCACCGGGCCCGCCGCTCGGTCCCGCGCGAGCGCAGTGATACCCAAAGCCCGTCCGAGCGAACATACGTGGAACTCGCGCCCGGATAGCGTGACTACGGGGCCGCGCCGCCCTGGCCAGGCGGGTCGTACCAGCCGCCGTATCGTTCGACCATCCTGTCGCCCGCGGTTGGACCCCACGTGCCCGAATCGTAGGGCTCGGCCTGCGGGCCACTCGCGAGCAGCGCGTCCACGATCTCCCAGGAAACTTCCACCGAATCCTGCCGGGCGAACAGGGTCGCATCGCCGCGCATCGCGTCACCGAGCAGCCGCTCGTACGGCGTCATTTCGTCGGCATTCGAGTTGCAGGCGAAGAGTTCCGTCTCGCGGCCGGTCATCGCCTCGCCCGGCGCCTTGATGCGCGCGCCGAGCGCTATTGCGACGCGATCGGGCCCGAGTCGGAAGCGCAGGTAGTTCGCCCGCGGCGGCAGTTCCTCGTCGAACAGCCGCTGCGGCGGACGGCGGAAGGTCGCCATCACCTCGGTCGCAGTGACGGGCATGCGCTTGCCGGTACGGACGAAGAACGGCACGTCGGCCCAGCGCCAGGAGTCGATCTCGAAGCGCAGCGCCGCGTAGGTCTCGATGTCCGAACTCTTTCCCACGCCGTCCTCGTCGCGATAGCCGCGGTACTGCCCGCGCACGATTCCCTTGCGATCGGGGTGCCGGATGGCCCGCAGCACCTTCATCTTCTCGTCACGCATCGCCTCGGGGCCGGTGCCCACGGGCGGCTCCATGGCGAGGATCGCGAGCACCTGCAGCAGGTGGTTCTGCACCACGTCGCGGACGGCACCGAGTTCCTCGTACAGGCGGCCGCGGCCCTCGACGCCGAACTTCTCGGCCATCGTGATCTGCACGCTCTCGACGTACGTACGGTTCCAGACCGGCTCGATGAAGCTGTTGGCGAACCGGAAGTAGAGCAGGTTCTGCACCGGCTCCTTGCCGAGGAAGTGGTCGATGCGAAAGATCGTGCTCTCGTCGAAGACCGACTGCAGCGCGCGATTGATCGTGCGGGCGCTGTCGAGGTCGCGCCCGAGCGGCTTTTCCACGACCACGCGCGCGCCGGCGGCGCAGCCAGAGCTGCCGAGCTTCCCGGTCACCGGCACGAACAGGCTGGGCGGGATCGCGAGGTAGTGGCAGGGGCGCGCGGCGCCGGCTAGCGCCTTGCGCAGCGACGCAAATGTCGCGTCGTCCCGGTAGTCACCGTCCACCAGCTGGAGCTTCGCCTCCAGGCGCCGCAGCGCCTCGGGGTCCACGCCATCACTGTGCGCCGCGAGGCTGTCGCGCATGCGGGCCACGAGCTGGTCGCGCGTCGTGCCGCCGCGGGCCACGCCGACGACGATTGCCGGCAACCGTCCGCGTCGTTCGAGATTCTCGAGCGCCGGGAAGATCTTCTTGAACGCGAGGTCGCCGGTGATGCCGAAGACCACGAGCGCGTCGCTGGGTACGGGGTTTCCGTCATGCATGCGTTGCGATTTACCACGTTGCAATCCGGATGCCCACCGGTTCATAAATCGGGGCGACGATGCCGGCCAACCTCTCACCCGAATACAAGGCCGCCGCCGAGGCGTTGCGCAAGGCGCGCGATCCGCAGCAGCGGCTCGACTGCCTGCGCCAGATGCTGAGCGTGATCCCCAAGCACAAGGGCACGGATCACCTGCAGGCCGACCTGAAGCACCGCATCAAGGAGCTCGATGAGGAACTCGAGGCGCCGAAGAGGGGCGGGGCGCGCAGCAGCCCTGCACTGGTCGTGCGGCCGGAAGGGGCCGCGCAGCTGGCGCTGGTCGGGCCGCCGAACAGCGGCAAGTCGCTGTTGCACGCGCGGCTGACTGGATCGGCCGCGAAGAGCGGGCCGTATCCCTACACGACGCAATATCCCGAGCCCGGCATGTTCCGATGGGAGGACGTGCTGTTCCAGGTCGTGGACCTCCCGGCGATCGCCGCCGAGCATCCGGTGCCGTGGCTCGGCAGCACGCTGCAGTCGGCGGATGCGGCGCTGCTGGTCGTCGACCTGAGCGATCCGGACTGCCTGCAGCACGTCGAGTTGGTGCAGGCGGCGCTCCGCGAGCGCAAAGTCAGCCTCGTGACTGAGTGGCCTGCGGGCGAACCGGCGGCGGGCATTGCGCCCATGCAGACGCTGGACGAGGCCGATGTCTTCACGGTCCGGTTGCCCACGCTGCTGGTCGCGAACAAGGCAGATCGCCTCGACCATGCCGACACGGACCTGGAAGCCCTCGCAGAACTCGAGGAGCCGCACTTTCCGGCGCTGCTGCTGTCGGCCGAGAGCGGGCAGGGGCTTGCCGATCTCGGCGCATGGCTCTGGCGTTCGCTGGGCCTCGTGCGCGTCTATACGAAGACGCCCGGCAAGCCTGCGTTGCACGACCGGCCGTTCACGCTGCGGCACGGCGAGCAGACGGTCGCGGACGTGGCGCGGCTGGTGCATCGCGACATGGCGAAGACTCTGAAGTACGCGCGGGTGTGGGGCCGGTCGGTGGTCGCGGAGGGCCAGCACGTTGGTCGCGAGCACGTGCTCGCCGACCGCGACGTCGTCGAACTGCACACTTGAGTCGAGTCGCGCCGGCTCCCGGCTGGTAGCATCGGCGCATGATTCCCGTCTGGTTCAAGGTCGCGTACACGGCGTTCGTGCTGTACATCTGCGTGATCTGGTGGCGCAACTACGGCTGGAAGAACTTCCTCTGGTTCTCGGACATCGCGTTCATCGGCGCCGTGCCGGCGATGTGGCTCGAGAATGCCGCGATGGCGAGCGTGCTTGCGGTCGCGGTACTGCTGCCCGAGATCCTCTGGAACGTCGATTACGCGGGGCGGCTGATCCTCAGGCGGCGCATCACGGGACTCACGGACTACATGTTCGAGCCCGAGCGACCGCTGCTGCTGCGGGGGCTGTCGCTGTTCCACGTGCCGTTGCCGCTGGTGCTGTTGTGGATGATCGCGGCGTACGGTTATGACGCGGCTGTCGGACTGCCCGGCGCGATCGTGCTCGCGCTCGTCGTGCTGCCCTGGAGTCGCTGGGTGAGCGCCCCCGAGAAGAACATCAACTGGACCTACGGGCTCGGCCGCGTGCAGACACGCTGGCCGGCGTGGCAGTACATGACAGTGCTGATCCTCGGCTTCATCGTGTTCGTGTTCGTCCCGACGGACTGGATCCTCAGGAACTGAGGGAAATTCGGTGCCAGGCACCGATTTTCCGGTTTCCCCCGGGCTGGCGAAAATCCAGAATGTTCCCTAGAATCCCAACCAGCATCAAGAAAGGGGCTAACGCCCCGGCCAACCTGCCTTCCCGGGCAAGGTGGCGCGCGCTGCGAGGCGCGGATGCGGCCGGAAGGCAACGAAGCGGGTGAAAGCTTTCTGAAACCCTCCGGCGCTCGAATCGTGGCGCGGAGGGTTTTTCGTTTCTGCCTCCCGCCCGGCACGTGCGCCGCTCGTTGGACCCCCGGTCAGGTCTGCAACGCCCTTACAGAGGGCCTGGAGGTTTGACCATGTCGCCTGTCTCGAACGTACTGATCGGTTACTGGCACCGGCTGCCGACCGAACCCTGCGCGATCCGTCGCGCGAATCTCGCCGCAGCGTGCCGCGACGTCCGCAGTGGAGCGCTGCCGAGGGCAGCACTCACCGTGTTTGCCCTCGGGGACGTGGACGACGAAATCGTCCGCACGGCCACGCATGCATACGTCGAACGTGCAGCGTCCCTCACTGCTGGTGAGCGAGCTGCCACTGTCGGCGATGTCCTGGAGTGGATCCGCCGCGGTCTCGCGCTGAACGGGGGTGCGATCTTCTCGGCGCTGCTGGACCTCGACGACCCGGTGATCCTGGAGCGGCTGGCCGCGCTGCGACTGGGCCTGCGGACGCAGGACCTGGAGACCGTCTGCCGTCGGTTCAAGTCCGAGCCGACCGCCGCGGTTGAAGGATTCCTCGAGGACTGGAGGCAACTGGTCGATGCCTCAGCAGACCTGCACCTGCGGCGGCAGCACGCGATTCTTTCCGTCGCGCTGGACGGACCGAGTGCGGATCGGCAGCAAAGTCGCGCGGTAGCCTGAGCAGCCAGGCCCGGGTTCAGCCGCCGAACGCTCCGGCGCGATCGTCGACACTCGCAGGTGCCGCGTCGGACGCAGGCGCGCGCACCGTGCCGAGCCAGTTCGAGTAATCGCGCGGCTTGCGATCGTTGATCCAGCCAAACACCACGCGGTGCCATGACACCCGCTGAACGTAGCCGCGCGTCTCGTTGAACGGGATGTTCTCGACCCACACGTCGGTCGCCATCGGAGCGGACGGCAGCCAGCGCTTCACGGCGCCCGGACCGGCGTTGTAGGAGGCGATCGCGAACGGCGCCTGTCCCTGCCAGCGATCGAGCATGTTCTTCAGGAACCCAGAGCCGAGCGGCACATTCACCGACGGGATCACCAGCGACGCGCGCGTCGGCTGCGGAAGGTCCCATCGCCGCGCCGTCTGCCGCGCGGTTTCGGGCAGCAGTTGCATCAACCCCAGCGCGTCGGCGCTCGAACGCGCGTCGGCACGATACAGGCTCTCCTGCCGGATGATCGCGTAGATCAGGTCCGGCGGCAGTCCGGTCATGCTTGAGCCGCGTCTGACCTCGGGGTCGTACGGTCGCGGGTAAAGCAGGTCGTAGTCGTTGAAGATGCCGAGCTTCGCCGCGGCCGAGATCGCCTGCAGGTACCAGGCCCAGCGCGCGGCGAGGCCGATGGCTTGCACCTGCGCGGCCGGCGTCAGTGCGTCGTAGGCCGCGCGCCATTCCGCGATCGCCTCGTTCTGCATTTCGCAGCGGATGAGTTCATGCGCGCGCACGAACGACGCGTCGTCCGCGAGGCGTTCCATCTCCGCGTCGCTCAGGCCGGCCGGCTTCAGCGAGGGAGCGAACGGCTTGCCGAGACGTGCAGAGGCGAGGACCGCATACCAGTTGTCCGTTGGTACCACGGATGCGTAGCCCTGCTGCGCGGTGCTTGAATCTCCGGTCTGCTCGGCCGATCGCGCCGCCCAGTACTTCCAGCGGTTCTGGTTGCGCAGCGAGTCCGGCATCCCTTCGATCGCCTTGCGAGCCCGTGGCCAGTCGCCTGCCCACAGCGCGGCGCGCGCATGCCACTCGTGCGCCTGCTCGTCGAAATCGTCGGGGTGGCCGAGCGCGAAGAACTCGAGCGCGCGGGCATCCCGGGCCAGCGCCAGGCGCAAAGCGACTGCGATCGCGAACGGACTCGCGGAACGGGCGTCGAGGCCGCGTGCCTGGACGAGCACAGCGTAGCGTTCAGCCGTTGCATCAGGATCGGCTCGTGCGTAACGCTGCCAGCCGTCGAGCAGGGCTTCGGAATTCACGCTGCGCGAGGGAGTCGCGATCAGCGCCTCGACGGACGCGCGCGGCTGCTCGATCAGGCCGGCCCATTGGTTGATCGGGGCTGCCTTCGACTCTGGCAGCGATCGGGCGAGATATCGGGCCAGCGCGGCCTGTCCTCCGTCGAGTGCCGCCTTGGCGCGCGCTTCGACGAGTTCGGTCGTGATCAGCCCCTGCGACCGTGCCCAGTCGAATGCCGTGTCGCACACCGGCGGCAGGGTCTTCGGTACCGACCACTGCTCGATGACTTCGTTGCCGAGGCCCTGCGTGCGTCCGAGCGCGATGCGGGCGGCAAACGCGTTGCAGCGTGCTGCGACCGTGTCGTCAACGTCCGGGCGGTAGGCGACGAGGTAAGCGTCCCACTGCTTGCGCAGCGCCAGCGCCATCAGGAACTCGCGGCGCAGCGATCGCGACGCCGGCTGGTCGCCGTAGCGCTCGAGAAAGGCCTGCACGTCCGGCACTGCCGCAGGGTCAGCGAGCCGACGGTTCAGCCTTGCGGCCAGCAGGTACGGATACAGCGGATATTCCTTGAGTGCATCGCTGTCGGTCGGGACTGCGCCGGGCGCAGCGCGCAAAGCTTCCGCCATCGCCGCAATGAATTCGGGCCGGGCATCGCCATATGGATCCGCGTCCGAAGCCAATGCGGTCGTGGGGCCGACACCCGCCGCCAGGGCGACGAGCGTGGTCAAGGCGAGTCGCGCTGGCAGCGCGGCAACGAATCGGCGGGTTCGGGTCACGGGGCACTCAGGGTTCAAAGACTGTCGTAAGTCTATGATGAATCAAGGAGCGCCCGAGTTCCCATTCTCCTGTCGGAAATCCCCATTAACATTCGTAGTGCGCTGCCGCAAACTCCGTCCGACGCCCGGTCGCCGCTCGGCGTGGCGGCCGGCGCTTGCCTCTTTGAATCTGAAGACCTGAAGAAGGGAGACCACTCCATGCTCTACTCCGGACCCGCTTTCAGCGCCAACGCGCTGGGCGACGGCATCGTCGAACTCAAGTTCGATCTCGCCGGCGAATCGGTCAACAAGCTGAACCAGGCCGCGCTCAAGGATCTCGACGCCGCGACGCAGGCGATCGCGAAGGACTCGAGCGTGAAGGGGGTGATCGTCACCTCCGGCAAGGGCGTGTTCATCGTCGGCGCGGACGTCACCGAGTTCGGTGCGATGTTCGCGGCGGGCGAGGAATCGGTCGCCAAGGGCGTGCTCGAAGTGAACCGCATGCTCTCGCGTTTCGAGGACCTGCCGGTCCCGACCGTGGTCGCGATCAACGGCATCTGCCTCGGCGGCGGGCTCGAACTCGCGCTCGCGTGCGACTACCGGGTGATGTCCACGGCCGCGTCCGTTGGTTTCCCCGAAGTGAAGCTGGGCATCTTCCCGGGTTTCGGCGGCAGCGTGCGTCTGCCGCGCGTGATCGGCGTCGACAACGCGATCGAGTGGATCTGCACCGGCGCCGACAAGAAGCCCGACGCGGCACTGAAGGACGGCACCGTGGACGCGGTCGTCGAGCCCGACAAGCTGCGCGATGCGGCGCTTGCGACGCTGAAGCAGGCGATGTCCGGCCGGCTCGACTGGAAGGCGAAGCGCGCCGAGAAGCTGTCGCCGATCAAGCTGGACGCGATGGAATCGATGATGGCGTTCACCAGCGCCATGGGCTTCGTAGGCGCGCAGGCTGGCCCGAACTACCCGGCGCCGATGCTCGCGATCCGCAGCATCCAGGAGTCGGCGTCGAAGGGCCGCGACGACGCGCTCGCCGTCGAGGCGAAGTATTTCGCGAAGGCCGCGGTGACGCCCCAGGCGAACGCGCTGGTCGGGCTCTTCATGGCCGACCAGGCGGTGAAGAAGACGGCGGGTGCCTGGGCGAAGAAGGGCGCCAAGGAAATCAAGCAGGCGGCCGTGCTCGGCGCCGGCATCATGGGCGGCGGCATCGCGTACCAGAGCGCGGTGAAGGGCACGCCGATCATCATGAAGGACATCCGCTCGGAGGCGCTCGACCTCGGCATGAACGAGGCCGGCAAGCTGCTCTCGAAGCAGGTGGAGCGGGGCAAGATCAAGCCGGAAGGCATGAGCGCGACGCTGTCCAGGATCCGCCCGACGCTGAACTACGGCGACTTCAAGGACGTCGACATCATCATCGAGGCCGTCGTCGAGAATCCGAAGGTCAAGAAGGCGGTGTTCGCGGAGCTCGAGGGCATGGTGCGCGACGACACGATCATCGCGTCGAACACCTCGACGATCTCGATCTCGTATCTCGCCGAGGGACTCAAGCGCCCGCAGAACTTCGTCGGCATGCACTTCTTCAACCCGGTGCACATGATGCCGCTGGTGGAAGTGATCCGCGGCAAGCAGTCGTCGGACGCGGCCGTCGCGGCCACCGTGGCGCTCGCCTCGAAGATGGGCAAGACGCCGGTCGTCGTCAACGACTGCCCGGGGTTCTTCGTCAATCGCGTGCTGTTCCCGTACTTCGCGGGCTTCCACCTGCTGCTGCGTGACGGCGCGGACTTCATGGCCGTAGACAAGGCAATGGAGAAGTTCGGCTGGCCGATGGGCCCGGCGTACCTGATGGACGTCGTGGGCATGGACACCGCCGTGCACGCGGCGGCCGTGATGGCCGAAGGCTTCCCGGACCGGATGAAACCGGACTTCGAGAACACGACGGCCGTGATCGTCGCGAAGGGGCGCTATGGCCAGAAGAACGGCAAGGGCTACTACACGTACGCGCCCGACAAGAAGGGCAAGCCGAAGAAGAGTCCGGATCCCGAGACCTACGAGCTGATCAAGGGTGTCGTGGCCGCGCGCAAGGAGTTCACGCCCGAGGAGATCGTCGAGCGCTGCATGGTGCCGATGGTCAACGAGGTCGGGCGCTGCCTCGAGGAGAAGATCGTCGCGTCGCCGGCCGAGGCGGACATGTCGCTGATCTACGGCATCGGCTTCCCGCCGTTCCGTGGCGGTGCGTGCCGCTACGTCGACCAGATGGGCGTTGCCAAGTTCGTCGAGGCTGCAAAGAAGTACGCTTCGCTCGGCAAGCTCTACGAGCCGCCGAAACTGCTGCTCGACATGGCGGCGTCAGGCAAGAAGTTCTTCGGCTGATTCAGCGGCCCCAAACGAACCTGGAGAGATCAAGATGAGTCTCAATCCCCGCGATGTCGTCATCATCGATGGCGTGCGCAGCGCAATGGGCCGCTCGAAGGGCGGCATGTTCCGTAACGTCCGTGCCGAGGTGCTCTCGGCCGAGTTGATCAAGGCACTGTTCAAACGCAACCCGGCCGCGAAGATGGACGAGGTCGAGGACGTGATCTGGGGCTGCGTAAACCAGACGCTCGAGCAGGGCATGAACATCGCCCGCAACGCGCTGCTGCTCGCCGGGCTCCCGCACACGGTGCCCGGCCAGACGGTCAACCGCCTGTGCGGCTCGTCGATGCAGGCGCTGCACACGGCCGCCGGGCAGATCATGACGGGCCAGGGCGACGTGTTCGTGATCGGTGGCGTGGAGCACATGGGCCACGTCAACATGATGCACGGCATCGACCTCAACCCGTCGTCGTCGAAGCAGTACGCGAAGGCTTCGAACATGATGGGCCTGACCGCGGAAATGCTCGGCCGCATGCACGGCATCACGCGCGAGATGCAGGATAAGTTTGCGCTCCGCTCACACCAGAAGGCGTGGGAGGCCACGCAGCAAGGCCGGTTCAAGAAAGAGATCGTCGGCATCGAGGGCCATGACGCCGATGGCGTGCGCGTGCTGTGCGACATCGACGAAGTGATTCGCAGCGACGCGTCCTACGAGGCGCTTGCGGCGCTGAAGCCGGCGTTCGACCCGAAGGGCGGCACGGTGACGGCAGGCTCGTCGTCGGCGATCTCGGATGGCGCGTCCGCAATGCTGGTGATGAGCTATGAGCGCGCCAAGGCGCTCGGACTCAAGCCGCGCGCGAAGATCGTGTCGATGGCGGTTGCGGGCGTCGACCCGGCGATCATGGGCTACGGCCCGGTGCCGGCGACGAAGAAGGCGCTGAAGCGCGCCGGCCTCGAGATCAAGGACATCCAGGTCGCCGAGTTGAACGAGGCTTTCGCCGCGCAGTCGCTGCCGTGCGTGAAGGACCTGGGGCTGATGGATCGCATGGAAGACAGCGTGAACCTGAACGGCGGCGCGATCGCGCTCGGCCATCCGCTCGGCTGCTCCGGCGCGCGCATCACGACGGCGCTGCTGAATGCGATGGAGCAGAAGAAGGCCGAGCACGGCGTCTCGACGATGTGCATCGGCCTGGGGCAGGGCATCGCGACGATCCTGCGCCGCGTCGACGGCTGAGTCACATTGCAGGCACCCCGGTCCGCCAGGGACCGGGGTCGCCCTGAACCGCACCCGGCAGGTCGGCGTCAGCGAAAGAGTCGCAGGGCCTGTGCGGCGTACGGCGCGACGGCGAGGACATTGCGCATCGCTCGCATTGCCTTGCCGGGGCCGATGACGATCAAGGCCGTCACGCCCGCCACGGCCGCAAGCGGTCCGAACGTCCGCACGAAATAGATTGTCCGATCGACCGGGCGGAGGCCGTCCTCGACGGCGCCGAGTTCCCGCGCGAGCTCGCCCCGCTGCGCTGCGCACTGCGCCTGCAATGCGAGGCGCCGCGCGGTCGTCGTTGCGAGACTGGCGCTCATCGACGGCTTCGCAGCAGTTCGACGTCGCGGCGCAATTCCGTGCGCGTGGCGTCGAGGAGCCGCGGCCGCTCGTGCAGGCGATTTCGCGACACCAGCGCCGCGCCGGCCATGATTGCGAAGAATGCGAGCGTAACGCCAAGCGCCGCCGCAACGCGGTGCTCGTCCCAGAACACGATCAGAACGGTCACGCCTGCAAACAGCAGTCCCGCGAATCCGGCCAGCAGGGCCACGCTGGCCCAGAGCAGGATGCGGACGCCACGCCGGGAGTCTTCGCTGATTTCGGTCGTAAGCAGGTCGAACCGCGTCTCGACGATCGCGAGCAGCGTGCCGGCCAGCTGCGTTCCCGAGCGCAGCAGGCGTGCCGCCGGGCCCGGGGTATCTTCGGTCGACATCGGCGGCGTTCAGCGACGTGCCAGCAGCAGTCCCGCGATCAGGCCAACTCCCGCCGCGATTCCCACCGCCTGCCAGGGATTGCGCCTGACGTAGTCATCAGTGGCTCGCATGGCTTGCTCGCCTTCCTCGGCCGCGAAGTGCTGGGCGTCTGCGAGCCTGCGCTTCGCGGCGTCGACGGTTTCGCGGATCCTGGCCTTGGCTTCGGCCAGACGTTCATGGCCCGGCTCGGCCGACGCCTTGATCAGCGCCTCTGCGTCGCGCATCAAGGTGGCGAGGTCGTTGCGCAATTGTTCGGTGCTCACGTCTTCCGTCATGGCATCCACTCCCGGTCGGGCTCGTCGGACGGGGTGTTCGACGGGTCTCAGTCTCGATCGTATGCCCGGGCGCCGATTGCCACAAACCGGCTTGCCGCATGTCCCGGGGCCCGGCACCCGGAGCGGGAAATGAGACGCGCTTTAGCTGCACTGCACAAAACCGCTATACCCGGCGCTGCCGGGTTGAGGGATATTCGGCGGAGGTTTAAGCCCACTTCCGGCCCCCTCGAGGACCCACGATGGACACCAAGGCCAAAGACGACGCAATGCAGCTTGCCGAGGACGCACGCCAGGCGGACTGGGAGGCCGTGAGCTTCACGGCCGAGGTGTTCAAGGGCAACTTCCGCTGGGACCTGCTGCACCCGTTCCCGGCGCAGTCGGCGGAGGACAAGAAGATCGGCGACGAATACATCGAGAAGATCCGCCCGGTGCTCGAGAAACACGTGGACCCGTGGCAGATCGACGAGGACGGCGAGTACCCGCGCGAGGCGCTCGAAGCCCTGGCGGCAGTCGGGCTCTTCGGCATGAAGATCCCGAAGGAATACGGTGGCCTCGGATTCTCGGTGACCAACTACGCCCGCGTGCTCGGCTTTATCGGCGGTTACTGTGCCTCGACGGTCGCATTCATCTCGGCTCACCAGAGCATCGGCGTGCCGCAGCCGCTGAAGGAGTTTGGCACCGAGGAGCAGAAGCGCAAGTACCTGCCGCGCCTCGCGAAGGGTGAGATCTCGGCGTTCGCGCTCACCGAGCCCGGCGTGGGCTCCGACCCGGCGCGCATGACGACGGTCGCCGCGCCGTCGGCTGACGGCAAGTACTACACGCTGAATGGCGACAAGCTGTGGTGCACGAACGTCAGCGACCCGAAGACGACGCTGATCGCCGTGCTTGCGCGGACACCGGACAAGGTGCTGCCGAACGGCAAGTCCCTGCCACAGATTTCGTGCTTCGTCGTCGAAACAGGCTGGCCGGGCGTCGATCGCGTGCGGCGCTCGCGCTTCATGGGCCTGCGCGGCATCGCGAACGGCGTCGTCGCGTTCAAGGACGTCAAGGTCCCGGCAGAGAACCTGATCGGCAAGCCGGGCGAGGGCCTGAAGATTGCGCTGGCAACGCTGAACGTCGGCCGCTTGGGCATCCCGGCCGCAGCCATCGGCGGTGGCATGGCGATGGTGGACGACGCGAAGTGGTGGACCTCGACACGCCAGCAATGGGGCCAGCCGGTCGGCAAGCACCAGGCCGTGGCGAAGATGATCTCGAGCTACATGGCGCAGCTCTTCGCGATGAAGGCCATGGTCGGCGTCGCCTGTGCGTTCGCGGACCACAAGAATGCGGACATCCGCCTCGAGGCAGCAGCGGCGAAGTACTGGTGTTCCGAGACGCTGTGGAAGATGTACGACGACTACGTGCAGGTCCGCGGCGGACGCGGCTATGAGCAGGCGAAGTCGCTGTATGCGCGCGGCGAGCGACCGACCGCCGTCGAGATGGGCCTGCGCGATGCGCGCATCAACCGCATCTTCGAAGGCTCGTCACAGGTCATGCACCTGATCATGGCGCGCGAGGCGCTCGACACGCACTTCAAGCTCGTGATGCCGATCATGCAGCCGAAGCCTGGCCAGAAGGTCACTAAGCGCGAGGCGATGATGAAGGCGGCCGGCTTCTACTCCACGTGGCTGCCGAAGCTCTTCGTGCCGGACATGGGCGGGGACCTCGATGCACCTAACCTGAACGAGAGCAACCGCAAGCACCTGGCCTATGCGGCGAAGACCTCGAAGCTGCTCGCGCGGCGACTGTTCGCGACCATGGCGAAGTACGGTCCGAAGCTCGAGAAAGAGCAGGTCATCCTCGGCAACTTCGTCGACATCGGCGTGGACCTGTTCGTGATGGGCTCGGCGCTGTCGTATGCCGACCACCTGGTCGGGCTGAACAAGGCCGACCAGTCGCCGCAGGAGCTCGCCGATCTGTTCTGCCGCGAGGCGCGCCGACGCATCGCCGGCAATTTCCGCGCGGTGAAGAGCAACTACAACCGTTCGTATGGCAAGGTCGCCGGGCTGCTGATGGAGGGCAAGCTCGACTGGCTCGCCGAGGGCTCGATCAACCCGATCCCGCCGCAGTACCGCGACTGGGAGAAGAACGACTACGAGCATCCGGCGGCCGGCGCCAAGGCCAGGGCCGAGGCACCGAAGGAAGCAGCGTAGAACATACGGGGACATTCTCATTTCCCCGTCCTTCGTGACGGGAAAAGGAGAATGTCCCCTTTTTTCCTACAGCAGCGCGAGGATCTCGCCGCTGTTGCCCGACCAGAGTTCGTATCGGTCGCTGATCCCGTCGTGCTGCGCAATCGCGCGGATATCGGTCGCGCGCGCAAGGAACTCGAGCGTCTCGCGATCCGTCGGGGCGATCAGCAAGTGGGCGGAGTCCGAGGGAGCGCGCACTGGCGGCACGGCGAGCCCGAGCTCGCGAGGTGTAGCCTTGGTCGGAACCAGCGGAATCTGTCGCCCGTCCGCGAGCAACTCGATCTGTCCGTTTGACGCGTCGCGAGCCAGCAGACCGCGCTTGTCGATCGTCGACCAGACGTAGACGTAGAAATACTGTGAGTGGCGCCCTGAGCGGTTGACGTCCAGCGGCACGAGCGTGATGTAGTCGCGCGCGTGGACGGCAAGCTCCGGTCGCTCGCGCGCGAACACGAGGCCGCCCGGCGCGACGGTCACGGTTGCGGCGGACACCTCGTCCAGGTACTCGCGAGGATCGTCGGGTGGGCTCGAGGCGCAGGCGCCCAGCGCCAGTGCAGCCAATACGGCCGCCAGGCGGCGCAAGTGTCCGGGCCTCGAAGCGTGCTCAGAGGTCATAGCGGTACCCCAGGCTGAAGTAGTAACGCGTTGCGTCCGCAGACGAGTCGCCGAGCGTCCGTTGTCCGATCTCGGCGCCGCCCTCGAGCTCGAGCCACAGGCGCTGCCAGTGCATCTCGGTCCGGATGCCGGGCGCGTACAGCAGCTGCTTCGAGCCGTCCGCGTGAAACGTACGCTGGTCGAAGCGCAGTCGCGGGCTGATGCGCCAGGCCTGCCCGATCGGCTGTTGCGTGTAGAGCCCGATCGAGACCGTGTCGCTGGCATTTCCCGTCTGGTACTGCAGCCCGAGCGACGATACGTCGCCGCGATCGAACAGGCCGTACGCGAGTCCCTGCGTCGAAATGATCATGTCCGTGCCGGAAGCGAGCGTCGCCTCGACGCCTCCCGACGCAGGCGTCGCGCTGATGCTGATGCCGGACACGTCCATCGACCATTGCCACCGCTCGCCGAACGGCCGCGACAGCGAGAGCGTGTAGGTATCCGACTCCGCGCTGCGATCCAGGGCCAGCTGCTCGACCTGCGCGCTGGTGTAGAGGCCGAAGAGCTGGTCGAAGGTCCTGACGGGCTGGCCGATCAGTGCGTTCTGCAGGCTGAGCCCCGGGCTCTTGCGATGGTCCAGGTTGGCGCTCATCGTCCAGCGCGCCGGCAGCGCTGCCGTGGCGAGCAGCAGCACGTCGTTCAGGTCGCCGAAGTGGATGTCGTAGTCCAGAAGGCCGACGAACGTCAGGCCGGGCCGGAAGTAGCGCAGCTCCGTTCCGATGGCCTGTCGGTCCGTGAACCCGTAGTAGTCCTGCGAGATGGCATAGAGCGACACGTCCCACGCCTCGGCGAAGGTGCCGAAGTCGGCGGAGAGTGCGTAGAACTTGCGGTCGTTCGACGGCGACGAGCGCGTCGAATCAACCGGATAGCCGAGCAGGGCGTTCACGCGAACCTTCGGCAGGACCTGGTAGCCGCCGTACAAGCCATCGAAGGTCCCGATCAGGCCGCCGAGGGTCCCGGACTGCCGGCCCCCGCGAATGGTCCAGTCGAGAACCCGGTCGTGCACTTCGCCAAACAGGAGCGAGACGGTCGCCTGGCTTCCGGGCCCGTTCTGCAGCAGGTCCAGCCCATACGCACCGCTGACCCGGGTTGCGAAATCGTAGCGTTCGCCACTGCGGCGGGCCGCGAGTGCGACGTCGCTCAGGATTGCGTCCTGGGTCGTGGCCGTCCGCGACACGCTGCCATTGTCGAAGCTGCTCGTGTCCCGCCGGTATGTCTGCGAGACGCCGCCGTAGACCTTCCACTTGGAATCGTTCGCTGCCGCGGCCCGGGCATGCGCGCTCGCGGGGCTGGCCGCGAACGTCAGTGCGCGCAGTCGCTTGCTCACGCGGTCGGCAGCCTCGCCATCCGGATAGCGACGCAGGTACTCCTCGTACTCGGCCTTGGCATGCGCGAGCTGGCCGCGGCGCTCGCGCGCCAGCCCGAGCAGTTCCTGTGCCTGGGCGCGCTGCGGGAACTCGGGCTGCTCGGTGAGGCGCGTCAGCAGCTGGATCGCGACTCCATAGTCCTTCTTCCGGAAGTACTCCTGCGCCTGCTTCATCGTCTGGTCGATGTCCTGCTGCGTCAGCGTCGTATTGCCCGGCGTCTTTGCCTGCGCCACGCTGCCGACCGCATCCGGGAGGCCCGGCTTGCTCATGGTCGCGTCGTCGGCCACTGCAAGCCACGCCTTCGGATAGCGGGTGCGCGCAGCGGTGAGCACGCGCCGCGCATCGGCTTCGGAGACGAATGGCCCGGCGCGCAGCCGGTACCATTTCTCGCCGTCGACCACCGCTTCGGATACGTACGCGCGCACGCCGGTTGCCTGGGCCGCGGCTGCGATGGCCGCTGCGTCGTATGGCTCCCTGGCTGCGTCGAGGTTGACGGCATATACGGAAGCACCACCGCTCACTTCGCGGACGGTGACCTTCGAGCGGTCGGCCTCGGTCCGCAGCAGCAGCAGACGCAGGCCGCGGCCATTCGACGACGGAACGAGCGCAAAACTCTCGGACTTTGACCAGCGGATGCCGAGATCGACGTCACGTGCGAGCGTACGGTCGACGGTGATGGAGCGGATCACGCCGCGGTCGTCGAGCGGGGGAGGGACCACCCAGCCCGCGGCCGGTGAGCCGCAGCCGGGACCCGGCGCCAATCGGATGCGAACCGTGTCGCCACTGCTGGCCGGGGTGTGGCTGACGTAGCGCACGTCGCAGCCGAACTGGATGGTAACGGTCGCGTAGCCGTCATGGTCTGTGACACCGACGTCCTCGATCAATCGAGCGGCGACCTGGGCGTGCGCAGGCATGGCCAGCCAGGGCAGCAGTACCAACCAGACGCAGCGGCTTGCCCGGTACGACATCAGTCGAACTTCGTGTCGGTGATTCGATGCTCGGGGCCGGACCGACGCGTCAGGATCGTCGTCAGCGTCGAGTCCGTGTAGATGTGGCACGCGCCTGAGCAGTTCCGGAGCTCACTCACCGCGTACTTCACGTCGCCGTACTTCTTGTGCGGGTCTGGTTTGAAGCGGCTCGCGTGGCAGCCTGCGCAGTCGGGCTTGTACGCCGGTGCGCGCCAGGTAGCCGCATCGGTGTTGGTCGTGTGGCAATTCAGGCACGTCAGCACGACCCGGTGATCGCCCGGGTAACCGCGGCCGGCTGCGTGTTTGAACGTGTTCGGCGACCACGCCGTCGTCGTGTGGCAACTGTTGCAGTCGAAGTTGTTGACGGGGAAGGTCATGTGCCCCGTGGACGGGCCACTGGCCGTCGTGCCGTTGTGGCAGGTCTTGCAGCCGCTCGTCACGCCGGTGTGGTCGAACGCGGCCGGCAGCCACGCAATCGTCGAGTGACAGGCGCCGCACTCCTGCGTCGTCGGGATGTGATTGGTGGGCTTGCCCGGCGCCTTGACGCCGTTGTGACAGCTGCTGCACGTGCCGCTCACGTGATTGTGGTCGACGCGCACGGCCGGCTTCCAGGCGGTCGTCGTGTGGCAGGCGTCGCAGGCCGTGTCGCTGGTGATGTGCGATGCGCTCTTTCCGGTCGCGTTGGTGCCGTTGTGGCAGGAGAAGCAGCTGCCGATTACCTGGGTGTGGTCCACGTGCACCGCCGGCTTCCAGCCAGCGGGCGAGTGGCACGATTCGCACTGGTTGCTCGTCTGCACGTGGCCTGCGTTCTTGCCCGTCGCGCCGACGCCGTTGTGGCAGCTGTAGCAGTTACCGGTAATGCCCGTGTGGCTGAAGCCCGTGGCGGGCTTCCAGGCCGTCGTCGCGTGGCAGTTGCTGCACTCGGCGGTCGTCGCGACGTGGCCCGTCGGCTTGCCGGTGGCCGTGTTGCCGTTGTGGCAGCTCGCGCACGTGCCGACGACCTGCGCGTGATCGACACGCGTCGCCGGCCTCCAGGCCGTCGTGGCGTGACACGCCTCGCACACAGGGCTCGTGAAAATGTGGCCGGCATTCTTGCCGGCTGCCTTGACGCCGTCGTGACAGGTGGCGCACCCGGAGTTGATTCCAGTGTGGCTGAAGTTGGCGGGAACCCACGCGAGCGTCGAGTGGCAGGTGCCGCACTCCGCCGTGGTCGGGATGTGATTTGCGCCCTTGGCCGTCGCCTTCGTGCCGTTGTGACAGGAACTGCAGGTACCGGAGACGTGGCCGTGGTCGACCCGCACTGCCGGCTTCCACGCGTTGGTCGCGTGACAGCTCTCGCAGCTCGTGTCCGTCGCGATGTGCGAAGCGCTCTTCCCCGTCGCATTGACGCCGTTGTGGCAGTTGTAGCAGCTGCCGGTGATCCCGGTGTGGTTGAACCCGGTCGCGGGTTTCCACGCGGTCGTGCCGTGGCAGCTGCCGCATTCCGCGCTCGTCGCAATGTGGGTCGCAGGCTTGCCCGGTGCTGTCGTACCGTTGTGGCAACTCGAGCAAGTGCCGATAACCTGCGCGTGATCGACGCGCGTCGCCGGTCTCCAGGCAGTCGTCGCATGGCACGACTCGCAGGCGGCGGTCGTGCGCATGTGTGTTGCGTTCTTGCCCGGTGACTTGATCCCGTCGTGGCACGTCGCACAGCCGGAGGCAATGCCGGCGTGCGTGAAATTCGCTGGCTTCCAGGCGAGTGTCGTGTGACAGGTGCCGCACTCGGCCGTGGTCGGAATGTGGTTGGGTCCCTTGCCCGCGGCCTTCGCTCCGTTGTGACACGTGCTGCAGGCGCCCGTAACCTGCGCGTGGTCAACGCGCGTCGCCGGCCGCCAGTTCGAGACCGCATGGCACGCCTCGCACGTATTGCTGGTAGCGAGGTGGGCGGCGGTCTTGCCTGTCGCCTTGACGCCATCGTGACAATTGGCACATTGCCCGACGATACCGGTGTGGTCCCACTTCGCAGGCTTCCACGCGGATGGCGTGTGGCAGGACTCGCAGTTGTCACCGCTCACGATGTGGTTCAACGGCTTGCCGGTAGCGATCGTGCCGTTGTGGCAGGAGAAACAACTCCCGGTCACCTCGCGGTGGTCGACGGTCGTGGCAGGCTTCCAGGCCTGTGTGGCGTGGCATGCCGCACAGCTGTTCGTGGACTGGATGTGTGACGCGTGCTTGCCGGTCGCCGCCGTGCCGTTGTGGCAGGAATAGCAGCTGCCGGACACCTGCGAGTGATCGACCTCGAGCACCGGCCGCCAGGCGGTGGTCGCGTGGCAGGCCTGGCAGGAATCGCTGGCCTGGATGTGCGTGCTGCTCTTGCCGGTCTGCTTCACGCCGTCGTGGCACGTGACGCAGCCCGCCGTGATCCCCTCGTGGGTGAACCGGGCGGGGACCCACGCGGTCGTGGAGTGGCACGAGCCACATTGCCCGGTCGTGGGGATGTGGCTCGACGCCTTACCCGTGGCGTGCGTTCCGTCGTGGCAGCTCGAACATGTGTCGGTGATGCCCGAGTGGTCGAACTTGGCCGGCTTCCACGCGGTCGTCGCGTGGCAGCCGCTGCAATCGGCGGTCGTCGGCAGGTGCTTGGCGGTCTTGCCGGTCGCCGTGGATCCGTTGTGGCAGCTCGCGCACGTGCCCAGCACCTGTGCGTGATCCACACGCGTCGCGGGCTTCCATGCCTGTGTCGCGTGGCAGGTGGAGCAATCGTTGCTCGTCTGCAGGTGGGCCGGGTGCTTGCCGGTCGCGGTGGTGCCGTTGTGGCAGGAGTAGCAGCTGCCCGTGACCTGCGTGTGATCGACGCGCGTGACCGGCCGCCAGCCGAAAGTCGTGTGGCAGGCCTGGCACACGTCGCTCGCCTTGATGTGCGTGGCGCTCTTACCGGTCTCGCGAACGCCGTCATGGCAGCTGATACAGGTTGCGGTAACGCCTTCGTGCGTGAAGCGGGCCGGGGTCCAGGCCGTGGTCGTATGGCACGTCGCGCAGGCGTTGTCGCTCGGGATGTGGTTGGGGTGCTTGCCTTTGGCAGTCGTACCGTCGTGGCAGGAAGCACAGGTTCCCGTTACCTGCGTGTGATCGACGGTGGACGCCGGCTTCCATGCGGCGATGACGTGACAGGACTCGCAGGACTCGGTGGTCCGGAGGTGGGCCGGTCCTCGCCCGGTCGCGCGCGTGCCGTCGTGGCAGCTCGCGCAGTTGTGCACGATGCCGGAGTGATCGAACTTCGCCGGCTTCCAGGCGGTCGTTGCATGGCAGTTGTCGCACTCGGCGCGGGTCACGATGTGGTTCGCAGCCTGGCCCTTGGCGCTGGTGCCGTCGTGACAGGATGCGCAGCTGCCGAGCACGTTGGCGTGATCGACCCGGGTCACGGGCGTCCAGGCCACCGTCGCATGACAGGTATCGCAGGCTGTCGTCGCCTTGATGTGCCGGGCGCCGACACCGGTCGCCCTGGTGCCATCGTGGCAGGCGACGCAGCGTTCGGTGACGCCCGCGTGGTCGAAGCGCGCCGGCAGCCAGGCGGAGACCGAGTGACAGGTGTCGCAGGTATCCGGGCTCGGTATGTGTTTCGCGCTGCGTCCGATCGCATGTGTGCCGTCATGGCAGGAGGCGCAGCTGCCGATCACCTGGGTGTGATCGACGCGGGTCGGCGGCGACCATGCGCCCACGGTGTGGCACGCCGCGCAGTCGTTGCTCGTCTGCAGGTGCGACGGACCTTTGGCGGTCGCGGTGCTGCCCGGGCTGTGACAGGACACGCAGTCGCCGGTCACGCTGCTGTGGTCGAACTTGGACGGGCTCCAGGCCGCCGTGCCATGGCACGCATTGCATTCCATGGTCGTCGCAATGTGGCCGGCCGGCTTGCCGGGCACCTGCGCGTTGTTGTGGCACGATGAGCAACTGCCGCGCGTCTCCTCGTGATCGAAGCGGGTCGCCGGCGTCCAGGCGGACGTCGTGTGGCAGGCGTCGCACCGCTCCGTGCTCAGGATGTGATCCGACGTCTTCGGCGTAGCGCCGACGCGGGAGCCTCGTGAGTGGCACGCGACACACTCGCGCGGCGTGCCTTGGAACACTGCGTCGACGTGACACGACTCGCAGGCCTGCAGCTTGTGTGCACCGGTGAGCTCATAGCCGGTCGTCACGTGATCGAACAGCGTTCCGGCCCGCTGGGCGGATGCCCCTTGCCCGATGAGTGCGAGCAGGCACAGAAGGACGAGCTTGGTGAGCTTGCTCATGTTCCGGTCCCTATTGCAGCCGCGCGCCCTTGAATGTCGTCGTGCCGTGACAGCGCTGGCACTGCCGGCCGTACTGCCCGAGGTGCACGTCGTCCTGGATGTGGCAGGACGCGCAGTCGCCACTGAGCTTCACCGTGTCCGGGGGCTGCTTGTGGCATCCGGCGCAGGTCGCGTTCGCGTGAGCGCCCTGCAGCGCGAAGCCGGTCACCTTGGCGTGATCGAACTCCCAGAGTCCCCAGCCGTTCGGCGAGTGACAGCCCTCGCAGTCCTTGCCGAGCGACCCCTTGTGGCGATCGTCGCGCTGGTGGCACCCGAGGCAGTCCGTTGCCGCGCCCTTGAACGAAGGCGATGTGTGGCAGGCGTGGCAGGGGACCGCGACGTGCAGGCCCACCAGCGGGAACTGCGTCAGGTCGTGGTCGAACGAGACGCCTTTGCGCCAACTCTCTACACCATGGCACCGCGCGCAATCAGCACCGAGCTTGCCGCCATGGGCGTCGCTCGTTCGATGACACGAGCTGCAGTCGGTGCCGAGTTTCTGCTTCGCCACGACCGCCGTATGGCAGGCGGTGCAGTCGAGTTTCGCGTGACTGCCGAGCAGTTCGAAGTGGCCGTCGCGAGTGTGGTCGAAGGCGGCGGGCTTCCATGCCGAGGCACCATGGCACTTTTCGCAGGCGGCGCCGAAGCGCGTCGCGTGTGCGTCGTCGGTTCGATGACAACTGGCGCAGTCGCGCGGGAGGGGATCCTTGAGGTTCGGCGTCTTGTGGCACACCTTGCAGTCGAGCTGTGCGTGGGCGCCGACCAGCGGAAAGCGCGCTTCCTTAGCGTGGTCGAACTTAGACGTTTTCCAGGCCGCGGTCGTGTGGCAGCTCGCGCAGTCCTGGCCTCGGGCGCCACGGTGCACGTCGTCCGGCGAGTGGCACGACGCGCATGTCGCAGGCGTCCCCGCGTAGCGGTTCCCGAGGTGGCAGGCGGCGCAAGCCACTTCGCGATGGGCGTCGCGCAGGGCGAATTTCGTCTTGTCGTGGTCGAATCGCACTCGCGTCCAGTCGGCCGGCTCGTGGCAACTGGCGCAATTCGCACCGAGTTTGCCCCCATGCGGGTCCTCAGCCCGGTGGCAATCGGCGCATC
Organism: uncultured Gammaproteobacteria bacterium; assembly: GCA_963696545.1. Lineage (GTDB taxonomy): Bacteria > Pseudomonadota > Gammaproteobacteria > Steroidobacterales > Steroidobacteraceae > RPQJ01. The sequence continues at coordinate 188,990 of CAVOKQ010000001.1, forward strand.
CCGACGGCGCTTCACGGTACTTCTTCCCGGCCTTGTGGCAGGCGCTGCAGTCGGCCGACGCGTGAGCGCCAGCCAGCGCGAAGTCGGTGCGCGAGTGGTCAAGGACCGATCGGTTGAGCTTCACGATGTCGGCCTCGCGGCCGAGGTGTTCCGAATGGCACGCCTTGCACTGCGCCGTGTCGATTCCAGGAAGGCGCCCGTGGAACCCGCCGTGACTGCGGACATCCGCGGCGACCTCCTTGTGGCAGGTCATGCAGAGCGCAGCCTGGCGGTTGCGATCTGCGCGGTCGTGGCACTGCGAGCAATCCTGCTCGAGCTTCGCGTGGGCGCTCGTGACCTTGCCCGGCATGATCAGGGTTTCGAGGCCTGCACCGAATGCTTGCCCGGGCGCCACGCTCGCAAGCATCACGACAACCATTGCGATGAATGAGCGCACATGCGGCATCCGTGTCCGGTCAACGTCTCAGTAGACGTGGACCGCGACGACGTGCACGATGCCGGCGACCAGCAGCATCAGGAAAAGCGGCAGGTGCAGCGCGTGCCAGAGCGAGAACAGGCGCTCGAACGCGGCGAACTCGACCACCCGCCGCGTCGCCGAAAGGCGGTCGTCGATGTAGCCTGAGGCGGTTTCGCGCAGCCGCGGCTTACGGGCGCAATGGCGGTCATTCGCGGTCGATGCACGGAGCGACTGTTGCACGTATCGACGCAGCCGGCGGCGTGCGAGCGTCACGCTGGTGGCACAGACGAGTGGCCGCGCCAGCAATGGAAGGCGCTGGCAGCGTTCGACGATGGCTCGCTCCTCGGACTCGATGCGTGCGACGAGGTCGGGCAGGAACTCGACGCTGGTCGTGACCCAGCGCAGCTTGTCCGCGTATTCCTTGAGTTCGGCGAGGCTCGCCTTGCGGCCGTGCAGCCCATGGTGAATGCGCGTGTAGAAGTAACGGCCGAATAGCCCGCTGCCGGATACGACGAGCATGCAGGCGAGCGCGACGTTGCTGTTGGTGGCGCCGAGGCCGAAATTGGAATGGAACAGGACCAGCACTGGTCCGACGATGCCGAGCACCATGTGTGCCTGGAACCAGCGCTTGGTCGTTCCGAGGAAGCCAAGCGCGCGCACCCGCTTGCGTGCCGGGTAGACGAGCAGCAGCAACATCGACGACCCGCCAAGGATCCCGAGCGCGTATCCGACGCCGGTCTGCGGCGTGATGTACTGCTCGGTCGGGAAGTGGTATCCCCAGTACAAGAGGGCGGTCGTCGCGAACAGCCACAGCCATGCCGGGTTGCGCCACGTGCGCCCGGCGCTACCCTGGCTGGCCTTCTTCGGCGGAACCGGGGTCGGCGTTGCGATCTCCAGCGCGGGCCGTCGTCCGCCGAAAGCGATCGAGTCAGCCTCTGGCGTTTCGGCCAGTTCGAACTCACTGCGCTGCAGTCGTGCGTTCATTGCGCGGCGTCAACCGGTCGCGAGGCGCGACGCCTCGGCCATGTTGGCCTCGACGATGCGCGCGTCGGACGAGCCGGGCGGCACCAGCGTCAGCAGTTGCTGCCAGGTCGTGAGCGCGTCCTTGTAGCGGCGCTGTTCGTGCGCGAGGCTTGCTTTCAACCAGAGCGCCTTGGTGTGGCGCGGGTCGAGCGCCAGCGCATTGTCGATCGCCTTTGCGGGTTCGCCCGCGAGCTGCCCCGCCAGCGATGCCTGCGCGTCCGCGTAGTCGGCCCAGGTATCGGCGGACATTGCTCCCAGTTTGATTACCCCGGCGTAGTCCGCGCAGGCCTCCTTGAACTCGCGCTTGCGACGGTGCTGCTCGGCGCTCGCAATCAGTTTCCCGGCCGGAGTCGCGCCAGCTTGCGGAGTAGCTACGCCGGTCACCCGGGCGCGAGCGGCGGGCAGCAGCATCGTGCTTGCAGCGATCGTGTCGCGCAGGTCACTCGAGGCAGAGGTCTTGTGTTCGCGCGCGAGCTTCGCTTCGGCGCTGCGGCCGAGAAAGTCGTAGGACTGCGCCAACAGCTCCCATTGGTCGTCCGGGCCGCCCTGGGTTGCGAGGCGAGTCTTCAGGGCGAGCGTCGCCGCTTCCATGGAGCCGGCCTTGGCGCCCGGGGCCGTCATCGAAGTTGAGCCGGACGGCGTCGCGGCGACGGTCTTCGCTGCAGTCGTCGCGTCCGCTGCCTGCGAAAATTCGGCGAACTGGCCTCGAATCAGGAATGCGGCCGAAGCGAGCACGAGCCCTGCAGACAGTCCCAGAACGAATCCGCTGCGCGCGCTCGACGTGATCAGACTCGTCGGCATGCCTTCACTCCCCCGGTACGCAATGTGGTGTTGGTTGGGCGGAGGCTACGTCGCGAACAGGTCGTACGCACCGCAGCGCCGCCATGACATGTCAAATCTGTGACCGGTAGCAGCTTTGGAGGGCAGTAGTTCTCATTTGGAGGCCGTTGTCGGTGATCCGCGCGGGACGAGTCAGCTAAAGTCCGTGACGACATGAGCTATGCATATCTGCTCGTATACGGCGCGCCACTGGCCCTCATCTGGAGCTGGTACGTCGGCCGTCGCCAGCGTGCCGAGCGCACGCACGTCGCGGTGCGGGAGCAAGCCGTGGCCGCCGGTTTCGCCGAGCCTGCATCGCTCCACCCGGTCATCGACACCCTGCGATGCATTGGCTGCGGATCCTGCGTGAAGGCCTGCCCGGAGCAGCCCGAACACCACGTGCTCGGTCTGATCGCCAACAAGGCGCAGCTGATCGGCCCGTCAGACTGCATCGGTCATGGCGCCTGCCGCAGTGCGTGCCCGGTGGATGCCATCACGCTGGTATTCGGCTCGGCGAAGCGCGGCGTCGATATCCCGCTACTCAGCCCGGATTTCGAGACTTCGGTGCCCGGGATCTACATCGCCGGCGAGCTCGGTGGAATGGGTCTGATCCGCAACGCCCTGTCGCAGGGGCGCCAGGCCGTGGATGCGATACACAAGCGGCGGCAGCGTGCCGACGACCGTCTCGATCTCGTCATCGTCGGCGCAGGACCTGCGGGATTCGCCGCCTCGCTGACGGCCCTGTCGCACCGCATGAAGTTCGCGACGGTCGAGCAGGAGTCCCTCGGTGGCTGCGTCTTTCAGTATCCGCGCGCAAAGCTGGTCATGACGGCGCCGGTCACTTTGCCTCTGGTCGGCAAGGTGCGTTTCGGCCAGACCGCGAAGGAAGCGCTGCTCGATTTCTGGCGTGACGTCGAGCGCAAGACCGGGCTCCAGATCCATTACCACGAACGCGTCGAGGCCATCACGCGCGAGGGCGGTGGTTTCGTCGTGCGCACGGCCCGTGGCGAGTACAAGGCGACCAGCGTATTGCTCGCGATCGGGCGCCGCGGCACGCCACGGAAACTGGGGGTGCCCGGCGAGGAGTTGCCCAAGGTCGTCTATCGACTCGTCGATCCGGAGCAGTATGTGGGCCAGGACGTGCTCGTCGTCGGTGGCGGAGACAGTGCGCTCGAAGCCGCGGCAAGCGTCGCCGAGAACGGTGTCCGGTCGGTGATACTCTCCTATCGCGGCGACGCGTTTTCGCGTGCGAAACCCAGGAATCGCGAGCGCATTGCGGCGGCGGAGAAGTCGGGCCGGCTGCGCGTGCTCTTCCGGTCGGAAGTGCGACGCATCGAAACGGACCGCGTGGTCCTTGATTTCGATGGCCGCGATGTCGATTGCCAGAACGACGCCGTGATCGTCAGTGCAGGCGGCATACTGCCGGACGATTTCCTGCGCAGCATCGGGATCGCCGTGGAGACCAAGCATGGCACGGCGTGATCGCTTGCCTCAGCTTGCGAGCGTGTTGCTCGCTCTGTTGCTGCTGATCGGCGCCTGGGCCGTAAACGCCGCGCAACCGACGGTCGGCGCGCGGGCCGCACCGGCGGCAGATGCGCTGGAGCCCGCGAAGGCCGCGATTCGCGTCAAGGACTATGACGCGGCGGCTCACCTGCTGTCGGAGCAGGCCGCTCGCGACAATGCCGAAGCACAGTATTTGCTGGGCGCAATGACGTTGGCCGATCTCGTCCCCGGGGCGGACCGGGCCCGGGCCCAAGGGTTGTTCGAGGCCGCCGCCGCACATGGGAATCCGCGTGCTGCGTTTGCGCTCGCGGTCCTGCATGCAACGAGCGACCCGAAGGGTCCCGGTGGCGCGAAGCGCTGGCTCGAGCGGGCTGCGGAGCTGGGCGATCCAGTGGCGCGCGACATGCTCCAGCGAGGCGTACTCCCGCTCGAGGCGCGCCCGCAGGACTTCCTCACCGACGAGCCGTCGCGGCGAGTCGCGCTCTGGAGGGCCGCGAGGCGCGGCGACGTTACGATGCTCGAGGCGCTCGCGACGCCGGAGCGAGTGAATGTCGCAGATGAATTCGGCAGGTCCGCGCTGCACCATGCCGCAGACGCCGGAGCGGAAACGGCCGTCTCCTTGTTGCTGGATCGTGGAGCAAAGGTCGACGCACCTGACCAGTATGGGATTACGCCGCTCATGCTGGCGTGTGGCGCCGAGCCGGCAGATTCGTGTGCCCGCCTGCTGAAGGCCCGGGCGAGCGTCACTGCGGCTGATAGTGCAGGGAACACCGCGCTGGTCTACGCGGTTCGCCGCGGCCGAACGCAACAGGCGAAGGACCTGCGCGCCGCTGGCGCCACTCCAGTTCGAGTCTCGGAGGTCGCCAGTGCCGCGGGGCCGATGGACCGTCTGCCGCGCGCCGTCTCCGATGCTTATGCGGGTTGGCCCGACGTGGTCGTCGCCGCCAGTCGCAAGGATCCGCAGAGGCTGCGTGAGCTGTTGAGCCGCGGTGGTGATCCTAATTCTGCGACCCCGGGTGGCCAGACCGCATTGATGGTCGCAGTAGCGGCGGATTCAGCCCAGGCAGCGTCGCAGCTGCTCACGGCAGGAGCCGACGCCTCGCGAGCTGGCCAGGACGGCTTGACGCCACTCGGCCTCGCCGTGCGGCTGGGACACGACTCGGTCGTCGAAGTGCTGCTGAAGCACGGAGCGAGACCGGGGTCGCCTGCGGCCGGTGAACCGCCGCTCGTCATCGCCGTCCAGCGAGGTGATGCTGGCGTGGTTCGCGCGCTGCTTGCTGCGGGCGCGGATCCCGGCGTCAAGACAGGACAGGGCACGACTCCGCTGATGATTGCTGCCGCACGTGATCGTGCCGAGATCGCGAAGCTGCTGATCGATGCCAGGGCCGCGCCGTCGGCCGTGGATTCCGCTGGTCGATCCGCGCTGTGGTTCGCGGCCTGCGGCGATTCCGCCTCGATGGTTTCGCTGCTGCTCACAGCAAGTGCAGCCGTGGACTCCGCGGACGTGGAAGGCGTGACCCCGCTATCCTGCGCGGCCGCGCGCGGCTACACCGCGATCGTGGATCAACTGCTGCGCGCCGGCGCCAACGGTTCGTCGAAAACCCGCAACGGCGATACGCCTTTGACGCTGGCCGCCGCCGGTGGGCACGCGGGCACGACACGCCGCCTGCTGGTGGCGGGTGCCGACGCCAACGCCCAGAATCGATTGGGCGATACGGCGCTGATCCTCGCGAGCCAGTCGGGCGACCTCGAGACGGTGCGGGCCCTGCTCGACGGCGGCGCGAGCCGCAAGCTTCGCAATCGCGACGGCATCGCGGCGAGCGATGCGGCGCGGGCGCGCAGCCTTGACAGCGTCGTCGCGCTGCTCGACCGCTGATCAAGCCCCGTTAGCTTCACGCACGAGGCGAACGACTTCCTCGGCCGTCTCCGCGCGGTGGATCACCTGCGTCTCGTCCTCGCTGATCGTGCCCAGCTTCACCATCGCCTCGCGCACGAACACGTCGAACTGGTCCCAGAACTCGCGGCCCACGGCGATCAGCGGGAAGTGACCGAGCTTGTTCGTCTGCATCAGCGTGGCGATCTCGAACGTCTCGTCGAGCGTGCCGAAGCCGCCCGGCATTACGACAAACGCGCAGGAGAACTTCACCAGCATCACCTTGCGGGCAAAGAAGTGCTCGAACTGGATGAAGCGGTCGAGGTACTTGTTGGGGATCTGCTCGCGCGGCAACTGGATGTTGCAGCCGAGACTCAGGCCGCCGCCTTCCTTCGCGCCTCGATTCGCCGCTTCCATGATTCCTGAGCCGCCGCCAGTCATCACCGCGTAGCCGGCCTTCGCGAGCGCGGCGCCGATCTCGCGGGCACGCCGGTAGTACGGGTGGTCCTCCGCAAACCGCGAAGAGCCGAAGACGGTGACGCACGGCTGTGTCGCCTCGAAGCTCTCGAAGGCCCTGAGAAATTCCAGGAAAAACCCCACCGCGCTCGCGAGGTCGGCCTCGCGGTGGCGGCGGCCCGACAGGAACAGCTTCTCGGCGCCCTCGACCTGCTGCAGCAGCGACGGCGTGGCCTCGATCGGCGATTTCGGGTCAGTCATGTGTGTTGTCCTCGTGTCACCGTGGCTATTGTCCGCCGCCTGCGGCGCTTGTGGCAGGGGGCGATCGGGGTAGACTCCGTGTACGCGAAGTCGCGGCCGTCCGTCCGGCCGTACATCACCGAGGAGACGCCTGCCGTGATTGGATACGTGACGCTGGGGACCAACGACATTACACGTGCCGCGGCCTTCTACGACGCACTGCTGGCCGAGATCGGCGCAGGACGTTACATGGAGTCCGACCGCTTCATCGCCTGGGCCGTTGCGCCGGACAAGCCGTCGCTCGGCGTGATCAAGCCGTTTGACGGCAAGCCGGCGACGGTCGGCAATGGCGTAATGATCGCGCTGGTCGTCGACAGCAATGCCAAGGTGGACGCGGTGCACCGCAAGGCGATGGAACTTGGCGGCAAGGACGAGGGTGCACCCGGCCCGCGTGGCACGTCGGGTTTCTACGCGGCGTATTTCCGCGATCTCGACGGTAACAAGCTGAACTGCTTCTGCTATTCGCCGGGCTGACGGAGTGCTGGCGCTCCTGTTGCGCTGATCAATTCGAAAGGATCACGCTGCAGCAGGTCACGCCGCCTTCGGCCTTCTGGACCTCGGATACGTCCACCGGCAGCACTCGCAGGCCCGCGGCCACGAGGCGTTCTCGAGTACGCGTTTCCGATGCCGGATGAATCACCGCGTCGGCCACGAGGAGCGCGTTCGCGGCGTGCGGCTCCTCGGGAGCAACCGCGACGAAACGCATGCCCGGCCAGTGACTGCGATCGACCCACGCAGCGTTGATCAGCAGCGTGTCCGGGGCGACCAGCGTGACGGCGCTCTTCAGGTGCAGGCAGCCGCGTACCGGCACCGGGACCGTGCGGTATCCGTACGGCGCAATCACCGCCGCGAGTTGCGCGATGCCCTCGGCATTCGAGCGGCCGGACTCTCCGACAAACACGTCGCGACCGACGCGCAGCACGTCGCCGCCGTCGAGAGTGCCGGGCGCCTCGATTCGAACGCACGGCCGACACAGTTCGACCACGCTTACGACCGAAGCGACCTCTCCCAGTCGCGACTCAGCCCCGGGGCGCGTGAGAACGGCGATCTCATCGAGCGCCACCACCGTGTCCTCGACGAACACCGAGTCTGGCAGGTCGGGCTCGGCCGGGAGTTCGAGCAGCCGGCAGCCCATTGAGATCAAGGCCTGCGCGTACCGTGCATGCTGTCGCTCCGCCAACTCGACATCGATCGGAGATCGCGCCAGGTGCGTGAGTTCGCAGCGCGCCATCGCGGGGCTCACGTGTCGGATCAGGGCGTACATGGCGGTTGATTATGCGCCGCAACACCAGCTCGGATTAAGATCAGCGAATCGTCACGGTACTCCACATGTTCGCGCACCCAATGCCTCGTTGGCTGGCACTGCTGCTCACGCCATTGCTCGCCGCGTCGGCGACCGCCCCGGCGGCCGGCGCCCCGCTCGTCGTCTATGCGGCCGGCGACGTTGCGGAATGCAGGAACGGGCCGGCGGAGGATTCCGGCGCCGCCAAGACGGCAAAGCTCATGCCGGCCGGCGCCACCGTATTGATTCCCGGCGACACTGCGTACCCGTTCGCGACGGCCGCCACATATGCGTCTTGCTACGAGCCGACCTGGGGTTCGCTCCGCGCGACGACGCTCGCGGTGCCCGGCAATCATGACTACGTTGATGACCGGTCCGACGATTTCCAGGCGTACTTCGGTGCGGGCGCCTCCGCAGAGGGCTACTTCGCGAGGCGGCTCGGCGACTGGCTCGTCATCGGGCTCGACAGCCAGCGGGCGGGCGAGGCCCTGGACCGCCAATACGAGTGGCTCGAAGCCACGTTGCGCGAGAATGTCGGCACGCGCTGCACGCTCGCCTTCTGGCACATGCCCGCGTTCTCGTCGGGGCTCGAACACGGACCGACGCCGAAGATGCAGCGGTTCTGGGCGCTGCTTGAGGAAAATGGCGCCGAGTTCGTATTGAACGGCCATCAGCACTTCTACGAGGCGTTCGGGCCGCTCGATGCCGCAGGGCAATCCACGGCGGACGGGATGCGCGAGTTCGTCGTAGGCACGGGCGGTGCGCGCCTGTACCCGATCTGGAACCCGATTCACCAGAGCCGCTTGCGTCTGGCGCGGCACGGCGTGCTGAAGCTGACCCTGGACGACGGGTCGTATTCCTGGCAGTTCATCGACATCGCTGGCCGCGTGCGCGACAGTGGCGAGGCTCGGTGCCGTAAGTAGGCAGCGCAGTGCAGGTTGGGTTCGAGCCCGTTGTCAGGCATCATCTCCGCCCGCATGCTGCTGATTCGTAACGCCGAAACGTTCGCCCCCCGCCCCCTCGGGGCGAGCGATCTGCTGCTCGGCGGCGGCAAAGTCCTCTGGATCGGCCGTGCGGGGGAGTTCCCCAGCCTTCCGCAGCCGCTGCTTGCTGTGTCCGAGACACTTGATCTCGAGGGCCGCAGGCTCATCCCGGGCCTGATCGACGGCCACGTGCACGTCACCGGTGGCGGCGGCGAAGCCGGCTTTCGCACGCGCGTCCCGCCCGTCCCGCTGACCCGGTTCACGACCGCCGGCGTGACCACGGTCGTCGGCCTGCTCGGCACGGATGACGTGGCCCGCGGCACCAGGGATCTCGTGGCAACCGTCCACGCGTTGCGCGAGGAAGGCATGAATGCCTGGGCGTACACGGGCGGCTACCACGTGCCGCCGACCACGCTCACCGGCAGCGTCCGAGGCGACCTCGTGTTCATCGAACCGCTGCTCGGCATCGGCGAGGTCGCGATCAGCGACCATCGGTCGAGCCAGCCCACGTTCGACGAGATCGTGCGGCTCGCGGCCGACGCACACGTCGCGGGCCTGCTGACCGGCAAGGCCGGCATCCTTCACCTGCATCTCGGCGACGGCGCACGCGGCCTCGAGCTGGTGCGACGCGCGCTCGCTGAGACCGAGCTTCCGGCGCGCGTATTCAACCCGACGCACGTCAATCGCCGTCGCGCGCTGTTCGACGAGGCGGTGGCACTGGCGAAAGCCGGCTGCACCGTGGACGTGACCGCGTTCCCGGTCGAGGAAGGCGAGGACGCGTACTCGGCGGCCGATGCGTTTCGGGGCTACCTCGACGCTGGTGCGCCACCCGAGCGCATCACGATCAGCTCCGACGCGGGCGGCTGCCTGCCGTGCTTCGACGCCGATGGGCGTGTCTGCAGCATGGATGTCGGCTCGGCGGGGGAGCTGCTGAAGACCCTGCGTGAACTGCTGGGCGGCGGCCTGTCCCTCGAGCAGGCGTTGCCGGCGTTCACGAGCAACCCTGCGCGCCTGCTGCGGCTCGCCGGCAAGGGCGAGATCGCGGTTGGCGCCGACGCGGACCTCGTCGCGCTGGATGCGGCAGGCCTTGCGGACACCGTCATCATTCGTGGCGCGGTGCACGTGCGCGACGGCCACGCCGTGCGCCGCGGCACCTTCGAAGCCTGACATTCACCGAGCGAGGCAACTCACGCCCATGCCCAGCATCGTCCCCGAAGGCAAGACTCGCGGCTGGATCATCCCGATCGGTGGTGCAGAGAACAAGGAGAACGACCGCCACATCCTCGAGCGCTTCGTGCGCGTCTCGGGTGGCAAGGACGCCGACATCGTCGTGATCCCGACTGCGAGCCGCCTCCACGAAACGGGGCCGCGCTACGAGAAACTCTTCCGCGACATCGGCGCGGACCGCGTGACGGTGATGGACTTCGACACGCGGCGCGACTGCCAGGAAGCCGGCCGGCTGCAGCGACTCGAGCAGGCGACCGGAGTGTTCTTCACCGGCGGCAACCAGTTGCGGCTCACGACGCTGCTCGGCGGCACGCCGGTCGCGAAAATGATCCGCAATCGCAACGCACATGGCGTCACGGTCGGCGGCACGAGCGCCGGCGCAAGTATCCTGAGCGAGCACATGATTGCGTTCGGTGACGAAGGCTCGTCGGTGATCTCCGGCAGCGTGCGCCTGGCACCAGGACTCGGCCTGACGAACCGCTTCATCATCGACCAGCATTTCCGGCAGCGCGACCGGCTCGGCCGGCTGCTTACGGCCCTTGCGTACAACCCATTCGCAGTCGGTATCGGCCTCGACGAAGACACGGCCGCGTTCATCGGCCCGGACGAGACCGTCGAGGTCGAGGGCAGCGGCGGCGTCACGGTCGTGGACGCGTCGGAAGTCAGCTACTCGTCGATGGACGTCGTCAGCGAAGGCCAGCCGGTGTGCATGCTGGGCATCAAGATGCACATCCTGGTGGCGGGTGCGACGTTCAACCTGCACACGCGGGTCGCGGATGCGGGGCGGTTGCTGCAGCCGAAGGAATAGCGGCGGGTCGGGCGTCTTCGGTCCGGGCGTGCTTTCCCGGGCCGTCGCGCGCCAGGACGGCGCGCGCGGAGCCTCCACGGACGGATTCACGGCGTCCCGGGAAAGCACGCCCGGACCGAAGGCGCCCGAGACCGATCGCTATCACTCCTCTCGCTGAGTTCAGAAGCCGCTGCGTGCCAGCGCCTGCGAGATGCGGGTGCGCACGCCTTCGGGCTTGATCGGGAACGCGCGGAAGAAGTCCTCACGGGTCAGCGCCGGATTGCGCTCGCGCACGTTGGCGGCCCAGTCCGCGGCGCGCGATTCGTCACCCGCGAGCGAGTGCGCCAGGCTGGCAATCATCGCAATCAGCACGTGCGCACCAGGTGAGCGGGCCGCGCGTTCGGCCCAGTAAGCTGCCTGGGTGTCCTCGCCGGCGAACAAGTGCGTAAACGCGCGGGTACCCAGCATCGCGTAGTGCATCGGATCCAGCGGGCTCAAGCGCATCGCCAGGTCGACATGGCTGCGACCATCGACGTCCCGCCCGGCCAGGGTTTCGGTCCACGCGCGCGCATACAGGCCCTGCGCATAGTTCGGGCTGAGCGTCGTCGCGCGTTCGAGCCAGGGCAGCCCACCCTCGAGATCGCCGACCAGCCAATAGGTTCGCCCCATCACGAAGTTGACGAACGGATCCATCGAGTCGAGTTCGACGCCGCGTTGTGCGAAGCGCCGGGCCTGAGCGATCTCGCCACCGAGGTCGTCCGTGTGCCGCATGAACGCGGTCTGGAAATGCATGAATGACAGGCCGGCATGGGCTCGCGCGAAGCCCGGGTCGCGCGCGATCGCCTGGTTGAAGAACGCGGTCGCCACCGCGTTGTCCTTGCGGTTGAAACGGTACATGTGCTGCAGGCCGAGGTGGTACGCGGACCAGGCGTCGAGGTCCTCGGTCACCGTCAGTCGCGCCTGTGCCGCTTCGTGCAGCGGAATCTGTATCTCGAGCGCGGCGAGGATCCTCGCGCGGATCACCTCGCGGAACTCGTGGACGTCGTCCACCGTGCCGTCGAACCGGTCCGCCCAGACGATGCCTCCGCTGCGCGTGTCGGCGAGTTCGACGGTAACTCCGAGCCGCGTGCCTGCGGCCTCGACGATGCCCGTGAGGCAGTACCGGACGCCGAGCAGTTGCCCGATCTCGGCCATGTCCGGATCCGCGGTGCGCAGCCGGAACGACGATCCGCGTGCCGTCACGAACAGCCAGTGCAGGCGCGCGAGCTCGGTGATGAGGTCGTGAGGCAGCGCGTCCGCGATGGCGGCGTACGGCCCCGCGTCGCCGACGAGACGAAACGGCAGCACGGCAATCGATGGACGCGAGGCATTGTCGGAGGCGGGCGCCGCCTCGGAGCTCGCGCCTTCGGTGCCGGGCCCGGTTCGTCCGGCGACCGGAATAGTTGCCACGCCCTGGACTGAGCGCACGTCCGCGACGAAGCGGAAGCCCTGCCCGTGAACCGTCCGAATGAAGCGCTGCGCCTTGCCGTCGTCACCGAGCGCCTGTCGCGCCGACTTCACGCGGCTGGCGACCGCGGCATCGGACACGACCCGCCCGTCCCATACCTTCTCGATCAACTCGTCCCTCGAGACGAGGCGCTCGCGGTTCTCGACCAGCAGCGCGAGCAGCGCAAAGACCTGCGGTTCCACCGGGCATGCGGCGCCCGCGGCGCGCAGTTCGACACGGGCCATGTCCAGGTCGAAGTGACCGAACCGGTAGATCATGGCCGCGAGCATAGATCACTGCCGGGCGATGTCCCAAAAGAACCCGCAAATCTCCATGAAATCTCCATGCGGCCTGCAAGCCTGGCTCTCGCTCGCATGCCAACCTCTGCTCACCCGCGGCGGAATGGTTCCACCGGCGGAAACACCGAAGGAGATCGTCATGAAGCAGAACCGGACCCAGTTACCCACGCGGCTATCGGCGGGCGGCGTGTGCATCCAGGCGCAGGACTGGTCGGACCTCAACGTGGCGCGGATCCGTTTCCCGAAGGGAGCCGACGCCACGCCGCTGCTCCAGGGACTGCCGGACAATCTCTGCCAGTGCCCTCACTGGGGAACCGTCCTGAGCGGGTCGATCCACGTGCGCTACGCGGACGGCACCGAAGAAACCGTCTCTGCGGGCGACGTGTACTACTGGCCGCCTGGCCACACGGTCTGGGTCGACGAGGACTACGAAGCCGTCGAATTCAGCCCGAGCGGGCCCATGTGCCAGGTCATCGACCACTTGAAGTCACGACTCTCAACCTGAAGGAGAACGACATGCCACTCGTCACAATCGACTTGATCAAGGACGTCTTCACCCCGCAGCAGAAGCAGGAGCTGATCGCCAGGGTCACCGCGGCGATGATCGAGGTCGAAGGCGAAAACATGCGCGGCGTCACGTGGGTGCGCATCAATGAGTTCGAGCAGGGCGACTGGGCCATCGGCGGGAAGGCGCTGAGGGCCTCCGATGTGCAGGCGCTCGCGGCAGGGAAGGCGGCGTAGGCGTTCGCGCGTGGTGTGTCCGATGCTGAAGAGCCATCCCGGGACGCCGTGAATCCATCCCTGGAGGCTCCGCGCGCGCCGTCGTGGCGCGCGACGGTCCGGAATGGCTCTTCAGCATCGGACGCACCGCGTGCCCGACTCCGCGGGCACCGCAGGCAGCGAAGATCGCTTGGTCGTGTCGCGGCTCCGGGTGGCTGCCGCGGGCCGTCGCGCGACAGGATGGCGCGCGCGGAGCCTCCAGGGATGGATTCACGGCGTCCCGGGGCAGCCACCCGGAGCGCCGCGACACCCCGGCAAGGCGAGGGCCCGCTACGCCACCGTCGCGGGCTGTGCCATCATCGGCCGCTCGACCCGCCCGAAGGGAGTGGCCGCCCGGCATGCGCATCCTCGACCGTTCCGTCTACGTCGGCCCGTCGCTGTACGCCCATTTCCCGGTCATACGCCTGGAGCTCGACCTCGGCCACCTCGAGGAATGGCCCACGGGCCGCCTCGGCGCCGGGTTCATCGACGCACTCGCGGCCGCGTTACCGGGCCTCGCCGAGCACGGCTGTTCCTATAACGAGCCCGGCGGCTTCTTCCGGCGGATGCGCGAGGACGAGGGTACGTGGCTCGGCCACGTGCTCGAGCACGTCGCGATCGAGCTGCAGAACATCGCGGGCGAGGAGGTGACGTTCGGCAAGACGCGCAGTGCAGGGGCGCCTGGCGTCTACACGGTCGTCTATGAGTACGAGCAGCGCGACGAAGGCATCGCGGCCGGCGAGCTCGGTCTGAGGCTGCTCTGTTCGCTGCTGCCCGCGCAGATCCGGCCTGAGGGTATCGTTCCCGGCGGCTGGAGCTGGCCCGAGGCCCGTGACGAGTTCATTCGCTTCGCGCAGCGGCGCGCACTGGGCCCTTCGACCGCGTCGCTGGTGAAGGCTGCACAGGCGCGTGGCATACCGTTCCTGCGGCTCAACGACCAGTCGCTGGTGCAGCTCGGCCATGGCAAGTACCAGCAGCGGATCCAGGCGACGGTGACGGGCCGCACGCCGCACATCGCGGTCGAACTCGCGAGCGACAAGGAGGAGACGAACAAGATCCTCGCCACGCTCGGCCTGCCCGTGCCGAAGCAGGAGCTCGTGCAGAGCGAGGGACAGGCGGTCCGGGCGGCGCGCCGCATCGGTTTCCCGGTGGTGACCAAGCCGTACAACGGCAACCACGGACGCGGCATCTCGATCCGGCTCACGACCGACGAAGAGGTCGCGCAGGGGTTCGCGGTTGCGCGCGAGCACTCGCGATCGGTGATCGTCGAGACCTTCCTCGAGGGCGACGATCACCGGCTGCTGGTCGTGAACGGCGAACTCGTCGCAGCCACGCGCCGCACGCCAGGTCACGTCGTGGGTGACGGCACGCGCACGATCGCGCAGCTCGTCGACATCGTGAACCAGGATCCACGTCGCGGCGTCGGTCACGAGAAGGTGCTGACGCGGATCGAGCTCGATGCGCAGGCGCGAGAAGATGATGGACCGGGCCGGCGTGTCGGCTGGCACCGTCCCGCGGCTGGGCAGGTGGTCTATCTGCGCTCGACCGCGAACCTCTCGACCGGCGGTACGGCCACCGATGTGACCGACGTGATCCACCCGGACAACCGGGAGATGGCGGAGCGGGCGGTGCGGGCGATCGGCCTCGACGTCGGCGGCGTGGACTTCCTGTCGAAGGACATCACGGAGAGCTACCGCAAGATCGGCGGCGGGCATCTGCGAGGTGAACGCGGCACCCGGCTTTCGCATGCACGTGGCGCCGAGCGAGGGCACGCCGCGCGACGCCGCCGGGCCCGTGATCGACATGCTGTTCCCGCCGGGGGCGCCGTCGCGCGTGCCGATCGCCGCGCTGACCGGGACGAACGGCAAGACCACTACGGCGCGGATGCTCTCGCACATCACGAAGATGGCCGGCTATACGCCGGGCTGACGACAACGGACGGCGTGTACATCGACGGCCAGCGCACCGTGCAAGGCGACATGACCGGGCCGGTCTCGGCGCGCATGGTGCTCGCCGACCCGCAGATCGACATCGCCGTGCTCGAGACTGCGCGCGGTGGGTTGCTGCGCGCGGGCATGGGCGTCAACGCAGTGAACGTCGGCGCGGTGCTGAACGTGCAGTCCGACCACCTCGGGCTCAAGGGCGTCGACACGCTGGAGCAACTCGCCGAGGTGAAGCGCGTCGTCATCGAAGTTGCCACCGACTGCGCCGTGCTGAACGCCGATGATCCGCTGGTGCTGCGCATGTCCGGCTACACCGACGCGAAGAGCATCTGCTACGTCACCTTGAACCCGCAGCACCAGCTGGTGCGTGAGCACATCCGGGCGGGCGGGCGTGCCTGCGCGCTCGAGGCCGGCGTGAACGGCGCAGATGATCACACTTTATGACCGCGGCGGGCACATCCCGCTCGTGTGGACGCACCTGATCCCCGCGACACTGGAAGGCCGCGCACTGCACAACGTGCAGAACGCGATGTTCGCTGCGGCGATGGCGTTCTCGCTCGGCATCAAGCTCGACGCGATCCGCCAGGGGCTGCGCACTTTCGACTCGACGTTCTTCCAGGCGCCCGGTCGCATGAACGTCTACGACGAGCATGCCGTTCAAGGTGCTGTTCGACTACGGCCACAACGCGCACGCGGTCTCCGCGATGGCCGACCTCGCGCAACGGCTCGACGTGACCGGCCGTCGCATCGTCGTGTTCGCCGGCCCCGGTGACCGGCGCGACGAGGACCTGGTCGCGATTGCAAACGCGGTTGCCGGCCGGTTCGACCACTACATCTGCCGCCGTGACGACAGCCTGCGCGAGCGCGCGCCGGACGAGGTGCCGCGCATCCAGGCGGCCGCGTTGCGTGCTGCGGGTGCGCAGGAGTCGGCGATCTCCATCATCCCCGACGAACAGGAGGCGATCGACGCGGCGTTGCGCATGGGGCAGCCCGGCGACCTGCTGCTGATCTTCGCCGATGCGCTGGTTCGCTCGTGGAAGCAGATCACCAAGTTCAGGCCGGCCGGTTCGCCGGCGCCGTCGACGCTGCCCGAGGGCGACTCGTTGGTCGTGCAGCCCATTTCGTCCGACAAAGGGCAGCCTGCCAGTCAGCGTTCGGCGCCGCGTGGCGGAACGGTTGAAGGGCTCGTCGACGCACCGGCTCCGACCCTAAACCTCGAGGGGCTGATCCGCGACGAGCGCGGTGTGCGCTTCGCACCGGAGACCGAAGACTGACTGTCGAGCTCGCACTGCCCTTCGAGGACTCGAGGCGTCTCTCGGGCGGCAACCTGTTCTTCGCGTCGACGGGCGCCGTGCTCGACCTGGCCGGCGTGCTGCCCGACGATGCGCTGATCGCGGGCTGGCGCGCCCGGGTGAATCGCGCGCGGGCGCGCCTCGGATGGACATCGACCTGGTCACTCGCGGACGTGACGTCGGTGCGCCCCGCGGTGCAGGACACGGTCGCGAGGCTGCATGCGAAAGGCGCATCACTCGCGTTGTCCGCACCATGCGACCAGTTGTTCACGGCGACCGAGGTCAACGAATGGGCGCTGTGCGCATCGCTGTACGAGCGCGACCCGCAGCACTGGGCGGCGCTCGAAGACGCGTTGGTCGTCGCTGCCAACGAGGTCGAAGGTAATCCGGGCGCGGCCGTGCCGCCGGTGCTCGACGAATCCGCCGCGATGGTGCGCTTCGAGCAACTCTCCGATCTCGAGGCGCGGCCCGAGCTCAGGGCGCTGGTGGATGCCGCGGATGCCCGCCGCCTCGCGCACGTGCTCGATGAGTCGACGCTGACGTTGGGCACTGGCTCCGGCGGTCGCAGCTTCTCGCTGACGGGACTGCCATTCGTCGCGGACGTGCCGTGGGACGCTATGCGGGACGTGCCCGCGGCTCTGGTCACGGGCTCGAACGGCAAGACGACGACCGTCAGGCTCGTCGCCGCGTGTGCGCGGGCGCAGGGCTGGCGCGCTGGCTTCAACTGCACCGACGGCGTCTATGTTGATGGGAAGGCGATTGAAACGGGCGATTACGCGGGCCCCGTCGGTGCGCGACTGGTTCTCCGTGATTCGCGCGTGGAAGCAGCGGTGATCGAGACCGCTCGCGGCGGAATCCTGCGCCGGGGAATCGCCGTGAACCGCGTGCAGGCGGCGATCGTCACGAACGTGAGCTCCGATCATTTCGGCGAGTACGGGATCCACGACCTGTCGGGCCTCGCGGACGTGAAGCTCACCGTCGCCGGAGCCGTGATCCCGGGCGGCACGCTCGTGCTCGATGCGGATGACGAGCTGCTGCGCTCGCGGGCGGCGGGGCTCGCACAGCGCTACGGGCGCGGCCCGACGATCGCGTGGTTTGCGATCGACGCGGACAAGGAATTCCTGCGACTGCAACGAGCCGCGGGTGGCGCGACGTGCGGGGTGCGCGCCGGGCGACTCGTGCTGTCGTCCGGCGGAGTCGAATACGATCTCGGCGCCGTGGCTTCGATGCCGCTCACCGTCGATGGCAGTGCGGTCTACAACATCGCGAATCTCGCCGGCTCGGCGCTGGTCGCGACCGCGCTCGGAGTGGCGCCCGGGACGATCGCGTCCGTGTTCGCGAGATTCGGGATGCAGGCATCCGACAACGCGGGCCGCATGATGCGATTCGACGTTTCCGGCGTGAAGGTGCTGGTGGACTACGCCCACAATCCCGAAGGGATCCGCGGCTTGCTGCAGGTGGCACGGCACCTGCGTGGCGATGGCGGCCGTCTCGGAGTCTTGCTCGGCCACGCGGGAAACCGGCGGGATGCTGACATCCGCGAGGTCGCCCGGGTCGCGGCGGAGTTCCGTCCCGACATCGTCGTGATCAAGGAGAACGAGGCGCACCTGCGCGGCCGCGAGCCTGGCGAGATCCCGCGCATGATTCGAGCGGAACTGCTGCAGCTCGGCCTGCCGGAATCCGCGCTTCCGGTGCATTCGACCGAGCTCGACGGCGTGCGTGCAGCCTTGGGCTGGGCGCGGCCCGGTGACGTGCTTGCGCTGCCGGTGCACTCTGCGGCGGCGCGTGCTGCGACGCTGACCTTGCTGGAGGAGATGCAACGATGACGAGACTGTTCGCGTGGCCGGCGATGCTGCTGTCGTGCGCCGCAGCTTCGAGCGCAACGATCTCGGTCACGGACGAGGCGGGCGCCCCGCTCGCCACCGTCATGGTCCTGCAGACCGTCACCGCTGCGCGAAAGCTCGACACCGCCGACGGTGGCTACGCCACTCCTGGCAAGACAGAGCCGGTCGATCCCGAGGTGACGCGCTTCACCGGTGCGGCTGGGACGGTCGAGTTCTCCGGAGCGAGCCGAAGGGCTCAGCTACCGGCTCCGCAAGCCCGGTTACCGCGACTCCTATGCGACCACGACTCAGCCAGGCGAATCGCCGGCCCCCGTGGTCATGACGCGGGAGACGGACCCTGCGGCGCTCGCGGCTGCGAAGCCAGCGAACGCCTGGCTCGGCGCGCTCGACGTCGGTGATGCCGCGACCAAGAAGCACTTCATGCTGCAGTGTGCGTTCTGTCACCAGCAGGGCAACGAGTTCACGCGGATGGAGCGCACGCCCGAGGTGTGGGGCGACGTGATCTACCGGATGATCGGCTACGGCTCGCGACTCGCGACCGCAGACCAGAAGGCGATGCCGGTGAAGCTGTCGGAAGGCTATCGCAAGCTGCGCGACAATCCCGCGATGGTTCCAGACGTGGCGCCGTGGTCCCCGTCGCTCGAATCGGTCACGATCACCGAGTGGCCGATCGGGGACATCATGTCCCAGACGCACGACATGCTGGTGGGCCGCAACGGACTCGTCTACGTCGCCGACAACATCCAGGATCGGCTGTACGAGACCAATCCGCAGACGAACGAGATCACCGTCTACAAGATCCCGCATCTGCCGGGCGATGCTCCGGGCGGGCTGCTCGCGCGGACGGCTGAAGACTTTCCCGCGTCACGACAGCACGTCGAACGCGCACTCGCTCGCGGAATCGTCGCGCGACGGGCACATCTTCATCACGCCGTCCGCGCAGCGCCGCATCGTCGAGTTCGATCCCGAGTCGAAGCAGTTCAAGCTGCACGAAATCGGCGGTGGCTTCTATCCGCACACGATCCGGATGGATGCCCAGGACCGGGTCTGGTTCACGCTCGCGCTGTCGAACCAGATCGGCATGCTCGATCGCACGACCGGCAAGTTCAAGCTGTACGACCTGCCGACCCGTGGCTTCCGCGAGTGGCTCAATGTGCGCCTGATCGGCTTCATGTTCCGGCTGATCAACTGGGGCGTGCCGCTCTCGCACTGGCTGCCGATCGACCGGCAGGCTACCGGCACGCCGCTGCCGTACGGGATCGACGTGACGCCGGACGGCAAGGTCTGGTTCGCGCGCCTGCACACGGACGAAATCGGCGTGCTGGACCCGCCCACGGGCGACGTGAAGATGATCCGGACGCCTTTCACCGGACCGCGCCGCCTGCGCTCCGATGCGCAGGGCAATCTCTGGATCGCCGCGTTTCCCGAGTCGGCGATCGCGCGCTACGTGCCCGCGACCGGCGAGTTCACCCGTTTCGATCTGCCGGTCCTGCCAAAGGGCAGCGACACGCCGTACTCGTTGAACGTGGACCGCCCGCGCGGCATCGTCTGGGTAAATGGCAACCAGTCGGATTCGCTTTACGCGCTCGACATCGCGAGCGGTGCGTGGCGCGTGTTCCCGCTGTCGCGCCGCGGCTCGTTCACGCGCGACGTCGAGTTCGCACCGGACGGAGTCGTCTACACGTCGATCTCGAATTTCCCGAGCTGGCACGTCGAGGGCATGCAGCCAACGCTGATCCGGCTGCAACCTTGAGCATCCGCCCGCTTCGCGCCGCTCGGCGCGTCGCGTCTCCTGGGCCTTACGGGCTGGCGGGTGACAGCAGCCACTCGCCCTCGCGCCGCGGGTCCGCGCCGCCTTCGAGCGTGCCGCCTGGGCGCACAATCACGCCGTGCAGGCCCGACTCCTCGCCGCGCCCCGCCTTCACCTCGACGCCGCGGGCCGCGAGTCCGGCAAGCACGTCCGGTGGAAGCTTCGCGACTTCCCCGTAGAAGTCCTGGCCCCGCGCGAAAAGGTTGGGCAGGTCGATCGCCTGTTGCATCGTGAGCCCCCAGGCGAGCAGGCCCACCAGCGTCTTCGCGTTGTAGGTCAGGATCGCTGAGCCGCCAGGCGAACCAACTGCCGCGACGAACTGGCCGTCGCGATCGAGCACGATGGCCGGTGACATCGACGAGCGCGGACGCTTGCCCGGCGCGACGGCATTGGCCACCGGCTGCCCGTTCTCGACGGGACGGAACGAGAAGTCCGTGAGCTGGTTGTTCAGGAAGAAGCCGTCGACCGCGCGCCCCGAGCCGAACAACGATTCGACCGTGGTCGTCATCGACGCGACGTTGCCTTCGCGATCCACGACGACGAAGTGGCTCGTGCCCGCGGCCTCGTTGGTCGAATCCGCGCCGAGACGCGCGGCGAGGCCGGGCGGGTCGCCCGCTGCAGGGGCGGGCCCGGTCCTGTCGCCGATCAACGCCGCGCGACTCGCAACGTACGCTGGATCGAGCAATCCCTGCACCGGCACGCGCACGAAAGCCGGGTCGGCAACGTAGCGGTCGCGGTCGGCGAACATCAGCCGGCTGGCCTCGGCGAACAGGTACCAAGCCTGCGCGTCGGTCGGCCCGCGTGAGGCGATGTCCGTGTGCTCGAGAATGCCCAGCATCTGCAGCAGCGATACACCGCTCGACGGTGGCGGTGGCACGCACACGACGTACACACGATACGGCCTGCACAGCGACTCGACCTCGTGCGGACGATACGCTGCAAGGTCCTGCGTGGTCAGCGTCCCAGGACGCGGCTCGGCGTGCGTACGGGCAGCGATCTTCTCCGCGATCTCGCCTTCGAGCAGGACCCGCGACCCGCCGCCAGCGATCTTCCTGAGCGTGGCTGCGTACGCCGGATTCTTCAGGATGTCGCCGGCCTGCACTGGTGTCCCATCCGGTCGCACGAACAGCGACTTCGCGTCGGGCAGCTTGGCCTGGGGAAAGTCGCTGCCGGCGAATCGTGCGAGTCGCTTCGGCACCGTGAATCCCTGTTCGGCCGCACGCGTTGCGGTGCCGAACAGGTCGCGCCACTGCAGCCGGCCGAATCGCTCGTGAGCGAGGCCGAGCATCGCGATCGCACCCGGCGCGCCGGTCGACCGGCCACTGGTGACCGCGTCGGCGTATGACAGAGGCTTGCCGTCCGCGCCCATGAACATGTCGGAAGTCGCGCCTGCAGGCGCGGTCTCGCGTCCCTCGAACGCCGTGACCTTCCCGGTCTTCGCGTCGTAGTACACGAGGAACGCGCCGCCGCCGACGCCGGAGCTCTGCGGCTCGACGAGCCCGAGCGCCGCCTGCACCGCGACTGCGGCATCGGCAGCGCTGCCGCCGGCCTTAAGCACATCCAGGCCGGCCGCGACCGCGAGTGGATTCGCGGCGCCGACGCCTGCCTGCTTCGTGGTCGCGAACCGGCCTGCAGTTTCCGCTGCCTGGGCCTGCGGCCGCGTGTCGGGCGCGTTCCTGCAAGCGGTCAGGCCGAGCGCGGCGAGCAATACGAAACTGGCGGCAAGGCGTGCCGTGAACTGCATGCGAAATTCCTGGAGTCGGGCCGGACCGCGGCTAGCTTAGCCCGGGATCCGTCCGCGGACGAGCCGCACTGCGTATCGTGGCTATTTTACGGCTGCCCGTACACGGGTGCGCCGTCGACCCACGTCGAGATCACGCCGATCTTCGGCAGTCGGTCCGCCGGCACGGACAACGGATCGGCGTCGAGCAGCACGAAGTCCGCGCGCATGCCGGGCACGAGTCGACCGACCTCGGTCTCCATGAAGCCTGCCCAGGCGGCGCCGGTCGTGAAGCCCTGCAAGGCCTCGGCCGGCGTGAGCTTCTGGTCAGGCAACCAACCGTCGGGCGGGTAGCCCGGAAGGTCCTGCCGGGAGACGGCGGCGTAGACACCAAGCCGCGGATCCGCCGATTCCACCGGGAAATCCGAGCCGAGTGCGATGTGCACGCGCGATTGAATGAATCTTCTCCACGCGTAGGCACCGGAGAGACGCACGCGGCCGAGCCGGGCCTCGGCCCACGGCATGTCCGACGTCGCGTGCGTGGGCTGCATCGAGGCAATGACGCGCAGCTGCGCGAACACCGGGATGTCGGTGAGCGAGACCACCTGCGCATGCTCGACCCGCCAGCGATGGTCGGTCCGGGCCCCGTCGCCGAGTATCAGGGCGTAGTCCTCGAGCACCATGCGGTTGCCACGGTCGCCGATGGCATGCGTCGCGACCTGCAGCCCGCAGCGGCGCGCCTTGCGCATGCCCTCGACGAGTTTCTCCGGAGGCGTGACGAGGATGCCGCGATTGCCTTGGTCGTCGCTGTAGGACTCGAGCAGCGCTGCGCCGCGTGAGCCGAGCGCGCCGTCCGCGTAGAACTTCACTCCCGGCATGCGCACGCGACCCGTGCGATCACGATACGGCCCGTTCGTGCACAGACGATTGAGCGCTGCCGAATCACCGTCTGCGTATGCAACCACGCGCAGCGTCAGGCGGCCCTCGTTCGCGAAGCGCTGGTACAACTCGAGATCCGCCACCGACGTGCCCATGTCGTGCACGCCGGTCAGCCCGACACTCGCCGTTGCCGCGAGTGCGCGCTGCAGCGCCACGATCCGGAAGGTCTCGTCTGGCGGGGGCACGATAGCATCGACAATCCCCGTCGCGGTGTCGATGAAGATGCCAGTCGGCTTGCCGCCGTTGCGGATGATGCGGCCGCCGTCGGGTTGCCAGTCGCCGCCGAGATCGCGCGTCACTCGCCGCATTGCGGCGGTGTTCGCCCAGCCGGCGTGGCCGTCGACACGCTCGAGCCAGACGGGTCGGTCGGGGAACGCCACGTCGAGATCGGCGGCCGTCGGAAAGGTCTTGTCGGGCCAATCGTTCTGGTCCCACCCGCGGCCGAGCAGCCATGCGCCTGGCGGAAGCTTCGCGGCGAAGGCCTGCAGCCTTGCAATGGCCTCGGTCTTGCTGCGTGCGCCGACGAGATCCGCCCGCATCAGCGCATAGCCGAGTCCCATCAGGTGCGCATGCGCGTCGATCAGGCCGGGGACGACGGTGGCGCCGTTCGCGTCGTGCACCGGGGCCTGCGGAGCTACAGAGAGGACGTCGGCGCGTTTGCCGACGGCGATGATGCGCCCGCTGCTGTCCCAGGCCAGCGCTTCGGCGAGCGGCTGCTCCTTGGAAAGCGTGTGAATGCGCGCGTTGACGAGCACGCCGCCCGCCGGAGGGACGGGCGAGGTCGCATTCGCGCCTTGCACGATCAGCCCGCAGAGCAGGGCGGCGAGGGCGCGCGTGGTTGAGATGAAGCGGCGCAAGGTTCGTGGATTGTAAGCGCTCCGGATAGACTCAGTGCAATGGACGATGCCGGGATACTGCCGTTCTCCGAAGCCTGCGAGCGCAATAAGGGGCCGATCCTCCAGGTCCTGCGTCCATTGCTGGCACGGTGCTCGAGCGTGCTCGAGATCGGGTCCGGGACGGGGCAGCACGCGGTCCATTTCGCGCGGCACCTGCCGCACCTGGCGTGGCAGCCCAGCGATCGCGGCGAGTACCTCGCCGGGCTCGTTGCGCGCATCGGCCAGCAGGGGCCGGCGAACCTTCGTCTGCCGCTCGAGCTCGACGTTACTCAGCGGACCTGGCCGAGCGTGGCGGCCGACGCGGTCTACAGTGCCAATACGCTGCACATCATGTCGTGGCCGGAGGTCGAGGCGTTCTTCAGCGGCGTCGGGCAAGTGCTTGGCCCGGGCGGCTTGCTCGCGGTCTACGGACCGTTCCGCTATCGCGGGGCGTTCACCTCCGAGAGCAACGCGCACTTTGATCGAGCACTGCACGAGCGCGATCCTGCGAGCGGCATCCGCGACTTCGAGGCCGTCGACGCGCTGGCCGCCGCGCAGCAGTTCGAGTTGCGGGCGGACAATGCGATGCCGGCGAACAATCAGTTGCTCGCCTGGGTGCGGAAGCCGTAATCGACCGTGATGAGGCAATCGAAGCCCGGCGCGTCGAGGCCGGAGCCGAACTCACGGTAGCGCCGGTCGCCGAGATTCGCGAGTCGAACCGAGAGCGACAATGCCTCGGTCGCCTGCCATGCACCGCGCGCGTTCCACGTGACCCAGCCGGGTGTGCCGCCTGGCTCGATGCGTGGATCCACTTCGTCGCGCGGGCTGTAGCGGTCCTGCGGGCCTGAGTACTCGAGGTAGGCTTCGAGCATGATCCTCGACGTCGCGTCCCAGGACAGGCCGGCAGCGCCGAAGATCGGAGGGATGCGGTCTGCCGGAGTCTCGGTGCCGGCCACCGTCTCGTCGCCCCGGGTCCACGTCGCCGACGCGTACCATCCGAGATCGTCGCGCAACTGGCCGCGCAGCCCCGCCTCGACGCCGACCAGGTGCAGCCGCGACGCATTCCGGTTCTGTACGACGAGCCGGCCCGACGGCGTCACCTCGCCGGTCAGCACGCTCGTGACCTTGTCCGTGTAGCGCGAGACGTAGCCCACGAACTCACCCTGCACACGCGCGGCGTCGACCTTCACGCCGGCGTCGAGTGTCGTGACGGTTTCCGAAGTGAGGTCCGGGTTCGGGATGTTGAATCGATTGCCGGGGCGGTCGCCGAACGTGCCGAGGTCGAACACGTTCGGAGCACGGAACCCGCGGCCAAGGTTGGCGACGAGACGCACGTCGTCGCGGATCGCGTAAGCGACGCTCAGGTTGCCGCTGAGATCGTCGTCATCCACCGCGACGCCGGCGCTGGCGCCGCTTGGCGGCAGGTCGGTCGCGACGCGGCTGAAGCGCAGGCCCAGGATCACGTCAAGTCGCTCGCCGGCGTTCCAGTCGTCGACGGCAAAGACGCCCAGTTGCGACATCGTCGAGCCGTCGGGGAACCGCGGCAGTCGCGCCGATTTCGCGCCGGTCACGATGTTGGTCCGCTCGCGCGACGAGTCGACCGTGTCGTCGTAGTAATCCGCGCCCCACGTGAGGAAATGACCGCCGCCAAGCAACTTGCCGGCCTGGAACGTCAGTCCCAGCGTCGTGTCACGGTTCTTCTCCTGGTCCAGGTTGTTCGAGCCGAAATCCCGTGTACGCCGGTCGTCCGCGAGGATCTGCCAGCCGGCATGCATCTCGGCGTTGTCCCACAGCGAGGTCGAGTTCGTCGCGCGCCAGCGCAGTTGCGCGAAATCGCGGCGCTGCGGCTCGTAGTAGAACACCGCGGACGTCGGCCGAGTCTGCCCGAAGCCCGGCGTCAACTCGTCGTACCGGGGTGTCTTCGGCTGCTCGGAACTCTGGATCGACGCCGTGATCTCGTGACCCGGTGCGACTTCGGCCCGCAGCTTGAGATCCGCCGCATGCTGGCTGTAGCTCGTGTACGGCAAGGTCTCGCCGCCACCTGCGCGACGATCGCCCACGCTCTGGTACGTCGCGCCGCCGCTGATCGCGAGCCCGAGGCGGCCCGCGGCGCCCCCGATGCGCGACAGCGTCGAGTCGTCCGCGCTGCCGTAGATCGAGCGGATGGAGCCGTGCGCCGACCAGTCGGTACCTGCAAGGTCCGGTTCCTCGGAAAGCATCTGTACTACGCCGCCCATCGCATCGCTGCCGTGCAACGCCGACATCGGGCCACGTACCACTTCGAGCTGCCTGAGCATCTGGCTGTCCACCAGTGCGACGTACTGGTTGGGTGCGTTGCGGAAGATCGCGTTGTTGAGCCGGAAGCCGTCGACGAGCTGCAGCACTTCCGAACCCTTGAGCCCGCGCACGATCACGACGCCCTGGCCTGGCGTCGTCTGCTGCACATAAGTGCCCGGCCGGCTGTGCAGCAGGTCCATCACCGTTTGCGGAGTTGACGAGCGGATGGCCTCGGCGCCGACGACGTTCGTTGCGACGGGCACGTCGAACGCCGACTCGGGCCGGCGAGTCGCCGTCACCTGGATGACTTCAAGCGGCCCGGCCTCCTGCGCGTGAGCTTCGGCGGCCACGGAGCAGGCGAGGAACAGGACAAGTGCGGGGCATCCATCCATAGGCATCGCTCCAGCCGACGGGCCTATGATGCCGTACTGCGCGAGGGCAATCGACTAACTGCCGCGCACGGTCCTGTCGGCTGCGGTAGAGTCGAATGCATATCGAACCCTGCCAGGGGGAAGGCATGACCTGCCGGTCCATCGACTACGCAACAGACGGGCGGATCGCCACGATCACGCTCAACCGTCCGGCGCGGATGAATGCGATCAGTCTCGAGATGCCGGGCGAGATCGCCGCCGCGGTCGAGGAGGCCAATCGCGACGACGGCGTGCACGTCATCGTGCTGGCCGGCGCTGGCGACGGCTTCTGCAGCGGCTATGACCTGGTCGAGTTCGCCGAACGCGCAGGTGAGCAGCCCGGGTCGCAGCTCGGATCGGGCACCGGCGGAGCGGACTCGCGGCCCTGGGACCCGATGGCCGATTTCTTCGGCATGTACGAGTTCACGCAGCAGTTCATGTCGCTGTGGCACAGCTACAAGCCGACGATCGCGCGCGTGCACGGGCCCGCGGTGGCGGGTGGCAGCGACATCGCGCTTTGCTGTGACCTCGTGATCATGGCCGAGGAGGCGGTGATCGGTTATCCGCCGGCGCGCGTGTGGGGTTGCCCCACGACCGCGATGTGGGTCTATCGACTCGGTGCCGAACGCGCCAAGCGCATGCTGCTCACGGGCGATCTGGTCGACGGACGCGAGGCGGCCCGGCTGGGGCTGGTGCTCGAAGCCGTGCCGCGGGCCCGGCTCGATGAGCGAGTTGCAGCGATCGCTGCGCGTATCGCGGCCGTGCCGAAGAACCAGCTGATGATGCAGAAATTGATGGTGAACCAGGCCTACGACGCGATGGGCCTCGCGAACACGCAGCGCTTCGCCACGCTGTTCGATGGCATCACGCGCCACAGCCCGGAAGGTGTGTGGTTCAAGCAGCGTGCCGAGGAAGCGGGCTTCAAGCAGGCCGTGAAGGAGCGCGACGGGGGAGCGCCGATCGCTCCCGGCGTGAGCCGGCCGCTGTCGTCGTGGAGAAAATAGGTGCCTGGCACCCGAATCAATAAAGCGGTGCCAGGCACCGGATTTCCGGATTTCCAGGAGGAGGAGCGATGGATGAGTTTCGGGACGTAAGTGGCGGGAAGATCGCTGCACTGGACGCTTCCACGCTCTGCGGGGCGTTCCAGGTAACAGCGTCGGAGAGGCCCGGACAGGTCGCCCATCGCACGCTGGACGGTGACGTCGAGTTCACCTACGCGGAGTTCGCAGAGCGCGTGCGCGCTCTCGCGACGGGATTCCACTCCCTCGGCGCTCGCCGTGGCGACACGGTCGGACTGATGCTGAGGAACCGTCCGGAGTTCGGTCTCGCCGACATCGCGGCGATGCATGCCGGCTTGACGACGTTCTCGATCTACAACACGTTGAGCGCCGAGCAGATCGGCTACCTGCTCCGCAACGCGGCCAATCGCATCGTCGTGACGGAACGGATGTTCCTGCCGCACATGCTCGAGGCCAGGACGCCGGAGCTCGAGCACATCGTGCTGGTGGACGGTGAGGCGGACGGGACGATCACGCTGTCGGGGCTCGCGGGTCGCTCATCGCGCGGATTCCGTTTCGAGGATGCCTGGCGCGAGGTCCAGCCGGACGACGTCGTGACGCTGATCTATACGTCGGGCACGACCGGCCCCCCGAAGGCGGTGCAGCTGACGCACGCGAACGTGATGTTCGAGGCACGGGCCTTTGCGTCCGTAATGCCGGTGCGGCTTGGCGGCCGCACGATCTCGTACCTGCCGTCCGCGCATGTCGGCGACCGGGCGCTCACTCACTACAGCGGCTCGCTGTGTTATGCCAACACGATCACCTCGATTCCCGATTTCCGACAGGTCGGTGCAGCGCTCGCCGCGGTACGACCGACATCGTTCGGTGCCGTACCGCGCGTCTGGGAAAAGATCATGGCCGCGCTGGTGTCGGCGGGCGTGAATTCACCAGCGCAGTTACCGGAACAGGTCAAGGCTTCGGTACGCGCGAAGATCGGGCTGGACCAGGCCGACTGGTGCATCTCGAGCGCGGCGCCGGCGTCACCCGAAGTGCTGCGGTTCTTCGGCGATCTCGGGCTCGCGTTGAACGAGGGATGGGGCATGTCGGAACTGGCGTGCTTCGCGACGATGTGCCCGCCCGATGACATCCGGCTCGGCTCCGTCGGGCGTGCGCTGCCCGGCGTCGAGCTCAGGCTGCTCGAAGATGGAGAATTGCTGGTGCGCGCGCCGCTGGTGATGAAGGGCTATCGAAACGATCCGGAGAAGACGGCCGAGGCGATCGATGCCGATGGCTGGCTGCATTCCGGCGACATCGCGCAGATCGACGGCGACGGCTACGTCCGCATTGTCGATCGCAAGAAGGAGATCATCATCAATTCGGCCGGCAAGAACATGTCGCCGGCCAACATCGAGTTTCGTCTGCGGGCGTCGAGCCCGCTGGTCGCCTTCGCGGTATGCATCGGGGACCGCCGGCCGTACAACGTCGCGCTGTTGGTGCTCGACCCCGAGGTGGCGGTGCGCTGGGCGGCGGAGCGCCGACTGCCCGCAAGACTGGACGAGCTGAGTTCCAACCTGGAGCTGCGTGCAGTGCTGCAGTCCGCCGTTGACTCGGCGAATGCGGGCCTGTCGCGGGTCGAGCAGATCAAGCGCTTTGCGGTGCTGGCGTCCGACTGGCAGCCCGGAGGGGATGAGCTGACACCGACCTCGAAGCTCAAGCGCAGGCCGGTCAGCGAGAAGTATGGCGCCGTCATCGAAGGCCTTTACCGCTGAGTCGTCGGCGCCGAAGAAATGAACACGCTGCTTCGGTACCTGCCCATCGGCGTCGTCGTTGCAGGCTTCCTTGCCAGCCTCGCGGTGTCGCTGGCCACCGGCGGCTGGCTACTCGCGACAGCGGCCCTCGGCGCGCTGACGGCCGTCGGCGTGTTCGACCTGCTGCAGCCACGCAGCACGCTCCGCCGCATCTACCCGCTGCTCGGGCACATGCGCTATTTC
This sequence comes from uncultured Gammaproteobacteria bacterium, assembly GCA_963696545.1. GTDB lineage: Bacteria > Pseudomonadota > Gammaproteobacteria > Steroidobacterales > Steroidobacteraceae > RPQJ01. Next base: position 218,343 of record CAVOKQ010000001.1, read on the forward strand.
CTCGAGTCGATCGGCCCGGAGTTCCGGCAGTACTTCATCGAGTCGGACAGCGACGAAGTGCCGTTCTCGCGGGAACAGCGCTCCGTCGTGTACCAGCGCGCCAAGGGTGAGCTCGACAAGAAGCCGTTCGGCACGCTGAAGGACGTATACGCGCGGGACTACGAGTGGATCAGCCCGTCGCTGGCGCCGACGACGATCGACGATCACGATTTCCGCATCGATGTGGGCCAGGGCCGTGCGAAGCCCTATTCGGCCAGCGTATTCAACATCTCGGCGATGAGCTATGGCGCGATCTCGCCGAACGCGATTCGTGCGTTGAACGAAGGCGCGCGTCGTGGCCATTTCTTCCACGACACGGGCGAAGGCTCAGTGTCGCCTTTCCATCGCGAGCGCGGCGGCGACCTCGTCTGGAACATCGGCTCGGGCTACTTCGGTTGCCGTGACCTAGATGGCCGCTTCAGCGAAGAGCGCTTCGCCGAGAGCTCGAAACTGCCACAGGTGCGAATGATCGAGGTGAAGCTCTCGCAAGGCGCGAAGCCAGGGCACGGCGGCGTGCTGCCGGGCGCCAAGGTGACGGCCGAGATCGCCGCAACCCGCGGTGTACACGAAGGCGTCGACTGCATTTCGCCGGCGCGACACTCGGCGTTCTCGAGCCCGGTCGAGCTGCTGTGTTTCGTGGATCGACTGCGCGACCTGTCCGGCGGCAAGCCGACGGGCTTCAAGCTCGCGATCGGCCACCCCTGGGAGTTCTTCAGTATTGCCAAGGCCATGATCGAGACCGGCGTGGTGCCGGACTTCATCGTCGTTGACGGCGGCGAGGGTGGGACCGGCGCAGCACCGCTCGAGTTCGTAAATCACGTCGGCGCGCCGTTGCGCGAGGCGCTGATGCTGGTGCACAACACGCTCGTTGGCATCGGCGTGCGCGGTCGCGTGCGGATCGGCGCGGCCGGCAAGGTCACGACCGCTTTCGACATCGCCCGGACGATTGCCCTCGGCGCGGACTGGTGCAATGCGGCGCGTGGCTACATGTTCGCGCTTGGCTGCATCCAGTCGATGTCCTGCCATACGGATCGCTGCCCGACGGGAATTGCCACGCAGGATCCGCGACGCTGGCGGCGCCTCGACGTCGAGGACAAGGCGACCCGGGTATTCAACTACCACGAGAACACGCTGCAGGCGCTGCGCGAGCTGCTGGCGGCGGCCGGCCTCACGCATCCGCGTGAACTCGGCCCCGAGCACGTGATCCATCGTGTCTCGGCCACGGAAATCAGCTCGCTCGGCCGGCTCTACCCGTTCCTCGAGCCACGGCAGCTGCTGGACGGGCGCCTCGAGGACGTGAGGCACGTGCTGTTCAGGACGTTCTGGTCGGACGCGCGGCCGGACTCGTTCAATCCTCCGGCGCGGATTGCCGCGCTGCGCGAGAGCAAGCTGAGCTAGGCGCTGAATCCACTGCTGCTGAGGCTGCGCAGGCGCATCGTGCGGCTGGTCGCGGTGCTTGCGTCGAGGCGCTCGAGGAGCTGCGTGGCCTCGGACGCCGGCAGCGGCCGGCTGAGCAGGAAGCCCTGCACCTCGTTGCACTGCTGGTCCTGCAGGTGCAGCAGCTGGTTGAAGTTCTCGACCCCCTCGGCCACCACCTGCAATCCGAGCGCGCGCGCCATCGAGACGATCGCGCTGACGATCGTCGCATGGCGACCGAGGTTGTCCACGCTGCGGACGAACGACCGGTCGATCTTGAGGCGGTTGACGGCGATTGCGCCGAGGCGACCCAGGCTCGAGTAGCCCATTCCAAAGTCGTCGATTGCGACCGACACGCCGATACTGCGCAGCTGTGCGAGGACCTCGCGCGACCACTCTTCGTCGCGCATCATCAGCGATTCGGTGATCTCGAGCTCGAGGCATTCGGGAGCAAGGCCGGTGTCACGCAGTGCGTCGGACACGATCGAGCAGAAGTTCCGCTGCGTGAACTGGACAGGCGATACATTCACTGCCACGCGGCCGGTTGGCAGGTCCATGTCCTGCCATTCGCGGAGCTGGCGGCATGCAGTCCGGAGCGTCCATTCGCCAATCGGCAGGATCAGCCCGGTCTCCTCGGCGAGCGGTATGAACTCTTCAGGCGAAATCTGCCCGAGCTCCGGGTTGGTCCAGCGGAGCAGGGCCTCCATGCCCGACACACGCCCGGTCGACAGGTCGAACTGCGGCTGGTAGTGCAGCGAGAACTCCTTCCGTGCAAGTGCGCCCTCGAGCTGGGTCTCGAGGCTGAAGCGTGCCTGTGCTCCCTCGTTCATCGCATCGTCGAAGAACGCGAAGCCGCCGCGCCCCAGTCGCTTTGCGCTGTACATCGCGATGCCGGACTGTCGCAAGAGTGCCTCAACCCCGGGTCCGTCGCCGGTGTACACGGCGACGCCGACGCTCGCGGTCAGCGTGATCGGCGGGCTGTCGACCTCCGCCGGCGTGACCAGCGGTCGTGTCATCCGCTCGGCGACGATGCCTGCGTCCTTCGCGTCACGGACCGAATGCAGCACCACGATGAACTGGTCGCCCCCCAGCCGCGCAACCTGGAAGCCGCCCGGCGCGTCCGGCGCCCGCACGAGTTCTTCGTCGCGCCGCAGGATCTCGCAGAAGCGGGCCGCGACCCGGCGTATCAGCTCGTCACCGACCAGATGCCCCAGCACGTCGTTGATGCGCCGGAAGTTGTCGAGGTCCACGTACAGCACGGCGAGCATGTGGCCGCCGGCCTTCGCCGCCTGCACGGCCTGGTGCAGGCAGTCGAGGAAACGTGCGCGGTTCGGCAGGCCCGTCAGGCTGTCGATCTCGGAAAGTTCCGCGAGTCGCTGGTCGGCACTCGAGCGCTTCTCGCCGAGCGCGAGCGCCATCTGCCGGACTTCGTGCGGGTGAAAAGGCTTCTGCAGGTAGAAGAGCTTGTCCGCTGGCGGCACGCGACGGCCGATCTCGGCCGGGTCAATATCGGAGAACGCCGTGCAGACTACGATCTCCAGTTGTGAGTCGATCTCCCGGATTTTCTGCGCCGCCCACAGGCCATCGGGCCCGGGCGGCATGCGCATGTCGATGAAGGCCACTGCGAACGGGCGGCCAACGGCATTCGCCTCCCGAACCGCGGCGACGGCAGCCTCCGCGCCGTTGCAGAACACGGCATCGAACGGCTGGTGCGGCGGCGGGATCTTCGCCATCAGCGCGGCGTCGCCGCCGGCCATGAAGAGCCGCGAGCGCAACTGGTCGAGAGCGGCACGATCCGCGCTCGGTGCGGACGTACCGAGCACCTGGCGATAGGCGTCGAGAATCGGCTGCTCGTCGTCGACGACCAGGACACGGATGGACTGCGGTGCGCTCTGCGACACGGAATACCTCAGGCGGCGACGGCAACCGCCGCAGATCGTTGCACGGGTACGGTGACCGAGAAGACCGCACCACCGTCGGCGCCACCTGCGGCACGGATGTGGCCGCCGAGCGCGTGCAATGCGTTCGCGCACCAGTGCAGGCCAATGCCGTGGTTGGTGTCGCGCGACTTGGTGGAGAAGCCCTTCTCGAAGATGCGCGGCAGGTCATCGCCGCGGATGCCGACGCCGTCGTCGGTGAAACGGACGGTCAGCGCCTCGCCGGTAGCGTCCGCGGGCTCGAGCACGCAGGATATCCTGAGCTGACCGCGGGTCCCGCCGACGCGCGCGGCCTCGGCGGCGTTCTGCACCAGGTTCTGGAACACCTGCTGCAGCGTAATGCGCGGCAACGGGAGGCTGCCCGTCGCGAACAGCGACCCGTCCAGGTCGATCGAGAGACGCTGCAGCAATGCGGGCGGAATCATGTCGAGGCTCTGCTCGACCAGCGCGGGCAGGTCGACGGTCTCGACGACCGGGCCGCTCCGCGAGGACTGCAACTGCTGCGAGAGAGCGGCCTGGATCAGCTGAGTCTGGCGCGCGACCGCGGCTGCGTCGTCACTCGCCCTTGCAACGGCCTGGGCAAGTTCCCGGCTCGCGAGCCTGAGGAACTGCTCGAGGTCGCAACGTCGCTCCGGGTCGCTTGACCCCGCCTCGATCTCGGCGACCACCATGTCGATTTCGCCGGCCGGGGCGCTGCGAAGCTGGTCCTGCAGTCTTGCGACCGTCACGCCGAGCGGAGTCATCGCGTTGCCGATGTTGTGCAGCACGCCGCTCGCCACCTGGGCAGCGCCTGCTTCGTAGGACTGGTCTACGAGTCGCCTGCGTGCATCGGCGAGCTTGTCCACCATCCGGTCGAACTCGCGCGCAAGGACGCCGATCTCGTCCTGGCGCTTGACGTTCATGCGCTTGGTGAGGTCGTCGCCCTCGCCGATCTGCACAGCGTGCCGCGTGAGGCGGCTGACGGGGCGCAGCACCATCCGACGCAGCGCGACCACCAGCACCAGCAGCACGATGACGCCACCGATGAACAGCGATACCAGTGCGTAGCTGATCGCGTCGCGACCCTGGGCGCTGACCTTGCGAGGCACGTCGATCCTGAGCTGCACGGTCGGCCGGCCGTATATGTCCTCCAGGTTCCGATACACCTCGTTCGTGAACTGTTGCGTCAGGATCCGCGGCTGCAGCAGTCCGACGCGCTCGGACTCGGTCCTCGGCAACCCGGCCAGCGTGTTCACCTGCAGCGCGACCTGTGCCTGCTCGGCGAGGCGCGCGGCGACTTCAGCTGTGATGACCCTCGCCAGCAATACGGACCCGTGGTGGGGACCGTTGCCGGCTCCGTCGAGGACTGGCGCGACTACGAGCAACGCTGGGCCGTGCTCGGTGACTACCAGGCCCTGCGCGCCTTGGCCTGTGCGGATCGCCTCGCGAAACGGGTGATTGGCGCTGAGGCCGTCTCCCGAGAGCATCTGGTAGCCGAGGTCGTCGTGCGTGGCCGGGTTCAGGCCTTTCTTCCAGACGAAGCGACCGTCGGCGTCGACGAACGCCACGACGTCGAGACCCACGGCCTCGAGCGTCGCGGGCGTCATGTTCTCTTCGATGAACGCGGGATTCCCGCCCGCCATGTACTGGTAAGTATCGAGCCAGTTGCCCCAGTCCGCGCAGAACGTCTGCAACTGCGCGAGTTCGCCGTCGATGGCGCGCCGCACGCGGTCCATGTCCGTGCGCGCGAGATCCGCCTCGAGCGCCTCGAAGCTCGGCAGGATCACCTCGCGCTGCACGACGTAGTCGATCGCTCCGTAGGTTGCGAACAACGCACAAAGCAGCAGCACGACCTTCGCGTAAAGGCTCACCGGAGACGCAGTCCTGTACTCATTGTGTCAGTGCGGATGGTAGGGCTGCGCTGCCGACGCGTTGTCGACGCAGGTCACTGAACGTCGTGGTCAGCACGGACCACGCGGGCCACGAGTGTGAAGCGCGTCGCGAAATCCTGCGGCGGTGTGATCAGCGGGGCCGGTGGCGCCGGGCCCACACGTTGATCGCGATCGTGCCGAACACGGCGCCGGCAGTGGCGAGTGCCATGTCCTTCTGCGCGTCCCACTCGTCGCCCTGCGTGCCGAGGTACGCGGCGCCGAGCTCGCCGCCGAACACCTCCGCGGCGAGCCACTCGATCGTCTCGTAAATCACCGAGTGCGACATCACGAAGAACACCGGCATCAGCCAGACCCAGATGCCGCGCGGCGACATCCGGGCCTGCATCAGCTCCCAGGCCGCGGGCAGCACGAGCAGCCCATAACTGAAGTGCACGAGTCGATCGTAATGGTTGCGACCGGCGGATGCGCCGGCGTCGCCGCCAGCGCCCAGCGACTGCAGCAACTCACGCCACGGGACTTCGCTGTACGTGTAATGCGCTCCCACCTCGTGCAGCACGAGGAACACGAACAGGCAGGTGTAAGCGAAGTTGGAGAAGCGCAGCCGCCTGAAGTTGTACACCAGGGCCGGCACGGCAACGAATACGATGACGTTCTCGAGCAGCCAGTCCTGCCGGTACCACGGGGCGATCGCGAGCGCGGCCCAGATCGCGGCGAACGCCGCGAGCAGGCGGACGGGGTAACGATCGGCGGGCTGCATCGGCACGCCGGCCGTGCCTTTCAGCGTGCCAGCGCCCCGAGACGGCGCATGTCGTAGCGGGCCTTGTCGAGTTCGACGCTCTTCATCGTGTCGCTGCCCTCGAGGACCGTGGTGCGCACCGGATGGATGCCGCAAAGGCCGAGCACGTCGGTCGCGACGCTGCGAATGCTGTGTTCGCTGCGATCGACCTGCTCGAAGAGCTCCGGCATGCCCTTGGTGATGACGAGGCGCGCCGTGCGGCCCTTAAGCAGCTTGAGCGGTCGGCGCCCGGCGCCCTGCTGAGCGAAAGCAAAGCCAGGCCGCATCACCTGCTCGAGGAAGCCCTTCAGCTTCGCCGGCAGCGTCCCGAGCCAGAGCGGATAGAGCACCACGATGTGATCGGCCCACTTGATCGATTTCTGCGCGGCGACGATCGACGCCGGCACCTTGCCGGTCACGTAAGCCTTGCTGTTGCGCAGCAGCGGGAAGCGCAGCGCCCCGACGCGGATCAGCCGCACGTCGTGGCCGCCTTCCTTCGCGCCTTGCCGGTAGTAGTCGGCCAGTTCGTGCACGAAATGCGAGCCTTCGGGGTCGGGGTGGCCGTCGATGATCAGGATGCGATGGGTCATGCGACACCTGCCTTGGCCTACATGGGTGGTGACCGGCAGGCTAGTCCCGCCGCGCGATCGATCACAGTCGTATTCTGTGCAGTCCCGGCCCGGATCCGGCCCTCAGCCGCGGCTCTCGCTGCCGACATCGGCCATGAAATCAGCGGCTTGCAGTCGCTCGAGCTGCGGCCGCCAGGAGGGATACAGCGTGGCGAAATCGGCCACCATCCGGGCGAGTGGCACGTCGTCGAAGCTGCCCCGCTGAGCGACGTACTCCATGTGCCTGTGGCCGCTCCGATCGAACGGGTGGTACAGGGAATCGGAGTGGCCGTCGAACTCGAGCGGCAGCAGCCCGAACCGGTCGCACAGTTCGACGTTGAAGGCCGGCGTCGCCTTGACCCACGTTGCGTCGAGCAGTATCTCGGTGTAGCCGTGCCAGTAGAAAACGTCCGTGCCCATCGCCGCCCGCATGCGCTCGGTGGAGAGGTGATTGCGCACGTCGGCAAAACCGACCCTCGCCGGAATCCGCGCTGCACGACACGCCGCAGCAAGCAGCGCCGCCTTTGGCACGCACCAGCCGTGGCCCTTGGCCAGCACAGTGCTTGCACGCATGCCGCCAGGCGAGAGATCGATGCGGTACGGGTCGTAGCGAAACCCGTCGCGGACTGCGTAATAGAGCGCGACGGCACGTTCGCGATCCGCAGCGCCGGGCGCGATCCGCCCGACGAATTCGATGACCGCGGGGTGGTCGCTGTCGATCAATGCGGTCGGCGCGAGGGTGGGGTCGGTCAAGCGATTCCTCCAGTCGACATTATCCGTCGTTTCGTCGCGCACGGGTTGCCGTTCATTGCCGATGGTGGAGAATCGGCGCCACGGGAGACCCGATTGTCCTGCCGGGTATGAAGACATGCACAAGAGCCGCCTCGCCGGGTTCATCATCGACTGCAATACGAACGACCTGCAGGCCGCCGCGCGTTTCTGGAGCGATGCACTCGGCATGAGCCTGCGCCAGCTGCCGGCGGAAGAGGGGCGGAAGTACGTGGCCCTGGACGACCCCGACGAGCGGCTGCACGTCGAGGTGCAGACGGTCTCCCATCCGAGCCGCGTGCACCTCGACATCGAGTCCGATGACATCGAAGCCGAGGTGCGACGGCTCGAAGGGTTGGGAGCAAAGCGGGTCGCCCAGGTTCACACGTGGTGGGTAATGGAAGCGCCGACCGGGCAGCGCTTCTGCGTCGTCCGTGTGCAGTCGAAGGGCTTTGCGCACGGGGCCAATGAGTGGAAATGAAACGTCACAGACTTTGATCGGGGAGAAGGGCAATGGCCGAGCATCCAGTCACCTGGTTCGAGACCTACGTTCAGGACATGGAACGTGCGCGCGGGTTCTACGAGACGACGCTGCAGACGAAGTTGCAGCGACTGAACACCGGCGACCTCGAGTACTGGGCGTTCCCGCCGCCGGGTGCGGGGACGGGAACATCGGGCGCACTGGTGAAGGTCCCCGGAGTCCCTTCGGGCGGTAACAGCACGCTCGTCTATTTCGAGTGCGAGGACTGCGCCGTGGAGGGATCGCGGGTCGTCGGAGCCGGCGGCCAGCTGAAACGCGAGAAGATTTCGATCGGCGAGTACGGCTTCGTCGTGCTGGCGCTCGATACCGAGGGCAACCTGTTCGGGCTGCACAGCATGAAATAGGCGCTCAAGGCGAATAGTGCTTAGCTGCCTCCCGGAGTTGCTCGGCCACGGCCTTGCGCAGTGATTCCGGCGCGAGCACCACGACGTCCGCGCCGTACTTCAGTATGTCCATCACGAGCTCGGGCTCGCGGGAAAAAGGGAACTTCAGCAGGTAGCTGCCGTCGAGCTGCAGCTTGCCGTCCTGCTTCGGGTGCCAGGACTCGCGGGAGACCCACCTCGCGCGCATCGGGTTGAACAGCAGCACGGCCTCCTGCGCTTCGCTGCCGGCAAAGATGCCGTAGCCGGTCGAAAAATAGCGGTCCAGCTGCTCGTCGCTGACGTCCTTCGCGTCCTTGTCGAGCACGGTCGCCGACTGGATTGCATCCACCCCGAACGTCCGCAGCGCCTGGCGCTTGTGACAGAAAGCGTCCAGGTACCAGTTGTCGCGGTAGTGGACGAGCCGCTGCGGCGAAACTTCGCGGTCGAGCGATTCGCCGTCCTGCCGGCGCTGGTGCCGGATGCGCAGCCGTCGCCGGGAGAGCAACGCCGTAGAGAGCGCACGGAAATGCGCGGGCTCGATCGCGCGGGCCCCCATCGACAGCACGCGGATTCGGCGCGCGACATCGGCTGCACTGTGCTCGCCGGACGCGAGCAGCTCCTTCAGCCGGCGGCGAAACGGGCCAACCAGCTCGGACAGCACGCCGGGCTCCAAGTCCTCGATCAGCCGATCCATCGTCAACAGCGCTCGCAGCTCGTCGGCCGTGAACCACAGGCCGGGCAACTGCCACACTGCACTGTCTTCCACCTTGTCGTCGAAGCGGTAGGCCTCGTGGTCGGGGTCGTACAGGATCGGCGCTCGGAACCGGTCGCGCAGGTACTCGAGGTCGCGCTTGAACGTCGCGCGCGAGACCTCGAGTTCGTCCAGGAAGTCCTGCGTCCGCACGAACCCGCGGCTCTGCAGCATCTGCTGGATGCGATAGAAGCGTTCGGTACGGTCCATCCGGCCCGTCCAGTCAGCCGGCAGCCATGCCTTTCAGACGCCTGCCGATGATGTCGTCGGCCTCGCGCATGATGCGGTCGATCAGCTCCTTGACGGTCGGAACGTCGTGGATCAGCCCCGCGACCATGCCGCACGACCAGGCGCCGGCGTCCATGTCGCCGTTCAGCATGATGCGCGGGTAGACGCCGGCCACTTCCTCGATGATGTCCTCGAACTTCAGGTTGCTGCCAAGCGACTTCTCCTTCTCGAGCAGCCGGTCGACCGCAGCGTTGCGCAGCACGCGTTCCGTGTTCCGCAGCGGCCGCATCACGAGTCGCGTGTCGAGCTCGGTCGCGGCGACGATCGCCTGCTTGACGTTCTCGTGCACCGGCGCCTCCTTCGTCGCGATGAAGCGCGTGCCCATGTTGATGCCCTCGGCGCCGAGCGCCAGCGCCGCAACCAGCGAACGACCGTCGGCCATGCCGCCGGATGCGACGAACGGGATTTTCAGTTCCTCGGCGGCGCGCGGCAACAGGATGAAGTTCGGGACGTCGTCCTCGCCGGGATGACCGCCGCACTCGAAGCCGTCGACGCTGACGGCGTCACAGCCGATCGCCTGCGCCTTCAACGAGTGTCGCACCGAGGTGCACTTGTGGATCACCTTGATGCCGGCGGCGTGCAGGTACGGCATCACCTGCTCGGGATTGCGGCCGGCCGTCTCGACGATCTTGACGCCGCCCTCGATGATGGCGCGGATGTAGCCGGGATAATCCGGCGCATTGACCGTCGGCAGGAACGTCAGGTTCACGCCGATGGGCTTGTCCGTCATGTCCCGGCAACGACGGATCTCGTTCGCGAGGGCCTCCGGCGTCTTCTGGGTGAGCCCGGTGATGACGCCGAGCCCGCCCGCGTTCGACACGGCCGCGGCCAGCTCCGCGAAGCCGACATAGTGCATGCCACCTTGGATGATCGGATGCTCAATGCCGAAGAGTTCTGTGATGCGGGTCTTCATGGTTTCCTCAGGAAGTCGGTTCGTCGGCGGTGATGACGGTCATATCCTGCCCGGTCGTTACACCGGACGCAGCGATCTGTGTAACGACCAGCGTCGTGCCCGGCTTGATCACCGTGGCAAGTTCGCGCAGGAACTCTGGCGGCACCTGTACGCCGGAGAGCAGTTCGTTGGTCGTGACAGACGTTTCGGGCGCGCCTGAAACGACCTGCCAGTGCAACGGTTGCGTGCCGGTGCCGTCGTTCTGCAGCGCAGTGAACACGTGCAGTGTCAGGCGACGCGTCGGATCCTCCAGCGCATAAAGCGACCAGCCGACCTGCACACCGTTGCGGAAGACGCGAATGCGCCTGTCCTCGCCGGTGACGAGGATCGACGCCGGACCTTCGGTCGCGAGCTCCGGTTGCCAGGCAAAGGTCTTACCCTCGTGATCCGGCTCGAGTGCAGCGTTTCCTTTCGCGTCGATCGGCGCGAAGAGTCCCGGGTGCGCAACGGTGCTCGGGAATTCCTTGTCGTCCGACACCACGACGGTGATGCCGGTCGACGACTCGTCGTAGAGCCGCTTGGCGAAGTCGTAGGGCATGCGCACGCAGCCGTGCGATGCGGGATAACCGGGCAGATTGCCTGCGTGCAGCGCGACGCCGGACCACGTGAGCCGCTGCATGTAGGGCATCGGCGCCTGGTTGTAGATGCTCGAGTAGTGATCGGCGTGCTTCTGCAGGATCGTGAAGACGCCGGTCGGCGTCTCGTGGCCTTTCTTGCCGGTCGAGACGGTCGAGGAGCCGATCAGCACGCCGTTTCTATACACGTACGCGAGTTGCTCGGGCAGCGAGATGATCATCACCATCGGGCCCAACGGTGCCACCTCGGGGTGCCAGGTGTACTCGCCGGGCTTCAGCGTCGTCGGCGGGGCCAGGGTTTTCGCACCCATCGTGGAGCCGCGCGTGGGTGGCGTCTTGTCGGCCGGGGCAGCGAGGGGAGACAAGGCGAGGAGGGCGCCCAGCAGCATGGGAGCCGTGAACTTTGATCGCATGGTGTGGCTGGTCTCGGAGGTCTGGTTGATGTGATTCCCACCCCGATCCACGATACCTCAAGTCTGCCCGCGAGGTCAGCGGCCTGGCTCGTGCACGGCCGGCACGGGCGCCGGCCGCCGGCTTCGACCGCTGGCGCCGTTGGCGTATCCTCGTGGTACCGGTTGGGCCCACCGGGAGGCAGGTGATGGGATACCAGTCAGATCTTCGATCCGTCGCCACTGTCGTGGTCGCAGCCTGCTTCGCGCTGCTGGCCGGCTGCGATGCCCGCACCAATGTTGGCGCCACCGGTACGGCGCCCGAAGATGCCGCGCACCTCTGGGTGACGGTCGAGGAGATCTGGTTCGCGAGCGATGCGGATGCGCTGCCCGAGTCGGATACGGGCTGGACCCGGGAGAAGCTGTCGAACCCGGTCGTGCTCGATCTCGCGAACATCGACGCCGGCAAGCTTGTCTCGCTGGCGACCAACGTCGCCCTGCCGTCCGGGGATTACCGGCAGATGTACCTGAAGCTCGCGGATCCGGCGGATCGACTGGTCAACGCCGCGCGCGATCTGGGTCTCGACTACAACGCGCAGATCGACGTTAAGGGCGGGTCGGGTGCCGTGTCGAAGCGACCGCTCGAGCTTCCCGTGCCGGGCGCTGGGCTCACGATTCCCGTGCAGCTCACGTTCAAGGACAACTCGTCGAGCGGCAGCGGTGCGGACCAGGCGACTAACCTTGCAGTGACGATCGACGCCGCGCGCGATGTCGTCACGTACGAATACGGCTCGAACACCGGGTACATCCTGAGTCCGAACGTTTCCGTACACGACGCGTCGAAGGCGGGCGCGATCGCCGGCAGCGTCGACACCCGCGGGCTGGCCGCCGACCACCCACCGGTGTACGTCAGTGCGCAAGAGCGTAGTGGCACGGGGACGCACCACGTCGTGGTCCAGAGGCGGCGCATCGCGGCCGATGGCACATTCGAGCTCTATCCGCTTCCTGCAGCGAAAAACGGCGCGAAGCTCTACGACGTCGTGATCAGCTGCGCCGCGGCGGATACCGTGATTGTCCGGGACGTGCCGGTCACCGCAGGCACGACGCCGACGTCGCTGCAGCCGGCCGCAGTCGTGTTGACACCAGCGCGGACCGTGTACGCGGATACCGGTACGCAGACGCCTGTATTGCCCGCCGGGACACGCGTCGAGTTCTACCAGTCCACGCCGGGAAGCGACGAGCGGCCATACCTGATCGACGGCACGGCGCTCGATCCACTCACGCGACAATTGCCTGGGAATGCGTTCGCGCTCGCGTCCGGTTCGCTCGTTGTCGGCACGTATGCGAGCGGCAATACGATCGCTTTCGCGACCACGAGTCCTGCCGAGGGGACAGGCGGCTATCTCGTCGGCAGTGCGGGCCTGTACCGGGCGGACACGCTCGCTTCGCGATCGAGTGACGTCACGGGCGGACGCAACCGGCCCACGATTGTCACCGTGCCCGATCCGCAGCTGGCGGACGGCGGGCGCGCAGGCACGCTGGTAGTGAATCTTTCGGCAGCGGTGGCGCGGTACGACAACGGGTTCATCACGGTGATGGCAGGCCCAGAGGTCATGGAAACCGTCGACGTTGGTGCGCTGCTGGAGCGGGGCGGCGGAATCGTCACGATCGGCAGCCTGCCCGCGGGCAGTGCTCTCGCGCCGGTCGCAGGTGTCCCGTACCGCATCGCGTTGCGTGCGTGGAACTCGCGGAACGCGTCCGGCAGCCTGGCATCGTTGGCGTCGGAACGGAGCGTCTCACTCGGCGATACCGGCACGGGCAGCTTCGCGCTGCGGCTCCAATGAGCGCGCACTGGCGTGGCGGCCATCGCAAGGATGCTCTATCGGGCGGGGTTGCTCGGCTAGGCATCGCAGGCCGGCGGGGCGCGTAGTTATCCGGATTGTCGGGCGCTTCGGCCCCCGGCAGCCTGCTCTCTGTTACAGCCGGGCCGCGCACGGGACACGACGCAATCAGGGGACTACGAGATGCCAGAGGCGATCAGGATCCGGCCGGTTCTCGCCGCCGCTTTGTCGGCGCTGGTGCTGGCCTGCGCAGCCCATGCGGCCGTCAAGGAGCAGGACGCTGCAGCGCTCGGCACGACGCTGACGGGTATCGGTGCCGAACGCGCGGGTAGTGCGGACGGTCGCATTCCGGAGTACACGGGTGGGCTCACCAGTCCTCCTGCCGGTTACAAGGCCGGCGATGGCCAGCGCGTCGATCCGTTTGCCGACGAAAAGCCTGTGCGCGTGGTCACGGCCGGCTCGGCCGGCGAAGTGGCCGCGCAACTCACCGCCGGGACAGCCGAACTGCTGCGACGCGATCCGACGTTCCGCGTCGACGTCTATCCGACCCATCGCACTGTCGCCTATCCGCAATGGCTGATCGACAACACGCGCCGAAATGCGATGAACGCGCGCGTGGCAGACGATGGCCTGGGGCTGGCAGGGGCTCTGCCAGGCGTGCCGTTTCCGATTCCGCGCGATGGACGCGAGGCGATGTGGAATCACCGCCTGCACTACATGGGGCGTGCGTTCTCGATGAAGTACGACAGCTGGCTGGTCGATGCCTCCGGCCAGAGGATGATCACCTCGACCGCGCAGTCCAACTGGGAATTCCCGCTGTTCGACCCGCAGCGGCACGAGTCCGTGCGCGAGGACGAGCCATTGTTCATGTGGAGGGTCGACTACTCGGGGCCCCAGCGGCGGGCAGGCGAGGCGCTGCTGCTGGTCGAGCCCGTGGACTTGCTGCGCTCGCCGCGGCGCACCTGGTTCTATGTCCCCGGGCAGAGACGGGCCCGGCAGGTCGAGCTTCCAGACGATGCGCCACACGGCAGCAGCAGCGGCACCTACACGAACGACGACGCTTTCGTCTACACGGGCATGCTCGAGCGGTACGAGTTGAAGCTCGTCGGCAAGCGCGAAATGCTGGTGCCGTACAACACTTACCGGCTGACGTACCACGGGAATGCGGAGGACATCGTCCAGCCGCAGCACCTCAATCCGGACTACGTTCGCTGGGAACTGCATCGTGTGTGGATCGTCGAGGCCACGTTGAAACCGGGCGAGCACCACGTGCACCACCGTCGCGTGTTTTATCTCGACGAGGACAGCTGGACCGCGCTCGCGTCGGACGAGTACGGTGAAGATGGCAAGCTGACGCACAGCGTCTTCGCGTGCCTCTCCTTCAGTTATGGAGCCGGCGCCCCGTTTTCGGTCAATCACGTGGCGTACAACTTCGGGACCGGCGCGTACCATTTCGCGTTCTTCCCGGGCGCGCACTCCGGCGTACGGTACGTGGAGCCGCTGCCGGCGTCGGCGTGGTCGCCGGACTCGATGGTGGGGGCCGGAGTGCGGTAGAGTTCGCGCCATGAACGACACGCTGAAAGCCATTCTCCTCGCCATCTACGCGCTGGCGATCCTCGGCCTGCTGGGCGTGCTGCCGCCCGGCCTGGCATCGGTACTCGCAAAGATCGCGTTAATCCTCGTTGCTGCGCACCTGCTCGAGCTCGCGATCGCGTTCAAGGCCGTCAAGCGCTACCCGGGACCGCTCGTCGACAGTATCGCTCTGACGCTGCTGTTCGGCATCCTGCACTGGCGCCCGCTGAGCAAGGCGAAGTAGCGCGACCTCGACGTGGGATGAGCGGGTCATGGAGCTCGTCTTCACCAAGGGCCCGCACAAGCACGACCAGCTGCTGATCCGGCGGCCGGGGCAGGCCGACGACCGAATCGAATGCCCCAAGCAGCGGATCATCCCGCACGACATGGTGCATTACGCAGTCGAGGGCATGCTGCTGCGGCGCGGATTCCTGTCGCGGGTCAGGGACGGGGAGCAGGCCGGCTTCCGCATGCAGCCGGAGGCCGAGAGCGACGGGGTCGAGCGACTCGTTGAGGTCATCCAGGGTGACGCGTGGTCGGGCGGCGCGAGCACGCCGGCGGAGCTGATCGAGCTTTATCGTGTCACCTGCAGCGCCCGGAAGTGCCCGCCGCTCGCCGTCGCCGAGGCCGACATCGACGTCATTCGCGATTGCATTGCGGGCTTGACTGCCCGGTGGGAGCAACTCGCCGTGGGCCAGTCGCTGACGCTCGAGATGGCGCATGAGTGACTGGTGGGAAGACGATCGCGAGCGACCACCGCCCATCGCAGTTCCGCACACCGAGTTGTCGCAGGAAGCGCTGAGTGGCGTCATCGAGTCGTTCGTGCTGCGCGAAGGGACCGACTACGGCGAGCGTGACGTATCCCACGAGGACAAGGTGGCGGACGTGACTCGCCAGCTCGAACGAGGCGAGGCGCAGATCATGTTCGATCCGCTTGACTCGAGCGTGACGATCGTCGTCGTGAAGCGGAAGAATCGAATTGACTGATGCCACAAGGGCGGTCCGGGTGGGCGCGGCCCGCCGGCTGATACCGATTTTCGCGGATTGCGCATCCAGCTCAGCAGGAGCACCTTGTATCGTGTGGCTCGGGCTCGCCCGGCGTCCGATGCTGCCCGAGCCCGGCAAAGGAGGCTCGTATGTCCAGGAAGACATCAGGTCAGCCGCGCTCGCGGCTCATCGCCGAGATCCTCGTCGTCTGCCTCATCTCGATGTTCACCGCGCTCTCCGGCTGCGGTGGCGACGGCAAGAACAAGAAGAACCAGAACCCCGTGCCCATGCTGACCTCGATCTCGCCGTCAACGGCGACGGTCGGCGGCCCGGCGTTCACGCTCACGGTGAATGGCTTCGACTTCGTATCCGGGTCGACGGTGCAGTGGAACAGCTCGGCACGGCCCACGGTGCTCGTGAGCGCCACGCAGCTCACAGCCGCGATCCCGGCCGGCGACATCGCCAGCATAGGTACTGCCCAGGTCACGGTCGTCAGTCCCGCCCCGGGTGGCGGCATATCGTCTGCAGTCGCGTTCACTGTCCAGAACGCGACACCTGTCGCCTCGTCACTGAGCCCGGCCAGTGCAGTTGCAGGTAGTCCTGCCTTTGATCTCATCGTGAACGGCAGCGGGTTCGTGTCCGGCGCGACCGTGCAGTGGAATGGCGTCGCAAGATCGACCACGTTCGCGGGTGGCAACGCACTGAAAGCTGCAATAACCGCAGCCGACGTTGCGACGGCGGGTACGGCCCAGGTCGGCGTCGTGAATCCGCCGCCGGGAGGAGGCACTTCCCCGGCATTGACGTTCACGATCCAGAACGGCGGGCCGATTCTCACGTCGCTAAGCCCGGCGAGCATCCGGGCGGGCAGCATAGGCTTCAACCTGGTCGTGACCGGCACCGGCTTCATGCAGGGAGCCACGCTGCAGTGGGCCGGAAAGGACCGCAAGACCGCGTTCCTGAGCGCGACGCAGGTCGCAGCCGAGATCCTGCCCATGGACGTCGGGCCCCCTGGCTCCTACAGCGTCGTGGTCCGGAATCCCGAGCCGAGCGTCGGTCCGAGCAACGCACTGCAGTTCGTCGTGACCAACGTGCCGACTCCGGCTGGCGGTTACCCGATGCAGATCAGCGTGGCGCCGGACGGCTCGTCCCCGAACGGGCCGAGCGTCAACGGAGGCATGGACTGGGATGGCAATTTCATCATCTACGCGTCGAAGGCCTCGAATCTCGTGGCTGGCGACTCGAATGCAGCCTACGACCTGTTCCTCACCGAGACCTGCAATTACGTGCAGGCCGCATGCACGCGATCGACGCGGCGCCTCGTGATGGCCACCGACGGTTCGCAGCCAAACGGCAATAGTGGCTGGACGGCCGCCTATCCTGAGAACTCGTTGACGGTCAGCTTCAACGGACGATTCGTTGCATTCGTATCGTCGGCCAGCAACCTGGTCGCAGGTGACACCAACACGGTCGACGACGTGTTCCTGGTCGATACCTGTCTCGCACGCGGTCGCCCGTGCATTCCTGGCACGGTCCGGGTCTCGATCAGGGCCGACGGCTCACAGTCGACGTGGCCGAGCAGCCAGCCGGCAGTCGCGGACGACGGGCGCTATGTCTTTTTCGTCAGCGCCGACCCCGAGATGGTCGCTGGTGACGGCAACGGCACCGCGGACCTGTTCGTGCGCGATACGTGCCTCGGCGCAGAGAGCGCATGCACGCCGAGCACGGCCCGCGTTTCGCTGGCGGCCAATGGCGCCGATGCCAATGGGCCCAGCGGCGAGCCGACGTTCACCGGCCGTTACGTCGCGTTCAGCTCTGCGGCCAGCAACCTGGTGGCGGGGGACTCAAACGGTGTCGCGGACATCTTTCTGCGCGACACCTGCATCGGTGCGACTGGTGCCTGCACCCCAACGAACGAGCTCGTCTCGGCAGGCAGGGACGGCGCGCCGGCGGACGGCCCGAGTTCCGATCCGCAGGTGGGTCCGCCGCTCGCAGGCAGCGATGGGCATGACCGGCACGGCCGCTTCGTCGCGTTCGTCTCCGGCGCCACGAATCTCGTCCCGGGCGACACGAATGGCGCCGCGGACGTGTTCGAGCGTGACAACTGCCGTGGATATCCAAGCTGCACGCCGTCCACGTTGCGGGTGTCCGTGACCAGCGCAGGTGAGCAGATCAATGGTGCGTCGCGGAGTCCTGACTTTCTCAGGTGGGACGGCGAGACGATACCGTTCGTGACGGCCGCCAGCGGCGTGGTGCCCGAGGACACGAACGGCGTCGCGGACGTATTCGTCCGACACTCTTGCCCGAAGGGCGCCCCGACCTATTGCGTGCAGACCACGATGAGGGCGTCCGTAGGAGTAGGCGGTGTTGAGGCCAATGGCGCCAGCTTCGCGCCGCGGCTCTGCCACGATATGTTTGGTGCCTGGGCAGTCACATTCATCTCGGAGGCCACGAACCTGCAGTCCGGCAGCCTGCCGAATCCGGCTCACGGCAGCATCTACCTTACTACCAGGCAGTAGGCCGCTGTGACAGCGAGGCCGCTACGTGCAGGCGGCCTCGCGTTTCGTTCACGCGGAGCCCCGCCCGATGACCAGATGCTTCAGTCCCGGTGGACCTTGACGTTCACGTTCTTGACCGAGTTGCTCACCAGCACCAGCGACGTGTCGCCCTTGCCGCCACTGCGCTCGATGATCACGTTCTCGCCGTCTTCCATCTCGATGTTGTAGTTCTTCGTGCCGAGCTGCTCGACGAACGCCTTCTTGATGGCGCTCGCCACCGAATTCTCGTTAGTGCCTTTCTTGATCGCGACGGTGACGTCCTTCGACGCGCCATCCTTCGTCGTCACGCGGAATACGATCTCACCGTCCGAGTTCGCGTCGTCGTCGACCGAGATGCGGTAGTCGTCGGTGTAGCTGAGATTCGGAATCGGGGGCACGACGTCGGTGCCGGTCAGCGTATCGGTCGCCGGCACCTGTGCCAGCGCGAGCGACGCGGTGAGCACGGTGGCGACGGCGAGCGGGAGACGGAGGTATTTCATGGGGACTCCAGGGTGAATGCCGGGAAGGCGTGCTGCCGAGTCTAATCCACTGAATCGACGCGAGAAACGGCCGGGCGCGGCCGACTCATCGGATCAGCCACGCGATGCTGAGGCCCACCAGGACCATCAGCGCGACGATGCCGAAGATCCGGAGAGCCCTGGCCTGCGCGACCGCGCCCGGAGCGGTGCTCGCCGCATTGGCCTCGGCGGCCAGCCGCGCTGCCATGGCTTCCCGGCGCGCTTCGAACGGCATTACGGACTCGACCGCGCGGAGCACCTGCTGGCACTCGTCGGCCGTGATCCTGCCATCGGCGAGCACTTTCTCGATCACGCCACGCAAGTGCTTCGCCGCCGGCATGCGGGCGCTCTCCGCGTCGCTGAGCCACTGCTTCAACGCGACGAGCTCCTCCGGCGCCATGCGGCCGTCGGCCGTCACCGACTGGCAGAGCGACAGCAGTTCCGCGCCGAGCTCGGTGCACAGGTCGGCATTGGACAGCGCAAGCCCGCGGTGCAGGTATGTGGGGAGGCTGTTGTCGTTCATGTGGGCGCTCTGGCCGGCGGGTCGTCGTTAGCCTAGTCGCCCGTTCTGGTGGACGCCAGTCGTCGCAGTGCTCGCGCGGTACCGAGTTCGTCGGACACTACGCGCCGAGTCTTGCGATCCGGCCTCTGCGTACGCGCCGCGCGCGTACTCCCAGCGCCGTTGTCAGCAGCAGCATCAGGCCGAGCACGCGCGCCGGGTACTCGATGGCGAGCACGAGTGGCGTAAGCAGCGTCCGTGTCCCGATTCGCAGCCACTCGTGCCGCGCGATCACCGCCGCGGCGGCCGGCGAGTGGCGATAGTAGAAGCGAACGAAAGCCCGGCCGAGCCGCGTGCGCTGCAGGTAACGGTCGCGGAACTCGCGCAACGCCACCACGTGTGGCTCGAGCGGCGAGCCGTAGGCCGCGGTAGCGATGAAGCATCCGCTGCCACCCGAAGCGATCAGCCAGTCGCCCCCGTAATCGGGGCACTTGCCGAGTGCTGGCAAATCACGAGCCACGGTAACCTGGTTGTTTGACGTCGAATAATCAGTGTCGCTGCTGGAGGCAGCGAACACGAGCGTCACGGACCGGTCCCGGTTGTTCGCGAACGAGTCCGAGGTCGCTTCGGCGAAATAGGTCACTCCGGCGGCCAGCGATTCAATCGTGCAACGTGCGCCGCTGCAGGTCGACGCTGTAAGGCGCAGGTTCGGTGCGACAGCGGGGTTCTGGCCCAGGTCGAGAAAGATGTCGCTGGCATCGTCGGGCCCGGCGTTATAGACGGTGACGCCGTAAGCGAGTCGCATTGAATTGCCGCAATCCGCGAATGACGTATTCGACGCCGAGACCATCAGGTCCACACATCTCTGGCTGGTCGACGTTCGCGCTGCGGCGAGTGCGCGATTGTTCGAGCGGCGTGTGTCGAGGACGTGATTCGTCTCCGCGACATTGACGCTGCAGGCCGGCGGGTTGGGTACTGCGAACACGGCTGGGATCACCAGCGTCGCCGACGCCCCGGCGTTCAACGTGCCGACCAGCCACACGCCCACGACGGGATCGTAGGTCCCGGTGCTCGGGAACGCGGCGAGGCCCGCTGGAATGGCCAGTTCCGGCGGCAACTTGTCGATGACCCGGACGTCGTTGGCCGCGTCGGTGCCGATGTTGCTGAGCGTGACCTTGAACTCGACCGGTTGCCCTGGAGTGGGTACCCGGTTGTCGAGCGACATCTGCAGCGACAGGTCCGGGACGGCGAGTGCGAGCCGCGGGGCGAGGGCAAGAACCGCAAGCATGGCCAGGCATCGCATGGCAGTTCCCCGTGACGCTGATACCTATCGTCTAGCCTCCGTCGCGCCTCCGCTGCCAGGTTGCGAGCAGGAGCGGAGCGACCACCACCAGCGCGGTCAGAATGGCATGCACGGCCTGCGCCGGCAATTCCTCGAGGCCGGAACCGAGGCCCATCGTCAGCTGTCCTTCCGGCTTCGGCCCGGAGACGTCGATTACCAGGTCGACGTTGATGAGCGCCACCAGTGCGCACACGATGGTGATCGCCATCAACGGCCAGCGCAGCGGCATCCGGTGGCGGTATGCGAGCCATGCGAAAAGCGCGGACACCGCCATTGGGGAGACCCACAACAGTGCGGCGCGGACCGCGAAGAAGACTTGCCGCAGCGCCGCGTTCGTCACCAGCGGCCTGTCTCCGAGCAGGAACATCACGAACATCAGTGCGAGCGCGGCGGACACGATGCACACGAACGGCAGCAGCACGAACGTGACCACCGGTCGACGGGGCGGCAGCGCTTGACTGGCTGCAACGCCTGATGAGACGCGGCCTTCCATCTCGCCTCCATGTATCACGTGCATCATCAAACTGCGCCCGGAGGGCCGGTACGGCCATACGAGGTAATGCCTAAGAGACCAGGAGGTCTGCAGCAATGAAAAGGCCGAGCCGGAGCGATCCGGACTCGGCCTTGCTGGCTTCGGCTTTCATCACACCGGGCGCAATCCGTCGCACCGGCTTCAGAGGGGCGGACCTCCGCGTGGAGGAGGATCCAAAGCGTTCCGCCTGCTCTGGCCCCCGTGCCGCCGACCGCCAGCCGGCGTCTTCACGAGGGACGTATTCACTTTCTACGCCAGTCACGCCGTTGCAACAGGACGCAGTCCACACTTGCGCTACTTCGACGACACCCTGAGTCGTTGCAGCACCTCTGCGTAGCAGTCCTGGCTGCGTAACGAATCCAGCGCCGGCTCGTACTGGAGGAAGCCGATTAATTGCGAGTGGTCGGTCAGGGCCCGGTGCAGGGCGATGCATCCCTGGTTCGTTTCGCCCAGCGCCGCGTAAACGCCCGCAAGGTCGTATCCCACGCCGTAGCCCTGAGCTGCGCGCTCGTTCAGCCGCGCGATCTCGGCACGCGCGTCCTCGATGCGGCCGGCGTGCGCGTATGCACGTCCCAAGTCTCCGTCGCCGCCCGGCACGGGTCGCTTCTGCAGCTTGAACTGCTCGATCGCTGCATCCGCCTTGCCCTGTGCGAGCAACACACGGCCGCGGACCGCGAGTGCGGCATCGAATCCTGGGTCGAGTGCGAGGACACGGCTGAGCTCGGTTTCCGCCGCCGAATAGTCCCGCTTCAGATACAGTAGCATTGCCAGGTTGGCAGCGTGATTCAACGTCAATGGTTCGAGGTTGATGGCCCGACGCAGGTCGTCGATCCCGTCGCCGAGGCGACCCATCGAGGCGCGCGCGATTCCAATCCTGAACCAGGTCGTCGCGTTGTCCGGGGCCAGGCGGAGGGCGGCGAGGTACTGTTGCTCGCCTTCGACGTAGCGGCGCTCGTACTGAACCAGCACGTGACCGAGCGCCGTGTGCGCCTCGGCCAGTTGGGGGTCGAGTTCGATGGACTTCAGGGCCGCCTGCCGCGCGCGCGGAAACACTGCGTCCGGCGGCGAGTACCCGTACACGGCCTGCGAGGCGAGGGCGCCCGCCAGGCCCGACCACGCCAGCGCGTACCGCGGGTCCTCGCGAAGCGCGGCCTCGAACTCGTCGGCGGCCTCAGGCCGGCGTTGTTGCCACAGATAGAGCCCGCTTGCGTAGTGCTGATAGGCCGACGTGCTCGTCGTCGCGGGGCGTGCCAGGCGCTCCGATTGTTCGGGCGACAGCCGGACGGCGAGCGCCGCGACGACCTTGCGCGCGAACGCATCCTGCAGTTCGAATATGCCGGCCATGGGCTCATTGAACTCGCCGGCCCAGAGCGCCTGCCCGTCCGAGACGCGCAGCAGGCGCGCGCTCACGCGGAGCCGCTGCTGGTCGGCTTGCAGTGAGCCCTCCAGTACGGCGTCGACCTTCAGCGAACGCCCGGCCTCCAGCGGATCCTGGTCCTCACCTCCGTACGGGCGAACGGCAGTGAGCGGGCTCACGCGCAGGCCGGGAATCAGGCTCAGTTGCGTGATGAGAGTGTCGGTCATGCCGAGTTCAAGGGCGGGATTCGTGGCTTCGGGCAGCAGCGGCTTGAACGGCAGGACCGCGACTGAGCTGGCGATCGGTGCGTCCTGTTTCAGGAGCCGGCCTGCGACCAGCGCCAGGGCGACCACCAACCCTAGGGCGATGATCCACCACAGTGCGCGTGGGTTCGAAGATGGCTGCCCGGTGCGCGTCGGCACCGGCGCCGCAATCGGAGTATCGAGCGGTTGCGCCGGCGGCGCGGGTTCAGGCGGCGCGGGCTTGGCGGCCGGGGATGGTGCAACGGGTGGCAAGGCGGCGAGCTCTGTCGCCGTCTCGAGCGTGCCGATGAATCGATAACCTCGCCTCGGGATCGTCTCGATGTACCTGGGGGTGATGGCGTCGTCGCCGAGCGCCACCCTGAGCTTGCGCACGACCGTATTGAGGCCGGTTTCATAGTCGACGACGCCCTTGGGCCACAGCCGGGCGATCAGTTGTTCCCGCGTCACGAGATCGCCGGGGCGTGCGAGCAACTCCACCAGCACCTGCAGCGGCTGGTCCTGGAGACGCGTGACGGCCCCACCCCTGGCGAGTTCGCCGCTGTCGGTCCTGAGCGACCAGCCGTCGAAGCGGATTTCCTTCGGTGTCATGGCACAGGTCAGAAACGAATCAGGGACAAGTCAGCGTCCGTCCATGGTGAGCAGCGAGTGCCGGGCTGATTCTGGCCCCGGCTTCGGCCGATTCCATTTCTATCACTTGAAGGGAGATTGGACCATGACGACGATGACCGGACGACTCTCGTTCCTCCGTGGCAGCCTTCTCGCGGCCGGACTTGGGCTGATGATGTCGATCGGCGCGGCGACGACCGCGGCGGCGGCTCCGAACAACAATTCCATCGCGGCCAAGGCGCTGGTCGGGACCTGGCGCGTGACCATCACGACGTTCAATTGCAGCACCAAGGTGGAGAACCGGCCGTTTGATTCGCTGCTGACGTTCCACGACGACGGCACCATGCTCGAGGAAACCTCGAGCGGCCAGTTCGCGGCCGGCCAGCGCACCAACGGCCACGGCTACTGGGAGCGGATGGGCAAGGGAGCGTACCGCGCAGTGTTCGAGGCGTTCATCATGTTTCCGACGGCCGGGCCGCCGCCGCTGCAGCGCGGTCGCCAGCGGGTCGACCAGGGGATCACGATGACGTCGCGCGACAGCTTCACATCCGACGCGGCCGTGACGTTTTTCAATGAGTCCGGGACGGTATTGCTCAGCGGATGCGCACGAGCGTCCGGCGTGCGATTCGAGTGAGCGAGACGGCCGTCGCCCGCAAGGAAGTGGGCGGCGGCCACCTTCGCGCCATGCCTATCCGGCGGTGCGCGAGATCCTGATCGACAGCACCGCGTGATCCGACAGCGCAGGCCCGGAGCCATTCACGGGCCCCGCGAGCAGGTGGCGGCCCGACTTGTACACGTACTTCGCATCCTTGATCGCCACCGCCGGACTCGCAAGCGCGTGGTCCACGCGCGTGCCGCCGCTGCCGTTCCCCGAGTGATAGCTCCATTCGCCCTTGGGATTGGAAAGCTGGAAGCCATCCGCCTTCAGGCGCGGGAAAACCGCAGCGCACGGACGGGTGTCCGTGTGCGGGTCGCAGTTGAAGTCGCCGAGGAAGATCACGCGGCGGTCCCGTGCCGTGCGGGCGATCGACTCGACCTGGTTCCAGTAGCCGGAGCGGTCGTCGGCCGTCAGGTACATGGGCGCACGAAAACCGACGACCTCGAGATCGAGGCCAGGCAGGCGGCGATGCAGCCAGTTGGTGGTGGCGGCCTCGGTGTGGCCGGGCAGCGGCAACAGGCCATCGTCGGCAAGCGGCGTGCGCGCCGCCAGCAGCACCTGGTTCTGGCGGGGGGCCTTCACGGACACCGCGATTGCGTCGAACCCGATGTCCTTCAGACTATCCTTGAAGTTGTCGTGGTGGCTGCCGTCCACGAACTCGGTGAGCACGAGGACGTCGATGTCCAGCGAGGCGAGGGCGTGAATGACGGCGGGCGGGATCGACTTGCGGCTGGTACGGTGATTGAGGTTCCAGGCGGCGAGGTGGAGCGTGTCGTTTGGCATGCTGTCGTTGTGTCGTGACCCCGCCGAAGGATAGCGGCTCGCTGGCCGCGGGGTCGGAATTTCTTCGCGGGGAGATGTCGAATGAAACGGCAGGCGATTTGCATGAACCATCCTGGTCGCACGACCACGCGGGTGACAGCCTGGGCGGCGGTGCTGGCGATTTCGAGCGCGGGCTGCTCGCTGGCAATGGCGGGGGAGTCCGTCGACTCGCCGGCGACTGCCGCCAGCATGGCCATCCCGACGGAACCCGCCGCATTGCGTGCGCTCGTGCTCGATCTCGACCGGAGAATGTTCGACGCCTACAACGCACACGATGTGAATGCGCTGATGGCGATGTTCGACTCGAGTCTCGAGTTCTTTCACGACAAGGGCGGGCTGCTGAACTTCGACCAGGTCAAGGCCGGCTTCACGAACGTTTTCGCCAACAACAAGGACATCCGGCGTGAGCTGGTACCCGGCAGCCTCGAGGTCTATCAGATCAAGGACTATGGTGCGATCCAGGTCGGCGAGCACCGGTTCTGCCATACGGAGAACGGGAAGCCCGATTGCGGCACGTTCAAGTTCGTGCAGATCTGGCGCCACATCGACGGCGACTGGAAGGTAACGCGGGACGTGAGCTACGGTCACTGACCGCTACGGGACTCGACGGCGCAGCCCCGGCCCACCCTTCCTCTCTTCAGGCTACACTCCGCGGCAGTTTCGACTCTGGACATTCACTCAATGGCATTCGATCCGCAGGCTGCCACGACGGCCTACATCGACTCTCTCGGTGCCGACGTTCTCGCGAAGGCGGCGGACTACACGGCCGGGAACCACTGGCTGCTGCTCTGGGGCCTGGTCGTCGCGGCCGTCGTGACCTGGCTCGTCGTGCGATCGGGCCTGCTGGACCGCGTCGCGCGGAGGCTTGGCCGCCGTGGGCCCAATCTCCGCGCGTTCGTCATCAGCGCCGTGTTCTTCCTGATGTCGTCATTGCTGTACCTGCCTTGGACTTTCTACTCGGAGTGGTGGAGGGAGCGGAGTTACGGCCGCACGAGTCAGCCGCTCGGTGATTTCGCCGGGCAGCAGCTGATCTCGGTGGCGATCATCGCGGTGCTGGGTGGCCTGTTCTTCGTCGGCGTATACGCGCTGATGCGCAGGGCCGGTCGGCGCTGGTGGATCTGGTCCGGCGCGTTCACTGCCGCGGCACTGGCGGCGTTCCTGCTCGCGGCGCCGGTGTTCATCGAGCCGATCTTCAATGAATACAAGCCGGTGCCCGCCGGCGACGTGCACGACGCGCTGGTCGTCATGGCCGACAAAGCAGGCGTGCCGACGGATCGGATCTTCGTCTACGACGGATCGCGGCAGTCGAACAACTTCACGGCCAACGTGTCCGGCGTGGCAGGCTCGGCGCGGGTTGCGATCTCGGACGTGGCATTCAAGGGCGCCTCGCTCGACGAGGTGAAGGCCGTGACCGGCCACGAGATCGGCCATTACGTCCTGCGCCACACGTGGCTGAAAGTGCTCGTGCTCTCGCTGCTTGCCGCCGGGTTCTTCTTCCTCGCGGACCGTCTGTTCCCGCGATTTGCCCGCGCCTTCGGCAGCAGCGCCACGCTGCCGGATCCGACGGGCCTGCCAGTGCTGTTGTTCATGGCCTCCGTATTCGGGCTGCTCGCGCAGCCGGTGGTCAATTTCGAGAGCCGCCACGCCGAGATGGCGGCCGATCGCTATTCGCTCGAGACCGTGGGACTGCCGGACGCGCTGGCATCGGCGCTGGTCAAGACGGCCGAGTACCGCAATCCGCGCCCGCATCCGCTGCAGGAATGGCTTTTCTATACGCATCCGTCCGTGGAGCGTCGCGTACGAACCGCAATGGAGTGGAAGGCGTCGCGAAGCTAGACTTCTGCGCGTTTCCCGCGACTCGCGAGGCGCTTCCCGTGGCCCGGATCCTGCTGCTCTATAATGGCGTGTACGGCCAGGCGTTGAAGATCAGCGAGTTCGTCAGAGACGAGGTGGCGGCGCAGGGGCACTCGGCTGTCGTCCGGCCGCTGACCGACGGCGCCCCGGACGCGTCGAGCTTCGACGCCATCGTGATCGGGGCGAGCATCCGTCACGGCAAGCACAATCCGGTCGTCTCCGAGTTCATCCACTCGGAGCGCACGCTGCTCGATTCCAAGCCGAGCGCGTTCTTTTCGGTCAGCCTCGTTGCGCGCAAGCCGCACAAGAACACTGCCGAGACGAATCCGTACGTGCGCGCTTTCCTTGCCAAGTCGCCTTGGAAACCGCGCCTCGTCGGCGTGTTCGGCGGTGTCCTCGACTACCAGCGCTACGGCTTGTTCGATCGCTACGTGATCCGCCTGATCATGAAGATCAATGGCGGGCCGACCGACCTGCACAAGGCCATCGAGTTTACCGATTGGAGCAAGGTGAAGGATTTTGCGGGACGGCTGGCGACGTTGGCGGCGGGGTAGCGCGGCATGACGCAGAAGAATGCCGAGAAACTCAACAACCGGCAGCACGCGGTGGCCGCGGTGCTCGCGACGTGGCTGATACTGACCAGCCCGTGGGTGGCGATGCTGGGCAAAGTACCGCAGGGCGCGGGCTTCTTCGACTACGCGCACATCGTGGCCGGCTTCCTGGCGATGCTGATCTCGGTGAGTTACACGATCTCGTGCGTCCGCGACGGCGGCTGGCGTCTTTATTTCCCGTGGGCCGCTGGCGGCTTCGGCCTGGTCGGCCGCGACCTCGCGGGCCTGCTGCGCGGACGCATGCCGTCCGCCGAAGGCGGCGGGCTGTTCGCGATGATCGAGGGCCTGCTGCTGGTCGCGTTCATCGTGACCGCGGTGAGCGGCGCCGCATGGGCGTTGAACCAGGGTACCGATCTGGTGATGGCATGGCGGGCCCACCATATCCTGGCCGCACATGTTTTCGCGGGACTACTGGTCCTGCACGTGCTCGCAGTGGCGTCGCACCTGCTCGACTTCGTCCGCTGAATCGCTGCCGACGCGCCGCCTACGCCGCGCTGGCCGCGGGTGCCTCGGCCGGGGCCGACGCGCGGATCAGGTGGTCGAACGCTCCGAGCGCCGCCTTAGATCCTTCGCCCATCGCGATGATGATCTGCTTGTAAGGCACGGTCGTGGCGTCACCTGCAGCAAACACGCCGGGCAGCGAAGTCTGGCCGCGAGCGTCCACCTCGATCTCGCCGCGCGGCGAGAGCGCGATCGCGCCCTTCAGCCACTCGGTGTTCGGCAGCAGGCCGATCTGCACGAAGATGCCCTCGAGTTCCAGGCGGTGGGCCTCGCCCGTGCCCCGGTCGCGGTAGCTGAGCGCGTTCACCTTGCCGCCCTGGCCATGCACCTCGGTCGTCTGTGCGGAGACGATCACGCGAACGTTTGGAAGGCTGCGGAGCTTGCGCTGCAGCACTTCGTCGGCACGCAACCTGCCGTCGAACTCGATCAGCGTGACGTGCGCGACGATCCCCGCGAGGTCGATCGCGGCCTCGACGCCCGAGTTGCCACCACCGACCACGGCTACGCGCTTGCCCTTGAACAGCGGGCCGTCGCAGTGCGGGCAGTAGGCCACGCCGCGGCCGCGGTACTCGCGCTCGCCGGGCACGTTCATCTCTCGCCACCGAGCGCCGGTCGACAGGATCACGCTGCGGCTGCGCAGCGTGGCGCCGCTCGCGAGCTTGACGGACAGCAGGCCATTCTCGTCGGCCGGCAGCAGGGCCTCGGCCCGCTGCAGGTTCATGATGTCGACGTCGTAGGTCTTCACGTGGTTCTCGAGCGAGGCCGCGAGCTTCGGGCCCTCGGTCTCCTTGACGGAGATGAAGTTCTCGATGCCCATCGTGTCGAGCACCTGGCCGCCGAAGCGCTCGGTGACGACGCCGGTGCGAATGCCCTTGCGCGCAGCGTAGATGGCGGCTGAGGCGCCCGCAGGGCCGCCGCCGACGATCAGCATGTCGAACGGGGCCTTGGAGTTCAACTGCTCGGCGTTGCGCGCCCCGGCGTTTCTGTCGAGCTTCGCGAGGATCTCCTCGACGGTCATGCGTCCCTGCGCGAAAGGCTGGCCATTCAGGTATACGGACGGCACCGCCATGACCTGCCGGGACTCGACCTCGGCCTGGAACAGCGCGCCATCGATCATCGTGCTGCGAATCCGGGGATTCACGACGGCCATCAGGTTCAGTGCCTGCACGACATCGGGGCAGTTCTGGCAGGTGAGGGATACATAGACCTCGAAGTCGAGGTCGCCGTCGAGCGCGCGGATCTGCTCGATCACGGCGGCGTCGACCTTCGGCGGGTGGCCGCCCGCCTGCAGCAGGGCGAGCACCAGCGAAGTGAATTCGTGGCCCATCGGGATACCGGCGAAGCGGATGCCCATGTCGGAGCCGACGCGGTTCACGCTGAACGACGGCGCGCGGACGCTGCCGTCGCTCGCTCGCTCCTCGAGCCGGACGAGGCTGGACAGCGAGGCGACGTCTTGGAGCAGTGCCCGCATCTCGGAGGAAGCATCGCCGCCGTCCAGCGTCGCGAGTATCTCGATCGGCTGGGTAATCCTGCCGAGATAGGACTGCAACTGCTGCTTCAGGTTCGTGTCGAGCATGTCGGCTCCTGTGCTTTCAAAATGGGGGCCCTCGCGATCGAGGGCCCCACGGAGTGCCCGCTGCCGGGGGAGGGCAGCCGGGCCGGGGGTCGTCAGATCTTGCCGACCAGGTCGAGCGACGGGGCCAGCGTCTTCGCGCCTGGCGTCCACTTTGCGGGGCAGACCTCGCCGGGATGCGCAGCGACGTACTGCGCGGCCTGCACCTTGCGGAGCAGTTCCTTCGCGTCGCGGCCGATGCCGAGGTCGTTGATCTCCGCGACCTTGATCATGCCCTCGGGGTTCACGACGAACGTGCCGCGCAGCGCCAGGCCCTCGTCTTCGATCAGCACGCCGAAATTGCGGCTGATCGCGTGGGTCGGGTCGCCAAGCATCGGGTACTCGATCTTCTTGATGGTGTCCGACGCGTCGTGCCACGCCTTGTGCGTGAAGTGCGTGTCGGTGGAGACGCTGTAGACCTCGACGCCGAGCTTCTGGAAGTCCTTGTACAGGTCGGCCACGTCGCCGAGCTCGGTCGGGCAGACGAACGTGAAGTCGGCCGGGTAGAAGAAGAACACGGACCACTGTCCCTTCAGGTCGGCGTCCGTGACCTGGACGAATTCTCCGTTGTGGAAGGCGGTGGCCTTGAACGGCTTGACGGCGGTATTGATCAGCGAGGTCATGGGATTGTCTCCAGGTTCCGGGTTGTGAGGCTCGCGCCTCGATGGAGCGCAAGATAGTGCCCCGGGCCCGAAAGAACCAATGGATAGATCCGGTCGAATAGATAGGCGTGGCCTATCGCGTCGGACGGCCGCCGGGGGCGCCTCGGGGCTGGGCTACAGGGGCTCGACCGCGTCCGGGTCCGTCACTGCCCGAGGCGGCTTGTCGAACAGCACGCGGAGCCGCAGCCCGAGAATTTCGGCCTTGTCGAGGGCCCTGCGCTCCTTCATCACGCGAACCAGCAGCGCCGGGTCGTCGGTAATGATGTTGTCGACGCCGCGTTCGATCATGCGCAGCATCACCTCGGGATCATTCACCGTCCACGCGGCGACGTCCTTGCCGGCCGCGCGTGCCCTGCGGACCAGTCGCGCCGGCGCTTTGGCCGAATTGAGGCTCAGGAAGTCGGCCTCTGTGCGCAGTACATCCCCTACCGCCGCGGTCACGATGTGCCCGGTCCTGATGCGCGGCTCGAGGCTCTTGACCTGCTTCAGCGCCGCGTAGTCGAGCGACGTGATCACGACCTGGTCGATGAAGTCCTCACGGCGGAGCAGCTCGACGACTGCCGGGGCCAGCCCGGGGTCCGGCACGTTGTACTTGAGCTCGATGTTGATCCTGATGCGGCCGCGTGCAAGGTCGATCACTTCCTCGAGTGTCGGCGCGTGCTCGCCGGC
The DNA here is from genome assembly GCA_963696545.1 of uncultured Gammaproteobacteria bacterium. Taxonomy (GTDB): domain Bacteria; phylum Pseudomonadota; class Gammaproteobacteria; order Steroidobacterales; family Steroidobacteraceae; genus RPQJ01. Next base: position 249,055 of record CAVOKQ010000001.1, read on the forward strand.
GAAGCGCGGGCCGAACTTGCGGCCGATGTCGATCGTCGCAATTTCGGCGGCCGTGAGGTCCGCGACCCTGCGTGGGTCACCGCCCATGCGCATGAAGTCCGCGTCGTGCATCACCACGACCTGGCGGTCCCTGGTGTGCTGGACATCGAGCTCGACGTAATCCGCACCCGCGTCGATCGCAGCCTTGAAGGCCGCCAGCGTGTTCTCGGGTGCCACGGCCTTGGCGCCGCGGTGCGCGGTGATCAAGGCGTCGCCCTTCAGGTCCAGCCGGGACGCGAGGAATGCGGCCGAACCGAGCGCCAGTGCAACGAAGGCAAGCGTCGCGAAGACGGCAGGGCGGGCAACCAGAGTTGCGCGATGTTCGTCGATCTCATCGTCGGCCGGTGCGTGCCGGCGCTCCGGCGCAACCTGCTCGGAATACATGCGCGTGACCAGGAACTGGTGCCCCGTGAGGTGCAGGCCGCCGTACAGGAAGCTGCCCAGTATCGTCACGGCCAGGAACAGCGCGACCAGGGGCAGTACGCGGCGCACGTCGAGGCCGGCCCAGTCGAGGGCGCCGTCGGTGACCTGACGGCAAACCCAGGTGATCGCAATCGTCGCAGCCGTGATCACGAGCCACCACGCTACCAGCGGCACGGCGATCCTGAGGACGCGACCAGCGGTCAGGCGGGCACTTGCGGACAAGGCGGTGATTGGGCGCGCGCTCTCAACCACCATGATGGGCACCGCATAGAGCCAGCGGGCGAGCTGCCATGCCGCGAGCAGCGCGTACGCCGCGGCCAGCGCCAGCGCGAGCAGCTTCGCACGTCGCCACTCGGCCGGTTCCTCGGCGAGGTAGTAGTTGATGTCGTGCCCGCGCAGCGTGGCCAACCAGACGAGTCCCGCCAGCGCCAGGAACGGTAGTGCCAGCACCACGAGCCGGATGAAGACTCGGGCGGACAGGAACGCGAGCTGCGGCAGCCGGCGCAGGACGAACAGGATCGTGGAGGCAACCGAGACGTTGCGGCGCGCCATGGCGTGCATGGAGATGTAGCTGAGCCCGGTGAACTCTGCGAGCAGCAGCGAGACGGTGAGCGCCACGAAGACCAGCAGGCCGACAGCGCCGAGCGGGGAGAGCACGAAGCTCGCGATGTCGTAGTTGCTGATCACCGGTTCGCCGGAGGCCTGCACCAGCCTCCTGCCGATCCAGGTGATCATCGGCGTGAAGATCGCGACTCCAAGCAGCTGGATCAGTACGTGGAACGCTAACGCTTGCCGCCAGTGCGAGCGGAAATCGTCCCACGTGCGCGCGGCGAGGCCTTCGTGCATCGATTTCTCCCCTGAAGTGAAGGAATATAGCCTTTCCATGTCGCCACTGATCACTTTGAAGGTGCACGAGGCGCTGCTGGCCGCGCTGCGGGAGGGTCGGCCGACGATCGAATGTTCGCTCGACCTCGAGCGCTCGCGCACGACGGTGACCGTCGGGCCCGATGCGTGGACCTCGCAAGGCCAGGGTTACCCGTACCTCGCGAGCTGCAGGGACCGCACCGTCTACTACTGGACCGGCCAGTCATTCGAGCCGGTGGCGAGATTCACGAAGTCGCTGATCAAGCTCGTGCCCACCGACTGGGGGCCACCGACGTTCGAGATCGACGGCATCAAGATGCTGCCCACCGCGCAGGTGTCCCCGTACGCCGACGCGGAAACGAAAGTCGCGATGATCCAGCCGCGCGACAAGGCGGTCCTCGATACCTGCGGCGGACTCGGTTACTTCGCGGCGTGGTGCCTGAAGGGTGGCGCAGCACGCATTCTCTCGTTCGAGAAGAATCCCGACGTGTGCTGGTTGCGGTCACTCAATCCGTGGTCGCCGGCCGTCGGGGGTGCCCTCGAGCTCGTCGAGGGGGACGTTGCCGCGCGCATCGAGATGCTGCCGGCCGCGTCCTTCGACGCAATCCTCCATGATCCGCCGCGTTTCGGCATCGCTGGCGAACTCTATTCGCAGGCCTTCTACGATCAGCTCGCGCGCGTGGTCCGCGGCAAGGGGCGACTGTTCCATTACACGGGCACGCCGAACAGGCTCACGACCGGGCGCGACGTGCCGAACGAGGTGGCGAAGCGGCTCCGCCACGCAGGCTTTACGCCGGAATTGAAGCTCGACGGCGTGCTTGCTGTGAAGCGCGCCTAGGATCCACGCACCGCAGGGCCGGCGAGATCGGAATCCGGGTCAGCCGCTGTTACGCAGGCCGGCGGCGATACCGTTGATCGTCAGGTGGATGCCGCGCCGGCTGCGCTCCTCGCGGTCACCCGCGCGGAACCGTCGCAGCAGTTCGATCTGGATGTGGTTCAGCGGGTCGAGATACGGGAAGCGGTACTTGATCGAGTGCGCGAGCTGGGGATTGCCGGCGAGCAGCCTGTCGGTGCCGAGGATGCGGAGCAGGGCGCCGACCGTGGCACCGTGCTCCGCGCGGATGCGCTGGAAGATCGTGTCCCTGAGCGTGACGTCCTGCACGAGGCCCGCGTAACGCGAGGCGATTGCAAGGTCGGCCTTGGCCAGCACCATCTCCATGTTCGAGAGCACGGACGCGAAGAAAGGCCACTCGCGCAACATCTCCTGCAGCAGTGCGAGACGGTCCGGACGTTCGGCGAGCAAGCGTTCCGCCGCGGATCCGAAGCCATACCAGCCCGGCAGCATCAGGCGGCATTGTGCCCACGAGAACACCCATGGGATCGCGCGCAGCCTCTCTATCGAACGCGACTTCGTGCGCGAAGCCGGGCGGCTGCCGATGTTGAGCTCGGCGATCTCGCTGATCACCGTGGACTCCCAGAAGAAGTCCTCGAATCCCGGCGTCTCGTATACGAGACCCCGATACGCCGCAAAGGCGGAAGTCGACAGGGCTTCCATCGTCTCCAGGTACTCGGGCCGCGGGGCGCGACCGGTGCCTCCGAGCAAAGATGCCTCCAGCGTCGCAGCGGCGAGGATCTCCAGGTTGTGGCGTCCGACCTCCGGGTTCGAGTACTTGGCGCCGATCACCTCACCCTGCTCGGTGAGCCGGATCTGGCCCTGGACCGTGCCGCCGGGCTGCGCGAGGATCGCTTCGTAGCTCGGCCCGCCGCCGCGACCGACCGAGCCGCCGCGGCCGTGAAACATCCGCAGCCGGATTCCGTAGCGCTGGAACGTCTCGACCAGCGCGACCTGCGCCTTGAAGAGTTCCCAGCGCGACGTCAGGTAGCCGCCGTCCTTGTTGCTGTCGGAGTAGCCGAGCATGACTTCCTGCGCGGCGCCGCGCGACTCGAGCATGCGAGCGTAGACGCCGACGGACATCAGTTCGTCCATTGCGGGCGCGGCCCGGCGCAGGTCGCCGATGGTCTCGAACAGCGGGATGATGTTGAGTTGCAGGCTGCCGTCGGCGGGACGGAAGAGACCAACCTCGCGCAGCAGCAGTGCGACTTCGAGTACGTCCGCGGCGCCTTCGCACTTCGAGATGATGTAGTTCGGGACGCAGGCCGTCCCGTATCGAGCGTGCATTTCCGCGGCCGCGTGCAGGATCTCGAGCTCGCTACGCGTCTCGTCGGAGTATTTCGCGTACGGCGAGCCCAGCAGCCGCGGCGTCGCGAGCTCCCCGACCAGCAGGCTGATCCGGCCGGCCTCGTCCAGCTTCCGGTAGTCGACCTCGGGCCGCGCCACGGCGAAGAGCTCGGCAACGACCCGTTCGTGGACCTCGGAGTTCTGGCGCAGGTCGACCGCGGCGAGATGAAAGCCGAAAGCGCTGACCGCGTGCCGCAAGCGGCGCAGCCGGCCACGGGCAAGCAATGCCGAATCGTGCTCGAGCAGCGACTGGTGGATCGTGTCGAGGTCGGCGGCGAATTCGGTCGCGCCCGGATACGGTGGCGCATCGCCGACCGCATGCCGCATCGGTTCGTGCTGGTCGAGCGCGCGAGCAGACGCAGCCACGCGGGCGTACAGGCCGGTGAGTGCGCGCCGGTAGGGCTCGTCGCGCCGGTGCGGACTCTTGTCCGGGGAGCGTTCGGCGAGTTCGTGCAGGGCCGCGGAAGCGTCCGTCACCAGCGTCGTCACGGAGAGCTCCGCGCCGAGCTGGTGCAGCTGATCGAGGTAATACTCCAGTGCTCGCGAAGACTGCATGCGCAGCGTCCGGCGCAGCACGTCGGCGGTGACGAACGGGTTGCCATCGCGGTCACCGCCGATCCAGGTGCCGATGCGCAGGAACGGCGGAAGGTCGACGGCCGGTCCGCCTGGGGTCCTGCGCTGCAGTTCGTCCTCGAGGTTGGCGTAGAGCCGCGGCACTTCAGGCAGGAACGTCTGCTCGAAGAACGACAGTCCGTTCGCGACTTCGTCCAGTACGTCGAGTTTCTCCAGCCGCAGCATGCGGGTCTGCCACAGCGCGAGCACGGCGCGCCGCACTGATTCGTCGTTATCCGCGAGTTCGCGCGGTGTCAGCCGTCGACGATCGCGCGCTTCGAGCAGCCGTTCGATACGCGTCTCGAGATCGCGGACGCTCTTGCGCTGCACCTCGGTCGGATGCGCCGTGAGTACCGGTACGACCAGTCCGTGGCGGAAGAACTCCGACAGCGGGGACGGATCGATTCCCGCGGCCGCGACCCGATCCAGTGCCCGCTCCAGCGAGCCGTCCGGCGGCGCCTCGCCGGCGATTTCTGCGTTCCTCGCGCGGCGGATGTTGTTCAGGTCCTCGGCTAGGTTGGCAAGGTGCGAGAAGTAGCTGAACGCACGGACGACGATCATCGTCTGCTCGCGGCTGAGCCCGTCGAGAATCTGCTCGAGCTCCATTCGCGCCGCCGCATCCTCGTCGCGCCGGAAAGCGATCGAAACCTGCCTGACTCGCTCGACGAGCTCGAAGGCGGCCGCGCCTTCCTGGTCCCGCACGGTGTCGCCGAGCAGGCGGCCAAGCAGGCGGACGTCTTCGCGGAGGGACTGGTCGGGTGAGAAGCTGGTAACCATGGAGGGAGCTTATCCGAAGTGCGTCCCCCGGGGCCGGGTCCGGTAGACTGCTCGCAAGCAAAGGGGGAGGGTGCCATGACCAGGCCGGCGGTTCTCGTTTCGGGCGTCTCGGGCTTCATCGCCAAGCATTGCGCGGTGGAAATGCTGCAGGCCGGTTACGGCGTGCGCGGGACGGTGCGCTCGCTGAAACGCGCTGACGAGGTGAAGGCGTCTATTGCGAAATACGCGGACGTCTCGCGGCTGGAGTTCGCCGCTGCCGACCTCGAGTCTGACGCCGGCTGGAAGGAGGCCGTGGATGGCTGCGCCCACGTGCTGCACGTCGCGTCGCCGTTTCCGCCGGACCAGCCGAAGAACGAGCAGGAACTGATCCGCCCCGCCGTCGAGGGTACGTTGCGAGTGCTGCGGGCGGCCTCGGCAGCCGGTGTGCAGCGGTTCGTGCAGACGTCGTCGATGGTCGCAGTGATGTATGGCCATCCCCATGACCGCACTGCGCCGTTCACCGAATCCGACTGGACCGTGCTCGACGCGCCTGGACTCACGGCCTACGCCAAGTCGAAGACACTCGCCGAGAAGGCAGGCCGCGACTTTGCGGCGAGCAACCGGTCCGGCCTGCACTACTCGACCGTCAATCCCGGCCTCGTGCTCGGGCCGGCACTGGATGCCGACATCGGCACGTCCGCGCTGTTCATCAAGATGTTCCTCAGGGGCAAGTATCCGGGCGCGCCACGGCTCAAGATCCCCGTGGTCGACGTGCGCGACGTGGCGAAGATGCACCGGCTGGCCATCGAAACAAACGCACCCAGCGGGGGACGTTATCTCGGGTCGGCCGAGTGCCTGTGGCTGATCGAGATCGCGCGTGCGATACGAGCAGGCCTCGGGGATGCCGCGCGCAAGGTTCCGAACCGCGAACTGCCGGACTGGCTCGTGCGATTCAGTGCAATCTGGGACGGGGCGGCACGGCAGACCGTCCCGGATCTCGGCAAGGACTTCCAGGTGGACAACTCGCGCACGCGCCAGGCGCTCGGGATGGAGTTCATCCCGGCGCGTGACGCGGCCGTTGCGCTTGCCAGGAGCCTGGTCGACCTGAAGCTCGTCTGATCCTACAGGGGGATGCAATGCTGATCGTGCATCATCTCGAGACCTCACGCTCGCAGCGCATCCTGTGGCTGCTCGAGGAACTTGGCGTCCCGTACGAGCTGAAGATCTACAAGCGCAATCCGGCCACGCGCCTTGCGCCGCCGGAACTGAAGAAGGTGCACCCGCTCGGCAAGTCGCCGGTGATCACGGACGACGGTGAGACGATCGCGGAGTCGGGCGCAATCATCGAGTACCTGGTGGACAAGTATGGTGCCCTCGCGAAGGGAGATCTGGCTCACCTGCAGCCGCAGCCGCGCACGCCCGAGTTCCGGCAATGCCGGTTCTGGATGCACTATGCGGAAGGCTCGTTGATGAACTGGCTCATGATGAAGCTGGTGTTCAGCGTGATTCCGAATCGGCCGATGCCGTTCTTCGCGAAGCCGATCGCACGCGGGTTGAGCGCCAAGGTGCAGCAGCAATTGATCGACCCGAACCTCAAGAACTCGTGTGACTTCATCGAGGATCAGCTCGGTCGCCACCGCTGGCTGGCCGGGCCGGACATCACGATGGCGGACTTCCAGATGAGCTATCCGGTCGAGGCGCTGCTGGCCCGCGCGGCCGATGCGAAGAGTTACCCGCGAATCGTCGAGTACCGCGACCGGATCCGGGCGCGACCTGCGTACCAGCGGGCCGAGGCAAAAGGCGGTCCGGCGATCCCGTCGTTCTGACCGGCGACGCTGTCGCTGCACGAGCCAGATGCAGCTCCTGAGCATCCAGGTCGGTCGGGTCCGGCCGCTGCAGGTCGGCGACCAGTCCGTAATGAGCGGGATCCTCAAGCGGCCCGTGTCCGGCGCAGTGGCGGTGCGCCCGCTCGGCCTCGAGGGCGACGAGCAGGCCGATCTCTCCGTGCACGGCGGCCTCGCGAAGGCGATCTACGCTTATCCGGTGGAGCACTATGGGTTCTGGCGGGAACAGCGTAGAGCATGGGGCCTGCCGGACGATCTGCCGCCCGGTAGCCTAGGCGAGAACCTGACGATCTCGGGGCTGCTCGAGGAGTCGCTCTACGTCGGCGATATTCTCGAGTTTCCGGACTGCACGCTGCGAGTTACCCAGCCGCGCTTTCCCTGCTACAAATTTGCGGCCGTGATGGGCCGTCCGCAGGCCGCGCGCAGCATGATGCGGAGCGGCTTCAGCGGCTTTTACCTGGCCGTCGACAGGACGGGTACCCTCGCGGCAGGACAATCTTTTCTGCTCATTCCGGGTCCACGCACGATGCCGCTGATGACGACCTACCGGCAGCGTGGTCGATCACAGTAAATCGTGACATCCGGGCGCTAGGGAATTGTGCGCATTGAGACCATGCGCCGCCGGTAGCCAACTGCTGCCACGCCCGGCGGACTGCCGGCTGCCCTCCGCGAACTGACCACGAAGGACACCGATGGTCGCCGGACGCGATACGTCCGATAACGTCCTGAGCGAGGGGGAGAACATGGCGAATGCAAAGAAGGCCGGCGATTTTTCGTTCAAGGCCACGAGCGTGGCGTACGTGCTGACCGAGGATGGCGGTGGTGCAAATCACCTCGATCTCGACGGAACCGCAACGGGCTACGGCGAAGTGCTCGGCACGCTGAGCCTGTTTGGCGATGGTCCGATGAGCCAGAGCGGTCCGACCAGCTGGGTCGGCACCGCGTACCTGGATAACGGCGACCTCGTCGAGAGCACGGGTGCGGGCTTCTTCGAGAAAGTCGGCAAGCACAAGTGGCGGGTCCGCTCGATCATGCGCGGTTCCACGGGTGCCGTCTTCGTGACCGACGGTGTCATCAGCCTCAAGGGACGCACCTACAAAGGCACGATGACCCCGTTCGAATGACCGGGGCGGCGGCGCACGCGGCAGCCGGTTGTCGAACGATATTCACCAGGCCTGAAACGGCGCTGGGCTAGTCCGGCGCGTCTTCGTGACGAATTCGTTCGAGCTCGTTCGGCGAGTCGCGGAAGGAAGCGCCGCAGGCGAAACACAGCGCCGCGACGGCGAATACGGCGAGCCAGCCCAGTGGCCAGTGGTTCGCGTTGGCGTCGGTCAGCAGCGTGACTTCGCGCTGGTGCACGAGCGTCGCGGAAGATGAACGCGGCCGCCAGCGCGATCGTCATGGTTCGGTGCCACTTCAGCCGGATACGCATCCTGGGTTCTCCCTCGCTCATGGGACGGGATGCTGCCACGTTGCCAGTTCGCGCAACATCGAACCGACCGACGCGGTATCTGGCCAGAACCGCGAGGAATGAGCGGCGCCCGTACGGCTGATTTGAGCGGCCGGCACCACTGCGGTAGCGTAGTGCCCATGACCGCGACCACGATCCATCCTACGGCCATCGTCGAGGACGCCGCACAGCTGGGCGCCGGCTGCATCATCCACGCGTATGCCATCGTCACGAGGCACTGCGTACTCGGCGACGGTGTCATCGTGCATTCATTCGCCGTGATCGGTGACGATCCGCAGGACCTGCGATTCGACAAGTCAACGCGATCCGGCGTGAGGGTGGGGGCGGGCACAGTCTTGCGCGAGCACGTCACCGTCCATCGTGCCACGCGGGCTGACGGATGGACCGAGATCGGCAGCGGCTGTTTCCTGATGGCGTCCAGCCACGTGGCGCACGACTGCCGGCTGGCAGACAAGGTCATCATGGCGAACGCGGCGCTGCTGGGCGGGCACGTGCAGGTCGGCGAAGGCGCATTCATCGGCGGGGGAGCCGCGGTGCACCAGTTCGCCCGAATCGGCGAAGGAGCGATGATCGGCGGGCTTGCGCGAGTCGCAAATGACGTGCCGCCGTTCACGATGGTCGCCGAGCGCGACGAAGTGAGCGGGCTCAATGTCGTCGGCCTGCGACGCCGCGGTCTGCCCCGGCAATCGGTCGATGAATTGAAGCGCGCGTTCCGCACCGTCAATCTGCCGGTTGGCAACATGCGCGAACTCGCTGCCGCGGCGCTGGCAAGCGGCGAGTACTCGAGCGCCGAGGCGCTGCGATATCTCGAGTTCTTCGGCACCGGACGTCGTGGCGTCGTGCGTGCGCGTCGCGGCCGTGAATCGGCTGGCCCGGCGAATTCATAGCGAGGACGATCGAACCATGACCATGCGCGGAACTGATGCGGCCATTGCCGACATGCTGATCGGCGTCGACACGCTCTGGGGCGGCGACGTGAGGAATCCATCCGGCACGGGTCGCTTCATTGCGGACTGCTGGTTCTCCGACGAACCGCTGCCGCTGGCCTATGGGCACGCCACCGCCGCTGCGCTGCGCGAAAATGGCGGGGCGGGCGCGAAGTCACCCGACGCGCGGGCCATCGATGCGTATCTCGCCGAAGTGGATGTCCGGGGCGCCATCGCGCACGTGTGTCGCGGATTCACGATCAATCGGGGGTCTGCAAGGGCGCTCATCTCGAGGGACTCGGTCTTTGCAGCGAAGTGATGCTCGAACTTGCACTCGAGATGGTTGGGCGTGGGCCTTCGGTGCCTTACGAGCGTTGCGTGCGCGTGATCACAGGCGCGCCCCCCGAGCCCTCCCGCCCCGAAGAAAAGCGTCGTCGCGTGGCCGATCTGCTTGCTGCGGCCGGCTACCGCTCGTTCGATGGCGACTCGCTGCTCGCCGCAGTGGATGCGTGGCGCGTCGAGCATCGCGTGCCGCGCAATCAAGATTCCAGCGCTTGGCGACGAGCTCATCTCAAGGTACGACGCGCTGACCGCAAGGAACCTGGTGCCGTACCTGCCCGCTGAGCTGGCTTCGAGTTCCGCGCGCGAACGTGAAATTCCTGCCGATCGAGAACGCCTGGTTCTCCGGTTCGATGAACTACCTTGGCCACGCGCGCAAGGCTGACGGCTCGCCGGAATACGAGGCAACGTACGAGTTGAACGCGTCGCTCGAGATCTCGGAGCCCGAATTCCAGCAGCTGGTGAGTCACGAGGTCGTGCCGGGGCACGTCACGACGTTCGCGTACCTGCAGAACCTGTTCGTACGCGGGCTGGCCGGGTTCGCGGCCTCCGTGCTGGCGATGAACACGCGCGATGCAGTGCTGTCCGAGGGCATCGCGAACAACGCAATCTTGATCGCACACGGCGTCAGGGAGGTTGACGAGCTGCCGGACCGTGACCTCGAAGTTGGCGTGCTGCTGGCCTTGCTGCAGGACGATGCGAAGAACCAGTCGTCGTACCTGACGTGGCACGAGGGTCGACCCCAGGCTGAAGTCGCTGCGGTGCTGCGGCGTGAGTTCCTCGTATCCGACGAGCGTGCCGACAAGCTGTCGGGCGCATGGGGCCGTCACCCGCTGCTCGGCCGCATGTACCTGCCTGCGTATCGGGCCGGGACCGAGCTGGTGGCCGACCTGCGTCGCAAGTATCCGCCGGAGGTGATCCTGCCGGCGCTGTATGGCGCGCGCGGGCAGGTGGATTCGCAGACGCTGCCGAGACTACTGGCCGGCTGACGCGGCAGGCAGCCGGTTCGGAAGCAGGCGCCAGTATGTGCCGCAGCGCCACAGCCATTCGAGCGGGCCCATCCGGAAGTGCCGCAGCCAGGCGTGGCTCAGCGACGCCAGCACAATGAACACGACGAAAGCCAGGACCGTGAGCTCGGGCCCGCCGAGCCGGCCGTACCATCCCAATCCCCATGGCTCGGCCAGCGCAGCCATCACCAGCGACTGCCCGACGTAGTTGGTGAGCGCCATGCGACCGGCGGATTCGACGCGGCCATACCACCAGCGCCGCTTGCCGAGCTTCTCGCTGATCATTACGCGGGCACCGAAGCCGATCGCAAGTGGAAACGCGCTGAACACGTGCAGCCACTCCGGCCAGCGCCAGTCCGACAAGCCGTGGATCTCGCGAAACTGGAAGAAGGTCGCGATCGCGCTCGCCGGCAACCCGATGCCGAGACCGATCGTGGCGATGCGGCGCCACGTCGTCAGCGAGGCGCCGGTGATCACCCCACTGCGGAACATCGCCGCCCCGAGCATGAACAGCCCGAGCGTGCGCCACACAAGGATGATCCCGAAATACGCGAGGACCATGCCGTACTGGTTTCCATGCAGCTCGAGCAGCGCTTCGAAGTCGCCCTGCTGCCGTGCCTTGTATTCCGGTGGCCAGCCGGACGGGTCCGGTTGCCGCATCGCCTCGTTCTGCTGCTGCGCCGTGGCGTACTCGCTTGCCACGCTCTCCCCCCATGACTGCGAGTCCCATCGCAACAGCAATGCGAGCATCGCAATGACGATGACCGCCGACATGGCCACGAGCGTCAGTCGCCAGCTGCGTGACCACAGCCAGCGCGCGGTCAGCGCAAGCCCGATCACCGCGGCAATGGTGATCGCCGGTGACACGCGACCGAGCGTACCGATCTGGAATCCCCAGACGATCGTCGATGCCACGAGCACGAGTCCGACACGATAGAGGCTGTCTGTCGACAGCCCGCGCAATCCGAACATCATCAGGCCCGCGACCGCATAGGGCAGCAGCACCTCGGCTGGATACAGCAGGAGGCCATGCAGCAGCCCGAAGCAACCGAGCAACGCGAGTCGGCGCAGGTACATCGGCGCGAAACCGGCGTCGGCGCGCGAACTGCGCGCGTCCTGGATGGCAAAGCTGATGCCGAACAGCAGCGAGAACAGCGTGATGAACTTGAGGTCGACGATGGCGTCGAAGAAGCCCCAGTCTAGCCAGGCCAGCACGTCGCTCGTCCCGGCGCGGACCGCGAAGGCGCCGACGTCCCACGGCAGGAACATCTGGCGGACATTGGCCACGACGATGCCGAGCAGCGCGATGCCACGCAGCGCATCGAGGCTGCCGATGCGTTCGCCCGGTTCGACCGGCGCTGCCGGGCCGACCTGCTGCGCCATCAGCCCCAGCCGAAGACCTTCGCCACGAGTGCGTCAACCCAGCGATCCGGAAGCATGGCGAGGAGTTTGCGCGACGTCGAGTCCTTGCCCATCCGGTAGCGCGTCCTGGGCCGCGCCGCCGTGAATGCGTGGACCACGGCGCGGTCCACGACGCTGGTCGGCGAGGCTTTCGCAGCGGACTCCGCGGCAGCTTTGCGCAGCGCATCGATCAGTCCGCGATATTTTTCGACGAGCCCGGGCGGCGGGGCCTGCAGAATTTCGTCAAATTCGCTGGCGCCCTTGCCCCAGATGTCCGTTGCGATACCGCCGGGCTCCAGCAGCGACACGTCGATGCGCCACGGCCTGAGCTCGCGGCGCAGAGCATCGCTGAATGCCTCGATCGCGTGCTTTGACATCGAGTACGGCCCGAGCGCCGGCGCGGCGAAGAAACCGGCGATGGAGCCGGTCGTCAGGATCCGGCCGCGCGCCTTCCTGAGCAGCGGGATGAACGCCTGGGTCACGGCAACCTGGCCGATCACGTTGACCTCGAGCTGGCGGCGCAGCGCGTCGATCGGCAGCGTCTCGAGCGGGCCGCTCACGACGATGCCGGCATTGTTGAACAGGCCCCACAGTCCTCGTTCACCGACCACCGCCGCAACCCGGGCCGCTGCCGCGTGTATCTGCTCCGCGTTCGTAACGTCGAGTTCGAGCATGTGCAACCGGTCGCGGGTACCCGGAGCCGCAAGCTCGCGCAAGGCGGCAGCAGCTTTCTCATTGCGTACGCCGGCGAACACCTCGAAGCCTTCAGCCAGCAGCGCCAGCGTGGCTGAGCGACCGATGCCCGTCGAGGCGCCGGTCACGACGATCGACTGGCTCGCACGCCCGGTCATGGCGTGGTCGGGCCCAGGAAGTCCTGCTTGCCGAGCTCGACACCGTTGTGACGCAGGATGTTGTAGGTCGTCGTGACGTGGAAATGGACGTTCGGCATCACGTGCTGCAACAGATATGGGAGGCCCGGCAGCGTGCGGGTGCCGTGGCGCGACGGCCAGGTGATGGTGCGGTCCTCGCTGCCGTCAATCTGTGCGGGTTGCAGCGTCTCGAGATAGGTCACCGTCCTGCGTACGCGCACGATCAGCTCCGCAAACGTCTGCTCCGTGTCTTCATAGGCCGGAGGTTGCAGGCCCGCGAGGCGCGAGGCGCCGCCTTTGGCGATGTCGGTCGCGATCTGCACCTGGCGCGAAAGCGGGAACATGTCGGGGAACAATCGACTGCCCACGAGCACGGCCGGATCGATCTTCTTCGCCTCGGCGTGAGCGGCGCCTTTCTCGAGGATCGCCGCGAGGTTGTTCAGCGAGCGGATGAACACGGGCACTGAGGCTTCGAACATCGATATCTGCATGGGCATTGGCTCCGGGAATGGTCGGGTGGGCTTACCAGGTCAGGTCGTCGGGTACGACGAAATCCTTGTATGGATCGTCCTCGCGCGACCCGGTGGCGTCGGAGGCGGGCAGCGTCACGATCGCGCGCTCATCCCGTTCCCGAATCCGATCCGCGGCTTCCTTCGGCACCAGGTCGCAATGCCCTTCGCAGCGTGCGATGACGAGGTCTCCCTGCAGGATGCGGCGACGCAAGGCTGCGTCCACCGGGATGCGGCGGATCTTGGCGCCATCCTGGAAGTTGAAGTAGTCGTCGCTATCGATGCGCGGCACGCGATTCTGCTCGATCAGCTGGCGCACCTGCGCCGTGCGCGCCTTCTGGGCGGCCTTCTCCTGCTGGCGCCGGTTCAGTTCCTGGTCGCGGGCCGCCTTGGCTGCCAGCGCCTGCTTCGCGGCCGGGGTGAGTTCCGGCGGTGGTGCCTTCCTGGGTGGCTTGGGCTGCTTCTGCTGCTGATGGCGTTGCTGCTGCTCGGCCTGGCGTGCCTGTTTCTCGGTAACGAGACCCGCCTTTAGCAGTTGATCGCGCAGGGACATGCTCATCGCTCGACCTCGGGTCCACCGTCGGGAAAAGGACGGCCATCATACTGAACCGGCCGGTTGGCTATCATGCCGGCATGAAGCGATTTCCCGGGTTCCCCGTCGCACTGGTGCTATTGCTCGGCTTTTCGCTGCTGGCGCGTCCCGCCGGCGCGGATGGCGGGCGGCTGGCAGCCACCGAACAGGCGTTTCTCGACTACCTCGACGCCAATGGCGCCGTTGCCTACATCGAGTCTGGTGCGGTCGATCGGTTCCAGGGCAGGGACCTCGCCGCCTGGCAGCAACTTGCCGGCGAGCGGCGCACGGCGCTCGGATCCGGCCTTGCAGCGGTTGCTTCCGCGAGGATCAGCTCGGGGGATTCGGCCGCGCTTGCGGCGATGCGCCGCACGCTGGCGTCCATCGACGCGGACGAAATTACGGCGGGCGTCCGTGAGCGCAGGTGCACGGATGCGCAGCGACGCGACCTGGACTACGGTGCGATTCGTGCCGCACTGGTGAGCTGCTACTCGGAATTCGGTAACCGGCTGCAGTACGAGGGCGCCACGATCGACCGCGGCACCGCGTTGCAGTTGCTGTACGTGGTCGACGTCCCGGCTGCGCGCAAGGCGATTTTCGACGCCTTCGTACCGCTCTGGGCCGCGTTGAACGGCAGCAACGAGCCCGACAGCCCGTATCGCCGCATGATTGCAATGGCTGCGGCGGATGCGGCAAAGGGCGGAGGCGAGATCGACGCGGCTGCGCGCGCGATCGGCGTGCGGACTACCGACGCCGAGCGCTGGCTGACCGACGTGCTCGAAGCTTGGCGTGAAGCGAGCGGGACCGAGCGAGTCGAACCCTGGGACTATCGCTACTCGAACAGCCGGGCCAATCGCGAGCTGGCGTCGAAGATTCCAGCGGACTCGCTGTTGCCGGCCACCGAGCGCTTCTATCGGGACCTCGGCGCGGACCTGGGCAGCCTCGCCGTCGTCTTCGATCTCGCGCCTCGCCCGGACAAGTCGCCACTCGCGTACACCGATTTCCTGACGCGTGGCCGCAATATCGATGGACGCTGGAAGCGGCCCGTGGCGCGCGTGGTTGGCTCGTATCCAACGGGCGGGCTCTTTTCGCTGAACGAGCTCGTGCACGAGAGCGGCCACGCCGTGCACGTGAGCGCCATCCGCACGCGGCCCGCATACATGGATTGGCCGGACTCGCTCTTTACCGAAGCCTTTGCAGACGTGCCTTCGTGGAGCGTTCACGAGCCCGAGTGGCAGCGGAAATACCTTGGCAGCGAAGTGCCCGAGGCCGTCTCGCTACGCGCGCTGTTCAGCGACGTGATGCTCGACGTCGCCTGGGCGCTGTTCGAGATCCGGATGCTGCGCGATCCGAAATCGGATCCGAACGCGGTGTGGACCGACATCACGAGTCGTTACCTCAACATCGTGCCGCATCCGGAAGTGCCGTGGTGGGCGATGCGCGTGCAGCTCGCGGGCAATCCCGGCTACATGGTGAACTACGGACTCGGCGCCGTGCTGACCGCGGAGATGCGGGCGCAGGCGCGCGACGTGATCGGGTCATTCGATGCCGGCAACGCCTCCTGGTATCCGTGGCTCAGCGAGAGACTGCTGCGCTACGGGTCCGAGCGCGACACGAAGTCGCTGATGCAGTCGCTGCTCGGGCGTGCGCCGTCGCCGGATGCGCTGATCGAGCAGGTGCAACGTACGAAGGTTGAGGCTCGGCCGGTCGAAGCTGATTAGCCTGATGCGCACGCACATTCCAGCGGCGACGGCGAGGACACGGACCGACGAATCCGTGTAGAGTCGGCGGCGTTGGGGAGGGGGGTAAGACTTTGGCTTCGACAGATCCGCCGTCCGCGGAATCGCCGCGTTACCGGTACGCCGTGCTGGCGATGCTGGTGCTGGTCTATACGTTCAATTTCATCGACCGGCAGATCGTCGGCATCCTTGCGGTGCCGATCAAGGCAGACCTCGGGCTCAGCGACACGGAGCTCGGCCTGATGGGCGGGCTCGCGTTTGCGCTGTTCTACACGCTGCTCGGCATCCCGATTGCGGTGCTCGCGGACCGCAGCAACCGCACGGTGATCGTCTCGGTGGCGCTCGTGGTGTGGAGCGGCATGACCGTGGTTTGCGGCTTCGCACAGAATTTCTGGCAACTGTTCCTCGCGCGACTCGGCGTCGGCGTGGGCGAGGCGGGCGGCGTCGCGCCCTCCTATTCGCTGGTGGCCGACTACTTTCCGCCGCATCAACGTGCGCGCGCCCTGGCCGTGTATTCGTTCGGGATACCGATAGGGAGTGCGCTCGGCATTGTGTTCGGGGGCTTCATTGCCTCGAAGATCGACTGGCGCACGGCCTTCATCCTCGTCGGGGCCGCCGGCGTGCTCGTGGCGCCGCTGTTCAAGTTCATCGTCAAGGAACCTTTGCGCGGCCGGTATGACGCGGGACACGGCAAGCCGGTCGCGGCGGCCGGGATCGGTGACGTGCTGCGTGTCCTCGTCCGCAAGCGCTCGTTCTGGGGACTGTCGTTCGGTGCTTCGGCATCCTCGATGATGGGCTATGGACTCTTCTTCTGGTTGCCGTCCTTCCTGGTGCGGAGCTATGGGCTCTCGCTGCTCGAGGCGTCGCTGTTCTTCGGCGCGATCCTGCTGTTTGGGGGAATCGTCGGCATCTGGTTCGGCGGCTCGCTGGTCGACCGGTTCGGGACCGCCCGGCGTCGTGTCTACGCGTTCATCCCCGCGGCGGCCTTCGTCGCGACCATCCCGTTCTACGTGGGCGCGGTCACGTCTCACTCGCTGGCTCTCTCGTTTCTTCTCCTGCTGGCGCCGACGGCGCTGGGGCTGATGTGGCTCGGTCCTGTACTGGCGGCGATCCAGCACATCGTGCCGCCGAACATGCGCACGACCGCTTCCGCGATTTTCCTGTTCATCAACAACCTGATCGGCATCGGGCTCGGCACGGTGATGCTCGGCCTGATCTCCGATGGCCTGTCCGCCCGGTACGGCGCAGAGTCGCTGCGCTACGCGATCCTTGCCGGCACGTCGTTCTATCTCGTGGCCGCGGCGCTTTTCCTGCTGTCAGCCCGTCGCCTGGAGCAGGACTGGGAAAAATAGGTGCCAGGCACCGGATTTTCAGATCGAGACGATGTAACCCAGGTCCGGTGGCACCCGCCCGCCGTGCACCGCGCGCCACGCCGATTCCGCGGCCTCGGGTCCCGCGACGCGCGTGACGTTCAGCCAGGCCTGGCTCGAGTCCACGAAGTCGTGCAGCGCGGCGGCGACACGCTGCTGGTATCCCTGCGGGCCCCAGTCCTGCAGGCGCTTTTTCACCTGCGTCGGCGCGAAGAAGAAAGTCGGGCGCGGGCCGGCGAGATCCTTGGCCGCAGGTGGCGACTCGTGGTGGCTGCGGCCGATGGCCATCGAACGCTTCAGTTGATCGCCGAAGTGACGATGCACGCGGGCCAGCAGTTCGCCATTGCCGGACATGTCGATCGACACCAGGGGCGAGTTGGCAGGGATCTTCTCGATCTCATCGTAGGTCACCACCTCGTCGTAGCAGCCGAGGCCGCGGACGAACGCGATGTTGCGCGGTGAAGTGACACCGATCACGTCGATGCCTTCGCGGGTGGAGGCGCAGTGCGCGAAGCCGATCGCCGTCTTGCTCGAAGCCGACAGCACGAGCACGCGGCGGGCGCCGAACCAGTCGTTGTCGGCGAAAAAATCCTCGGCCAGGAATCCCGTGACGAATAGCCCGCGCAGCAGCGCATGGCGATCCTCGGCGTCGGCGCCGGGCTGGTGAAAGCGATCACGGTCGGTGGCCGCAAATCCACGGTACACGGGGGCATGAGTCGTACGGTGCGCCCCCTCGTCGCGAAGGCCGTCACCCGTTGGGGTAACCGCCACGTCCACGAAACGGGACATCGGAAACCAGCCGTAATATCGCCCGCCCGCGGGTACGTCGGGATGATTCGACTCCACGACTTCGGCCCAGCCCATCGCCGGCACGCGGCCCCAGCCCGGGTCGACGCCCGGGAAAAAATCCCAGTACCCGAGCAGGTCGCCGGTGACCGCATACGTGACGGTGTTGGCCGTGAGCGCGAACCGCTCCACGGCGAATCGCACGAAGCCGGAAGGCAGTGGCGGGAGATCGCGCTCCACGAGTCGCGTGTTCGCGAGGTTCTTGCGATCGACTTCGAGTTCGAGGTTTTGTGTGCTCATCCGCGCATTATTGACTATCTTGACGGTCAGGGCGCGGGGAGATCGGCATGAGGAACAACCTGCATCACGTGCATGCTTTCGCATCCGACATCGATGCGAGCATCCGCTTCTACACCGGGGTCTTTGGTGGCGAAGTCGTGCTCGACGAAACGGTCGCAGGGGCACGCAACGTCTTCATCCGCATCGGCGACGGACGACTGCACCTGTACGACCAGCCACCGAAGCACGTGGGGCCGGGCAGTGTCCATCACGTCGGGATCCGCACCGACGACATTTCCGGCATGGTCGCGAGGCTTGCGGAACATGGCATAGCGCTGCGCAAGCCGGTCGCGGACTTCGGATTCTGGCGCTACGTGATGGTGCCGGCGCCGGACGGCTTGCTGATCGAGCTGTTTGAAGTTGCGCCCGACAAGGTGCCGGCGGAACTGCGCGGGTACTTCTGACGCTGTGACTTCGGCCTACTGCGGCACGACTACGGGATGCCCGTCTCCGGTCCAGGCGAGAATTCCGCCCGCAAGCGACACCGGCTGGGCGAAACCCATGCGGCGCAAGGCCGCGGCGCCCCGGGCGGAGCTGCCGCCGCTCAGGCAGTAAAGCACGACGGGGTGTTCGCGCAGCGCCAGCGCCTCGCTCGCGCGTCGCACGACCTCCGGGTGAGTGTGCAACTCGGCTTCGAGCCGGCCGAGCGGGATATTGACGGCGCCCGGGATGTGGCAGTCTGCGATTTCCTCCACGGCGAGGATGCGGACTGGCCGCGTACTGTCGCTACTCGCGCGCAGGGCCGAGAGGTATGCGACGGACGCTCTTGACCAGCAGGCTGCCGACAAGGACGTCGCCGCCCATGCCGCACGTCGCCGGCATCGACGTTCCGGCCGTGATCTGCGCAATGTTGTTCGGTGTCTCGTCGGCGAGGAACCGCTGGACCTTGCCGGTGCGCGTCAGCTCGAGCAGGTAGCCGGGGAACTGGGGTTTCGGCTGGACCGACTTCGGGAGCCGGTACATGAGTTTCACGAGCCAGGGCTTCGGTCGCGCCTGGTCGAGCTTTGGCACCCGGGCGAGCGAGAGTCCGACCAGGAACGTGCCGTCGGGCGTACGGGTGATGTTGTCCGGGTAGCCGGGCAGGTTATCGATGAAGATGTCGTGCGAGCCGGCCCGCGGCCCGCTGATCCAGTAGCGGACGATGCGGAACGCGAGGAACTCCGCAACGAGCACGAACGAGCCATCCTCCGCGACGGCGACTCCATTTGCGTAGAAGAGATTGTCGAGCACCGTGCGTGCCGTGCGGCTCGCGGGGTCGTAGTGCACGAGTCGCCCGGTTGGCCGGCTGTCCCAGACGTCGAGTGTCACCTGTTCCAGTGTGTGATCGCGCGTCGGTGCGGAGAACCACACCGTTCCATCCGGCGCGACGTCGAGGTTGTCGGCGAACCCGAACGGTGCGCCGTCGAGCTCGTTGACGAGTACCGAGACGTCGCCCAGCGAATCCACCGCGACGAGGCCAAGGTGACCGTCGGCGACGTAGAGACGGTCGCCGGACGACGTGAAGGTGACGCCCAGCGGCCGTCCGCCGGTGTTCGTGTACTCGCTCGATGCGCCGGTTCGCGGGTCGATGCGCAGGATGCTGCCGTCGGCGAGGCCGGTGTAGACAAGGCAGTCATTCGGGCCGACCGCGACGTCTTCCGGGCCGAAATTGTCCGGCGAGCCGCTTGTCTTGAAGCGGATCGCAATCCCTTCGCCGGCCAGCTCTGCCGTCTTCCCGAGATCCTGCGTCTGCTTGAACGGAGTCCTGGACGTGCCTGGCGTGGGCTCGGGAGTCCACGCATACGGATTGAGCGGTGTCGGCCAGAAGAGCAGGTAGACGGCGAGGAATGCGACGGGTATCAGCACCCACCTGAGCACGCGCCAGAGCGCGCGGAACAAGCTGCGCAGCGGATGTGTGTGCATCAGTACTGGACCGCTTGCTGTTCAGACTTGTCGCAAGCCGTGCCATCGAGCTTCAGGCACCAGCCCTTCGGTTCCGCGAAAGTCCGGCCGTTGCGCGCGTGCCGATACACGGCGATGCCTTCGTAGACGGCCTTGCGGATCCGATTCAATCCGCCGAGCGGGCGGTGGTCCGCGTGCCCGTGCCACGGTGAGAACGACAGGTTCTCGCAGAAGGCATCCTGTTCCGGCGTATCGAAATGCTGCTGCGGTATGTCGATCGTGGCCACCTGCAGGAACGGAGCCTTGCGCTCGTTCCAGCGAACTGTCGGATCCTCGATCGGCATGTTCTCCGAGGGCACCTGCATCTGCACGAGGAATTCGAAGCATGCATCGGCCTTGGCGAGGTGCTCGGCGAGGCCGCGCCGCAGATAGTCTTCGTCGCTGGTGTCTGGGCTGCGGTGGTCCGGTGGGGTGCAGCTCTTCGCGCTGTACTTCATCGCGTGGCGATAGGGTGACGGGCTGATCCCGCTGTCCCGTTCAACACCCAGCGCGTAGGCAGTCATGCTGTAGTACTGCGTGTAGAGCGGATTCGAGATGCGGCCGAGGATACGTGCGCCGATCAGGCCCTCCCTGAGCTTCCAGTCGGCCGGATTGGGGCCCGGCACGATGTAGCGCAGGATGCTGCTGCCACCGGCCTGGTAGCGGATGAACTTCTCGTACTCCTCCGGGTTGCGATTAAAGAAGACCGGGAAGTTGATCATTACGAAGTCCTGCGTCCCGGCGTTCACCTCGTCGGCGGAGGTGAGCAGCTGCGGGCCCGGCACGCCCATCAGCTTGATCGCCATGCCGCGCGCGTCCTTGGTGTAATCCGGCTGGACCAGCGCATTGCCGTTCGAGAACCGGATCCACGCCTTGTAGGTTCGGCCGGGTACGAACACGGCGGTCCGGTACTGCTCTGGCAGGTCGTCGCGGACCGTGAACGTGGCCATGACGCAGCCGTGCGCCTTCGCGTGGGCGTCGCGCCGGAAGATCGGCCCCGACACTTTCTGCGCTTCGTCCACGGCCCTGCGTGCCGAGGCGATGATGCTCGGCAGCAGGTCGAGCTCGTTGGGATCGAGCTGCTCGGCGGTCGACTGCTGCTTGCTGCTGCAGCCGGCAACGAACAGTGATGCCACGGCCGCCAGCATCAACAGCGCTGCGCTGCGCGGCTTACTGGTCAACGGGCGTGCCCTCCACGTTGCGCAGCATCCGATAGACGCTGCATTTCCTGTTCGATACCTGGCCCCACGAATCCCAGACGCCGTTACGCGGCGGGGTCTTCGGCACCGCGTCGCCGTAGATCAGCGCGTCGTCGCTGCAGTGCCGCTCGGAACTGCTGTTGCGGAACCGCACCGATCCCCACCGCGGCGTCCTGGCAGCTTCCGTGGCCTTGAGCTCCCTGATCTGCGCGAAGCACGCGGCTTTCTGCTGCTCCTGCTCGACCTTCGACTTGGACTGGTCGGTCGGGCAAAGCGTCGCCTCGAAGTCGTCGTCGCCCGCCGTGTAATCCATGGCCTTGAGGTACTCCAGGATCTCGTAGCGCTCGTGCACTTCCAGGTGGCGGCCGATCACGCCGTTCGACTGGCAGCCGTCGCGGAACTCGTGTCCCACGTTGTCATTGCCGATCACGTCCGTCTTGAACCGCACGGCGCCCGGCACGTCGAGGCTGCGGTAACCGAGCTGCACAGGGTCGTATTCCTTCGTACCGGACCAGAATTCCCGTTCGCGCTCCTCGCGCGGCGAGATCATCTGGAAGATGGTGCGTACGCTGCCGTTGTGCAGGAAGGGCGGAGTGGCCCACACACCGTGCAGCGGCCGCGACTTGTAGTTCTTGAACTTCGCCGGATCGGTAGTCGGAAAATCCAGGATGCCGAAGCCCATGTACTTCATCAGCTCCTCCGGCGTGGCGGCCGGGTGCTCCCTGAAATACCGGCGTGCGATCGAAAGACTCATGATGTTCAATCCTTCGACGGCGCTGATCTGCTTCGCGTCGCCGATGCGATCGATTTCGTCGTCCGGCATGCAGAGTTCCTGCAGTTGCTCGCGCGTCCAGCCGAGGCGGCTGGCGTCATACCTGTTGTTGGCGATATTCAGCGCCGCGTGCCGGTCGGTGCCGACGTCGCGAATCGACAGCAACGAGACCTGCCATTCCGGTACGTGGCCGAGCCACTTGCTGCAGTCCTGCTTCGACTTGTCGCACGCGGCGAGGCCCACCACGCGGCCCTTGTCGTCGAGCCGGTAGAGCAGGTTGCCGTCGATGTCGGCGACCCGCTGCGGGTTCTGCAGGTTCAGGCATTGCTGGTCCGTCAGCTGCACGTCACGCGTCCGCGGCGGAATCGTCGGTCCAGCGTCCGGCTGCGATTCGTCGAGCACCGTCAGCGCGCAGGTCACGACCTGGGGACAGGTGCCCTTGACCAGGCACACCCCGGAAGTGTCGCACGCACCTTGCTCGGAGCAGTCGTCACGCGTGTGGAAATGCAGAGGGGCGGCAATGTTCTCGTCCTGCGGCGCCGTCGGGTCGACCTCCGCCGGGTCCGTGTGCGGCCCATGGCAATGACGGCAGTTCACGTCGAACAGCGCTCGGCCCTTGCGTGCCTTGACGATGTCGATCCTGCCGAACAGGTTTTCTGGCCAGCTCGGCGCCTCGAGCTTGGCGAGCGTGCGCTCGATCGCATGCAGTTTGTCGGGCTGAACCGACGTGCCGTAGCGCAGGTGCATCGGCAGCGGCGCACCGTGCTCGTCGAAGGCATCGAGACGCGCGCCGGTGCCGAGCGACTCGTTGACGTTGCGCGCCATCGGCTGGGACGCGTAACCCTGGTACTGCACCCAGTTGAACTTGCCGATGTCCCACAGGAACGGGTAATTGACCGGCGCATTGCCTGCGCGGAAGTTCGACGTAGAGACCGCGTGGCCAAACACCGTGTTGGCGATGCGCTGCACCGCATCGATGCGTCCGTAGCCCTCGAAAACCGGGTAGTTGCCGAGCTTCAAGTCGGCCCAGGCGCTGGCAAGCAGCGTCCTGATCGTCAGGCCGACCTCCGCCCGAAGCTGCATTCTCGCCGCGCCGAAGTCGAAGCCGGACTTCAGGCTCGCGGGCACCGTCGGGTCGATGACGTTGTGCGCGAACCGGTTGAACTTCACCGGGTTGAGGTACGTCGCAAGCAGCGCGGACATCATTTCCATCTGGAACTGGCCCGGCTTCATGTCCGTTATCGCGTGCATGGCCGGCCCGCCGAGAACCCGGATCGCCGTGCCGCGGTAGTGCAGCTCGCCCGTGTGGCAGAGGCTGCAGGTGAAGTCGACCAGTTCGGCGTTCAGCCGCTCGTCGTAATACCTGGTGAAGCCCACCGGCAGGTTGCCGGGGTTCCAGCGCGGGTCCGGGCGCTGCTGGATGTCGGTCAGGAACCCGTAGCGCGCCATGTTTTCGGGTGCGGCGAACCTGTCGCGACTGCCGGCCCTCTCCAGGTTGATGAACCACGAATAGCGCAGCTGCGCGAGCATCACCTGGGCCGACCCCTGCGGGTGCTGGTAGTAGAGCCGGCGTTCCTCCGCGGTCAGTCCCTGCCAGGTGTCCACGTTCGTGCGGTCGCATGGGTCCGATGAAGACCGGGTGCAGACCGATTGATCGTCGGCCTCTCTTGCGCCGGGCCTCAGGTACTGCAGGTCGTTGACAGGCCCGTACTCGACGGCGCGAAACGGCGGAGTGAAAAGGTAGCCGGGCCAGGGCACGGCGACCGCCAGCCAGGCGACCAGCGCGACAATGCCGGCCAGCGCAGCGAGACCCGTGCGGCCGAGCCAGCGGGAGCGTCGAAATGCGCGCCACCATGCACGCACGGGCCAGGAGACGACGCGCAGCAGCCATCGCAGCGCGTGCCCGAGGCCTCGCGCGAGCGCGCGGAGCAGGTGCTTCGCGGCACTGATCACCGGGTCAGCCACTGGACACGTCTTCCCATGGTTGCAGCAGGCCGGCTTTCACGAGGCCCTCGGTCTGTTTGAACGGCGTACGCGGAGTTTCCTGCGAGATCGCGTGGATGTAGCGCTGGTGACCTTCGATCTTGAACAGCGGATTCGCCGCCTTGGCCCGCCCGACCGCCTCCATCGCACCCTTGGAGTCGCCGAGCTCGCCGAGCGCGTTCGCCAGCGTGACCCAGCCGAGGCTGAAACCGGGATGGAATTCGACGGCCGCCTGGGCATGGTCGCGGGACTTTCCGTAATCGCCCGCCTCGGCGTAGCCAGCGGCGAGGAAGAAATGCCAGAAGGGTACCGATGGGTGATTCGGCGCCACCTTGAGCAGCCGGTGCAGCACCGCAAGGCCCTCGTCGATCTCGGCCGGCGTGCCGCCCCATGTCAGGTCGCAACCGAGATAGCCCCAGGCGACCATGTTGAACGGTGCGATCGCGACGACGCGCCGCGCGGTCTGCAGCGACTTGTTGCGCATGCCGCAGTTGATCCACACGAGAGCGGCGTATTCCATTACGGTCGCGTCACGTGGGGCCAGGCGCAAGGCGGTGTCGACTTCGGCGAGCGCCCGCTGGTTCTCGACGTAGGGGTCCTCGGAGAACGAGTTGACCACCCGCTGGTTCAGCACGAAACCGAGCATGACGTGCGCCACTGCGTTGTTGGGCTCGAGCCTGATCGCCTGCTCGAGCCACCCGATGGCGTCCAGCGATGCCTGCGGCGTGTACGTCATCGTCCAGAACGTCAGCGCCTTGTGCGTCAGGCTCCATGCGGAAAGCCCTTGCGGCGCCTGGCGGCACAAGTCCTCGGAGATGATGTTCAGGAAGCGCGAGCCGGTCTCGATCGCGATCGCCTCGGCGACGTCGCGCTGGACCTGGAACAGGTCGTGCAGGTCCTTCTCGTACGACTCGGACCAGACCTGCTGGCCGTTCGCGACGTCCGTCAGCAGCACGATGAGGCGCACGCGATCGGCGGTGCGCTGCAGGCTGCCCGACAGAATGTAGCGGACATCGAGTTCGCGGGCGACGTCCTGCAGCTTTTGCCCCGCATACATGGCCGACTGCATGTGTGGCACGACGCGCAGGTCCGGCACGCCGGAGAGCGCCCGAATGATCTCGGCCGAGAAACCCTTCGCGAGCAGGTCGTCTTCGTCGCCCCTCGAGAGGCTCTCCAGCGGCAGCACGGCGATCGACGCACGTGCGGTATCGCTCAGCGGAGGTGTGACAACGGCCGCCGGCTGCACCGACGGAGGCGTGGCGCCCGGGCCAGCAGGCGCCGGAATGAACCATGCGGCGAGGGCGGCGAGCAGGGCTCCGGCCACGGCAATCAACTGATCCAGCCCGCCCGCGAGCGGGTTCTGGCCTGGAGTCACGAAGCGAGCGACGGAGACGAGCAGTACCAGTGTGACGAGGTACGCTATGACGGCCGGTCCCACCCCCCTGCGCTGGGCCCCCTGCGACCCGCCGCGCCAAGTCAGCTCTGCTCTTGCCATTGTTGGCCTTGTGTTGTACTTGGCGTGGTGGATTCTATGCTCAGCCGTTCTCGAGCGGCAATTTTTCGCTGCTGCAGGAAAAAGGTTCGATTACCGTGAGTCCGTCGGCCGTCCTGCCACCTGTGCCCGATGCGCGTTACGTGTTCGTGTGCTACGCGCACGACGAGCGGGTCCTCGTGCTCGAGCAGATCGCATGGTTGCGCGCGAACGGCTTCGAGATCTGGTTCGACGAGGCGATCGAGGCCGGCAACCGCTGGAGCGAGGACCTCGCCCGCGCGGTCGAGGGCTGCGCGGCGGTGCTCTATTTCCTGAGTCCGAAATCCGCGAGCTCGCGCTACTGCCTCGACGAAATCCACTTCGCGCTCGAGTGCGGGCGGCCAATCGTGCCGGCGGAGATCGAACCGGTGACGCTGACTCCCGGGCTGCGCCTCAGCCTCGGCGGCACGCATCGCATCTTCATGTACAAGATGGACCCGGACGATTTTCGCGAGAAGCTCGCGAGCGGCCTGCGCGCCGCGATGGACGGCAGGTCCGCGCTGGCCATGCACGGCGGTCCCTCGGCACCGGTCGTGCATGGGACCACGCAGGGGCCGCCGGCCCCGGCCGCGTTCAACTGGCGGCCGGTGCTGGTCGGCGTGCTGACGGCGATCGCCGCGTTCGTGCTGGTCTACGCGACGTAGCTGGCGTAGTCCGGTTCGTACATCTGCGAACGGACGTATTCCAGCATGTCCGCAGGCCTTTCGATCTCGGCCAGCCCGCTCTTGAAGGCGACCTCGGCGACGGCCGTGGCGATGTGCGCCGACACGTCCCGGACGCGATTCAACGGCGGATAGAGGCTGCCCTGCGCGAGATCGTCCTCGCCTACGGACTTCGCGAGCGTGCGTGCCGCCTCCATGAACATCTCGTCGGTCACGCGGGTTGCCTTGACCGTGACCACTCCGAGCCCGACGCCAGGGAATATGTATGAGTTATTGCCCTGGCGAGGCACGTAGCGCTTTCCATCCAGCGTGACGGGGTCGAAAGGACTGCCTGACGCGAACAGTGCCTTGCCACGGGACCATTCGTACGCCTGCGCAGCCGTGCACTCCGACTTCGATGTCGGGTTCGACAGCGCGAACACGATCGGCCGCTCGTTCAGCCGCGACATCTCCTCGATCACCTCGCGCGTGAACATGCCGGGTGTGGCGCCGACGCCGATGATCGCGGTCGGCTGCAGCGCCTTCACCGCACCGAGAAAGTCGGGGACCGGGGTGTGATCGTGTGCGTACGGCAGCTTGTGTGGCGCAAGTCCCGAACGGCTCGCAATCACGAGGCCCTTCGAGTCGACCATCCAGCAGCGCTTGCGGGCCGCTCCCTCGTCCATGCCGTCCGCGACCATCGCGCTCACCAGCAAGTCGGAGATGCCTGTCGCCGCTTCACCCGCGCCGAGGCACAGGAACGTCTGCTCGGTCATCTTCTTCTTCGTGACGCGCAGCGCAGAGAAGATGCCCGCGACGGTCACGGACGCCGTGCCCTGGATGTCGTCGTTGAAGCAGCAGACCTGGTTGCGATACCTCTCGAGCAGCCGGAACGCATTGTGGTTCGCGAAGTCCTCGAACTGCACTACGATACCGGGGAATACTTCCTGCGACGCCACGACGAATTCCTCGACCAGGTCGTCGAGCGCCTGGCCCGAGAGCCGCTTCTGGCGCAGGCCCAGGTACAGCGGGTCCTTCAGTAGGGACTCGTTGTTGGTGCCGACGTCGAGCATCACGGGCAGGCAGCGGCGCGGGTGCAGGCCTGCGCAAGCGGTGTACAGCGCGAGCTTGCCGATCGGGATGCCCATGCCGTTCGCGCCGAGGTCGCCGAGGCCGAGGATGCGTTCGCCGTCGGTGACGACGATCATCGCGGCCTCGCGGTGCGGCCAGTTGCGCATCACCTGCGCGATGCGGCCGCGGTCGGCGGCCGAAACGAAGAGCCCGCGCGGCCGGCGATAGATGTGCCCGAACTGCTGGCATGCGAGCCCCACGGTCGGCGTGTAGATGATCGGCATCATCTCGTCCGGGTTCTCCATGATCACCCGGTAGAACAGCGCCTCGTTCCGGTCCTGCAGCGCCTCGATCAGGATGTACTTGGCGAGCGGTGTCTGCAGCCGGTGGAAGTTCTCGAGCACGCGCGCGACCTGGTCTTCCTGGGTCGACACGTACGGCGGCAGCAGTCCGCGCAGTCCGAGCGCATCACGCTCCTGTGCGCTGAAGGCGGTGCCCTTGTTCAGGCTCGGGTCGCGCAACAGCGCGACGCCGCGCGGGAACCACTCGGGCAGGGGCGGGGGAAGGGGACGTTGAGGACGTTTCGGCTGCATGGCGCGCTCCGGTGTGGCCGGCATTAGGTTCTGGTGTTGCTGCCGGCGGGTTTGCCGCGATGCTAGGCGGCGGTCGTGAAGTGTCAACGCGGGTAAGCCAGTAGTGAATTGCGGATTGCCGAGAGATAATCCGGTGCCAGGCACCGAATTTCCCGTGGCGGCGGGAAAGTGGACAATGTTCGCGTGATCACCTGGGACGCCCACGCCTGCCTGCCGCTGCATCCGCAGGCAGAACTTGCGCCGCTCGAGCGGTTCCGCGCGGCCGGCGTGAACTACGTCTCGATCAACGTCGGCATGGACCTGAATCCGGTACCGCAAGTGCTCGCCGTGATCGCCGGCTTCCGTCAGCGACTCGCTGCCGAGCCGGAGCACTTTGTACTGGCCCACGAGCGTCGCGGACATCGAGGCGGCCGCACGCGAGGGCAGGCTCGCGGTCGGCTTCGATCTCGAGGGTGCCCTGCCGCTGCAGGAGTTGCCGGAAATGGTCGCGCTCTATCGCGACCTCGGCGTCCGGCAGATCCACCTCGCCTACAACCGCAACAACAGCGTCGCCGATGGCTGCCACGACGCGGAACGCGGTCTCACGACACTGGGCAGGCGCATCCTCGCCGCGATCAACGACGCGGGAGTGCTGATGGACTGCTCGCACACGGGCCGGCGCTGCTCAGCTCGACATCATGGCGGCCTCCAGTGCGCCCGTGATCTTCAGTCATTCGAATCCCGCGGCGCTGGTGGACCACGGCCGCAACGTCACCGACGAGCAGATCCGGGCCTGTGCGGCGACCGGTGGCGTGGTCTGCGTCTCGGGCGTCTCGATATTCGTCGGCTCACGCGCGCCGACTGCGCGCGACGTCGCACGGCATGCCGCCTACGTCGCCGATCTGGTCGGCGCCGAGCATGCGGGCATCGGCCTCGACATCGGGTTCAGCCAGCACGGGTTGCCGGACTGGGGCGAAGGTCCGATCGACACGGATTTCTGGTGGCCGCCGTCGGCGGGCTACCACGACGCACTCGCCCGGATCGCATACCCACCGATCGAGACCTGGCGAGACCTTGCAGCGGAACTCCAGGGTGCAGGCATGACGGCGGACGAGGCCGCGCTCGTTATGGGCGGCAACATGGCGCGCATCGCACGAATCGCCTGGCGCGGCTGAGCGCGCTGCCTAGCGGATGTTCGTGGCCCAGTCCCGAAGATCCTGCGGCAGGTACTGATCGGCGTCTGCATGCACTGCCCGGAATGCACGCAACTGCAACTCGGCCCCAACCACGTCTCCGGAACGATAGAGCGCCGCGATCCGCGCGGACCATTGCTCGGGCGACACTTGCGGCGCCGCCTTCGACTCCGCCGCGCGCATCACATTCCCGGCGGCCGCTTCAGTGGAGACCGCGGGCGCCGGGGTGCGGGCATCCGCGGCGCTCGCGAAGTCGCGAGCTTCCGGCTCGTCCGGGGGGGAGGCAACGCTCACGCTGCGGGCGGACTGCCGTGGCGCCTGCGTCCTTTCGGTCGGGACCGCCACAGCTGGGGCCGGCCTCGCGGGCGGAACAACTGTTTCCACCGTGGCTTTCGCCTCCTCGCGGGCTCCAGGCTCGGTCGGCGCGGGCGGAGTGGTCTCGATGCTGACCGGTGCTTCGACGTTGCGTTCCCGGGGCATCAGTTGCACCAGCAGGAAAGCGAGTGCAGCGACCGTCGCGACCGCGGCCAGCGGCTGCCATGCGCCGAGGCGCGGGCGGCGCGATCTCGCCGCCGACAGGATCGCGGCATCCAGGTGCGGCGGCGGCTCCTCGTTCGAAGCGCTGCGCCACGCGTGATCCACTTCGGGATCGGTTGCACGCCTGCCGTCCGGCCGTTCGACGTTCATTGCAGATCCTCCAGCACGGCACGCAGGCGCTTGTACGCGTAGCGCAGCCGGCTCTTCACGGTCTCGGCCGAGGTTGACGTCAGCGCGGCGATCTCCGGCAAAGAGAGGCCGCCCTCCACGTGCAGCAGGAAAGCATCACGCTGCGCGGGCGGGATGCCTGCCAGGGCTGCGACCAGCCGTCGCCCGCTCTGTGCATCGATCGTGATCGACAGCGGATCCGTCGTCGAGTCGTCGTCCAGGCTCGCTGCGTCGACGGCCGTGTCGGTGCCTTCGTCCTGCAGCGACGTGAACCACGTGCCGCGTTGCGAGCGCCAGTGATCCACCAGGCGATGCCGCGCAATCGTATAGAGCCACGTCGTGAAGCGTGCGTCCGGCGTGTAGCCATCGCGTGCCCGCACGATCTTCAGCCAGACGTCCTGGTGCAATTCTTCCGCGCTGGCCGCGTTGTCCGTGTGACGCAGCAAGTACCGGTAGGTGCCGCCGCGGTGACGCGCGTACAGCCGTTCGAACGCGGCGCTGCTGCCGCCCGCGTAGGCGAGCATCAGCGTCTCGTCCGACTCGGTCCCAGGTGTGTTCCGCGCAGGGCCCATCGTGCGCCGAGTATCGATGTCACGGCCGTGCGCGGCAACCGCGGTGGTCGCTTGTCGCGCACGATTGCCGGGCAACCGCATCCTCACGGATCCGGAACGAATCCGAGCGTCGCGGGGAACGGATCGGGATCGTGCCAGCGCGGACTCGGCGGCAGCACACCCATCGCCACCAGATTCTCGCGACGGTCGTAGCGGATCACCACGCGCTGGTCGGGGCGATCGCTTGCGCGCTCGAACTCGACGCGCTCGACAGGCGAGTATTCGCGCCGGCCGTGGCCGGTGCCGATGGACGCTTCCATGCGCGGTGCTGCGGCCTTCTGGTTTCTCGAGGCCGTGGCATCCTGTGCCGATGCACCGGCGCTCGCCGGCTCGGGCAGCGACGAGTCTTCGCGGCTGAGGTAAGGCGCTTTGGCCTTTTCGCGGAACATCGCGACCCCGATGACGCCAAGATCGTCGGGCCGTCCGGTGCGTGAGGCATACGAATCGGATGGATCCGAGAAATAGAAAGCAGCGGTGCGGTCGAAGTCCTTGCGCCAGCCCTGGATGTTCACGTAGTCGCCGGGTTCGATCACGTAGCCGGCCTGGTCGGTCGAGGCGGTCTCACCGGTCACGACGTTCACGCCGTCGACACTGACGACCGCAAGGACGCGTACTCCGGTGCAGTTGCGCACGCGAACGGCATACTCGTTGCCTGGCGTCCCAACGACGTATCGTTGGCCATGGTGCCTATAGGTCTCCAGGGCCTGGCCGGCATTGCGGTCGTAGATGTCTACGCGCGCGGTTGAGCACGCCGTCGTTGCGGCCGCAGGAAGAATCGTTGCTGCGAGCACGGCGGCGACGACCAGCATCCGGTCGGTGTTGCGCGAGGCTTGGGCGGTCATGGGCGGGCTCCGTCATGGATGGTTCATCCCTTTAAACGGTGCGCGGGGCCGGCCGGGGTTAAACTGGCCGCTAGTGACAAGTCCGGCAGGCCGGGCTTGCTAACATTCGGCGAATCAACCGCGGAGACGATGCATGCCTGGTTACTCGAGACGGATTGGATACCTCGGTTGCGCGCTGCTGGCGTCCGTAATGCTCGCCGCCGGCACGGCGCAGGCCGCGAGCCCTGACGAGCAGCGGGCAGAAATCCGCAGCAACGCCATGAGCACGCTCGATCAGTTGTATGCGACGCAGCCTGCGGCGCGGCAGGCAGTGCAGAACGCCGCGGGCTACGCGGTGTTCAGCGAGATCGACACGAAGATCCTGTTTGCGGGCGGCGGCGGCGGAAAGGGCATCGTGGTCGACACGATCTCCGACCAGGAGACATTCATGCTGATGGCCACGCTGCAGGCGGGCTACGGCATGGGCATCACGAAGATGCACCTCGTCTGGGTCTTCCAGAACGAGGCCGACGTGAAGAACTTCATTGCGAACGGGTACATGCTGGGCGCCGACACCAATCTGCAGGCAAACCCGGGCGCCGGCGGCGCGATCTACCAGGGAGCTGCGCAGATCCAGCCCGGCGTGTGGCTTTACCAGCTGTCGGATGCGGGGCTCGCGCTCGACTTGACGGTCGAGGGCACCAAGTACTTCAAGGACCCCGACCTGAACTAGGAAACAGGGGACAGATAAATAGGTGCCAGGCACCGAATTTCCGGTCGGAAATTCGGTGCCTGGCACCTATTTTTCTCAGCTGCCGGCGCTCATCTGCGACTGGCAGTAGTTCTGGATTCCGACGCGGCCAATCAGCTCGAGCTGCGTTTCGAGGAAGTCGATGTGCTCTTCCTCGGACTCGAGGATGTCCTCGAACAGCTCGCGGCTGACGAAATCACCGACCTTTTCGCAATGGGTGATCGCGGCCTTGAGGTCCGGGTGCGCGATCTGCTCGAGCTTCAGGTCGCACTCGAGCGTTTCCTTCACGTCCTCGCCGATCATCAGCTTGCCGAGCGCCTGCAGGTTCGGCAGGCCCTCGAGGAACAGGATCCGCTCGATCAGCCGGTCGGCGTGCTTCATCTCGTCGACCGACTCCTTGAACGTATGTTCGCCGAGCTTGTCGAGCCCCCAGTTCTTCAGCATCCGCGAATGCAGGAAGTACTGGTTGATCGCCGTGAGTTCGTTCTTGAGGATCTTGTTCAGGTGCGCGATGACTTCGACGTCGCCCTTCATGGCGATGTACTCCCGGGAAACGTGGATGGGATGGGGCAGGGCCCCGTCTGGTCAGGAAGCGTGAGGCGTCGGCTGGCCGGACGCAAGGGCCCGCTCGTCCAGCAGCTGGCGGGCGCAGGGTTCGCATGCACCGCAGCAGGTGGCGACACCGGTGCAGTACTGCAGCTGCTCGAACGAGCGCGCACCCTCGCGGATGGCCTGGTCGAGCCGCTTTTCCGAAATGCCGTGGCAGACGCAGACGTACATGGTTCGGGGCCTCGAGCGGGATCCTAGCTGCCTCAGGACCCAAATGCAAATGATTCCTATTTAGGTATTTTCCGAAACGACCTGTGGTACAAGGCTCGCCCGCCCGGCAAAGCCGGGACTGGAACGGAACCGGACGCAGGTGACACGGGCAATCAACCAGGAGAGGAGCGCGCGCGATGTCGGATCCGCCTGACCAGCGGGACTCGGTTGAACGCGCCCTGATGGACCGGTTCCGGGACCGGGCGAACCACGTTCCCGAACAACCGCCGCGGCGTCTGCTGCAGTACGCGGTCGCGCTGCTGCTGTCCGTATTGATCGTGTTCCTGGTCCTGTTCGGATTCGACAGGTTCCTGACGAGCGTGCAGAAATTCATGGAGATCGAGGTCGAGCAGAGTGCGCCAGTCACTGCAGAGCCCGCGCCGACTGACCCGATTCCCGCGTTCGTGGTTCCTGCCGACGTCAGTCCGCCACCGCCGGCGGATCCGGGTCTTCGTCCCAGCCCGCCTCGGGCTCCGGATAACGCGCCAGCCACTCCCCGATGAGCCGCACATGTTCGCGCTCGTCCTCGGCCATTTCGGCCGCGGCAGCACACACGTCGGCCGGCAGCTTCGCAGCAGCGAAGCGCTCGAAGAATTCCGCGGCGCGACGTTCGTTGTGCTCGGCCAGTTTCAGCGCGTGGTACGGCTGCATCAGGTAGTGCAGGTCACTGTAGTCGGTGGTCTCAGGGCCTTCCGGCGTCTCCCAGCGAAACGAGCTCGTGTCCGGAGCGCGGGTCCAGCCCATCTTCGCCATAATCTGGTCGCGGTGCTTGCCCTCGATCCGCGCGAGCTTCGCGAAGAGTTCGGCCACCTCGCGGTTGTGGTGCGTGTTCATCTGTTCCGCGAGTTCCGCGTAGCGTTCCGCCGCCTCGACCTCCATCGCCCAGGCGTACGTCATGAACTCATCGACCGTGCGCGGCAGCTTCCTCTTCATAGCGCGAACCCCGCTTCGAGCACGCTCGCATCACGATTCGCCCGCTCGCCACGCGGGGAATAGGGCTTGCGGTCGCCGGCATACAGGACGCCGAGGTCGAAGCCGGTGTCACGCAACATCCGGCGCGCCGCACGTGCGATGTCCGACGTCGGCCTGATTGCGTCCGGCTTCACGATCTTCTTCCAGTCGCGCTGCTCGGGCCGGAAAGTGACGCAGGGCGACAGCACTTCGACGAACGAGAAACCCGGATGCCGCACCGCCTGGACGATCAAGTCGGCGAGTCCGTTCGGGTCGCCAGTGAACGCGCGCGCGATGAAGTTCGCGCCCGACGAAAGCGCGACGACCATCGGATGGAATTCGCGCAGGCCCGTGCCGTCCGGCGACAGCTTCGAGTCCCAGTCCGGCTCGGTCGTGGGCGAGGGCTGGCCCTTGGTCATGCCATACACACGGTTGTCCATGACGATGTAGGTCATGTCGACGTTGCGGCGGCACGCGTGCAGGAAGTGGTTGCCGCCGATCGAGTAACCGTCGCCGTCGCCGCCCGTCACGATCACCGTCAGGTCGGGCCGCGCGATCTTGAGTCCCGTGCCTGCCGCGAGCGCCCGTCCGTGCACGCCGTGAAATCCGTAGCAGGTGGTGTATGCGGGAATCCGCGACGAGCACCCGATGCCGGACACGACCGCAACGTTTTCGGGCTGCAGCTCCATCTTCGCGAGTGCCTTCGCAAGCGCGTTCACGACGCCGAAGTCGCCGCAACCCGGGCACCACACCGGCTTGATGTCGGACTTGAAGTCCGCGTGAGTCAGCGCCTCGTTCATGTGCGGCTCCAATCGATCAGGTGGCGACGAATGTCGCCCGGGTTGAACTGCATCGCGCCCGGTCGATGCAGCGAAGTCAACTTGCCGGGCAGGTCGTAATCGGCCCGCAGGTATCGATAGAGCTGCCCCGTGTGGTTCTGTTCGATCACGATGACCTTGCGCACACCCTCGAGCGCTGCGGCCAGCCGCGCCGGCTGGGCAGGGGCGAGCAGTCGCATCGAGACGAGCCGTGCCTGCACGCCGTCGGCGTGCGCGCGGGCGAGGCCTTCGCGCACGATGCCAGTGCAACTGCCGAACGTGACGATCGCGAGATCTCCCTCGCCTTCGACGTCGGCCCACAGCTCGCCGTAGTCCGCGAGCTCGAGCTTGCGGCGCCGCTTGTCGAGCTGCGCGAGGTGGTCGGTTCCCTGCGACGATGGCGTACCGCGCTCGCCGTGCTCCAGGCCATCCGCCGTGTATGCGACCCCGGCAGTGCCGGGGATCGCCATCGGCGAAACTCCGCTGGTCGTCACCGCATAGCGCCTGTATCCAGGCGTGTTCGATTCGGCGACCACCCGCCCGGCACCGGCGTCCGCTTCGAGTTCCGCGGGGCGGTCGATCACCGCGCGCGTCTGGCCGAAGAACTGGTCCGACAGCACGATCGCCGGCGACTGCAACGATTCGGCGAGTCGTACGGCCCATTGCGTCGTACGCAGGCAGTCCGCGACCGAGTTCGGGGCGAGCACGAGGTGCGGCGCGTCGCCGTGCAGTCCGTACAGCGCGATGTTGAGGTCGCCCTGCTCGGACTTGGTCGGGATGCCGGTGGACGGTCCAACGCGCATCACGTCCACGACGACGATCGGCGTCTCGGAGGCGACGGCCAGGCCGAGCGACTCGACCATCAGCGCGAGGCCGGGACCCGAGGTCGCGGTCAACGCCGGCACGCCGCCATACGAACCGCCGATCGCCATGTTGATCGATGCGAGTTCATCCTCTGCCTGCACGAGCGTGCCACCGACTTCAGCCAGCGCGGGGCTCATCCACTCCAGCAGTTCGGTAGCCGGCGTGATCGGGTAGGCCGCGACGAAACGCACGCCGCCCTTGATCGCGCCGTAGCCGGCGGCTTCGTTGCCGGTGAGCAGCCAGCGCTGGGCGGTGCGGGGCGGTGCCGGCAGCAGGGAGAAAGTCCGGGGCATCGCTCCGGCCGCTTCCCGGCCGGCGGCGACAGCCGCGAGGCTCGGCACAAGTGCCGCCGGTCGTTTCGCCAGCGACTTTTCGACGGCCCGCGTGGCGGCTTGCTCTGGAAGCCCGACCAGCGCCGCCACCAGCCCGAGCAGCAGCATGTTCGCCCGCCCGTCCGGAATGCCCTTCGCTATCTTCTTCAGAGCGACCTGCGCGAGGGCGGCGCCGGTCCGTGTGAACACCTCGTGCGGCTCGCCCTGGTCGGGGTCTCCGATGATGAGGCTGCCCGGTCCGAGCGGGATCTCGGCGCCGAAGCGGTGCACGTTTTCCCAGTCGACGGCGGCGAGCACGTCGAAGTGGTCGTCCATGCATTCGGCCGCGCGGCAGGAAATGCGGATCATCGCCGCGGCTTCGCCGCCTCGGATCTGCGGACCGGAGGAGCGCGTCATCAGGGCGTAGTAGCCGGCATGGGCCGCCGCCTCGAGCAGCATGTTGCCGGCCGTCATGACGCCCGCGCCGCCGCTGCCGGTGAGTGCGATCGATACGCTGGTGTGGCGCGGCGTGGGAGCCGTGCCGGGACTTTCGGTTTGTTGCATTGCGGCGCTATTGTAAGAGCTGCCGGGCCGGAAGCTTAAGAGTATGGCCCAAGCGACCCGGCAGGAGGCGGTGATGGGCGATGTTCAATCCGAACTGGCTGTGCCGCCCGAAGTGGCGGCGATTCGTGATCGCGGTTACGCGAGTTGGGTCAATGCAGAGGTGGCGGCGGCCATCCG
This sequence comes from uncultured Gammaproteobacteria bacterium, assembly GCA_963696545.1. Lineage (GTDB taxonomy): Bacteria > Pseudomonadota > Gammaproteobacteria > Steroidobacterales > Steroidobacteraceae > RPQJ01. The sequence continues at coordinate 285,433 of CAVOKQ010000001.1, forward strand.
CAATCAGTTTGCGGCCGACCGCATCCCTGTGAAGGGCATCCGGCACGTTCTCATCTGGGGCATCCAGGTGGATGACGAGCGGGAGCTCCCAGGCCACGAACGCACGATGATTCCCGACGAGGAGCTGTGGCAAGTCGAGCTCGAGGCGGCCGACGGGTCGCGTTTCGAGGTCAATTCCCAGCTGCTGGTCCCTGCGCCACGCTGAGCGGCTTGCCGGCTGTCAGAGCCTGAGCAAGCGACGCGCCAGGTAGCTGCGCCCGTCATCGTCGAGATAGACGACGATCGCTCGCAGTGCGCGGCACTTGCGTTGCCGCACCAGGACCGGCGAAATGCCGAGGCGTGCCGCGATCTCTCCGGGCTTGAGTCCGTCGGCCAGGCTCAACTGCAGGATCTGCCGATCGCGGATGTTCAGCAGCGCGAGCGCCTTGAGTGCGAGGTCGCGACGGTCCTGCATTTCGTAGTCATCAGTCGGATCGCTGCCGAAGGCATCCGGGTTCAGCGCCATGGTCCGCGGTGCGCGGCGGGCCGAGCGGATGTAGCCGTTGATGATGTTCGCGGCAGTGCCGCGCACGAACCCGCCGAGTTGCCCCGTATTGCGCACGCTGCCATGGCGGAGCGCCGTGATCACGGCCATCAGCACCTCGTCCATGAGTTCGCGCGCAGCGTCGCGATTGCGCGTGCGCGACAGAGCCATCGCGAATACACAATCGCAATAGAGGCCCACCAACTCGGCCTCGGCAGCGCGGTCCCCCTTCCCGATGCGCTGCGCGAGTGCCTCGCTGTCGTCGACGCCTGCGACGTTCTTCTGGGCGCCACGCGAGTCTCGCAACGTTCCTGTCGCTATTGGCTGGATGCTACGCCTGCGCTGCGCAGGTGTCAGTCCCGGCGCCGGCCTGCGAATGAGTCTCGGTATCTGCGGGGTACCGCCCGTGGCGGTTCCCGCGACAATGCGTCTCCGGCTGCAACGCCAGGTCGCACGGCATGAACCTCGCAGAGTCACTGCTCACCGCGCTACGGGACCACGGCGCCCGCCAGGTATTCGGCATTCCGGGCGACTTCGTCCTGCAGTTCTTCAAGGTCGTCGAGGAATCCGCGATCCTGCCGCTGCATACGCTGAGCCACGAGCCGTCGGTCGGCTTTGCGGCCGACGCTGCAGCCAGGATCAGCTGTGCGCCGGGTGTCGCGGCCGTCACGTACGGGGCCGGCGCACTCAACATGGTGAATCCGGTGGCGGCCGCGTATGCCGAGAAGTCGCCGCTGGTCGTGATTTCCGGCGCGCCCGGGCGCAACGAGGCGCGCTCCGGGCTGTTGTTGCACCACCAGGTGAAGCGCATCGACTCCCAGATGCAGATCTATCGCGAGATCACCTGCGACCAGGCGCTGCTCGACGACCCGGCCAGGGCTCCCGAGCAGATCGCCCAAGTGCTGCGCATGTGCCTGGTGCAGTCGCGGCCGGTGTATTTCGAGTTGCCGCGCGACCGGGTGTTCGACCAGTGCGGCCCGGTGCAACGGCTGCCCGAGGCCGAGTACGACCCGGAAGCAGTGACCGCGTGCGCCGACGAGATCATGGAGCGACTCACGCAGGCGGCACGCCCGGTGATGATGGTCGGCGTCGAGGTTCGTCGTTTCGGCATCGAGGCTCGCGTGGCCGAGCTCGCGCGCCGCCTGCACGTGCCGGTCGTGACGTCGTTCATGGGCCGCGGGCTGCTCGCGGAGGCCCAGGTGCCTGTTGTCGGTACGTATCTAGGGCTCACTGCGCACCCCGACGTCGGTCGCCCGGTCGAGGAATCCGATTGCCTGCTGCTGTTCGGGGTCACGATGTGCGACACGAACTTCGGCGTGGCCGAAGGCCGTGTCGATCATCGCAACAGCATCCTCGCAGCGGACCGATCCGTGACGATGGGTTTCCATCGCTACGCAAACATCCCGCTGGCCGCGCTGGTCGACGAGCTCGTGCGCCGGCATGCCGACCAGCCGCTGCGATCGGCGGGAGAACCGACGCAATATCCGCGGGACCTGGCCGACGACGACGGTCCGATCGCGCCGGTCGACATCGCGCGCGCGGTGAACGACCTGTTCGCGCGTCGCGGCCGGATGCCGCTCGCGAGCGACTGCGGCGACTGCATGTTCACCGCGTTCGAGATCGAGAACACCGAGATTGTCGCGCCCGGCTACTACGCGACGATGGGGTTCGGCGTGCCCGCCGGGCTCGGCGTCCAGGCCGCGACCGGCCGGCGGCCGCTGGTGCTGGTCGGGGATGGCGCGTTCCAGATGACTGGCTGGGAACTCGGCAACTGCCGCCGTAACGGCTGGGATCCGATCGTCATCGTGATGAACAACTCGAGCTGGGAGATGCTGCGCGTGTTCCAGCCGGAGTCACGCTTCAATACGCTGGACGACTGGCATTTCGCCGAGTTCGCGGCTCCGCTCGGCGGCGACGGCGTGCGCGTCACGACACGCCGCGAGCTGGCCACCGCGCTGGAGCGGGCGGCCGCCACCCGCGGTCGATTCCAGCTGATCGAGGCAGTGATCCCGCCCGGCGCCATGTCGCCGACGCTCGGGGGGTTCGTCGGCGCGCTCAAGCGACGGCAGCGACGCTGACCAAGACGGCCATCGGATTGCGGCGGAGCCGTATGACGATTCGTCCGGCCATGTGCCATGCTCGCATCTCGTAGATGTCCAGAATCGAATCGCCCGGCCAGCCGACGTTTTTGCAGCGCAGCGCCCTCGCGCTGCTGCGATTGTTCGGCTGGAAATCGTCGTTCGTGTGGCCTCCGGAACCGAGGGGCGTGATCATCGTCTACCCGCACACGTCGAACTGGGACTTCCCGATCGGCGTGCTGTTTCGCATCGGCAACGGGCTGCCCGCCAACTGGATTGGCAAGGCAGAGATGTTCCGGCCGCCGTTCAGGAGACTGCTCGAACGGATCGGCGGCATTGCGCTCAATCGTCGTGCGTCGGTCGGTTTCGTCGACGCGCTGCTGCGGGAGTTCAGGCGGCGCGACTGGATGTGGGTTGCGATCGCGGTGGAGGGGACCCGTTCGCACACGGACCACCTGAAGTCGGGCTTTTACCAGCTCGCCACGGCCGGGGACATGCCCGTTGCTCTCGCCTACATCGATTTCAGGACCAAGACCGTCGGCATGGACACGTATGTCCGGTTCACGGGCGACCGCGACCGGGACATGGAGACGATGCGACGCTTCTATGCCGACAAGCGCGGCCGCCGGCCCGGGATGGAGGGCGAAATCCGCCTGAAGAGTTGAGACCGCTCAGCGGCGCGTCATGCAGGTCATGCAGGTAACGATGCGCACCGCCCGTCGGTTATCCGAGATTCCGGTGTGCGACTGTCTGCGCGATATTTCCGGCCAATGAGCCGGTTCGCATTCATCCTGCACCCGTTGACCGTGGACTACCTCGGTAACCACCCTAGGTACCGATGGACGCGGAGTTGCCGCGCCAGTGGGTGGAGGTCGCAGCGGCGTACATGCCCGGACGGCTCGTCGGCACCGTCAAGGGCGGTCGGTCGAAGGCGACCGGCCGGCCTGTCGACGGCTTGATCTATGCGCTCGGTGCGACGCCGCGACAGATGCTGACTCGTTCGCCCGAATTCACATACAGCCGCCTCAATGCGGCCGTGCAGGATGCCGCCGACCATGGCGCCAGGATCGTTGGCCTCGGTGCGTTCACGAAAGTCGTCGGCGATGCCGGCGTCACCGTAGCGAAGCGCGCACCGATTCCGGTGACCACGGGCAACAGCCTGACGATTGCGGCGACGCTCGAGACGGCCAAGCTCACGGCGAAGCGGATGGGCTGGCGCGATCTCGCGAAAGGCAGGGCGATGATCGTCGGTGCGACCGGCGCGATTGGCTCGGGTGCCGAGGCTGCCCGCGGCGGCCGTCAAGGACGTGGATCGCGTCGATCGAGCCGAACGTCTCGCGGCGCTGAAGGAAAAGATCCTCGAGGAGACGCCCGGCGCGAAGGTCGAAGTCGACCTCACGACGAATCGCCGGGTCGGCGAGTGTGACCTGATCGTCACTGCGACCTCGGCGTTCGGCCAGCGCGTGCTCGACGTCAGCCAGTGCAAGCCGGGCGCGGTGATACTCGACGTGGCGCTGCCGCCGGACATATCGGCGGAGGAGGCGGCCACGCGGCCGGACGTGCTGATCGTCGAGAGCGGCGAAGTCGTGTTGCCGGGTCCGGCGCGATTCAGCTTCGACATCGGGTTGCCACCGGGAGTGGCTTACGCGTGCCTCGCCGAGGCGCGCTGCTCACGATGGAGGAGCGCTACGAGTGCTTCACGCTCGGCCGCGACGTGCCGCCGGCCCGCGTCAAGGAAATCTACCGCCTGTTCCGCAAGCACGGACTGCAGATCGCGCCGCTCAGGACGTTCGGCGAGTTGCTCACCGACGAGATGGTCGCCGGAAAGAATGCACGCGCGGAGGAGCTGCTGCGCTACCCGAAGCTCCTGAAGCGTGTGAAGGCGGAGGAGCTGCCAAGATCGCCAGGATGCCGCCGCGCGCGAAGGGCGTTGTGGGCGTGACGATGCTCAAGGCCGAGTTCGGCCCGGCGGCGCCTGCCGCTCAAAACCGATACTGCAACTCGAACAGCACGGAGTCGAACCCGTGTCCTTCTTCGTGTAGAGCAGTTCCCCGTCGATCGTCAGCGACTGCCCTTCGAGACGCAGCAGCCACGACGGCGTCGGCGCGAATCCCAGCCCCACGCCGAACGCGAAATCGGTTCCGTCGGCGTCGTTCTGGCCGCGGAGTTGCGTGCCTGTGGTATTGCTGGTCAGCAGCTGGTCCATTTTCACCTTGCCAGAAGCCGACCCCGGCCCGCAGATAGAGTTCCCAGCGTTTCGCGAACGGCAGGATGCCGAGTACGGAGAGTTCCCAGGCGGAGATATCGAGCGTTGCCTTTGCCTTGAACGTGCCGGGGTAGCCCTCCACAAGCACGTTCGACTGGTTCCACTGGATGGTGCCAGGGTCGATGTAGTTCACCTCAGCGGCGAGGTACGGCAGGAAGCGGTAGCCCGCGTGAGCAGTGAAGCCGTAGGCGCCGTCGCCTTCCTTGTAGTATGCGCAGCCCCAGAGGCCGCAGTAATCGTCGTTGGAGTAGTACCCGCTCACTTCGACGCTGACCGTCGACCAGGCGAGGCCTCCCCCGAGATAGAAGCCCTTGCCGTCGTCCGCCGGGAGCGACGTGTCGGCAAGAGCCGGGCGTGCGAGTGAAGCGAGGGCCACCAATGCGAGGGCGGGGATTGGGAGCCGAAGCCGATGTGATTTCATGGGGGCCTCGTCGGAACAGGCCGTCTACATCGCGTTCCGTTCACTTATATGGACTCCGCGGCGTGCCCGCATCGTGAATTCCCGCGTGAGAGTCGGGCCGCGAAGTGCGAGAATCAAAGTTCATGTGCCCTGGAGGTCGAAGTTCGTGAAGCATCGAATCTGGGTCTGGATAGCCGCGGCTCTGCTGGCCGGCTGCGCGCACATTCCGGATGGCATCGAGCCGATCAAGGACTTCGATGCCAACCGGTATCTCGGCACGTGGTACGAGATCGCTCGGCTCGATCACAGCTTCGAGCGTGGTCTCACCAAGGTCACGGCGACCTACACGGCCCGCGACGACGGCAGCATCGACGTGCTCAATCGCGGCTTCAATGCGGCGAAAGGCGAGTGGGACGAGGCGCAAGGCCGGGCGAAGTTCGTCGGCGCGCGCGACGTGGGGCAGCTGAAGGTTTCCTTCTTCGGGCCGTTCTACGGCGGCTACAACATCGTGGACCTCGATCCCGCCTACACGCACTCGCTCGTTGTCGGTCCGAACAGGTCTTATCTCTGGATCCTGTCGCGCGAACCGAATCCGCCCCGCGAAGTGGTCGATCGCCTGGTCGCGCGTGCGAAGTCGCTGGGCTTCGACACTGGCGCGCTTGTCTACGTGACTCACTGAGTCCGCGATGAGCGTCGCCGCAATCATCCTCGTGGTCACGGTGGTCGTGAGTCTCGCAGGGCTTTACGGGTCGCCGAAAATCGTCGAGCGCAGCCTGTTTCGTCCGTTCTGGTTCCTGCGCAAGAAGCAGTACGA
>CAVOKQ010000002.1:0-44432 GCA_963696545.1 uncultured Gammaproteobacteria bacterium
TGTTGCCGGGTCCCGCTCGAACCGTGCTTCCGTCACTCGCCGCGAATGGCAGGGCAGGAGGGAATCGAACCCCCAACCTGCGGTTTTGGAGACCGCCGCTCTGCCAATTGAGCTACTGCCCTGCGCCGCGAATCAATCGTCGGAAAACGACTCGAACCTCAGTAAGCCAAGTGAATAGTGGGTAGTGAATGGTGGATGGTCAGGACAGGGCGTCGCAGCGCGACACCACTATCCGCCATCCACTGTTCACCGCTCACTTCAGAATCTTCGACACCACGCCCGCGCCGACGGTGCGGCCGCCCTCGCGGATCGCGAAGCGCAGGCCCTCTTCCATCGCGATCGGGCTGATCAGCTCGATCGTCATCTTGATGTTGTCGCCGGGCATCACCATCTCGACGCCCTCCGGCAACTCCACCGCTCCCGTCACGTCGGTCGTGCGGAAGTAGAACTGCGGACGATACCCCTTGAAGAACGGAGTGTGCCGACCACCCTCCTCCTTCGTCAGGACGTACACCTCGCCCTCGAACTTCGTGTGCGGCGTGATCGAGCCGGGCTTCGCCAGCACCTGGCCGCGCTCCACTTCCTCACGCTTCGTGCCGCGCAGCAGCACGCCCACGTTGTCGCCTGCCTCACCACGGTCGAGCAGCTTGCGGAACATCTCGACGCCCGTGCAGATCGTCTTCAGCGTCGGACGCAGACCAACGATCTCAACCTCGTCGTTCACCTTGACGATGCCGCGCTCGATGCGCCCCGTCACCACCGTGCCGCGGCCCGAGATCGAGAACACGTCTTCCACCGGCATCAGGAACGCGCCATCCACCGCGCGCTCCGGAATCGGAATGTACTTGTCCATCTCCTCGACCAGCTTCACCACCGACGGAACCCCGATCTCGCTCTTGTCGCCCTCGAGCGCCTTCAGCGCCGAGCCCGTCACGATCGGCGTGTCATCCCCGGGGAAGTCGTACTTCGACAGCAGCTCGCGAACTTCCATCTCGACGAGCTCCAAGAGCTCCTTGTCGTCGACCATGTCCGCCTTGTTCAGGTACACCAGGATGTACGGCACGCCCACCTGCCGCGCCAGCAGGATGTGCTCGCGCGTCTGCGGCATCGGGCCGTCGGCCGCCGACACCACCAGGATCGCGCCGTCCATCTGCGCCGCGCCCGTGATCATGTTCTTCACGTAGTCGGCGTGCCCCGGGCAGTCCACGTGTGCGTAGTGCCGGTTCGGCGACTGGTACTCCACGTGCGCCGTCGAGATCGTGATGCCGCGAGCCTTCTCCTCCGGCGCCTTGTCGATCTGGTCGTAGGCCATGAACGTGCCGCCGTGCGTCTCCGCCATCACCTTCGTCAGCGCCGCCGTCAGCGTCGTCTTGCCATGGTCAACGTGACCAATCGTGCCCACGTTCACGTGCGGCTTCGTACGCGCGAATTTTTCCTTAGCCACGACCCTTACCTCTAAAACTAGTGACTAGTGATTCCAGAACTCTGGAGCCCACGACCGGAATCGAACCGGTGACCTCGTCCTTACCAAGGACGTGCTCTACCGACTGAGCTACGTGGGCCGCGAAACCCTTCCGACACCCTTCCCAGCACCCCCGGATGGAGCGGGTGATGGGAATCGAACCCACACCATCAGCTTGGAAGGCTGAGGTTCTACCATTGAACTACACCCGCCTCGCTCGCCGGTTCCGACTGACGGGCCCACGTCTCCCGCTCGACTGACCTGGTGGAGGGGGTAGGATTCGAACCTACGAAGGCATGAGCCGGCAGATTTACAGTCTGCTCCCGTTGGCCGCTTGGGTACCCCTCCCGGACAGAGAGCCGCGTATTCTCGTCGGCCGCCCTGCCCGTGTCAACGCCGAGTCAGGAGACCAGCATGATGCAGCAGCGGCAGCTCGGCCGGCAGGGCCTCGAAACCTCGGCGCTGGGCCTCGGCTGCATGGGGATGAGCTTTGCCTATACCGGGGGCGGCGACCCCGCCGAATGCGAGGCCACGCTGCTCGATGCGATCGAACGGGGGGTGACGCTGCTCGACACCGCCGAGGTCTACGGCCCCTACACGAACGAGCAGCTGCTCGGCCGGTGCCTCGCGGGCGGCCGCCGCGACAAGGTGGTCCTTGCGACGAAGTTCGGCTTCCGGATCGACGCCCAGGGCAGGTTTAGCGGGCTCGACAGCCGCCCCGGGCACGTCCGGGAGGTCGTAGAGGCCTCGCTGGCGCGGCTTGGGACCGACCGGATCGACCTGCTCTACCAGCACCGGGTCGACCCGGCCGTGCCGATCGAGGACACCGTAGGCGCCATGGCGGCCCTGGTCCGCGAGGGGAAGGTCCGGCACCTTGGCCTGTCCGAAGCGAGTGCCGCCACGCTGCGCCGGGCCAGCGCGGTGCACCCGATCAGCGCGCTCCAGTCCGAATACTCGCTGTGGGAACGGGGCGTCGAGCGCGAGGTGCTCCCCGCCTGCCGCGAGCTCGGCATCGGCTTCGTCCCCTACTCGCCGCTCGGCCGGGGGTTCCTGACCGGACGCGCCGCGCCGGCCGAGGCACTGCCCGAAGCCGACTACCGCCGGATGCAGCCTCGATTCCAGGGCGACAACTTTGCGGCGAACCTCAGGCTCGTCGAACGCCTCGAGGAACTTGCCGCGCGAGTGAGCGCGACGCCGGCACAGGTCGCGCTCGCATGGCTGCTTGCGCAGGGTCCGGACGTCGTGCCCATCTTCGGCACGACGCGACGCACGAGGCTGGGCGAGAACCTCGGCGCGCTCGACGTGCAGCTCTCGAGCAGCGACCTCGACGTGCTCAACAGCGTATTCGCGCCGGACAACGTCGCCGGCGATCGCTACGATGCTGCCGGCATGGCTTCGCTCGACCGCGGCTGACGCGACGGCACCGACGCGACATAACGCACGCACGCGGATTCGCATGTAAAAACCGGCTTTCCTCGCCGCGCGCGACAGGCATAATTGCCACGGGCGAGCCGTTCGCGGACAACTACAGAAGAGCGCGGCCAGTGGAAAGACGACTAACGACGAGACACCGTGCGAGGACGACCGTCTACCTGTTACTGCCGGGCAGCAAGCGGCGGCTGTGCCGGGCGCGGAACCTGAGCGCCAGCGGCGTGTTCGTCGAGACCGGCGACATGGGCCTGCGCAAGGGCCAGACCGTCCAGCTGGCATTCGCCATCAGCCTCGGCGTGGTCACGAAGCTGCATCGCCGGACGGCCGTGGTTGCGCACATTTCGCGCGGCGGCACCGGGCTGATGATGGAAGGCCACGGCGGCTGAACCCGCCGCCTCCGGCCCCGCCGGACGATCGCTGACAGTTCCCACACAAACCACTGATCGGTACGGGATTCTGCGGAAGCGGCCCGCCGCTGCAGGGGCTATTTTGCCTGCAGCGCGGAGGCCGCAATGGAACGACCCACGCCTGACTCGGCGGTAGCCGATGCGATGAACCGGGTCCTCGCTGCGGAGCGCGAGGCTGCAGACGCGATTGCATCCGGGCAACGTGCCGCCGAGGCCACGATCGAAGCGGCGCGCGCGCGGCGCCGGCAGATCCTCGACACGGCGCGACGCCGCTCCTCGGCACTGCACGTCCGCGCCCAGTTGCACCTGCAACAGGCGCTGCAGGACCTCGAGCGCGGCGACTCCGCGGACATGGCAGACCCAGCTCGCCTGCGCTCGCTCTCCCGCGAGGCGATCGAGCGCATCGCGCGCCGGCTCACGTCGGTCGACCATGAGCCGGATTGACCCCTCGTTCGCTTACGCGCAGGCACGCCTGCAGGCGCGTTACGGCATGCGGCCCGGCGAAGCCGACTGGAGTCACTTCGCATCCACCGCCGACCTCGGCGCACTGCTGCAGGTACTGCGAGGATCGCCGCTGGCACGCTGGGTCGACCGGCTCGGACCCCGGCCCGACGTGCACGCGCTCGAACGGCAACTGCGCGACGAATGGGCGCACGACGTGGACGACGTAGCCTCATGGCAGCCCGAGCCGTGGCGCGCCGGCATCCGCTGGCTGCGCTGGATCGCCTGCGTACCGGCGCTGCAGAAGCTCGCCCGCGGTGGCCGCGCGCCCGCATGGATGCGCGACGACCCGGTGCTGGGCCCGGTCGTCGCGCGCGAGCCGCGCGAGCGCGCCGTCGCATTGAGAAGCACCGAGCTCGCGCCACTCGCAGCGGGGTTCGCGCCGCCCCACGACGTGGCCGGCGCATGGCGCAGTCACTGGCGAGCCCTGTGGCCCGCGCGGCACCCCGGGCGTGAGCCGCTCGACGCAATGCTGCGCATGCTGGCCGCACAGCGCCAGCGGCTCGAAGCGCTGCCGGAAAATGCGACATCCACGGAGGCGTTCGCCGCGCTCGAGCGACGCCTGCAGTCGATGTTCCGCCGTTTCCCGCTCGGCCCCGCCGCGTCGGTCGCGTACCTGGGCCTGGTGGCACTCGATCTGCGCAGGATGCGCGGCGCCCTCGCCACGCGGGCACTGCGCGAGAGCGCGACCGCGCCATGATGCTGCGGCCCGCCACCGCGAGCTGGTTCGAGTTGCTCACCGCGCGCGAGGAACTCGGCGCGGCACTCGACTGCCTCGCAACGACGGGATCCGTGCAGCTGCAGGCACACAGCAGCGCGGAGTCGAAGCTCGCACTGCCCGACCTCAGGGTCACGCTGCTCGAGTTCGAGACGCTGTCGCGCCGCTATGGACACTACTGGCCCGAAGCCCGCATGCAGCCGCCAGCACCCGATCACGACTTGCTGGAAGCACCGCGCGATGCGCTCGAGCGCGTGCGCACCTGGACGCACGACGCCGACCCGCTGATCGCGGAGCTCGAGGGCCTCGCGCAGCAGAAGCAAGACAACACACTGCTGATCGCGCTGCAGCAGCGCTCGGGGGTCGCGCTGCCCCGCCTCGACCGCGTCGCTGCGGCAGGGCCCGTGCTCGCAGGCCGCGTGTATGTACTTCCCGACGGCGGGCCACCGCACGCGATCCCGCCCGCCGTGCTCTTGCAGCAGGTGCCGAACGAGAACGGGAGCTTCCTCGTTGCCGTCGGCCCGCGCAGCGACATCGAAGCGCTCGACCAGGCGCTGGCGGCACGCAAGGCTCGGCTGATCGCGCTGCCTGCCGACCTGCCCGCAGACCCGGCGGACGTCGCACGTTTCCTGGCGGACAGGCGCGATGGCATCGACAAGCGTGAGCGCGCGGCGCGGGACGGCCTCGACGCGCTTGCGCGCCAGCACGGCCTTGCGGACGCACTCGGCGAACTCGCGCTGGCCGCGTGGCTCGTGTCGCACGTGCCCGAGCTGCCGGTCACGGAGCACTTCGCGTGGATCACCGGCTGGTGCTCGGACCTGGACGACCGTCGCCTCCGTGCAGTGCTCGACACGCGCGGCCTGCACTACCTGCTGCGCGTGATGCCGGCGCCGGCCGGCTCGGAGCCGCCGTCGGTGCTGCACAATCCCGCGTGGGCACGGCCGTTCGAAGTTTTCGCGGGGCTGATGGGCGTACCCGGTACGCGCGACGCCGACCCCAGCGTGATCGTCGCGGTACTCGCGCCGCTGATGTTCGGCTTCATGTTCGGCGACGTGCTGCAAGGCCTCGCTGTCGCAGTCGCGGGCTACGTGCTGCGTAACCGGCTTCCGGCGCTCAGGTTGCTGGTGCCGGGCGGCATCGTCGCGATCGCATTCGGGTTCGCGTTCGGCAGCATCTTCGCCCGCGAGGACGTCATCCCCGCATTGTGGGTGCGGCCGCTCGAGGATCCGCTGCTCGTGCTCGGCACCGCGCTCGCGTTCGGCGCGATCGTGCTGACGATCGGCCAGCTGCTGAACGCGCTGCAGTATTTCTGGCGCGACGACATGCGGCACTGGTTCGCGGCTGAAGCCGGCACGTTGGTCGCCTATCTCGGCCTCGTCGGCACGGCGTTCGACGCCCGCGCACTGTGGGCCGTCCCCGCCGGGCTCGCCTGGGCACTGGCCGGCCCGGCGCTCGTTGCCGAAAAGGATCGGCTCGGAGCGGTCGGGCATGCGGCTGGCGAAGTGGCCGAGCGCATGCTGCAGCTCGGCGTGAACACGGTGTCGTTCGTGCGCGTCGGCGCGTTCGCGCTCGCTCATGCCGGACTCTGCACCGCGGTCGTCGGCATGGCCGAGGCGGCGGGCCCGGGTTACTGGCCGGTGCTGCTGATCGGCAATGCGGCCATCGTGGGCCTCGAGGGCCTGGTCGTCAGCATCCAGACCACGCGCCTGATCCTGTTCGAATTCTTCATCCGCTTCCTCACCGCGCGGGGCCGGCCGTTCGAGCCGTTGCTGCCGCCGGTGGCGTCCTCCAGTCCGATCCCCGGGAGCAAGCCATGAAATCCTCCAATCGATGGCTGATCGCCATCGCTGCCGCCACGTTGACGACGGCTGTCCTCGCCACGATCGCGCTGCTGCTCGCGGCACCTGCGCTGGCCGCAGAGGGCGCAGCCGTCGCCGTCGATCCCGGCGTGCTGCGCTGGGGCTTTGCGTCGGCGGCCATGTCGGCCGGCCTTGCCGCGCTGGGCGCCGGTTACGCGGTGGCGCAGGTCGGCACCGCGGCGCTCGGAGCGCTTGCCGAGAAGCCCGAGCTCTTCGGCCGCGTGCTCGTGATGGTGGGGCTCGCCGAGGGCATCGCGATCTACGGCCTGATCGTCTCGATCCTGATCCTGAACCGGCTCGGCTGAACAATGGCGCGCGTGTACTACATCGGCGACGAAGCGACGGGCTGCGGGTTCCGCCTTGCCGGCGCAGAAACTCGCGAGCCGGGCCCGGACGAAACGACCGACGTCTTCAGACGTGCGGTCGCGGACGGCGCGGACCTGATCCTGCTGTCGTCCGCTCGCGCGCGGGACGTCCAGCCCGGGCTGATCGAAGCGGCGCTGAGCGGCACGCGGCCGCTGGTGGCGATCGTGCCGGACGTGTATGGGCGGCAGCCTGCGCCCGACGTTGCCCGTGAAGTGCGACTCGCGCTGGGGATCGAGTCATGAGCGCACCTGACAGCATCGTCCAGGCGCAGACCGACGCGCTGCTGCGGCGCCTTTCGCGCGACCAGGAATCGCAGAGCCGCCGCACGCGCGAAGCGGCCGGGGAACAGGCTCGCAGCATCGTTGCGCGGGCGTGGGAAGAAGCGCGCGCGCGGCTGCGACAGGCCGTCGAGGAGGAGCGTCGCGCGATCGACAAGGCGCTTGCCGACCGCAAGGCGGCGCTCGAGACCGTGCAACGCCATGGCCAGCAGGCCGTGCTGCGCGAACTGATGGACGCGGCGTGGATCGAGCTGCCGGCCGTGCTCGAAGCCGGCTGGAACGACGCTGAACGCAGGCGCCGGTGGTGCGCGGCCGCGTGTGACATTGCGGCCAGCTCGCTACACGGTGTAACGCGATTCGCGATAGAGATGGATACCACGACTCCGCAGCACGACATGGACCGCACTCGCGCAGCCCTGCGTGAGCGCGTTGGTGACGACGTCGAGGTGCGGGCCGTGCCTTCGCTCGGAGCGGGGCTGCGCATTCGCAGCGGCCGGGCCTGCGTGGATGCGACCGTGCCGGGGCTGCTCGCGTCACGCGAGCGAGTCGAGTCCGAACTGCTCGCTGAGCTCGAACGCCTCGCCGAAGCGCGCAAGGACGCCTGACATGAGCCGAGCGCGTGTCACATGGATCGGCGGACCGGTGCTCCGGGCCCGGATGGAAGGACCGTTCAGCGTGTACGAGGCGCTGTCGGTCGGCCCGAACCGGTTGCTCGGCGAAGTGATCCAGCTGCGCGGCGACGAGCTCGTCGCGCAGGTGTACGAAGACACGACCGGCCTCGAGCCCGGCGAAGTGGTCGAGGGTTCCGGCCGCGCGCTGTCGGTCCCGCTCGGACCCGGCCTGCTCGGAGGAATCTTCGACGGCCTGCTGCGGCCGCTCACCGGCACGCAGGACTACCAGGTCAGGCCCGGCATCGCGTCCGGCACGATGGGTCGTTTCCATTTCGTGCCGGGCGTGGAGCCGGGCGCATCGATCAAGAGTGGACAGGCGATCGGCAGCATCGCCGCGGCGCGCCCGCAGTCGATCCTCGTCCCGCCGTGGGCCGCGGGGCGCCTCGAATGGATCGCCGTGGAGGCCGAATACCCGGACGACGAACCGATCGCGCGCTATACGGGTGCGGACGGCGTGACGCACGAGATCGCGATGCGCCACTACTGGTCCGTGCGCACTCCGCGTCCCGCGGCAGCCCGGCTGCCAGCGAGTGCACCGATGATCACGGGACAGCGCATTCTCGACACGCTGTTCCCGGTCGCGCGCGGCGGACGGGCGACGCTGCCAGGCGGCTTCGGCACAGGCAAGACCGTGCTGCAGGAGGCACTCGCAAAATGGTGCGACGCCGAGGTGATCGTCTACGTCGGGTGCGGCGAGCGCGGCAACGAGATGGCCGAGGTGCTCGACGAGTTCCCGAAGCTGGATGACCCGCGCTCCGGGCGACCGCTCGCGGAGCGTACGGTGATCATCGCGAACACGTCGAACATGCCGGTGGCCGCGCGCGAGGCGAGCATCTACACGGCGATCTCGGTCGCCGAGTATTTCCGCGACCAGGGATTGCACGTCGCGTTGCTCGCCGATTCCACCAGCCGCTGGGCCGAGGCGTTGCGCGAGGTCTCGGGGCGGCTCGGCGAGCTTCCGGGCGAGGCCGGCTACCCGGCGTACCTCAGCTCGCGGCTCGCGGAGTTCTACGAGCGTGCGGCGCGCGTGACGACACTCGCGGGGCAGGAAGGGTCGGTGACCATCATCGGCGCGGTCTCGCCGCCGGCCGGTGACTTCTCGGAGCCGGTGACGCTGCACACGAAGCGCTACGTCCGCTGCTTCTGGGCGCTCGACAGGCAGCGGGCGCAGGCGCGCTTCTACCCCGCGATCCACCCGCTGCTGTCCTACAGCGCCGACGCCGACGCGCTAGCGAACTGGTGGAAGGTCTCGGGCAACCCGGACTGGATGACGCAGCGACAGCGAGTCCTCGCGCTGCTCGAGCAGCAATCGCACCTCGAGCGCATGGCGCGCATCGTGGGCCGCGACGCGCTGCCCGCGCAGCAGCAGCTGAAGCTGCTGTGCGCGGACCTCGTGAACGAGGGATTCCTGCGGCAGTCGTCGTTCTCGAAGGTGGACCGCTATTGCTCGCCGGCGCGGCAGGTCGCGATGCTGACGATCCTGCTGCACTTCATGGATCGCGCCGAAGCGGCGGTGCAGGCAGGCATCCCGCCCGCGCGGCTCGCCGACATGAAGATACTCCGCCAGCTGCAGCGCCTCGGCGAGGAGTTCGGCGAAGGCGACCTGAAACGCCTGACGCTGCTGCCGCGCGAGGTCGACTACGAGTTCGACTCGCTGCAACCGGTGCAGAGCCATGTTCGCTGACCTGCTGCTCGAAGACGCCGTCACGCGGATCGAGGGACCGCTGCTGTACGCACGCCGCGAGGCGCGCGTCGGGCTGAACTCGGCGGTGGAGATCCTCGGCGCGGACGGGAGCACCCGCCTCGGCCGCGTCGCCGCGCTCGATGAATCCGCAATGGTGATCGAGGTACTGCAGCCGACATCCGGCCTCGGGCTCTCGGGCACGCGGATCCGCCTGCGCCCGGAGCCGCTGCTGTTCGGCGTCGGCCCGAACATGCTCGGTCGCGTGTTCGACAGTCTCGGCCGGCCGATCGACGGCGGCCCCCCGGTTTCCGCGCGCGCGCGGATGCGCATCGAGGGCCTTGCGATCAATCCGTCCTGGCGCGCACTGCCGCGCGACTTCATCGAGACCGGCGTCTCCGCGATCGACCTGATGAACAGCCTGGTGCGTGGGCAGAAGCTGCCGCTGTTCTCGGCGGGCGGCCTGCCGCACGACCGGCTCGCCACCGAGATCGCGCAGCGCGCGCGGCTGCGCGGCGAGCGGCGCGACGACTTCGCGATCGTGTTCGTCGGCATGGGCGTATCGCACGACACGGCAGAGCATTTCCGCAGCGCGATGGAGTCGAGCGGCGCGCTCGGCCATACGGCGATGTTCCTCAACCTCGCGGACGAGCCGGGCATGCAGCGCCTGCTGACGCCGCGCTATGCGCTGACTGCGGCGGAATACCTCGCGTTCGTCGAGGGGCGGCACGTGCTCGTGATCCTCACGGACATGACCAACTACTGCGAGGCGCTGCGCGAGGTCTCCGCGAGCCACGGCGAGATTCCGGGCCGCAAGGGCTACCCCGGCTACATGTACTCGGACCTGGCCGCGCTGTACGAGCGCGCGGGCTGCATCCGCGGCCGCGAGGGCACGCTGACGCAGCTGCCGATCCTGACGATGCCGGGCGACGACATCGGCCACCCGATTCCCGACCTGACGGGCTACATCACCGAAGGCCAGATCGTGCTCGATCGCGAGCTCGACCGCCGCGGCATCTACCCGCCGATCAAGGTACTGCCGAGCCTGTCGCGGTTGATGGACGCGGGCACCGGCGAAGGCTACACGGACCCGGACCACCCGGCGCTCGCGCACCAGCTGTTCGCCGCCTACGCTCGTGCGATCCGCGTCAGGATGCTCGCGAGCGTGATGGGAGAGCAGGGTCTGCCGGACGCGGACCGCAGCTTCCTCGCGTTCGGCCAGCGCTTCGAGGATGAGCTGCTGCAGCAACCGACGTCGCGCACGCTCGAGGAAAGCATGCAGGTCGGCTGGCAGGTGCTGCGCGGGTTGCCACGCAACGAGCTCACGCGGCTGTCGAACGACCAGATCAAGCGGCACCTGGAGGACGGCGAACGTGCCTGACATCGGCGGCGAGGTGCTGGCGACGCGCGTCGCATTCCTCGAGCTGCGCGACGAGCGGCGGCTGGTGCAGGAAGGTTACGAGCTGCTCGACGAGAAGCGCGTACTGCTCGCCACCGAGATCCTCCGCCAGCTGCGGCAATACCTCGCGCTGCAGGAGGAGCTGCGCCGGCTCGGGCAGCAGGCCCGGGATTCGCTCGAGTCCGCCGTCGATGCGTACGGCTTCGACGACCTCACCGTGGAGCCCAAGCGCAACCTGGATGGCGCGCTGCTGCGCTCCAGCGTGCAGACTTTTCTCGGCCTCGAGCTGGTCGAGGCGGCGCTCGACCGGAGCGCCACGACACCCACGCCACGATCGCTGCAGGCGCTGCCCGAGGCCCGCGCCTGCGCAAGTGCATTCCAGCAGCTGATCGAGACCCAGGTGCACGTCGCGGCCTGCGTCGGCAACCTGCGCCGGCTGGCCAGCGAGTACACTCGCACCGAGCGACGGGCCCGGGCGCTGGAGAACGTGGTGCTGCCCGAGATCGACCTGTCGCTGCGATTCATCGAGGAGCAACTCGACGCCGTGGACCAGGAAGAAGCGATACGCGTGCGCAACGCGGCCAGCGGCCGGGGCTGATTCTTGCGCCTCGTCTTCGGCGCCAGCGGCTACATCGGCAGCAACCTCGTCCCCGCCCTGCTCGCGGCCGGGCACCGGGTGCGCGCGACAGCGCGTAACGTCGAAGTGCTCGAGGCGCGCGGCTGGACGGACGTCGAGCTGGTGCGGGCCGATGCATTGGATCCTGCGTCGCTGGCCCCAGCGCTTGCCGGCGTCGACACGGCGTATTACCTGGTGCACTCGATGGCCGCGGGCCGCGACTTCGCCGCGCTCGACAGGCAGGCGGCGGAGAATTTCGCGCGGGCCGCGGCAGCAGCCGGCGTGCGGCGCATCGTCTATCTAGGCGGCCTGATACCGCCGAACCCACGCTCGCAGCACCTCAAGTCGCGCGCCGAGACCGGCGAGGTGCTGCGCAGGTTCGCGGTGCCGGTGACCGAGATCCGCGCCGGCATGATCATCGGGCCCGGCTCGGCAGCCTACGAGGTGATCCGCGATCTCGTGAACCACCTGCCCGTGATGACCACGCCGTCGTGGGTGCGCTCGCGCTCGACGCCGATCGCGCTGCCGGACCTGCTCGGCTACCTGGTTGCGGTCGCGGACGTGGACGCCGCGGCGGGTCGCATCCTCGATGCAGGCGGCCCCGACGCCGTGACTTACGAAGAAATCATGCGCTGCTACGGCCGGCAGGTCGGGCGCACGCCGCGCATCGTGGCCGTGCCCGTTCTGACGCCACGGCTGTCGTCGTACTGGCTCCGGTTCGTCACGTCCGTGCCGACCAGCGTCGCGCGGGCGCTGGTGGAAGGACTCGAGCACGACTTCGTCGCCGACGATGGCGCGCTGCGCGCAATGGTGCCGCGCCCGCTGATGGGCCTCGAGGAATCGATTCGCGCCGCGATCGAGGCGGACGGCCGCCACGAGATCGTCGCACGCTGGGTCGAGGGCGCGATCGCGTGCCGCAATTTCCACCCGGAGTACGGCTATTACGCGATGCGCGCGGGTGCCGAAGCGGATGGCCCGGCAACGCCCGAGGCCGTGTTCCGCACCGTGTGCACGATCGGCGGGGACCGCGGGTATTTCTTTGCCGACGTGCTGTGGAACATCCGCCGCGCCATCGACTGGCTCTTCGGCGGGCCGAGCTACCGCCGCCGGCGCCGGCACCCGACGGACCTGCGTGTCGGCGACGTCGTGGACTCGTGGCGCGTGATCGCGCTCGAACCGGGCCGGCGGCTGACGCTGCTGATGGAAATGAAGGCCCCGGGCGCCGGCGTGCTCGAGTTCGTCGTGAAGCCTGACCCGGCCGGCAAGGGCTCCAGCGTCAGCGCCACGGCCTACTGGCACCCGGCAGGGGTGTTCGGGCTCGTCTACTGGTATTCGCTGGTGCCCGCACACCTGTTCCTGTTCAAGGGCCTGACTCGCGCGATCCAGCACCTCGCCTCGCGGGAAAGGTAGCCGCCGAGCCCGGCTTGCGGGACAATCCGGGCGCCGCGGCGGGTGTCCGCCGCGATCCGATCACCCCAGGAGTCTATCGATGAACAAGCTTTCGCTGTCCGCCCTGCTCGCCGCGCTGGCGCTCGTCGCCGCGCCCACCTATGCCGCGGACGTCGCCGCCGGCAAGACCGTCGCCGAGGGCAGCTGCGCCGACTGCCACGGTGACGACGGCAAGGGTGACGACGACAACCCGGCCATCAACGGCTGGGCCGTGGACAAGTTCACCAAGGCGATGACCGAGTACCAGAACGGCACGCGCACCAAGGACGCGAAGATGGCGAAGGCTGCGAAGAAGCTCAGCGCTGCCGACGTTGCCAACGTCGCCGCCTACTACGCGACCCTGAAGTAATCGCGTCACCGGCGCGAGCCGGCTGGGATCTCCGCGGCTGCAGCAATGACGCCGCAGCCGCGGATTACCCCACCCTTTTCGTTACTTGCCCTCGCCTTGCGCAGGCGACCCGAACGAGTACTGCAGCGCGATCGTGGCGTAGTTGACGCTGTAGTTGTAGGGATCGGCGCCGAGCGACAGGACGTTCGGCAACGTCGCGGGCCCGATGCCGTTCAGGGCCCAGTCGCTGCTGGTGAAGCGCTCGTACCACCAGGTGAAGACGACTCCCATGCGCTCCGTCACGTCGTAGTTGAAGTCGGCCTTGAAGCTCGACAACTCGCTGCGCACCGCGGGGAAATCACCCGCGTTCACGCCCTTGATCGTCGTGTGCGAATTGCCCTGCGCCCAGGTGTAATCGAGACCGAGGCTCAACCTGTCGCTGAAGCGGGCCGTGACGCCCGTGCCGAGGGTGCTGAAAGCATCCTGCACGATGCCCTTCCAGTCGGGCGACGAGAACGTGCTGCTGCCCCATTGCCTCGAGTCGATCTTGTCCTGGCCGCCGTTCACGTAGGCCGACAGCTTGTCGTTGATGGCCCAGTTGACGTCGATGCCATAACGCCGGTCGATGCCCGAGCGCAGGCCGACCTGCGACTTCGTGTAGCTGTCGTCGGCGTAGGTCGCGCTCGCGCTCAGCGTGAGCGGCAGGTCCCCGAGCGCGACGTTGCTGACGAACTCGCCGTAGCTGCGGTAGAGGTACGCCATGTTGTACTTGCGCATCAGCGGGTTCTGGCCGTACTGCTCTGCGACCGTGGTGTCGTATCCATTCGAAGGCTCGCGCTCCATCGCGCCACCGCGCAACACGAAGCCGAGGTAGCCTGACGGCCGGTATTCCACGCGGCCCCAGCCGTCCGACAGGTGCTCTTTCGAAACCTCCTGCTCGGTGCCGGTGCGCTTCAGCTCGCGGTACTCGCCGCCGACGCCGAGCTGCAACTTGTCATAGACGTCGTAGTCCGCGCTGCCGAGCACGCGGAAACGCTCGAAACCGTACACGGGGTTCGTCGTGTCGCCATACGTCAGGAAGCTGTCCGCGTACACGATCGAGTCGAACGCCGCCTGCTTGCTGTTGTTGTCACGCTCGTCATAGGTGACGGAGCCGCGCAGGCGCAGGCTGCGCCACGGCCGCGAGGTCACCGTGAGGTCGGCGCGCGTCACGTCGACGTCGCCGTTCAGGTTCGACATCGGCAGCGGCTGCGTCGCGATCGTCGGGTTGATCGTGTACGGCAGGAAGCTGACGTCCTGGGTGCCTTTGCCGGTCGCAGCCGACAGCGCGACCGTCGTGTTGCCAGGCAGGCCGTGCCACCCGGCCGCGAGCGCGATCTCGTTGTAGTCGTTGTCCGGCGCGAGCGCCATCTGGCCCTGTTCGGTGCCGGGCAGCGCCAGGCCGAACGGATTGGTCCACTTCAGCCACGCGGCCTTGGTGTTGTAGAACGAGCCGCTGTAGGTCAGCTCGGCGAACCAGCGCTCGGTCTGGTAGCGCACGGCGGCGTCGACGCGGTCGGTCGCGTCGTCGAGCGGCGTGAGCAACTGCGTCGAGGTGCTGCCGATCGTGGCGAACTGGCTGCGGAATCCGCTGCGTTCGTCGCGCTTGTAGTCGAGGCCGAGCACGAGGTTTGGACCCCAGAAGTACTTCCCGTCGGCGCCGTACCGGTCGCGGTCGTAGCCGACGTCGACGCCGTGCAGGTCCTGGCCCAGCGACGTCATGCCGGCGGTGCTGCCGCCGTACACCCAGCTCGACGGCAGCGTCAGGTCCTTGCTGCCGACGTTGTTGAACGGCGTCTCGGTCGTGTCCCAGATCGGGACCGGGACACGGTCGTAGTGAAGGCCGAACTCGTAGGCGCCTTGCTTGCCACCATCGATGTCGATCGCGCGAGAGTTCAGTCCGAGGTCGGTCAGCTCATAGGAGAGCCCGTAGCCGGACTCGCCGTTGTAGGTGCCCTCGGCATCCGCGACGACGTAGCCGCCCTTCTCGTCGAGGCCGGTGTACTGGCCGAATTTCGCCGATGATTCGTCGAGGTAGCCGCCGCCGAGCGTGGCATCTGCCTGGTAGCCCTTCGGGAACGGGCACTTCGAGCAGGTCCATTCGCTGGTGTTCGGTGCCGACGGCTCGGCGGCCGTCGCGCCGGCGGCCGCAAGGCAGGACGCAACCGCGAGCGACAGGATAAGACTGCGGGTGTGCATAGGGTTCACCGTGTAAGCGACGCGCCCGAGGGATGGTTCGAGCCGTGCACCTGCGAGTGGCAATTCATGCAGTTACCGAGCACCAGCGTCGACACCGTCGGCCCGGTTCCACCCGGCAGTCCCGACGGACCGTAGGAGAGGCTCGGGTGTCCCTGCTGCGAATGGCAGGACTGGCACAGCAGCGGTCCGCGTGCGGTCAGCATGCCGGGGTTCGACGAACCGTGCGGCGCGTGGCAGTTGGAGCAGTCCTCCGGCACCGGCGCGTGTTCCCAGAGGAACGGGCCGCGCTTCTCAGCGTGGCACTGGTAGCAGGTCTGGTTGACGGTTGCCTTGACCAGCTGCGCCTCGGACGTCGAGCCATGCGGCTGGTGGCAGTCGCTGCAGGCGATCTTGCCCTGCCTCATCGGGTGCGCGTACGGCTTCAGGAACTCGCCACGCTGCGCCACGTGGCACGTGTAGCAGACATCGGCCTGCGTATGCGCCGAGAGCACCGGGTCCTTCGCCACGTGGCTGTCGTGGCAGGACGCGCAGGACACGTTGTTCGCGTCGTGCGGGCCGGCATGCCAGCTCGCGCTCATCGACTTCTCGTGGCACGCGAGGCACACGCCGTTCTGCACCGAGACCGGCGCGGCCGAGTCACGGCCGAAGCGGATCATCGGCGGTCGCGCCTCGCCCTTCTTGACCTTCTTCGTGTGGTTGCCGCCGGGCCCGTGGCAGGCCTCGCACTGCAGCTGGCCCTTGCCGAACGGGCTGCGTGCGTCGTTCGGCTGGCCGTGCTTCGTCTGGAACACGCTCATCACGTGCTCGTCGTCGTGGCACGTCAGGCACGTGTCCGCGCCCTTCTTGCTGTACTCGACGGCATCGGCCGCAGCGGCCGGGGCCGCCGCAGGCTTGGCCTCGGCGGCCGGCGGCGGCGCCTGGCCGAGCGTCACGGCGGGCCAGAGCGCGGCGATTGCGAGCAGCCGGTAAGCGAGCGTGTGCATCTTGGGTTTCATCGCTGTCACTCCGTCCCGTCAGTTCGCCGTCTGGTCGTCGAACTTGTAGATGCCCACGGCATGCGCCTTCCTCACGTCCGCCGGCTTGCCCGGCCCATGACACAGGCTGCAGGTCTCGAGCGGGCTCGTCACGATGCCGCCCGCCGGCTTCGGCGCATTGAAGCTGCCGCCGTTCTGCGTCATGTGCAGGGCCGCCGTCGAGGTGGTGTGACACCCGGAGCAGATCGCCGTGTTCGGCGTGATGCCGATGTCGTCGGTCTGCGCGCTGATGCTCGCGCCCGTGTTCGTGGTGGTCGCCTGCACCTTGGTCGGATCCACCGGGTAGTAGGTGTCCGGCGCATGGCAGGTCTCGCACTGGCCGATCTTGTCGCCCGGCGGGTACGTGACTTCCGCGAAGTCGATCGGGTTGTTGCCGAACCCGTAGATCACGAATGGCGTTGCCGCCGGCTGCAACTCTGCCGCATGGATCATGTGCACCATGCGCTTGAAGTCGATGGTCTGCTCGCACTTGCCGTCGAGCTTCGAGACCAGCCCCTGCGGGCAGCTGGCGGACGCGACCATCGTCGTGCCCTTGCGGCGGTTGATGTCCGTGGCCGCGGGGTTGTGGCAGATCACGCACACCTGCGGCTCGTCGGTACGGTTGTTGCCGTGCAGGCTCAGCGACTTGTGACAGGCGTTGCAGCGTGCGATGTCGACGACCACGCGCCGGTTGGTCGCGGTCGTGCCGGTGGCGGCGGCGACCTTGAAGACGTTCTTCACCGGGATGCGGTCGGTGTAGCTGCCGTCGCCGTCGATGTCGCCAGCCGGGTGGCCCTCGAATCCGAGCATCACCGTGCCGGTCACCGTGGCCGGGATCGCCGTCGTCGACGTCATCGTGTACGAACCGTCGGCGTTCGCGACCACGCCCGCACCCAGCGTGGAGCAACCGGTCGCTGCGTTCAGCGGGTTCAGCGAAATCGGCTGGCCCGGGCCGGAGCCGCTGCCGGCGTTATTGAAGTCGGCCGTCGTCCAGCCGATGTCGAACGCCAGCCGCGCCGTACCGTTCACGCACTGCGGGCCGGAGAAGTACGGGCTCGTGACCAGGTTGTACGGCGTATTGCCGTTCGTCGGGTCAGTGACCTTGAACGTGAACTTCGGGAACGCGCCTGGCTTGAAGCTCGCCGCGTCCAGCGAAACGATCTCGAACTTGAACCGCTTCGCGTACTCGCGCACGACCGGCGTCGAGGGCAACAGCGGAGCTGCGGCACTCGCCGCGTGCGCACCGCTCGCGCTCAGCTGCGGCAGGTTCGACTGCACGTGGCAGGCCGCGCACATGTCGTCAGTGGCCGGGCCCGCCGAGTGCGTCGGGTTCGGGCCGCTGAACGTCGTCGTATCGTGGCAGGAACCGCAGCTCGCGACGTTGACCGTCGTCTTCCAGGCCGAGCCGGCCTCGGAGTCGTTGTGGCAGGTCGTGCAGTTGCGCATGTCCTGCGGGTAGGTCACTTCGGCGAACGGATAGTCCATCCGGCCGGCCTGGGTGCTCGTTGCAGGGATCCAGATCGGGAACGGCATCGCGAGGTTGCCGCCCATGTGGATCTGGTGCGTCATGAACATCATGTCGAACGACGTGTTCGTCGCCGACTGCACCGTGTACGGGTTGTGGCAGGTTACGCAGAACTCGTAGTCGGTGCGTCCGCCGCCATGCGCGCTCAACTCGACATGGCAGGCGTTGCACTGCTTCTGGTCGATGACGTTGCGCGACATGGGCACTCCGCCCCCGGGCACGAAATCACGCACGCCGTTCGTGACCAGGCTCGCCACGGTGAGCTCGAGCAGCCTGGTGGAGTTCGGTCCGGGCGCGCAGGTCGCATCGCCACGGACCTGCAGGCCGACGCGCTGCGTCTGTGACGGGTCGTAGGACACGGTCGCGTAGTCGGGCAGGGCCTTCGACAGCGTGTACTGGTAGTTGCCGCCACCGAGCGCCTTGAACACGCCCACGGCCGTGCAAGGCACGTTGTTGACCGTCGCCACGCCGCCCTCGTAGGTGGCGTATTCGGTCGGCTTCTGCTCCGCCGCCGGCGTGGCCGGCGGAACCGGGGTCGCCTTCGGATCGGGGCTGTTCACGCGCGAGATGTAGCTGCGCCACTGGCCCAGCGCGCCGTTCACGCCCGGAATCAGCTTGGCGACCGTGAAGCGGACGTTGGCCGCCTGCAGCCCGGCGAGCCCATGGCCCGTGCTGTCCTGCAGCGTGAACGTCGCCGTCACCTTGCCGTCCGAACCCACGGTCGCATTCGTGACCGTGGTGATGACGGTGTCCGCCTCGGAGATCGCGATCGTGTTGCCGCCGCCGATCGGCCCGGTGGGGCCCGTGGGGCCGGTGACGCCCGAACCGCCGTCCGATCCCTCACCTGCGCAGCCGGCGACGCCGACGGCAGCCAGGGCCATCAACGCAAGGAGTGGTACGCGCGACCGCGTGATGCCTCGGGCAGTTCCGAACTTCATTGCAGACTCCCTGAGCGATGTCATGTCTCGAACTTCCGGCCTCGTCGTCCAGTCCCGCCACGGTCCGGCCCCGCGGCGGCCGTCAGGCCCGGGGCGGGACCGGGCGCCCCGCCGGGGCGCCCGGATGACCGTCGCTTACTCGCCGTGGACCTCCGCGGTGTCCGCCACGCGATCCGGGCCATGGCAGACGGCGCAGGCTTCGCTCGCCGACGACGGCGAGAAAGTCTTGCCGCCTACGACGCCGAACTGGCCGCCGTTCTGCTCCATGTGCGCCTTCGCGGTGCCGCTGGTGTGGCAGCCCGCACAGGTGCCGGACGTCGCGGTATCCCACGTATCGTCCTTCATGTTGAAGAGATCGGTACCCGAACCGGTGCTGATCGCGATCGCGCTCTCGCGCGCGGCGTTGTACGTGCCCGCCGCGTGGCACGCCTGGCAGTTCGCGAGGCTCTGCGGATACGTGACCTCGCCGATCTCCTCGACGCCGCTGGCGTGGATGCCATGGATGAAGGCACCCATGGCGATCGTGCCGAGGCCTTCATCCGCGTAGCCGCCGCTCGCGTTGTGGCACACGACGCAACCCTGCGGATCGCCGTTGCGATTCGCGCCGTGGATCGACAGCTGGCTGTGGCAGTTCTCGCACTTGGCCTGCGTCACGAGTTGCGCCCGCTTGGTGCCGGTGTAGAACACCGTCATGCCAGCGCGTGCGTTCACGGACTTCGTCCAGTCGGTCTGTCCCGGCGGCAGCGCCTTCGGGTGGCCGTCCATCTGCACCATCAGGCTCGTCGTATCCACGGGGATCGCCGTGAAGAACGGGATGGTGTAGCTGCCGTCCGCCGCCTGGCCCGCTGTCCTCGCCGCCGCCTGGATCTGCGGCAGGTTCATCTGCAGCGTGTAGCCGCTGCGCCGCGGCGTGCTGTTCGAGCGCAGGCCGGGCTCGGTCCCGTCCGCCTTCGCGTTCGAGATGTCCGTGGCCGCGTCCCAGGCGACGTTGATGTTCAGGCTCGCACCGGACGTCGTGAACGCCTTGTCGGTCACGATGTCGTAGGCCTTGCCGGCACTGGCCGGGTTCGAGACCTTGAACTTGACCGTCGGAATCTTGTCGAGGCCGACGTTCGTCACGCCGAGGATTTCGAACTTGAACTGCGCGCCGAGCGCCTTGCCGACCGGGGCGCCGGTCGGGACGAGCAGGTGCGCGGAGATCGGGCCGGCCGCGCCGTCCGCACGGTGGCAGTCGCCGCACATGCTGTCCTGCGCGGTGAAGGCAAAGGTCTCGTGCGTGTAGGTATAGGTGTAACCCTTGCTCGCGCTGTACGCGGTCGTCTTCAGGCCGCCGATGTGGCAGCCGCCGCAGATCGAAGCCGACGCGGCCGTCTGCCACGAGTCGCCGTCCGGGGTCGCCGTGGACTTCACGTGGCACTTGTCGCAGAAAAGCAGGTCCTGCGGGTACGTGACGTCGCCGTAGTTGTTCTCGCTGCCGCCGAATCCGTAGACGATGTACGGCATCGGCGTCGGCTTCGTCGGGTCGGGCGAGTAGTCGGCACGCTCGAGCCCGGCGTGGATCGAGTGGATCATGTAGGCCATGTCGACGGAGTTGCCGCTGTCCGGGATCGACCGAGCCGGGGTTGTGGCAGGTCACGCAGTACTCGACCGACCGACGCGGCCCGCCGTGCATCTCGAGACGCTCGTGGCAGGTATCGCAGGTCACGGTCGCCGCGACCAGCTTGTTGCCGTTGCCGGCGCCGCCGCTCGGAACGACGTCCTTCACCGGGTTGTCCGGCGCGAGCTCTTCGGCTGCACCGGACAGGCGGACCTCGAGGCCCACGCGGTGCGTCAGGTTCGGCTCGAACGCGACCGCGATCGGTGTCGTCACCGTCGACAGGTTGACCTTATACGTGTAGCGGTACTTGCCGCCGCCGAGATCCACGAGCGTGCCGGCCGTGCCGGTCTCCGAGTTGGCCTGGGTCGCGCTCGGGATAGGCTTCGGACCGGCGGATCGCGGTCTGGGTCCGGTTGACGTAGCTCTGCCAGGTCTGCGGCACTCTCGAGCCGGTCGAAGGCACGAGTTTGGCCACGGTCACCAGCAATGCGCTGGGCGCAAGCCCCGTTGCCGCGCCTCCGTGCGACGTCTTCAGGGTGAATTCGATCACCGGGATCGGCGCACCGGCCGGAATCGAGGCCGAGTCGATCGTGGCGACCAGGGTCCCGATGGCCTTGATCTGCTCCTCGGTCAGCGTGCTGCCGTTGCCGATGACCACCGGTCCGCCCGCTTCGATGCTCGGCGGAGACGTGGGGCCCGTGGGACCGACGCCACCGCCCGGACCGGTCGGGCCGGTGGGTCCGACGGGGCCTGGACTTGCCGTCATCGCCTGCACAACCAGCAATGCTGATTGCCGCCATTGCCATCAAAGCGAGGAGTGGCACGCGCGATCGCGTGAAGGCTCGGGCGCCTGCAATGTTCATGGATGACTCCCAGACTCGTTCGAAGATGCGCCGCGGCAAGCGGCCCACCATGCCGGTGACTTGCCAGCGACCGCTGGTCAGACGGGCCGAATACTAGGTTCCGATCCTGCAGCCACGTATAGCGATAAACCGAGATAGACGGAAACGGGCCCAGCGGTGGCGGCGCGGGATGCGCATGCGCTGCGGGAGGCGGTCCATTAAACTCGCGCCTTTCGTCCATTCCACACGCTCCGGAGAACACATCCCGTGTCCAAAGCAACCCATGCCAGTCTGCTGGCCCTGACCGTCGTCGCGATCCTTGCAGGCTGCGCCAAGAAGGAAACGCCCCCGGCCGAGACCGCCGCGGCCTCCACGGCTCCGGCGGCAAGCGCTGCGCCCCAGATGCCGGCCGACCACCCGGCTGCAAAGGCCGGCGAGGAAGTCGACTTGTCGGGAATCGCGAAGGCGGAAGGCGGCAAGACCGTCGCCGAAGTGTTCGCTGAAAAAGATGCGCTTGCCGGCAAGCCAGTGACCGTCCGCGGCAAGGTCGTGAAGGTGAATGGCGGCATCATGGGCAAGAACTGGCTGCACGTCCGTGACGGGTCCGGCGCGGAAGGAACGAACGACCTCACCGTGACCACCGCTGGCGAGCTGCCGGCACTCGGCGCGATCGTCGTCGTGATCGGGGCCGGTCACGTTGGACAAGGACTTCGGCATGGGCTACCAGTACGACGGTGATCCTCCAGGACGCCGAGGTCAAGGTGGAGTAAGCGCTGGCTGACCAGTGACTCCCGGTGGCCGGCGCAACTGGCCACCGCAAAAAAAAGGCCGGGCAAATGCCCGGCCTTATTTTTTGGTTCCTATCCGATCTCCGGGGCGGCGCGGGTTGGGCCCGAAGGCCCAACCCGCTCGCCTGGAGCTCAGTCGACCATTACCTCACTTATTCGCGTCGAGAATGGTCTGACGCCCGTTCGGGAACACCGCCGGGTTGAAACCATTCTGATACGCGTGGGCCTTCACGTCGGCGTCCGTGTGGTGGCACGTCACGCACGAAGCCGCCGATGCGCCTTGCAGCGTGTCGTCGGTCTGCGTCTTCCACGTCGTGCCGCCCGCGTTGAGCGTCGTCGCGACGGCCTTGGTCGGATCCGGGAAGTATCCCTTGGTGTCCAGGATCGTGCCGTGGCAGGCCTTGCAGTCGTTCAGCTCACGCGCGCCTGAGTACGTCGGCTCGTAGAAGTTGAACGTCTGGCAGGACACTGCGGCGGCCGGGTCGTTCGCCCCGTACACCAGGTGACCACCAGTCGTGCTCGGCGGGACGCACGGCAGGGACGCCCAGTTCGGGCCCAACAGCGACTCGACCGGCGCCCACCCATAGATGCCGCGGGTCCGATAGATCACGAACTGCGTCGCTGTGCTCTCGCCGGACGAGTGGATGCGGTGCAACATCGACTTCAACTCGTACGTCTGGCCGACCAGGCCGTCGTACGTCTTGGTCGGTCGACGACGCCATTGGCGAGGACGCCCATGCTGCGTGCGGACGTTCTGCTCGGACGATGCCGGGTTGTGGCACATGACGCACATGTTCGCGTTGTCCACCCGCGTGTTGCCGTGCTGATACAGCGAACCCACATGGCACTTCAGGCACAGACTGGTGTCGACCACCGTGCGGCGAGCAGCAGCCGGAGCCCCTGTGCCAACGGTGAACGTGTAGGTCGGGGTCGGAACGCGGACATACGTGGCGAACCATTCGTACTCCGGATTCGCGGCCTTGAGCGCCGCGGACACCGGGAACATCGGCTTGCCCTGCAGGGCCACGATGGCCCGCTGGCCTATCGTACCCGCCTCGACCGGAACGGTCGTGGTTGCGACGTTCCCTGCGCAGGTCGTGTTGGCAGTGGTCAGGTTCACCGAGCTGCCCGGCTGGCCCGGCGCGGTCGCGCTGGTGCTGGCGACCCAGTCGTCGGCCTGCGCGTAGGTGCGCAGCATGCTGAACTGCCCATCAATCGTGGCGGTAGGCGTACCAGCCGGAATGAGGAACAGCGGCGCGGTCGGTCCAACGGTGGCGTTGCACGGATTCACTGCGACGCCGTTCAAGGTGGCGCCCCAGGAGATCTTCTGGTTCGTCCCGTCGTCGACGACACCGGTGATCGTCATGGTCATCTTCTTGCCTTCGGTGACGGAGGTATCCACGCCGTCCCAGATGACGCCCACGCGCTCGGTCTCGATGCCGTTGTGGAAGTCGGTGACCTTGGTGAGGCCGGCCGCGACGCCACCAGCCTTGTGGCACGTCTGGCAGTCCGTGGTCTCGTTCATGCTGTTGTGGAAGGTCGATCCGGAGGCGGCAAAGTCTTCCGCCCAGCTCTCAATCGACCCGTGGCAGCTGAAGCAGCCTGCAGCCGTCACCGGCATCGCGTTGGCCGCCGAGAGGGTGGACGGCGTGTCGTGACAGACGCTGCAGTTCGTCATGTAGGTCGGGTAGCTGACCGCGAACGAAGTTCTTGTGTCGAAGTCCCACTTGCCAGCGGGCATCAGCTCCGAGTTGTGGATGCCGTGCACCAGCTTGTAGAAGTCGGCATTCGGGTACGTTGCCACGACGTTGGTCGCGTCATGGCACACCACGCACTGCTTGGCGCCCATCGGATAGCCGTTGTGCATCTGTCCGAGGCCGCCGTGGCAGTTCTGGCACGACTGGTCGCTCACCAGCTGCGTGACCGGGGCGGCCGGATAGTCGGCGACCACGTACGACCGCACGCTGGAATTGGAGGCGCTGATGGTGCGGAAGGCGTAACGCGAGTTGGCAGGGTACGCGGTCACGGCGTTGGTGATCGTGATCGTGTAGTTGCCACCGGTACCGCCGGTAATGGCGACAGGCGTCAGCGTGGTGTCGATGTTTCCCTCGAGCATCGTCACCCCGTCCAGCCGGATGGAACGGTTGATCGAATTGAAGTCGGTCGCGTTGACGCCGTCGACCTTCAGATTGTAGGTGATGACGAGGTTCGCGCCGCTCGGCGCGACTGCGACGTTGGTGACGGTCGGCACACCGGTGACGGCATGCGCCACCTTGGCGCTGGCGACGGAACCGTCGCCGTGACACACGGTGCAGCTCTCGACCGGGTTCGTCGAAGCACTCGGACCCGTCGGACCCGTCGGTCCGGTCGGGCCTATCGGGCCCGTCGCGCCGGGCGTGCCGGGCGTGCCTGTAGCTCCGGTCTTGCCGTCGTCGCCTGAACAACCGGCGATGCCGATTGCAGCGAGCGCCAGCATCGCAATCAATGGCACACGCGATCGCGTGATGCCGTGGGCGCCTGCAAATTTCATGATTGACTCCCTAAGAAACGAACGCATTCTGCGCTGGGAACTTGCGGCGCTTCTGACACGCAGCAGGTTTGGAGGCGATCTTACGGAACGCGAAAAGTTCCATGCATCGCGGTTAACCGCAGAGTGCATGCGCACTTCTGAAGATTCGCGCGCAAGACGAGAATCGATCTCAGTTGCCAACCCGAAACCGGGCCCTTTGCCGCGACACGGCGGGAGTCGTCAGCAGATCCTTGGCAGTGGATCGTCCTCGAGTTCCTCGATCACGCGTTCGCCGCCGATCGAGGTCTGCAGCACTACGCGCGCCGGTTGCTCGCGCACGTGTCCGATGATGGCGGCGTCTGCCCCGCCCGCTGCGTCTTGCAGCGCGGCGATTGCACGATCGGCAGCGTCCGCGGCGACGACCGCAACGACGCGCCCCTCGCACGCGAGGAAATACGGGTCGTAGCCCAGCATTTCGCACACCGAACGCACCGAGTCCCGCACGGGAATGTTCGCCTCCTGCAGCGCCACGCCGAGCCCGCTCGCCTGCACGATCTCGTGCGTGACGGTGGCAAGCCCGCCGCGCGTCGGGTCGCGCATGAAACGCAGCCCGGGCACCGACGCGAGCGCGCGCGTCAGCGGCAGCACGCTCGCTGCATCGGACTTGAGGTCGCCGCGCAGGCCGAACTGCTCGCGCGCGAGCATCACCGCGATGCCGTGATCGCCCACCGGGCCGCTCACCAGCACCGCGTCGCCCGCCTGGATCCGGTTCATGCCGAGCACCAGCGACGGATCCTTGACGCCGATGCCGCTGGTGTTCAGGTAAATGCCTCCGCCCTCGCCGCGCCGCACGACCTTCGTGTCGCCCGCGGCGACGACGACGCCGATTTCCTTCGCGGCGGCCGCGATGCCCGCGACCACGCGCTCGAGCACGGCGAACTCGAGCCCTTCCTCGAGCAGCACGCCGAGGCTCAGGTACTTCGGGATCGCGCCCGCGACTGCGAGATCGTTGGTCGTGCCGTGCACGGCCAGTGAGCCGATGTTGCCGCCCGGAAACTCGATCGGCTGCACCGTGAAACTGTCGGTGGTGAAGACGAGCTCACCGGCGCTCGAATCCCACGGCAGCACGGCGGCGTCGGTGTCGGTGTCGAGCAGCGGATTGGCCAGGTGCCGGGCAAAGATCTCGTGGATCAGTTCGCGCATGTAGCGCCCGCCGTTGCCGTGCGCCAGCGAAACGTGCGTGTCCTGCATCGTCACGAACGCACCTCGCGGCCGGGCCTGCCGATCGATTCCACGGGCACGCGGGCCTCCTCGTTCCAGGCGTCGAGCTCCGCGCGGATGTGCTCGCGCATCTGCTCGCGTACGTCGTTCACGGAGTTGAAGAACTCGGCCATCATCAGCACCCAGCAGTACATGCCACGGCGCGTAAGGCGCAGCGCGTCGGCCTCGTGCCGGGTCGCGCCCACGGTACGCATCGCTAGCAGCTCCGGCGCCATGCGCAGCCAGAATGCCGCGCCGTAGCGCTCGCGCGATGTATTCGCGCTTCAACGCGCCGCCGAACAGCCGCACCAGGAAGTCGTAGCGCATGCGCTCCTTCAGCCCGAGCGTGCGTCTCTGCGTGATGCCGCTCTGCCCGCCCTCGACCCGCCGGCAGTAGTGGTTCAGCGAAAACGTGGTCGAGTACATCTGGCCGCCGACGTAGCTGAACGCGCCGCTGCCGACGCCGACATAGTCGTCCTCGTCGATGATGTACTCGTCGAACATTCCCTCGCCGCGCGTGAAGCACCACGCGGAGGACGCGCGATACCGTGGCAGCAGCCGGTCGAGTACGCGCTCGTACATCGCGTGGCGCAGAGATTCGTCGGCCTCGCCCATCGTCTTCTGCATCTTGTGCCGCGCGGTGGACGCGGTCATCAGCGGATAGAACGACACCTGGTCCACGTCGAGTTCGAGCAGCGCGTCGATGTCCGCGTCGAGCATCGCGAGCGTCTGGCCCGGCAGGTTGAAGATCATGTCCACGTTCAGCGTCGGGAAGATCCCGCGGACCGCCGCCAGCCGCTCGCGGATCTGCGCGCCGCTGCCGTACTTCTCCAGCCGGTCCATGCCGGCGAGCAGGCCGTCGTCGAAGCTCTGTACGCCAACCGAGAAGCGCGTCACTCCTGCGTCGCGATAGCCACGCAGCACGCCGGCCTCGAGGTGGTTCGGGTTGGTCTCGATCGAGATCGTGCGCACGGCCGACAGCGAGCGGATCAGTGCCAGCGTGGCGAGCAGCTCATCCGGACTCACCGTCGGCGTGCCGCCGCCCACGTAGACGTCGGCGAAGCGGAAGCCCTTGTCGTGATACAGGCGGATCTCCTGCCGCAGCGCCTCGAAGTAGCGCGCGGTCCGCGGCTCGTTGTAGCGCACGCGGTGGAACGAGCAGAACGGACACAGCACCTCGCAGAACGGGATGTGCACGTACAGCTGGCAGGGCTTTGCCGGCGGCTCGGGCATGACCTCCGCCGAGTCGTCCTCGTCGAAGCGCATGGCGCCGGAGTACTCGCGGCGCAGCACCTGCAGGAACGGTCGTTCGAACCACAGCATGGGCGCAGTCTACCGGAGGCGGCCAAGGTACTCGGCGACTTGGCCGTAGGCGAGGCCGCCGTCGTTGCACGGGACCTGGCCGGGCAGCAGCACGCGGAACCCGTGCCGCTCGAGGCCGGCGGCGGCGAGCTCGGTGAGCAACCGGTTCTGGAACACTCCGCCGGTGAGGCCGGCGATGGTCGCCCCGCTTCGCTCCCGCTGCTGCAGCGCCACCCTGCAGATCGCATCGGCCAGCGCCAAGTGGACCGCCGACGCCCGTTCGTCGACCGAGCGGCGGGCATCCGTCGAAAATTCGAGCAACGGGGCCCAGTCGATGCGGATTACCCCGTCGTCGCCCTGCCGCAATGGCAATTCGGGGAACTCGCCGGCAGCGCTCGCCCGGGCCTCGAGCCACATCGGCCCCTGCCCCTCGAAGCTCGTCTCGGAGACGCCCAGCACCAGCGCGGACATCGCGTCGAATACGCGGCCGGCGGCGCTCGACCGCGGCGCGTTGACGCCGCGCTGCCACGCCTCCCGCACGATCGGATCCGGCACGGCGACCGGGCACTCGATGCCGGCCTCCCAGCAGAGTGCGGCGGCGCTGCGCCACGGTGAGCGTCCCGCCTTGTCGCCGCCCGGCAGCCGGAACGGCCGCAGGCTCGCGACCCGTTGCCACTCCCCGGGCCGGCCGACGAACGTCTCGCCGCCCCACAGAGTGCCGTCCGCTCCGTAGCCGACGCCGTCCCAGGCGAAGACGATCGCTGGCTCGTCGACGCCGTGCTCAGTCGCGAGCGCGGACGCATGGGCGTGATGATGCAGGACCGTCGAGTGAGCCTTGCCAGCCGCCTGCACCCAGCGCGTGGTCGTGTATCCGGGATGCGCATCGCACAGCCAGTGTCGCGTCTCGACGTCGTATAGCCGCTGCAGGTCGCGGACGACCTGCTCGAACACCTGCTCGCTGCGCAACGTCCCCATGTCGCCGACATGCGGTGAAACGACGATGCGCTTTTCCCACGCGAGCGCGACGGCGAGCTTCAGATGCCCACCCACGGCGAGCACGGGTTCGGGCAACGGCCGCGGCAGTTCGAGTTCGAGCGGAGCGCGTTCCACGGCCGAGCCGGATTGGCCGCGCACGCCCGGCCACGACGCGCACGACCGAATCATCCGCTGGACGCACGATCGGACGGTCGTGGTGCAGGAACGCATCAGCGACCGAAGCAAGGCGCGTCTCGGCTTGCTGCGGATCGGTGAGTACGGGCTCGCCGCTCACGTTGCCCGAGGTCGCGACGACCGGCCCGCCGAACTCGGCAAGCAGCAGGTGATGCAACGGACTGTAGGGCAGGAACGCACCCACCTCGGCCAGGCCGGGCGCCACCGCAGGCGCGAGTCGCGAATCATTGCGGCGACGCGCCAGCACGATGGGCCGCGCCGGATCGAGCAGCGCTTCAGTCTCGACGCGGCCTGGATCGAGATCGGCGCGCAGGCCGGCGAGTCCGTCGGCACCGGCCTGCGGAAACATCACCGCGAGCGGCTTGTGCGGACGACGCTTGCGGCCACGCAGTCGCTGTACGGCCGCTTCGCTGCGCGCGTCACACATCAGGTGGTAGCCGCCGATGCCGCGCACGGCGAGCACCCTGCCCGACCGCAGCACCGCGACGGCGGCAGCGATTGCTGCATCATCGCCGCGCAGCGTGGCCCGGCCCGGCTCGACGAACGCCAGGTGCGGACCACAGACGGGGCACGCGACGGGCTCGGCATGGAAGCGCCGGTCGAGCGGGTCCTCGTATTCGCGCCGGCACGCGTCGCACAACGGGAAGCGCGCCATGCTGGTGTTCGGCCGGTCATACGGCAGCGCGTCGATGATCGTGTAGCGCGGACCGCACTGCGTGCAGTTGATGAACGGATAGCGGTGGCGCCGATCGGCCGGGTCGGCAAGCTCGCGCACGCAGTCGTCGCACGCGAAGAAATCGGGAGGGACGGACACCTGTGGCGCGTCCGCTGCGCTGCTCGCGGCGATGGTGAATCCCGCAATCTCGGGCGCCGCAGTGTCGGCCATGGCGCGAATCACGGGACGCGCGAGCGGCGGCGCGCGATCGACGATGCCGGTGGCAAACGCAGCGACCTGCGCCGGTTTGCCGCACACCACGACCTCCACATCGCCACGCAGGTTACGCACGTGGCCGTCGAGCCCGAGCTCGCGCGCGAGGCGGTACACGAACGGACGGAAACCCACCCCCTGCACCCGGCCGGTCATCACGATCCGGCGGGCGATCCTGCCTGCAGCGGCTTCGCTCACGCCCCTTCGGCCCCGGACGCCTTGCGCCCGGCCCACACGTTCTCGCGCACGCCGTTGGCCCACCAGATGCGGCACGCGCCTTCGTCGGAGACCATGCACGGCCCGACCGGCTGGCGCGGCGTGCAGGCGAGGCCGTAGAGACGGCACTCGTTCGGATAGATCCTGCCGAGCACGACCTTGGCACAGTCGCAGCCCGGCGGCATCTCGCCCGCGCGCTTGCGGGCCATGTCCGTGTACGACGGCAGGCGGACGCGCGAATCGTGGGCCGCGAACTGCGGCTTCAGCGCGTAGCCGGACTGCGGGATCGAACCGATGCCGCGCCAGTTGCCGTCGACGACGTCCATCGTCTGGTCCATGAAGCGCTTCGCCGCGACGTTGCCGCCCGGCCGCACGACCTGCGGATAGCAGTTGTCGAGGAAGCACTTGCCCTCGAGCTTCTGCCTCAGCACGGAATACAGCGCGGCGAGCAGCGAATCCGGCGAGAAGCCCGCGATCGCGGTCGGCAGGCCGTGCTCGCCCGGCACGAACTCCCACTCCTCGGGTCCCATCACCGTGGCCACGTGGCCCGGTGCGATCAGCGCCTCGAATCCAGGCTCGCCCGAATCGAGCAGCAACTTGACCGCGGGCCAGGTGCGGCGTCCCGACATCAGGAACAGCAGGTTCGCGGGTGCGCCCTGTGCGAGCAGCGCGGCAGCTGGTGCGGTCGTGGTCTCGAAACCGGCCGCGAGGAAGACGACCATCCGAGTCGGGTTCTGCTCGGCGATCCGCGCTGCCTCGATCGGGCTCGCGATCGGTCGCACGTCGGCACCCGCCGCCTTCGCCTGCTCGAGCGAGCGCGGCTCGCTCTTCGGCGCGTTCACCGGCACGCGCAACATGTCGCCGTAGGCCACGAGGATCACGCCCTCGTGCAGCGCAAGCTGGATCGCCTCGTAGATGTCCTCTTCGGGGCAGATGCACACGGGACAACCGGGCCCCGGCACGAGTTCGATGTTGGACGGGATCGCCTTGCGCAGGCCCGCAGTCGTGATCGAGCGCTCGTGGCCGCCGCAGACGTTCATCACCTTGATCCGCGGCGGCAGCGGCAGCGCGCGGATCCGATCGAGCCAATCGCCTGCGGTGATCACGCGGCGCTGCCTCAGCGCGTCGCGCCGTGGCCAGCGTGCAGTCCCGCGCCGTCCGGCTGCACGCGCGGTCGCGCAGTCTCGCCGCGACGCGAGCGCTCGCGCTGCGCCGCGACCTCGCGCTCGAGCCACGCGAGCCACGCCGCGAAGCCATCGCCACCGCGACTGGTGAGCTCGATCGTCTCGCCGCCGAAGCCGATCTGCCGCAGCGACGCGCGTGCGCGCTCGAGGCTGAACTCCGTGATGTACGCGAGCAGGTCCGTCTTCGTGATCAGTGACAGGTCCGCCGCACGAAACATCACCGGGTACTTCTCCGGCTTGTCGTCGCCTTCGGGCACCGACAGCAGCGTGACGTTGCGGTGTTGCCCGAGGTCGAAGCTCGCCGGGCACACGAGGTTGCCGACGTTCTCGATGAACAGGATGTCGAGGCCCGCGAGCGGCAGGTCGTGCACGGCGTCGTGGACCATCGTCGCGTCGAGGTGGCACGCGTTGCCGGTGCTGATCTGCACCGCCGGCACGCCGCAGGCGCGAATGCGCTCTGCGTCGTTCTCGGTGGCAAGGTCGCCCTCGACCACTGCAACCTTCATGCGCTCGCCGAGCGCGCGGATCGTGGCTTCGAGCAGCGCGGTCTTGCCGGCGCCTGGGGATGACATCAGGTTCAGCGCCAGCACGCCGTGACCGTCGAAGTGCTCGCGGTTGTGCGCGGCGACCCGGTCGTTCTCGCCAAGGATCGCGGTAATGACTTCGATCGTCTCGATCTTGCCCGCGACGCCCTTCGGCGCCGCGAGAGGCGCGCGGGTGGCCGACGGGCCGAGCGAACATCCGCAATCACGGCACATGGTTCGATGCCTCCTAGTGGACGCCCGCGGGCTCGGTCTCGATCTCGACGCGCTTCAGGATCATCTCCTCGCCGCCGGTGACATCCGCCTGCCAGTCACCACAGGCGCCGCACACGAGGCGGTTCGGGCTCGCTCGGTCTCGGCGCCGCAGGTCCGGCAACGCACGGTGACCGGCACCGTCTCGACGACCAGCGACGCGTTCTCGGCGATCGTCCCTGCGGCCGCGAGCGGATATGCGTGCTCCAGCAGCTGCGGCTCGACGCCGGACAGCGGCCCGACGGTGATCACGATCGACACGACGCGCAGCGCGTCATTGTCCCGGGCCACACGCTCGACCTGCTCGATCAGCGCCTGGCACACGGACAGCTCATGCATGCTCGACGATCTCGTCGAAGAGTTCCCAGGTCAGGCGCGCCTCTTCCTCGCTCACCGTCTGGATCGCGTAGCCCACATGCACCAGCACGTGATCGCCCGGGCCGATCGGTTCGCCCTGCAGCATGAACAGGCTCATCGTCCGCTCGATGCCTTTCGCCTCGCAGACGGCCTCGAAGCCGTCCACGGACTTGATCCTCATCGGAACTGCCAGGCACATCTCGACATCCTCCCCCTGCGGTTCGCCTCCGCAGAATGCGCGCCAGACTGGCAAACCCGCCCGGCGGGGTCAAATCAGTAGATGCCCCCGCAAGGGCAAGGTTCCCCGCGTCATCGTTGCGGCGATCCGCGAGCCGTACCGCCTCCGGGGGCGCGCCGTCCGCGGCTTCTGCGCCGCTTGCGGAACGACCCGATCAGCAGCGTGGCGAGCGCGAGCAGGATCTCGTCCGCAAATGGCACCAGGTCGGGCACCAGCAGGTCGAACACGAAAAGGCCCGCGACCAGCGCGAACAGCGTGGGAAACCTGAGCCCCGCTGCGAAACGAGTGACCAGCCGGCGGATCATCGCACGCGTCCTCCCGGCGTCAGCACCTCGACCGACAGCGTGAACGTGCGCGACTCGGACGGGCGCAGCGCGCCGACGCCGACGACCTGCCGCGAAATCTCCTCCCCACGCTCGTTGCGGATCGTCAGCAGTACCGCGTACTCCCAGTCACCGCCCTGCTGCGGATGCTCGAGCGAGCCCTCGACACGCAGCGCCGAGAAGCCCTCAGCCTTGGGCTGCGCGGTCGCAGCGGCACCGAACCGCAGGTGATGCCGGCACTGCGGGCAGACGGCCGAACTCTCGAGGATCGTCGCCTTGCAGTGCGGGCACGTCCGTGTGCGTCCGACAGACCCGGCGGGACGGCTGGGAAGCATTCAGGCGGCGCCTGGAGTCACTTGCCGCCGGGACCCTGGTCGCCCCAGCCGAAATCGGCCTGGCCGCGCATCCGCGAACCCGCCGCGACCGTGAGCACGGCAGCCTTCAGGTCGCCGTTGATCACGCCGGTCTCGAGCAGCTCCACGCGCGACGTGGCGTTGATGTTGCCCTGCACCTCGCCGCTGACGATCACTGTGGCCGCGTTCACCTGGCCGGTGACGTGCGCGCCCTGCTCGATCGTGACATTGCCCTGCACGTTGACGTCGCCCTTGAAACGGCCCGCGATGCGCACGTGGCCCGCGCCTTCGATCTTGCCTTCGATCGTTACATCGGCAGCGATCAGCGATTCCTTCGCGGGACCGCGATCAGCCGCCGCGCGCCGCGCGATGTCGGCGGCCGCCGACCCCAGTGCCGGCGCCGGCGCCGGGGCCGGGCGATCAATCGCCCGCAGACCGACGTCTGCCGCCGGTGCGGCCTCGGACAGGCCGGTGGTGGATTCCTTGACCGACGGATCTTTCCAGAGCGCCATGACCTTTCTCCTGTTCTGTTTCCCGTGTGATGCCGATGGTGCCGGCTGAGGGACTCGAACCCCCGACCAGCGGTTTACAAAACCGCTGCTCTACCAACTGAGCTAAGCCGGCGACGAAGGACCGATTCTAACCGCGGGCGCCGCGCGGCGCTCACGGCGAGTTGGTCGCCGGATTCACGTTTTCCGCAGTCGCGTTCTCCGCCGGCGCCGGGCAGGGCCGCAATTCGAGCCGCGTCGGCTGGACGGCGGTGCCCTGGAACACCTCCAGGCCGGGCAGGCCCGCGTTCTGTTGCCGGTCGACATCGAGCCAGAACACGTCCGCAGTCCGGAACCGATCCTCGGCAACCGTCGCGAAACCGGCCTTCTGCGCAATCGCGGCGACTTCCAGCGTCCGGCCGGCGTCGTCGAAGACTCCGAGCGACACCACGTTGCCCGGCGGCTCGTCGGCCAGCACATAGGCGTCCGCGAGTCCCGCAGCCTTCAGCGTGGCGAGCGCGTTCTCGGCATCCTCGGGTGTCGCGAGGTTCTCGATCCGGACCCACTGACCGACCCACACATCATCACGCGATTCACGCTGGCGCGAGGTGAAGCCGAGCCGCTCGAGCCTGGCGGCCGCGGCATCGGCCGCAGCCTTGTCCAGGTAGGGCCCGCCGCTCACGCAGGTGACGCCATCGCCGGCCACCGGCGAAAGGCCGGATCCCTGCACTGCGGTCGCCAGTTCCTGGGCCAGCGGCGCCTCGCGCAGCAGCCGGATGGACTTCTGGGATGGACTGCTGGGCGTCGGGTTGCCTGCGGTTGCCGCGGGCGGCGCGATCCACTGCGTCCAGGCGAGGAACAGTATGTTGGCCAGCAGCAGCAGAAGGAACAATGCACGCACGGGGGGCGGCTCGCTCGGGGACGGTGGATCCGGGACACGG
Organism: uncultured Gammaproteobacteria bacterium; assembly: GCA_963696545.1. Lineage (GTDB taxonomy): Bacteria > Pseudomonadota > Gammaproteobacteria > Steroidobacterales > Steroidobacteraceae > RPQJ01. Next base: position 34,171 of record CAVOKQ010000002.1, read on the forward strand.
ATCTTATGTTTATCCGGGCCGGAAAAACAAAGGCCCGCTCCTCGCGGGAGGAGCGGGCCCATGCGCGGTTGGCGAAGGGGGCGTTACTTGCCCGTCGACATGTACGTCGCGACGGCCGTGATGTCGGCGTCCGACAGCGTGATCTTCGACTTGTGCTTCATCTGGCCGGCCGAGATCTTCTTGATCGAGTCGGTCAGGCCCTTCACGTCCTCGCCGGTGAAATCGCCAACTTCATGGCACTCGGCGCAGCTCTTCTCGAACGTCGCCTTGCCGTCGGCCAGCGCCGAGAGGCTCCAGCCGGCCATGCCAAGGGCAGCCACTGCAACGACAAACATGCGTCCCGTCTTCATCGTCAGCCTCCAAGGTCAATTTCCGGGTCCCGGCCGCGCCGGGCAGGTTCGAAGACACAGGCATATTAACGGCAGCGGGACCCGGCTGAGACAGTGAAACCCGCAATCGCACGCGAGGCATACCCCGACTACTTCGCCATGTAGGCCGCGACGTCCGCTGCCTCCTGGGCGCTCAGCTTGAAAGCCTTCTTGTGCTTCATCTGTCCGGCCGAGATCTTCTCGATCGTGGCGGTGAGTTCCTTGACGTTCTCGCCCGCAAAGTCCGCGGTCTCGTGGCATTCGGCACAGACCTTGTCGAACGTGGCCTTGCCCGCCGCGGCATCGGCCAACGCCGCACCGCTGAAACCGGTCAGGGTTGCCGCAGCTGCAGCGGCCATCATCAACATTTTGATTTTCAACGACTTTACTCCGTTCGACATGCTCGGCGGGGTTCGGTTGCCCGATTTCGCATCACCCCGGCACGGATTCACGATATCTCCGCGCCTGTCACTTTGACTGAGGCTGGCCCCGGCAGTTCAACCCCCGGGCTGGCCCGCGACCGCCGCAAGTCCCCGCAACACCAAGTCGGGCACGAGGTCGGCCGGCGTTTCCAGCAGCGCGGCAATCGCCGGGAGCTGCGCCGCCTGTGAGAAGCAGCGTCGGCCGCTGCCCCAGCCGCCGCGCCATGTCGGCCACGCCGCGGTCGATCAGCGCGGCGACGGCGAGGCGGCAACCACGTTCGATGGCGTCTCGCGTGTTGTCGGCGAACAGCGCTCCGGCGGTCTCGCCACTGGTGGCGGTGTGCGACGCGAGATCCGCGGTTCCGCCCCAAAGAGATCGCATCATCAGGTCCGGCCCGGGCACGATGAATCCGCCGAGGTGCTGGCCGTCGCCGGAGACGCCGTCCAGCGTGGCCGCCGTACCGACGTCCGCGACGCAGCAGGCACCACGCACGCGCTGGTACGCGGCAATCACCGCGAGCCAGCGATCGACGCCGAGCAGGCGCGCATCCGGGTACGCATTGCGCACGCCACGAGCGGCGGCAGTCGTCGCAACAAAGTGGACAGGCTGCCCAGTTGCCTGGCGCGCAGCTTCATCGAGCGCAACGGCGTCCGGTCCCCCGCCGACTCGTGCCGCAACCACCTGGTCGATGCCTGGCACTTCGAACAGTGACTGGCGCCAGTCGGCCACGGTCCATCCCGCATAGGTCGCGGCCCGTTGCTCGCCGAGCCGGCCCTCGTGCAGCGTCGTCCACTTCACGCGTGAATTGCCGAGGTCGACCAGCAGTTTCATGCGGTGGATCCTTCCGCCTCACGCAGCGTGACGTCGCCGGCAAGGAATCGCTCGACACGACCGTCCACTTCGACGCGCAGCGCGCCGTCGCGGTCGGCGCCGAGTGCGCGGCCATCGACTGCGCCGGAAGATTGCTCGACCCGCACGGGTGCGCCCGCAAGCGAGTCGAGCACTGCCCAGCGATCCGCAAACGGCTTGAAACCCTCGCGGCCGAACTGCTCGAGTCCATCGCACATCGCCTTTGCGATCCGACCGGCAAGCGCGTTGCGACCCGGCATCCGGCCACCGGACGCTTCCGACAGGTCGGTGGCGGGCGTAGCGCCGGCTCCGGCAACACGCGCGCGAGCCGCAGGCGCAAGCGCGAGGTTCAGGCCCAGTCCGGCGACGACGCTCGCGGCGCCGCCCGCCTCGAGCTTCAACTGGATCAGCAGCCCGCCGAGCTTGCGATGCCGCCACACGATGTCGTTCGGCCACTTCAGCATCGACTCATCGACACCGGCGGCGCGCAACGCTTCGGCCACCTGCACACCGATCGCGAGGCTGAGCGCGGATAGGTCGGCCGGAACCTCCGGGAATGTCCAGCCGATCGAGAAGGTCAGGCCCGATCCGAACGGCGCGAGCCACGAGCGTCCGCGCCGCCCGCGCCCGGCGAGCTGGATCTCCGCGAACACGATGCGCGGCCGGCCGGGCGGAGGCGGCGGCGCCGAATAGAGATACTCGTTGGTCGAGTCGACGGTAAACAGCAGTTCGAGCTCACCCGGCAGCGGACCACCGGACTCGACCGCGGCAGCGGCGATGCGACGCCCATCGAGCAACTCACAAGGCTCACGCAGGCGATAGCCACGCCGCGCGACGCTCTCGACATCCACGCCGAACTGCCTCAGGTCCGCGACCAGCTTCCACACGGCCGTGCGGCTCAGCCCGAGTTTCGCCGCGAGTTCTGGTCCCGCATGCAGCCGGCCGTCGGCGAGACTCGCGAGCAGCATCGCCCGCGATCCGCCGCTCAGCGGGGCCGGAGCAGCCACAGCCGTCGCGCGCGGTTCTCGTTGCCCGCGCGCATGCGGGCAACGTTGGCGCGGTGCGTGTAGACGACGAACGCGGCCATCGCGAGGCCGAACGCCAGCAGCGCCGTGTCGCCCGGGCGCGCCCAGGCGAAGTACGCCGGCAGCGTCGCCACGCCGAGCATCGTGCCAAGTCCGACGTAGCCCGTGAGCATCACGCTGGCGAGCCACGCGACGACGACCGGAATCAGCGCCTGCGGTGCGAGCACGGCCACCGCGCCGAGCAGCGTCGCGGCACCCTTGCCGCCACGGAACTCGTACCAGACGGGATAGACGTGTCCCAACACGACGGCCACGGCGCATGCGGCCTGCAGCCACTCACGGTCGAGCGACGGATCGATGCCGACGAACGGCAGGTCCGCGCCGGGCAGCCAGCCGACGGCCAGCAGCGCCTTGCCGACGTCGATCACGATCACGCCGATTGCAAACGCCCAGCCCTGGGTGCGCAGCGCATTCGTGCCGCCCGCGTTGCCGCTGCCCTGCTCGCGGATGTCCACGCCTTTCAGGCGACCGAGCAGCAGGCTGCCCAGCAGCGAGCCGAGCAGGTAGGAAATCAGGGTCTTGACGCCGAGTTCGAGCACGCGAGCCTCCTCAGCGCGATTCTAGCATCGGCCCGCGCGGCATCCGGCGCGCGACGCCACGCGTACACTGCTCGGCCATCCGGATCCACGAGGAGGTCGCAGTGGGCAAGCTCGAGCAGGATTTCGCCGCCTATCGCACGCGCATGAACGAACGGATCCTCGCCGAGGACAACCGTGTCGTGAAGCGCATCTACTCGGTCGATTCGCTCGCATACGGCGAGGATGGCGTGCTGCCGAAGCAGACGAAGGAGTTGCTCGGCCTCGTCGCCTCGCTGGTGCTCAGGTGCGACGACTGCGTGAAGTACCACCTGGTCGAGGCGCGCAAGGCGGGCAACGAGCGCAAGGCCATCGTCGAGGCGATGAGCATCGGGCTCGTGGTCGGCGGCACGATCGTGATTCCGCACCTGAGGCGCGCGGTGGAGTTCCTCGACGACCTCGAGTCGGACGCCTAACCCGGCGCGCGCGGCAGGAACACCTCGGCAAGCATGCAGCGCACGGAGCCGCCGCCCCGCTGCTCGATCGTCGGGATCGGCACCGTGACGATGCGCTGCACGGACGCGCGCAATGCACCGAGCGCGTGTGCATCCAGGCTGTCGTGCGCACGCTCCGACATCGCAAGCACGGCCGTACCGTCATTCGCCTCGAATTCGAGCGCATTGCAGGCGAATGCAGCCATTTGCGTGCGGCTGACCTCGAGCACGCGGCGGCCGCTGGCGCGCAGCCGTTCGAGCAGCACCTCACGCTGTGCCTCCGGCACCGCTTCCGCGCAGACGATCACGTCTGCGCCGCCCGATCGAGAGCAGCACGTTCGTGTGATAGACGGCGACGCCGTCCGCACCGGTCGCGTCGAACGCAAACGGCTCGTATCCGATCTCGTCGCACATTTCCTCGAGCACGGCCCGATCGGTGCGCGGCGAAAGGCACGCGTAGGCAAACTTCGACGCGTGGTCGAACACGACGCTGCCGGTGCCTTCGAGAAAGCGTCCCGCGAGCTCGTGGTGGGTGAGGTCGACGAGCCGCGCGACCTCGAATCCGCCGCGCCGCTCGAGCTCGACGAGGATCTGCATGCGGCGCTCGCGCCTGCGGCTCGGGGCCAGCATCGGATACAGCACCAGCGTGCCGTCGTGGTGCAGGCTGACCCAGTTGTTCGGGAACACTGCGTCCGGACAGGCCGACGTCGCGGGTTCGTCGATCGCATGGACCTCGACGCCGGCGGCCCGCAGTGCGGTGGCAACCGCGTCGAATTCGCTCACCGCCAGGGCGCTCGCAGCCTCAGACGAGCCGGCGCCCGGCTGCTGGAAGCGGTTGCTGCCGGCAGTCTCCGGGTTCCAGCCGAAAGCGGCGGGACGGATCATCAGCACGGCGCGCGCGCACTGAGCCTGCGGTGACGTCGCAACGTGTCGCGCTGCTGGATGATCTACGGCGGGCATCGGCCGATTGTACGTCGCGCGCGTCGAACGCCGGGTTCAGTGCCCGGCGGGGCGCGCCACGGCCACGATGCGCTCGCGGCCCGAGACCACGGTGCCGCCCGGCTTCTCGACCGTGACCACGAACGCGACCGGCTCCTGCACCGGTACTGCAGCGTGCACAGGGATCACTACCGGGCCGTGCGAGCGAGGTACATCGAACACGCCGCCATCCACCGGGTAACGCTGGTCGCGCGCCGCGTCGACGATCCACAGCTGGTACTGGTGACGGGAACGATCGTTTGGCTCGAGACCGGCGAACTTCAGGTAGCCCTGCTGCCGGGAAATGTCCCAGACCACATCGCCGTCGACACCGGGCGCGCTGCCGGCCTCGGCGGACCACGGCCAGCGGCGCACCGTGGCCGGACCGCTGTCGAGCATGTCCTGGCGCGAGAGATCGGCGCCGAGCTGCGCCACGCGGCTGCCGCTGTCGAACGGCGACCACGACATGATTCGCGGCCACCAGCCGATGATCGCCAGCACCAGGCAGGCGGCCGCCACCAGCCAGCCGGCCAACGATCGCCGCGGCGGCAGTCCTGCAGCTTCGCGCAGCCAGTCGGAGGCGCAGGAATCGAGACGGCGACGGACGGATCCGGGAAGAGAGTCGGAGCGGGTGGCGGCCGACTCGTCGTCACCGCCAGCCGCATCCGAACGAGGCCTCAGGGCATCGCCTCGCTGGTCTTCGTCGGTGCGTCGATCCTCATCCACTGTCGTACCTGAATCAGTCCGCGCCGCATCTGTGTCTTGACGGTCCCGAGCGGCATGCCGGTCGCCCGGGCGATTTCCGAATGCGTCATCCCTTCGAGCAGGCCCATGCTCAGCACCTTGCGCTGGTCGGGCCTCAGTCTCGCGACCACCGCCGCGGCGCGCTCCGCTTCGATGGCAATCTCGCCATCGTTGCCCGGCTGCGCCCACCTCACGTCCTCGAGCACCTCGTCCGAATCGTGGAGGTGCGTCCTCGAGCGGCGCAGCCTGTCGATCAGCCGCCGCCTGGCGATGGTCGTGACGAAGACCTTCTCCGAGCCCTGCGCAGGGTCGTACCGACCCGCACTGCGCCAGACGTCCACGAAGATCTCCTGCACCGCGTCTTCGGCGTCGGCTCGCGTGCGCGCCATGCGCCGCGCGATCGCCCAGACGAGGCCCCCGAATTCATCGATGCACTCGCGTACAGCCTTGGCATCGCCGCGCGCCACTCGGGCCAGGATCGACTCGTTCATCGCTTGTGCCTCTATTCGCCGCCGGCGAATGGTGGTTTCAGGTTCCGGACTTCGATGTAGGGAGTATAGATAGGCTGTCCGCGTTTTGTATAGCTTTCTCCTATACATATAGCCGAACTTGTCTATCGCCGGCCAGCACTTCCGATGACCCCAACCGCCGGGGTCGCCCAGAATCCGCTCGCCGGACTTCGGCTTGCCGCAGTTGCGGACGATTCTCATTACCGACAGACTTCAGGGCGACGCAAAAGTTGCCCCTCCCCCGAACCCCCATGCCTCCCGTAAGTCTGGCCACGCTGCACAAAGGTGACCGCGGCGTAGTGACCGACGTCCGCGACGACGCCCAGAGCCTCGGCGACGAAGCTCACTCGACCATCAGCCGCCGGCTGCTCGAACTCGGGTTCATTGCCGGCGAGCCGATCGAAGTCGTCGAGGAGATCTGGCCTGGCGGCGACCCGATCGCCGTCCGCCTCGGTTGCTCGACCTTCGCGCTCAGGCGGCGCGAAGCCGGCGCCGTGATGGTTGCGGTGGACCCGGCCTGAGGCCCGCATGTCCGCAACCGCCGCCGCACTCGATCCCATGCGCCTCGCCCTGGTCGGCGTCCCTAACAGCGGCAAGACAGCGCTGTTCAACCGGCTCACCGGCAGCCGGCAGAAGGTCGCGAACTACGCGGGCGTCACCGTCGAGCGCAAGGAGGGCGCGTTCGTCGGTCCGTCGCGCAAGCGGCATTACAAGGTGCTGGACCTGCCGGGCTCGTACAGCCTGACTCCGACTACGCTCGACGAGGCGATCACGCGAGACTTCCTTCTCGGCCGGCTCGCGGGCGAGGCGGCACCCGAGTTCATCGTCTGTGTCGTCGATGCGACCAACCTGCGGCTGAACCTGCGACTGGTGCTCGAGCTGCGCGACCTCGGCGTGCCGATGATCGTGGCGCTGAACATGAGCGACCTCGCGCGCGGCCGCGGATTCGGCCTCGACCGTGCACGGCTCGAACAGGAACTCGGCGTGCCGGTCGTCGAGACGGTCGCAGTCGCGCAAGGCGGCCAGCAGCAGCTGATCGACGCGCTCGAAGTCATCGAGCATCCGGGCATCGCGCCGCGCCGCGAGTGGCGCGACCCGAGCTTCGAGCACATCCAGCAGACGCAGCGCGAGGTCCGCCGGATCCTGCGCGCGATCGACCATACCGAGCCGGTGCGGGCTCGTGCATTGCAGCGGCTCGACGCGGTCGTGATGCACCCGGTCGCGGGGCCGATGATCCTGGCGGTGCTGCTGTTCTTCGTGTTCCAGGCAGTGTTCAGCTGGGCCGCGCTGCCGATGGGGTACATCGATGCGGGCGTTTCATGGGTCGGCGCGCAACTGCAAGCGCTGCTGCCCGACGGTGCGCTGCGCAGCCTGCTCGTCGACGGCGTCGTAGCCGGCGCGGGCAGCGTGCTGGTGTTCCTGCCGCAGATCCTGATCCTGTTTTTCTTCATCCTGGTGCTCGAGGACAGCGGCTACCTGCCGCGCGCGGCGTACCTGCTCGATCGCTTGATGGGAAGCGTCGGTCTGTCGGGCCGCGCGTTCATTCCACTGCTGTCGAGCTTCGCGTGCGCCGTGCCGGGCATCATGGCTACGCGCACGATCCCGAACATCCGCGACCGGATCGCGACCATCATGGTCGCGCCGCTGATGACCTGCTCGGCACGATTGCCGGTGTACGCGCTGGTGATCGCCGCATTCATCCCGAACCGGCCCGTGGGCCCGTTCAACCTGCCGGGCGTCGTGCTGTTCGCGCTATACGTGTCGGGCATCGTGTCGGCGATGGCGGTGGCCTACGCACTGAAGCGCACCGCGCTGCGATCGTCGTATCACCCGCTGCTGCTCGAGCTGCCCGAGTATCACTGGCCGCACCTGAACAACCTGGCGATCGGCCTCTGGGAGCGCATGAAAGTGTTCGTGCGCCGCGTGGGCACGATCATCCTCGCGCTGATGATCGTGCTGTGGTTCCTGTCGAGCTACCCGGCACCGCCTCCCGGGGCCGAGGGGCCGGCGATCCAGTACAGCTTCGCCGGCGCGGTCGGGCGCGCGCTCGAGTACGTGTTTCGCGCCGCTCGGCTTCAACTGGCAGATCTCGCTGGCACTGGTGCCTGGCCTTGCCGCGCGCGAGGTTGCGGTAGGCGCGCTCGGCACCGTGTACTCGCTTTCGGCGACTGGCGACGACGTCGCGGCGACGCTGGTGCCGATGATCGCGCAGACCTGGAGCCTCGCCACCGCGCTATCGCTGCTCGCGTGGTACGTGTTCGCGCCGCAGTGCCTCTCGACGCTCGCCGTGGTGAAGCGCGAGACGAACTCCTGGCGCTACCCGCTGCTGATGGCGGGCTACCTGTTCGGTCTCGCCTACGTCGCCGCGTTCATTACCTATCGGGTGGCGCTGGCGCTCGGCGGCGGATAAGGAGCGAACATGCTCGAGATGCTGTTCGTCGGCGTGATCGTGCTGGTGGCCGCGCTCTATTCCACGTGGGCGCTGCTGCCGGCGGCGGGACGGCAGCGCGTAGTGCGGCGCCTGGCCAGACTGGCGGCAACCGGCGGGGTCCCCGCATGGCTGCAGCGCGGCGTGCGGTCCCTGGAGCAGCGCACACGCTCGACCAGCGGCCACTGTGACGGTTGCAGCGTCCAACCTCCGGGCGACGGGCCTCCCCGCTGATCCGTAACGAAACGGGGCTCGCAGGCCTCGGCCCTCGCAGCCGAACCTGTAAGCCGCAGTCAGATTCGCGCTCGCGGGCGCTGGCAACAGCTACTTCTCCAACTGCTTCTCCAGTTGCTTCGAATCCACCAACCGCTGGTACTCGAGTGGCCGCTCGTTCTTGAATTTCTCGAGCGGCATGACGCCCGTGAAGATACTGGTATCCAGCGGGAAGGCATCGGGGCTGAAGATCGCGTCATAGATGTGCCAGCCGACTGCCAGCAGCAGCACGACCAGCGCCTGGTGGGAATGCATCGATGCCGCCAGCGCGATCGCCTCGCCTGGCAGGTGACGGGCAGCACTCACCGGGAACCACAGGATGATCCCGGTCAGCACCATGATCAGGACGCCGGTCAGCACCAGCCAGTAGGTGAACTTTTCCATGTAGTCGTACCTGTCGCGGTCTGCCGGCCTGGCCGTGAGGCCCAGGCCGTACCGCGTGTCGTGGGCCGCGTCGCGCAGATCCTGCCGCGATACGAGCATTGACAGACGCCACCCGCGCACCGTGACTCCGAAGATCGCGGTGGCGATGTGCAACAGCAGCAGCACTGCCAGCGCCGCCCCGGCGTAATGGTGGATGCGCCTCGTGATTTCGACGCCGCCAGTCATGGCGATCAGCCACTGCGAGGCGCCGGCTTGGTGGAACTTCTGCGCCAGCCCAGTTGCACCAAGCAGAAGGACCAGCAGGATCAGCACGAGATGCTCCGCCACCCGCGCTGCCGAGAACCTCCGGATCCTGCCGCTGCCGCTCGTGACGCCGGTGTCGCTGCCGGCCGCATGTGCACGGCCCTGCGCCACGGCGTACCGCCTCGCGTGGAGCACGACGTGCAGCAGCATGCCCAGCAGCATCAGCGGCAACAACACCGCGTATGCCCAGCCGACGATGAATAGCACCGGCGTCCGCGAAATGCTCGGGATGTAGTGGGACAGCCAGGCGTCCGGGAAATTGACGCTCGCACCTTCGTGGCACTGCCGGCACTTCCTGAGCAGCAGCGTCTTGACCTCGCCAGTCCCCAGTAGAGACATGGACTTGATGTCGTGCGTCCCATGGCAGTCGGTACAGACCACGATGGGCTGGTTCGGCCGCAAGGCGCCGGCGGCCTGCTCCCGGTAGATGCTGACCGTCGAGCCATGGAAGTCCGACAGGTAGGTTTTCACGACGTCGGTGGAAAGGCCGTACTTGCCGGCAATGGCCTCGCTGGCGTGGCAGTTGCCGCACATGGACGGGATGTCGTAGTGATAGTCGGCGGCCCGCGGGTCGCCAGCGTCATGCGCCCTGTGGCAATCGATGCAGACTGGCACATCCCGGTTCTTCGCGTTGACGAGGGCCTCGCCGTGCACGCTGGACGCATAGGTCGAATAAGCCTTCGCGTGGCACTCGCCGCACTTGGCAGCGCTCGCTGCCCGGTCGTGGCTGAGTGATGTAATCCGGTGCGAGCCGTGGCAATCGACGCAACCTGGCGTCCCAGGACGGCCCCGACTCCTCAGGTTGTCGTGGATGCCCTCCAGCGACTTGGTATACATGTCGAAGTGGCAGCGGCGGCAGAGATCATCGCGCGCTGCCTTGCGGGGGCCGCTCGTGGTGACGCGTTGCTG
>CAVOKQ010000003.1:0-76292 GCA_963696545.1 uncultured Gammaproteobacteria bacterium
GCGCGGACGCGAGCACGCGGGCCACGATGTCGTATTCCGCGCGCTTGCTCGGGCGGATGTGCAGCTCGGGCTGCGGATCGGCGCTTGCTTCGCGCCGGAAATACGCGTCCAGCGTGTCGAGATCGGGCAACGGCGTGCCGTTCCAGAGCACCGTACCGTCGAAGTCGATCTCGAGGTTGATGATCACCGGCTGCGTCTGCGACGGCGCATTGCTCGCGCGCGGCATGTCGAGCTTGACCGCATGTGTCATCACCGGAATCGTGATGATGAACATGACCAGCAGAACGAGCAGGACGTCGATCAACGGCGTCATGTTCATTTCCATCATCGGCTCGTCTTCGGCGCCGCCGCCGCCAACGTTCATTGCCATTCGTCTGTCTCCTGAAGCCGCGAACGCACTACTGGCGCGCGAGGCCGCGATCCGGCTCTGTGATGAACCCGACCTTCTGGATGCCGCTGCGCTGGCACAGCACGATTACCCGCCCGATGTGCTCGTACTTGGTGTGCTTGTCACCGCGCACGTGGATCTCCGGTTGCGGGTCCATCACCGCCACTGCCTTCAGCCTCTCGAGCAGCGCGTCCGAATTCGGCACCAGGCCCGTGTTCCAGAAGACGTTGCCTTCGGCATCGACCGCGATGTTGATGTTCTCGGGCTTCGTCTGGGTCGGGATGTTCGCCGCCTTCGGCAGCTCCACCCTGACCGACTGCGTGATCACCGGGACGGTGATCAGGAAGATGATCAGGAGCACCAGCATCACGTCCACGAGTGGCGTGGTGTTGATCGCCGACAGCGGCTGATCTTCCTCGCCCGGGCCACCGCCCGTCGAAATGGACATGCCCATCTTATCTGCCTCCGGTGCCTGCTGCGGCCGATTACTTCTTCGCGGCGCCCGCGATCACGCGGGCTGCGGAGCCCTCGACGCGCGAACCGCTGACGATCACCTGCTCGAGGTCGGACGAGAACAGCTTGACCTTCTCCATGATCAACTTGTTGCGGCCGAGCAGGTAGTTGTAGCCGAGCACCGCCGGCACTGCGACCGCGAGGCCGACGGCCGTCATGATCAGCGCCTCGCCGACCGGGCCGGCGACCTTGTCGATGCTCGCCTGGCCGGCAACGCCGATCGACACGAGGGCGTGGTAGATGCCCCACACGGTGCCGAACAGTCCGATGAACGGCGCCGTGGAGCCCGTGGTCGCGAGGAACGGCAGCTGCGTGGACAATGCGTTGCCGATACGTGCGACGCCGCGCGCAATGACGTTGTCGATCCACTCGTGCAGCGGGACCTGCTGCGAGAGGCGCGAGTCATGGTGCTGGGCGGCATCGATCGCTTCCGAGGCGACGGCCTTGAAGACATTGCCCTTGCCGGTGAGCTTCGTGACGCCGTTCTTGATGTTGTCCGCGGCCCAGAAATTCTTGTCGGCTTCCGCCGCCTGGCTGAGCAGGCGCTTCTGCTCCCACCACTTGGTGAAGATGATGAACCACGAGTACGCGGACATCAGCACCAGCAGCACGAGCACGCCCTTGGTGACGTAGTCACCCTGCGCCCACATCGCCTGGATTCCGTACGGGTTGTCGACAGCAATAGTTTCAGTGGCCACGGGGATGCTCCTCCAACGAATCGGTTTGCGTTTTCTGTAAGACGTGCTCGAGCGGCGGCGAGAGTGCGGCGGCGCCTCAGTCCGTCAGCCGGAAGGTGACGGCGAAGGTATGCCACATGGCGACCGGCTTGCCGTCCTCCTTGCCAGGGACGAAACGCCAGTTACGCTGGACTTCCTTGACGGCGGCCTCGTCGAGCTTCTCGAAGCCACTGCTCTTCGCGACCTTCACCTCGCCGGCGCGGCCGCTCTCGAGTACGAAGACCTGCAGCGTCACCGTGCCCGCCTCGCCCGCGCGACGCGAAGCTGGCGGATACTCGGGCTGCGTGATCCTGGCGCCCTTGCCCTGCGTCGAGGGCGGCACCTTGACGACGGCCGACTTCTCGACGGGCGCAGCCGCGGCAACGGGCGCGGGCGCAGCGACCGGACGCTCCGAGGTCACGTTGGAGATGGCCGTCGTCGGGCCCGTGTCGGTCGGGATGTCGATCGAGATCTCCGGCGGCGGCACGTAGGGCGGCGGAGTGTCGATCTCGGGCGGCGGAGGCGGCGGCTTGTCCTCGTCCGGCGTCTCTTCGATGATCTTGGTCTCGACCGGGCCGGTCACGACTTCGACGATCTTCGCGCCGAGGCCGGAAGCCAGCACCCAGAAGAACAGCACGTGGATGATGACGACCAGTACGAAAGCCAGCGTGCGCTTGCTGTTTTTTGCCGGATCGTCAATCGAGTAATCGTACGCCACGTCCCCTCCGTCGCTGTGGGGTCGTTATTTAGATGTTTCTGCCCGGGGCTCCCGCCCTGACGCTCCGGGGTAGACGACAGTACAAGAGCCCGCCCGCCCTAGCAACCCCTCGGGCGGGCGCGAACTTTACCTATCGATCGACAACGACTCAAGTGAGTCGTCATGGCCCGCATCGAGTCGTCACTGTCCCCTTGACGCCGAGCCCAGATTTCTGTCAGTCACTGCTCCGAGCGAGGCGCTGCTGACCAGCTCTGCGTACTTCGCGAGCACGCCACGCACCGCGTACGGCGGCGGCGCGACCCACTGCGCCCGCCGCCGCTCGATCTCGCCGGACGGAACATCGAGCGTGACGCTCCGTTGCGTGGCGTCGATCGGAATCGGGTCGCCGTCTTGGACCAGCGCCAGCGGGCCGCCGAGCGCGGCCTCGGGCGAGACGTGGCCGACGACGAAACCGTGGCTGCCGCCGGAGAATCGTCCGTCGGTGATCAGCGCCACCTTGTCGCCGAGCCCCTGCCCATGATCGCGGCCGTCGGGCTCAGCATCTCGCGCATGCCGGGCCCGCCGCGCGGGCCTTCGTAGCGGATGACGAGCACGTCGCCGGCGACGACCGTCCCGTCGAGGATCGCCTGCAGCGCGGCCTCTTCGCCGTCGAATACCCGGGCGCGGCCCGCGAAGCGCAGCCCTTCCTTGCCGGAAATCTTGGCGACCGCACCCTCGGGCGCCAGGTTGCCGTACAGCACGACCAGGTGGCTCTCCGGCTTGATCGGCTGCGCAAGGGACCGGACGATCTGCTGGCCGGCTGGATACGGCTTCACGCGCTTCAGGTTCTGGGCCAGCGTCTTGCCGGTGACCGTCAGGCAGTCCCCGTGCAGCAGTCCCGCGCCGAGCAGCTCCTTCATCAGCGGCTGGATGCCGCCGATCCGGATCAGTTCCGACATCGAGTAGCGGCCGCTCGGCCGCAGGTCCGCGAGCACCGGCACGCGCGCGCCGATCCGCGTGAAGTCATCGAGGTGCAGCGGCACGCCCGCGGCGTGCGCGATCGCGAGCAGGTGCAGCACGGCATTGGTCGAGCCGGCGAGCGCAATGGTCACGACGATCGCGTTCTCGAAGGCTTCGCGGCTCAGGATGTCGGACGGCTTTACGCCGCGCCGGACGAGGTCCACGACCGCCTTGCCAGCACGTGCCGCGTCGAGCCGCTTGTGGCGCGACACCGCCTCCTGGGCCGAGCTGTTGGCGAGACTCATTCCCAGCGCCTCGATCGCCGAGGCCATCGTGTTCGCCGTGTACATGCCTCCGCAGCTGCCGGGCCCGGGGATCGCGGTGCGCTCGACCTCACGCAGCTGCCGGTCGGAGATCGAGCCCTGGGCATGGGCGCCGACGGCCTCGAACACCGAAACGATGTCGCGCCGTTCAGCGCCGGGCCGGATGGTGCCGCCGTAGACGAACACCGCGGGCCGGTCGAGCCGCGCGATCGCCATCATGCAGCCCGGCATGTTCTTGTCGCAGCCGCCGATCGCAACGAGTCCATCGAAGCCCTGCGCGCCGACCACCGTCTCGATCGAGTCGGCGATCACCTCGCGCGAGACCAGCGAGTAACGCATGCCCGGCGTGCCCATCGAGATGCCGTCGGACACGGTGATCGTGCCGAAGATCGTGCTCTTGCCACCCGCCTCGTCCGCACCCTTCGCCGCGGCATCGGCGAGCTTGTGGATGTGCATGTTGCAGGGCGTGAGGTTGCTCCACGTCGAGGCCACGCCGACCTGTGGCCGGCGGAAGTCACGGTCGGAATAGCCAACCGCGCGCAGCATCGCGCGGCTGGGCGTCTGCTTGACGCCGTCGAAGACGATGCTCGAGTACGCGCGCGGGTCAACCTTGCGTCGGGTCATGGTCGGGACTCCTGAGGATCCGGATATTCTGCGGCCAGCACGCGCCCGCGGTCACTCCCGGTCGCTGCGGGATTCACGTAGCCGGCGCATGGCCGTGAACTCCCGCGCCCCGGCAATGGTGAGGGCGAGCGGCAGCAGCAACGCCCACATGCCGGCCCCGGGGCGCCATCGCTCGAGCAGGTGGTAGCACGCGATACCGATCGGCGGCGCAACGAGCCCGCGGATGCCTGTCAGCGTGACGTGCAGCGCCATGTACCGGGTCTCCTCGCCGCGCGGTGCGAAATCATTGTGACCGAGAGTCCAGCCGAGGCTGCCGGCAGCCAGCGAAATGCCGAGCAGCAGCGCGCCGGGCCACAGCAGCAACGGCTGGTGGAGCAACACGGCGAGCACGAGCAGCACCGAGCCCACGACGCCCACGCGACTGTGCACTGACCGGAACACGATCACGTGGTGACCGTCCAGGAATCGCGCCCACGGCCCGATGGCAAGCGGGATCGCGAGCACGGGCACCGCGGTGGTGATCGCGACCTGCATGAATTCCGACACCTGCAGCACGTCGTCCAGGCAGATGACCAGCAGCGGCGTGAGCGTGAGCAGCCCGGCTCCGAACATCGACATCGCCAGCATGTAGTGACGGAAATCCGCGTCGGTCGCAAGCAGGTGCCGGATGCCGCCCAGGTCGAACCGTGCACCCTGCTCCAGTCGCGCGCGCTCCGCCTCCAGCAGCTGCTCCTCGTCCTGTACGTGGAAGCGCTGGAAAGCCCATGCGCCCGCCAGGCCGCACATGCCGGCGGCAACGATCAACACCCGGAACCATGGCCCGTCCCGCTCCAGCAGCCAGCCGAGCAGCAGGCCGGTGAGCGCGATCGCAATCGACCCGTTGATCATGATGCGGCCGGTAATGCTGGCACGCAGGTGACGCGGATAGTTCACGCTCCAGATGACCGAGCGCACGGTGTCGATCCCGGCCCAGACGAGCCGGGCCGAGATGTACAGCACGAGGAACGCCGCGAGACCGCCACCGCCGAGCGGGACCAGCGCGAGCGCGGCGACCAGCACGACGAGCGTCACGAGTAGCGGCTGCAGGAAGCCGATCTTGCGGCGCCCCTGGGCGCGGCGCGCAAACGCGAGGCTCACGAGGTTGGCCCAGGCTGGGGCCGAACTGACCAGCGCGAGCACGAGGTCGACCGCCACGCCATGCGTGGCCGAGCCGAACAGCGAGCGCACCATCACGGCAGCCGTGCCACCCTCGATGATGCCGAGGCAAACGTAGATCAGCGTCCAGGCACGACGCTCGAAGCCGAGATCCATCGGATGCGGGACGTCAGCCGTAGCGTTCGACCAGCAGCGCGAACAGGGCACGCACGGCCTGCGGCTCGGCGCCCACCGGGCGGCCGGGACGGTCCTTGCTGTTCCAGGCGTAGAGGTCGACGTGCAGCCAGTCGCGCGACGCAGCGACGAATCGACGCAGGAACAGGCCGCCGATCACGGCGCCGGCAAAGGTCGAGCCCGATACGTTGTTGAGATCGGCCACCTTGCTCGAGATCTCGTCGTCGTAGCCGTCCCACAGCGGCATCGGCCACAACGGGTCCGCCAGCGCGCGACCATGGCGCAGCAGCGCGTCGACGGTGCCGGGCTTGGAGCCGAACAGCGCCGGCAGTTCCGGCCCGAGCGCGACTCGCGCGGCACCGGTCAGCGTGGCCATGTCCACCAGCAGGTCCGGCTCGTCCGCATCAGCGGCCGCCAGCGCGTCGCAGAGCACCAGCCTGCCCTCGGCGTCCGTGTTGCCGACCTCGACCGTCAGTCCCTTGCGCGTGCGCAGCACGTCGCCTGGTCGATACGCATTTCCCGCGATGGCATTCTCGACTGCGGGTACGAGCACTCGCAGTCGAACCGGCAGCGCGCTCTCCATGACCATCCGCGCGAGCGCGAGCACGCATGCCGCGCCACCCATGTCCTTCTTCATCAGCAACATGCCCGCCGGCGGCTTGATGTCGAGGCCGCCGGAATCGAAGCACACCCCCTTGCCCACCAGCGTCACGCGCGGCGCCGCGGGATCACCCCAGCTGAAATCGATCAGTCGCGGCGCCGACTCGGCCGCGCGTCCCACTGCGTGGATGGCCGGGAACCCTTCCAGCAGCGCATCACCGGACACGACGCGGGCGTCAGCGCCACAGCCGTTCGCCATCGACAGCGCCTGCTCCGCGAGCCGCTCGGGCGTCAGGTCTGCCGCGGGCGTATTGATCATGTCGCGCGCCATCGCGAGCGACGCTGACATGCGCCGCACGTAGGCCATGTCGGCGAGTTGCGGCGGAACGAGCGACGCGGCGGCGCGGTCCATGCCGGGTTTCGTACGGTAACGATTGAAGCGGTAGCTGCCGTGCGCCCAGCCCACGGCTGCAGCCGTCGCGCTTCCCGCAGGCAGGGCGTTGGCGATTGCCCACGCACCGGCAGGCAGGCGATCCGGTGCACCGGCAACGTGCCACGGCTCCAGTTCGTCCAGCGCTGCGACGTTGCCGAGCCCGAGCACCGCGGCGCGGGCCCCGCCATCCGCGGAGGCAATACAGGCAACCTGGTGGCGCTCGCCGCGGAATCTCAGGTCGGCGAGCCACGTGCGCGTGGCTGCATCCTGCGTCGCAAGCCAGGACTCGAGGTCCTTCTCGGGGACCAGCCATAACGGCCGCGCGGCCGCAGCGTCGCGATCTTCAAACATGGTGACGACAGCTTAGCGGAAGTTCTTTTTGCAGTGCGGTTGACAATAGGTCCGGCGCTATGCTGCTATCTGCGGCTCAAGCCGACCCTTCCAAGCAGGCTCGCGATGGAGCTCCAGGCCGCACAAGGCGATTTCCCCTCCACGGCCGCCCGACTGCCGGGCCAGCTGCTTGCTCTGCTCGTGCTGCTTCCCACTGGGAGGTGCGGGGCCCCGGGCTGAAGGCGCAAACGCGCAGACGGATACCAGGAACCCCGCACCGGACACGCGCCGGGCGGGGTTCTTCGTTTTGCATGACCCATCATCATTGATCGAATCCTGAGGAGTTCCAGAAAATGCGTGCGTACTCGAAGAAGGACGTGGACAAGAAGGCCCTGAAGGGCGCCAGGATCGCCGTGGTCGGCTACGGCAGCCAGGGACGTGCGCACGCGCTGAACCTGAAGGACACCGGCTACGACGTGGTGATCGGCGTCCGCAAGGGCGACAGCTGGAAGCAGGCGAAGAAGGACGGACTGAAGGTCGCGACGCCGGCCGAGGCGGTCAAGGGCGCGACGCTGGTTGCGCTGCTCACGCCGGACACGACCCAGGCCGAGAACTACAAGGAGATCCTGCCGAACCTCGCCAAGGGCGCGACCTTGTTGTTCGCACACGGCTTCAACGTCCACTTCAAGCAGATCAAGCCGCGCAAGGACCTCGACGTCGTGCTGATCGCGCCGAAGGGCCCGGGCGGCCTCGTCCGCCGCCAGTACCAGGAAGGTCGCGGCGTGCCGTGCCTGATTGCAGTCGCGCAGGACGCGTCCGGCCACGCCAAGGCGAAGGCCCTCGCCTACGCAGACGGCATCGGCGGCACCCGCGCCGGCGTGCTGGAGACCACGTTCAAGGAAGAGACCGAGACCGATCTGTTTGGCGAGCAGGCGGTACTGTGCGGCGGCGCGACCGAACTCGTACTGAAGGGATACGAGACGCTGGTCGAGGCCGGCTACCAGCCGGAAGTCGCCTACTACGAGTGCCTGCACGAATTGAAGCTGATCGTCGACCTGCTGCACGAGGGCGGCCTCGCGAAGATGCACAAGTACATCTCGCACACCGCCAAGTGGGGCGACCTGACGCGCGGCCCGCGCGTCGTGAACGCCGGCACGAAGAAGGAGATGAAGAAGATCCTTGCCGAGATCCAGGACGGCCGCTTCGCACGCGCCTGGATCAAGGAGAACAAGACCGGCCGCCACAAGTACGACGCGCTGATGAAGAAGGATCTCGCGCACCCGATCGAGAAGGTCGGCGTGCAGCTGCGCGCCCGCATGCCCTGGCTGAACGACGGCCGCTGAGACGAGGCGAAGCAAGGGGGTAGAGAGTCGTGGCGTACTGCGCCGCTTCGCTACCCCCTACCCCCTGGTCACTGTTCACTCTCCCCGGTACTCCCATGACCACCCCGACTTCCGTCCCCGCCCGCGACCCGAACCGCGTCCTGATCTTCGACACGACGCTGCGTGACGGCGAGCAGTCGCCCGGCTGCAGCATGACGCAGGCCGAGAAACTGCGGGTCGCACGGGCACTGGCGGAACTCGGGGTGGACATCATCGAAGCCGGATTCCCGGCTGCGTCGCGCGGCGACTGGGAAGCCGTGCGTGAGATCGCTCGCGAAGTGCATGGCCCGATCATCGCGGGCCTGGCGCGCTGCAACCGCGAGGACATCGACAAGGCCTGGACCGCGGTCAAGGAATCCGCCCGCCCTCGCCTGCACGTGTTCCTCGCGACGAGCGCGATCCATCGCGAGCACAAGCTCAACATGGCGAAGGAACAGATCATCCACACGGCCGTCGAAGGCGTGCGCTACGCGCGCAGCCTGTGCGCGGACGTCGAGTTCTCTCCGGAGGACGCGTCGCGCACGGAGCTCGAGTTCCTGCGCGAAGTGGTCGAGGCCGTGATCGAGGCCGGCGCGACCACGATCAACGTTCCGGACACGGTGGGCTACACCGTGCCCGAGGAATTCCACGAGGTGTTCGACTACCTGAAGAACAACGTCAAGGGCGCGGACCGCGTGACATTCAGCGTGCACTGCCACAACGACCTCGGCATGGCCGTGGCGAACAGCCTCGCCGCGGTCCGCGCAGGGGCTCGCCAGGTCGAGTGCACGATCAACGGCATCGGCGAGCGCGCGGGCAATGCCTCGCTCGAGGAAGTCGTGATGGCGATGAAGACGCGCGAGGCATTGCTCGGCTTCCACACCGGCATCGACACGAAGCGCCTGTTCCCCACCAGCCGCCTGCTCTCGAGCATCACCGGCATGACGATCCCGCGCAACAAGGCGGTGGTCGGCGAGAACGCGTTCGCGCACGAGTCGGGCATCCACCAGCACGGCATGCTGAAGCACCACTCGACCTACGAGATCATGCGGCCCGAGGACGTCGGCCTCACGCGTTCGCACCTGGTGCTCGGCAAGCACAGTGGCCGCGCGGCGCTGCGTGACCGCATCAAGGAACTCGGCTTCGAGCTCTCTGACGCCGAGCTCGCGCGTGTGTTCGAGGACTTCAAGTCGCTCGCCGACAAGAAGAAGGAACTCTTCGACGGCGATATCGAGGCGCTGGTGCTGAAGGCGGAGTTCGGCGCGAGCGGCCCGTGGCATCTCGAGGGCCTGCACGCCGTCAGCGACTCCACCGGCGGGGCCACGGCGCGTATCGGACTGCGGCACACCGATGGCAGGCTGCTGTCGCAGGAATCGACCGGCGACGGTCCGGTCGATGCCGCGTTCAAGGCGATCGAGACGGCGACTGGCGTGGCTGTGACACTGCGCAAGTTCGAGGTCCGCAGTGTATCGATGGGCGAGGATGCCCAGGGCGAGGCCGTTGTCACGGTCGAGCACAACGGCCGCTCGTACCGCGGCACGAGCGTCACGACGGACATCGTCGAGTCGGGCGTGCGCGCGTTCCTCGAGGTCGTGAACCGGATCGAGTCGACGCGTGCCACGACGGCCCGGACCGAGAAGCGCAACCCCGAGGCGGAAGAAGCCGCCTCCACGATCTGAGCCGGATCCGACCGGAGCCTGCATGACTGCGAAGACCCTGTTCCAGAAACTCTGGGAGCGGCACGAAGTGGTGCCGGAGACGCCCGACACGCCGGCGGTTCTCTATATCGACCTGCACCTCACGCACGAGGTGACGTCCCCGCAGGCGTTCTCGGTGCTGCGCGAGCGCGGCCTGAAGGTGCGCCGGCCGGACCGGACGCTCGTCACGATGGATCACTCCACGCCGACCGACACTGCGCAGATTTTCGGCGGCGTGCCGATCGCACTCGAGTCAGCGGCGAACCAGATCCGCCAGCTTGAGGTGAACTGCAGGGAGTTCGGTCTCGACCTGATCGGGCTCAAGGACGCCCGCCGCGGCATCGTGCACATCATCGGTCCCGAGCTCGGCGCCACCCAGCCCGGTAAGACGATCGTCTGCGGCGACAGCCACACGAGCACACACGGCGCATTCGGCGCCCTCGCCTTCGGGATCGGCACCACCGAGGTGGGGTACGTGCTCGCGACCCAGTGCCTGCTGCAGCGCAAGCCCCGCACGCTCGCGATCGACGTGGTTGGCCGGCTCGGCACCGGCGTGACGGCCAAGGACCTCGTGCTCGCGATCATCGGCCGGATCGGCGTGAACGGCGGCACCGGGCACGCGCTCGAATACCGGGGGCCGGCGATCGAGGCGCTGTCGATGGACGAGCGCATGACGATCTGCAACATGTCGATCGAGGCCGGCGCACGCGCAGGCATGGTCGCTCCGGACGCAACGACTTTCACCTACCTGAAAGGCCGGCCGCTCGCCCCGCAAGGCGATGCGTGGGAACGCGCGGTGGCCGATTGGCGCACGCTGCCCAGCGACGCGGGCGCGCTCTACGACCAGACCGTGCACCTCGACGCCGGCGCGGTCGAGCCGATGATCACGTACGGCACGAATCCCGGCATGGTTGCGCCGATCACGGGCTGCGTGCCGGAACGTCCCGGCGACGCCGTGTTTGCACGCGCGCTCGCCTACATGGGGCTCGAGCCGGGCCAGCCGCTCCGCGACCGTCCCGTGCAGGTCGTGTTCATCGGCAGTTGCACCAACGCCCGGATCTCGGATCTCGAGCTCGCGGCAAAGGTGTTCCGCGGCCGCAAGGTCGCCCCGGGCGTCCGCGCACTCGTCGTGCCTGGCTCCCAGCAGGTAAAGCGCGAGGCCGAAGCCCTCGGGCTCGCCCAGGTGTTCCTGGACGCCGGCGCCGAATGGCGTGAGTCCGGCTGCTCGATGTGCCTCGGCATGAACGGCGACACCGTCGACGCCGGGAGTTACTGCGTCAGCACCAGCAATCGAAACTTCGAGGGACGCCAGGGCGCCGGTGCACGGACGCTGCTGGCGAGCCCGGCGACGGCGGCCGCCGCGGCCGTGCTCGGCCGTGTTGCCGATCCCCGCGAATTCATTCACTGAGGCACCATGGACCCGATCAAAGTCATCCGCTCACGGACGGTCGTGATGCCGTCGACCAACATCGACACAGACCAGATCATCCCTGCGCGATTCCTGACGACCACGACGCGCGAGGGACTCGGCACCGCACTGTTCGCCGACCTGCGCAACGGCGCCGACGGCAAGCCACGCGCCGACTTCGTGCTGAACCGCCCTGAATCGCGCGGCTGCACGATCCTGGTCGCCGGACGCAACATCGGCTGCGGCTCGTCGCGCGAGCACGCGCCGTGGGCCCTGCTCGACTACGGCTTTCGCGCGGTGGTCAGCACCGAGATCGCGGACATCTTCCGCAGCAACAGCCTGAAGAACGGGCTGCTTCCCGTCGTCGTCGACGAGGCCACGCACGAATGGCTGCTCGCGCACCCGGGCGCCGAGATCGAAATCGACCTCGGTGAGTGCAGCCTCAGGCTGCCCGACGGCCGGGTCGTCGATTTTCCGATCGAGGCGTTCGCCCGCTATTGCCTGCTGAACGGCGTGGACGAGCTCGGGTACCTGCTGAGCCAGTCCGGTGCAATTGAAGCCTACGAGGCCCGCCACGCATGAAGGCTCGCATCACCGTACTCGGCGGCGACGGCATCGGCCCCGAAGTGACCGCCGAGGCGGTCCGCGTGCTCCAGGCAGTCGGCAATCGCATGCGGCCACGACTTCGAGTTCCCGGAGGCGCTGATCGGGGGCGCCGCGATCGACGCCAGCGGCTCTCCGCTGCCGCCGCGCACCATCGACGCGTGCCGCAGCTGCGATGCCGTGCTGCTCGGCGCCGTCGGCGGCCCGCAGTGGTCCGACCCAAACGCGCGCGTCCGGCCGGAACAGGGCCTGCTCGAATTGCGCCGCACGCTCGGCCTGTTCGCGAACCTGCGCCCGGTGAAGACCCTCGAGTGCATGCTCGATGCCTCGCCACTGAAGAGCGAAGTCGTGTCCGGCGTGGACATCATGGTCGTGCGCGAGCTCACGGGCGGCATCTATTTCGGCCGCAAGAGCCGCACGGCACTCGAAGCCGAGGACGTCTGCAGCTACACGAGCGAGGAAATCGAGCGGGTCACGCGCGTGGCCGGCCGCCTCGCGATGGGCCGGCGGCGGCGCATCGTCTCGGTCGACAAGGCCAATGTGCTCGAGACGTCGCGGCTCTGGCGCTCGGTCGTCGAACGGGTGATCGCCGAGGAGTTTCCCGAAGTGCAGCTCGAGCACATGCTGGTGGACGCTGCGGCCATGCACCTGATCCGCCGTCCGACATCATTCGACGTGCTGCTCACCGAGAACATGTTCGGCGACATCCTGACGGACGAGGCGTCGATGCTCGCGGGATCGCTCGGGCTGCTGCCGTCGGCGTCATTGGGCGAAGGCACTGCCGGCCTGTACGAGCCAATCCACGGATCAGCGCCAGACATCGCAGGTCGTGGCATCGCAAACCCGTACGGGACGATCCTGAGCGCGGCGCTGCTGCTGCGTCATTCTCTCGGCCTCGAGCCCGAGGCCCGGATCGTCGAGGACGCGGTTCGCGCGGCCCTGGAAGCCGGCGTGAGGACGGCGGACATCGCAGCGTCCGGGGGCTCCCCGGTGGGCAGCCGGGCGGCCGGAGACGCCGTCATCGCTCGACTTTCTGGGTCAGGTAAACTTCAATTAAAGCAATAGCTTACGTTATTGTAAATAGAATCCACACAAACATCGGCACTCCGCTTCACGCCGTACACAAAGCTCTGTACAACCGCCCGATTCACGGCGCTATACTGCGCGTCCGCGGGCGATCCCGGATCTACCCGCTCTCCTGTTCCGTGGTTGGTTAGCACGTCGAGTGAGTAGGACTTGAGTCGGGTTAGTCTTTGCCTCACGGACTGAGGCAACTCGGGTCCCTCTCGAAAGGCCGGCAGTGATGCCGGCCTTTCTTTTTTCTTTGCGTCATCCGATGCGCCGCACCGCGTCGAGTGCCTGTTCGAGATCGCGGACCAGGTCCTCGCCTGCCTCGATGCCGACCGACAGCCGCAGCAGCGTGTCGGAGATCCCGGCGCGCTCGCGCGACGCAACATCCATCGCCGCATGCGTCATGCTCGCCGGGTGTGCGACGAGACTCTCGACTCCGCCCAGCGACTCCGCGAGCGAGAACAGGTGCAATGCGCCGAGCAGCGCCTTCACGTGCTCCACCGAGCCCGCGAGCTCGAAACTCACCATCGCACCGAACCCCTGCTGCTGTCCTCGTGCAACCGCGTGCCCGGGATGGGACTCCAGGCCGGGATAGTAGACCCGCTTCACCGCCGGGTGCCGGGCGAGCAGCGCGACGACCTGCTGGGTGTTCTCGTCGTGCGCCCGCATGCGTGCATGCAGCGTGCGCAGGCCGCGCAGCGTCAGGTAGCTGTCGAACGGCGCGCCGGTCACGCCGGTGCAGTTGCCCCACCACGCGAAGCGCTCGTGCAGTTCGGCACGGGCGGCGATCACCGCACCGCCGACCACGTCGCTGTGGCCGTTCAGGTACTTGGTCGTCGAGTGCACGACCGCGTCCGCCCCGAGCGCGATCGGACGCTGCCAGACCGGCGACAGGAACGTGTTGTCTGCAACGACGAGCGCTCCGACGGCATGCGCGGCAGCGGCCACCTGCGCGATGTCCACGATCCTGAGCAGCGGATTGCTGGGCGTCTCGACCCAGACCAGCGCTGGGCGCGCGGCCAGCGCCGCACCAAGCGTGGCCGCGTCCTGGAAATCGACGAAGCGCACGTCGAGCGAGTTACGTTCGCGGAGTGCGTTGAACAGCCGGTACGTGCCGCCGTAGCAGTCGTGCGGCACCACGGCCACCTGCCCTGGACGGAACAGCTGCGTCACCAGCGAGACGGCACCCATGCCGGACGCCGTGACGACGGCACCGGCACCGCCTTCGAGTTCGGCCAGTGCACCGGCCAGTGCGTCGCGTGTCGGGTTACCCGAGCGTGAGTAATCGTAGGTGCGCTTCTCGCCGAAGCCGCTGAACGCAAAAGTGGACGTCAGGTGGATCGGCGGGACCACCGCCCCGTACTGCGTGTCGGTCTCGAGCGCAGCACGGACGGTACGGGTCTTCTGGGTAGTGTCGTTGCTCATTGTCAGTCGAGGGCCTGCGCGAACACGTCGCGCAGCACGTCGGTCTCCTTCAGGAATGCATCGTGGCCATAGAGTGAACTGATTTCGACCAGGCGGCAGTTGCCGCCCAGCCGGTCGCGCAGCTGGCGCATGTCGGATACCGGGACGAGCTGGTCCTCAACGACCGCCACCAGCGTGGTCGGAACATGGATGGCCTCGGGCTCGACGCGATGCAGGTCGATGGACTCGGAGAGGCAGACGAACGCCTCCGGCCGATAATGCGCCGCGTAACTCCGGCCGCGCGCCATCAGGTACGACTCCACTGGAAAACGGAATCCGTCGGGCGTGCGCTCGATGTCGCCTGAGAATCGCTCCTCGAACTCGCGCGCCGACCGATAGGTCGCCATCGCGAGCGCGCGGGCCAGCGTCAGGCCCCGCGGTCCCTCGTCGTGCTCGAGCGAATACCGGACCATGGCGCGCTGCACGCTGCGCCACGCGGTGGACATCGGGTGCGTCCGGTGCGCGGCGCTGATCACCACCGCCTGGCGCAGGCGATCCGCGTGCGCCTGCGCCATCGCCAGAGTCACCATGCCACCGTACGAAGCTCCGATGCTGCCGTGCAGGCGCTCGATGCCGAGGTGATCGAGCAGCCGCACGACGATCGCGGCCTGGTCGAAGGCACTGACACTCGGGAAGACCGCGCCGTGCGTCGGGCCGGTAGTGGCATGGCTGCCACCGAGGAAATCGATGCCGAGCACCCGGTAGCGGTCCGTGTCCAGTGCCCGGCCCGGACCGATACTCTCTTCCCACCAGCCCTCGGGTTCGCCCGGCAGCCCGAAGACGTGCCGCCCCGCGGAAATGCCGCCGAGCACGGCAACGACCGGGGCACCGCGCGATCCCGCGAGACGGAAAGCGACGTCGACCGCAGCGAGGCTGCCGCCGAAATGCAGCGACAGGGGACCCTCGAGCCGCAACACATCGGTGCGACATTCATACCCTTCCGGCGTATGCGCGGCGGGTGCGGCGGCTTCGACTTGGCCTCGCGGCGGCATGTGGCGAACGAACTCCCAGCGGGCCTGTCGGGACCGCAACCTAAGCTTCGAGACTCCAGGGAGCTGCGCTCGCAGTTACCGCGACCAACACCCCCGGCGCAAGCCAGGGCAGCCTCGCGGCAACTCATCTGTCGGCGGACCCAGGTCCCCGTGGAGTTGGCACCTTTTCGGGCGGGTTGGGCCCGGCGGTTGCCCCGGCTTCAAAGGGCCATTCCCTCAGCCGGTCTCGATGAGCGAGCGCAGTTTAGGTGCCGCCCCGCCGCAGCGTCAAGGCACGCCGGGCTTGCCAAGCGATCCCAATTGCATTAGCGTACTATCACGTTATTACATTGGATCAGCCGTGAAGAGTCATCGAGGCATTTCCCAGCGCCAGGAAGCCGCCGCCGAACGGGCGTTGTTCCAGGCCGTGCTGACTCTGCGCAACGTGGACGAGTGCCGCGACTTCTTCCGCGACCTGTGCACGCCGGCCGAGTTGCAGGCCCTCGCCGACCGCTGGTCCGTCGTCGGCCTGCTCGGCCAGGGCATCCCATACCGCGAGATCCACCGGCTCACCGGCGTCAGCGTCACGACGATCGGGCGCGTCGCCCGTTACCTGGGCGCCGGCAACGGCGGTTATGCCCTCGCCGCGCGGCGACTGGCGGAGCGATGACCATGGAACGCAGCCAGAGACTCCGCATCGCAGTCCAGAAGTCCGGCCGGCTGACCGAGCATTCGCTCGACCTGCTCGCGCGCTGCGGCCTTAAGTACAGCCGCGGCAAGGACCAGCTGATGTGCTACGGCGAGAACATGCCGCTCGACGTGCTGTTCGTTCGCGACGACGACATCCCCGACCTGGTGCAGGAAGACGTGTGCGACCTGGGGCTCGTCGGCATCAACGTCATCGAGGAGAAGCGCCTCGCGATGGCCGCCCGCGGTGCCGAGCCGCGCTTCGAACTGATCCAGCGCCTCGATTTCGGTCGCTGCCGCCTGTCGCTCGCGGTTCCGGACGAGTTTCAATACCAGGGCCTCGAGAGCATCGCCGGACGCCGTATCGCGACCACCTACCCCCACACGCTGGCGCGCTTCCTGCGCGAGAATTCCATCGCCGCGGAGATCGTGACTCTGTCGGGCGCAGTCGAGATTGCACCTCGGCTCGGCCGTGCGGACCTGATCTGCGACCTCGTTTCCACGGGCTCGACGCTGAACGCCAATCACCTGCGCGAGGTCACGACGGTCCTCGAGAGCGAGGCCGCGCTGATCCGCACGCCCGTGCCGCTGCCGGACGAGAAGGCCGACTGGGTCCGGCGTCTGCTGATGCGCATCGATGGCGTGCAGCAGGTGCGCGAGAGCAAGTACATCATGCTGCACGCGCCCCGCTCGGCTCTGCCGCAGATCAAGAAGCTGCTGCCTGGCAGCGAGTCGCCGACCGTCATCCCGCTCGACGACTCCGGCGAGAAGGTGGCCGTGCACGCAGTGTGCCGCGAGAACGTGTTCTGGGAGACGCTCGAGAGCCTCAAGGCGGCTGGCGCGAGCGCAGTGCTCGTGTTGCCGGTCGAGAAGATGCTGCCGTGACGGCCTCGCTCACGCCGCTTGACTGGCCCACGCTGCCGGCCTCTGACCGTGCGGAGTTGCTGCGGCGGCCCGCCCAGCGCGATGCCGCCGGGCTGCGCGACAAGGCAGGCCGCATCGTCGCGGACGTGCGAACTCGCGGCGACGAGGCATTGCGCGAGTACACGCAGCGGCTCGACGGCGTGCGGCTCGACTTATTCGCCGTGAGCGACGCGGAGTTCGCGCAGGCCGACGCGGCCGTGACCTCCGAGCAGCACGCGGCGCTGCGCCGGGCAATCGAAACGGTGACGCGCTTCCACGAGACGCAGTCGCTCGAACCGCTGCGCGTGCAGACGTCGCCAGGCGTGACCTGCGAGCGGCTGATCGTGCCACTGCAGGCCGTCGGACTCTATGTGCCCGCGGGCACGGCGCCGCTGCCGTCCACGGCGATCATGCTCGCAGTGCCGGCCCGGATCGCCGGCTGTCCGGTACGAGTGATGTGCACACCGCCGCGGCCCGACGGCAAAGCTGATCCAGCGGTGCTGGTCGCGGCCAGGCTGTGCGGTGTCGAGCAGGTGTTCAAGCTCGGCGGCGCGCAGGCCGTGGCCGCAATGGCGTATGGCACCGCGACCGTGCCGAAGGTGGACAAGATCTTCGGACCGGGGAACTCGTGGGTGACGGCTGCGAAGCAGATCGTCGCGGCCGACGCGGACGGCGCTGCACTCGACATGCCGGCCGGCCCGTCGGAAGTTCTGGTCGTCGCCGACGAGACGGCCCGGCCGGTATTCGTGGCCGCCGACCTTCTGGCGCAGGCCGAGCACAGCGAGGATGCGCAGGTCGTACTGGTCACGGTATCGGCAGCCATCGCCAGCGCCTGCATCGCGGAGGTCGACCGACAGCTGGCCGCCCTGCCGCGCCGGGCCATCGCGGCGCAGGCCATCGCCAGCAGCCGCGTGATCGTCGTGCCGGACATCGCGACCGCGATCGACGTCAGCAATCGCTATGCGCCCGAGCACCTGATCCTGCAGGTTCGTGCGCCGCGTGACTGGCTGCCTTGCGTACGCAATGCCGGATCCGTCTTCCTGGGTGCGTGGACGCCGGAGACCATGGGCGACTACTGCAGCGGCACCAATCACGTGCTACCGACTTACGGCCACGCTCGTGCCTACAGTGGCCTCGGGGTACTCGACTTCGTGAAGCGCATGACGGTCCAGGAAGTCACGCCCGACGGCCTTGCCGACCTCGGCCTGACAGCGCGCACGCTCGCACGGCTCGAGTCCCTGGACGCGCATGCAAACGCCGTGACCGTGAGGCTCGATGCCATCGCCCGTGGAGACCGGGCATGAGCTCCGTGCTGGCGCTTGCGCGCCCCGACATCCTCCGGTTGCAGCCCTACCAGCACGCGAAGTGGGACCCGACGCTCGAGCGCATGCACGCGAACGAGATGCCGTGGCGCGCGCAAGGCGACAACTCGATCGCAGGCCTGAATCGCTATCCCGAGCCACAGCCGCACGCGCTCGTCGAACGCATGGCCCGGCTCTACGACGTGCCGGCGAGCCAGGTACTGGTCGGCCGTGGCAGCGACGAGGCGATCGACCTGCTGGTGCGGGCATTCTGCCGCGCAGGCGCTGATCGAGTCGTCATCTGCCCGCCGACCTTCGGCTTCTACAAGGTCGCGGCGCTGATCCAGGGCGCCGAGGTCGTCGAGGTGCCGCTCATCGAGGACGGGTTCAGGCTCGCCGCGGACGCGGTGATTGCGGCCGGACGCAGCGCGAAGATCGTATTTCTCTGCTCGCCGAACAACCCGACCGGAAACCTGCTGGACGAAGGCGACCTGCTCAGCATCTGCCGCTCGCTCGCCACCGACGCGCTCGTGTGCGTGGACGAGGCGTACGTCGAGTTCTCGGGACGGGCGAGTCTCACGTCAAGGCTGTCGGAACTGCCGAATCTCGTGGTGCTCCGCACGCTGTCCAAGGCCTATGCGCTCGCGGGCGCACGCTGCGGCACGCTGATCGCTGCCGAGGAGATCGTGAACCTGCTGAAGCGCATCATCCCGCCTTACGCGATCCCCGAGTCCACGGTCGAGGACGTGCTGCGGCTCACCGAGGCACCGCAGCGGGTCATTGCGGCGGACAGGATCCGCACGATCCTCGCCGAACGCGGGCGGATGCGGGCCAGGCTCGAGGCCTCGACGGCTGTCGCGCGCGTGTTCGCCTCGGACGCCAATTTCCTGCTGGTGCAGTGCCGGGATGCGCGCCGGTTGCTCGAGGCCGGCAAAGCCGTCGGGCTGCTGGTGCGTGACTTCAGCACCGCACCGCGACTCGAAGGCTGCCTGCGCATCTCCGTAGGTACACCCGAACAGAACGATCGCCTGCTGGCGGCGGTGGAGCGTTCATGAGCGCCGAGCGCATTCTCTTCATCGACCGTGACGGCACGCTGATCCAGGAGCCCGCCGACAAGCAGGTAGACAGCCTCGCGAAACTCCGTCTCGCACCGGGCGTGATTCCCGCGCTGCTCGAGCTGAGGCGGGCCGGGTACCGGTTCGTGCTGGTCAGCAACCAGGACGGACTCGGCACGGCCTCGTTCCCGGCGCAGAGCTTCCACGAGCCGCAGGACTTCATGCGCGAGCTGTTCGCGTCGCAGGGCATCGAGTTCGATGCGGAGTTCTTCTGCCCACACTTTCCCGCAGACGAATGTGACTGCCGCAAGCCTCGCACGGGCCTGCTGACGGAATTCCTGGCGAACCACGAAATCGACCGGGAACGCAGCTTCGTGGTCGGGGACCGCCAGGCGGACCTCGATCTCGCGGCCAATCTCGGCATCGGCGGGATCCGCATCCACGGTGAGAGCGGCGAATCCTGGGCCACGATCGCCGCGCGCCTGCGCCTACCCGAGCGGACAGCACGCGTCACGCGACGCACCAAGGAAACGGACATCTCGGTCGCCGTGAACCTCGATCGCGAGTCCCCGATCTCGATCTCGACCGGCATCGGTTTCTTCGATCACATGCTCGAGCAGGTCGCGCGTCACGGCGGCTTCTCGCTCGAGCTCAACTGCAATGGCGACCTGGAGGTCGACGAGCATCATACGGTCGAGGATTGCGCGCTCGCACTCGGCCAGGCGCTGCGTGAGGCCCTGGGCGACAAGCTCGGGATCGGCCGCTACGGCTTCGTACTGCCGATGGACGAAGCGCTCGCGCAGGTCGCGATCGACCTGTCGGGGCGGTCATACGCAGTGTTCACCGGCCGGTTCGACCGCGATGCGGTCGGCGGACTTCCGACCGAGCTGGTGCCGCACTTCTTCCGCTCGCTTGCGGACAGCCTCGGCGCCGCAATCCACGTCGAGGTGCGGGGCGAGAATACTCATCACATGATCGAGTCCTGCTTCAAGGGCGTCGGCCGGGCGTTGCGGCGCGCGTTTCGCGTGCGGGGCAGCGAACTCCCGAGCAGCAAGGGCGTGCTCTGAAGTGCCGACAGTCAACGACGTCGCGATCATCGACAGCGGCGGCGCGAACATCGCATCGCTCCGGTTCGCCCTCGAGCGGCTCGGCGCATCGTCGCAGCTCACGACCGACGCCGGCACGCTCCGAGCCGCGCGACGCGTGATTCTTCCCGGCGTCGGCGCTGCAGCAGACGCGATGCAGCGCCTGCAGGCACTGGGACTCGTCGACGTTATTCGCGACCTCGAGCAACCGGTACTCGGCATCTGCCTCGGCATGCAGCTGCTGTTCGAGGCCAGCGACGAGGGTGGCACTTCCTGCCTGCGGATCATCCCGGCGTCCGTCAGCCGATTCCCTGACCGGCGCGGTTTCCCCGTACCGCACATGGGGTGGAACCAGCTCGAGTTTGACCAGGGTGGTGTGCTGCTCGCAGGGATCGAGCGCGGTGACTACGTCTACTACGTGCACAGCTATTGCGCGCCAGTCGGCCGCTGGACCGTGGCCACGACGGACTACGGCGGCCATTTCTCCGCGGTCGTGCGGCATGACAACTTCGTCGGTTCCCAGTTCCATCCCGAGCGCTCGGGCCGCGTGGGCGCACGCCTGCTCGCAAATTTCCTGGAGCTTGGCTGATGCAGATCATTCCCGCGATCGATCTTCGCGACGGACGCTGCGTTCGTCTGCTGCAGGGCCGCTTCGACGCCGAGACAGTCTATTCGACGGAGCCGTCGGCCGTGCTGGACCAGTACATCGCACTGGGCGCCCGCCTCGTTCACGTCGTCGACCTGGACGGTGCACGCGCTGGCTCGCAGGGCAATGCGCGCGCCATCGCGGATCTCGCGCGCGCACGCCGCGCAGCACTGCAGGTCGGCGGCGGTGTCAGGACTCGCGACACCGTGCATCGCCTGCTCGACGCTGGAGTATCGCGGGCGGTGGTCGGCAGCACCGCCGTCTCGCAGCCGGACGCGGTGGCCAGCTGGCTGCGCGAGTTCGGGCCCGAAGCCATCGTGATCGCATTCGACATCCGCCTCGACGACATGGGAGTGCCGCGGCTGACCACTCACGGCTGGGAACGGCAGACGGCGACCAGCCTGTGGGATGCGGTCGCGGGTTTCCTGCCGCACGGCCTACGGCACGTGCTGTGCACGGACGTCGCCCGCGACGGAGCGATGACCGGGCCGAACGTCGATCTTTACCGCGAAGCTGCGCGCCGCTTTCCCACC
Organism: uncultured Gammaproteobacteria bacterium; assembly: GCA_963696545.1. Taxonomy (GTDB): domain Bacteria; phylum Pseudomonadota; class Gammaproteobacteria; order Steroidobacterales; family Steroidobacteraceae; genus RPQJ01. Next base: position 21,699 of record CAVOKQ010000003.1, read on the forward strand.
ATCGCGTGGCAGGCGTCGGGCGGCGTGCGCGACGTCGAAGACCTGCGGACCCTCGACGCAACGGGCGCGGCGGCTGCAATCAGCGGACGCGCACTGCTCGAAGGCAGGATGCAGCGAGAGGAGCTCGAGCCATTCTTGCGAAACGCATAATCCCGTGTCTCGACGTCCGCGACGGCCAGGTCGTCAAGGGCGTGCGCTTCCGCGACCACCGCGTGATGGGCGACATCATCGAACTCGCGACGCGCTATCGTGCCGAAGGCGCGGACGAGCTGGTCTTCTACGACATCACGGCCAGTCCCGAGCAACGATCCGTGGACCGTTCATGGGTCACGCGCGTGGCGAGTGTGCTCGACATCCCGTTCTGCGTCGCCGGCGGTATCCGCAGCGTCGAGGACGCGGAAGGCGTGCTGAATGCCGGCGCGGAGAAGATTTCGGTGAACTCCCCTGCTCTCTCTGATCCCGGATTGATCGAGCGCCTCGCCCGGCGCTTCGGCTCGCAATGTGTCGTTGTCGGCATCGACAGCCAGACGACCGACGACGGCTACGTCGTGTACCAGTTCACCGGTGACCCGGATCGGACACGAAACACGGCACGATCCACGCTCGACTGGGTCCGCGAAGTGCAGGACCGCGGCGCCGGCGAGATCGTGCTCAACTGCATGGCGAGCGACGGCGTGCGCAACGGTTACGACATCGCGCAACTCGCGGCCGTCCGCGATGTCTGCCGCGTGCCGCTGATTGCGTCCGGTGGCGCGGGGACGCCGGATCATTTCGTCGAAGTGTTCCGCGCGGCGAACGTGGACGGCGCGCTCGCCGCCAGCGTGTTCCACTCCGGAGCCATCGCGATTCCCGACCTCAAGCGTCATCTCGCCGCATCGCACGTGGAGGTGAGACTGTGACACCCGATCAGATTCGCACGCTTGCCTGGAGCAAGGGCGATGGCCTGCTGCCCGCCGTCGTGCAGCATGCACGCACTGGCCAGGTGCTGATGGTCGCCTACATGAACGAAGAGGCGCTGGCTCGCACGCTTTCCGGCGGTCGCGCCGTGTTTTTCAGTCGCTCCCGCCAGCAGCTGTGGACCAAGGGCGAGACCTCCGGCCATTACCTCGACGTCGTGGACGTGAGCACGGACTGCGATTCCGACACGCTGCTGGTGCTGGCGGTTCCGCTGGGACCCACGTGCCACAAGGGCACCGAGTCGTGTTTCGACGCGGCTGCACGGACCGGCGTGGACAGGTTGTCGTTCCTGCCACTGCTCGAAGCAACCATCGCCAGCCGGATCACGGACAAGCCGGAGAACAGCTACACAGCCCGGTTACTCGCCGAGGGACCTGGCAGGATCGCGCAGAAGATCGGGGAGGAAGGCGTCGAGACCGCGCTTGCCGCAGTTACCCGCGACGATGCGGGCCTGCTGAGCGAGTGCGCCGACCTGCTCTACCACGTGATGGTGATGCTGCAGTCACGCAAGCTGGGACTGGGCGACGTGGTCAGGGAACTCGAATCACGCCACGGCGCGCGACCGTAGGATTCACTCGATCGACTTCAGCGTCTGCTGGTCGAACACCAGCACCCGGGTCACGCCGTTGGCCTCGTAGGTCCAGCGCCACACCGCGGTCCGCCCGACCACCTGGTTGCCGCTCCGCACGTCGACGTCCTCGACGTCCTTGGTCGCGGGTTCGCCGCAATACTCGAGCACCTGTGCCTGGGTCATGCCCGTCTTCACGATGTGGCTGCCGCAGCGAAAGTCACTGTCCGCACTGGCGACGCCCACGCCGAAAGTGGCCGCGACCAGGGCCATTGCCGCGCAGACTTGTTGCTTCGACATGGCTCTGCCCTCAGTCCACCAGGATCCGCAGCATGCGGCGAATCGGCTCGGCAGCACCCCACAGCAACTGGTCACCGACGGTGAACGCCGACAGGAACTCGCCGCCCATCGCGAGCTTGCGCACGCGGCCGATGGGTACTTCCAGCGTGCCACTGACCTGCGCCGGCGAGAGTTCGCGAATCGAATCCTCGCGAGTGTTCGGCACGAGCCGGACCCAGTCGTTGCCGCCGGCGATCAGGCGCTCGATTTCCGCGAGCGGCAGGTCGCGATTCAGCTTGATGGTCATCGCCTGGCTGTGGCAACGCATCGCACCGATGCGCACGCAGATGCCCTCGACCGGGATCGGGTTGGCGCTGCGGCCGAGGATCTTGTTCGTTTCGGCGCTGCCCTTCCACTCCTCGCGGCTCTGGCCGTTGCCGAGGTCCTTGTCGATCCACGGGATCAGGCTGCCGGCCAGTGCCGCACCGAACTGCGCCTTCGGCAGCGCGTCGCTGCGCAGGCAGTCGGTCACGGCGCGGTCGATGTCGAGGATCGCGCTCGAAGGGTCCTTCAGCAGTGCTGCGACCGACGCGTGGGCGACGCCCATCTGCCCGATCAGTTCGCGCATGTTCGGCGCGCCGGCGCCCGACGCCGCCTGGTAGGTCATCGAAGTGATCCACTCGACGAGGCCCGCGTGGAACAGCCCACCGAGCGCCATCATCATCAGCGACACCGTGCAGTTGCCACCGATGTAGTCCTTGATGCCGGCCTTGAGGCCAGCCTCGATCACGGCGCGATTCACAGGGTCGAGGATGATGACCGCGTGCTCCTTCATGCGCAGCGCCGAGGCCGCGTCCACCCAGTAACCCTGCCATCCGGTCGCGCGCAGCTGCGGGTGTATGGAGTTCGTGTAGTCGCCGCCCTGGCACGTCACGACGACGTCGCACGCAGCGAGCGCCGCGAGGTCGTTCGCATCCTGGAGCGGACCGGCGCGCTTACCGACGTCTGGCGAGGCGCCACCCGCCTGCGAGGTGCTGAAGAACACCGGCTCGAAATGCTCGAAGTCGCGTTCGGCGATCATGCGCTGCATCAGCACCGATCCCACCATGCCGCGCCAGCCGACGATTCCTGCCTTCACTGCCCTTCTCCGTAGGAGCCGGCCTTAGAGGATGATCTCCTGCGCCGGCTCGCGCAGGTTGTACCTCGAACTCATCACGTGGCCGTACGCGCCCGCATTCGCGATCAGCAGCGTATCGCCTTCCGCGGTCGGCGGCAGCAGACGCTCGTGGCCCAGGTAGTCCGCCGACTCGCAGATTGGACCGACGACATTGTAGATCTCGCTGCCCGGTTCGCCGAAGCGCGTCAGGTTCACGATGTCATGGTGTGCGCCGTACAGCGCAGGGCGGATCAGCGAGTTCATGCCGGTCGCGACGCCGACGTACTGCACCGAGCCCTTGCCCTTCAGCTGCGTGACCTGCGCGAGCAGCACGCCCGCGGGCGCCACCAGGAACCGCCCGGGTTCGAGCCAGATCGCGAGCTCGGGCCACTTCGCGCGCAGGTCGTTGACCACACCCTGCAACGCGGCGAGGTCCACCGGCACCTGGCCCGGCTTCTCGGGTACGCCGAGCCCACCGCCAAGGTCCATCACGCGGACGTGCGGGAAGCGCTTCGCCAGGTCGCCCAGCAGCTGTCCCACTTCGCGCCAGTTGCGCACGTCGAAGACGCCGCTGCCCGTGTGTGCATGCAAGCCGACGATTCGCGAGCCGGTCGCCTTGACCAGTCGCTCGAGCTCGTCGAGTTCGAACAACGGAACGCCGAATTTCGCGTGCACGCCGGCGGTGCGCACGTGGTCGTGATGGCCGCGGCCGAAGCCCGTGTCGATCCGCACCAGGATGTCGCGCCCGCGGAAGATCTCCGGCCACTGCTGCAGCGAGTAGAGGTTATCGAGCGTCAGGTGCACACCTTGCTCGAGCGCCCACTCGTACTCGGCACGAGGCGCGAAGTTCGGCGTGAACAGGATCTTGTCGCGATCGATGCCGGGCACCGTTTCGATGACCCTCTCGCATTCGCCCTGCGAGACGCACTCGAACGCCAGCCCGAGCGCGGCGAACGCGCGCAGGATGTCCGGATGCGGGTTCGCCTTGATGGCGTAGAAGATCCGCTCGACTCCGCCGATCGCGAGCAGCTGGCGGGCGGTGTCCTCGAGGGTCTTCAGGTCGTAGACATACGCGCTGCCGTGCTCGCGTGCGATCCGCTCGAGCTCCGCGCGCCGCCCCTGCCACCACGGCGGTCCACCGACGGGCGCCATCGACCCCACGCCGTGGATCTGCTCCCAGGTCGGGCCGAGCACCTGGTCCGACGGCGCGTTGCGCACGATCACGTCGTGCAGCTTGCCCACCAGGCGATCGCCCTGCTCCTCGTCGACGACGAAAGTGATGTTGAGATCGTTGGCCGCCTGCGTGACCAGGTAGATGCGCTGCTCCTCGAACAGCTCGAGCGCGTCGCCGAGCCGGTGCAGCGTCGAACGGATGCTGCGGCCGACCAGGCTCACCGCCGAGCATGGCCCGATCACCTCGACGCGGCAGAGCTTCGACAGCGAAGTGACCAGCGCCTCGAGTGCGCGCGCATCGAGCGTGTTCGCGGCTGGATCAAGCGTCACGGTGACCGTCGTCTCCGACGTGGACACGAGGTCCACGGAGAGCCCATGTTCCTTGAACACCGCGAATGCGTCGGCGAGGAACCCCACCTGGTGCCACATTCCGAGCGTGTCCATCGAGATCAGCGTGATGCCTTTCTTGGTGCACACGGCCTTGACCCGCGCCCCACCGTCGCCGCCGGTGGCCGTGATGACCGTGCCCTCGAGCTCGGGCTGCTGCGTGGCGTGCACGGACAGCGGGATCGAGTACTGCTTGACCGGAAGAATGCAGCGCGGGTGCAGCACCTTGGCACCGCTGCTCGCAATCTCCTGGGCCTCGTCGTAATCGAGCGACTTCAGCAGCCGCGCGTTCGGCACCGAGCGCGGATTCGCGGTGAACATGCCCGGCACGTCGGTCCAGATCTCGAGCCGGCGCGCGTGCAGCTTCGCGGCAAGGTAGCTGCCGGACGTATCGGAGCCGCCGCGGCCGAGCAGCACCGTCTCGCCCTTGCTGTCGCTCGCGATGAAGCCCTGCGTCAGCAGCACGTTGCCGCCCGTCGCAAGACGTGCCTGCAGCGCGGGATCAGGCTCGAAGTTGCAGGTGGCCGAAAAGGAAGCCCGCCCGTGCCGTGGCCCCGGCCCGTTCTTCCGCGTGCAGCAATGTGCGCGCATCCAGCCACTGCACGTCGAGGCCCTCGGACGCGAGGTACGACGCACCAATGCGGGTCGCCATCAGTTCGCCCGTGGCCATCACGCGTGCACGCAGGCGATCGCTGACCTCGCCGATCAAGTGGATGCCCGACGCCATCTTGCGCAGCTCGACGAAGTGGCGCTCGAGGTCGGCGCCTATCGGTATTCCGAGATCGCGCGACAGGTCGGCGTGACGGCGCTCGATCTGCTCCATCACCGGTTCCCAGTCGCCGGTCAGCGCCTTGGCAAGCAGTTGCTCGAGGCGATCGGTGATGCCGGACAGCGCCGAGTGCACCACGATGGGACGCAGGCCCTCGTCGATGCGCGCTCGCACCACGTGCGCGACATTCTTCCAGTTGCTGACGCTCGAGACGCTGGTGCCGCCGAACTTCAGGACGACCCAGTGGGAATCGGAGGTGGTAGTCATCGAGCGGTCCCCAAGGCGGCTCCCGGGTCAGGAGCCGGGGGCGCGCGCAGGCCAATCGTCACACGTCGTCGTAGACGTCCTTCAACGCCTTCTGCAGGCGCTTTTCGGCAAGTACGTCCTCGAGCTTGCTCCAGGCCGCCTTGCCACGTTTTACAGCCGCCTGCTTGCGGCGGTCGACGCGATCGATGAAGCGGTCGTAGTCCTCTTCCTCGGCGCCGGCCACGAAGTCTTCGTCCAAGTCGAAGTGCTCCTCGTCTCTTTCCATGTCGCCGCCCTGAGAAAAGCCTGATATTTCAAAGCGCTGCCCGAAATTCCGGGCACAGGGCTGCGAACTATATACGATTCGGGCCGCATCACAACTATTCTGTGCTGCGGCGCAAGGGGAGCGGCCAAAACCGCCGCACGTTCAGGCGCTTGGGCCTACTTCTGGAAGACGATCACAGGAGCGCCCCGGTCCAGCCCGAGCCCCTCGGCGGCGCTGCGTTCGGCCCGGGCGATCTCGACGACCCCGAACGAATTCACCAGCGCGAGGTACTCGCCGGGCCGGACGTCCGAGTAGGTACGGCGCAGCGGCAGCTCCCGGCCGGCCAGCCGAACCGCCGGGTGGGACAGGCCCGCCAGGTACCGGGCATCGATGTTGGTGATCAGGTTGCCAAAGTGGTCGATGGTCACGACCGAGCCGGTCACCTGCCCGAGCCCGACCACCGGCTCCTCGAGCCACCCGGGAATCAGGTCGGTCACCGGCGGCCCGAGCTCGGTCGGCATCAGGCGGCCGGCGGCGAGCTCGGCTGCCAGAGGGGCAAAGACATCCCGGCCATGGAATGTTGCGCTCGGCGCACCGATGCCAACCCGGCGCAAGGCGCCGGTTCGACCCTGCGCATCGTGACCTGCCCCGCCGTCTCGATGACGCCGGCCAGCAGCCCGTTATCAGGGGCCAGGAACAGGTGCCCCTCGCATTCGACGACGGCGAAGTCCCGCGCGCTGCCGACGCCCGGATCGACGACCGCGACGTGCACTGTCCCTGTCGGAAAATAGCGGAACGAGCGCGCGAGCCAGAAGCCCGCCTCTGCGGGCCAATGGGCGAGCACTTCGTGCGTAAGGTCGACGATCGTGACGCGCGGATGCCGAACCAGCAACTGGCCCTTCATCACGCCCACGAAAGGGTCCTTCAGGCCGAAGTCGGTGGTCAGTGTCACGACCCCGCTGGCCACGAACGGTGCCGGCGCCTCACTCACGTCCCGACTCCCTGCGTGCCCGCAAGCCACGGGCGGCCACAGGGTAAACTGCCGCGTTCAGCCCAGTCACGTGTTCCCATGCCGTATCTCTATCTCGTGCGCCACGCGCAGCCGGACTTCGCCGGCCACTACGATTCTGTCACCGCGCTTGGCATGGAGCAGTCCGCATGGCTCGGCGAGCACTTCACGGCGCGCGGCATGCGTTTCGCTCGCGTGATCTCGGGCAGCCTCGAGCGACAGAAGAGCACGCTCGATGCGCTGCTCGCGCGAATGCAGCACGCCCCGCCACGATCCACGGACCCGCGATTCAACGAATACGATGCCGCAAGCGTGCTCGGCACGTTCCACTTCGGCGACGACAAGGGGCTGCGTGCAACCGGAGACCGCCGGGCCTACTTCACCGCAGTGCGGGATGCGCTCGTCGCGTGGTCGCGACGGGACGAAGCGATCCCCGGCGGCGAATCCTGGCGCCAGTTCGGGGAGCGCATCGCAGCGGGGCTCGCCGCGGCCTGCGAAGGCCTCGACGCCGACGCACCGGTGCTGATCGTGACTTCGGGAGGCGTGATCGGGCGCGTCGTCGCCGAAGCGCTGAACGCCGGCGCTGACGCGGCGATCCACCTGAACCTGCAGACGCGCAATACCGGCATCACCGAGGTGGCGCGCGGCCGCACCGCGACGCGAATCATTGCGTTCAACGCGATACCGCACCTCGAGCGCGCGGACCGCGCGCACGCGGTCACGCACTCCTAGACGCGCGACCGATCAACCGGTCTTGATCAGCGACGCGAGGCTGCGCGTGTCGATCTTCGTCGACATCTGCTCGATCTGGCCCTGGTAGCGCGGGGCGATACCCTTCGCCTCGTCGACCATCGCGACAAACGTCTGCTTCAGCGTTGCCGCGTCGATCGTCCTGCCGCCGGCGTAATAGCGCTGTGCGACGCGACCGATCGCGTAGGTCGTCGCGAACGTCATCGCCGAACTCGCGGCCTGCCGGCCGAGCCCGCGCCCGAGCCCGCCGCCGAGGCCACCGAGCAACCCGCCCAGCAGCTTGCGGCCGAACTGCTCGAGGTACTGGCCCGTCAGCCCGACGCCGAGCGTGGCGATGAAGTCCTTCGCGTTCGACATGTCCATCGGGAAGCCGTACGCACGGCCGATGCGGTGCACGAGTCGCATCTGCAGCGGAATGATCGCCATCGACGCGATCGATTCCGGCAGCAATTCGAGTGCGGCATTGGTGATCGAGGCGTTCAGGATGGACTTGTCAATCTCGGCATCGGACACGCTGCCCTTGCCGAGCACGGTACCGGAGGCCGCATCTGGCACGGACGCCGTGGCGGCCGCTGCAGCCACGCTCAGATCGTCTGCCGCCTGGTGCACGCCGCCCGTGACGCCCGCAGCCAGGCCAAGCGCTGTCGCGAGTCGCCCGAGGAACTCGACCTCTGCCGGGCCGCGCGTCCCATCCGCCTCGCAGACGCCGACGGCCATTTCGTACGCGAGCTGCTTCATTTCAGGGGACTGCAACGTGCCCGCGACCTGCGCGAGATCGGGCTTCGAAATCAGCACTTCACGGTAGAGGGCCGGCAGGTCGACGCCGGCGTCCGAGCCGAGCGACTCGGCGACGCGCTTGACCGCGGCCCGCTCGCTGTCGTCCTTCATGCCGTCCGCGAAGGCGGCCATCAGGGCGATCGTCAGGATGGACCTGGTTTCCTGTTCGTTCATCGGGGCACCTGAGGGAGGCAGGGTTTGACGCAATGGATTCTAGCTCACGGCGCCCGCCACTGCGGCGATCACCGACTTGTTCGCGGACGGCCGGTGGCTATCCTTTGCACGTTCGTTCGATCCGGAAACAGGGATTCATGGAAGCTTTCAAACTGCTGCTCACGACCGACGTCGGGCTGCTGAGCCTGGGCGTCATCGTCTTCATCATCGGGATGGCAATCTATCTCTTCCTGCACTTCAGGAAACTGATGAACCAGAAGCCGGGAACGGAAGGCTGGGACTGACCTGGATCAGTCGCGGACCTCGCGACCCGCCCGCAACAGCAGGATCCCGACGGCGCCGATCACGGCGCCCGGAATGAAGAACACGTAAGGGAGGGCGAACATCAGCCCGCCTGACGGCAGCGTCGTCACGCCGATCAGCGTGAGCGCGGTGGCCAGGACGATGCAGGTCCAGCCAACGACCCGCAGGAATCGCTTCATTCGACGTACGCGCGAAGGGGTGAAAATTGGTCGGAGCGCCGAGATTCGAACTCGGGACCCCTTGCACCCCATGCAAGTGCGCTACCAGACTGCGCCACGCTCCGACCGGGCCGGGATTATAGCGGATCGCGGATCCGCCATCGGCATTCTCAACGCCTGAGGATCTTCGCCAGTTCCTCGAGCTCGCCGCGCAGTTGCCGCGAAAGCTGCTGGGTCTGCGTGACGTCCTCGCGCGCTTCCTCGCCTTCGAGGCGATTGCGCGCGCCGCCGATCGTGAAGCCCTGCTCATACAACAGCGCACGGATCTGGCGGATCACGAGCACGTCCTGGCGCTGATAGTAACGGCGGTTGCCGCGACGCTTGACGGGCTTCAGTTGCGGGAACTCCTGCTCCCAGTAACGCAGCACGTGCGGCTTCACACCACAGAGGTCGCTCACCTCACCGATGGTGAAATAACGCTTGCCCGGGATCGCAGGCAGTTCGTCGTTATTGCTGGGTTCCAGCATAGGCTTCCACTCGCGCCTTCAGCTTCTGACCGGGACGGAACGTGACGACGCGACGTGCGCTGATCGGAATCTCCTCGCCCGTCTTCGGGTTGCGGCCCGGGCGCTGGTTCTTGCTACGCAGGTCGAAGTTGCCGAAGCCGGAGAGCTTGACCTGCTCCCCCGCGGCGAGCGAGCCACGCAGCTCCTCGAAGAACAGGTCGACGAGCTCGCGGGCCTCCCGCTTGTTGAGGCCGAGCTGGTCGAACAACGCTTCTGCAATTTCCGCCTTGGTCAGTGCCATCTTATTTATCTCGTATCGTGGCTCTGTGCTCCCGCTCCAGGTCATTAACGACCCGCGCCACGACGGCATCTGTATCAACGTCGGTTAGGGTGCGGGAAATGTCCTGCAAATTCAAGCCTATAGCGACGCTTTTGCGACCCGGCGTGATGCCGGTGCCGCGGTAGATGTCGAACACGTTGAGCTCGGTGAGCAATGCCCCGGCGCTCGCTCGAACGCTGTCGAGCAGCGACTGCACGCTGACCGACTCGTCCACCACCACGGCGATATCGCGCCGGACCGCCGGGAACCGCGAGACTTCGCGGTGCTGGGGCACGCGCGCGGCCAGTCCGGAATCGGTCTCGATCTCAAAAACGATCGCTGAATATGTCAAGTCGAGCCGGCGCTCGAGTTCCGGGTGCAGGCGGCCGAGCCAGCCGACCGGCTGCCCCTCGCGCAGGATTCGCGCCGCCTGCCCGGGATGCAACGCCGGATGCCGGTCGGTCACGAAGCGGATTTCGCCGCTGGCACCCGTCGCCCGCAGCAGGGCCTCGATGTCGGCTCTGACGTCGAAGAAATCGACCGGCTCCGGACCGGTTGCCCCACTGCTCCGGGAGCGCCGCGCCGGCCGCGACGCCGGCGATGACCGGCACCTCGGCGAGCGTACCGCCCGTCAGCGTTGAAACGCCGTCCGATCTCGAACAGCCGCACGCGCGACTGCTGCCTGCGCTGGTTCTCGAGCAGCGCCTTGACGAGCCCCGGCCACAGCGACACGCGCATCGCTGCAAGGTCCGCTGCGATCGGATTCCGGAGTTCCAGAGCCGCCTCGTCCGGGCAGAACATCCGCTGCAGCTCGGGGTCGACGAAGCTGTACGTGATGGCCTCGAAATAGCCGCGCTGCACGAGCAGGTCGGCCACCGTCTCGAGTGCCACCCGCGTCTCGGTAAGCGGTGGCATCGCCTCGCGGACCAGCGCATCCGTCTCGGGAATGCGCCCGAATCCATAGACGCGCGCGACCTCCTCGACCAGGTCTTCCTCGATCGCGATGTCGAACCGCCATGGCGGGCCAGTCACCTGCCACTGCGATCCATCGCGCTGGATGCTCATACCGAGCCGGGCAAAGATCGTCGCCATATCGTCGTCAGACACGGGTGCACCGATCACGGTCCGCGCCCGATCCGGACGGAATCTGACCGGCGTCCTGACAGGCAGCTCGTCCGTCAGCTCCGTGACCTCGACCGGCCCGGGGACGCCACCGGCGCACTCGATCAGCAGCTGCGTGGCCCGCTCGATCGCGCGCTCCTGCAGCGTGGGATCCACGCCGCGCTCGAAGCGCTGCGACGCATCGGTGACCAGGCCGTACCGCCGGCCTCGCCCGGCCACGGCGTCCGGCAGGAAGAACGCGACCTCGAGCAGCACGTCGGTCGTCTGGTCGGAGATTCCCGAGTGATCCCCGCCCATCACGCCTGCCAGCGCGAGCGGCTTGGCGCGGTCCGCGATGATCATCACCGTCGGATCGAGCGCGACCTCGCGGCCGTCGAGCAACTGCAGCGTCTCGCCCTGTTTCGCGCGACGGACGACGATGCCGCCGTCGAGCTCGCGCAGGTCGTAAGCGTGCATTGGCTGGCCGAGTTCGAGCATCACGTAGTTCGTGACGTCGACGATCGCGCTGATCGGGCGCAGTCCAGCGCGACGCAGGCGCTCGCGCATCCACAGCGGCGATTGCGCCTGCGGCCGCACGCCGCGGATCACGCGGCCGGCAAAGCGCGCGCAGCCGGCGCCCTTTTCCAGCTCGACGGGGAATCGATCCGATGACTGCGCCGGCACCACGATGACCTTCGGCCCCGACAGTTCCAGGTCCATCAGCAGTGCCGCTTCGCGGGCGACGCCCTGCACGCTCATGCAGTCGCCGCGGTTCGGCGTCAGGTTCACTTCGAGGATCGTGTCGTCGAGCCTGAGTGCGTCGGCAAGCGACGCGCCGGTCGCCAACTCGGCCGGAAGGTCCATCAGTCCGGCTGCATCCTCGGAGAGCCCGAGCTCGCGCGCCGAGCAGAGCATGCCGAACGACTCGACGCCGCGCAGCTTCGCCTTGCGGATCTCCATGCCGCCCGGCAGCTTCGCGCCGATCGTCGCGAGCGGCGCCTTCATCCCTGCACGCGCGTTCGGCGCGCCGCAGACGATCTGCACCGTCTCCGCGCCGGTGCTCACCTGGCAGACGCTGAGCGAGTCCGCATCAGGGTGCTTGCCACGCCCGAGGATCTCGCCCACGACGACGCCTGGCAACGGCGGAGCCGCAGGCTCGACGCGCCTCGACCTCAAGGCCCGCCATCGTCAGCCGTGCGGCCAGGTCCTGCGCCTCCGGCGCCGTGCCCAGCCACTCGCTCAACCAGTCGATGCTGATGCGCATGAGTGCCGGCCTCGCTCAGCCGAACTGCCGCAGGAAGCGCAGGTCGTTGTCGAAATACATGCGGATGTCGTTGACGTTGTAGCGCAGCATCGTGAGCCGCTCGATGCCCATGCCGAACGCGTAGCCGGTGTAGCGCTCCGAGTCGATGCCGACGTTGGCGAGCACGTTCGGGTGCACCATTCCGCAGCCGGCCACCTCGAGCCAGCCGGTGTTCTTGCACACACGGCAACCCTTGCCGCTGCAGAACACGCACTCGATGTCCACCTCGGCCGAGGGCTCGGTGAACGGGAAGTACGACGGGCGGAAACGGATGCCGAGCTTGCGCTCGAAGAAGCGCTCGACGAAATGGTGCAGCACCGACTTCAGGTGCGCGAAGCTCACGCCCTCGTCCACCACCAGGCCTTCGACCTGGTGGAACATCGGCGTGTGCGTCATGTCGGAATCGCAGCGGTAGACGCGGCCCGGCATGATCATCCTGAGCGGTGGCTTGTCGCGCAGCATCGCGCGGACCTGCACCGGCGAGGTGTGCGTGCGCAGCAGCCGGCCGTCCGGGAAATAGAACGTGTCGTGCATCGCCCGGGCCGGGTGATTCGCCGGGATGTTCAGCGCCTCGAAGTTGTGCCAGTCGTCCTCCACCTCGGGGCCGTCCTCGACACTGAAGCCAGAATTGCGGAACAGCTCCTCGATCCGCCGACGCACGCGCGTGATCGGGTGCAGCCCGCCCGGCTGCTGGCCACGACCGGGCTGCGTGACGTCGATGCGGCTGGCTGCGAGCTTGCGCTCGAGTTCCGCCTGCTCGAGTTGCGCCTGCCTGGCGCTCATCAGCGCGGTGATCTCGTCGCGCACGGCGTTGATGCGTGCGCCGGCATCGCGACGCGCGTCGGGCGGGAGCGTGCCGAGTGACTTCAGCTGCGCCGTGATCGAGCCCTTCTTGCCGAGGAGTTCGACTTTCAATTCCTCGATCGCGGCCAGGCTCGCGGCGGCCGCGACGGCCTCACGCGCGTGGAGCGCGAGTCGTTCGAGATCGTTGCTGGTGTCGGTCATGAGGATGAATGGCCTCGCCACAGGCAAGAGAGGCCGGGCCGCTTGCGCGCCCCGGCCTCGACCGTGCGATCAATGCGCGGCACAGCCGCGCTCGAAACGATCAGGTCCCGAGACTCGCCTTGGCCTTCTCGGCGATCTTGCCGAACGCCTCGATGTCGTGGACCGCGAGGTCCGCAAGCATCTTGCGATCGACTTCGAGGCCGGCAGCCTTGAGGCCCGCCATCAGGCGGCTGTACGAGAGGTCGAAACCCCGCGCTGCCGCATTGATGCGCGTGATCCACAGCGCGCGGAAATCGCGCTTCTTGGCCTTGCGGTCGCGATACGCGTACTGGCCCGCCTTGATGACCGCCTGCTTCGCCGTGCGATAGACCTTGCGGCGCGCGTTGTAATAACCCTTCGCCTTGGCGAGGACCTTCTTGTGTCGGCGTCCAGCGATGACGCCACGCTTAACTCGTGCCATGGGTCACCTCAGGCGTGGGGAAGAAGCTTGTCGAGCCGGCCGGCGTCCTGCTTGGCGACCATGGTGGTGCCGCGCAGCTGGCGCTTACGCTTGCTCGTCTTCTTGGTAAGGATGTGTCGCTTCTGCGACTGGCCGCGCTTGTAGCCTTTCGCCGTCTTGCGAAAACGCTTCGCCGCAGCCCGGTTGGTCTTCAACTTGGGCATCGTCTACTCCTGTTTGTTGGCCATTGTCACCACGGGCGAACCCGCGGATCGAAGGCGAAGAACGGATTGCGCCGTCCTTACTTCTTTTTCGGCCCCATCATCATGACCATCTGCCGGCCTTCCATCAGCGGGTGCTGCTCGACCACGGCGTACGCCGCCAGGTCGTTCTGCAACCGGATCAGGACCTGCCGGCCGATGTCGGTGTGGGCCATCTCGCGGCCACGGAACCTCAGGGTTACCTTGGCCTTGTCACCTTCCTCGAAAAAGCGAATCAGATTCCTCAACTTGATCTGATAGTCGCCTTCGTCGGTTCCGGGACGAAACTTCACTTCCTTGACCTGGATCTGCTTCTGCTTCTTCTTCGCCGCGTGGGTTTTCTTGTTCTGCTCGAACAGGAATTTCCCGAAGTCGATGATGCGGCAGACGGGCGGTTCCGCGGTCGGCGAAACCTCCACCAGGTCGAGCTCCTGCGACGCAGCCAGCTGCAGCGCATCGAACCGGCTCATCACACCGACCTGCTCTCCGTCCGCGCCGATGATGCGCAACTCGGGGGCGGTGATCTCTTCATTGCGCCGGACGCGCTTTACGGTTGGGGCAGCGATGCGTCATACCTCCAAAACAGTTCGGCCGTGGCTCGCAACTTCCGCGGCAAGTCCCGCGGCGATCGTCTCCAGAGACATCGCCCCGAGGTCTTTGCCGTTGCGCGTGCGCACGGCCAGCGAATTTGAACCCGACTCACGGTCGCCCGCGACCAGCAGGTACGGGACCCGCCGCAGGGTGTGTTCGCGGATTTTAAAGCCGACTTTCTCGTTTCGCAAATCCATTTCGACCCGAAGCCCCTGATTTTTCAGGAATTCAGTTGCTTTTCGGCAATATTCGGCCTGCCCGTCGGTGATATTCATCACCACGGCCTGCACCGGGGCCAGCCAGGTCGGGAACCGGCCGGCATGGTTTTCGATCAGGATGCCGATGAAGCGCTCCATCGAGCCGAGTACGGCCCGGTGCAGCATGACCGGCCGGTGGGTCGCCCCGTCTTCGCCCACATACTCGGCGCCGAGGCGTTCCGGCAGGATGAAATCCACCTGCAGCGTGCCGCACTGCCAGTCGCGGCCGATCGCGTCCCGGAGCACGAACTCGAGCTTCGGGCCGTAGAAAGCGCCCTCGCCCGGGTTCAGCGTGTACTCGAGACCGGCAGCCTCGACGGCGCTCTGCAGCGCGTGCTCGGCCTTGTCCCAGGTTGCATCGCTGCCGGCGCGCTTCGCCGGACGGTCCGAGAACTTGACCGCGATCTCCGTGAAGCCGAAATCCGCGTAGACGCTCTTCAGCAGGTCGCAGAACGCAACCGTCTCGGAGTTGATCTGGTCTTCGGTGCAGAAGATATGCGCGTCGTCCTGCGTGAACGCACGCACGCGCATCAGGCCATGCAGAGCGCCCGACGGCTCGTTGCGGTGGCACGCGCCGAACTCGGCCATGCGCAGCGGCAGGTCGCGGTACGACTTGATGCCCTGGCGGAAGATCTTCACATGGCCCGGGCAGTTCATCGGCTTGACCGCGAGCACGCGCTCCTCGGACTCGGCGATGAACATGTTGGGCGCGTAGTTCTCCCAGTGGCCGGAGCGCTCCCACAGCGACCGGTCGATCAGCTGCGGGGTCTTCACCTCGACGTAGCCCGATTCGGCGAGCCGGCCGCGCATGTACTGCTCGATCGTCTGCCAGAGCGTGTAGCCGTTCGGGTGCCAGAACACGCTGCCGACCGCTTCTTCCTGCGTATGGAACAACCCGAGCTCGCGACCGACGCGGCGGTGATCGCGCTTCTCCGCTTCCTCGAGGCGCGTCAGGTAGGCCTTGAGGTCCTTCTCGTTCGCCCACGCGGTGCCGTAGATGCGCTGCAGCATCTCGTTCTTCGAGTCGCCGCGCCAGTACGCGCCCGCGACCTTCATCAGCTTGAAGGCCCCGAGCTTGCCGGTGCTGGGGACGTGCGGGCCGCGGCAAAGGTCGAACCATTCGCCCTGCCCGTACAGGCTGATGTCCTCGGCCGTCGGGATGCTGGCGATGATCTCGGCCTTGTAGTGTTCGCCGATGCGCTCGAACGTCGCGACCGCCTCGTCGCGCGGCATCAGCTGCCGTTCGACCTTGAGGTCGGCCTTCGCGAGCTCGTGCATCTTCGCCTCGAATTTCTCGAGGTCTTCCGGCGTGAACGGCCGCTTGAACGCGAAGTCGTAATAGAACCCGTCGTCGATCACCGGGCCGATCGTGACCTGCGCATCCGGGTACACCGACTGCACCGCCTGCGCGAGCAGGTGCGCCGTCGAGTGGCGGATGATTTCGAGGCCTTCAGGATCCTTGCCCGTGACGATCGCGAGCGCGGCGTCGCGCTCGATGGCGAACGACGTGTCGACGAGCTTGCCGTCCACCTTGCCCGCCAGCGCGGCCTTGGCGAGGCCCGGGCCAATGTCGGCCGCGACCTGCGCCACGGTCACCGGACCGGCGTAGGTTCGCTGGCTGCCGTCGGGCAGGGTTATCACGGGCATGTTCGGATCCTTGGCAGGTCAGGGTCTGGTGGGCGCACGTGGGATCGAACCACGGACCCCTACCATGTCAAGGTAGTGCTCTACCGCTGAGCTATGCGCCCTCAAACGAGCCGCGAAGGATACAGCGACCCGGCGGGGAACCCTACCCTGCCAACGCCCCCGGCGCGCCGAACGCCTGCTCCCGCAGCTTCTCGATCTGGTCACGGATCCGCGCGGCTTCCTCGAACTCGAGGTTGCGGGCGTGCTTGTACATCTCGGCCTCGAGCTTCTTGATCTTCTTGATGGCCTGCTCGGGCCCGAGCGGCATGCTGCTCTCCTCGCCCCGGCGGCCGCGTCCACCGCGGTCGCCGCCCTCAGCGTCCCCGCGCGCACCCTCCATCACGTCGGCCACGGCCTTGATGATCGTGCGCGGAGTGATGCCGTGCTGCACGTTGTACTCGATCTGCTTCGCACGCCGGCGCCCCGTCTCCGCGAGCGCGCGCTCGATCGATCCGGTGATCCGGTCGGCGTACAGGATCGCCTTGCCATGCTCATTGCGCGCTGCCCGGCCGATGGTCTGGATCAGCGAGCCCTCGGAGCGCAGGAACCCTTCCTTGTCCGCGTCGAGGATCGCGACCAGCGACACCTCAGGCATGTCGAGGCCTTCGCGCAGCAGGTTGATGCCCACCAGCACGTCGAACTTGCCGAGCCTCAGGTCGCGGATGATCTCGACGCGCTCGACCGTCTCGATGTCGGAATGCAGGTAGCGCACGCGCACGCCGTGCTCATCGAGATACTCCGTGAGGTCCTCGGCCATGCGCTTGGTGAGCGTGGTGATCAGCACCCGCTCATCGCGCGCAACGCAGCGACCTATCTCGGAGAGCACGTCGTCGACCTGCGTGCGCACCGGCCGGATCTCGACCTCGGGATCAACGAGGCCAGTGGGCCGGACCACCTGCTCCACTACGGCCCCGGACTTGCGCGCCTCGTACGGGCCCGGGGTCGCCGAGACGAAGATCGTCTGCGGCGACATCGCCTCCCACTCGTCGAAGCGCAGTGGGCGATTGTCGAGCGCCGACGGCAGCCGGAATCCGTACTCGACCAGCGTTTCCTTGCGCGAGCGATCCCCCTTGTACATGCCGCCGAGCTGAGGGATGGTCACGTGGCTCTCGTCGACGACCAGCAGCGCGCCCTCGGGCAGGTAGTCGAACAGGCACGGTGGCGGTTCGCCGGGTGCACGGCCCGACAGGTAGCGCGAGTAGTTCTCGATGCCGGCGCAGTAGCCGACCTCCATCATCATCTCGAGGTCGAAAATGCAGCGCTGCTCGAGCCGCTGCGCCTCGACGAGCTTGTTCAACCCACGCAACTCGATCAGCCGTTCGCGCAGTTCCTCGCGGATCAGGCTGATCGCCTTGTCGATCCGCTCCTTCGGCGTCACATAGTGCGACGACGGGTACACGGTGAGCCGCGGGACCTTGCGCAGCACCTCGCCGGTCAGCGGGTCGAACCAGGACAGCGCCTCGATCTCGTCGTCGAACAGCTCGACGCGCGCAGCCTCGCGACTCGACTCCGCCGGGAAGATGTCGATCACGTCGCCGCGCACGCGATACGTGCCGGCCGACAGGTCGAGCTCGTTGCGCGTGTATTGCATGTCGGCGAGCCGGCGCAGCAGCTTGCGCTGGTCCATCCGCTCGCCGCGCACCAGGTGCAGCACCATCGCGAAGTAGGCCTGCGGATCGCCGAGGCCGTAGATCGACGAAACCGTCGCAACGATGATCGAGTCGCGGCGTTCGAGCAGCGCCTTCGTGGCCGAGAGGCGCATCTGCTCGATATGGGCGTTCACCGAAGCGTCCTTCTCGATGTACGTGTCGGACGACGGCACGTACGCCTCCGGCTGGTAGTAGTCGTAGTAGCTGACGAAGTACTCGACCGAGTTGTCGGGGAAGAACTCGCGGAACTCGCCGTACAGTTGTGCCGCCAGCGTCTTGTTGTGCGCCATCACCAGCGTCGGGCGCTGCAGCCGCTCGATCACGTTGGCGATCGTGTATGTGTTGTGCACGATCGCTCCGCCGTGCCCGGCGAGAAACGTCTCAGGCCCAGGGACCGACAGGTCATAAACGCAGGGGTAGGGATAGTCGATCGGTCGCACGGTCTCAACCTGTGTCCAGCGCACGGCGCACAAGTTCTGCGCCTTCTTCCACGCACCCCACCATGCAAAATCCTGTACGCTTCGTCTGCCGGCCGAATCGGCCAGTGCGCTGAGCATGCGTACCAGAAGACGCCGACTTGGCCGCCGCTTGCCACTCTCGATCATGCTGACGGCACTGTGCGTGACGCCGCACGCCGCACCCAGCTGCGACATCTTCAGCTCGAGCTGCAGGCGCAGGCTCTTCAACGTCGACGGACAGATCGGGATGACGTCGACATTTGTGTCTGCCTTTCGGCCGAGCACTGTCGATAGACGAACCGCTTTCTCCGGGTGGTCGAATCCAACGGCCTCCTCGTACCGGCGCAGGTCCTCACAACCAGAGATACAGACGCTGAAATAGACCCCACCCGCATGAGCCGAGTTCGTCGCGCGCTTCCGTGACGTGCGCAGTCGCGCGTGGATGCCGAATCGCTTCAGGGCGTACGCGAGGTCTGATGACAGAGCTCGACTCGCCGTTGTAGCTATCACCTCGCCACAAGAACCGACTGTCCCGTCGCCATCGAAGTACGCACGAAGCATCGTCGCCAAGGCGGCGTCTGAGAGTTGGGGCCAGAAGTCAGGGAGACGCTTGCTGGACGCGCGCCCCCCGCACAATCGATGGAGCAACAGTGTCAGCGCTTTCGATGAAATCGCGTAATCGCTGCTTGGACGAATGCGGTACGGAATTCCGAGGCTTGCGAGCGAACTCTCGATGCGTCGGCGCAACACTGGATGGCGATTAGCAAGAATGAAATAGTTTCGCTGCGCGTTGCCCTCCGCAACGTAGTAGCCGAACAGTCGAAGAACGTCGTCGCTGAGAGTCAGGGCAGCGGGAAGGCTGCAACGCTCGCGCTTTCCGCCGACACGCCAGCCTTCGGCCCGCCCGGCTTGATACACACCGAGCCTGAGGAACTGAGCAACCTTGATCCCGCGACCCCGAATGCCGCGCCGCATTGCCGACAGTTTCGGGTACGGATTGATGCCGCTGGACCTCATGACGGAAGTGAAGTCCGCCATTCCCCCCGCTGCAACGTACTCGAGAACCGACTTCTCGGCGAAAACGGAAAGCGTCGTGTCAGCCAGGTAGGGCAACACGTCGAGCACCCGCAGATCGCCGGTGCTTTCCAGCCTCTCTGGGACCGGAATGAAGTCGCCTTCGAGGGCCTCCTCGGTACGGATCAGCAATGGCTGGCCGCCCCGCAGGACCCAAAGGTTGTGATCGCCTGTCAGAGTGACCATGCGGCCGCAGCGTGTCGCGAGTTCAAACATTCGCTGCGGAGCGCGATGTCGAAGGAATGCGCCAACGCGGTGCAGGCCTTCGGTTCCTCGCTGAACGTCGAAGCCATGAGTGGAAAACGCCCTTTCGACGCAGCAGTAGGACTCCGTCTCGTCGGCGCAGGTCGTCGACGCTCCACTTTCCGACATTAGGCCGTCGATGAACGGCCCGGCGCGGACGATGGACGCTCGACTCCTTCCGGCAAGATGCTCCACGACGTATATCTCGTCGTCGTACCCAATGCTCTTGCCGCTCCCCGTCACTCCAAGCAGCGTCTGGTGCGAAAGGCCGTTTTCGAGCCCTTCCACCAGACGCCCGATGGCCTCGGGCTGGTCGCCCGCGGGCTGGTAGTCCGCCTGCAATCGGAACGGCTTGGTTTCCATTTATCGCACGGCGAAAGCCGCGGTTGGGGGATCTGTCAGATTACCCTAAAATACGCGCTCCCTCCCGCTCCGGAAGACTCCATTGACACTTGTCCTCGCTGAGCGCCTGAAGCGCGTCAAGCCTTCGCCCACCGTTGCCCTCACGGGCCGTGTCGCCAAGCTGAAGGCGGAGGGCAAGGACATCATCGGCCTCGGCGTCGGCGAACCCGATTTCGACACGCCGGTGCACATCGCCGATGCAGGGGTCGAGGCCATCCGCAAAGGCTTCACGCGCTACACCGCGGTCGAAGGCATCCCGGACCTGAAGGACGCGATCATCGCGAAGTTCAAGCGCGACAACGGCATCACCTACGCTCGTCCGCAGATCCTCGTCTCGACCGGCGCCAAGCAGACGATCTACAACCTGTTCATGTCGGTGATCGACCCGGGTGACGAGGTGATCATCCCCGCGCCGTACTGGGTCTCGTACCCGGACATGGCGCTGCTCGCCGAGGGTACGCCGGTCACGCCTTACGCGGGCCCGGAACAGGGCTACAAGATCACGCCGGCACAACTCGAGGCGGTGATCACGCCGAAGACGCGGCTCTTCATGCTCAACAGCCCGTCGAACCCGACCGGTGCCGCCTACACGAATGCGGAACTGCACGCGCTCGGGCGCGGTGCTCCGCCGCCACCCGGACGTGCTGATCGCCACGGACGACATGTACGAGCACATTTACTGGGCGAAGGAGCCGTTTGCGAGCTTCCTCACGGCGTGCCCCGACCTGTTCGACCGCACGATCACGATCAACGGCGTGTCGAAGAGCTACGCGATGACGGGTTGGCGCATCGGGTACTGCGGTGGGCCCGCGCAGATCGTCGAAGCGATGTCGATGATCCAGGGCCAGAGCACGTCGAATCCGTCGTCGATCGCGCAGAAGGCCGCGGTCGTGGCACTGAACGCCGACCAGGGCTGCGTGGCCGAGATGAACAAGCATTTCAAGGCCCGGCACGACTTCTTCAATGCCGGACTGAATGCGCTGCCGGGGTTCCGCGTGCTGCCTGCGGCCGGCACGTTCTACGCGTGGTGCGACATTTCCGGGGCGATCAAGGCCTGCGGCCTGGCGGACGACCACGAGTTCGCGGAGTTGCTGCTGGATAAGGCCGGCGTGGCCGGCGTGCCTGGCACCGGTTTCGGCGCCCCGGGCCACATCCGCTTTTCGTTCGCCGTGAGCATGGAGACTTTGGAAAAGGCCTTGGAACGCATGGGGACGCTACTGCGAAAATAGGTGCCAGGCACCTATTTCTTGACCCGGGCGCCCCAAATCCGGACAATTCCGCGCCCTCCGGTTCCGACATAGCTCAGTGGTAGAGCAGCTGACTGTTAATCAGCGGGTCCTTGGTTCGAATCCAAGTGTCGGAGCCAACTTCTCCCCCCGCAACCCCGCCGCTCAGGCGTTGACCGCCGCCTTGGCGGGCATGCCCGTCAATTCCCGCAACGACTCCGCAACGATCGCCATGCCTTCGCTCACGATCGCGTCCGACGCAGTGAGCGGCACCAGGAATCGGATCACGTTGCCGTAGAGCCCGCACGAGAGCAGCACCAGGCCCTTCTCCGCGGCGCGCTTCGTCAGCGCCTTCGTAAGATCGGCATCCGGCGCATGCGGATCGCGGTTCTTGACAAGCTCCAGCGCGACCATCGCGCCGAGGTTACGCACCTCGCCGACTGCCGGGATTTCCCGACCGAGTTCCCGCAGCGAGCTCACCATCATGTCGCCGATAGCCACCGCCCGCGCGCAGAGATTCTCCTGCTCGATCGCCTCGATCACCGCGAGACCCGCGGCGCACGCGATCGGCGACCCGGCGTAGGTACCACCGAGGCCACCCGGACCCGGTGCATCCATGATGTTCGCCTTGCCGACGACCGCCGCCAGCGGGAAACCACCCGCGAGGCTCTTCGCCATCGTCATCAGGTCCGGCTCGACCCCGGAGTGCTCGATCGCGAACATCCTGCCCGTGCGCGCGAAGCCGGTCTGGATCTCGTCGACCACGAGCACGATGCCGTGCTGGTCGCACAGCTTGCGCAGCGCCTGCAGGAATTCGGGCGGCGCGATGTAGAAGCCGCCCTCACCCATCACCGGCTCGATGATGATCGCCGCGACGCGCGCCGGCTCGATGTCGTACTTGAAGATGTGCTCGAGCGCGTCGAGGCTGTGCTGCACGCTCACCCCGTGGTACGCAATCGGGAACGGAGCGTGGTACACCTCGGCCGGGAACGGGCCGAAGCCCGCCTTGTACGGCGCGACCTTGCCAGTAAGGGCCATCGCCATGAACGTCCGGCCATGGAAGCCGCCGCCGAACGCGATCACGCCGGCGCGACCGGTGTGGGCCCGGGCGATCTTGATGCAGTTCTCGACCGCTTCGGCACCGGTCGTGACGAAGATCGCCTTTTTCGGCGTCGGACCCGGCGCGAGCTTGTTCAGCTTCTCGGCCAGTTCCACCGCCACCGCATAGGGCGTGATCATCAGGCAAGTGTGGCTGAACGCGTCGAGCTGCTTCGCGACCGCCGCCTGCACCTTCGGGTGCAGGTGACCGGTGTTCAGCACCGCGATGCCGCCTGCGAAGTCGATGTAGCGGCGCCCTTCGACGTCCCACAGCTCAGCGTTGCGCGCACGCTCGACGTACACGGGCAACTGGTTGCCGAGTCCGCGGGCAAAGGCCGCGTCGCGACGCTTCTGCAGGTCCTGGTTCTTGGACATGATCCTCTCCGGAGCGATGCGCGCCTTCAGCGGCGCAGTCGGTCGGCGACGAGGTTCGCGAGGAACTGCGCGAACTGGTCACCGAGGTTGGCGTGCTTCAGTGCGAACTCGACCGTGGCCTCGAGGTAGCCGAGCTTCGAGCCGCAATCGTAGCGCTTGCCTTCGAACGCATAGGCATAGATCGGCTCGTCGGCGAGCAGCGCGGCGATGCCGTCGGTCAGCTGGATCTCACCACCGGCGCCGCGGCCGGTCTTCTCGAGCTTGTCGTACACGGCCGGCGTCAGCAGGTAACGGCCGACGACCGCGAGGTTCGACGGCGCATCCGCCGGCTTCGGCTTCTCGACGATGCGCTCGACCTGCGAAACCCGTCCCTCGAGCGGTCGAGCGGCCACGATGCCGTACTTGTCGGTCTGGTCCGGGGCCACGGTCTCGACGCCGAGCACGCTGCCCTGCCGCTGCTCGAAGACGCGCGCCATCTGCTTCAGGCACGGCTCCTCGGCATCGATCAGGTCGTCGGCGAGGTGGATGAAGAACGGCTCGTCGCCCACGACCGGCCGTGAGCACAGCACGGCGTGGCCGAGCCCGAGCGGCGCGGGCTGGCGGATGTAGATGCAGCTCGCGTACGACGGCACGATGCCACGCACCGCCTCGAGCAACTCGAGCTTGCCCTGTGCCTCGAGCTCCTGCTCGAGCTCGTGGTCCTTGTCGAAGTGGTCCTCGATCGCGCGCTTGGCGTAACCCGTGATGAACACGAGCTTCTCGGCCCCGGCGGCGAGCGCCTCCTCGGCCGCGTACTGGATCAGCGGCTTGTCGACGATCGGCAGCATCTCCTTCGGGCTGGCCTTGGTGGCCGGAAGAAAGCGCGTGCCGCGTCCTGCGACCGGAAAAACCGCCGTCCTGATGCGTGCCATGCTGGATCCCGGGTAACCGAATTTTGAACCTGGGATCATAGCGGATCGCGCGACGGCCGGCTGCCGGGGCCGGCCGCCGCGCACCACCCGGCGTCAGCGTTTTGCGGCGGGCTTCGACTTCGCTGCAGCCGTCCCCGCGCTGCCGATCTGGATGTTGCCGCGGTTCTGGTCCAGCACCCGCTCGCCAATGCCGTCGACCTTCAGCAGGTCCTCCGGGCTCTTGAACGGCCCGTTCTTCTGGCGGTAGTCCACGATGGCCTGCGCCTTCGCGGGACCGATGCCGTCGAGCTCCTTCGCGAGCGTCGATGCATCGGCCGTGTTGACGTTCACCGGTCCGGCCCACGTGACTGCCGGGATCAGGCTCACCACCAGCGCCTGAACGAATGATCGGATTCCCTTGCTCATGATCGCCTCCTTGGCATGACTTCGCCGCAGTCCCGGGGTCGGGTGCGGTCGGTCGAACGCTAACGGAGCAGGCAGGCGAAAGCGCGTCGCGAACGTGTCGCGTTCGTGCAGATTTGGCTCAGGCCGAAGGTGCGCCCGGGCGCGCGGCCCGCGGCAGGAACTCGAGCGCCGCTATGGCGCGCAGCGTGTCCCAGGACTTGCAGCCCGGGCATTGCCACAGGAACGTCGAGCTGTCGATGCCGCACACGCTGCAGCGATAGCGCGCGTGCCGCAGCACCACGTTGCGCAGTGCGGCGGCGACCGATCGCAGCTGCGCCTCGGACGGCTCGACGCCGACCGGCAGCAACGCCCCGGTCAGGTCGCGCAGGTCGCTGTCGGTGACCAGCAGCTCGCGGACGCACTCGAGGATCACCGGGTCGTCGTAGTAGCCGCTGACGATGGCCGCGTAGGCGATCTCCGAGCGATTGCCGACGCCGTTCTGCAGCAGCTCGCGCAACGAGTCGTCGAACACGTCCGCGTCACCGGCCTGGCGAGCAGCCTCGGCAAGACGCGGCAGCACGAGGGCCAGCAGGTGAAAGTCGCGCCGCACGACGCGGCGATAAAACTGCAACGCAAGTTGCGGATCGCCCTGCATGCGCGCAAGGTCGCCGCGCAGGATCGCGCCGCGGCCGAAGTCGTCCTGTTCGCCGCGTGCGCTGCGCAGGTGTTCGTCCGCCGCAGCGAAGTCGCGCTGCGCCAGCGCCGCCTCGGCCATCTCGCAGTAGTAGTGCGCGATTGCGCCTGGCTGTTCCGGAACGCCCACGCTGCACAGCCGCTCGTGCATCGCCGCCGCCTGCGGCCAGTCGTGCTGCAACTCCGCGATGCGCACGAGGTACGCGAGCGCGGCGGCCGGCTCACCGCCCTGGTCAGCGAGTTCGAGCAGCAGCTTCTCGGCGCGGTCGTATAGTCCTGCCCGGATATAGTCACGCGCCAGTTCGGTCATGGCCGCATCGCGATATTGCGGCTGCAGGCCCGGCCGTCCGACGAGGTGCTGGTGCACGCGTATCGCGCGGTCGACCTCGCCGCGCCTGCGATACAGGCTGCCGAGCGCGAAGTGGGTGTCGATGGTCTCGTCATCGTTGGCGGCGAGACCGAGGAAGACTTCCAGCGCCCGCTCGCGATTGTCGTCCAGCAGGAAACGCAGGCCTTCCAGGTAGCGTTCGCGGCGACGGACGCGTCGCCTGCGGCGGTATTCGGCGTACACGGCCGTGGCGCCCCAGCCAGCCGCAAGGGTACCGGTGAAGACCATCCAGAATGTATTCACGGGATCAGCCGGTCTCGGACGGCGGGGTCGTGCCGGGGCGTCGCGCCTCGGCTAGACGCAGCGCGTTGCGCAGCCGGCCGCGCTCCGCGAGCAGCCGCGCGATCCAGTGCGAGCGCCAGAGCGCACCGGCCAGCAGCCCGGCGGCAAATGCGATCAGCAACGCGAGGCCCGACGAAACCGTGAAGCGTGCCATCAGCACGTCCACGTCGAAGCTCTGCCGGTTCAGTGCCGCGAACAGCACGGCCAGCACCACGAGCAGGACGATGGCGGAAACGAAGGCAACTCGCCGCAGCATGGGCAACGCGATGATTGGGGGCCCGTGAGCAGTCTAGCACCGGACCCGCCGCAGGCCGGTCACTCGGCGGGCGCGGCTTGCTCGTCCTCCGGGTCGTTGACCCGCTCGCGCAGGTCCTTGCCGGGCTTGAAATGCGGAACGTACTTGCCCGCGAGCGCGACGGTCTCGCCGGTCTTCGGGTTGCGGCCCTGCCGCGGCGGGCGGAAATGCAGGCTGAAGCTGCCGAAGCCGCGGATCTCGATGCGCTGCCCCTGGGCGAGCGCATCGCTCATGATTTCGAGGATCTGCTTGACGGCCAGCTCGACGTCCTTGGCCGGCAGGTGGCTCTGCTTCGCGGCGATGAGCTCGATGAGCTCAGACTTGGTCATGCTGCGCTCGCCGTCCACGCTGTCACTCCCCGAGTTCAACTGTGTCTCCCTGTCGAGGTCGCAGGCCCCGGCGGCGAAGTCCATCCGCCACCGGAGCCGCGCATGCCATTACTGGCCGGAGATCTGCTCCTTGAGCAGGTCGCCGAGGCTCGTGCCGGTAGACGAATCCGACCGGTAGCTCTGCATCGCTTCCTGCTCCTCGGCCATGTCCTTCGCCTTGATCGACAGCGCGATCGTGCGGACCTTGCGATCCACGGCCGTGAACTTGGCCTCGACCTCGTCGCCGACCTTAAGCATCGTTCGCGCGTCTTCGACGCGGTCACGCGTGAGCTCGGAGGCCCGCAGGTAGCCGTCGATACCGCCACCCAGGTCCACGACGGCGCCCTTGGCATCCACTTCGCGGACCAGGCCGCGCACGATCGTGCCCTTCGGGTGCTCCGCTATCCAGCTCGAGAACGGGTCCTTGGCCAGCTGCTTGATGCTGAGCGAGATGCGCTCGCGCTCCGGATCGATCGCGACCACGATGGCCTCGACCTGCTGCGCCTTCTGGTAGTTGTGCACCGCCTCCTCGCCCGGGACGTCCCAGGAGAGGTCCGACAGATGCACCAGGCCGTCGATGCCGCCCGGCAGGCCGATGAACAGACCGAAGTCGGTGATCGAGCGGATCTGGCCGTTCACGCGGTCGCCACGGTTGTAGTTGTCCGCGAACTCGCGCCACGGGTTCGGCTTGCACTGCTTGACGCCGAGCGAGATGCGACGACGCTCCTCGTCGATGTCGAGCACCATGACCTCGACTTCCTCGCCGATGTGCACCACCTTCGACGGGTTGACGTTCTTGTTGGTCCAGTCCATCTCGGAGACGTGCACCAGGCCCTCGACGCCCTCCTCGATCTCCACGAAGCAGCCGTAATCTGCAATGTTCGTGACCTTGCCAAAAAGACGCGTGCCCGACGGGTAGCGCCTGGCGATGTTCTGCCACGGGTCGGCGCCGAGCTGCTTCAGGCCCAGGCTGACGCGCTGGCGCTCGCGGTCGAACTTGAGGATGCGCACGTCGATCTCGTCGCCGACGTTGACCACTTCCGACGGGTGCTTGACCCGCTTCCACGCCATGTCGGTGATGTGGAGCAGGCCGTCGATGCCGCCGAGGTCCACGAACGCGCCGTAGTCGGTGAGGTTCTTCACCACGCCCTTGACGACCGCTCCTTCGACCAGCTTGTCGAGCAGCTCGCTGCGCTCGGCACTGTATTCCTGCTCGACGACGGCGCGGCGCGAGACCACGACATTGTTGCGCTTCTGGTCGAGCTTGATGACCTTGAACTCGAGCGTCTTGCCCTCGAGGTAGCTCGGGTCGCGCACCGGGCGCACGTCCACGAGCGAGCCCGGCAGGAAGGCGCGCACGAAATCGATCTCGACGGTGAAGCCACCCTTGACGCGGCCGTTGATCAGGCCGGTGACGACCTCGCCCTTCTCGAACGCCGTCTCGAGGCGCTCCCAGGTGCGGGCGCGCTTCGCCTTCTCACGGGAGAGACGTGTCTCTCCGGATCCGTCTTCGACGCTGTCGAGGGCCACCTCGACGTCGTCGCCAATCTTGACTTCGATCTCGCCGCGCTCGTTCTTGAACTGCGCGGTCGGGATCACGGCCTCGGACTTGAGGCCGGCGCTCACCACCACTACGTCGGGCGTGACGTCGATGACGCGGCCGGTGAGGATCTGGCCCGGGCGGAACCGCTGGTTCGCCAGGCTTTCTTCGAACATCTGGGCAAAGCTTTCGCTCATTCTCGTGACTCTCGAGGGTCGATGACCCGTGTTCCCGCCGGCGTCCTGCCCGCGAGGGTTGATGAAGACACGCCCGCATCCCGGCGGGCGACGATCGATCAAAGGATCGCAGGGATCTGCATTCTGGCGAGCGCGAGAACCCGGTCGACCACCTCTTCGACGGCAATCCCCGTCGAGTCGATGACGACCGCTCCCGGTGCGGGGCGCAAGGGCGCCACGGGCCGGGTGGAGTCGCGCCGATCCCTTTGTAGGATCTCCTGCGAAAGGTCGGCGAGATTAGCAGCAAGTCCCTTTTCTTTCAACTGCTTATAGCGCCTGAGCGCGCGTTCCTCGGCGCTCGCGGTCAGGAAGACCTTGACCGGCGCGGCGGTGAAAACCACCGTCCCCATGTCCCGGCCGTCGGCCACCAGCCCGGGAGGGGCCGCAAACGCCCGCTGGCGGCCAAGTAGCGCCGTCCGCACCACCGGCATGGCGGCCACACGCGATGCGGCCGCCCCAGCAGCCTCGGTCCGCAGGTTCAGGGTGACGTCGCCGCCGTCCAGCAAGATCCGCTCCCGGCCGCCGGCGTCCACTTCGAACCGCGCATCGAGGCGGGCCGCGACGTCGGCGTGGCCAGGCTCGTCGTCGGGCGCGAGTCCCCGGGCGGTTCCGGCCATCGCGACCAGGCGGTACAGCGCGCCGCTGTCCAGCAGGTGCCAGCCGAGACGGCGAGCCACCAGCCGCGCGACCGTCCCCTTGCCGGAGCCGCTGGGGCCATCGATCGCAATGACCGGGACATCCATGGGCGGCAGCATCTCAGGCGCGCTCCTCGATCTCGAGGCCGGCCGAGCGGGCGAGCCCGGCGAACCCCGGGAACGACGTCGCGACGTTGGCCGTATCGAGGATCTCGATCAGACCGTCGGCACGCAGGCTTGCCACCGCGAACGACATCGCCACCCGGTGATCGCCGCGGCTGTCGACCGTCCCAGCCGAGAAACGGCCGCCTTCGATGCGCAGGCCGTCCGGCAGCACTTCGTTACGAATGCCGAGCGCGGTCAATCCCTGGGCCATGACCGCGATCCGGTCGGTTTCCTTGACGCGCAGTTCCTCTGCGCCGGTGACGACGGTCTCGCCGTCCGCACAGGCTGCGGCGATGAAGAACGCCGGGAACTCGTCGATCGCGAGCGGCACCAGCCGCTCGGGCACGCGGATACCCTGCAGCGGGGCCGGCCGCACTTCGACGTCGGCCACGGGTTCGGCGCCGCAGGTGCGGTGATTGATGAGCCTGAGATCCGCGCCCATCAGCGCCAGCATCTCGAGCAGGCCCGTGCGTGTAGGGTTCACGCCGACGCCGCGGATCGTAAACGGCTCCCGCGCGCCGATGCAGGCGGCGACGATGAAGAACGCTGCGGACGAGAAATCCCCGGGCACGGCAACGTCCGCCGCCACGAGCTTTGCGGGCGGGCGCAGCGTGACGGTGCCGGACCGTGCGGATACTTCGCAGCCGAACGTCTGCAGCATGCGTTCCGTGTGATCGCGCGTGACGTCGGGCTCGACGACGGTCGTCTCACCATCGGCGCGCAGTCCCGCGAGCAGGATTGCGGATTTCACCTGCGCACTGGCAACCGGCATCGAATAGTGGATGCCGTGCAGCCGGGAGCCACCGGCGATGCGCACCGGAGGCCGGCCTTCGGACGTCTCGATGTGCGCGCCCATTTCCCGGAGTGGCCTGGCCACGCGTTCCATCGGCCGACGCATCAGCGATTCGTCGCCGACCAGCGCCGAATCGAACGGCTGCGAGCTCAGCAGGCCCATGAAGAGCCGCATCGCCGTACCGGCGTTACCCATGTCGAGCGGCCGTGCCGGGGCTGAAAACCCGCCGAGGCCGACGCCCTCGACGATCACCTCTCCCGGGCCCGGCTGCCGGACCTTCACGCCGAGGGCTTCTACGGCCTGCAGCGTCGCGAGACAGTCCTCGCCTTCGAGGAAGCCGGTGACGCGGGTCGTGCCCGACGCGACCGCGCCGAACATCAGGGCCCGGTGCGAAATCGACTTGTCACCCGGGACGGTGACCTCGCCGGCGACGCCCCGCGCGGGCGCGACGAGAAAACGGCTCATGTCAGAGCAGGGCCTTCGGGTAGGAGCCGAGCACGCGGAACAGCGAGGCCTGGCCCTTGATCTCGGCCAGCGCGGAGGCGAGCGGCTCGGACGCAGCGTGTCCTTCGAGGTCGATGAAGAACACATAGTCCCACTTGCGCCGCCGCGATGGGCGCGACTCGATGCGCGTCATGCTGATGCGGTGGCGCGCGAACGGCTCGACCAGCCGGAACAGCGCGCCCGGCGAATCGGTGTGCGCCGCCGACACGAGCAACGTCGTCTTGTCCTCGCCGCTCGGCGGCGCAGACTTGCGGCCGATCACGAGGAAGCGCGTGGTGTTGTCGGCGTGGTCCTCGATCTCGGGCACCAGCATGTTCAGGCCGTAGAGTTCCGCAGCGACCGAACCTGCAATCGCGGCCGTGCCCTCCTCGTCCCGCGCCCGGCGTGCGCCTTCGGCGTTGCTCGACACAGGCAAGCGCTCGACGCCGGGCAGGTTCTCGGCGAGCCAGCCGCGGCACTGGGCGAGCGCCTGCGCGTGCGCGCAGATGCGCTGCACGTCGGCGAGCGCCGTCATGCGTCCCATCAGGTTCTGGTGAATGCGCAGCTCGACCTCGCTGCAGATGCCGAGCGGCGACGTCAGGAACATGTCGAGCGTGTTGTTGACCGTGCCCTCGCTCGAATTCTCGATCGGCACCACGCCGAAGTCGGCCGTGCCGGACTCGACTTCGCGGAACACTTCCTCGACCGAGGTGAGCGGAAGGGCGCGCACGGAGTGCCCGAAGTGCTTCTGCACGGCTTGTTGCGTGAACGTGCCCTCGGGACCGAGGAACGCGACCTTCAGCGGTTCCTGCTGCGCGAGGCAGGCGGACATGATCTCGCGGAACAGTCGCGCCACTTCTTCGTCCCGCAGTGGACCACGAAGCTTTCGGTTCCGCTCGACCGCCATGCGCAGTACCTGAGCCTCGCGCTCGGGCCGGTAGAAATCGACGGTGTGGCCGGCGGCGTGCTTCGAGATCCCGACCTGCTTCGCGAGCTGCGCGCGCTGATTGATCAGGTCGTGCAACTGCGCGTCGATGTCGTCGATGCGGGCGCGGATCTGCTCCAGCGCGGGCTTGAGCAGCGGAGCCACGACCTCGGCCTTCGTCGCCTTTCGACGCGCGGCCGGCTTCGATCGTCCCCGCTTGGCCGCCATGGTTACACCAGCCGCGCCGCGAGCACGCCGGGAATTGCGCGCAGCCTGTCGAGGACGTTCGGCGGAATCGGCGCGTGCGTGTCGATCAGCGTATAGGCCAGGTCGGCGCGCGACTTGTTCAACAGGTCGTCGATGTTGAGCTTCGCATCGGCGAGGCAGGTGGAAATCTGGCCCACCATGTTCGGCACGTTGTCATTGGCGATCGCCACCCGGTTCTCGCCGACGCGCGGCAGCACCGCCTCCGGGAAATTGACAGAGTTGCGCACGTTGCCGTTCTCGAGGTAATCGCGCAGCGTGTCCGCGACCATGATCGCGCAGTTCTCCTCGGCCTCGCCGGTCGAGGCGCCGAGGTGCGGCAACGCGACGACGCGCGGGTGGTCCTTGACGGCCCTGGTCGGGAAATCGCACACGTACGTCGACAGCTGCCCCTGCTCGAGGCCGCCGAGCACCGCGGCCTGGTCCACGATCTGCGCGCGCGCAAAGTTCAGTAGCGCGCTGCCCCGGCGCATCAGCCGGATGCGCGCCTCGTTCACGAGTCCGCGCGTCGCGTCGTTCAGCGGCACGTGCACGGTCACGATGTCGCTGCGGGCGAACAGGTCGTCGAGGCTGAGTGCCTGCTCGACGCCCGAGGACAGCTGCCACGCGCGCTGCACCGTGATCTGCGGATCGTAGCCGAGCACCTTCATGCCGAGCGCGAGCGCGGCGTTCGCGACTTCGACGCCGATCGCGCCGAGGCCCACGACGCCGAGCGTGCGCGACGGGAGTTCGTGGCCCACGAACTTCTTCTTGCCCTTCTCGATTGCTTCCTCGATCGCGTGATCGTCGCCCTCGAGCGAGCGCACGAATCCCCATGCCTGGCAGATGTTGCGCGCCGACAGGAACAGGCCTGCGAGCACCAGCTCCTTCACCGCGTTGGCGTTGGCGCCCGGCGCGTTGAACACCGGCACGCCGCGACGGCTCAGCTTCGCGACCGGCACGTTGTTGGTGCCGGCCCCGGCACGCGCGACCGCGAGCACGCTCTCCGGGATGTCCATCGAGTGCATGTCCGCCGAGCGCAGCAGGATCGCGTCCGGATGACCGATCTCGGAGGCGACCTCGTAGCGATCGCGCGGCAACCGCTCGAGCCCGCGCACGGAGATGTTGTTCAGCGTGAGGATCTTGTAGGACATCGGGTTCAACCGTGCTTGCGCTGGAATTCCGCCATGTAAGCAACCAGCGCCTCGACGCCCGCGAGCGGCATGGCGTTGTAGATGCTGGCCCGCATGCCGCCGACCGAGCGATGGCCCTCGAGCGATACGAGGCCGGCGGCCTTCGCGCCCTCGAGGAACGGCTTGTCGAGGTCCGCGTTCGGCAGCACGAACGGCACGTTCATCCACGAGCGGCAGTCGCGCGCTACGGGGTTGCGGTAGAAGCCCGAACCGTCGATCGTCGCATAGAGCCTGTCGGCCTTGGCGCGATTGTGGCGCTCCATGGCCGCGAGGCCGCCCTGGCGCTTGATCCACTGGAACACGGCGCCCGCGACGTACCAGGAGTACGTGGCCGGCGTGTTCAGCATCGAGCCGTCGGCTGCCATGGCCTTCCAGTCGAAGACAGTCGGCACGTCGGCGCGCGCGTGCCCCAGCAGGTCCTCGCGTACGATCACGACCACCAGGCCGGCCGGCCCGATGTTCTTCTGCGCGCCCGCGTAGATCACGCCGAAGCGGCTGACGTCGATGGGCCGCGACAGGATCGTCGAGGACATGTCGGCGACCAGCGGCACGTCGCCGACGTCGGGGATCGCGTGGAATTCGACGCCGCCGATCGTCTCGTTAGGCGTGTAGTGGACGTAGGCCGCGCCGGGCGTGAGCTTCCAGTCGGCGCGCGGCGGCACGGTCGAGTAGTTGCCGCCGGCGTCGGCCGCGACATTCACCTTGCAATAGCGCTTGGCCTCGCCGATCGCCTTCTTGGACCACGCGCCGGTGTTGACGTAGTCGGCGACCGAGTCGGGCTTCGACAGGTTGTACGGGACGGCCGCGAACTGCGCGGTGGCACCGCCCTGCAGGAACAGCACCTTGTAGTTGGCGGGCACCGCGAGCAGCTCGCGGAGGTCGGCTTCGGCCTGCTGGGCGATGCCGACGAATGCCTTGCCGCGATGGCTCATTTCCATCACGGACATGCCCTGGCCGCGCCAGTCGAGCATCTCGTCGCGCAGTTGCTCGAGGACTTCGACGGGCAGCGCGGCCGGACCGGCACTAAAATTGAACACGCGACTCATGGCAGACGACTCTCCCGAACGATGTTGCAGTGCAGTGTAACAGCCCGGATCGTGCGTTCGTCACCCTGCCCCGGGGAGCGCGCCTAGTTCAGCGTGGGCGGCTCCGCGGCACGGCGTCCGGCTGCCGCCGGTCGGACTCCTCGTCGTCCTCGCCCTCGACGGTCTCGGGCTCGACGGCCTCGACACCGATCAGGCGCTCGCCTTCGTCGAGGCGGATCAGGCGGACGCCCTGGGTATTGCGGCCGAGCACCGAGATCTCGCCAGCACGCGTGCGCACCAGCGTGCCGCTCGAGCTCATCAGCATCAGCTCGTCCGTGGTGGCGACCTGCGTCGCGGCGACCAGGCGGCCGTTGCGCTCCGTGGTCTGCATGGCGATCACGCCCTGCCCACCGCGGCCGTGCAGCGGGAACTCGTCGACCGGCGTGAGCTTGCCGTAGCCGTTCTCCGAGGCCATCAGCACGAGGCCGTCGGCATCCGGGATGATCAGCGAAATCACCTCTTCGCCGACCGGCACGCGGATACCGCGCACGCCGCCCGCGGTGCGGCCCATCGTGCGCACGTCGCCCTCGGCGAACCGGACTGCCTTGCCTCCCGACGAGCAGAGCATCACGTCGCGCGTGCCGTCCGTGATGGCGACACCGACCAGCTTGTCGCCCTCATCGAGCGCGACCGCGATGATGCCCGCGGTGCGCGGGCGCGAAAACGCGGACAGCGGGGTTTTCTTGACCGTGCCTTGCGCGGTGGCCATGAAGACGAACTTGTCGTCCTCGTACTCGCGGATCGGCAGCACCGCGTTGATGCGCTCGTTTTCCTCGAGCGGCAGCAGGTTGACGATCGGCTTGCCGCGCCCGCCCCGGCCCGCCTGCGGCAGCCGGTACACCTTGAGCCAGTACAGCTGGCCCATGTTCGAGAAGCACAGCAGCGTGTCGTGCGTGTTCGCGACGAACAGCTTGTCGACGAAGTCCTCGTCCTTGACCGCGGTGGCGGACTTGCCGCGCCCGCCCCGGCCCTGCGCGCGGTACTCGCTCACCGGCTGCGCCTTGGCATACCCGCCGTGCGACAGCGTGACCACCACGTCCTGCGGCGTGATCAGGTCTTCGATCGTCAGGTCGGACTCGTCGGCTTCGATCCCGGTGCGGCGCTCGTCGCCGTACTGGTCGCGGATCTCGAGCAACTCGGTGCGGATCACGCCGAGCAGCCGCTCGGGGCGAGCGAGGATGTCCGACAGGTCGCGGATCACCTCGAGCAGTTCACCGTACTCGGCCAGGATCTTGTCCTGCTCGAGGCCGGTCAGGCGGTGCAGCCTGAGATCGAGGATCGCCTGAGCCTGCGCTTCAGAGAGCCGATAGCCGGCTTCGTGCAGGCCGAACTCGTCGGCGAGCCCGTCCGGACGCGTCTGGATCGAGCCCGCGCGGGCCAGCATTTCCGGCACCACGCCCGACGTCCAGGTGCGTGCCATCAGCGCGGCCCTGGCTTCGGCCGGTGTCGGCGACGCCTTGATCAGCGCGATCACCTCATCGATGTTCGCGAGCGCGATCGCGAGGCCTTCGAGGATGTGGCCGCGTTCGCGGGCCTTGCGCAGGTCGTAAACCGTGCGGCGCGTGACCACTTCGCGCCGGTGCCGGATGAAGGCCTCGATCAGGTCCTTCAGGTTCATCAGCTTCGGCTGGCCGTCCTGCAGCGCGACCATGTTGATGCCGAACACCGACTCCATCGGCGTCTGCTTGTAGAGGTTGTTCAGCACGATGTCCGCAACCTCGCCGCGCTTCAGCTCGATGACGACGCGCATGCCGTCCTTGTCGGACTCGTCACGCAGCTCCGAGATGCCCTCGATCAGCTTGCCGCGGACGAGGTCCGCGATGCGCTCGAGCAACCGCGCCTTGTTCACCTGGTACGGCAGCTCGGTGACGATGATGGCCTCGCGGCCGTGATCGTCGATCTCCTCGACCTCGGTCTTCGCGCGCACGAGGATGCGGCCGCGGCCCGTCGTGTACGCCGTATAGATCTCGCGCGCACCGTTGATGATGCCGGCGGTCGGGAAGTCCGGACCCGGGATCAGTTCCATCAGCTCCGGGATCGTGATCTCGGGGTGGTCGATCAGCGCCACGCAGGCGTTGACGACCTCGGTCAGGTTGTGCGGCGGGATGTTGGTCGCCATGCCGACCGCGATGCCCGAGGAACCGTTCACCAGCAGGTTCGGCATCCGCGTCGGCAGCACCGACGGCTCGGACTCGGACTCGTCGTAGTTCGGGACGAAGTCCACCGTCTCCTTGTCGATGTCGGCCAGCAGCTCGGACGCGAGAC
Organism: uncultured Gammaproteobacteria bacterium; assembly: GCA_963696545.1. Taxonomy (GTDB): domain Bacteria; phylum Pseudomonadota; class Gammaproteobacteria; order Steroidobacterales; family Steroidobacteraceae; genus RPQJ01. The sequence continues at coordinate 57,546 of CAVOKQ010000003.1, forward strand.
GCGACATGCGCACTTCGGTGTAGCGCATCGCCGCCGGCGCGTCGCCGTCCACCGAGCCGAAGTTGCCCTGGCCGTCCACCAGCAGGTAGCGCATCGAGAACGGCTGCGCCATGCGCACGATGGTGTCGTACACCGCCGTGTCGCCGTGCGGGTGGTACTTGCCGATCACGTCGCCGACGACGCGCGCGGACTTCTTGTAGGCCTTGTTCCAGTCGTTGCCGAGCTCGCGCATCGCGTACAGCACGCGGCGGTGCACGGGCTTCAGGCCGTCGCGGACGTCGGGCAGCGCACGTCCCACGATCACGCTCATCGCGTAATCGAGGTAGGACTGCTTCATCTCGTCTTCGAGATTGACGTGCAGGATTTCGCGGGCGATTTCGGCCATGAATGCGGGTAATGATTGGAGGCCGGCGGGGGCCGGCCAAAGACGTCGGAATAATACCACAAGGAGGGAGCCGGATCGGACACGCCGGACGGTCGCGGGGCGTGCCTTCGGTATACTTCGGGCCCCTCCCCTCGACCCGGTCCCAATGGAACCCGTCGACACGCTCATAACAGCACGCTGGGTCGTCCCGATGGAACCGGACGCCCGCGTGCTCGCCGGGCATTCGGTGGCGATCCGCAACGGCCGGATCGTGGCCGTGCTGCCGACCGCGGAAGCCCTCGCGCGCTATTCGGCCGCTGAAATCCTGGACCGTCCAGACCACGTGCTGCTGCCCGGGCTCGTTAACGCCCATACGCACGCGGCCATGGTGCTGCTGCGCGGACGCGCCGAGAACCTGCGGCTCGGACCGTGGCTGCGCGACGGAGTGTGGCCGCTCGAGCGCCGCTGGATCGACCCCGAGTACGTTCGCGACGGCACCGAGCTTGCGATCGCGGAGATGCTGCGCGGCGGCGTCACCTGCTTCGGCGACATGCACCTATGGCCTGAGGTCGTCGCGCAGACAGCCGCCGAGTGCCACATGCGCGCGAGCGTCGGGCTCGTGGTGACCGAGGCGGCCACCAGATGGGCCGCGACGGCAGACGAATACATCGACCGCGGGATGGCGCTGCGCGACCAGTACAAGGGCGACCCTCTCGTCAGCACGCATTTCGCGCCGCACGCGCCCCACTCCGTCTCCGATGCAACGCTGGCCAGGGTGCGCAGGCTGGCCGACGAGCTCGACCTGCCGGTGGCGATTCACCTGCACGAGACCGCGTGGGAGATCGAGCAGAGCCAGCAGCAGTTCGGCCTTCGCCCCCTCGCACGCCTCGCCGGCCTCGGCCTGGCGAGCCCGCAGCTGGTCGCAATCCACATGACGCAGGTCGCGCCCCAGGACCTCGACACGCTCGCCGACTGCGGCGCGAGCGTCGTGCACTGCCCCGAGTCGAACCTGAAGCTCGGCGCCGGCGTCTGTCCTGCGCCGCGCCTGATTGGTCGCGGCGTCCGCGTTGCGCTCGGCACGGACGGCGCCGCATCGAACAACGACCTCGACCTGCTCGGCGAAGCACGCACCGCCGGCTTGCTGGCTGCCGGCGTTTCGGGGGTACCGGGCAGCCTGGTCGCATCGGACCTGCTGCGCATGGCGACGCTCGAGGGCGCGCGCGTGCTCGGGCTCGGCGAGGTCACCGGCAGCCTCGTGCCGGGCAAATGGGCCGACCTCTGCTGCCTCGACCTGCGGCATGCCCGCAGCTGGCCGGTGAACGACGTGGCGGCCGCGATCGTTTATGGCTCATCTTCGAGCCAGGTCACGGACACCTGGGTCGCGGGACGCCGGCTGTTGGCGGATGGCAACTTGAGCTATCTGGACGAGGCCGCTGTCCTCGAGCGCGCCGAGGCCTGGCGCCAGCGATTCGAGTCCACGACAACGGAGTCGACAACGAATGGCTAACGCAAGCAACGTGGACCCGGCGGAAATCGCCCGCTTCGAAGCCGCGGCCAGCCGCTGGTGGGATCCCGAGGGCGAGATGCGCCCACTGCATGATCTGAACCCGGTGCGGCTCGAATACGTCGAGCGGAGCGGACCGCTCACCGGTCGCGACGTGATCGACGTTGGTTGCGGTGGCGGATTGCTTGCGGAGGCGATGGCACGCAAGGGTGCCCGCGTCACGGCGCTCGACATGGCGCAGGACCTGCTCGACGTCGCGAAGCTGCACGCCAGCGAGTCCGGCGTACGCGTGAACTACTTGCTCGATTCCGCCGAGGATCATGCCGCGAAGCACGCGGCGGGCTACGACGTCGTGACCTGCATGGAAATGCTCGAGCACGTGCCCGATCCTGCTCAGGTCGTCGCCGCGCTCGCGGCCTTGGTAAGGCCCGGCGGCCACGTATTCGTGTCGACCATCAATCGCACGCCGCGCGCGTACCTGCGAGTCGTCATCGGTGCCGAGTACGTGCTCCGGCTGCTGCCCACGGGCACTCACACCTACGACAAGTTCATCCGCCCGTCCGAGCTCGCCGCGTGGGCCCAGGCCGCGGGCCTGCGCACGCTCGACATCGCGGGCCTCGACTACGATCCGTTCGGACGCTCGGCCCGCATCATCACCGACGCACGCGTGAACTACCTGATGCATTTCCTGAAACCAGCCGACACCGGCGCAGACGCATGATGCGCGCGCACACGGCACTGCTGCTCGACCTGGACGGCACGCTGCTCGACACGGCGCCCGACATGGGCGGCGCCTTGAACCGGCTGCGTGCAGAGGCCGGCCTCGCGCCGCTCGCGTCGGGCGTGATCCGGCCGGTCGTGTCCCACGGAGCGATTCGACTGGTCAAGCTCGGGTTCCCGAATGCCGAGGGCGACGAGTTCGAACGCCTGCGGCTGCGCTTCCTCGAACTGTACTCGCAGAACCTCGCCGAGCACACGAGCCTGTTCCCGGGCATCGAGCAGGTGCTCGACGACCTCGAGCGCCGCGGGCTGCCGTGGGGCGTCGTGACGAACAAGCCGGGCTGGCTCACGGACCCGCTGCTCGTCGCCCTCGGGCTCGACCAGCGCGCCGGTGTCGTCGTGAGCGGCGACACGGTCGCCGAGCGCAAGCCACACCCGCTGCCGCTGCTGCACGCTGCCGGCGTCATCGGCGTTTCTCCGGATCACTGCCTCTACGTCGGCGATGCGGAACGGGACATCCAGGCCGGCCGCGCCGCCGGCATGACGACGGTGGTGGCAGCCTATGGCTACCTGTCGGACGAGGATGAACCGGATCGCTGGGAGCCCTCGGGCATCGTCGCCGATCCAATCGAGCTGCTCGACTGGATGGCGGCCGCAACGATGCGCGTCGCCGGGGAACGACCTTGACCAACGAGTCGCTGCTGCTGCTCGTGCTGGTCGGCGTGGTACCACTCATCACGCTGGCCATCGGCTGGCTGATCGGCAGGCGCCGCCTGCACGAGGTCGAGCTCGAGCTCGCGACCGCAAGGGCCGAGGTGAAGTCGACTGGGGACCTCGCGCGCGAACGCGAGCAGACATTGGAACTGGCGCTCGAGCGGCTGCGATCGGGGTTCGACTCCGTAGCCGGCGATGCGCTGCGCGACAACAGCGAGGTGTTCCTGCAGCTCGCCCGGCAGGTACTCGGCCAGCAGCAGCAACTCGCTGTGAACAGCCTCACGGAGCGCGAGAAAGCCGTCGAGTCGATGCTCGCTCCGGTGCGCGAGGCGCTGGCCCGCACGCACGAGCAGATCGCGCGGATCGAGAAGGAGCGCGCCGAGACCTTCGGAGCGCTGCGCAGCTCGATCGAGGGCGTGGCGCTCGGCCAGCTGGCATTGCAGCGCGAGACACGCAACCTCGTGACCGCGCTACGGCGCCCCGAGGTGCGCGGCCAGTGGGGCGAGATGACGCTGCGGCGTCTCGCGGAACTCTCCGGCATGGTCGAGCACTGCGACTTTGTCGAGCAGGTGCACGTGCAAGGAGAAGACGGCGCGATGCGGCCCGACATGATCGTCAACATGCCCGACGGGCGGCAGATCGTCGTCGACGTGAAGACGCCGCTCGACGCGTACCTGTCCGCTGTCGAGGCGACCAATGACGAGGACCGGGCGCTGCTGGTGCGGCGTCACGCGCAGGCCGTGGTCGAGCGCGTGCGGCAGTTGTCATCGAAGGCCTACTGGTCGCAGTTCGAGAAGAGCCCCGACTTCGTCGTGCTTTTCATCCCGGGCGACCAGTTCCTCGCCGCGGCCGTCGGCGAAATCCCGACGCTGCTCGAGGACTCGATCCGCCAGCACGTGATCATCGCCACGCCGACGAGCTTCGTCGCGCTGCTGAAGGCCGTGGCCTACGGCTGGCGCCAGAACTCGCTCGCCGAGAACGCTGCGCGGATCCAGGAACTCGCCGAAGACCTTTACAAGCGGCTTGCGACGTTCGGCGACCACATGGGCCGGATCGGCAAGTCGCTCGGGCAGAGCGTGGACGCCTACAACAGCGCCGTGGGCTCGCTCGAGCGGCAAGTGCTGCCGGGTGCGCGCAAGTTCACCGAGCTCGGGCTTCGGCCTGGCAAGGAGATCGAGGAGATTGCGCCGGTCGACAAGCTGGCGCGCGTGCCGAAGCCCGCCGAAGGGGACGGCGTTGACGAGTGAATCCGGCGCGCCGCCGGGCTCGCTGCGGTACTTCGCCGTACTGTTCGCTCCACTGGTGGTGCGGCCAGTGCTCGACGCGCTGTACGGCTTCGAAGCGGAGATTCGCACCACGGTCGAAGGTGTGTCGCATGAGGCCGCTCACGCCCGGCTGCAGTGGTGGCGCGCGGAAATCGACCGGCTGGTCGCAGGCCGCGCCACGCATCCTGTTGCGCTCGCATTGCAGCCGCTGCGCGAAAACCGCAACGTCGATCTCTCGCTGCTGCACGAAACGCTGGTCGCCGCCGACCTCGACCTCGCGCGCCTCACCTACCGGAACTGGCACGAACTCGACGCCTACTGTTTTCGGGCGGCCGGCGCGCTGCAGACTGTTGCCGCCGCCGCACTCGCCGGAGAGCGGCCCCTTGCGGGGCCCGAGCGAAAGTTTGCGCGGCAACTCGGCAGCGCGTTGCGGCAGGCCGAGATGATTCGTGACCTGCGCCGCGACCTGCGCAACGGGCGCCTTTACTTACCCGTCGAAGTGCTCGAAGCCGCGGGGCTCGATGCCACGACCTTGCGCGGGACGGTGCAATCGCCGGTCCTTGACCCACTGCTCGGCGCCTGGCGCTCGCGGATCAGCGCAACGCTGGCGTCACTCCCGGGCATGCTGCCCGAGCGTGCGCACCGTTTGACGCAGCGACCGGGCCTGGTACTCGGCGCGCTGCACGAGAAGCTGCTGATGCAGACCGCACAGGTTGGTCGCAATGCCGACGACCGCGCCGAGGTCAAGCCGATGACTCGGCTGTGGACCGCATGGCGCACCGCCGTGCGTCATTCGTGAAGCGATGCCGGCGCTGACCCGACCAGACACCAACCCACCCACCGGAGCATCGAGCTTGCAACAGGACATGGAACCGCGGAACTACGTGGCACCGCCCGGAGCGCTCGCAGGCCGGGTGATCCTGGTGACCGGGGCCAGCGGCGGAATCGGCGCGGCGCTCGCCCGCGCATGCGGTGCGCTGGGTGCAAGCGTCGTGCTGAGCGCGCGCAACGTGAAGAAGCTCGAGGGTGTATACGACGCGATCGTCGCGGCAGGCGGGCCCCGCCCTTCGATCGCGCCGCTCGACCTCGAGAAGGCCGACGCCACGCACTACACGGCGCTCGCTGAGGCCGTGCGCAGCGAATTCGGTCGACTCGACGGTCTCGCGCACCTGGCGGGCGTGCTCGGCGAACGCGCACCGATCGAATTCCACGACGTCGTGACCTGGCTCAGGGTGATGCACGTGAACGTCAACGCCGCGTTCATCCTGACCCAGGCGCTGCTGCCGCTGCTGAAGGCCTCGCAGGACGCATCCGTCGTGTTCACGACCAGTGGAGTGTCGGTACGCGGGCGTGCCTACTGGGGAGCTTACGCGGCTTCGAAGTTCGCGCTCGAGGGCATCACGCAGGTGCTGGCGGACGAGGTCGACACCACGACGAAGATCCGCGTGAACAGCGTCAACCCGGGCAAGGTGCGCACGGCGATGCGCGCGAAAGCCTATCCGGGCGAGGACGCGGCGAGCGTGCCGCTGCCCGAGGTGGTGCTGCCGACCTACCTGTACCTGCTCGGCCCGGCGAGTCCAGGCGTCACCGGTCGCCGCTTCGACGCCCAGCCCGCGAGCCCCGTCGCGCCGTAGCGCGCCGCTTCGCAGGCTTGCGCGCCGGATCCGCCGCGGACTTGATGCCGGCGAGCGACAGCAAGGCATCGAGTTCCTCGCCGGCGAGTTCGCGGGAGCGACCGCGCGGCAGGTCGCGCGGCAACGTGACGGGACCCCAGCGCACCAGCATCGTCCGGCTGATCTTGAGTCCTGCCGCGTCGAACAGCGCGCGGATCGCGCCCCGCGGCAGCGTGCGCGCAGCAGCGACGCGAAACCATGTATTCGTCGTGCCGCCTTCGAGGCGCTCGACGGCCGAGAACGTCACCGGCTCCCCTTCGACATCGACCTCGAGCGGGATCTTCGGCCAGTCCTCGGCCTGACGAGGGCGCAGCGCGCGCACGCGATACTCAACCGGAATCTCCGCCGCCTTGCGCGTAACGGCCGACATCAGCGAACCATCGCTGGTCATCAGCAGCAGCCCATCCTCGCCGAACCCGAGCGCATTCACCGGCAGCCAGCGGCCGGACCGCAGCGCAGGCAGTCGCATCTCGACGCCTTCGCGCTCGTCGCCGGCCTGGCGACGCAGCAACTCTCCGCTCGGCTTGTGATAGACGATGACCTGCAGCTCAGTCGCCGCATGCAGCCGCTTCGTGACGTCGCGACCGTCGACGACGATCTTGTCGCCCGTGCGGACCCGCTGGCCGATCTCGGCGACCCGCCCGTTCACCAGCACACGTCCTTCGGTGATCCAGGACTCGACCTGGCGCCGCGACCCGAGGCCGTGCTGGGCCAGCAGCTTGTGCAGACGCTCGTCCAAGAGCTGCGGCTAGCGCTCGTTCGATCCGGGCGGTGACGCGACCAGCGTCGGCGCCTCGGACGGCGCACCGTCGTCCTCGTCGTCATCGTCGGCGGACGCTTCGTCGTCGAGCACGTCGTCGATGTCGGCGGCCGAGACCTCGACCGGCGCAGCGTCGTTCGCCGGAGCCGGCAACGCGACAGCCACCGGCGCCCCCGGCAATTCGAGCTGCTCGTTGATGTCCTCGAGGTCCTGCAGCTCGGCCAGCGACGGCAGGTCGTCGAGGTTCCTGAGTCCGAAGTAATCGAGGAAATCGCGCGTCGTGCCGAGCAGTTCCGGCCGGCCCGGCACCTCGCGATGGCCGACGACACGGATCCAGTTGCGCTCGTGCAGCGTGCGCATGATCGTCGAGGCAATGGTCACGCCACGGATGTCCTCGATCTCGCCGCGCGTGATCGGCTGCCGGTAGGCGATCAGTGCCAGCGTCTCGAGCAGCGCGCGCGAGTAGCGGCTCGGCCGCTCCTGCCACAGGCGCGACACCACGTCGGCGTATTGCGTACGCACCTGCACACGCCAGCCGCTCGCGACTTCGCGCAACTCGATGCCGGTGCCTTCGAAACGCTGCACGAGCGCTGCAAGCGCCGCGCTCACGTCCTCGGCGCCCGGGCGCTCGTGCTCCTCGAACAGCTCGAGGATCTGCTCGACGGTCACCGGGCGGCCAGCCGCCAGCAGCACGGCCTCGATGACGTTCATCATGGGATGGTCGCTCATTGTTCCGTCCGGGTTCCGGCGTCAGGCAGGTCATTGTCGACGACCAGCGTGACATGGCGGGGTGATCCCGCACGCACGTGGATGGGCGCGAACTGCTCGGCCTGCACGATCTCGATCAGTCCCTCGCGCAGCAGCTCGAGAATCGCGGAGAACGTCACGGTGATGCCCATGCGGCCCTCCTCGAGCCGGAACAGCTGCGTGAACTCGACGAACGACTGCGTACGCAGCGCGCCGAGCACGTCCGACATCCGCTGCCGGACCGACAACCGCTCGCGCTGCACCTGGTGGTGAGTGAACATCTCGGCCCGCGACATCACGTCCTTCAGCGCGACCAGCATCTCCTGCATGGTCACGTTGGGCAGCATCTTCACGACGCGTCGCTCGACCAGCTCGGCCGAGGCCGGGAACGTGTCGCGATCCACGCGCGGCAGCTCCTCCATGTCCTCGGCCGCTCGCTTGAATCGCTCGTATTCCTGCAAACGGCGCACCAGCTCGGCGCGCGGGTCGGCTTCGTCACCATCGCCCTCGCCCTGCGGGCGCGGCAGCAGCATCCGCGACTTGATCTCGGCGAGCGTGGCGGCCATCAGCATGTATTCGCCCGCGAGCTCGAGCTGCAGCTCCTGCATCACCTCGATGTAATGCATGTACTGGCGCGTGATTTCCGCGAGCGGGATGTCGAGGATGTCGAGGTTCTGGCGGCGGATCAGGTACAGCAGCAGGTCGAGCGGGCCCTCGAACGCCTCGAGGAACACCTGCAGCGCGTCCGGCGGGATGTAGAGGTCGCGGGGCATCTGCGTGAGGGGCTCACCCTCCACCACCGCGAACGGCATCTCGGCCTGCTCGTGGACCGCCGGAACCGGCGCCTCGGGCGCGGGCGGCGGCATGGTCTCGACGAGCCTCAGATCGGGTTTGCTCATCTGATCGGATCCTCAGCGGTAGACGAGGCCCATGGCCTGCTTCACGTCATCGAGCGTCGAGCTCGCGACCTCGCGCGCCTTCTCGCAGCCTTCGGCAATGATCCCACGGACCAGGTCCGGGTTGTCCTCGTATTCCTGCGCGCGCTGGCGGATCGTGGTCACCTCGTCGACCACCCGCTCGATCAGCGGCTTCTTGCACTCGAGGCAGCCGATGCCGGCGCTGCGACAGCCCGCCTCCGCCCACTGCCGCGTCTCGTCGCTGGAATAGAGCTTGTGCAGGTCCCAGACCGGGCACTTGTTCGGGTCGCCCGGGTCCGTGCGCCGCACGCGCGCAGGGTCGGTCTGCATGGTCTTCAGCTTGGACGCGACCGAGTCCGGATCCTCACGCAGGCCGATCGTATTGCCGTACGACTTCGACATCTTGCGGCCGTCGAGACCGGAGACCTTCGGCGTCGAGGTCAGCAGCGCGTCCGGCTCGGTCAGGATCGTGCGCCCGGTGCCCTCGAGATAGCCGAGCAGCCGCTCGCGGTCGGCAAGCGTGAGTCGTGAATTGCCCTCGAGCAGCGAGCGCGCCCGGCCAAGCGCCTCTTCGACGCCCTGCTCCTGGTAGCTCTTGCGCAGCTCGCGGTATAGCGCCGCGTTCTTCGCACCGAGGTTCTTGATCGCGCGCTCGGCCTTGGCTTCGAAGTCCGTCTCGCGGCCGTAGATGAAATTGAAGCGCCGCGCGATCTCGCGCGTGATCTCGACGTGCGCGACCTGGTCCTCGCCCACGGGCACGTACATCGGCCGGTACAGCAGGATGTCGGCGCTCTGCAGCAGCGGGTAGCCGAGGAAGCCGTACGTGGCGAGGTCCTTCTCCTTCAGCTGCTCCTGCTGGTCCTTGTAGGTCGGCACGCGCTCGAGCCAGCCGAGCGGCGTGATCATCGACAGCAGCAGGTGCAGCTCCGCGTGCTCCGGTACCCGGGACTGGATGAACAGTGTGGCGACCGCGGGATTCAGGCCGGCCGCGAGCCAGTCGACGACGATCTCCCAGGTGTTGGCCTCGATCCCGGCGGTGTCCTCGTAGCCGGTCGTGAGCGCGTGGTAGTCGGCGACGAAGAAGTAGCAGTCGTACTCGTACTGCAGCTCGGTCCAGTTACGGAGCGCACCGTGGTAGTTGCCGAGATGCAGGCTTCCCGTCGGGCGCATCCCCGAGAGGACGCGGCGCGGGGTGGTGACGGAAGAACTCAATGCGGTCCCTTGCGATTTTCTCGCGCAGACAAATGCTTTAATTTCAATGCGCTATGAGATAATCCTGACGACCTCATCAAGAGCTCGCCGTGGACTCCCCCGGGCGCGAAGCGGGGATTATACGCAGCCGTCAGCGCGGGGTCGTCATTCGAAAGCGGACACGTCGCCCTTGCCGCGCCGCACGACGACCGGCGCCTCGCCGGACAGGTCCACGACGCTCGATGGCTCGAAGCCACCCGGCCCGCCGTCGATCACGAGGTCCACGGCATGCTCCAGGCGCTCCTTGATCTCGCCTGGATCGGTCAGCGGCGTCTCGTCCCCTGGCATCAGCAGCGTCGAGCTCATGATCGGCTCGCCGAGCTCGGCGAGCAGCATCCGGACGATCGCGTTGTCCGGCACGCGGATGCCGATCGTGCGGCGCTTCGGGTTCTGCAGCCGCTTCGGGACTTCGCGGGTCGCCTCGAGCAGGAACGTGTATGGGCCCGGCGTGAACGCGCGCAGCGTGCGGTACTGGGTGTTGTCCACGCGGGCGTACTTGGCGATCTCGGAGAGGTCGCGGCAGACCAGCGTGAAGTTGTGGTTCTTGTCCGCCTCGCGGATCCGGCGGATGCGCTCCATCGCCTCCTTGTCCCCCATCAGGCAGCCGAGCGCGTAGCTCGAATCCGTGGGATAGGCGACCACGCTGCCGTCGCGGAGCGCGGCAATCGCCTGGCGGACGAGGCGCGGCTGGGGATTCTGCGGATGAATGGAGAGAAGTAGCGCCATGGAGTACTGCGCCGTTGGGCGCGACGTGCGAGTTGGCTATGATACGCGCCCGGATCCTGGGCCGCCGGGCCCGACACCCCTACCCCGAATGCAGTTTCTCATCGACCTGTTGCCGGTCATCGCGTTCTTCGTCGCCTACAAGCTGGCGGGTATCTACGTCGCCACCGGCGTGCTGATCGCGGGCGTGCTCGCGCAGACCGCGATCTCGTGGATCCGGCATCGCAAGGTGAGCGGCATGCTGCTCACTTCCGCCGTGCTGGTCGTCGTCTTCGGCGGCCTGACGCTGGCGATCCACGACGCGACGTTCATCAAGTGGAAGCCGACGGTCGTCAGCTGGCTCTTCGCCGCGGCATTCGTGGCGAGCCAGTTCATGAACGGCCCGACGATCATCCAGCGGATGCTCGGCGAGAACGTGGAGCTCGCGCCGGCGGACTGGACGCGGCTCAACCTGGCGTGGGCGCTGTTCTTCGTGTTCGAGGGAGTGCTCAACATCTGGGTCGCCTACAGCTTCGACGAGGCGACGTGGGTCAACTTCAAGCTGTTCGGGCTGATGGGCATCACGCTGGTGTTCGCGCTGCTGCAAGGCGTGTGGATCGCGCGGCGCACCGAACCTTCGGACGCGGGAAAGTCCTGACATGCTCTACGTGATCATCGGCCGGGACGCGCCCGGCTCGCTACCGATACGGCGCCGGGTCCGCGGCGAGCATCTCGCGCGGGCACGCGCGCTCCTCGATGCCGGCCGCATCGTCATCGCGGGGCCGTGCCCTGCCGTCGATTCCGCCGATCCCGGTGAAGCTGGCTTCGCAGGCAGCGTGATCATCGCGGAGTTCCCGTCTCTCGAAGCGGCCCGGGACTGGGTCGCCGCCGATCCGTACGTGACCGAGGGCGTGTTCGAATCCTACGACGTGCGTCCGTTCGTCAAGGTGCTGCCGTGACCGCCAGCCGCTACGACCGACTGACCGAACGACTGCAGCTCGGCCTCGAACCCATGCAACTCGAAGTGATCGACGACAGCCACCGCCATGCGGGACATGCGGGCGCCGCAGACGGCCGCGGGCACTTTACGGTACTGGTCGTGTCGAAGCGTTTCGAAGGTGTCGATACCCTGAAGCGCCACAAGCTCATCTACGAAGCGGTCGGCGACATGATGCAGACCGACATCCATGCTCTTTCGATCCAGGCACTCGCGCCCGGCGAGTCCGCCCTCTCCTGACAAAGTTCCAAACCAGAGGCTCATGATGCGTATGCAAAGATTCCCCCTCGTCCTCGTCGCGGCCGTCGGCCTGCTGGCCGGCTGCACCAAGCCGGCGGAAGACGCCACGAAGCCCGCGGCGGGCAAGACCGAGACCGCTGCGAAGGCTGCCGCCACGGTCGTCGCCACGGTGAACGGCCAGAAGATCAGCTCCGAGACCTTCAACGTCTTCCTGCAGGCGGTCACCAACAAGCCGGGCGCGGAGGTTCCCGCCGAGCAGAAGTCGCAGATGCTCGACCAGCTGATCAACATGACGCTCGCGGCGCAGGCCGGCGAGAAGGAAGGCCTGCAGAACGACGCCGACGTGAAGGCGCGCATCGAGCTGCTGCGCACACAGATCCTCGCCGAGGCGGCGACCGAGAAGTACATCAAGGCGCACCCGGTGTCCGAGTCCGAAGTGAAGGCCGAGTACGACACGCAGGTCGGCAACATGCCGAAGGAGTACAAGGCGCGGCACATCCTCGTCGAGACCAAGGAGAAGGCCGAGGCGATCATCAAGGAACTCGCCGCGGGCGGTGACTTCGCGAAGATCGCGACCAAGGAGTCGAAGGATCCGGGCAGCGGCAAGAACGGCGGTGATCTCGGCTGGTTCTCGGCGCAGACGATGGTCAAGCCGTTTGCCGACGCTGTCGCGGCGCTGCAGAAGGGCCAGACGACCCAGGCGCCGGTAAAGAGCGAGTTCGGCTGGCACGTGATCCAGCTCGAGGACACCCGCTCGCCGGCCGCACCCGCTTTCGAGGACGTGAAGCAGCAGGTGGAGACGCTGAGCCAGCGCAAGAAGCTGCAGGCTTACCTGGACGAACTCCGCAAGACCGCGAAGATCCAGAAAACCGAATAGCTGTCAAGATTCGTTTTTTCGTGAGCGGCCGGATTCCCACAGGGGGTCCGGCCGTTTTCTTTGGCGGGCGCCTGTCGGGCGACCAACTGACGCCAGCAGCGAGCCTGGCCTGCCCTGACTGCCGCACTCCCGACTGTCCACGTGGTCTGGAGATCGGGCGACCTTCCCGGACCGCTTGCGCGCGTCGTGGCCCCCAGCAACGTCCCACCGAAAATTTCGACGTCTTTCGAGATAGTCACTCTATCTATCTATTTGTCATAAGATTTCCTATGGCGCCGTGAAACTGTGACCGAGGTCACATTTTCCAGGGAACGCGGGTTCCAGGCGCCACTGGCTAGATCCAGATCGAGTTTACATAGCGCGATTTTGCGCAGGAAATTGGCGCTGCCGCTGTCTCATGCCGGCCTTTCGAGCCCATGGTCACACCCCCCTGAAATCGCTGGTGTTTGTATCGTCGCGGCCGCCGCGCCTGCTCCGAGAGCGTCCCTGAGCAACCGTACGTAAGTGTACGAATATGTTCATATCTTGACCGTGTGGACCCCGCCGCTATAGTCCGCCGCGGGGACTTAACAATATCCATGTCAGCGGCAGTAGCAATCTGGACGGCGCCACCCGCTTACGGGCTTGGAATGAGCGAGAACGTAAAGAAATCGTTACTTGCGGCGTGTCGTCACCTGCTCCACCCGCTGGTGAGGATCTTGCTGCGCCAAGGCGTGTCATTTGGCGAATTCGCGGATTCAGTCCGCGGTGCGTATATCGACATCGCAGCCAGAGATCTCGTGCCTGCAGGGCGTCCGCTTACGGACGTCAGGTTGGGAATTCTCACGGGCATCGCTGCTCGAGATGTGGGTCGATCCGCGCTAACGACACAGGCGATGGTGACGAAGTCGACGCGAGCCAGATTGCACGGGTGTTGCAAGGCTGGAGTAGGACCGCGAGTACTTGGGTCCGTACGGCCTGCCTCTCGAAGTTCCATTCGCTGGCGATGGAACATCGTTTGAACAACTGGTCGCGAAGTACGCAGATGGTGTGTCGCCTCGCTTGTTGCTCAACGAACTCGTTCGTGTCAACGCGGCATTCGAAACGAACGACGGCTACGTTCGACTTCTGAACCGAACGTACGTGCCCTCGCCTCTCGATCGACTAGGTCTCGAGCGCATGGGTACCGTCGTCGGCTATTTCATCGACACTGTGGATTACAACCTGCAGAAGAAGCAGCAGGGAGCCGGTCGATTCGAAAGATCCGTGATCACCATGGAGGGTCTGTCGCCCGACGATCTGGCTGCGTTTGACCAGTTCGTCAGGGCGAAGGGTCAGGAGTTCCTTGAGATTCTCGACGACTGGCTCGGAGAGCACGAGATCAAGGGCGGTCACAATCTCCCGGCATCAGACGCAATCCGGACAGGCGTCGGAGTCTTCCACTTCATCGATAAGTCCCTAGGGGCAGATGAACCTGTTTTTTACCAAGTGTCGCCGCCGCAGGCGGACGGCGATACGCAAGGCGAAGTCGAAGGGGATTTGAAATGAACAACGCTGGTCGAATTAGTGCGATCGCCGTAGCTGTCTCGTTGGCGCTTGCCAGCACGGCTAGCTCGTCGGCCCAAGCATGGGCGTCACGTCCAGGCCGACCTCAAGCAAGCCGACCAAAGCGATTACCGGCAGTAATGCGATCACGGGTAGTGACGCGATCACCGGTAGCGATGCCATCACCGGCAGCGACCAGCGCAAGCCCAAGAAGCCCACCGCCATCACCGGCAGTGATGCGATCACCGGTAGCGATGCCATTACCGGCAGCGACCAGCGCAAGCCGAAGAAGCCCACCGCCATCACCGGCAGTGATGCGATCACCGGTAGCGATGCCATCACCGGCAGCGACGCGATCACGGGCAGTGATGCGATCACCGGTAGCGATGCCATCACCGGCAGCGACCAGCGCAAGCCCAAGAAGCCCACCGCCATCACCGGCAGTGATGCGATCACCGGTAGCGATGCCATTACCGGCAGCGACCAGCGCAAGCCGAAGAAGCCCACCGCCATCACCGGCAGTGATGCGATCACCGGTAGCGATGCCATCACCGGCAGCGACGCGATCACGGGCAGTGATGCGATCACCGGTAGCGATGCCATCACCGGCAGCGACCAGCGACAGCCGAAGAAGCCCACCGCCATCACCGGCAGTGATGCGATCACCGGTAGCGATGCCATTACCGGCAGCGACCAGCGCAAGCCGAAGAATGCGGATCGCCATCACCGGCAGTGATGCGATCACCGGTAGCGATGCCATCACCGGCAGTGATGCGATCACCGGTAGCGATGCCATTACCGGCAGCGACCAGCGCAAGCCGAAGAAGCCCACCGCCATCACCGGCAGTGATGCGATCACCGGTAGCGATGCCATCACCGGCAGCGACGCGATCACGGGCAGTGATGCGATCACCGGTAGCGATGCCATCACCGGCAGCGACCAGCGCAAGCCCAAGAAGCCCACCGCCATCACCGGCAGTGATGCGATCACCGGTAGCGATGCCATCACCGGCAGCGACGCGATCACGGGCAGTGATGCGATCACCGGTAGCGATGCCATCACCGGCAGCGATGCCATCACCAGCGACCAGCGCAAGCCCAAGAAGCCCACCGCTATCACCGGCAGTGATGCGATCACCGGTAGCGATGCCATTACCGGCAGCGACGCGATCACTGGCAGTGATGCGATCACCGGTAGCGATGCCATCACCGGCAGCGACCAGCGCAAGCCGAAGAAGCCCACCGCCATCACCGGCAGTGATGCGATCACCGGTAGCGATGCCATCACCGGCAGCGACCAGCGCAAGCCGAAGAAGCCCACCGCCATCACCGGCAGTGATGCGATCACCGGTAGCGATGCCATCACCGGCAGCGACGCGATCACGGGCAGTGATGCGGTGCCATCACCGGTAGCGATGCCATCACCGGCAGCGACCAGCGCAAGCCCAAGAAGCCCACCGCCATCACCGGCAGTGATGTGATCACCGGTAGCGATGCCATCACCGGCAGCGACGCGATCACGGGCAGTGATGCGATCACCGGTAGCGATGCCATCACCGGCAGCGATGCCATCACCGGCAGCGACCAGCGCAAGCCCAAGAAGCCCACCGCTATCACCGGCAGTGATGCGATCACCGGTAGCGATGCCATTACCGGCAGCGACGCGATCACGGGCAGTGATGCCTTGAAGACAGCAGTCGCGCGAAACGTACTGGTTAGCGGGCCGTTGGAGAAGGTTGATTCGAAGACTGGTGTCGTGACCATTCTTGGTCAGCGCTACCAGGCTACCGCGGGGGCAACAGCTCTTGAGAGGCTCGCGGCTGAGCTCTCAGCAGGCTCAAGTGTTATTGCTACGGTAGTCGGCGGAAAGGACACGTCAGGCAGAATTCGTGCGACGAAACTGCTTCTTGGCGGCACGAACTACACGCCCGGCGCTTCGCCGGTACTGGTCGTTGGCCGCGTCGATTCAGTCCAGTCGTCCACCGGCCAAATCATGGTTGGTCAACTGCAGATTGACTACAGTGGGCCTTGGCCACGCAGCAAGTGCAACCTAAAGTTGGCCAGATCGTTGCTGTTGCCGGTTCACAGGCAGCCGCTGGGGCGCCGCTCACAGCAACCAAGATGTTTGTTGTCCCGTCAGGCAACTAGCCTATCGTCAGTCGAGCCGAAGGAAAGAAGGCCAGCCTTGCGCTGGCCTTCTCTTCTTGGCGAATGTCACCATCGGTGCGGCCTCGCTTTCGAGTATCTACTTTGACGGTGGAGCTTAAGGCTCTGCGCCATTGCGGTCTGATTGCACGTCGACTAGAGAGTCTGATGGCATCGATGTTGCGCCACTCGTGGACATCCACAGGTTCAAATCCAGGGCCCGCTACTTCGATTGGAGGCAGACTTGATCGAGGTCGAACTCAGGTAGGCCGCGTGCACTACCCGAACTCGAAATCCATGTGCCCAAATTCGGCCAGCGACCGGACGCGTCCAGCCTCCAACAGGTGATGGACCAGGTAGCCGGCTTGCCTCCCAGGAGCCGGGCGGGAGCGCTTTGAGAGGAATTTGAAGTGGCAATAGGTCTTTCACCAGCACAACGGACGATAGTGGGTCTTGCTCATCGCCGCCACCCCGAAAGTCCCATCCGCGGGAAGCAATGCCAACCACGCGCCCCCTGGAATCGAAAACGGGCCCGCCGCTCGCACCTGACCTGACTTCGATACTTGTTTCTAGGTGCGGCTGCGGAATAAATGGGCGGGCCCTCGCTTCCACAAGATCGAGTACCTGGCCCTCAAAGAAATCGGCTCGGATGACCGGAGTTGCCGCGTTGTTCGTGAAATCCAATACCTCGTTCTCCGGATACGCATACGTCACGATCTGCGCCCCGATCGCCGGACAACGCTGAGTCAACTTGACTCGCCGATGATCAGGGGTGCATCAGGAAACCGCGCCATGTAAGTTATCGACCTGCGCTATACCCAGATCGACCTGATCCAGCCAGGTCACACTTAACACCCGCCTAAGATGCACCTGGTTATCATCCGCGAGGTGACAGACGAAGGCTGTGCCGACGCCGACGCCGACGCGGAGGTCATGTAGGACATGAGCTGCCGTTAGCACCAACCCATATCGGGTGACGTAGCAGCCTGTCCCGACCACTTTCAGCCTTCCGGGTTCCAGCTCTTTCAAAATCGGCAAGACGCCGTCACCGGGGCGGAGCGCATCGCCGTCGCCATCGAATGCGCCGTGCTGCGCGTTCGATGTCTCGTCCGTTTCTGCCTCGTTGATCAGACCCGCAATACGCAACAAGGCTCGTGCATTGCGAGTTGCCCGCCAGACTTGCAAAGAATCTGGCCGCCCACTGCGCCCACGTAACGGGGCAGCAATGGTTGATTGGGTTCAGCAACTGGATCAATGTTGATGTGCGCAATCGCCGTTCCACCCATAAACGCGGCCGCAAGTACCACCTCGCAAGCTGTTCACTGAAGTTCCCTATAGGAGATTCGACTGCTCCCATACTTCGGGGACATCAATTATGGGAATCCGACCACCCGCGAGGCGCTGAAATTCAGTGACATTGCCGGTCACGATCATCTCCGGCCTGGTGAGCAATGGCAGTCGCGATAATCTCGATGTCCCGCCCTTAGCATGTGCCGGTGGCCCGGGTCCGCCCGGCCGACTGCTTGCCGGCTCCGGTATAAGCTGCAGCAATCGCGGCACACTTCGCGTCGAATCCAGGCAGGCAAAGAAGCTGCGCTCCAATGCCGCAGAGCTTCGCGCTCCGCATCCGCTGATGCCGAGACCTCTCTCGAATACTCGGCAACCACAATTGCCGTTACCATTACGCGTCATTCTCTCGATCCAACTGCGCCAGGAACCGCCGCGCCCCGCCGATCATTCCTTCCTCGGATGGTCACTCTTCGATGCCCCCTGAACACCCCAGATCAGTACGTTCGTGTCAATGCAGATCAAGAAGCCGCTCTCTCGAAGGCCCGACACAAACTCGGCCGCATCCACACCATCCCAACGATTCTTCGCAAATGCGGCCAGCTCGCTAAGACCCTGCATGATCGACGCCTGCCGAAAGGCGGAAACAGCGGTCGCCCGAAATCGCGCAGTTCAAGACTCTGCGCGTCCCAAGTCGCTTCACCACTCAACGCAACTTCATCGTAGAGTCGCCGACCCAGATCGCGTGCGATCACCTCGCTAACTTCAATGTGCAGCAACCAGCATTGCCGGATACGCGAAGCTCCGCCTTTGGTTTTGTCGCCCCTCCGACCCTCAAGCAGCGGGCCAGAAGTGTCGTGGTCCCGTGCACAACCGGACGTTCCTGCACCGATGGCACCGAGTCGGGCGCTATTCAGTTCCGCATCGGGGACGTTAAGGGCATCGGATCGCCTGATCCGATAGCCGCCCCAAGATCGACGCCCTGGCGACTTGCGCAAGGTCAAACAGCGCCAAATGGGCTGCTCGTGGCAGTTCTTGATACCGGCCACTCTGCGCCGCC
>CAVOKQ010000004.1:0-47827 GCA_963696545.1 uncultured Gammaproteobacteria bacterium
CGCGCGTCGTGTTCTTCGAGTACTCGAGCTTGCCGTCGAGGATCAGTTCCTCGAGCGGCTTCCATCGCAGCGCCAGGCGCCCCAGGTCGTCGCGCTGGTGCGGCGAAAGCAGTCCGCTGGCACTATTCGTCATGTAACCGTCGAGTTCGCGCCACCTGCCGGCGACGCGCGCGGCCAGTGTCTCGCCGAACGGCATATTGACGACACCGGTGATGGCCGTTTCTTCGTGCTCGAATTCGTAGTACGCGTCCACCGACGCCTCGAAATCGGGCTGCGGCTTGCGCGTGACGACGCCGAATGCGCCCGCGATCGCGTTCTTGCCGAAGTGCGTCGACTGCGGGCCCTTCAGGATCTCGATGCGTTCAACGTCGACAAACCCCGACCTCGACGATCGTGAACTGCCGAACCAGACGCCGTCGACAAAGACAGGCGCCGACTGTTCGAAACCGAAATTCAGGCCAGACGCGATGCCGCGAATCGACAGCACGTCGAGCAGCCCGGCAGGACCGATCTTGATGCCTGGCAGCGTCAGGTCTTCCCAGCGCGTGACCGCGAGTTCGTCGAGCCGCAGGCCGCCGATGACGGTGACGCTGAGCGGCACGTCGGCGAGTGGCTCCTCGATCCGGCGCGCCGTGACGACCACTTGCTCGAGCGAAGCCCGGTCCGTTTCGGCGTGGGCCGTCCCGGCAAAGGCGATCCCCAGCAGATACAGGGCCCTGATTGCTTCCAAGCCGTCCCCCGCCGCTTCCAACCCCCCGCTGAGGTCTCGCAGCAATCTAGCGGAGTGCTGCGATGGCGATCGAGATTAGCACGAGGCGTGGCGCCGGAGCCTGGCGGGTTTGGTCTCACTTAGCGGCGGCCCGGGAACGAAGTTCGCCGAGCATCGTCTGCGCATCGACGTGACTGCCAATCAAATAGACGCATTTCGCGGGGCGCAATGCAAGCAGTCTCTCTCTGAACGCAGGTGTCCAGAATCTGTCCGAGAGCCTCAGGAAACTTGTAGCTATCGATCGTGGACTTGGCGAGGGGACTTCCATCGGGCCATCCGAGCGGATTGCTGAACGGGCTCATGAGAAATCGCTTGGTTACCCACCAGTAGTGAGTGATTGCTGGACGTTCGACATAGACCAAGACGCCCGCTGCCGCGAGCAGGTCCTTGAAGGACTGGAGCGTGCCAAAGCCGTCTATCACCCATCTTTGCCTGGTGAGGATCTCCGAGTGCCGGTGAAGGAAGACATCATCGGGAACCTTGGCGCCCCGCTCGGAGAACTGGAGTAGATCCAGATGGTGCAACGGAAGCCCGGTGCAGCGCGCGATCTGCAAGGCGAGCGTCGACTTTCCGCCACCTGGTTTTCCAAAGACTGCGACCTTCATTGCAAGTCAGGAAAGTTCTCTTTGGACCGTAGAAATTCCGATCGTAAGCCTAACGGCGAAGATGAACGCGCCGACAACATGCCACACGGTCACAATGCTGTCACAGCGCAAATTGCAAGGCGCAGGATTGCTGTAGGCGACCTCGGAATACGATGTCGCAGGGGGTGCCAGAAAACAGAACGGCCCCGGAGGGGCCGTTAATTTCGAATGCGTTGGTGGGGGCCTGGTGCCGATCCGGGCAATCCCAGTGATCGGGCGTACTGTCTCCAACCCTTCAATCCGCGTCGCCGATGAGTTATTCGATGGCTTTCACCGTGTCGCGACCGAACCGCTGCGCCAACCGACGCAACAACTCCACATCAAGTGACCCGCGATCCTACTCGATGACTGCACGGGCATCGGCCAGATCCACGGGTCCGCCGGCGAACACCTTCATGGCAATGAAGTCCTCGCGACTTACGATCTCCAGCGTCGATCCAGCGAGGGCGACTTGTCGCGTACGGTCCATCGGCTCCGGGTCCATCCCGCGCAGGCCGATCAACAGGTCGACTCGATTGCCAAGGCGGTCCTTTATCTCGAGCAGCCCGGGAATCGGGTCATCGACGTCGCCAGTCCTGAGCGCGGCCTCATAGCCCTCCTCGATCAGGGACTGGCGCAAGTCCTGCGCCTCCCTAATCTGCAGCGCTACGATAGCGTCGGCATCGAGACTGGCCCGAACGACGCCGTACACCGCCGCAGCCATGGCGCCGACCACCGCGTATCGAACACCTTGCGTGGCAAGCGACTCGGCAACGTCGACCATCAACAGCGCCGACTGTCCCGCCGCGTTAGCCCGCATTCGGGGACACTGCGCCTCGATGCGGCCGGGGGCCGACGCCAGGGGCGTTGCGAGCTGCGCCATCAGCTGGCAATGGGCCAGAAACGCGGCCAGCCGCTGTTCTGGGGTCATGCGCTTGACATCATCGTGGAGGCTGCGGCGAGCAGCATCGGCCAATCGCGATCCCATGTGGCGATGTGAAACCGACAGGCGGACGGTGTCAAGAAGCAGTGCGACGAACATGCGTGGATCTGTTGAGCCCGGACAGCAAAACGGCCCCAGAGGGGCCGTTGCTTCGATTCGATGGTAGCGGGGGCCTGCTACCGGTCCAAGCAACACCGTTGCTGAGGCAACACTCTGTAGAACTATCAACCACTTAGCGCACTGCAGCAGGTCTCGCAGCAGCGAACCAACTGGGGCTGTTAGCTGGCGCGCACCCGATGCCGTCAACCTCGAAGCCCGCTGATGGTCACCTGTTCATCAAGGCTGGTTACCGATGCCACGGAACCCCCGGGAGGCTGGGATCGAGGTGCTCGAGTGGCACGTCCGCGACTACCTTCAACCGCTGGTGGCCAGGGTCAAGTTGCCGCGCTGCCGCTGCCATGGCGCCGGATAGGCCTCAAACCCGTCCGGAACTGCGAAACCCTTCACTCGTGCCGCACGCTCTACCGGATGCTCGGCAGGTGCGAGATTGAGCAGCCAACGCGCCGCGCGATACAGGAAACGCAGCAACGTCAGGGTCAGCAAGCCTTCGACAAACGTCACGACGAAAGCCACGAGCGGATTGCCCAACGCTGCGCGCGCCCTGAACTTGAGCTTCGCTCGCTCGCTCGCAATCTCTATGCTGTCGTAGAAGCTCGGGATCACCAGCAACGTGAGCGCGGTCGAGGTAAGGACCCCACCGATGATGGCCACCGCCATCGGCCGATAGAATTCACCGCCTTCGCCCAGCCCGATCGCCACCGGCACCATGCCCGCGACGAGCGCGAACGTAGTCATCAGGATCGGGCGCAGTCGCATGCGGCCCGCGTGCATCAACGCCTCCTCTCGATCGACACCCTGGGCCTCTTCCCTGCGTGCGCAGTCGAGCAGCAGAATGGCGTTTTTTGCGACCAGCCCCATCAGCATGATGACGCCGATCAAGCTCATCAGGTTGAGCGTTCCACCAGTCACGAGCAGCGCGAGCACCACGCCGATCAGCGACAGCGGCAGCGACAACATCACCGGCAAAGGCGCTGTAAAGGAGCCGAACTGCATGACCAGCACCAGGTACATGACGCCGATACCGAGGACGAGCGCAGTGAGCATCTCGCTGAATATCTCAGCCTGGTCGCGCGAAGCGCCACCCAGGGTCAGGCCGTAACCGTTCGGAAACTCGATGGCTTTCGCGATTTTCATGGCGTCGGCGGTGACTTCGCCCGCAGCGCGCCCCTCTACGTTTGCGGAGACAGTAACCGTGCGCCTGCCATCCAGATGCTGGATCTTCGCCGGCCCCTTGTCGAGCGTGACGGTTGCGATCTGCTCGAGCGGCACCATCATGTTGGTGCCGGCCACCGCGACGGGGAGGTGCTCGATATTGCTGGCTGTAACCCGATCTTCGGCGCGCAGGCGTACCGCGACGTCGCGCGATTCGCCCACCGGGTCTACCCAGTCGCCGACCTCCACTCCGGCGAACGCCACCCGCAAGGCCTGCGCGGCATCACTCATGGAGATCCCGAGCTGGTTGGCCAATCCGCGATCGAGCTCGATGCGGAGTTCGTCCTTGGGATCCTGTTCGGAGAGGCCCACATCGACTGCCCCCGGGATGCCACGCATCTTCTCCATGTACGCGTTGGTGATCTCCATGAGACGGCGCGAATCGTCGCCGTAGAACTGGATCTGCACCGGCTTCTGTGCGCCGTTGTTCAGATCGTCGAGCACGACGTATTCGGCCCCGACCAGTTGCTTGAGCAGCACGCGCAGTGCGGCCGCGACTTCGACGGCGGATCGGCTGCGGTCCCGGCTCTTGCCTATGTCGACGTAGATGCGGCCGCCGCCTGCGTTCACCCGGCTGTTGGTGGCCACGGTTTCAGGCATCGAGCGCGCGAGCTCCGCTGCCTTCTCGACCTTGCCGCGGGCGTATTCGAGACTGGCGCTCGATGGAGTCCGTACTTCGACCGCTATCATGCCGTAGTCCGACTTCGGCAGGAATTCGCTTCCGCCGATGGTGGCCTGCAATACGAGGGCCAATGCCAGGGTAAGCACTGCAATCCCGGCCATCCACTTGCGGTGATGCAGGGCCCAGGAAATGACCCTGCCGTAACGGTCTGCCTGATGATCGAACCAACGATTGAATTGCTGCAGATACTTCCCAAGGCCGCGGCGCTCGCTGTGGGCATAGCCGGGCGGATCGCCCCAGTAGGCCGACAGCATCGGGTCGAGCGTGAAGGAAATAAGCAGACTGACCAGCACCGAAGTCACGACGGTGACGCCGAATGGCCGGAACCACTCGCCGGCGCTGCCGCCCATGAACGCCACCGGAACGAATACCGCCACGATGGAGAACGTCGTCGCGGTGACGGCGAGCCCGATCTCCGCCGTTCCGTTGCGCGCGGCGGTGACGCGGTCCTCGCCGCGCTCCATGTGGCGGACGATGTTCTCACGCACCACGATCGCATCGTCGATGAGCACGCCGATCGCCAGCGACAGTCCCAGCAGAGTCATGAAGTTCAGCGTAAAACCTGCGGCCCACACCGCAATGAATGCCGCAATGACCGAGGTCGGCAGCGACAGGCTCGTAATCAGCGTCGAACGCCAGGAGTTCAGGAAGGCGTACACGACGAAAATCGTCAGCACGGCGCCGAAGATCAGTGCCTCGACGACGTTGCGCAGCGAGCTGGAGGCATCCTCGCCACCGTCCATGGTCACGTCGAGCTGGGTCCCCTCCGGCAGGGTCTCGTTGATCTCGGCTACTTCCTTGCGAACGAGCTCGGCCACGCTTACGGTGCTCGCCTCGCGCGAGCGGATCACGGACACACCCACGTTTGGGTGGCCGTTGCGCAGGCTGAAGGTCTCAGGCTCTGCAAAGCCGTCTTCGACCGTCGCCACCTGGCCCAGCCGAACGATTTCGTTGCCAGCGCGCCTGACCACGACGTCGTTGAATTCGGCCGGTGATTCGATGCGTCCGACCAGCCGGATGTTCTGCTCGTCGAGGACTCCCTTGACCCGACCCACCGGCGCGGTGGTGTTCTGCGCTCGTAGCGCATTGACCACGTCGCTCACCGAAACGTTGAACTCACGCAGCTTGTCCGCGTGCAACAGCACCGACAGCTCGCGCCTCAACGAGCCTTCGACGTTGACCACGGCGACGCCGTCAAGCCCCCGCAGTCGGTCCGCTAGCACGTCTTCCGCGAGGCGCGAGATCTCGGCGTGAGTCTGCCGCTCCGACGACAGCGCCAGCTGCATGATCGGCTGCGCGGACGGATCGATGCGGTAGAGCACAGGCTCGCGCATCTCGATCGGCAACTTGTAGCGCACCGAAGCGATGGCGTTGCGGATCTCGTCGGCTGCCTCCGTCATTTCCTTCTTGAAGTCAAAGATGATGACGATGCGGGCGTTGCCTTCCGAGGACGTCGAGCGGATCTCGTAGACCTGCGGAATGCTCTGCAGCGCCTTCTCGACGCGGTTGACGATCTCCCGCTCCACGGTTTCCGGCGATGCGCCCGGATAAGGAAAATTGACCACCATCACCGGCTGATCGACGTCAGGAATCTGGTTGACACGCAGATTCTTCAGCGCCAGCAACCCGAGACACATGAGCACGATGACGATCGCAACCGTGGTCACTGGCTGCTTGATGCTGAAATCGGACAGGAACATGACCTATCGCTCCGCAGTCACGGTCGTGTTCTCCGGGCTGCCGGCGAGCCGTGCGGGTTGTCCGTCCTTCAGGCTCGAGCCCGGATGGCGCAGCACGCTGTCACCAGCAGCGAGACCGCCGTTGACGACGTACTGTCCTGTGCGTGCATCGCGGAGGCCGAGATCGAGCTTTACCTTCTGCACGGTGCCGTTCTTGACGCGCCATGCGAAGGCGCTGTCGCCCTCATGCACCACCGATGCCGAAGGAACGGTAAGCGACTTTGCGCTGCGCGTCTCGACGCGCCCCTCGGCATATAACCCGGTCACGCCGGGCTGCTGTTTCGGATCGTCGAAGCGCACCAGAACCTCGACCTGGCGGGTCGCGGCGTTCGCGGCCGGATTCACGCGCGTCACCGTGCCGGCAACGTCGGTATCGGCAAAGCCTTGAATGCGGAAGCTGACGCGCTGACCCGCGGCCACCTGCCCGATGCTGTCGGCCGATACTCGGCCTTCGAAGCGCAGGCTGGTCGGATCGATGATCTGCATGAGTTCCTTGCCGACCGACGCCGTGTCACCGGCGGAAACCTTCCGCTCGCTGACGATTCCGTCAAACGGTGCACGCACTTCGGTACGCTCCAGTTGCTGGCGCGCGGTGACCTCGCGTGTGCGCGCCGCAGCTCGCTCGCTTTGCGCGTTGTTGCGCTGAGTCTCGGCGTCCTCGAGCTGCTGCATCGCGACCATGCCTGTCTCGCGCAACTTGATCATGCGCTGGTATTGACGCTCCGCCTGTTCGAAGGCCTGCGAGGCCGCGCGCGCTGAAGCCTCTGCGGCCGTCAGGCTGTCGCGGATAGCGTTCGGGTCGAGACGCACGAGCAGATCCCCGCGACGGACCGGATCGCCGTTCTCCTTGAGCACTGACAGGACTACCGCAGACACTTCGGCACGCAGGTCGGCGCGACGCTCCGCTTCGACGGACCCAGTGATAGAAGGCCCGGACGCGAGCGCACTGTTGCTCACCGTAACCAGGTCTTCGGGAGACACCAGCAGGGCAACCGCCTCCGCCTCCTCGGGCGTGTGGTCGGCTCCTTTGCTGCAGGCGCCGAGACTCAGCAGGGAATAGGCGAGGACAACAACTGCACCGGCACGGCAGGCATTTGTAAATTGTGTCGACAATCAGTATTCCTCAGCCAGATCCGATTTTTGACTCACCGGACGACCGCAAGGTTGCACGACGCGTCAACCCATGGCCGGAGAGTCTGAGACGGGGCGTCCTTGAAGGGCTGCCGGCACACGTACCGACGGCCGACGATGGGGTCGGCAGTCTAGGCATCCATTGTTTCGATTGACATATCTTTGCGACAGCCCGTGCATTGGTCGGGTTGGCCCGGCCCATGCCGCAGTCGTGCCGAGCGTGCGGTAGAACCGACGGAGCCCTCAGTGGCCGCAAAGCAAAACGGCCCTAAAGGGGCCGTTTGCTTCGATTCGATGGTAGCGGGGGCAGGATTTGAACCTGCGACCTTCGGGTTATGAGCCCGACGAGCTGCCAGACTGCTCCACCCCGCAATCGAGCCGCGCATTATACGGGCGCGGCCTCCCAATATCAAACTAGCCCGACTAGGGCAGGACTTTCGCGCAGAGCGCCAGCAGCAAACCCGGATAAATCCCGAGCACGAGCACCGCAAGGCCGTTCAGGCTGAGCACGAAGCGCACCGCCCCGCTCCCCTCGAGCGCCCGGCGCTCGCTCGGCTCGTCGAAGTACATCAGCTTCACGACGCGCAGGTAGTAGTACGCGCCGATCACCGAGAACAGCACCGCGACGACCGCGAGCCACAACAGGTCGACGTTCAGCACCGCCTGGATCACGGCCAGCTTGGCCCAGAACCCGACGAACGGCGGCACGCCCGCCATGCTGAACATCAGCATCAGCATTACGGCCGCGAACCACGGGCTGCGTGCATTCAGTCCCTTGAAGTCATCGAGACGATCGGCCTCGAAGCCGGCACGCGACAGCAGGATGATCATGCCGAACCCGCCGAGCGCCATCACGACGTAGGTGATCGTGTAGTACAACGCGGCCTGGTAGCCCTCGGACGTGCCCGCGAGGATGCCCATCAGGATGAATCCGACGTGCGAGATCGTGGAATACGCGAGCATGCGCTTCAGGTTCGCCTGTGCGATCGCGACGACGTTGCCGAGCACGATCGACAGCACCGAGATCACGATCAGCATGTCGCGCCAGCCCGGGTCGTTCAGCCCGCCGAGCCCCTCGGCCAGCAGCCGGTACGCGAGCGCGAATGACGCGAGCTTCGGTGCGGAGCTCAGGAACAGCGTCACTGCCGTCGGCGCACCGTGGTACACGTCCGGCACCCACATGTGGAACGGCACGGCGCCGAACTTGAACGCGATGCCGACGATCATGAACGCGAGGCCAAACAGCAGCCCGATCTGGTTCGGCCCGAGGTCGACCACGGCCTTGCTGACGGCGCCGAGCTGCAGCGATCCCGTCACGCCATAGACGATCGACATGCCGTACAGCAGCGCACCGGAAGCGATCGAGCCCAGCACGAAATACTTGATCGCCGCCTCGGCCGACGTGCCCGACTCGCGGTTGATCGCAACCAGCGCGTACAACGATAGTGCGAGCAGCTCGACGCCGAGGTACAGCGTCACCAGGCTGTTCGCCGAGATCAGCACCATGATCCCGAGCAGCGCGAACAGCCCGAGCACGAAGAACTCGCCCTTCAGCAGGCCGCGCTTCTCGAGGTAGGCATAGGAATACAGGAACGCGACCGCCACAGCGCCATACGCGACCACCTTCAGCAGGTTGCCAACGGGGTCGGCGACGTACGTCCCGTGCCAGGCGACGGTCCGGACGTCGACACCGGTCTTTGCCGTGACCCAGGAGGCCCCGGCGAGCGCCAGCAGCGAAAGCGCGAAGCTCTCCCAGCGCGTCCCCTCGTCGAGGAAGATGTCGATCAGCAGGATGATGCAGGCGGCCGCCAGCACGAAGATTTCCGGTGCGGCCAGCCAGAGGTCGAAGCGCGTGATGATTGCTGGATTCATGATTTAGAGCTTCGTCACCATCATCTGGCCGACCAGGTTCTCGATGGTCGGGCGCATCACGTCGAGCAGCGGGGCCGGCCACAGGCCGAGCGCCAGCACCGCGATCGCGAGCAGGCCGAGCACCAGGAACTCGCGGCCGTTGAGATCCGTGAGCTTGGCGACGTGTTCGTTGCCGACCGGGCCGAACACGACCCGCTTGACGAGCCACAGGGTGTACGCGGCGCCGAGCACCAGCGTGGTCGCCGCGAGGAAGGCATACCAGAAGCTGGCCCGGAAGCTCGACAGGATCACCAGGAACTCGCCCACGAACCCTGACGTGCCCGGCAGGCCCGCATTCGCCATGGCAAACAGCACCATGAACGCGGCGAACACCGGCATCGTGTTGATCACGCCGCCGTAGTCGGCGATCTGGCGGCTGTGCATGCGGTCGTACAGCACGCCGATGCAGAAGAACAGCGCCCCGGACACGAGGCCGTGCGACACCATCTGCACCATCGCGCCGTCGAGCCCCATCGCCGCGCCCTGCACGTTGCCGGTGTTGCGAACGATCTGGTAGCCGGCGAACGCACCGAGCGTCACGAAACCCATGTGCGCGATCGACGAGTAGGCGATCAGCTTCTTCATGTCCTGCTGCACGAGCGCCACGAGCCCGATGTACACCACGGCGATCAGCGACAGGCCGATGATCAGCCAGTCGAGCTCGCGGCTCGCGTCCGGCGAAATCGGCAAGCTGAAGCGCAGGAAGCCATAGCCACCCATCTTCAGCATGATGGCCGCCAGGATCACCGAGCCGCCCGTGGGCGCCTCGACGTGCGCGTCCGGCAACCACGTGTGCACCGGCCACATCGGCACCTTGACCGCGAACGCGACCATGAACGCGAGGAAGATCAGCGTCTGCTCGCGCAGCGACAGCGGCATCGCCTGCAGGTCCGCGATCGAGTAGCTGCCGCCCTTCAGGTACAGGTAGATCAGCGCGACCAGCATCAGCACCGAGCCGAGGAACGTGTACAGGAAGAACTTGATCGTCGCGTATACGCGCCGCGGGCCGCCCCAGACGCCGATGATCACGAACATCGGGATCAGCATCGCTTCCCAAAGCACGTAGAACAGCAGCGCATCGAGCGCCGCGAACACGCCGATCATCAGCCCCTCGAGGATCAGGAACGACGCGAGGTACTGCAGCGGTCGCTTCTCGATCACCGTCCAGCCCGCAATCACGACCATGGGCGTGATGAACGTCGTGAGCACGATCAGCGGCATCGAGATGCCGTCCACGCCGAGGTGGTACCAGGCGTTGAACGCCCCGATCCACGGCTGGCGCTCCACGAACTGCATCGTGGCGAGGCCTCGATCGAAATCGCGCCACAGCACGAGACTGATCACGAACGTCGCCACCGAGGCGGCGAGCGCGATCCAGCGACCGAGGCTCGGGTTACGCTCGCCGCTCAGCAGCAGCAGGACCCCGGCTGCGATCGGCAGCCAGACCAGGACGCTCAGCACGGGCCAGTCAGCTTGCATGGGTCAGGTACGCCAGAGGAGCCACGCGAGCAGCGCCGAGAGGCCGATGATCGTCGCGAAGGCATAGTGATACAGGTAGCCGGACTGGATGCCACGAGCCACGTTGGCGATCCAGCCCACGAGCCTCGCGGTGCCGTTGACTGCAGCGCCGTCGATCACGGCCACGTCGCCGCCGCGCCACAGCGCCTGGCCGAGCCAACGCGCGCCGGCCGCGATCACCTTCTCGTTGAAGGCGTCGAAGTAGTACTTGTTGACCAGCAGCGTGTAGAGGCCGCCCGCCCTCTCCCGCAGCTTCGCTGCAAGTTCCGGTCGCTTCAGGTAAACGAACCAGGCAGCCAGCACGCCGGACAGCGCGAGCCACACGGCCGGGCCCATAAGCCCATGCAGCACGAACTGCGCCGGCCCGTGGAACTCCTCGCCGAGCTTGCCGAGCACGTCGTGCTGCGGCGCCACCGTGATCGCGCCCTGGAAATAGTCACCGAACAGCAGCGGGCCGATCTCGGGCCACCCGATCGCCACCGAGGGGATCGCGAGCAGGATCAGCGGCAGCGTGACCACCCACGGGCTCTCGTGCAGGTGTTCCTTCGTGTGATGGTCCATGCGCTCTTCGCCGTGGAAGGTCATGAATACCAGACGGAACGAGTAGAACGCCGTCACGAACACGCCGGCCATCACGCAGAAATATGCATAGCGGGCGCCGGCGATGCTCGACTCGTGCACCGCCTCGATCAGCGCGTCCTTCGAGAAGAAGCCCGCGAATCCCGGGAAGCCGATCAACGCCAGTGAACCGATCAGCGCGGTCCAGTACGTGATGGGCATGTACTTCTTCAATCCACCCATCTTGCGCATGTCCTGCTCGTGGTGCATCGCGATGATCACCGAGCCCGCGGCCAGGAACAGCAGCGCCTTGAAGAAGGCGTGCGTCATCAGGTGGAAGATTGCGCCCGCGTACGCCGACACGCCGAGCGCCACCGTCATGTAGCCGAGCTGCGACAGCGTCGAGTACGCGACGACGCGCTTGATGTCGTTGTTGACGATGCCGAGGAAGCCCATGAACAGCGCCGTCGTCGCGCCGATCACCAGCACGAAGCTGAGCGCCGTCTCCGACTGCTCGAACAGCGGCGACATGCGCGCCACCATGAAGATACCCGCCGTCACCATCGTCGCCGCGTGGATCAGCGCCGAGATCGGCGTCGGGCCTTCCATCGAGTCGGGCAGCCAGACGTGCAGCGGAACCTGCGCGGACTTGCCCATGGCGCCGATGAAGAGGCAGATGCAGATGACCGTGGCCGCCGACCAGGCGACGCCCGGGAACAACTCGAACGTCGTGGCGGCGATGCTCTCCGCCTTCGGGAAGATCTCGGCGTAATGCAGCGAACCGGTCAGGTACACGAGACCGGCGATGCCGAGCAGGAAGCCGAAGTCGCCCACCCGGTTCACGAGGAACGCCTTCATGTTCGCGAAGATCGCCGACGGGCGCGTGTACCAGAACCCGATCAGCAGGTACGACACCAGGCCCACCGCCTCCCAGCCGAAGAACAGCTGCAGCAGGTTGTTCGACATCACGAGCATCAGCATCGCGAACGTGAACAGCGAGATGTAGCTGAAGAAGCGCGTGTAGCCCGGGTCATCGTGCATGTAGCCGATCGTGTAGATGTGCACCATCAACGACACGAACGTCACCACCACCATCATCAGCGCGCTCAACCGGTCGACCAGGAACCCTACCTCCATGCGGATGCCGTCGCTGACGAGCCACGTATAGACCGGGCCGTCGAAGGTCGCCCCGCCATGCAGCAGGTCCCAGAGCACGATGGCCGACAGGAAGAACGACGCCGCGACGCCGAGGATCGTGATCGTGTGCGTTGCGGTCCGGCCGATCCAGCGGCCGAACAGTCCCGCGATGATCGCCGCGGTCAGCGGTGCCAGTACGATGGCGAGCAGCGTCTGTTCCACGGCTCAGCCCCTCATCGTGTCGAGGTCTTCGACGTTGATGCTGCGCCGGTCGCGGAACAGTACCACCAGGATCGCAAGTCCGATCGCGGACTCGGCCGCGGCCACGGTCAGGATGAAGAACACGAACACCTGCCCCGCGAGGTCCCCGAGGTAATACGAGAACGCGATGAAGTTGAAGTTGACCGCGAGCAGCATCAACTCGATGCACATCAGCAGCAGCAGCACGTTCTTGCGGTTGATGAAGATGCCGGCCACCGCGAGGCTGAATAGCATGCCGGACAGCAGCAGCACGTGGGACAGCGGGATCATTGCCGGCCCTCCGCGTCCATCTTGATGATGCGAACCCGGTCCTTCGCCCGGACCGCGACCTGCTTGCCGATGTCCTGCAGCTTCTGGCCGGGCCGCTTGCGCATCGTGAGCGTGATCGCCGCGACGATGGCCACCAGCAGGATCACGGCGGCGACCTCGAACGGATACAGGTACTGCGTGTACAGCAGGTGCCCGAGTTCGGCCGTGTTCGAATACCCCGCCGGCTTCGGCACCGGCAACGCACGCTCCGGCAACCCGAGCTTGCGGACGTACACGACGATGCCGATCTGCGCCACGACGACCAGCGCGACCAGCGCTCCGAGCGGCGCGTAACGCGTGAAGCCCTGCCGCAGCTTCTCGACGTCGACGTCCATCATCATCACGACGAACAGCCACAGCACCATCACCGCGCCGACATAGACGACGACCAGAGTGATGGCGAGGAACTCCGCCTCGAGCAGCAGCCAGATCACGGCGCTGTTCAGGAATGCGACGACGAGGAACAGCGCGCAGTGCACCGGGTTCCGCGCCGTGATCACCCCGACCGCGGAGGCGACCAGGATCGCGCCGAACAGGTAGAACAGTACGTTGACGATCATTCTTTGGCGCTCGTTCAGCGATACCGGGCGTCGGCCGCCTTGTCCGCGGCGATCATGGCTTCAAAGCGCTCGCCGACGGCGAGCAGCTTGTCCTTGGTCATGATGTTCTCGCCCCGGTGCTCCATGTGGTACTCGTGCAGGCGTGTCTCGACGATCGCGTCCACCGGGCAGGCTTCCTCGCAGAAGCCGCAGTAGATGCACTTGAAGAGGTCGATGTCATAGCGCGTCGTGCGCCGCGTGCCGTCCGCGCTGACGTCCGACTCGATCGTGATCGCCAGCGCCGGGCACACGGCCTCACAGAGCTTGCACGCGATGCAGCGCTCCTGGCCGTTCGGGTAGCGGCGCAGCGCATGCAGGCCGCGGAAGCGCGGCGACTGCGGCGTCTTCTCCTCCGGGTACTGGATCGTGATCTTTGGCGCGAAGAAAGCCTTCAGCGTGACCCCGAGACCGAGCGCCAGTTCGTACAGGAAGAAAGTCTTGAGGACGCTGCGCATGCCTACCTCAGGCGGCCCACGGACCGATCTTGTAGATCCACATCGCCGACTCGACGCACAGCCAGACGAGCGTGACGGGGATGAACACCTTCCAACCGAGCCGCATGATCTGGTCGTAGCGGTAGCGCGGGAACGTGGCCCGGAACCAGAGGAAGCAGAACAGGAAGAACGCGATCTTCAGCACCAGCCAGTGCAGCCCCGGCGCGGCCAGGAACGTGCCGCCCACGAACGGGTAGCCCTCGAACGGCGACAGCCAGCCGCCGAAGAAAAACGTGGCCGTCAGCGTCGAGACCAGGATCATGTTCGCGTATTCGGTGAGGAAGAACAGCGCGAACGCGATACCCGAGTACTCGACATGGAAGCCCGCGACGATCTCCGACTCGCCTTCGGCGACGTCGAACGGCGCGCGGTTCGTCTCGGCCACGCCTGAGATGAAGTACACGACGAACAGCGGGAACAGCCACAGCCAGTACCAGGACAATGGACCGCCCGACTGCCCCTCGACGATCTTGCCGATGTTCAGCGTGCCGGACGCCATGACGACACCCACGAGCGCGAACCCCATTGCGATCTCGTAGGCGACGATCTGCGCCGCGGAGCGCATCGCGCCGAGGAAAGCGTACTTCGAGTTCGCGGCCCAGCCGGCGAGGATGATGCCGTACGCACCGAACCCTGCGAGCGCGAGCACGTAGAGCACCCCCGCGTCGACGTCGGCAATTGCGAAGCCCGGCCACAGCGAAATCACGGCCCAGGCCGCGAAGGCCGGCGTGAGCGCAAGCAGCGGCGCGATGACGAACAGGAAGCGATTCGACTTCGCGGGTATCACCACTTCCTTGATCAGCAGCTTCAGCACGTCGGCGAACGGCTGCAGCAGTCCCTTCGGGCCGACGCGGTTCGGGCCGAGTCGCACCTGCATGTAGCCGATCACCTTGCGCTCGGCGAGCGTCAGGTAGGCGACGCACAGGATCACGACGATCGTGACCGCGAGGATCTGCCCGAGCGCGATCAGCGTGGTCTGCAACCACACGGGCCACGACTGCCAGAGGTTCGCGATGAAGTTCATGAGCCCGCCCCGCTGTGCGCGGCGGCAAGGCCGTCACGCGTTTCCTGCAGCGGCCGCGAACGACGCACGACCGGGTCGACCCGGTAGATGCCAACGTCACGAGTCGAGTCGACAGCAGCAAGGCGCCCGGGTGCGAAACCGGCCCCGACCGGAACTGCCGTACTGAACTCGCCGAGTTCCTTGCGCAGTTCGTCGCGGACTTCCTCGGAGCTCAGGTACTCGAAGCCTGGCAGGTTCAGCAGGTTGCCGAGCACGCGCAGCACCTTCCACGCAGGACGGGCCTCGCCGGGCGGGCGCGCGGCGCCGGCCACGCTCTGCCAGCGACCCTCGACGTTGACCCAGGTGCCCGAAGTCTCCGCGAACGCGGCGACCGGCAGGATCACCGTGGAGCGCGCAAGCTGTTCCTCGCCCGCATAGGGCGTAAGCGCCACGACGCAGTCGGCGGACTGCAATGCCGATTCGATGCCATGCGACGGCGCGAGATCCGCGGCCTCGATGCCACCGACCAGCACGTAGCCACGCAGCCGCGCGTTCAGCATCTCGAGCGCGGGCAGCCCCGGCTTCGCGATGGATCGGCCCCCGATGCCGCGATGCGGAGTGGCCCCCGCCAGCGATGCCCCGACGGCATTGCCGCCTTCGGGCAGGAATCCGAGCCTGGCGCCCGTTGCCTCGGCGACCGCGGCAGCGAGTGCGCGGATCTCCGAGTAAGCAACATGCCGCTCGGCCAGCGCGCCGAGCAGGACGAGCCGCAGCTCGCCCGTGAGCAGCATCTTCGCGACGCGCTCGTGCTCGACCCCGGGCGTGATGCCCTCGAGTGCCGTCGAGAAAGCCTGCGGTACAGGCTTGCCCGCCGCCTGCAGCGCCGCCTTCAGCACGGCCGCAAGGTGCTGAGCCATGCCGAACCCGTTGCTCGTGAGGCTGACGGCCACCGGGAACAGCAGTTCCTGAGGCTGGGAACTGATCAGCGCGACCCGGGTACCGCGGCGCGTAGCGCCCTTGCGGATCCGGTGCGCGATGATCGGCACTTCCTTGCGCAGGATCGAGCCGACCACCAGCACGGCCGACGCCTGCTCGAGGTCGGCGATGCTGCAGCCGAGCGTCGGCGCGATGGGATCACCGGCCTGGTCGCGGAAATCGATCCTGCGCAGCCGATGGTCCACGTTCTCGCTGCCGAGGCCGCGGGCAATGCGTGCAGTGAGGTAGGCTTCCTCCGCCGATGAGCCCGGGGCGACCAGGAATCCAAGCTGGCTGCCGCCCGCCTCGCGCACGATCTTCTGCAGCCCACGTGCAGCCGCTTCGAGCGCTGTTTCCCAGTCGACCTCCTTCCACGCGCCGCCGTCGCGGACCATGGGCTTCTGCGCGCGATCCTCGGTGTAAAGCCCTTCGCAGCTGAAGCGGTCGCGGTCCGCGATCCAGGTCTCGTTGATGTCTTCGTTGTCGCGCGGCACCACGCGCATCAGACGGCCGCGCAGCACGTGCCCGAACAGGTTCGTTCCCGTGCAGTCGTGTGGCGACACCAGCGCGTGCTGCGTCATCTCCCAGGCGCGCGCCCGGTAGCGATACGGCTTGTTGTTCAGCGCTCCGACCGGGCACAGGTCGATGATGTTGGCCGACAGCTCGTGCTCGACGCTCTTCTCGATGTACGTCGAGATCTGCATCTGCTCACCGCGCCCGATCGTGCCCAGTTCCGGGTACCCCTCGATCTCCTGGCCGAAGCGGACGCAGCGCGTGCAGTGGATGCAGCGCGTCATGTCGGTGGAAACCAGCGGGCCGATGCTGCGGTCCTTCACCACGCGCTTGCGCTCGGAATACCGGGCAATGTCGCGGCCGAAGCCCATCGCCAGGTCCTGCAGCTCGCACTCGCCGCCCTGGTCGCAGATCGGGCAGTCGAGCGGGTGGTTGATCAGCAGGAACTCCATCGTCGCCTTCTGGGCCGCGATGGCCCGGGGCGACTTGGTGAAGACCTTCATGCCCTCCGACACCGGCGTGGCGCACGCCGGCAGCGGCTTCGGCGCCTTCTCGACCTCGACCAGGCACATGCGGCAGTTCGCCGCGATCGACAGCTTCTCGTGGTAGCAGAAGCGCGGCACATACGCGCCATGCGCATCCGTGGCGTGGATGATCATCGCGCCCTTGCGCGCCTTGACCGGTACGCCGTCGACTTCGATGTTGACCAGCTCTTCGCTCATGCCGTCACGCTGCGCGGCCCCGCGCCTCGACGATGCTGTGGCCGTGCTCGACGTAGTACTCGAACTCGTGCCGGAAATGCTTGACGAAACTCTGCACGGGCCACGCCGCCGCGTCGCCGAGCGCGCAGATCGTGTGGCCTTCGATGTTGTTCGCGACACTGACCAGCATGTCGATGTCTTCCTTGCGGCCCTGGCCCGCGAGGATCCGCTTCAGCGTGCGGTTCAGCCAGCCGGTGCCCTCGCGGCACGGCGTGCACTGGCCGCACGACTCCATGTGGTAGAACCGCGAGAGCCGCTCGAGCACGCGCACCATGCACGTCGTCTCGTCCATCACGATGACGGCGGCCGAGCCGATCGCCGAGCCCGCCTTCTTCAGCGAGTCGTAGTCCATGTTCGCGGCGAGCATCGTCTCCGCCGGCACGACCGGCACCGACGATCCGCCCGGGATCACGGCCTTCAGCTTGCGCCCGCCGCGCATGCCGCCCGAGATCTCGAGCAGGTCCTTGAACGGAATGCCGAGCGGCACTTCGTAGTTGCCGGGCTTCGCGACGTGCCCGGACACCGAGAAGATCACCGTGCCGCCGGAATTCTGCGGCCCGAGGCCGGCGAACCACTCAGGGCCCTTGCGCAGGATCGTCGGCACCGACGCGAAGCTCTGCGCGTTGTTGATCGTCGTGGGCTTGCCATACAGGCCGAAGTTGGCCGGGAACGGCGGCTTGAACCGCGGCTTGCCCTGCTTGCCTTCGAGCGACTCGAGCAGCGCCGTCTCCTCGCCGCAGATGTACGCACCCGCGCCCATGAAGGTGTACAGGTCGAAGTCGACGCCGGAGCCGAGCAGGTTCCTGCCGAGCAGTCCCGCGGCATACGCTTCCTTCAGCGCGGCCTCGAAGCGCGGAATGGGTTCCGCCATGAATTCGCCACGCACGTAGTTGTAGCCGACCGTGGCACCCATCGCGTAGCCGCCGATGGCCATGCCCTCGATCAGCGCGTGCGGGTTGTAGCGCAGGATGTCGCGGTCGTGGCAGGTGCCGGGCTCGCTCTCGTCGGAGTTGCAGACGACGTATTTCTGCACCGGGGCGTTGCGGGGCATGAACGACCACTTGAGGCCGGTCGGGAAGCCCGCACCGCCTCGGCCGCGCAGGCCCGAGGCCTTCACCGTCTCGATGACCTGCTCGCGCGGCGTGTGCTCGGCGAGGATCTTCTTCCACGCCTCGTAGCCACCGATTTTCAGGTACGTCTCGAGTTCCCACGGCCGCTCGTACTTCAGCGGCTCGAAGCACACGAGGTTCTGCCGGTCGCTCCAGTCGGTCACGCGCGGCCCCTCACTTGTGGTCGTCGAGGATCCTGTCCACCGTCTCCGGCGTCAGGTTCTCGTAGTAGACGTGGTCGACCATCATCATCGGCGCGCCGTTGCAGGCGGCCAGGCACTCCTCTTCCTTCTTCAGGAAGAAGCGTCCATCGGGCGTGCTCTCGCCCACCTTGATGCCGAGCCGTTTCTCGACGTGCCCGAGGATCGTCTCCCCGCCGCACAGCATGCAGGAGATGTTCGTGCACACCGAGATGTGGTGGCGGCCGCAAGGCTTCGTCTCGAACATCGAGTAGAAGCTCGCGACCTCGTAGACCTGGATCGGCGGCAGGCCCAGGTACGCGGCGACCGCGTCCATCGTCTGCTGCGTCAGGAATCCCTTCTCGTGCTGGACCGCGTGCAGCGCCGAGATCACGGCCGAACGCTTGCGCTCCGGCGGGAACTTGGCCACCCAGCGGTCGATCTCCTCGCGGACGTGTTGCGACAGCACTGCGCCGTCCGCCGCGTGCGAATGCTCGCTCACCGGTCGACCTCCCCGAACACTATGTCCGCAGTGCCGATCACCGCGACCACGTCGGCCAGCATGTGGCCCTGCACCATCTCGTCGAGTGCCGCGAGGTGCGGGAAGCCGGGCGCGCGACACTTGAGGCGGTACGGCTTGTTGGCGCCGTCCGAGACGAGGTAAATGCCGAACTCGCCCTTCGGGGCCTCGACCGCGGCATAGGTCTCGCCGGCGGGAACGCAGTAACCCTCGGTGAACAGCTTGAAATGATGGATCAGCGATTCCATGTCGCCTTTCATCTGTTCGCGGGTCGGCGGGACGACCTTGTGGTCGCCGACCATCACCGGTCCCGGGTTGGCGCGGAGCCAGTCCACGCACTGCTTCACGATGCGGTTCGCCTGGCGCATCTCCTCGACGCGCACCAGGTAGCGGTCGTAGCAATCACCGTTCACGCCCACCGGGATGTCGAAGTCCACGCGGTCGTAGACTTCGTACGGCTGCTTCTTGCGCAGGTCCCAGGCGATGCCGGACCCGCGGATCATCGGGCCCGTGAAGCCGAGGTTCAGTGCGCGCTCGGGCGTCACGACGCCGATGTTCACCGTGCGTTGTTTCCAGATGCGGTTGTCGGTGAGCAGCGTCTCGTACTCGTCCACGCACGCCGGGAAGCGCGCCGTGAAGTCGTCGATGAAGTCGAGCAACGTGCCCGAGCGCTTCTCGTTCAGCCGGTCCACGTCCTTCTGCGACTTCCAGCGCGACGGCTGGTACTTCGGCATCGAGTCCGGCAGGTCGCGGTACACGCCGCCCGGCCGGTAATAGGTCGCGTGCATCCGCGTCCCGGAGACCGCCTCGTAGCAGTCCATCAGGTCCTCGCGCTCGCGGAAGCAGTACAGGAACATCGTCATCGCGCCGATGTCGAGCCCGTGCGCACCGAGCCACATCAGGTGGTTCAGGATGCGCGTGATCTCGTCGAACATCACGCGGATGTACTGCGCGCGGACCGGCACCTCGATCCCGAGCAGCTTCTCGATCGCCATCACGTAGGCGTGCTCGTTGCACATCATCGAGACGTAATCGAGCCGGTCCATGTAGCCGATCGACTGGTTGTACGGCTTCGACTCGGCGAGCTTCTCGGTGGCGCGGTGCAGCAGCCCGATGTGCGGATCGGCCTTCTGCACGACCTCGCCGTCCATCTCGAGCACGAGGCGCAGCACGCCGTGCGCCGCAGGGTGCTGCGGGCCGAAATTCATCGTGTAGCTGCGGATCTCAGCCATGGCCCACGTCCTTCCTCGGCGCATCCTTCAGTGCGGCCTCGTAGCGATTGTCGTCGCGGATCACGCGTGGCACGAGCGTGCGCGGTTCGATGCTAACGGGCTCGTACACGACGCGGCCCTTCGCCTCGTCGTAACGCACCTCGACGTTGCCGCTGAGCGGAAAATCCTTGCGGAACGGATGCCCGACGAAGCCGTAGTCGGTCAGGATCCGGCGCAGGTCGGGGTGTCCGCGGAACAGGACGCCGTACAGATCGAACGCCTCGCGCTCGAACCAGTCCGCCGAGGTCCAGATATCGATGACGGAGTCGAGCATCGGGGGCTCGCCGCCTTCGCAGTAAGCGCGCAGCCGCAGCCGCCGATTGTGGGTCACGGACAGCAGGTGATACACGACCGCGAAACGACGCTCGGCAGCGGCGCCCTGCACGTCGCGGACCCGATGCGACGGCGCTGCCAGTCCGGCCGCGGCTGAAACCGCTCGAAGTCGCGGACTCGGTCGTCCACTCGACCCGACCGTATGTCAGGTAGTCGACACCAGTCAGGTCGATCAGCTGCTCGAAACGCCAGTCGGCCTCGTCCCGCAGCACCCGGCAGATCTCGACCAGGCTCGCAGCCTCGACCTCGAACGTGAGCTCGCCGCAACGCGACGGGACGCGCTCCACCTTGCCCGCGAATCGGGCCGCGATGGACTCGGCCAGTTGTTCGAGTGTCTGGCTCATGTCGGCTCAGCGGGCGATCGTCATCGTGCGGTGGATCTTTTTCTGCAGCTGGATCAGCCCGTACAGCAGCGCCTCGGCCGTGGGTGGACACCCGGGCACGTAGACGTCCACCGGGACGATCCGGTCACAGCCGCGCACCACCGCGTACGAATAGTGGTAGTAACCGCCGCCATTCGCGCACGAGCCCATCGAGATCACCCAGCGGGGCTCGGGCATCTGGTCGTAGACCTTGCGCAGCGCCGGGGCCATCTTATTCACCAGCGTTCCCGCGACGATCATCACGTCGGACTGGCGCGGGCTCGGACGGAAGACGATGCCGAAGCGGTCGAGGTCGTAGCGCGCGGCACCCGCATGCATCATCTCGACAGCGCAGCACGCGAGGCCGAACGTCATCGGCCACATCGAGCCGGTGCGGGCCCAGTTCATCACTGCATCGACGGTGGTCGTGACGAAGCCGCGCTCGGGCAGCTCGGAAGCCTCTAGTCCCATTCCAGGGCCCCCTTCTTCCACTCGTAGACGAAGCCGACGACGAGCACCAGCAGGAAGACGCCCATGGCCGCGAGGCCCACGATGCCGATCGAATCGAGCGCGACCGCCCAGGGAAACAGGAACGCGATCTCGAGGTCGAACACGATGAACAGGATCGCGACGAGGTAGTAGCGCACGTCGAACTTCATGCGCGAGTCCTCGAACGCCTCGAAGCCGCACTCGTACGGCGAGAGCTTTTCGGGATCCGGGCGGCGCGTGCCGAAAACGAAGCCGAGCACCAGCAGCAGCACGCCGAGCGCGCCGGCCACCGCGAGGAAAATCAGGATCGGCAGGTACTCTGCAAGCATCGCTCGTCGCGGCTCCGGGGGCAGTCCCGATCAGCCATAAATTCTAGCAGGGTCCGCTGCACCGCAGTAAGGTGCGCACAATGAAAAAAGCGAGCCATGGGCTCGCCTTGATTCGTTGCTGGTGCGGATGGAGAGACTCGAACTCTCACGCCTTTCGGCACTAACCCCTCAAGCTAGCGTGTCTACCAATTCCACCACATCCGCAGTCGTCTGAACTTGTCCCGATTACTGGGCCGGAGCGGCCGGCGCCTGCTGCGCCGGGGCCTGGCTCACGGGCGCAGGCGTGGTCGCCGGAGCCGTGGCCGGTGCCGTTGTCGGCGCAGGGGAGGCGCAGGCGTCACGGTCGTCGGCAACTGTGGCAGCGGCGTACTCGGCAGGCCCGTGGCCGGCGCGGGCTGCTCGGTCTTCACGCGATCCACCACGCTGGTCGGTGTACCGACCTGGCTGAACAGGTACGACAGCATGAGGCTCGAGATGAAGAACAGCGCCGCGAGCACAGCGGTGGTCCGCGACAGGAACGAGGCCGAGCCGCGCGCACCGAACACGGTGCCCGAAGCGCCGGCGCCGAAGCCCGCGCCCGCATCGGCTCCGCGGCCGCGCTGCAACAGGACCAACCCGACGATACCCGCCGCGATCAGCACATGGAACACGACCGCGAGGGTCTGCAACCAACTCATGATTTCGAACTCTCTCCGATTCAGTCCGCGGCTGCGCAGATGCGCGCAAACTCGTCCGCATTCAGCGATGCGCCCCCGACGAGGCCGCCGTCGATGTCCGGCATCGCAAAGAGCTCCCGCGCGTTCGACGCCTTGACGCTGCCACCGTACAGGATTCGCACGGATCCGCCGATTGTAGCATCCAGCGCCGCGACCTTGCCGCGGATCATCGCGTGCACTTGCTGCGCCTGCTCAGGCGACGCGGTACGGCCCGTGCCGATGGCCCACACTGGCTCGTATGCGACCACCGCGGCCCCGAGCGAAGCCACGCCGCTCACGGAGAGGACGGCATCAAGCTGGCGCGATACCACCTGCAGCGTACGCTCTGCCTCGCGCTCCTCGAGCGTCTCGCCGACGCACAGCACCGGCACAAGGCCCTGCGACTGCGCGGCCACGAACTTGCGTGCGACGAGCGCGTCGCTCTCACCGTAGATCTGGCGCCGCTCCGAGTGGCCCACCAGCACGTAGCGGCAGCCGATGTCCTTCAGCATCGCCGCGGACACTTCACCCGTGAACGCCCCCTGCGGCTCGGCGCAGACCGACTGCGCACCGAGGGAGACGTCGGTGTCCTTCAGCAGGCGCCCAACCTCCTGCAGGTACACGAACGGCGGGCACAGCATCACCGCGGTGCCGGAGTCGGACCGGCCCTGGTCCAGCAGCGACCTGACGAGGCTCGCGTTCTCGGCGCGCGAGCCGTGCATTTTCCAGTTTCCGGCAACCAGGGGTTTACGCATCGGGTACTCCACCCTGACCGCGCCCGGACCCGGACTGGGCTGGGGGGCGGCCGCGAAAGGCGCGCGATATTAGCGGCGGGTCGCCGGGAAAGCAATTCCGGCGGCAGGTCTCAGACCGCCTGGCGCACGACCTCGGCCAGCTCGTTCGCGTGCCGCTTGACGACCGGCTCGTCCCGACCCTCGACCATGACGCGGATCAGTGGCTCGGTGCCCGAGGCGCGCAGCACCACCCGCCCCGCCCCACCGAGCGCCGCCTCGACGCGCTGCACGGCGTCCTGGATCACCTGCGACTTGCCGGGGTCGATGCGCTCCTTGATGCGCACGTTGATCATCACCTGGGGGAACCGCGGCATGCCGGCCGCGAGTTCGGCCAGCGGACGGCCGGTACGTCTCATGGCGGCAAGGACCTGCAGCGCGCTCACGAGTCCATCGCCGGTCGTCGTCCGGTCGAGGCACAGCATGTGACCGGAAGTCTCGCCGCCGATCATGCCGCCGTTCTCCCTCAACATTGCAAGCACGTAGCGGTCACCTACCGGGGCGCGCAGGAATCCGATTCCTTCCGACTTCAGGGCATGCTCGAGGCCGAGATTGCTCATCACGGTGCCGACCACGGGCCCCTTCAGCGCGCCCTGGGCCTGCCGGTCGCGGGCAACGACGTACAGCAGCTGGTCGCCGTCGACCAGGCGACCGAGGTGGTCGACCATCACGAGCCGGTCACCGTCGCCATCGAGCGCAATGCCGACATCGGCGCCGACGCCCGCCACCGTGAGCTGCAGCAGTTCCGGAGCCATGGAGCCGCAGCGCAGGTTGATGTTGCGGCCGTTCGGCGAGCAGCCGATCGGGATGATCTCCGCGCCGAGGTCGGACAGTACGCGCGGGGCGACCTTGTAGGCCGCGCCGTTCGCACAGTCGATGACGATCTTCAGTCCCGCAAGGTCCATGCCGGCGGGCATCGTCGAAGCACAGAACTCCTGGTAGACGACGCGGGACTTGTCGACACGCGATGCCTTGCCGAGACCCATCGACTCGCGAGTGAGCGCGGGTTCGTCGAGGTACGACTCGATCTGTTCCTCGAGCTCGTCGGAAAGCTTGCTGCCGCTCGAGTCGAAGAACTTGATGCCGTTGTCTTCGTACGGGTTGTGCGAGGCGGAAATCACCACGCCGAAGCTGCAACCGAAGCGCTGCGTCAGCAAGGCGATCGCAGGTGTCGGCAGCGGACCGATCAGGTTCACGTCCACGCCGGCTGCGACGAAGCCGGCCTCGAGCGCGGCCTCGAACATGTAGCCCGACAGCCGCGTGTCCTTGCCGACCAGCGCCGTGCCTCCGTTCGGCGCGAGCACTCGCGCGGCCGCGCTAGCGAGCCGCAGTGCGAATTCGACCGTCATCGGATCGTGGCCCACGCGTCCGCGCACGCCATCCGTCCCGAAATGCTTGCGTTTCATCGTCAAGAGCCTCCTGCCGCGGCGCGCCCGAGCGCTGCCGCGACCTTCACCGCGTCCACCGTCGCCGGCACGTCGTGTGCGCGGATGATTGCCGCACCGCGGGCCACGCACAGGGCCGCGAACGCAACACTGCCTGCCAGCCGCTCACCGGGCGGCCGGCCGGTGATGATACCGACCAGCGACTTGCGCGACACGCCGACCAGCACGGGCAGTGACGGATCGCCGATTTCGCGCAGGTTCGCCAGCAACGCCAGGTTGTGCCCAGGGAGCTTGCCGAACCCGATGCCGGGATCGAGGCACAGGCGCTCGCGGGGAATGCCGGCCATCGAGCACGCCGCAACTCGCGTGGCCAGGTAGTCCCGAACTTCCTTCACGACATCCACGTAACGCGGCTCGGCCTGCATCGACGCCGGTTCGCCCTGTATGTGCATCAGGCAGACCGCGGCGCCACTTGCCGCGGCCGTCACGAGCGCGCCGGGCACGGCAAGCGCACGCACGTCGTTGATCATCTGCGCGCCTGCGTCCACCGCCGCGCGCATGACCTCCGGCTTGCTCGTGTCCACGGAAACAGGCACCCGGACGCGGGCGACCAGCCGCTCGATCACGGGCACGACGCGCCGGATCTCCTCGTCGACCGACACCGAGGGCGCGCCCGGGCGCGTGGATTCGCCGCCGACGTCGATGATCGCGGCACCTTGCTCCGCCATGCGCTCACCGTGGGCGACCGCATCATCGAGGCTCGTGTGCTGACCGCCGTCCGAGAACGAATCGGGCGTGACGTTGAGTACGCCCATCACCTGCGGCTCGGTGAGGTCGAGGATCGTGCTCCTGAGGACGAGCTGCATGCAGGGGTCGTAAGGCTGAAACGAAGCGCCCGGCACGGGCCGGGCGCTCTCTGGATCGTCAGTGCTGCGCGGCTGGACGGCCGCTCGGGGCTTCGCCATCGCGCCGCTCGCGCGGCTTGGTGCCGGAACTCGGCAGGTCGCGGTCTTCCCAGTCCGCGGGCGGCTTCGGGTCGCGGCCCTGCATGATGTCGCGAATCTGCTCCTCGTCGATCGTCTCGTACTTGATCAGCGCGTCCGCCATCTTGTGCAGCTTGTCGAGCTCGCGCTCGAGGATCTCGCGCGCCCGCTGATAGTTGCCGTCGATCACGCTGCGCACTTCCTCATCGATAGCGTCGC
Organism: uncultured Gammaproteobacteria bacterium; assembly: GCA_963696545.1. GTDB lineage: Bacteria > Pseudomonadota > Gammaproteobacteria > Steroidobacterales > Steroidobacteraceae > RPQJ01. The sequence continues at coordinate 25,924 of CAVOKQ010000004.1, forward strand.
GCGTCTTCTCACCCACCTGCTTGTGCTGCGTGACCTGGCGGCCGAGGAACACCTCGCCGTCTTCCTCGGCGTAGGTAAGCGTGCCGAGCCGATCCGACAGGCCCCACTTGGTGACCATGTTGCGGGCGATCTCGGTCGCGCGCTCGATGTCGTTCGACGCGCCGGTCGTCACGTACTCGCGGCCGAAGATCATTTCCTCGGCAACGCGGCCGCCGAACAGCGTGGCAATCCGGCTCTCGAGCTGGCGCTTGCTGGTGCTGTAGCGGTCCGACTCGGGCAGGAACATCGTGACGCCCAGCGCACGGCCGCGCGGAATGATCGTGACCTTGTAGACAGGGTCGTGGTCCGGGACGCTGAGGCCCACGATCGCGTGGCCCGCCTCGTGGTACGCGGTGAGCTTCTTCTCGTTGTCGTCCATGACCATGGACTTGCGCTCGGCGCCCATCATGATCTTGTCCTTGGCGCGATCGAACTCGTCCATCGTCACCGTGCGCTTGTTGGCCCGCGCGGCGAACAATGCCGCCTCGTTGACCAGGTTCGCGAGGTCGGCGCCGGAGAAGCCGGGCGTGCCGCGCGCGATGATCGAGGGCCTGACGTCCTCGGCCAGCGGCAGCTTGCGCATGTGGACCTTCAGGATCTGCTCGCGGCCGCGCACGTCGGGCAGCGGCACGACGACCTGCCGGTCGAAGCGGCCCGGCCGCAGCAGCGCCGGGTCGAGCACGTCCGGGCGGTTCGTGGCGGCGATGACGATCACGCCCTCGTTGCCCTCGAAGCCGTCCATCTCGACCAGCAGCTGGTTCAGCGTCTGCTCGCGCTCGTCGTGACCGCCGCCGAGGCCGGCGCCGCGATGGCGACCGACCGCGTCGATCTCGTCGATGAAGATGATGCAGGGCGCGTGCTTCTTCGCCTGCTCGAACATGTCGCGCACGCGCGAGGCGCCGACGCCGACGAACATCTCGACGAAGTCGGAACCGGAGATCGTGAAGAACGGGACCTTGGCCTCGCCGGCGATCGCCTTGGCGAGCAGTGTCTTGCCGGTACCGGGCGACCCCACCATCAGCACGCCGCGCGGAATCTTGCCGCCGAGCTTCTGGAACTTGGCCGGGTCCTTCAGGAAATCGACGATCTCGCCAACCTCTTCCTTGGCCTCGTCGACGCCCGCGACGTCGGCGAAGGTCACCGTGACCTGGTCTTCGTTCAGCAGTCGCGCGCGGCTCTTGCCGAACGACATGGCGCCCCTGCCGCCTGCCCCACCCTGCATCTGGCGCATGAAGTACACCCAGACGCCGATCAGCAGCAGGATCGGGAAAGACGAGATGAACAGCTGCATCAGGAACGACTGGCGCTCCGGCGGTGCGGCGCTGAACGTGACGTTGTTCTGCTGCAGCGTGCCGATCAGGGCCGAATTATCCGTCTCGGGGTTGTAGGCGACGAACTGCTCGCCGGTCGAGCGCACGCCGGTAATGCGGTCGCCGCTGAACGTGACCTGCGCCACGGTGCCGTCCTTCACGTGCGCGAGGAACGTGGAGTAAGGCATCTCCTGCACCGCGCTCGTACGCGAGCTGAAGTTGCTGACCACCGTCGCGAGCACGACGGCGATCACGATCCAGAGGACGACATTCTTGGCCAGATCGTTCAATGCATTTTCCTCGGTTCCGATCGCACCGGTCCGCACCGCTACGGCGCAGCCATGCTCGGTCGACACTACACCAATCGATACCCGCGTGCCAGAACGTAGAGCTCAGCGCTGCGGGACCTGGAAGCTTTCGGTTTGCGCAACTTCACGGATTCAAATTCCCGCCGCAGGCGCGCGACCAGCGGCTGGAATTCACGGCCCTGGAACACCTTCATCAGCAGGTCGCCGCCCGGGCGCAGGCTGTGCGCAACGAAGTCCACCGCCAGGTCCACCAGTTGCATGGAACGGTCGTGGTCGACGTCCGCGATGCCCATCATGTTGGGGGCCATGTCCGACATTACAAGATCGGCCTTTTCGTCCCCGAGTGCGCCGTGCAGGCGGGCGAGCACGGTCTCGTCGTTGAAGTCACCCTGGATGAAATCCACGCCTGGCAGCGCCGGCATCTCCAGCACGTCGAGCGCGATCACCCGGCCCTTGCCCGCCAATGTCCGCGCGGCGAACTGGCTCCAGCCACCGGGAGCGGCCCCGAGATCCACGACCGTCATGCCTGGCTTCAGGATCCTTTCCGTCCGCTGGATCTCCTCGAGCTTGAATGCCGCCCGGGACCGCCAGCCCTCCTCGTGTGCGCGTTTCACATAAGGGTCGGCGGCGTGCTCGGCGAGCCAGCGGGCGGAACTCTTGGTGCGCTTGGCCATCGCTGAAGTGGTCAGTGAAAGGCAGATCGTGAGCAGTGGATAGTGGATTGTCGGAGCGACGTGCTTACACTATCCACTATCCGCTGCTCACTATTCACTTTCCCGCCGTGCCGCTCACCGAACCGCAACGCAAGTACCTCCGCCGCCTTGGCCATGATCGCAACCCAGTCGTGCTGGTGGGCCAGGCAGGGATCTCGCCGAACCTGATTGCCGAACTCGAGCGGGCGCTGCACGACCACGAGCTGGTCAAGGTGCGCGCCAGGGTCGGGGACCGGCACGAACGGGATTCGATCCTGGAGCAACTGGCTGCCGCGACCCGCTCCGAGCTGGTGCAGCGCATCGGCCACGTGGCCCTGTATTACCGCCGCAACCCCGACAGGCCGGGCATCCTGCTGCCGGCCTGACCGGAAATTCGGTGCCTGGCACCGAATTTCGGCTCACACGTAACGCACCGCCACGATCTCGAGGGCCCGGGTGCCTCCGGGCGCGGCCACGTCGACGACGTCGCCCTCCCGCTTGCCAACCAGCGCGCGGGCAATCGGCGAAGTAATCGAGATCAACCCGTGCCGCACGTCGGCTTCCGGCTCGCCCACGATCTGGAACACGACCTCGGAGCCGTCGTCCTGGTCCTCGAGGTGGACCGTGGCGCCGAAAACCACCTTGTCGCTGGGCGGGAGGTGGGAGACGTCGATGATCTCGCACATCGACAGGTCGTGCTCGAGGTGCTTGATGCGCCCCTCGATGAACCCCTGCTGCTCGCGGGCCGCGTGGTACTCGGCGTTCTCGCTCAGGTCGCCGTGGGCGCGCGCCTCCGCGATCGCCTGGATCACACGCGGACGCTCCTCGGTCTTGAGCCGGCGCAGCTCGATCCTGAGCTTTTCCGCGCCCTTTAAAGTCAATGGCTTACGGCTCATACCTGAATCTCCGCATGAAGATCCTGCAACCGATTGACCTCCACTTCCTGCAGGTGGTCGATCGCTTCACAGGTCGCAAGCGCACCGGCGAGCGTCGTGTAATAGGTGACCTTGCGCGCGACCGCCTCGCGCCGGATCGAGTTCGACTCGTGGATCGCCCGTTTGCCCTCGGTCGTGTTGACGATCAGGCTGATCTCGTCGTTCTTGATCATGTCCACGATGTGCGGCCGGCCCTCGCGAACCTTGTTGGCGCGCCGGCAGCGCACGCCGGCCGTCTCAAGCACGTCGGCCGTGCCATGGGTCGCGACGATCTCGAATCCGCGGTCGATCAGCAACCGGGCGAGCTTGATGGCCCCGGGCTTGTCGTGCTCCCGGACGCTGATCAAGCACACCCCGCGCGTCGGGATCGTCACGCCTGACGCGGTCTGGGCCTTGGCGTAGGCCTCGCCGAAGCTGCGACCCGTGCCCATGACTTCACCGGTGGACTTCATCTCGGGACCGAGGATCGGGTCGGAGTCCGGGAACTTACCGAAGGGGAACACCGCTTCCTTGACCGAAAAGAACTTCGGCACCCGCTCGTGCGTAAGCCCGAGTTCCGCGAGCGTCCGGCCGGTCATCACCCTCGCACCGGCCTTGGCGAGCGGCACGCCGGTCGCCTTCGAAACGAAAGGCGCGGTCCGCGACGCGCGCGGGTTCACTTCGAGCACGTACACGACGCCGTTCTGGATCGCGAACTGCACGTTCATCAGGCCGATGACATTGAGTGCCAGCGCCATGCGCCGCGTCTGGTCGCGGATCTGTTCCTGCAGTTCCTCACTGAGGCTGTTGGGCGGCAGCGAGCAACCGGAATCGCCCGAGTGCACGCCAGCCTGCTCGACGTGCTCCATGATCCCGCCGATGTAGACGTTCTTGCCGTCGCAGAGCGCGTCCACGTCCACCTCGATGGCGAGATCGAGGAAACGGTCGAGCAGCACGGGGCTGTCGTTCGAGACCTGCACCGCGGTGGTCATGTAGGAGCGCAGGTCCGCCTCGTTGAAGACCACTTCCATCGCGCGCCCGCCGAGCACGTACGACGGCCGCACGACCAGCGGGAATCCCACCTCGGCGGCGAGCCGGACCGCCTCGTCCTCGGTGCGCGCCGTACGATTCGGGGGCTGCTTCAACTGGAGCCGGTCCACGAGCTTCTGGAAGCGCTCGCGATCCTCGGCGACGTCGATCGAATCCGGGCTCGTGCCGATGATGGGCACGCCGGCCTCGCCGAGCGCGCGGGCGAGCTTCAGCGGCGTCTGGCCGCCGTACTGCACGATCACGCCGAAAGGCTTCTCGACGTGCAGGACCTCCATCACGTCCTCGAACGTCAGCGGCTCGAAGTACAGGCGGTCCGAAGTGTCGTAGTCGGTGGAAACCGTCTCCGGGTTGCAGTTGACCATGATGGTCTCGAACCCGTCCTCGCGGAGCGCGAGCGCCGCGTGCACGCAGCAGTAGTCGAACTCGATGCCCTGCCCGATGCGGTTCGGACCGCCGCCGAGGATCACGATCTTGCGGTTCGACGTGGGCGCGGCCTCGCATTCCTCTTCGTAGGTCGAATACAGGTACGCGGTCGAGGTCGCGAACTCCGCGGCGCAGGTGTCAACGCGCTTGAACACCGGGCGGATGCCGAGCGAGTGCCGGCGCTCACGCACGATCTGCTCGGTGCAGCCGACGAGCTTCGCGATGCGGCTGTCGGCGAAGCCCTTGCGCTTCAACGCGCGCATCCTCGGCGCATCGAGCGCGACGAGGTCACCCTCGGCAATCTCCCGCTCCTCGCGCACCAGGTCCTCGACCTGCGCCAGGAACCACGGGTCGATCCGCGACGCGCGGTGCACCTCGGCCTGCTTGAGCCCGGCGCGGAACGCGTCGGCCACGTAGCGCAGGCGGTGCGGCCCGGGCATGCGCAGTTCCTCGAGCAGCGAGTTGCGTGCCTCATCGCTGAGCGGCAGCGACACGATCGGGGTCAGCCCGTCGATGCCGGTCTCCAGGCCGCGCAGCGCTTTCTGCAGTGATTCCTGCATCGTGCGCCCAATCGCCATCACCTCGCCGACCGACTTCATCTGCGTGGTGAGCCGGTCGTTCGCGCCCGGGAACTTCTCGAACGTGAAGCGCGGGATCTTTGTTACGACGTAGTCGATCGCAGGCTCGAACGACGCGGGCGTGGCGCCGCCCGTGATGTCGTTGCGCAGCTCGTCGAGTGTGTAGCCGATCGCAAGCTTCGCGGCGACCTTGGCGATCGGGAATCCCGTGGCCTTCGAAGCGAGCGCCGACGATCGCGACACACGCGGGTTCATCTCGATCACCAGCAGCCGGCCGTCGGTCGGGCTGACGGCGAACTGCACGTTCGAGCCGCCGCACTCGACGCCGATCTTGCGCAGCACCGCGATCGAGGCGTCGCGCATGATCTGGTATTCCTTGTCCGTCAGCGTCTGCGCGGGCGCCACGGTGATCGAATCGCCGGTGTGGACGCCCATCGGGTCGAGGTTTTCGATCGAGCAGACGATGATGCAGTTGTCGTTCTTGTCGCGAACGACCTCCATCTCGAATTCCTTCCAGCCCAGCACCGCTTCCTCGAGCAGCACCTCGCTGGTGGGCGAGGCGTCGAGGCCGCGCGCGACGATCGCCTCGAATTCCTCGCGGTTGTAAGCAATACCGCCGCCCGTGCCGCCGAGCGTGAAAGACGGCCGGATGACGCAGGGGAAGCCGATCTCGGACTGGATTGCGAGCGCCTCCTCCATGCTGTGCGCGATGCGCGAGCGCGGGCACTCGAGGCCGATCTCGCGCATCGCGTTGCGGAACAGCTCGCGGTCCTCGGCCATGTCGATGGCCTCGCGCGACGCGGCGATCATCTCCACACCGAATTTCTCGAGCACCCCTTCGCGCACCAGGTCGAGCGCGCAGTTGAGCGCGGTCTGGCCGCCCATCGTTGGCAGCAGCGCGTCCGGCCGCTCCTTTTCGATGATCCGCGCCACGGTCCGCCAGTTGATCGGCTCGATGTAGATCGAGTCGGCCGTCTCGGGGTCCGTCATGATCGTCGCGGGGTTCGAGTTCACGAGGATGACGCGGTAGCCCTCCTCGCGCAGCGCCTTGCAGGCCTGCGCGCCGGAGTAGTCGAACTCGCAGGCCTGGCCGATCACGATCGGTCCGGCGCCGATGATCAGGACACTCTTGATGTCGGTGCGCTTCGGCATGCGGCTCAACCTCTCCGGGTCACACCAGCTTGCGCGCGGGCGTCGAGCCCCGGCGCAGCATCGATTCGACGAAGCGGGCGAACAGTGGAATCAGTTCGCGCGGACCGGGGCTCGCCTCCGGGTGTCCCTGGAAGCTGAACGCCGGCCGGTCGGTGAGCGCGATGCCCTGCAGCGATCCGTCGAACAGCGAGCGGTGCGTGGCCCGCACGTTCGATGGCAGCGTCGCTTCGTCCACCGCGAAACCGTGGTTCTGACTCGAGATGAAGACACGCCCGGTGTCCAGATCGATCACGGGATGGTTCGCACCGTGGTGGCCGAACTTCATCTTCACCGTGCGCGCACCGGTCGCGAGTCCGAGCAACTGGTGACCGAGGCAGATGCCGAAGGTCGGCACGCCTGCTTCCAGGATCGTCCGGATCGACTCGATCGCGTAGTCGCACGGCTCCGGGTCGCCGGGGCCGTTCGACAGGAACACGCCGTCCGGACCGAGCGCGAGAACTTCGGCTGCGGGCGTCTGCGCCGGCACGACGGTCATGCGGCCACCGTGGTCGGCGAGCAGCCGCAGGATGTTGCGCTTGATGCCGAAGTCGTAGGCCACCACGTGCATGCGCTGGCCGGGCCGCCGTCGCGGCCCCTGTTCCAGTGCCCAGTTGGTGCCTTCGTTCCACTGGAAACTGCGCTTGGTCGAGACGACCTTGGCGAGGTCCATGCCCTTCAGTCCCGGGAATCGCTTCGCAGCCTCGATCGCCAGGTCCGGGCGGGAAGCCGCGTCGCCGCTGGCGATGCAGCCCGCCTGGGCGCCCTTCTCGCGCAGGATGCGCGTGAGCTTGCGGGTGTCGATCTCGGCGATCGCGACCACGCCGCCGCGCGCCAGGAACTCCGGCAGCGACTCGGTCGCCCGCCAGTTCGAGTGCAGCAGCGGCAGGTTGCGGATCACGAGCCCGGCGGCGTGGATCGAGTTCGACTCGAGGTCGTCCGCGTTCGTGCCGGTGTTGCCGATGTGGGGATAGGTGAGAGTTACGATCTGGCGGGAGTACGAGGGGTCCGTGAGGATCTCCTGGTAGCCCGTCATGGCGGTGTTGAACACCACCTCGCCCGTCGCAGTCCCGGCGGCGCCAATCGAAATGCCGCGGAACACGGTGCCGTCCTCGAGAGCCAGAACAGCGGGTGTCGTCACGACCTTGGCCTCCGGTGCAGCTGGCCCGCACACATCGTGCAGACCCATTTCGCGCGTGCGCCAACCGTCGGAGATGAGCTCGGGCTCACCCCGTTCTGTTTGGCTCGACGGGCTAAGTTCGGAAGTTTACGCGAGCGTCCGGCGGTGCGCCACGAAACCTGCTTGCCGCGGTTTCGCGGTTGACTGCGGGGTCGAGGTCCCCAGGGACGCCGTCAATCCATCCCTGGAGGCTTCGACCGCGGCGTCCCTGCCGCGGACGACCCTGGGGACCTCGACCCCGCAGTCAACCGCGCTCCGGCGCCGCATCTGTTTCACCGGCCAGGTCTCTTGCCCGCGCGTAAGCAAGCGCTGCAGGAGGCTGGCGCAATTGACTGGAATCGTTGAGCGTCAGCACCGGCGCGAGCCGGAACGGCTGTCGCGCAACCGGGATTCCGGGCCTGTCCGGCAGGTCGTCCGCGGCATGGACGCCGCGGTCGAAGCCTCCAGGGATGGATTGACGGCGTCCTGCCGGACAGGCCCGGAATCCCGGCTGCGCGACAGCGGGACGATTGACGCGCCGGCTAGAGCCCCAGCACGTCCAGCATCGAATACACGCCGGGCGACCGCCCGACCACCCACCGCGCAGCAACGAGCGCCCCCCGGGCAAACCCGGACCGATCCTGGGCCGTGTGCGCCAGTTCGACCTGCTCCCCCGGTCCCGCGAAGATCAGGCGATGCTCGCCGATGATGTCGCCGCCGCGAACCACGCTGAAGCCGATCTTGCCCCGCTCGCGGACGCCGGTCTGGCCGTGGCGGGCAAACTCGGCAACGTCGTCGAATTTCCGGCTGCGGCCCTGGGCGGCCGCGCGCCCGAGCCCGAGCGCCGTGCCGCTCGGGGCATCGACCTTGTTGCGATGGTGCGCCTCGAAGATCTCGATGTCGTACTGGTCGTCGAGCGCCCGTGACGCGAGCTCGGCCAGCTTGAACAGCAGGTTGACGCCCAGGCTCATGTTGGGCGCGCTGCACGATCGGAATCCGGCTCGCCAACGCTTCGAGCTCCGCCTTCTGGGCGGCATCGTGACCGGTCGTGCCGATCACCATCGCGCACCCTCGCTCCGCGCACAGGCGGGCATTGCCCAGCGACACGGCCGGCAGCGTAAAGTCGATCGCGACCTCGGCGCCGGCAAGCGCCTGCACGGGATCCTTCGAAACCACGACGCCGAGCGGAGCGATGCCCGCGACGACGCCAGCGTCCTGGCCGATGGCTGTATCTCCAGGCGCGGCAAGTGCGCCACTGAGGCGCAGGTCACTCGACTCATACAGCAGCGGGACGATGGTCCGGCCCATGCGCCCCGAGGCGCCCAGCATCGCAACGTTCACCATGTGAGGCTCACTCTCCGAGGCTGCTGAAGAACCGTTTCACGCCGTCGAGCCAGGTCTCCTCGCGCGGATGATGCCGCTTCGCATCCTTCTGCAGCGATTCCTCGAACTTGCGCAGCAGTTCCTTCTGCTCGCGATTCAGGCTCACCGGCGTCTCGACGACGACCCGGCAGAAGAGGTCGCCGGTTGCACCGCCGCGCACCGGCTTGATGCCTTTCTCGCGCAGGCGGAACACACGACCGGACTGGGTCTCGGGCGGCACCTTGATGGTCGCGTTCCCGCCGAGCGTGGGTACCTCGATGCTGCCGCCCAGTGCCGCCGTGGCGATGCTCACTGGCACCTCGCAGGACAGGTGACTGCCGTCGCGCTCGAAGATCGGGTGATCGGCGACCCTGATCTCGACGTACAGGTCACCCGCCGGCCCGCCGTTTCGACCGGCCTCGCCCTCACCCGACAGCCGGATGCGATCACCGGTATCGACACCGGCCGGCACCTTGACCGACAGCGTCTTCTGCTTGCGAATCCGGCCCTGCCCGCGGCACGAGCCGCAGGGATCGGTGACGACCTGGCCGCGGCCGTTGCAGCGCGGGCACGCCTGCTGCACGGTGAAGAAGCCTTGCTGCATGCGGACTTGCCCTGCCCCGCGGCAGGTCTCGCAGGTGGCGGGCTTGGCGCCCTTGGACGAACCGCTGCCGCTGCACTCGCCACACTCGGCGAGCGTCGCGAAATCGATGTTGGTCGTGTCGCCGAATACAGCCTTCTCGAGCGAGAGCTCGAGCTCGTAGCGCAGGTCGGCGCCGCGATAGACCTGGGAGCGGCCGCGGCGTCCGACGCCGAAAATGTCGCCGAACACGTCGCCGAAGATGTCACCGAACGCGTCGCGCGGATCGAACCCGGCGCCACCGCCCGGACTGCCGCGCATCCCTTCGACACCCGCATGGCCGAACTGGTCGTACGCGGCGCGCTTCGGCGCGTCCGTGAGGACCTCGTAGGCCTCCTTCACTTCCTTGAACTTGTCCGTGGCCTCATGGTCGTCCGGGTTGCGGTCCGGATGGAATTTCATCGCCAGCCGGCGATAGGCCTTCTTGATGTCCGCCTCGCTCGCCGTGCGCGGCACGTCGAGGACCTGGTAGTAATCGCGCTTCGACATTCGGGATGCGGACCGGTCTTGCTAATGTGGAAACGCCGCGGGGGACGAATCCCCCGCGGCGGGTTGAGTCAATGACCCAAGCATATCGCTTTGGTCCAGGTCAGGCGCTCTTGCCGTCCTTGTCCTTCACTTCCTCGAACTCGGCGTCGAGGACTTCATCCTTGCCGCCGGCAGCCGAGCCGCCGCCCGTTGCGCCGCCGCCGGCCGGGCCCGCGCCCGCGCCCGCCTGGGCATCGGAGTAGGCCTGCTGGGCGATCGTCGCCGAGGCTTCCGCGAGCGCGCGTGCCTTGGTCTCGATCACGTCCTTGTCGTCGCCCCTGATCACGCCCTTCAGGTCGGACAGTGCCGACTCGACTCGTGCACGGTCCGCGGCCGATACCTTGTCGCCGAGGTCCTTCAGCGATTTCTCGGTCGCGTGCAGCAGCGCATCAGCGCGATTGCGCGTCTCGGCGAGCTCGCGGAACTTCTTGTCTTCCTCCGCGTGCGCCTCGGCGTCGCGCACCATGCGCTTGATCTCCTCGTCGTTCAGGCCGCTCGAGGCCTTGATGACGATCTTCTGCTCCTTGCCGGTGGCCTTGTCCTTCGCCTGGACGTTGAGGATGCCGTTCGCGTCGATGTCGAAGGTCACCTCGACCTGCGGCATGCCGCGCGGCGCCGGCGGGATGTCGGAGAGGTCGAAGCGGCCCAGCGACTTGTTGTCCTGCGCGCGGTCGCGCTCGCCCTGCAGCACGTGGATCGTCACGGCGGTCTGGTTGTCGTCGGCCGTCGAGAACACCTGCGTCGCCTTGGTCGGGATCGTCGTGTTCTTCTCGATCAGCTTGGTCATCACGCCGCCGAGCGTCTCGATGCCGAGCGACAGCGGCGTGACGTCGAGCAGCAGCACGTCCTTCACTTCGCCGGTGAGCACGCCGGCCTGCACGGCCGCACCGACCGCCACCGCCTCGTCGGGGTTGACGTCTTTGCGCGGCTCCTTGCCGAAGAAATCCTTGACGAACTTCTGCACCAGCGGCATGCGCGTCTGGCCGCCGACGAGGATCACCTCGGCCACGTCGTTGATCGACAGGCCCGCGTCCTTCAGCGCGATGCGGCAGGGCTCGATCGTCTTCTGCACCAGGTCCTCGACCAGCGACTCGAGCTTGGCCCGCGTCAGCTTCATCGCGAGGTGCTTCGGGCCGGAGGCATCGGCCGTGATGTACGGCAGGTTGACCTCGGTCTGCTGGCTCGACGAGAGCTCGATCTTCGCCTTTTCGGCGGCTTCCTTCAGGCGCTGCATGGCGAGCGGATCGCGCCGCACGTCCACGCCGCTCTCCTTCTGGAACTCAGCCGCGAGGTAGTCGATGACGCGCTTGTCGAAGTCCTCGCCGCCGAGGAACGTGTCGCCGTTGGTCGCGAGCACCTCGAACTGGCGTTCGCCGTCGACGTCCGCGAACTCGATGATCGAGACGTCGAACGTGCCGCCACCGAGGTCGTACACCGCGACCTTGCGGTCGCCGCCCGCCTTGTCGAGGCCATAGGCCAGTGCCGCGGCCGTGGGCTCATTGATGATGCGCTTGACCTCGAGGCCCGCGATGCGGCCGGCGTCCTTGGTCGCCTGGCGCTGCGAGTCGTTGAAGTACGCGGGCACCGTGATCACGGCTTCCGTGACCGGCTCGCCGAGGAAGTCCTCGGCGGTTTTCTTCATCTTCATGAGGATGCGGGCCGACACCTCGGGGGGTGCCATTTTCTTGCCGTGCACATCCACCCACGCGTCGCCGTTGTCGGCCTTGACGATCTTGTAAGGCACCATCTCGACGTCCTTCTGCACGACCTTGTCGTCGTAGCGACGGCCGATCAGGCGCTTGATGGCATACAGCGTGTTGTGCGGGTTGGTGACGGCCTGCCGCTTCGCGGACTGGCCCACCAGGACCTCGTCGTCCTTGGTGAAGGCGACGATCGACGGCGTAGTGCGGTCACCCTCGCTGTTCTCGATCACGCGGGGCTTGCCGCCATCCATGATGGCGACGCACGAGTTGGTCGTGCCCAGGTCGATGCCGATGACTCTTGCCATGGAATGGACTCCGTCAGTTCAGTAATGCGATGCCTGCCTAGGTGGGGCCGCAGGCTGTTGATTCAAGTCAGGAAGCGTCGCCAGGTGGGCTCGACGGCGGCTCGGGCGCCCGGGCGATTACGACCCGGGCCGGCCGCAGCAGCCGGCCGTTCAGCACGTAGCCCTTCTGGACGACGGCGAGGACGGTGCCGGCCGGGTACTCCGCGGACGGCTGGGTGACCATCGCCTCGTGGAATTCGGGGTTGAAGGCCTGGCCCTGTGGGTCGACGACGGTGATCCCGGACTTCTCGAAGGCCTTGTTGACCAGCCGCAAAGTGGCCTCCATGCCCTCGACCAGTCGCACCGGATCGGCTCCCGTCCCGGCTGCAATGCCGAGTTCCAGGCTGTCGCGGACCTCCAGCAGCTCGGCGGCGAACCGCTCGATGGCGTAGCGGCTGGCGGACTCGACGTCGCGCTGCGCACGCTTGCGCACGTTGTCGGCCTCGGCAACGGCCCGCAGGTAGCTGTCGAAGGCCTCCTTCGCCTTGGCCTCCGCCTCGGCCAGCCGTGCCGCCAGGCGCTCGACCTCGATTGACGGGTCGCCTTCGGCCTCCATCGGGGCCTCGTGGTCGGGTTGGTTCGTCATGTCACCTGCCTGAGGGGCGCCAGCGCCACCCCGGACCGGTCGGGATCCGGAGCGCTGACATGTTCTGGGCCGGGATATCGGGCCTAGCGGCGGGAATTCAAGGCCGACCCCAGCAGCCGCGCGGTGACGTCCACGATCGGGATCACCCGCTCATAGGCCATGCGGGTGGGGCCGATCACGCCGAGCACCCCGACCGTCTCGTTATCGAGCATGTACGGGGCCGTCACGAGGCTGCAATCATCGAGGATCTGGTAGCCCGATTCCTGGCCGATGAAGATCTGGACGCCCTCGGCCGTCAGGCTCTGGTCGAGCAGGTGCAGGATGTCGCGCTTGGCCGTGAACGCCTCGAACAGGCGGCGCAACTTGTCGACGTTCGACAGCTCCGCGAACTCCATCAGGTTCGTCTCGCCGGCGATCACGTATTCCGGCTGCTCAGGGACGTTCGCGCCAACCATCTGCCGGGCGACCATGATGGCGTCGCGCATCAGCTGGTTCAGCTGCTCGCCCGCCTGCGCGAGCTCGCCCACGATGTCCTGCCGGATCTCGCGCAGTTCCTTGCCGCCGAACTGCTGGTTCAGGAAGTTGGCGGCGCGACGCAGCTCGTCCGCCGGGTAGTAGCGCTCGAGCTGCACGATCCGGTTCTGCACGTCGCGGCCGTTCACCACCATCACGGCGAGCACGCGGTTGTCGGACAGCGGCAGGAACTCGATCTGGCTCAGCGACTGGTGCGGCTGGCGCGGCACCGTCACGACGCCGGCGAGGTGGGTGATCGACGACAGGACCTGCGAGGCCACCGACACAATTGCCTTTGGATCGCGGCCGTGGTCCTCGTCGAGGCGGCGGCGAAGTTCGTCGATCACCTCGTCCGCGGCGCCCGCGGACCGCTGCCTGAGCAGCGTATCGACGAAAAACCGGTAGCCCTTGTCGGTCGGAACCCGCCCCGCGGAGGTGTGGGGCGAAGTGACGAACCCGTATTGCTCGAGGTCCGCCATGACGTTGCGGACGGTGGCTGCGCTGAGGTTCAGCCCCGAGTCGCGCGACAGGGTCCGCGATCCGACGGGCTGTCCCTCGCGGATGTAGCTCTCTACCAGCACCTTCAGCAGGTGCTGGGCGCGGTCGTTGAAAATCTCTTCGGTAGCGTCAGGCGCCATGGCGGCCCAACCTTGCAACCGGGCTTGGCCCGAGTCAAGCGCCGCAAAATTGCACGCATCCGCAATGAAGGTCGCTGGCCCGGCGAGCGCGGCGCGTGCTACAAAGCTCGACACTCATGAGTACCGGCACCGTCGCCTACCGGACCGTCGCCCTCGCGGGTCGCCCGGCCGAACCCCGGGTCGGCGAAGCGATGCTCGCGCTCGCCGGCCACCTGCTGCAGCGGGGCGTGCGTGTCCGCGCGGCCGCGGGACACGCGATGGACTTCTCGCCGCTCGACGTCGAGCTGCTGCCCGAGGCCGATCTTGCCGTGGGAGCCGACCTGGTAGTGGCCGTTGGCGGAGACGGCACGATGCTGCATGCCGCGCGCATGGCGGCCCCGAGTCGCGTCCCGGTGCTCGGGGTCAACCGGGGACGGCTCGGGTTCCTGGCAGACGTTGCGCCGGGCAAGATGCTCGAAAGCGTCGACGACGCGCTTGCCGGTCGTTGCGTTCCCGAGAACCGCATGCTGCTGCAGACGACGGTCAGCGGGCCGGGGCCGCATTCCCCATATCTCGCGCTGAATGACGTCGCAATCCTGAAGCACGCCACGGGCCGCATGCTGGACCTGAACACCTGGGTCGACCAGGCGTTCGTCAACACCCACGCCGGCGACGGATTCCTCGTCTCGACCTCCACGGGGTCGACGGCCTACGCACTCTCCTGCGGCGGTCCCATCGTGCACCCGGGTGTCGCGGCGATCGTGCTGGTGCCCATCTGCCCGCACACGCTGTCCGACCGCCCGATCGTCGTCGGCGCCGAAAGCGTCATCGAACTCGAGCTGGCGGGTCGCGTCGAGACCCGTGCGCAGGTCGTCTGCGACGGCATCCCGGTCTGCGAACTGGAGGCCGGCGTGCGGCTGCGCGTCGAGCGCGCCGCCGTGAGCGCAACGCTGCTGCATCCCCCCGGCCACGACTACTTCCGGATCCTGCGCTCGAAGCTGCACTGGGGCCGCAGCGGACGCAGCGGCCAGCCGCCCGGCGACTGAGCCCTCCGATGCTGACCCACCTGCAGATTCGCGACTTCGCGATCGTCGAGGCCGTCGAACTCGAGTTCACGCCGGGATTCACGGCGCTAACGGGCGAGACCGGCGCGGGCAAGTCGATCCTGGTCGATGCCCTGCTGCTTGCCGTGGGCGGACGAGCCGACAGCGGCGCGGTACGACACGGGGCAGAGCGTGCCGAGGTGTCGGCGTCGTTCGACCTCGCGAGCAACGAGGGTGCGCGCGCGTGGCTCGCCGAGCAGTCGATCGAGCACGACGGCGAAGTCCAGCTGCGCCGGGTCGTATCGGCCGACGGGCGCAGCCGCGCCTACGTCAACGGCCAGTCCGTGCCCGTGCAGTCGCTGCGCGCCCTCGGCGAGCAGCTGGTCGACGTGCACGGGCAGCTCGAGTTCCAGTCGCTGTCGCGGCGCGATTACCAGCGCAAGCTGCTCGACGAGAGCGGCGGACTGGCCGGCGACGTGGCTGCGGTGAGCTCGGCGTTCCATGCATGGCGCAAGCTCGACCAGGAGCGAGCGGAATTCGAACAGCGTGGGCGCGATCGCGAGGATCGGCTCGAGCTGCTGCGACACTTCGTGTCCGAGCTGGAAGGACTGGACGCAAAGCCGGGCGAGGCGGCGCAACTGGCTGAGGAGCGTCGCCGCATCACGGGGCTTGGCCGGCTGGCCGAGGGTGGCCGGCAGGTCGAGCTGCTGCTCGCGGGCGAAGACGGCGGTGCCGCGGCTGCGCTCGCCCGCTCACACTCGGTGCTGAAGCAACTCGAGTCGCTCGATGATGCGCTGTCCGCAACCGGACAACTTCTGGACGAAGCGAACATCGCGTGCCGCGAGGCAGTCTCGAGCCTGCGCCGATACCTGGACTCGCTCGAGGCCGACCCGGCGCGCCAGGAATGGGTCGAGAACCGACTCGCCGCGCTCGAAGCCGCGGCACGCAAGCATCGCGTCGAAGTGGACGAACTGCCCGAGCTGCGCGTGCGCCTGACGACCGAACTCGACTCGCTCCGGGAGGCGTCGCTGAGCCTCGCAGGACTGGAGCGCAACCTCGCAGCCGCGCTCGAGACCTACGCAGCGGCCGCGCGCCAGCTGTCGAAGCGTCGGAAGAGTGCTTCGGAAAAGCTTGATTCGAGGGTCACTGCGCTGATGCAGGATCTCGGCATGCGCGGCGGCGTCTTCTCGACCCGGCTGGAAGCGCCCGTGCCGCCTGCCCGTTCGGAGCACGGGGCGGACGACATCGAGTTCCTGGTGAGCGCGAACCCAGGACAGCCGCCGCGGCCACTGGCGAAGACCGCATCCGGCGGCGAACTGTCGCGTATCAGCCTCGCGCTGCAGGTGTCGACGCTGAATGCCGCACATCTGCCGTGCCTGGTGTTCGACGAAGTGGATGCGGGCGTCGGCGGCGCGGTGGCCGAGATGGTCGGCCGGCAACTGCGCGCGCTCGCTGCGTCCGGGCAGGTGCTGTGCGTCACGCACCTGCCACAAGTTGCGTCGCAGGCCGGCCGGCAGGTGCGGGTTTCCAAGCTGACAGCACGCGGGCAGACGCGGACGGCTCTCGAGGCCCTTGACGGAGACGCGCGCGTCGACGAACTAGCGCGCATGCTGGGCGGGGCGAGCGTCACGGAGCGCGCGCGCGAGCACGCGCGGGAGATGCTGGAATCCGCGTCGACCGCGGACGGGCCGCGCCGGGCTAGCGCTTCTTCGCGCGGTGCGGGCAGTTCTCGCGCACGCACCGGCCGTGCAGTGTGAGCGAGTGGTCGGTGATGTCGAAGCCGAGTTGCGCCGCGATCGCGCGCTGCCGGTCCTCGATGCCGTCGTCGGTGAACTCTTCGACGCGGCCGCAGTCGATGCACACGACATGATCGTGATGCGTACCCTCGTTCAGCTCGAACACGGCCGTGCCGCCCTCGAAGTGATGCCGGGTGACGAGGCCCGCGGTCTCGAACTGCGTGAGCACGCGATAGACGGTCGCGAGGCCAATGTCCTCGTTCGACTCGATCAGGCGGCGATAGACGTCCTCCGCGCTCATGTGGCGCGGCTGGCTGCCCGCCAGGATCTCGAGGATCTTGAGGCGCGGCACGGTAATCTTCAGACCCGCCCGGCGAAGTTGCGAGGGTTCCACTGCTGTTCCGTCCTGAGGCGTCCGCGCGGGAGCGCTGTTCCTGTATGATCCGCGGCCATTATGTCCGGCGCAGGCCGGCAACTCCAGAAAGATGAAGCCGACCGAAAGAATCAGTGCAATGCGCCGGACGTTTGCCCTCCTCGCCCTGCTGGGCGCTGCGTGGATCGTGACCGGCTGCGTTTACCGGCCCGACATCCAGCAGGGCAACCTGCTGCAGACGGACGACGTGGAACAGGTCAAGGCCGGCATGACCCGCAGCCAGGTGCGCTACCTGCTCGGCACGCCGATGGTCTCGGATCCGTTCGAGCCGAATCGGTGGGACTACGTCTACACGTACCAGCGTGGGCGCGACAAGAAGATCGACCGGTCGCATTTCGTCGTCTTCTTCGACGGGGACAAGGTGAGCCGCGTCGAGAAGCTAGATCTGCCGGAAGAGAACGCGAATTCGAAGATCTTGAAGCAGCAGCGCGAGACGAAGGCACCGAGCGCGACAGCACCGGGCGCGACGGCACCGGGCGCGACGGCACCGGCGGCCTCCGGCGACGACGCCACCCGGGCCGCGCCATCGGGCCTGGATCTGCCCACGATCCGCCGGCCGCGCAGAAACCGCCCGGCGGCGGCTGATCGTCACTCAGCGGTCCCTGCTGCTGGCCGGGCGCCCCATCGTGCTCCCTGCCGCGGCGAAGTCGGCGCCGCGTTTCGCGTGGATCCGCCTTCAGTCGCCGATAGATCTCGACCCGGTCTCCGGGCTTTAGAGGGTGGCCCGGCTGCACGACCCGGCCGTAGATTCCAAGGTCCGGCACGCCTGCTGCCAATTCAGGGAATTCCCTTGGCAAGCCGGAGAGCTCGACGGCGCGGGTGGCCGTCAGGCCGTCCGCATACTCGACGGTGACCACTCGCTGCTTGTCCCGCAGCGCGTAGACCACCTCGACCAGCTGACGCTCAGGCGCGGCCATGAATTTCTCGCGCGCGTGCGATGAAGGCGTCGATCAGCGTGTTGCAGCTCTGCTCGAAGGCCTTGCCGAACAGCATGCCGATCACTGCATTCGCGAATTCGAAGCGCATCTCCAGCTCGATCTTCGTGCCGGCGTCGCCGATCGGCTTGAACTCCCAGCGTCCTTCGAGCAACCGGAACGGGCCCTGCACGAGGCGCATCGTCATGAACGACGGGCGCTCGAACTCGTTGCGCGTCGAGAACCGCTCGCGCACGCCGCTCTTCTGCATCTCCATGCTGGCGAGCAGGTCATGCCCGGACTTCTCGTGCAGCTGCGCCCCGGCGACCCACGGCAGGAACTCGGGATAGCGCTCGACGTCGATCACGAGATCGAACATCTGCTCGGGGCTGAACGTGACGAGCGCGCTGCGCCGGATTTCGCGGATGGACATCGTGGATCCCAGATCGCGGCGCAAGTGTATGCGGGACGGCTAGAATGCGCGACCAGTCCGGAAATCCCCCATGGCCGCCCCGAGCAAGGAAAAGAGCAAGGAAACTCCCGCGATCGCGCTCAACAAGCGCGCACGGCACGAGTATTTCATCGAGGAGAACCTCGAGGCCGGCATGGCGCTGCAGGGCTGGGAAGTAAAGAGCCTGCGCGCGGGCAAGGCGCAGATCACCGAGGGCTACGTGCTGGTGAAGAACGGCGAGGCGTGGCTGATAGGAGCGCACTTCTCGCCGCTGAAGACGACCTCGACGCACGTCGTCGCGGATCCGACGCGCACGCGCAAGCTGCTGCTGCACCGGCGCGAGCTCGATCGATTGCTGGGCGCCGTCGAGCGCAAGGGACACACCATTGTGCCGCTGCGCCTCTACTGGAAAGGCGGCAAGGTGAAGCTCGAGATCGGCCTCGCCAAGGGCAAGCAGTCCCACGACAAGCGTGCCACCGAGAAGGACCGCGACTGGCAACGCGACAAGGCCCGGCTGATGCGGAGTCACAGACGAAAGTGACGCTCGGACAGTTTCCGGACGCCGGCCTTGCATTACCCCGCCCTGCCCCTACACTAGTGTCGTCCATCTGGGGGCGACCGGTTTCGACGTGGGTCGCGAAACTTCAGGTGCATGCCGAGGTGCAAGGTTCCTCGTTAAACCGCTTGCAAACAACTAGTTGCCAACGAAGACAACTACGCTCTGGCGGCTTAACCCCGCCTAACCCTCGACTGGCATGTGCTTGTGCATCCAGACCCGAGGGACGCGCTCACAAGCTCGCGGGTCCAGTGTGCTGAGGGCTGGCTCGCTAAAATGCACCTGAGCTGGTCGAACGTCTTCCCTGCCGCTCGGGTAGCGTTCGACGAGATACAAAGAGACGGCTAAGCATGTAGGTCCTGGAACGTAGGGCTTGCGGACGCGGGTTCGATTCCCGCCGCCTCCACCAACATCGCCCCCCGGTCGGCCGCACCGCCGGGGGGCACTGCTAGACGGTACCTTTCGCGTCGGAAAGGGCAGCCAGGATCCCGGCAAGGATGCGTGTCGGCGACGGCGGACATCCCGGGACGACCACGTCGACGGGGATCACGTTCGCGACCGCTCCACAGCTCGCGTAGCTCTCGCCGAAGATGCCGCCGCAGGCACCACAGTCGCCGACGGCGACCACCAGCTTCGGATCGGGCGTGGCGTCGTACGTGCGCCGCAACGCAACTTCCATGTGGCGTGACACCGGTCCCGTGACCAGCAGCATGTCGGCGTGTCTCGGGCTCGCGACGAACCGTATGCCAAGTGACTCGACGCTGTAGATCGGGTTGTTGAGCCCGTGAATCTCGAGCTCGCAGCCGTTGCATGATCCGGCATCGACCTGACGGATGCAGAGCGCGCGACCAAGCACTTCACGAATGCGTTGCTCAAGCGCCTCGCGCACCCGCAGGGCCTGCTCGGCAACGGGTGGATCCTCGGTGACGATGCCGACGGTGGCGATCTGCTTCAGCGTCTTCAGCATGAGTGCTAGAGGTCGTGGCCGCTGTAGGACAGGTTGAACGACTTATTGATCAGCGGGAAATCGGGCACGATGTTGCCGATCACGGCGTGCTCGAGCACTGGCCAGTTGTGCCAAGAAGGATCCTGGGGATGGCAGCGCCGGATGGACCCGCCCTCTCCCGCCGTCAGCGCCATCACAACCGGGCCCCGCCAACCTTCGATCAGCCCGATGCCACGGCTGCCGGCCGGCGGAGCGAGCAGCGGGACCGAGTGAGGCCCTGACGGCAAATTCGTCGCGATGCGCTCGACGAGCCGGCAGGACTCGTGCAACTCATCAAAGCGGACCGCCACGCGCGCCAGCACGTCGCCATCGCTGCTGCCGCACTTCACGGGGCCGAGGTCGACGTAGGGTTCGCACGGCAGGTCAATGCGCAAGTCGAGATCCTGGCCACTCGCACGACCTGCCAGGCCAATCAGGCCGAGCCTGCGTGCAAGTTCGGGCGCCACCGTTCCTGCGGCAGCGAAGCGATCGCGCACTCCCGCGTGCTCGTCGTAGATCTCCTTGAGCCGTTTCGATTCGCGGGCCAGGTCCGTGACATGTGTCGCGAGGCGATCGGCTGCCGCCGCCTCCAGATCGCGGCTGGTACCACCCGGAACGACGAAATCGAACAGGTAGCGCTGGCCGAGCGCCTGCTCGGTCGAACGCAACAGCAGTTCCTTGATACGGGAGAACTGCGCGAGTCCGAAGGCGAATCCTGCGTCGTTGCCCAGCGCGCCCAGGTCACCCAGGTGATTCGCGATGCGTTCGAGTTCGAGCGCGAGAGCGCGCAGCCAGACGGCTCGCGGCGGCACGAAAGCGCCCGCCATGCCCTCCAGTCCCTGGCAATAGGCCCAGGAGAACGCCACCGCAGAGTCGCCGGACACCCGGGCTGCGAGACGATGTGCGTCCCGCAGGTCGAGCGACTGAAAGCGTCGCTCGATGCCCTTGTGCACGTAGCCGAGGCGCTGCTCGAGCCGCAGCACTTTCTCGCCGACGATTAGAAAAACGGAAGTGGCCAGGCTCGATGATGCCGGCGTGCACCGGTCCAACAGGCACCTCGTGCACCCCATCGCCCTGCACGCGCACGAACTGGTACGAATCCACCGGCGCAGGTGACTCGGGAGCCGGCACGACGGCACCTGCCGTCAACGGATGAAAGTCCTCTGGCCAGGCCGCGTGACGCAGCCAAGGTCGCTCGTCCTTGTCTGTGGAACACAAGCCATGCAGGTCGAAAACCGCACGCTGCAGCCGGCCCGCAGAAGGAAACTCTTCTTCGACCCCCGGATACCGCCCCGCTGCAGTCGCTACGGGCAGCTCGACCGCGAGTCCGCCCGGCTGCGCGACGTACAACGCATGAACGCTGGCGCGGCCTGGGAGCGACGTATCGCCCCAGAGCGCGAGCAACCGTCCGCCACCGGCCGCAATGTCCTGTGCCAAGCTGCGCCAGGACGGGGCGTCGACTTCCAAGGTCCTGACGCCCGGTGCTCCGGCGATGGGCTCGGCCTGTTCAAACCAACGTGCGACAGCCACTTCAGCCGCCCCCGATCATTCGCGCAGCCGCTCGATACCAATCCGCCAGGTACGGCGGAATGTAGAGTCCAAGCAGTAGCACGATCGCCAGGTGCGCGAACACGGGCAGCAACGCGGGCTGGTGTGGCAGTCGGCGTCCCCTTGTCTCGCCGAAGACCATGCCCTGCACCCGGCTGAAGATGGCCGCGAACGCCACGCCGAGCGCCATCAGCAGGATCGGCGTCGCCCAGGGCTGCTGCCGCATCGCAGTTGTAAGGATCAGGAATTCGCTGGCAAATACGCCAAACGGAGGCATGCCGAGG
>CAVOKQ010000005.1:0-92592 GCA_963696545.1 uncultured Gammaproteobacteria bacterium
TCCTTCTTGACGGGCTCGCCGCAGACCGCGAGCACCTTTTCCATCGAATCCTCGTCCTTGACGATCCGGCTGCCGCAGCGCATCGAGTCCGCCGCGGCCAGCGATGGAATCAGCAGCGCGGCAATCAGCGGCGCGCCGGACGGGCACGCAACGGCACCGAGGAAACGGCGCAAATCAAATAGGTGCCAGGCACCAATTTTCTGGAAATTCGGTGCCAGGCACCTAATATCCATACCCGTCGGTCCGGATCTCGTCCAGCTCGTCGCCGACGAAGCGCAGCTTGCGGAGCAGCTTGCTCGTGCCGAAGTTGTAGGTCCACACCTCGACCGGTACCTCGGCCCAGGCCGGCCCGATATACAGTAATCGTAGGGATCGCGATAACCGCGATAGTAGTAGCCGGGCGCGCTCTGCACGCCGACGAAGCTGACGCTCGTGGGCTCGCCGCACAGCGCACGCACCTGTCCTTGCCATCGCCGCTGCTCACGAGCCGCGTGCCGCAGCGCATCGTGTCGTCCGCACCGCCGACGGTATCGCGACGGCGAGCAACGCGCCGACGAGCACAAAGACCATCCATCGCCTCGACAACTGCATGACCACACCCGTGCCCAGCATTCTGTCGCATCACGCCGCGGCCCGAATTGTGTGAGCCGCGCACGGTAGACCCGCCCACCGTCGAAACATCTTACGACCTTTGCCGGGGAACTCAGAAACCTGTCTCACTCGCCGCCGCGACGCGCGTGCGGGGCATCACGTTCGTCGAAACGCCTTACGAACAGACTCGCGACCACGCCGGGAAACCTTATGTCCGCTCGGCGAGTGGAACCGAGTCATGCTGCTTTCAAGGATCGTTCGGGTCGTGCCCCTGCTTGTCGCGGGTGCGTTCATTACAACCTCGCAGGCCGCCGTCCCGGCGACCGTTCCCGCGCCCATCGGGCCGTCCAGCCAGGAGGTCCGCGCACTGAACGGCGAGGCGCTGCGCCTGCAGTCCGAGGCACGTCGCCAGAAGTCGCAGGGTGTCGACGGGCGGGCCGCGCAGTCGCTCGAGCGACGCCAGAAGGCGCTGCGGTCGCTGATGGAGCGCGACCCGGCGGCCGCGGCCGCAATCGCACTGCCCGACAAGGTGCTGCAGCAGCTCGGCCAGACTTTCCCGACGCAAACCGCCAATCTCGAGCAGCGCGGCAGCTGGGATGGCGAAATCAATACCTGATCGAGGACGACCTCAATCTCAAGAGCCATCGCAGCATCTTCAAGCTGCACCGCGGCGGCGAGACGCTGGACATCAAGTTCGCCGGACGTTCGCCCCCGAGCATGAAGAGCGGCCAGAAGCTCCGGCTCAAGGGCGTCCGCTCGATGCGCACCGTCGCGGCTACGGAAGCCGAAGTGCTCGACGCGTTCATGGGTGCCGGCGCCGCCGGCACGCTCGCACAGGACGCGAACGCCGCCCAGTGCTTGACCACGGGCGCGCAGTCGATCCTGACGGTGCTGGTGACGCTGCCGAATTACGGCCTCCCGTCCGTCGTGACGCCCGACTACATGCGTGGCGCGCTGTTCGGCAGTCCGCGAGTTCCCCGAACTTCAACGTGGACGATTTCTGGCAGCAGGCTTCGGACGGCAAGACCTGGGTCGATCCGGCGAGTACCGTCGTGGGCCCGATCAGCCTGAGCTCCGACTTCAACAGGACGAGCGCCGGCACCATCAACTGCGACAACTACGGGCTGCGCGACGCCGTGATCGCAGCGATCGACAGCCAGGTGGACTTCCGCAATTACTCGCGGATCCAGATCGTGATGCCGAACAACGGTGCTTGCGGCTGGTCCGGAACGGCAAACCTCGGATGCCGCACGCTGTCGAGCCCCGGCGACGGCCCGTTCACGGCCTCGGTCGCGTGGTTGCGGGCCGACCAGATCACCACGCGCCAGTATGCAGTCGAGTCTCGTCACACACGAGTTGGGCCACAACCTGACGCTCGCGCACAGCAGCAGCCGCGGATTCGGCGCGGAGCCGCTCGGCGCGCTCGGCACGGTCGGCGTGATGAGCGAGTATGGCGACCCGTTTTCGACGATGGGTTCGTGGAATCTCGGATTTTACCCGGCGTCGCAGGCGGCGAACCAGCTGGGGTGGCTGTCGCAGGGGGCGAACTACACGACCGTCGAGTCGGCGGGCACGTACACGATCCAGAACTACGAGGCGCGCCCCGCAGGCGTCAAGGCGCTGAAGGTGCGGCGCGGCACCGGCAACAACGCATGGCTGTGGCTCGAGAGCCGCCAGCCGGTGAACGCCTACAGCTCGTCGCTATATGCGACTGCGCACTTCGGCGCGCTGGTTCACTACGACGACAGCTTCACGAGCAGTGATTCACACCTGCTCGATTTCAATGCCAACACGGCGGGCAATTTCTCCGACGCACCGCTGCAGGTGGGTCGCACGTGGAGCGATCCGTACAGCAACCTGACGCTCACCGTGAACAGTGTTTCGTCGACCGGCATGACGGTGACGGTCAACTATGGCGCAAAGACCTGCGTCGCATCCGAGCCGACGGTTACGCTGTCGCCGACGGCCGCCTCGGCGGAGCAGGGCAAGTCCACGCAGCTCGCGGTCACGGTGCGGAACAACAGCACCGCGGAGTGCGGCAACGAAGTGTTTGCGCTCGCGTCCGCTGCGGCCGGGTCGCTCGCGACGACGCTCGGCACGGCGTCGATGACCGTGTCGCCGGGCCAGGTCGCGCAGACCACGCTCAACGTCGCGGTGCCCGCGGGCTTTGCGCTCGGCACGTATCCGGTGTCCGTGGCGGCCAGCGGCGCGACCAGCAAGCTTACCGGCACGGGTGCGTCGAACGTGACGGTCACGGAACCAGTGATCATCGTGTGCTCGACCGCACCGCCGACGCTGTCCGTCTCGCCGACAGACCTGAGCCTGATGCCCCGGCGCTTCCGGCAACTTCACGGCCTCCGTGAAGAACAACAGTTCGCAGGCGTGCAGTGCGGAAACGTACTCGCTCGCGTCGGTGCTGCCCGCGGGATGGACGGGTGGTGTGTCGGGTGCGTCGGTGACCGTCGCACCAGGCGCGACGAGCCAGATGAGCGTCTTCTTCGGCGTGCCGTCCGGCATCGCACTTGCGACCTATCCGGTCAGCTTCAGCCTGCGCGACGGCAGCGGCACCGTGCGTGGAACGGCCTCTGCATCGGTCCGCGTGGCGACGACCCCCACGCCGACCCCGCCGCCACCGGGCGGCACATGCACCCGCAGCGCGCCATCGGTCGAGTTGTCGCCCGGACAGGTGTCTATCGAGCAGGGCGGTGCGATGCAGCTCGCGGTGACCGTGCGCAGCAACAGCTCCGACGCCTGCGGCGTCGAGACGATGCGCCTCGGGTCCAGCGTGCCGAAGGGCTGGTCGGACGCGTTTGGCGGTAACGAGGTTTCACTCGCCCCGGGCGACATCGCGCGACTGTCGCTGAGTGTCGCGGTACCGGGCACGTTCCAGACCGGGACGTATTCCGTGCTTGCCAAGGTCACCAGCGCCGACAGCGGCATGCAGGCCGAAGCTGCGGCGAATATCACTGTGACGAAACCCGCGCCGCCGCCGTGCACGGCCGGCATGCCGACACTTGCCGTGACGTCCTCGAGCGCGACCGTGCTCGCGGGCGGGACGATTCAGTTGACGCTTACCGCCGGCAATACAAATACGTCGACCTGCGAGCCCGAAGCGTTCGGTGTCGGCGCATCAGTGCCGTCGGGCTGGGCGCAATCGCTCGGCACGAGCGCGCTGACGATCGCGTCGGGCGCGCAGGACTCGACGACGCTAACCGTGCAGGTGCCGGCCTCGCAGCCGGCCGGCACGTTCCAGGTCGGCACGGGCGTGACCGGCGCGAAGAGCGGGATGAAGGCGACGCAGGTGGTGAGCGTGACCGTGGAGGTTCCGGCGCCGCCGCCGACTCCCACGCCGACACCGACACCGGATCCGACACCTGTCCCTCCGACGCCGACACCGACGCCGGACCCGACGCCTGTTCCTCCAACGCCGGAGCCGACACCGGACCCGACGCCTGTTCCTCCAACGCCGGAGCCGACACCGGTCCCGCCTGCGCCCGAACCGACGCCGACGCCAAATCCGACGCCGCCCGTAACGCCGGAGAAGCCGGTGACGCCGCCATCGTCAGGGCAGATCGCACAGCTCTACGTGGTCGTGTCGAAGAAGAACCGTGGCTCGGTCGCGGTGACCGAGACCGGCCAGGGTTGCCGGAAGAAATGCACTTTCGGCATCGCGCAGTCGTCCACGGTCACGCTGCAGGCCACTGCCGTCGGTCGCTATGCGTTTGCCGGTTGGGGCGGCGCGTGCAGTGCCAGCGGCAATGCGCCGACTTGCACGGTCACGATGGATGCCGCGAAGAGCGTGACGGCCGTGTTCGTCAAGCGGAAGAGCTGATCGCATCCGCCCGGGGTCCGCTGCGCGTCGGACATCCGGCCTGCCGGAGTGCGGCTCAAGCCCCGTAGTGATCTGAAAAACAAGGGAATAAGCGCCGCCGGGCCGGCCTTCGCCACGTTGGCTGCGTGCCTTGCGGCGCTTCGTCACCCGGGATCACTGCAGGTTAGCGTCAGATAACCTGACGGTCTGCTGCCTCTGGGCGATCCAGGCGACTCTGCTACCCTGATCAGCCCGAAAACCGCCCAAGACCGACGACGAATGTCCCTGTCCCGTACCTTCGACCGCCGCCTGGCCACCCTGGTGAACCGTCAGGCTGACGGAGCCCTGCACGGCGGCCTCAAGGGCGTCGAAAAGGAATCGCTCCGCGTCACGCCAGGAGGTCTGATCGCGAAGACGCCCCATCCCAGGGCGCTCGGGTCGGCGCTGACCAACGAGCACGTCACCACGGACTACTCCGAGGCGCTGATCGAGCTCGTCACGCCGCCGTTCCCGGAAACCTGGGAACTGACCCAGTACCTGTGCGACCTGCACCAGTTCGTCTACCGGCACATGGGCGACGAGCTGCTGTGGGCGACCAGCATGCCCTGCGCGATCAAGGGCGAAGAAAGCATCCCGATCGCCGAGTACGGCAAGTCGAACGTCGGCACGATGAAGACGGTGTACCGGCGCGGCCTCGGCCACCGCTACGGGCGCGTCATGCAGGCCATCTCGGGCGTGCATTTCAATTACTCGTTCCCCGAGCACTTCTGGCCTGTGCTGGCCGACCTGCTCGAGAGTCGCGACGCAGGCCAGGACTTCCGCTCCGAAAGCTACTTCGCGCTGCTGCGCAATTACCGCCGCCACGGCTGGATCGTCCTCTATCTGTTCGGCAACTCGCCGGCGATCTGCCCGTCGTTCCTGCAGGGGCGCAAGGTGGACTGGCTCGAGGACCTCGTTCCCGGCAGCCTCTACGCGCCGCACGCGACGTCGCTGCGCATGAGCGACCTGGGTTATCGCAACAAGAGCCAGGCGGGGCTGAACGTCTCGGTGAACAGCCTCGACCACTACATCCGTGATTTGACGCAGGCGATCAGCACGCCGCATGCCGACTACGAGAGAATCGGCGTGAAGGTGGACGGCGAGTACCGGCAGCTGAACGCGAACCTGCTGCAGATCGAGAACGAGTACTACAGCTTCATCCGCCCGAAGCGCGTGACGATGTCGGGCGAGAGCCCGACGAAGGCGCTGCGCCGTGGCGGCGTGCAGTACGTCGAGATGCGCTCGCTCGACGTGAGCGCGTTCGACCCGGTGGGAGTGAACCAGAACAAGCTGCGCTTCCTCGAGGCGTTCGCCGCGTACTGCATCCTGAGCGAGAGTCCGCCGATCCAGTCGTCGGAGCAGTCGGAACTCGACGGCAATCACGGGCTGGTTGCCAGGGAAGGGCGTCGCCCCGGACTCATGCTGAGGCGGGACGGTCGAGACGTCTCGTTGCGCGACTGGGCCGCGGAGATCGTCGACTCGATGCGCGGGGTGTGCGAACTGCTCGATGAGGGCGATGCCCAGAAGCCGTACACGGCAGCGCTCGAGACGCAGGAAGCGAAGGTGCGCGACGTGTCGCTGACGCCGTCGGCGCGCACGCTGCTCGAGATGCGCACGAACGAGGAGTCGTTCTTCAATTTTGCACTGCGGATGTCGCAGATGCATAAATCGTACCTGCTGGAGCTCTTTTCGCCGAACGAATCGAGGCAGGACGAGTTCGCTGGCGAGGCGCAAGAGTCTCTACAGGCGCAGTCGCGCATCGAGGCGGAAGACAGGCTCAGTTTCGACGAATACCTCGGTCGCTACTTTTCGACCTGAGCCGCCGGAAAGGCGGGCCAGCTTCCCCCCACCCGAATTAGCCGTATACTTGGCGTCGATGAGGGTGGGAGCTTCATCTTCTGGTCACGCTCGGCGGCTACGCTGAGTTGCAGATGGAGTCGAGTCACTTGTCATAACGCAGCCCGGGACGGGCTGGCATGAAGGGGAAACGGACCGATGGCCGGCACAAGAGCAGAGTCACAGTCGTGGCGTAATCACGTCATGGCACGGGCAGCATCGTCCACGGATTCGCGTTCGGCGTCCTCGTCGGCTCCCGTGGTCGAATTCAGGAAGGCGCCTCTCGAGGCGGCAGCCTGGGACCCGTACGAGGTCTGGCTGACGCGCGTCAAGCAGCCCCGGGACGCCCGCGACCAGAAATAGAAAATAGGTGCCAGGCACCGAATTATTAATTCGGTGCCTGGCACCTATTTTTCCCAATTATCTCAGGATGCCGGTTTCGAGCCGCCCACGCGAGTCCATCGCGCCCCGCAGCATCCCTGGCGAGTTGAAAGGCATCGCGATCGTGCCATCGCGCCCGATCGCGATCACGCCGCCGGTGCCGCCGAGCCTCCCGAGCTGATTCATCACCACGTCGTCGGTCGCCTGACGCACGTCCATGCCGCGGTATCGCACCAGCGACGCGACCTCATGCGCCACCGCGAGCCGGATGAAGAACTCGCCGTGACCCGTCGCCGACACCGCACAACAGTCGTTCGCCGCGTAGGTTCCCGCGCCAATGATCGGTGAGTCGCCGACGCGTCCCCACTTCTTGCCGGTCATGCCGCCCGTGGACGTTGCGGCCGCGAGGTTGCCGTTCGAATCGAGAGCCACCGCGCCGACGGTGCCGAGCACGGCCTCGCCACCGGGTTGCTGCTCGCCGCGCAGCAGCCGCTCGAGTTCCAGCCGCCGTCGCTCGGTCGCAAAATAATGGTTCGGCACTGGCTCGAGTCCGTGCTCGAGCGCGAACTCCTCGGCGCCCGCGCCGGCGAGCATCACGTGCGGCGAACGATCCATCACCAGCCGCGCAAGCGCGATCGGATTGCGCACGTGACGCAGGCCCGTGACCGAGCCCGCGCGCAGGTCGCGCCCGTCCATGATCGACGCATCGAGTTCGTGCTCGCCGTTGGCCGCAAGCACCGAGCCGCGGCCCGCGTTGAACAGCGGGTCGTTCTCGAGCACCTTCACGGCCGCGACGACAGCGTCGAGACTCGCACCGCCCTGCTCGAGGACCGCGAACCCCGCGCGTAATGCCGACTCCAGGCCGTCGTTGAACGCGCGCTGCGTCTCCGGCGTGAGTTCCGAAGCGGGCAGGGTGCCGGCCCCACCGTGGACTGCGATCGCAAGCATGGTTTGAGCTTATCATCGGCCCGGATTCGCCCGCTGCGACCAGCTTTGCAGGCGCGGTGCAGATCGGGTCAGACGGAGAGCGAGTGACGACCCAGCAGAAATCGAACGTCGGTCCGGCCCTGCGCGAGTTGTATCCCGCGCTCGCGAGCCTGGACCCGGCCGTGCTCGACGCCGTACTCGAGCGCGCCGACGTCGTCACGCTGTCCGCCGGCACGCCGCTGTTCGGCGAGGGCTCCGTCTGCAAACAGTTCCCGCTGGTGCTCGAAGGCTCGATCCGCGTGGCGAAAGTCGGCGACGGTCGCGAGCTGCAGCTCTATCGCGTCACGCCGGGCGAGAGCTGCGTGCTCACGAGCAGCTGCCTCGTGGGTGGGCGCGACTATCCCGCGACCGGAGTCGTCGAGAGCGACGTGCTGCTGGTCGTGCTGTCGAGATCCGCATTCGATGAGCTGCTCGCCACGCACCCGCCGTTCCGCCAGTACGTGTTCGGCCTGTTCGCGGAACGGCTGACCGAGATGATGGGGCTCGTCGAGGCGGTCGCGTTCCACAAGCTTGATCGGCGCGTGGCGGGCGCACTGCTCGGCCATGGACGCATCGTCGAGTTGACGCACCAGCAGCTCGCCGATGCCGTGGGCAGCGTGCGCGAGATCGTCACGCGCGTGCTGAGGAGCTTCGCGGACCAGGGACTCGTGAAGCTGGGCCGGGGTTCGATCGAAGTGATCGACGCGGCCGGGCTGCGCAAGGTCGCGGAAGGGGATTAGAGGCGCCGAGGGGTCCTCCCGCCGGTCGGACGACCCTCGGTGACTTTGGTTACAGACGCCGGCCCCGCTTGGGACTAGCATTCACCCCGAATTCGAAAAGCAGGTGCCTGGCACCGAATTACCGAAAAAATAGGTGCCTGGCACCTAATTAGGAGGATCAGGAAAATGGCTGCAAACGTTGGTGGAATCGATCGCACGCTGCGGATCGTCGCCGGAATCGTGCTGATCGCCTTGTATTTCGTGCTGGAAGGGCCCGCGCGCTACGTCGGGCTGCTGGGCCTCGTGGCGCTGTTCACGGGGATCTTCAGCTTCTGCCCGCTGTATACGGTGCTCGGGATCAACACCTGCCCGATGAAGAAGGGCTGACGAACGATTGGGGACATTCTCCTTTTTCGGGATCGCCGAAAAGAAGAATGTCCCCAACTATCCGACCGCGGTCGACACCCAGCGGCTCAACTGCTCGGCGCTCATCGCACCCGACTGCCGCGCAACCTCGCGCCCGTTCCTGAACACGATCAGTGTCGGGATGCTGCGGATAGCGTAGCGACCCGCGACGTCCTGCGCTTCGTCGGTGTTGAGCTTCGCAAACCGGACCGTCGGCTCCATGCACCCAGCGGCCTCCTCGAACGCCGGCGCCATCATCCGGCAAGGCCCGCACCACGGCGCCCAGAAATCCACCACGACCGGCAGGTCGCTGCGTCCGACGTGCTGGTCGAAGTTGCCGCTCGTCAGCGCCACCGGATGCCCATCGAACAGCGCCTTGTGGCAGCGGGGGCAACGTGGACCGTCGCCCAGGCGCTCCGCCGGGACGCCGACGATTCCATCGCAGTGCTGGCAGACGATCTTCTGTGACGACATGGGTGCTCCGGGTGAGGACTCGGCCGGATCCCTTCATGGGGACGGCCGTCGGACCCGGCAACCCCTCTTGCCTCCAGGGCCGGCCGCCACCATCTAGCGTCTGTCCCGGCCGCACTGCGAGTTTTCGGCGCTAAAGTACGACCATGCGCTACAAGGACTACTACAAGGTCATGGGCGTCGCGCGCGACGCGAGCCAGGACGTCATCAAGCGCGCGTATCGCAAGCTTGCCCGCAAGTACCACCCCGACGTCAGCAAGGAAAAGGACGCCGAGGAGAAGTTCAAGGAGCTGCAGGAAGCGAACGAGGTCCTGAAGGACCCGGAGAAGCGAGCGGCTTACGACCAGCTCGGCGCCGACTGGCGCCAAGGCCAGGATTTCCGTCCGCCGCCGGACTGGGGCAAAGGCTTCGAGTTCTCACGCGGCCGCGGCGGGGCAGCGGGCGGCGGCGGCGCAGCTGGTGCCGGTGGCGCCGAGGGCTTCGGCGGCTTCAGCGACTTCTTCTCCGAGCTGTTCGGCGAGCGCAGTCCGTTCGGCGGCGCACGTCCGCAAGGCGGCCCAGGCGCCGGCAGGGGCGGTCGTGGCGGCTTCTCGGCCGCGGGCCAGGACCACGTCGCGCGCGTCGAGATCGACCTCGAGGACGCGTACCGAGGCAGCTCGCGCAACATCGAGCTGCGCTCACCCGAGATGACGACGGAGGGCCGCGTGGTCGTGAAGCCACGCACGTTGAAGGTCACGATTCCCGCTGGCGTCACGGAAGGCCAGCAGATCCGGCTCGCGGGGCAGGGCAGCCCCGGTATCGGCGGCGGCCCGTCGGGCGACCTGTACCTCGAAGTGACCCTGCGCCCGCACCCGCACTTCAAGGTCGACGGACGTGACATAACGCTGACCCTGCCGGTCGCGCCGTGGGAGGCAGCACTCGGTGAATCGGTCTCGGTGCCGACGCTCGGCGGTTCCGTGGATATGAAGCTGCCGGTCGGTGCACGCGCGGGCCAGAAGCTCAGGCTGCGCGGTCGTGGCCTGCCCGGTGCCACGGCCGGCGACCAGTACGTCGTGCTCGAGATCGTGCTGCCGCCCGACAGCCCGAAGTCGCGCGAGTTCTTCGAGAACATGAAGGCCGAGCTGCCGTTCGACCCGCGCGCGGAGTTCCAGCGCTGATCAGGAGCTGATCAGGCGTTCAGCATGCGCTGATCAGTTGATCGCGGCGCCGAGCAGGCTGCCGATGAACCAGGTGACGACGCCTGCGCCGCCGCCGATCGCGACCATGCGCAGTCCGCCGAGCCAAGCGTTCCGGCCCGTGAACAGGCTCAGTGCCGCGCCGACGCCGAACAGCGCGATGCCCGCGATCACGGCCGCGACCATCACCGCGCGCTGCAGCGGCAGGCCGACAAAGAACGGGACCAGCGGCAGGATCGCGCCGGCGGAGAATGCCAGGAACGAGAAGATCGCCGCGCCCCACGGCGAACCGAGGTCGTCCGGGTTCAGACCGAGCTCTTCGCGCGCGAGCGCATCGAGCGCCGCGTCGTGGTTCTTCACGAGGTCGCGCGTGATGCGCCGGGCCTCTTCAAGATCCATGCCGCGCGCGTTGTAGATCAACGCGAGCTCCTCCGCCTCTTCCTCCGGATACTCGTCGAGCTCGGCACGCTCGAGCCCGATCTGGTACTCGAACATCTCGCGCTGCGAGCGCATCGAGATGTACTCGCCCGCTGCCATCGACAGCGCGCCGGCCAGCAGTCCCGCGACACCACTGGTGATCACTGCGCCCAGCCCTGCGCTCGCACCGGCCACGCCCATGATCAGGCTCGTGTTCGACACGAGGCCGTCGTTCACGCCGAACACGGCTGCGCGCAGGTTGCCGCCGCCGTAGCCGCGATGCCGAACCTCGGCCTGCGAGGCGGACGTCGGCATCATGTGTCCCGGGGTCGAACTGCGCGAGTCGTAGGCAGAGACGCCGCGCACCTTCATCGCCGCGAGCACGTGCTGCACGCGCTGCGGCCCGAGCCGGCGGGCGAGCATCGCGGTCACTTTCGCGCGTGTCGACGGAGTAAACGCCGGCACGGTCCCGCCCGCTTCCGCGCGCCACCTTTCTGCCTGGCGATCGGCTGCGCCCGCAAGCGTGCGGAACAGGGCGGCGATCTTCGGGTCAGGTTCGCAGTCGGCAATCTCGCGGTACAGCCACGCGGACTGCTTTTCCTCGCGCCAGTTGTCGAGGCTGCTCACGTCAGGCGTTGGCGGTGTCCGGCGGACGATGCAGCAGCTTCTGCACCTGCTTCAGCACGGCCACGTCGATGTACGGCTTCTCGATGAAGTCCGTCGCGCCCTCGCGCATTGCGGCCACGGCCGTCGGCACGTCGGACTCGTCGGCGAGCAGCACCACCGGCACGTCGTTGCCGGCGCTGCGCAGGCGACGCAGCAGTTCGAGGCCCGACATGCCGGGCAGCAGCAGGTCCACGATCAGGCACGCGAGGTGACGGCCGTTCGCCGCGAGCAGGTAGCTCTCGGCGCTGTCGAACGTGGAGACGTCTACGCCGAGCCGATGCAGCAGCGCCCGCAGACCGTTCCGGGCGACCGGATCCGGATCGATGACTCCAACGACGGGCGGAGCGTGCTGCGCTTCGTTTTTATCTGGCATAGATGTGGTGCGACCACAGATCAGTGCCAGTTCAGGACGGGCCGCAGGGAGGATCAGTTGCGGCGAACTGCGCAGCGAACCGTGGTCGCATGAGGCGCAGTGTTCCCGGCAGCAAAAAACCGGAGAATCGGGGCTTATACCTAAAAAGCGCGGGCGCGCGAAATCCTGCTGCGTCGCAACAGGTCAGTCGTCGGGCCGCTCGACCTCGAGCACCATCCGCACCAGATGTGCCAGCGAATGCGCCTCCATTTTTTCCATCACGCGCGCGCGATGAATCTCGACCGTGCGCTGGCTCAGGTTCAGGTCGCCCGCGATCACCTTGTTGGCCTTGCCAGCGACGACGAGGTCGAGCACCTCGCGCTCGCGCGGCGTCAGCGATTCGAGACGCTTACGGATCATGTTGCGCTCGGCCAGCATGCGCCGGCTGCCGGCGTCCTTGTCGAGCGCCTGGTTGATGCGGTCGAGCAGGTCCTGGTCGCGGAACGGCTTCTGGATGAAATCCACCGCACCGGCCTGCATGGCCTCGACGGCCATCGGCACGTCGCCGTGGCCAGTGATGAAGATGATCGGCAGGATCGAGTGACGCTCGTTCAGCTTGACCTGCAGCTCGAGCCCGCTCATGCCGGGCATCCGGATGTCGAGCACCAGGCAGCCCGGGCGGTCGTCACGGTCCGCATCGAGGAATTCCTGTCCGGACTCGAACACCTCGACCGGCAGCCCGACCGACTTCAGCAGCATGCGGAGCGAGTCGCGGACGGCCGCATCGTCATCCACCACGAAAACCGTGGGTTTCACTTCCTTCATCACTCGGCGTTCCCCTGTGTTGCAGGCGAGATCGGCAGCGTGAAATGAAAACGCGCGCCGGATTCTTCATTGGGAGTGTGCCACAGCCGGCCGCCGTGGGCGCGCACGATCGACTTGCTGATCGCGAGCCCGAGCCCCGTGCCGCCGGACTTGGTGGTGAAAAACGGGTTGAAGAGGTGCTCGGTGGCCTCGGGGGCGAGTCCTGACCCGTGGTCCGCGACGGTGATCTCGACTTCGCCGTCCCCGTTCTGCCGGGTCATCAGCACGACCTCGCGGCGGTCCTCGGGCGCCTCGGTCATCGCGTCGATCGCGTTGCGGACCAGGTTCAGGACCACCTGCTGCAGCTGGATCGGGTCGGCATAGACCGTTGGCAGGTTGTCCTCCGCGTCGATTCGCAACCGCACGCTGTGCAGCCGTGCGTCCGTTTCCGCCAGCGTTCTCAAGTCGTCGAGCAACCGGCCGCAGTCGACGGCCTCGCGCTTCACCTCGCGGTTCTTGACGAAGTTGCGCAGCCGCCGGATCACCTCGCCGGCACGCAGCGCCTGGGCGTTGATCTGCTCGAGTGCGGCCACGACGTCCGTGATGTCGGGGTCGGGCTGCTTCAGGAAGCGCTGGCAGGCCTGGGCGTACGTGGCGATCGCGGACAGCGGCTGGTTGATCTCGTGCGCGAGGCCGGCCGCCATCTCGCCCATCGTCGAGAGACGGCTGAAGTGAGTGAGACGATCCTGCAGCTGGCGCGCCTCGTCCTCCGCGTGCCGGCGATCCGTGACGTCGTGGATCGTGCCAACGTGCTTTACGACCCGGCCGTCAGCGTCCTGCACGGCCTGGGCAATGTGATGCAGGTGGCGGGGCCGCCCGTCCTGCAGCACGATCTGGTACTCGATGTCGAGCGGCGCGCCGAGCGAGCCGATGCGCTTGAAGGCCTCGACCACGCGTGCCTTGTCCGCTGGGTGCACCCAGCGGTCGAAGTAGTCGCCGCCGCTGATGTGTGCGCTGCCGAGCGGGATGTCGAGGATCCTGAACAGCTGCGGCGAGTAGTAGTCGGCCTCGCTGCCGTCGACGTGGAGGACGTAGTTGCCGAGGTTCGCGAGCTCCTGCGCGAGCCGGAGCTCCGCTTCGCTGCGCTTCAGCAGCTCTTCGGCCTGCTTGCGGCTGGTGATGTCGCGGATGAAGCCGACGAAGCGCGGCGGCTCCTCGTCGGCGACGCGACCCACCGCAAGCTCGCACGGAAACAGGCTGCCGTCCTTGCGGCGCGCCACGACTTCCCGGCCGATGCCGATGATGTGCGCCTTGCGGGTGGACGTGTAGCGCTCGAGGTAACTGTCGTGCTCGCCGCGATAGGGCTCCGGCATCAGGTCGCGCACGTTGCGGCCGATCACCTCGTCCGCCGTGTAGCCGAAGACCCTCTGGGCCGCGAGGCTGAACTCGGCGATCTCGCCGGTGTGGTCGATCACGATGATCGCGTCCACCGCGGCGTCGAGCAGCGCGCGGAATTCGCGTTCGCCCTTCGAGCGGGCGCGGTGCGCCTCCGAGGGCTTCCATCCCTTGTCGGTCCTGGTGTGCTTCATTGTCTGGATCGAGTCCGGAACCGCCAATGCTAAGTGAACCGGCGCGGCGGGACTAGGTATTACTGGAGAACGGCCTACGCGGCGGCCCGAATCGTGCCGGGCCCGGCCCAGGCGGACAATAAATACGCGGGCCGGCGGGTCCCGGCCACGCCCCTGCCACTGGCGGACCCGAGGAGGGAGCAATGAGACTGACACGCTGGGAACCCTTCCGCGAAATGGACGACATCTTCAAGGGCTTCGGGCCGTTCTTCGGCCGCCTGCCCGCCGTCCGTTCGCTCGAGGAGGGTCATGAGTTCATGCCGCTCGCCGACATCGTCGAGCGCGACAAGGAGTACCTGATCAAGCTCGACCTGCCCGAGGTCCCGAAGGAGGAAGTGAAGGTCTTCGTGGACGACGGCATGCTTACCATCAAGGGCGAGCGCAAGGTCGAGAAGGAGGTCAAGGGCGAGAAGGTGCACCGGACCGAGCGGTTCTTCGGGATGTTCGAACGCAGCTTCACGCTGCCCGAGGACGTCGATCCGAAACTGATCAAGGCCGAGTCCAAGGATGGCGTGCTGATGGTGCACATGCCGAAGACGGAGGTGCCGAAGGCCCGTCCGCTGTCGATTGCGGTGCAGTAACGCAGCTTCAGTGGTGATGTTCATGCCCCGGCGGCATCGGTTCGCCGCCGGGGGTCGCCTGCTGCGCCGGCGTGTGTCCCTCGTGGCCAGCATGCCCGGCATGCCCGCCGTGGCCGAGCGCGTGGTACAGCGCGAACCCGGCCGTCCATAAGCCGAACGCGAACAGCAGCACGCCGGCGATCCTGCGCAGCGACGTGCGCTGCGACAGTCCGCGTGCGATCCGGTCGAATGCGACCGTCGCCGTGACCATCGACGGCAGCGTGCCGAGGCCGAACGCGAGCATCACGCCCGCACCGGTGGCGGCGTTCGCCGTGGTCGCGGCCAGCAACAGCATCGAGTAGGTCATTCCGCAGGGCAGCCAGCCCCAGGCGAGGCCCAGTCCGATTGCGCCGCCGATGCCGCCCGCGCGGCCCTGCTTGCCGGCCCATGGTGCGATGCGACGCCACAGGCCGGAGCCGGCGGACTCGATGGGATCGAGCAGGCGCCAGCCGAACAGCAGCTTCCCGGCGGCTGCGAGCATGACCAGGCCGGCGAGGACCCTGAACGCGAGCGACAGCGGCGCCACGTTGACGGCCCGCAGCAGCGTGCTGCCGACGAGCCCGGCGATCGCGCCGGCGACCGCGTAGCTCGTGATCCGCGACACGTTGTACGCAAGCGCGGTGCCGACGCGCGCGCCTGTGCCGGCATCGCGGCTCCGCATCGCGAGCGCGCCGGCGATGCCGCCGCACATGCCGATGCAGTGGCCGCTGGCTGCGAGTCCTGCGACCAGCGCGGCCCCGAGGCTCAGTGACGAAGACATGTCCGGCGTCATGATGTTGCGTCCTTGTCAGTCGGGTCGGTGTTCGTCGAAGGTATGCGGTCCGAGGCGTCATCCTCGAGCACTGTCCAGCCGGGGCTGTCGAGGTCGTCGAACTGGCCGCTGCCGACGGCCCAGAAGAAAGCCCACAGGCCGACCCCGACCAGCACCAGGCCAAGCGGGATCAGCAGGTACACGATGCTCATGTCACGTGGCCTCGGCCCGACGCTGCAGCGACCAGTTGCGACCGTTGCGGTCGCCGCTGCCGCGCGAAAGCCGCATCGCATTCAACACGACCGCGACCGAGCTCAGCGACATGCCGATCGCGGCGAGCCACGGCGGCACGAGCCCGAATGCCGCCAGCGGCAGCGCGGCGAGGTTGTACACGATCGACCACACCAGGTTCTGGCGCACGACGCGCTGTGTGCGCCTCGCAAGCTCGATCGTGCCGGGCAACTCTTCGAGCGAGTCGCGGACCAGGATCAGGTCTGCGCTCGTCTGCGCGAGCGCGGAGCCGCGTCCCATCGCGATCGCGACGTCCGCTCCGCGCAGCAGCGGCGCGTCGTTGATGCCGTCGCCCACCGCGACGACGACGGCGCCGTCGGCCTGCAGCGCCTTCAGTCGCGCCAGTTTCGACTCCGGCTGCAGCCGTGAATCGAAGCGCGTGATGCCGCTGCGTGCGGCGATTCTTGCGACCGCGGATCCCTCGTCGCCACTCACGATCTCCGACTCGAGCCCGAGTTCCCGCAGCCGCGCGACGCAGCCGCCGGCCTCGGGTCGCAGCTGGTCCGTCATCCGGAATGCGGCGAGCAGGCCGCTCGCGTCGCCGAGGCACACCCAGCTCTCGCCGTCGAGCCCGGCCGGGATTGCTGCCGACGATGCCAGCCCCGCCGCAAATTCCGGGTGGCCGATGCGCATCCGTCGCTCGCCGACCGTGCCCTCGAGTCCCTGCCCAGCAAAGACCTCCACGTCGCGCGCGGTTTCGCCGGTCGTGCCCGATGCTAGAAATGCCTTGGCGATCGGGTGCTCCGACATTCGCTCCAGCGCGACCGCATGCGACAGGCACTCGGCTTCTGACAGCGCCGCAAGTGGACGAACCTCCTCGACCCGGATCAGCCCTTTGGTCAACGTGCCGGTCTTGTCCCACAGCACCTGCGTCGCCTTGGCGAGCGTCTCCAGCGCATCCGAATGCGCGACCAGTACGCCCCTGCGTGCAAGGGCGGACGTGGCGGCGGCAATCGCGGCGGGAGTCGCGAGCGACA
This sequence comes from uncultured Gammaproteobacteria bacterium, assembly GCA_963696545.1. Taxonomy (GTDB): domain Bacteria; phylum Pseudomonadota; class Gammaproteobacteria; order Steroidobacterales; family Steroidobacteraceae; genus RPQJ01. The sequence goes on from CAVOKQ010000005.1 coordinate 16,901, forward strand.
GCGCGCACGGACAGGTGACCACCAGCACCGCGAGCGTCGCCGAGAATGCGCGCGAGGGATCGACGAACCACCAGATCGCGAACACGATCGCGGCACCGATCAGGATGCGGCCCAGGAACCAAGCGGCGGCGCGGTCGGCCGCCTTCGCGAGTCGCGGCCGCTCGGCCTGCGCACGCTCGAGCAGCGCGACGATGCCAGACAGCACGGTCTGTCCGGCTACGGCGTCCACGCGCACGCGCAGCGGGGCGCCGAGGTTCTGCGTGCCCGCGTGTACGCGCGCACCCGGGTTTTTCGCGATGGCGGTCGATTCACCGGTGAGCATCGACTCGTCCACCCGGCCGACTCCGTCCGTGACCACACCGTCCGCGGCGAACACCTCGCCGGTGCGCACCAGCAGCTCGTCGCCGAGCACGAGTTCCATGGCCTGCACATCCTCTACTTCACCACCGCGCACGCGGCGCGCCGTCACCGGTGCGAGCCGGGCGAGCGCGTCGGCGACACTGCCGGCGCGGTGGCGCGCGATCATCTCGACATAGCGGCCAAGCGCGAGGAAGAACACGAACATCGTGACCGAGTCGAAATACACCTCGCCGTGGCCACGCAGCGCATTCCACACGCTGGCCGCGAACGCGAGCACGATGCCGATGCTGACCGGCACGTCCATGCTGATGCTGCGCGCACGCAGTGCCTGCATTGCGCCCTGGTAGAACGGCCAGCCCGCGTAAAGAGCCACCGGCACGCACACCAGCATGCTGACGAGCCGCAACAGTTCGCGAATGCCGGGATCCATGCCCGACGACTCGCCGATGTACAGCGGCACCGCGAACATCATCACCTGCATCATGCCGAAGCCGGCCACGGCGAGCCGCTTCAGCGCGGTGCGCCGCTCGATGATTGCGAGTTGCTCGGCGGGCTCGCCCGCGAGCGGGTGAGGGCGCAGGCCCACGTGCTCGAGCACGCGCAGCAGGTCGCCCAGTCGCACCTTGGCCGGATCCCACACGAGCCGCGCGCGCGCCGTCGCGGGGTTCACGCTGACGTCGAGCACACCGCTCTGCAGGTGCAGCGCCTTGTCGGCAAGCCAGCTGCAGGCCGCGCAGCGCAGGCCTTCGAGCAGCACCGTGATCGAGCGTGCGCCGCCCGGCTCCGCCCGCGTCAGTCGCTCGACCAGTTCCGGGCGGTCGTAGGCGGACCAGCGGTCCGGTCGCGGCGTCTCGTCGGCGCGCGCCGCGGCCGTGTCGCGGTACTTGTAGTAATCGTCCAGGCCCGCCCCGGTAATGAACTCCGCCACGGCCTTGCAGCCGTGGCAGCAGACGGGCTCGTCCCGGCCCGCGATGTGTGCGTGGATCACGACCCCGGAGGGGATCGGCTCACTGCAATGGAAGCAGGCCTGGCCCGCCCGGGTCATGGCGCCCGGCGCGAGTCGGTCTCACCGCACTTCATGGTCACGCCGTCCTGCACGCAGTCCTGGCTGACCACCGAGTCGGGCCGCGTGATGGCCAGGTACAGCGTGACCCCGCCGCCGATCACCGCCGCGGTGGGCGGGATGATCAGCAGCCAGGGCCACAGCTGGCGATACCAGGGCTTGGGCGTCGCGTTGCTCATGGTGGGAGGGTATCAGTCGTCGGTCGGCGCAATGAAGCGGGCCTTGCCGCTCGCCTTCAGATCGGGCCGGTCGGTCGCCTGGATCGCGACCTCGATGTCCGCGCCGCCCTCGAGCGCGTCCTCCGGAATGCGGATCCGCACCGGCACGCCCTGCACCTGCCCCGCGCCAACCCAGACCGTGGGCCCGGCGTAGTCGATCTCGATGCCGGGCAGGCCGCTGGCCGTGATCGCGAACTCATGCTCCTGGCCGTCCTTGTTCAGCAGCTTGACGTTGTAGACGTTCTCGACCATGCCGTCCGGGCGCTCGCGGTAGAGCGCGTTGCGGTCACGCATGATGTCCACGGCGACGACGTTGCGATGCGTGATCGTCCAGGCGAGCCCGATCGTGAGCAGCGTGAGCAGCGTCGCATACACGATCGTGCGCGGCCGGACGACGTGCTTCGCCTTGCCCTCGATGCCGTGCTGCGTGTCGTAGCGGATCAGGCCGCGCGGGTAGCCCACCTTGTCCATCACCTCGTCGCACGCGTCGATGCACGCGGCGCAGGCGATGCACTCGTACTGCAGGCCCTTGCGGATGTCGATGCCGGTCGGGCAGACCTGCACGCACAACGTGCAGTCGACGCAGTCGCCGAGGCCCTTCGATTTTGCGTCAACGCCCTTCTTGCGCGCGCCGCGCGGCTCGCCGCGCGTGTCGTCGTAGGTGATGACCAGCGTGTCCTTGTCGAACATCGCGCTCTGGAAGCGCGCGTACGGACACATGTACTTGCACACCTGTTCGCGCATGAAGCCCGCGTTCACGTAGGTGGCGCCGCCGTAGAACAGTACCCAGAACGTCTCCCACGGGCCGGTCGAAAAATGTGTGATCAGGCCTGCCAGTTCCCTGATCGGCGTGAAATAGCCGACGAAAGTGAACCCGGTCCACAGCGCGAACGTGATCCACAGCAACTGCTTCGCGCCCTTGCGCAGGATCTTTTCTCTGGTCCACGGCGCCTTCGCGAGCTTCATCTGCTGCGAGCGGCTGCCCTCGACGAAGCGCTCCATCCACAGGAAAGTCTCGGTCCAGACCGTCTGCGGGCACGCGTAGCCGCAGAACAGGCGGCCGGCGAGCGCGGTGAAGAAGAACAATGACAGCGCCGCGATGACGAGCAGCCACGTCAGGAAATAGAAGTCCTGCGGCCAGAGCGTGAGGGCGAAGATGTGGAACTTGCGGGCCGGCAGGTCGAACAGCACCGCCTGGCGGCCGTACCACGGTATCCACGGAATGATGTAGAAGATGCCGAGCAGCACCCACGCAGCGATCGTGCGCAGCCGCTGGAAGCGGCCTTCGATCTCGCGCGGGTAGATCTTCTGGCGGGCTGCGTACAGCCCACCATCCAGTTCCGTCTCAGGCGTGGTCATTCGGTGCTCCGAACCCCGCCGTCAGCGTTCTCTTCGGTCTCGGTTGGTTCCGCGTGAGCGGTACGGACGAGGTAGAGGGTCAGCAGGCTGGACAGCGAGGATACCAGCCAGAAGAAGAAGAACCCGACGGCGTAGCCGGTCATTCGCGTCGAGAACGCGGGCGGCGGGTAGTCGTCGTTGCCGACCAGCACGGGGTCGATGAAGGCGAAGCAGACCATCGTTGCGACGCTCGCGACGAGGAACGAGGGCCAGAGGACGATGGCCACGTCCTGTCCCAGGCGTGGCCATCGCAACTTTCCGGAGTACTCGTCGGAGCGCCGTCCGAACATCACTGTCGCCCGGTTACGAGCCCGATTCCGACAGCTTGATCGCGTACGCGGCGAGCAGGCGCACCCGCTCCTGGCCGAGGCGGTCGCTGAACGCGGGCATCTGGCCCTGGCGCCCGTTCTCGATCGTCGTCTTGATCGTCGCGGCGTCGCCGCCGTACAGCCAGATGTCGTCGGTCAGGTTGGGCGCGCCGAGCATCGGGTTGCCCTTGCCGTCCACGCCGTGGCAGGCCGCACAGACCGTCTCGAACTGCGTCTTGCCGGCGGCCGCCAGCGTCGCATCCGACTGCTGGCCGCTCAGCTGCTGCACGTAGGCCACCACCTGGTCGACGCCCGGTGCGCCGAGTACCTGGCCCCAGGCCGGCATCGCGGCGATGCGTCCGGCCATGATCGTCTGCACGACCGTGTCCGGATCCCCGCCCCACTGCCAGTTCTTGTCGGACAGGTTCGGGAAGCCCTTCGCTCCGCCGCCATCCGAGCCGTGGCACTGCGCGCAATTGTTCTGGAACAGGTTGCGCGCCGTCGCCATTGCCTTGCCGTCGGCCGCAAGCTGCGGGACGGTCATCGTGGCGAACGGGGCGAGATAGGCTGCAGCCTTGGCTTCGGCCGCGGCCTTCTCCGTCTCGTACTGCCCCACCTGGGTCCAGCCCTTGATGCCCTTGACCGTGCCGAGGCCCGGGTAGAGCACGAGATAGAGCACGGCGAATACCACCGTGATGTAGAACAACCACAACCACCACTTCGGCAGCGGGTTGTTGTACTCGCGCAGGTCCTTGTCCCACACGTGCCCGGTGTCGGCGCCGCCACCGATCTTCTCGCCGACGCTCTTCGGCTTCGACGTCCAGCGCAGCAGCCAGACACAACCCAGGATGTTCAGGATCGTCACGAGGATGACGAACAGGCTCCAACCGCTAGTCATGGGGTTTCGCTCCCTTTGTCCTTCTCAGACGGGTATTCGTTGAACGGCAGGTTGGCCATCTCGTCGAAATCCGTCTTGCGTCGCTTGCTGTAGGCCCAGAACACCAGACCGATGAACGCGAGCATCACGACCAGCGTGACGATCCCGCGGACGGTGCCGATGTCCATGGGTCAGTGACTCGCCGTCGCGTTGGTGCCGAGGCCCTGCAGGTAGGTCACGAGCGCGTCGAGCTCGGTCTTGCCCTGCACTGCCGCGGCCGCGCCGGCGATGTCGGCGTCGGTGTAGGGGACCCCGACCTTGCGGAGTGCCTCCATCTTGCGGGCAACCAGCGCGCCGTCGACCGTATTGCCCTGCAGCCACGGGAAGCGCGGCATGTTGGACTCAGGCACGACGTCGCGCGGGTTCATCAGGTGCACTCGATGCCAGTCGTCCGAGTAGCGGCCGCCGACGCGCGCGAGGTCGGGCCCCGTGCGCTTCGAGCCGAACTGGAACGGATGGTCGTACACCGACTCGCCTGCGAGCGAGTACGGTCCGTAGCGCTCTGTCTCCGAGCGGAACGGCCGGATCATCTGCGAGTGGCAGACGTAGCAGCCCTCGCGGATGTACACGTCGCGACCGGCCAGGTTCAGCGCCGCGTACGGCTTGACGCCCGGCGCCGGCTGGGTGCCCGAGCCCTGGAAGTACAGCGGCACGATCTCGGCCAGGCCGCCAAAGCTGATGACGAGCGCGATCAGCACACCCATCAGGCCAATGTTTTTTTCGACTGAATCGTGGTTCATGTGTGCGATTCCTCAGGCCGGCTGCACGACCGGGGAGTCCGCCGTGCTGGTGCGCGCGGCGATCGTCTTCCAGACGTTCCAGGCCATGATGAACATGCCCGAGAGCACGAGCGTGCCGCCGAGCAGGCGCACGGCGTAGTACGGGTACGTCGACTTGATCGACTCGATGAACGCGTACGTCAGCGTGCCGTCCGCGTTCGTCGCGCGCCACATCAGGCCCTGCATCACGCCGGCAATCCACATCGAGGTGATGTAGAGCACCACGCCGATGGTGGTGGTCCAGAAGTGCACGTCGATCGCCTTCGTGCTGTACATCTGCTCGCGCCCGTACAGCTTCGGGATCAGCGCGTACATCGTGCCGATCGAGATCATCGCGACCCAGCCGAGCGCGCCGGAGTGCACGTGGCCGATCGTCCAGTCGGTGTAGTGCGACAGCGCGTTGACCGTCTTGATCGACATCATCGGCCCTTCGAAGGTCGACATGCCGTAGAACGACAGCGACACGATCATGAACTTGAGTATCGGGTCGGTGCGCAGCTTATGCCACGCACCCGAGAGGGTCATGATGCCGTTGATCATGCCGCCCCACGACGGTGCGAGCAGGATCAGCGAGAACACCATGCCGAGCGACTGCGCCCAGTCGGGCAGCGTCGTGTAGTGCAGGTGGTGGGGGCCGGCCCACATGTAGATGGCGATCAGCGCCCAGAAGTGCACCACCGACAACCGGTATGAGTACACCGGCCGTCCCGCCTGCTTCGGCACGAAGTAGTACATCATGCCGAGGAATGCCGCTGTCAGGAAGAAACCGACCGCGTTGTGGCCGTACCACCACTGCACCATCGCATCGACCACGCCCGGATATATTGAATAACTCTTCGTGAGCGTGACCGGGATGGCGAGGCTGTTGACGATGTGCAGCACCGCGATCGTGATGATGTACGCCGCGAAGAACCAGTTCGCGACGTAGATGTGCTTCACCTTGCGCAGCGCGATCGTGCCGAAGAAGACCACCGCGTAGGCGACCCACACGACGGCGATCAGGATGTCGATCGGCCACTCGAGCTCGGCGTATTCCTTGCTGGTGGTGATGCCCAGCGGCAGTGTGATCGCCGCCAGCAGGATCACCAGCTGCCACCCCCAGAACGTGAACGCGGCCAGCTTGTCCGCGAACAAGCGGACGTGGCAGGTGCGCTGCACGATGTAGTAGGAGGTCGCGAACAGCGCGCTGCCGCCGAACGCGAAGATCACCGCGTTGGTGTGCAGCGGCCGCAGCCGGCTGTAGGACAGGAACGGCAGCGGGGGCAACAGGTCGGGCCACAGCAGCTGCGCCGCGATCAGGACGCCGACCAGCATGCCGACGATACCCCAGACCACGGTCATGATCGCGAACTGCCGGACCACCTTGTCGTTGTAATGAGTGGCCGTCGTTTTCATGCTCGCCTCGAGAGGATGGAAATCTTTCCCTGCGCCTGTGTGCAGTGCAAACAAGCCGCGTAATGGTAAAGACCCGATGGCTGGGACGACAGGCGTGGCTGCGATCGTTGCATAGGTATTTTCCGCAGCGCAATCCCCCGATTGCGGCTTCGCGCGCCGAAAAGCACATTGTCTGCAACGAATTAGACATGCCTGATGGAGGAGGGGGACATGAAACGCATCGACCGCATTCTCGCCGTGGTCGACCCGACTGCCGCCGCCCAGCCCGCGCTCGACAAGGCCACGCTGCTCGCGCGCCGGTTCGAGGCGACGCTCGAGCTCTTCATCTGCGATTTCGACCCCGCCCTGAGCGGCAAGCCGCTGAACGAGACGGAGCGGGTCCGCGAACTGCGCGAGGAGTTCATCCACGAGCGCATGGAATTCCTCGAGGAACGCGCGGACGAGCTGCGCGGCGAGGGAATCGCGGCCGAGACCCACGTGCACTGGGACAACCCGGTCTATCGGGGCATCCTCCGGCGCGTCGAGGAGTCGTCGCCCGATCTCGTCGTCAAGGACACGCACTATCACTCCGCCATCCGGCGGACGCTGTTCACCAATACCGACTGGAACCTGATCCGCACCTGCCCGGCGCCGCTGCTGCTCGCGAAGCCCGTCGAATGGGGCGAGACCCCGCACATCGTCGCGGCACTCGACCCCGAGCACCTCGGCGACAAGCCCGCAGCGCTCGATCACGACATCCTCGAGTACGCCGAGTTGCTCGCCCGGCGCCTCGACGGCGAGGTACACGCGGTCCATGCGTTCTTCCCGGCGGCGCTGCTCGCAGCCGTGACGTCGATGGCAGGCATGCCGCTCGCGACCGGCGTGAGCGCGAGGGAAATCGTCGAGGCGGAACGCAACCGGGTCGGGGAAATCCTGTCGGCCGTCGTCGCGACGCACGGCTTGCCGCCTGAGCGCGTGCGCCTGGAGCAGGGTTCGGCCATCGAGGTCCTGCCGCGGGCCGTCGAGCGCCTGCGCGCGGACCTGCTGGTGATGGGGGCGGTCTCGCGGAGCCGCATGCAGGAACTCTTCGTGGGCAGCACGGCGGAGCGCGTGCTGGACCGGATCGGCTGCGACGTGCTGGTGGTCAAGCCGGGCGACTTCGCGGAAAAGCTGCCGTTCTAGGTGTGACGCAGGTCACGCGAGGCGCCGGCGAGCGCATCCGCACCTCACATTTCGCGGCGGTGCCGGGTCGTATACTCCGGCTCAATGACGTCAGCCACCGTCCTGCTGATCGGCGCGCAAGCGGATGACCACGCCAGGGTCGACGAGGCCCTGTCGGGCATTCGCGGTCAGCCGTTCCGGATGGAGACCGCAGGCACGCTCGCGGACGGCGTGACGCGCATGAAGCAGGGTCGGGTGGACGCGGTCCTTCTCGACCTCAACCTCCCCGACAGCATCGGCCTGACGACGTTCCTGCGCGTGCAGCCCAAGGCCCCGCAGATCCCGGTCGTGGTGCTGGTGGAAGCGAAGGACGAGGACCTCGGACGAGAGGCCGTCGACCGCGGTGCGCTCGACTTCCTGGTCAAGGACCAGGTCTCCGCGCAGCTGCTCGACAAGGTGCTGCGTTATGCGACCGAGCGTACGCATACACTGAAGGCACTGAAGGCGTCCGAGCAGCGTTACCGCGAACTCTTCCAGAACGTCACTGCCGGCGTGTTCCAGACCACGCCCGACGGCAAGTTCATGGCGGCCAACCCGGCCCTGGTCCGCATGCTCGGCTACGACTCCGAGGACGAGCTGCTCGCCGTCGACGTGGCCGAGGACGTATACATGGACCCCGGCCACCGCGAGGCCTGGGCCGATTCGATGGCGAAGGACGGCGAGGTCCGTAACGCGGAACTCGTGCTGAAGCGGCGCGATGGCAGCAAGATCGTCGTGCTCGAGAACTCGCGCGTCGTGCACGACGCCGAGGGTCGCGTGCTCTTCTACGAAGGCACGCTCACCGACATCACCGCCGCGCACGAGCTTTCGCAGCAGCTCTCCTACGATGCGAGCCACGACCCGCTGACGGGCCTGGCGAACCGCCGCGAATTCGAGCTCCGGTTGCAGCGCGCGATCGAGATGACACAGGCCACGGGCGCACAGCACGCCGTCTGCTACATCGACCTCGACCGCTTCAAGGTGGTCAACGACACCTGTGGCCACGTCGCCGGCGATGAGCTGCTGCGCCAGCTTGGCCAGGTGCTGCAGCAGAAAGTGCGCTCGCACGACGTGGTCGCCCGTCTCGGCGGCGACGAGTTCGTCATGCTGCTGCACAACTGCGGCCCGAGCGACGCGCTGCAGGTCGCGAACAACCTGCTGCGCGCGGTGGCCGAATTCCAGTTTGCCTGGGGTGCGCAGGTCTTCACCCTCGGTGCGAGCATCGGGGTGGTGATCGTCAACCCGCACTTCCGCCGCCTGGCACAGGTGATGAATGCCGCGGACGCCGCGTGCTATGCGGCCAAGGACGCCGGGCGCAACCGCGTCCAGGTCTACCAGGAGGACGCCGCCATCGTGGCGAGGCGCCACGGCGAAATGGATTGGATGGCCCGCGCCAAGCGGGCGCTGTCCGAGAACCGCCTGTTCCTCGAGGCCCAGCCGATCCGGCCGCTGGCGCCCGGCGCGACCGAGCCGCCTCACTACGAGGTGCTGGTACGAATGCGGGACGAGAACGGCCGCGCGGTGCCCCCAGGCGCGTTCCTGCCGTCGGTCGAGCGCTACAACCTGTCGGTGCGCTACGACCGGTGGGTGATCGAGGCGACGCTCGACTGGATGAAGCGGCACGAATCAGCGCTGTCGCGCGTGTCGAGGTTCTTCATCAATCTCTCGCGCGATTCGGTCAACGAGCCCGACACCGCGAACTTCATCCGCCAGTCGATCGCCACCGCGGGCCTGGACCCGCGCCGTCTCGGCTTCGAGCTGACGGAGACTGTGGCGATCGCCAATCTCGCCCGCGCCAACCAGCTGATCAACGACCTGCGCCGCGCCGGCTGCACGACGAGCCTCGACGATTTCGGCAGTGGCGTGTCCTCGTTCGCCTACCTGAAGGCGCTCGCGGTGGACTTCCTGAAGATCGACGGCATGTTCGTCGGCAACATCTCGCAGGACAAGGTCGACTACGCGATGGTGCGCTCGATCAAGGAAATCGGGCACGTGATGGGCAAGAAGATCGTCGCCGAGTCCGTCGAGACGCAGGCGGTGCTCGAGAAGCTGCGTGAGCTCGGGATCGACTACGCGCAGGGCTTCGAGGTGGGCGAGCCGCGACCGATCGACGAAATCGCGTCGGTGGCGATCGAGGATCTGCTCGCCGGCTGAGCCGCGTCGATTCAGCGCTTTCGCTTCGCGCTCGCCCTGCGTTCGCAGGCGGGGATCCGTCGGGACTGCCCACGGGGACGCCGTAAATCCATCCATGGAGGCTCGCACGCGGCGTCCATGCCGCGTGACGCCCCGTCGGCAGTCCCGACGGATCCCCGCCTGCAGACGCAGCTGGACGCTGCGATCCGCTGACGCGCCAACCGTCATTCCGATCACATTGCGTTGTGCACCGCGACCATGTCGAAGCCGCGACCTCGCTGCGTGACAGTCATGCAGGTAGGGCACGCATGCTACTTCCGGGGACATCTACGCAACACCGGCGCAACGGAAACAGCGGCCTGCCACATCCGGGGTTCGAGGGTCTGTGCGCGGGGCGTCACGCGGCATGGACGCCGCGTGCGAGCCTCCATGGATGGATTCACGGCGTCCCCGCGCGCAGACCCTCGAACCCCGGATGCGGCGTAGCCGTTCCGATGCGCTAAGCTGTTGTACCGATGCACGCGATCGCCCTCACCTCCACCGCGTTGCTGGTCACGCTCGTGGCCACGGGCTGCGCACGCAAGGACGACGCGTGGGAAGTTCACGGCACGCTGGAGCGTGACCGCCTCGAACTGGTGGCGGAGTCTCACGAGCGAATCATCGACGTTGCAGTCCGCGAGGGCGATCGTGTGGCGACGGACGCTGTGCTGGTGCGCCAGGAAGCCGGCACGATGCAGCCGCGCCTCGACCAGGCGAAGGCCTCGGTGGACGAAGCCGAACGGCGCCTGGCCGAGTTGCAGAGCGGGCCGCGACAGCGCGAGATCGACGAAGCGCGGGCGGCTGTCGCAGGTGCCGACAGCACGCTGCAGACCGAGACCAGCGAGTACGAGCGCGTGCGTTCGCTGGTCGAGCGCAAGCTCTTGAGCGCGTCGAGCCTCGACCAGGCCAGAGCGCGCCGCGACACGTCGCGATCCTCCCGCGACCAGGCGCAGGCCCGGCTCAAGCTGCTGCTGGAGGGCACGCGCTCGGAGCAGGTGCAGCAGTCGCAGGCTGCGGTGGCGCGCTCGAAAGCGGCGCTGGCGGAACTCGAGACGACGGCCGCCCGCTACGTCGTCCGGGCACCGCGGCCCGGGATCGTCGAGGCGCTGCCCTACAAGCTCGGTGAGCGCCCACCGGCAGGGGCGCCCGTCGCGGTGATGCTCGCGGACGGCACGCCGTATGGCCGCGTGTACGTCCCGGAGCCACTGCGAGCGTCCTACGCGGCGGGTGCACGCGTGCAGTTGCGAGTCGACGGCGTTCAGCAACCGCTCACCGGCACCGTACGCTACGTGTCGGCAGAGGCCAGCTTCACGCCCTACAACTCGCTCACGCAGAAGGACCGCACGCGCCTCAGTTACCTCGCCGAGATCACCGTCGACGACCCGCAGGCCGCGGACCTGCCGAGTGGAGTTCCGGTGCAGGTTACTCTCGGCGGCGCGCCCTGAGCGGGCACCGGATGAACGCGGATTTCGCCATCGTTGCGCGCGGCCTCACGCGTCGCTTCGGGCGACTGGCAGCGGTGGATGGCGTTGACCTCGCGATCCCGCGGGCACGCATCTTCGGCTTCCTCGGGCCGAACGGCTCCGGCAAGTCGACGACGATCCGGATGCTGTGCGGCCTGCTCGAGCCGTCCGCAGGCACGGTCGACGTGCTCGGCTTTCGCATGCCGCAGGACGCCGAGCGGTTGCGCAGCAAGCTCGGCTACATGACCCAGCGCTTCTCGTTGTGGGACGACCTGACCGTGCACGAGAACCTGGAGTTCATGGCGCAGGTGTTCGGGCTGTCGGCCACCGAACGGCGGCAACGGATCGCCGCACGCGCCGGGGAATACGACCTGGGGCAGATCCTGGCGCAGCGCGCGGGCACGCTGAGCGGCGGCCAGCGGCAGCGGCTCGCGCTCGCGGCCGCGACACTGCACGAGCCGGAGCTGCTGCTGCTCGATGAGCCCACCAGTGCGGTCGATCCGCAGAGCCGCCGTGATTTCTGGGAGAGCCTGTTCGCGCTCGTGAACCGCGGCATCACGATCCTCGTCTCGACGCACTACATGGACGAAGCGGAGCGCTGTCATCGCCTCGCGATCCTCGCGGAAGGACGCCTGGTCGCGGAGGGCGTGCCGCAGGACCTGATGCGCGACATCCCGGCTGCGGTCATCGAGGTCGAGGCGGCCGACACTGCGGCTGCCCGCCGTGCGATGGCCGGGGATCCAGCGGTACGCAGCGTCGCGCAGATTGGCGTGCGGCTGCACGTGCTGCTCGATCCCGCGGTCGATTCGCCCGGGGAGCGCGTGCGGCAGCGGCTTCGTGCCGCCGGTGTCGAGGCCCACGTCGAGGCGGTCGGGGCGAGCCTCGAGGACGTGTTCGTCGCCGCGACCGGATTTCGCCACGGCCCTGCCCAACCGGGCCGGGCGGCCTGAGGCGCCGATGTTCGGTCGCATCTTCGCCGTGATGCAGAAGGAACTGCGGCAGCTCGCCCGCGATCGAGTCACGTTCGGTATGATCGTCGGCATCCCGCTGATGCAGATACTGCTGTTCGGATATGCGATCAACTTCGACGTGCGTGGCCTGCACGCCGCCGTGGTCGACGAGGCCGGCACCAGTCTTTCGCGCGCGCTGGCCGGCGACCTGCAGGCGACCGGCGTGATCGTGCTCGAGCCGCCGAGCCCGAGCGTGGCGCACCTGCGCCGGCGCATCGATTCAGGTGAGTTGAGCGTCGGCATCGTGATCCCCGCGGATTTCGAGCGAAGGCGCCTCGAGTCCGACCGCGCGGTCGTGCAGCTGCTGATCGACGGCAGCGAACCAATGGTGGACGGCGTGGCACGCAGCCTGTCCTCGGTTCCAATACCGTCCCGCGACGGCGTCTACGAGCCGCGCGCGCAGTTCTTCGAGCTCTACACCGAATACAACCCGGAGCGTCGCACGGCCGTGCAGATCGTGCCGGCACTGATCGGCGTGATCCTGAACATGACAATGGTGATCTTCACCGCCGCGGCGATCGTGCGCGAGCGCGAGCGCGGCAACCTCGAGCTGCTGATCACGACTCCGATCCGTTCCTGGGAGCTGATGACCGGCAAGCTGCTGCCGTACGTGTTCATCGGTCTGCTGCAGGCGACGCTGGTGCTGGTCGTGGGCACGCTGCTGTTCGACGTGCCGATCAACGGCAGCCTGGCGCAGTTCTACATGGCCGCCGGACTCTTCATCGCCGCCACGCTGACGCTCGGGCTCGTGATCTCGACGATCGCGACGAACCAGCTGCAGGCGTTCCAGATGGCATTCCTGACGCTGCTGCCGTCGATTCTGCTGTCCGGGTTCGTGTTCCCGTTCGACGGCATGCCGAAGCCCGCGCAGTGGATCGCGCAGGTACTGCCGCTCACGCACTTCGTCGAGATGATCCGCGGCATCGTGCTGCGCGGCGCACCGATCGTGGACATGAAGGTGCAGGCCGCGAAGCTGGTCGTGTTCCTTGCCGTCGCGATGCTGATCGCGACGCGGCGCTTCCACAAGAGCCTCGACTGAGTCCGGCGGGTTTTCCGCGGACCTCAGTCGAGGCTCTCGTGAGGCGCGTCGCGCGCGATCACTTCTGCTTCACGTAAGTGCCGGGCGCGTCGCAGATCGGCTTCAGGCCCTTCTTCGGTGCGCCCATCGCCGGCGGCGGCACCTTGCGCGAGGCGGAGCGCTCCTCGAGCCACTTCGCCCACGTCGGCCACCACGAGCCCGGCAGCGGCTCGACCTTCTCGATGTACTTGTCCGGCGACGTCAATCGCGCGCCGGACTTCGTCTGCAGCACTCGGTGCCGGCGCTTCGGATGCTGCGGGCCGCTGATGATGCCGGCATTGTGGCCGCCACTCGTCAGGCAGAACGTGTAGTCCGCCGAGCGAACGAGCTTGCCCACCTTGTAGACCGAGCGCCACGGCGCGACATGGTCGGTCTCGGTGCCGACGACGAACATCGGCACGGTCACGTCCGAGAGGTTGATCTCCTCGCCGAGCGCCACGTAGCGGTCTTCGGCCAGGTCGTTGTTCAGGTACAGCTGGTGCAGGTAATCGGTGTGCATGCGGTAGGCCATCCGCGTGCCGTCCGCGTTCCACGCCATCAGGTCGTTCAGGCCCATGCGCTCGCCACGCAGGTACGTGCCGATGGTCGGTGCCCACAGCAGGTCGTACGTGCGCAGCAGCTGGAACGCGCCGCCCATCTGCCTGCTCTCGAGCACGCCTTCCTTCCACATCAGCGCCTCGAGCATCGCGAGCTGCGCCGGGCTGATGAAGATCGAGAGCTCGCCCGGCTCGCTGAAATCCGTCTGCGCCGCGAACATCGTGACGCTGGCGAGTCGCTCGTCGTCCCGCGCGGCCAGCGCCGCGGAGGCGATCGCGAGCAGCGTGCCGCCGATGCAGTAGCCGACCGCATGGACCTTGCGCTTCGGCACGATCGCGGTGACCGCGTCGAGCGCCGCCAGCACGCCGTGCTCGAGGTAGTCGTCCATCGTGACGTCGCGGTCCTCGGCCGTCGGGTTCTTCCACGAAATCATGAACACCGTGTGGCCGAGCCCGACCAGGTAGTTCACCAGCGAGTTCTGCGGCGACAGGTCGAGGATGTAGTACTTCATGATCCACGCCGGGACGATCAGCACCGGTTCCGCATAGACCGTCGGGGTCTGCGGCGAGTACTGGATCAGTTCCATCAGCCGCGTGCGCAGGATCACCTTGCCCCTGGTCGCCGCCACCTGCTCGCCGACCGTGTAGTTCTCGATGCCGGCCGGTCCCTGGCCGCGGAAAGTGCGCACCACGTCCTCCGCAAGGTGTTTCGCCCCACGGAGGAGGTTGCGGCCGTTCTCTTCGATCGTCTTGCCGATCAGCTGCGGGTTGGTCGGCAGGTAGTTGTCCGGCGCGATCAGCTCCAGGCCTTCGCGCACCGTGAACCCGACGATGTTCTCGGCCGGGGCCTGCGCCCCCGGGACGTTCCTGACCGCCTCGCGCGCCCAGTCCGAGGCCGTGAGGAACGACTGCGCGAGCACGTTGAACGGAAACCTTGCCCACGCCGGATCCGAGAAGCGGCTCGCGTACGGCGTGCCGGCCGCCTCGGGTGGGTTCTCGCCGCCGCGGACCGCGGTGCCCGCGAACTGCGCGAGCGCCAATGACTTCTGCAGCGCCGAGCGCCCCATCTCGGCCTGCCGGCCCGGCGCCGTCGCGAGCCGCGCAAGCACGCTGAGCCACGCGCCGCCGAACGCCTGCGGCGACAACCCGCCGGTCCACCGGCCCAGGGTTGCGAGGAACGCTCGCGACGCGTCGTCGGTGACGATCGAGTGGCCCGCTTTCTTGTCCGTCTTGCTCATGGTGCTCTCTCAGATCGTCTTCAGGTCGAGTGTCGTGTCGGCCAGCTTCGCAGGGTCCGGGTGCTTGCGCTCCGCGATCCACTTCTTGCCGGTCATGAAGTCGCGCGGGCTGTTTACCGCGTCCACGGCGAGCAGTTCGCCCTGCCGCAGGTAATAGAGACCGAAGCTGCCGGCGTCCGGGTTGCCGCGCACGATGGCCTGGTCGTAGCCCTCGGACAGGCCCGCGATCTGCAGCTTGACGTCGTACTGGTCGGACCAGAACCACGGGACGTGCTCGTGGCGCGCCGGCCGGCCGCACATGTTGGCAGCGGCCGTCTTGCCCTGCTCGACGGCGTTGTCCACGGACTCGAGGCGCACGCGACGCCCGTAGCGCACGCTCGGGTGGTTCGTGCAGTCGCCGGCCGCGAATATGTTCGGGTCCGACGTGCGGCACTGCTCGTCCACCCAGACGCCGTTCTCGCAGCGGATGCCCGCGGCGGCGGCGAGGCTGACGTCCGGCAGGATTCCGACGCCCACGATCACCAGATCGGCCGCAAAGCGCTCGCTGCCGCAGACCACGGCCTGTACCCGGCCGTCGCCTTCGAAAGCGGTGACCGAGGTGTTGCAGTGGATCCGGACGCCCTCGCGCTCGTGCCGGCGCGTGTAGAACGCCGAGAGCTCGGGCGCGACGACGCGGTTCATCGGCCGGTCGGCCATCTCGAGGACCGTTACCTCGAGCCCGAGGTGTCGCGCGCTGGCCGCGGCCTCGAGGCCCACGTAGCCGGCCCCGACCACCACCAGCCGTCGCGCGCCCGTCAGGTCTGCGCGGATCGCCTCGACGTCCGCGATCGTTCGCAGGTAGTGGATGCCGGCCAGGTCGTAGCCGGGCGTGTCGAGCAGCCGCGGCCGGCTGCCGACACAGAGCAGCAGCTTGTCGTACACCAGTTCGCCGCCATCGCTGAGGCGCAAGCGGCGGTCGGTGCGGTCGATCGCGGTCACCCGGACCCCGAGCCGCGTCTCGACCCCGGCCTGCTCGTAGAAATGCGGGCTCCGCAGCAGCAACCGCTCCCGCTCGAGCTCACCGGACAGGAATTTCTTCGACAGTGGCGGCCGGTTGTACGGCAGGTGGGGTTCGTCGCCGACCAGCACGATCGGCCCGTCATGCCCCTCGCGGCGCAGGGTATCGATGGCCTGCACCGATGCGTGGCTCGCTCCGACGACGACAAAGGTCTGGGTCATTGCGGGTTGATAGGGGACATTCCAGTTTTTCGCAAGTGGACCAACGGGGTCCCCGGCCGCTGCTATGCTTGGCGGACCGGGCGCACCACGGTCGGGCAGGGGAGCGGCCAATGCGCTCCATGCTGGTGCGGGCCGGGGCCGCGGCCCCGCGAATCTGCCCGATCCCCGGGGTCGGCACGGTTTCTGCATATTGGCTGGAGCGATCTCCGCCGGAGAATGACGAAAAGTTCAGGAGCCAGAGCCCTATGAAGCTGATCAGCGCAATCATCAAACCCTTCAAGCTGGACGACGTGCGCGCCGCCCTGTCGGAACTCGGCGTGTCCGGCATGACGGTGACGGAAGTCAAGGGCTTCGGGCGGCAACGTGGCCATACCGAGCTGTACCGCGGCGCCGAGTACGTCGTGGACTTCGTGCCGAAGACCCGCATCGAGGTGGCCGTGAAGGACGCTCTCGTGGACCAGGTGATCGAGGCGATCGTGAGCGCCGCCCGCACCGGCAAGGTCGGCGACGGCAAGATCTTCATCTCGGACCTCGAGCGCGCCATCCGCATCCGCACGGGCGAGGCGGACGACCAGGCCTTGTGACGGCTTGCCGGAACCGCTCGACACCGCGCTCGCGAAGCTGAAGCTTGGCCGCCAGGCGCGGCACGTCTTCCTGTGCGTGGGCGGAAAGTGCGCCCCGCGCGAGCAGGCGGAGCAGAGCTGGGAGCACCTGAAGCAGCGCCTCCGCGAGGTCGGCCTGCACGACGTCGCGGGCGGCGTGCTGCGCACCAAGGCCGACTGCCTGCGCGTTTGTGTGTCCGGCCCGATCGCCGTCGTCTACCCCGACGGCACCTGGTACCGCGACTGCACCCCCGCCAATCTCGACCGGATCATCGAGCAGCACCTGCTGGGTGGCCGGCCGGTCGCCGACCTGGTGATTGCGGAGGCCCCGCTGGGGAAAGGGGATAGCGACTAGAGGCAGGGGATAGTGCGCAGGCCGACTGGGTCGGCCACTCTTCTCTTACACTACCCGCTACCCCCTGATCACCACCCCCTTCCCTTCATGTCCCACGCGATCCGTATCCACGCCTTCGGCGGCCCGGAAGTCATGCAATGGGAGTCGCACGACCCGGGCGAGCCAGCCAGGGGCGAGGCGCTGATCCGGCAGACGGCCGTCGGGCTCAACTTCATCGACGTCTACGAGCGCACCGGCCTGTACCCGGGCACGCTGCCTACCGGTCTCGGGAGGGAGGGCGCCGGCGTGGTCGAGGCGGTCGGGCCCGGCGTGCGGGGACTCGCGATCGGCGATCGCGTCGCCTACGTGTCGTCGCAGCCGGGCTCCTACGCGCAGCACCGCCGCATGGCGGCCGACCGGCTGGTCACGATTCCCGACGGCGTCAGCGACCGGCTTGCGGCGGCGGCGATGCTGAAGGGTCTCACTGCGCAGTTCCTGCTGCGGCGAACCCATCGAGTGAAGCGCGGCGACGCCGTCGTGATCCACGCCGCGGCCGGTGGCGTGGGCCTGATTGCGGCGCAGTGGGCACGGCATCTCGGTGCCACGGTGATCGGCGTCGTCGGCAGCGACGCGAAGGCCGACATCGCGCGTGCGCACGGTTGCCAGCACGCACTGGTGACCGGTCGCGGCGACCTCGCGTCGCAGGTGCGCGGGATCACCGGCGGCAAGGGCGCCGACGTCGTGTACGACTCCGTCGGCAAGGACACGTTCTTCGCCTCGCTCGACAGCCTGCGGCCGCTCGGCCTGATGGTCAGCTACGGCAACGCGTCCGGCCCGGTGCCGGCGATCCAGCCGCTCGAGCTGAGCAAGCGCGGCTCGCTGTTCCTGACGCGTCCGACGCTGTTCCACTACATCGTGCGGCGGGCCGACCTGGTCCGCGCCTCACGCGAACTCTTCGACGTCATCGGCAGCGGCGTCGTCCGTATCGAGATCGGCCAGACGTACGCGCTGCAGGACGTGGCGCAGGCGCACCGCGATCTCGAGGGCCGCCGGACGGTTGGCTCCACCGTGCTGATTCCTTAGCCAGGGAGCGTGGTGCACGGACATCACAGGGCGTGCTTGGTGGCGCGATGCTTCGCATCGCTTGCGGCGTTGATTGCCGTGGGCCATGCAGCGGCGGAGGAAGACAAGCCCGCGCTCCCCTCGCCGCAGGAACTCGAGGCCCGCGGCGCGAAGATCGGCAAGATCACGGTCATTCCGGGTGACGTCTTCGACACGACCATCAAGGGCGAGAGCGGCTGGCTCTATCGCACCGCGAACAAGCTGCACATCGACACCAGGCCCGCGGTGATCCGCGGCCAGTTGCTGTTCGAGACGGGCGATACCTACAGCGAGCGGCTGCTGCAGGAGACCGAGCGCAACCTGCGCGCGAATCCCTATCTGTACGACGCATCCATCGTGCCCGTGGCGTACGACGGCGTGAGCGTCGACATCGAGGTTCGCACGCGCGACACGTGGACGCTGAATCCCGGCGTGAACTTCAGCCGCACCGGAGGCAAGAACGAGTACGCGGTGCAGATCCAGGAGAAGAACCTGTTCGGCCGCGGCCAGGAACTGCAGGTGCAGTGGGAATCGGACGTCGAGCGCCAGGCGCTGACGTTCCTGTTCGCCGACCCGCATTTCCTGAAAAGCTACAAGCAGCTCGCGGTCGCCTACAGCGACGCGGACGACGGCGACACCAAGTATTTCCGCGCTGGCCCGGCCGTTCTACGCACTCGACGTACGCTGGTCCGCCGCCACGACGCTGAGCGACAGCACGTTCCAGACGGATCGCTGGGAACTCGGCAAGCGCGTCGGCGAGTTCCAGACCCAGGCGCAGTTCTATGAGCTCGGCGGCGGCTGGTCGCGGGGTCTGCGGGACGGCTGGGTGCAGCGCTGGACATACGGCGCGACGTACAGCGAGAGCCAGTTCGCGCCGGTGCCGGGGGTGTCGCTCGGCGGACCGTTGCCGGCGGACCGCAAGTTCGTGTACCCGTGGGTCGGGTTCGAACTGGTCGAGGACGCGTTCCAGGAGCGCGAGAACCTGGACCAGATCCGTCGCACCGAGGACGTGCTCGTCGGATTCAGCGCCTGGGCGCGTCTCGGCTACGCCGCCGAGGGCTTCGGTTCGAAGACCGATGCCGTGCTCGGCTCGGCCTACGCGCGCGACGGAACGGACCTGAGCCCGACACAGTCGATCTTCGGTTCCGCGTGGATCTCGGGCCGCTACGAGCAAGGCGAGATCGTGAATGGCATCGTCGGCGCGGAGGCGCGTTACTACTGGAAGACGTCGGCGCGCAGCAAGTTCTTCGGCAGCGTCTCGGGTACCGCGACCGAGCAACTCGACCAGGACCAGCAGCTCACACTCGGCGGCGACACCGGGTTGCGTGGCTACCCGTATGCGTACCAGGCGGGTACGTCACGCGCACTGCTCACGCTCGAGCAGCGCTACTACACGAAGTGGTATCCGTTCCGGCTGTTCCACGTCGCCGGCGCCGCATTCTTCGACATGGGGCGCACGTGGGGCACGGACGTTACCGGTGAGACGAGCCTCGGCCTGCTGAAGGACGTCGGTATCGGCCTGCGCCTCGGCTCGAGCCGCTCGGCGTTCGGCAACGTCGTGCACATCGACCTCGCTTTCCCGCTCGACGGCGCCGACGACATCGACCAGGTACAGTTCGTGGTCGAGACCAAGGGGCAGTTCTAGCGACCGGATTCGACGGCGATCGAATCCACGAGCAGTTCGAACTCGCCGGCCTGCTTGTCGCTGATCATCAGCCCGAGCGCGCGCACGCGGCCCGGGTCGAGCGGCGGCGCGCCGGGCACGCCACGACCGCGAAACGTCGCGGCGAACGATTCCACGGGCAGTCGCGTCTCGGTCCACTCGCCGGCGGGTGGAGTGAACCGGCACTGGTACTGGACGCCGTCGAAGCCATCGTCGGTGCGCACGGTGAACTTGTATGTTCGCCCGTCACCGCGGGCGCGCAGCACGAACGCCGTCGCGCGCGCCGCACCCCAGTCGTGAGAGGCCGTGCGTACCGAAGCAAAGCCGCCACCGTTCTCGAGCGAGACGAGGCCGGCAAAGCGCGCGATGCCTGGTTGTGCGAGCGTGAACGAACTGCGCGAGACGCCGCCCATGACCACGTCGTTGATCGGGGCCCACTGGGCGAGATCCGCAGGCTCGTCGAAGTCGAGCAGCACGATCCGTTGGGGCGCGACCGCGCCCGGCCCGTTCATCACGGTATCTCGATCACCTGGCGAATCGATGCGCCCGCGGCAAGGCGGTCGAATGCGCCGTTGATGTCTTCGAGTCGGATGCGCTCGCTCAGCAGCCGGTCCACGGGCAGCCGGCCCGCGCGATACCACTCGATGTAGCGCGGGATGTCGCGCGACGGCACGCAGCTGCCGAGGTAGCTGCCCTTGATCGTGCGCTCCTCGGCGACCAGGCCAAGGTGCGGCAGGCTGAAGCGCTGGTCAGGGTGCGAAAGGCCGGCGCTCACCGTCGTGCCGCCGCGGCGCGTGATGCGATATGCGAGCTCGAATGCCCGGGCGGCGCCCGCCATCTCGAACGCGAACGCGACACCGCCGCGGGTCAGTGCCTTCACTTTTTCGGCGGCGTCCGGATCGGCCGCATTCATCGTGGCGGTTGCACCGAACTCGCGAGCCGTGGCGAGCTTCGCGTCGTTCATGTCGATGGCGACGATGTGCTCGGCGTCGAGCATCCGCGCCGCCAGCAGCGACGCGAGACCGACGCCACCGAGGCCGACGACTGCGACCGACGCGCCGCGCGGCACTGCAGCTGTGTTGACGACCGCACCGACGCCGGTGATCACCGCGCAGCCGAACAGTGCGGCTTCCGCAAACGGCAGGTCGTCGGGCACTCGCACCAGCGAGTTCGCGGCGAGTACCGCGTGATCCGCGAACCCCGACACGCCGAGGTGGTGATGCACCTCACCCTTTGCGTCGTGGAGTCGTCGCGCGCCGGCAAGCAGCGTCCCCGCGCTGTTCGCCGCGAATCCCGGCTCGCACAGCGCCGGTCGTCCCGCATCGCAGGGACCACAATGCCCGCAGCTCGGCACGAACGCGGCGACGACGTGGTCACCGCGTGCAAGAGCCGTCACGCCTTCGCCAACCTGTTCGACGACTCCCGCCGCCTCATGTCCCAGCACCATCGGCATTGGCCGTGGCCGGTTACCGTCGATCACCGACAGGTCCGAGTGACACAAGCCTGCCGCGCGGATGCGCACCAGCACTTCGCCAGGGCCGGCGCTGTCGAGCTCGATTTCCTCGAGCGAAAGCGGCATCGACTGCGCGTAGGGCGCAGGTCGACCGATCTCGCGCAGCACGGCCGCCGTCACTTTCATGTGAGGCAGCATAACGCGGCCCTGCTGGTGACGCAGCGCGCGTTGCGCCACCGGGCCTCAGGTTGTTTTCTGGACGGGGCCTCCGCCGGCCACCCAGGCCTTGAAGCCGCCGCCGAGGTGCACCACGTTCTCGAAGCCCATGTCCTGCAGCGTCTTCGCGGCCAGCGCCGACCGGCCGCCGCTGGCGCAATAGAGCACGATCGTCCGGTCGGAGGAGAAGATCGGCTTGTGGGCCATGCTCTCCGGATCAGCGTGGAACTCGAGCATGCCTCGCGGCGAACTCTCGGCGCCCGGGACCATGCCCTCGCGGACCAGTTCGTCGGGCTCACGGATATCGACGAATGCGACGTCACCGCGGTCGAATGCGGTCAGTGCGTCCGCGACGGACCAGGTGTCGATCTGGCCGTTCGCCTCGGCGATCAGCTGCTTGAACCCCTTTCTCACGGCAGGTCTCCTGGGTCTGGTTGCGATCCAATATTGCGCTTCAGCCCCGGCGAGGCCAAGCAACGGGGCGGAAGCTTTCCTCCGGCACCCGGGCAGGCTAATGTCCGCTGCGGCGCAGCGTGCCTGCGCACGCCAGCAGCGAGAGCGAAGTGACAGTGAGCGATTTGAAAGCACGCCAGCTCCCAGAGCGGCGCAGCGAATTCCCGGTGCTGCGCACGATCACGACGCGCTGGCACGACAACGACCACTACGGCCACGTCAACAACGTCGTGTACTACGCGTACTTCGACACCGCGGTGAACGGCTACCTGATCGAGGCGAGCGGCACGGACATCCGGAGTCTGGCGGCGATCGGCATCGTGGCCGAGACGAGCTGCCGGTTCATGAGTGAGCTCAGCTTCCCGGACACCGTCCACGCCGGACTCGCGCTCGAGAAGCTTGGTAACTCGAGCGTCGTCTACCGGATCGGCCTGTTCCGCAACGAGGAGTCGGCTCCGGCCGCGATCGGCCGCTTCGTGCACGTGTACGTGGACGCGACGACGCGCCGCCCGGTGCCGATTCCGCCGCAGATCCGCGCGGCGCTGACCGCGCTCGACGACGGCTTCGTCGGATCGTCGCCGCTGCCGTAGGCAGCTCTCAGGTCTCGAGGATTTCCTTGCCCTTGCGGATCGCGAGCGCGCCCGAGCGCACGACTTCCAGCACCTCGCCGAAGTTCGCGACCTCGGCGATGAAACGGTTGATCTCCGCCTCGCTGCTGGTGAGCTCGATCGTGAAGCATTCGGCGGCATCCCACAGCACGCGCCCGGCGGCACGCTGCGTGGCCGACCACAGCGAGCCGACCTGCGTCGCTTTCGCCTTCACCTTGATCAGCAGCAGCTCGCGCTCGAAGTGCTCCTCGCGCGTGACGTCCTCGACGTCCACGACGTCGACGAGTTTCAGCAGCTGGTTCGAAATCTGGTGGATCACCGCCTCGCTGCCGGTCGTGACCATCGTCAGGCGGGACACGGCGGGATCGTCGGTCGGCGCGACGCTCAGCGACTCGATGTTGTAGCCGCGCGTGGAGAAGAGCCCGGCGACCCGGGTCAGGGCACCCACCTCGTTCTGCAGCGTGACGGAGATGATGTGGCGCATGCTTTTCACGGTGCCCCGCCTGCGGAATCGCTCCGCGATATGATCTTAACCCTATGATTCATCGGTCTTTATTGGCGTTTTGCGCCGCAACGGCCTCAATCTAAGCATAGGCGAAGGTCGCATGCCCGCCTAGATGGACTGGTACGGGGGGTGCTGTTAGTCTCCGTTGCAGCGCAACATGGATTTCCGGGGCGCCCCGGGCAGGATTTTCCCGTGAAACACAGCCACGCCACCGTGGGTCACGCGGCCCACCCCAAGGCCGGCCAGGTGATGACCGGTGCCGAGACGATCGTGCAGGTTCTCGCCGACGAGGGCGTGGACACGATCTTCGGCTACAGCGGCGGCGCGATCCTGCCGACCTACGACGCCGTCTTCCGCCACAACCTCGAGCACACGGCCGCCGGCAAGCCTGCGCCGATGCCGCTGATCGTGCCTGCGAACGAGCAGGGCGCCGGGTTCATGGCCGCGGGCTATGCGCGCGCGAGCGGTCGCGTCGGCGTGTGCATGGTCACGTCGGGGCCGGGCGCGACCAACACGGTGACGCCGGTACGCGATTGCGCTGCCGACTCCGTGCCGATCGTCGTGATCTGCGGGCAGGTGCCCACGGCCGCGATCGGCAGCGACGCATTCCAGGAAGCGCCCGTGTCGAACATCATGGGTGCGGTCGCGAAGCACTGTTTCCTCGTTACGGATCCCGAGCGACTCGAGGCCACGGTGCGCACCGCGTTCGAGATCGCTCGCACGGGACGCCCGGGGCCGGTGGTCATCGACGTCCCGAAGGACGTGCAGAACTGGCAGGGTCCCTTCAAGGGCGAGGGCCACCTCGACGTGCGCGGCTACCGCCAGCGCATGACGGCGCTGCAGAAGAACGCGCTCACTGCCGAGCAGTGCGACTCGTTCTTCAGGATGCTGTCCGAGTCCGAGCGGCCGCTGATCTACGCCGGCGGCGGCGTCATCAACGCCGGTGCGGCCGCGACGCTCAGCAGCTTTGCCGCGGACCTCGGCATCCCGGTGGTCACCACGCTGATGGGCATCGGCGCGTTCGATACCCAGCACCCGCTCGCGATGAGCATGCTCGGCATGCACGGCGCGGCATTCGCGAACTACGCGGTGGACGACTGCGACTTCCTGATCGCGCTCGGCGCCCGCTTCGACGACCGTGTCGCAGGAGTGCCGGCGAAGTTCGCGCCGAATGCGAAGCGGATCGCGCACATCGACGTCGACGCGTCCGAGATCAACAAGGTCAAGCGCGTGCAGTGGAGCCACGTCGGGCTGCTGTCGTCGGCGCTCGACGCGCTGCGTGCGCACGCGAAGCAGCACGGGTTCGCCCGCGACTGGTCACGCTGGCACGCGTACCTCGACGGACTCAGGCGCAGGCATGCGATGAACTACGATCGCGCGAGCAGCCTGATCCAGCCGTACTACGTGATCGAGGAGATCAACAGGCTGACCCGCGGCGAGGCCGTGATCGCGACCGGCGTGGGCCAGCACCAGATGTGGGCCGCGCAGTACTTCGACTTCCGCGAGCCGCGGCTGTGGATAACCTCCGGCAGCATGGGGACGATGGGTTTCGGCCTGCCCGCGGCGATCGGCGCGCAGTTCGCACGGCGCGACAAGCTCGTGATCGACGTCGACGGCGACGCGAGCATGCGCATGAACCTGGGCGAGCTCGAGACCGTCACGACCTACGACCTGCCGGTCAAGGTGATCGTGCTGAACAACTTCGGCGACGGCATGGTCAAGCAGTGGCAGAAGCTGTTCTTCAAGGGGCGGCTGTCGGCGAGCGACAAGTCGCTGCACAAGAAGGATTTCGTCAAGGCCGCGCAGGCCGACGGCTTCCAGTTCGCGGTGCGGCTCGACCGCAAGGAAGACGTGCCGCGCGTCGTGCGCGAGTTCATCGAGTTCAAGGGTCCGGCGTTCCTCGAGGTCATCATCGACGCGGACGCGGGCGTCTATCCGATGGTGGGCCCGGGCCAGTCCTACGACGAGATGATCACCGGCGACTTCATCGAGTCGCGCGGCAAGCGCGGGTCGACCGAGGCCGACGCGACCGGGATGTTCTGAGGCTCGCTCAGGCCCAACCGAGGGCCTGGGTTGCGAGGCCGGCGAGCGCCGCGCAGGCCAGCACCCACGACGGTGCAATGTCCGTTCGCCTGAGCATCAGCCAGGCCGCGGCCGCGATCACGAGCGCCGGCCACGCAGGCGTCGCGTCGATGCCCCCCGGAAGGAGCACGACCCGCGCGAGCAGCACCGCAAGCGTCGCGATGATCCCGACGACCGCGGCGGTGACTGCGGCCAGCGCCGCCGAGATGCGCGGCGCCCGCGTCAACCTCTCCACATACGGTGCGCCGAGGAAGATCAGCACGAACGACGGCAGGAACGTCGCCCACGAAACGAGCAGCGCCGCGAGCAGCGCCGCCGCACCCGGTTCGAGCGGCGCCGGGTTGTTCCAGCCCGCCATGAAGCCCATGAACTGCAGCACGATCACGAGCGGTCCGGGCGTCGTTTCCGCGAGCGCGAGTCCCGCGATGGACTGCTGGGCCGTCACCAGGCCCAGGTCCTGGACGAGGTGCCGCGTGACGTATCCCAGCACTGCATAGGCCCCGCCGAAGGTCACGAGCGCCGCCTGCGTGAAGAAGAGGTAGAGCCGCATCCACAGCGAGCCCGTGCCCAGCGACATCGCGACGAAGACGAGTGGCAGCAGCCAAAGTGCCAGGCCCACGGTCGCGATGCGCAGCGAGCCGCCCGGCCGCGCGGACACGATCGCAGTCGGTACCGCGGCGCGCGGTGTGCGCCAGGCTGAGGCGAGGCCGATCAGGCCCGCAGCCAGCACCACCAGTGGGAACGGTACATGCAGCCACTGCAGCGCCAGGAAAGATGAGATCGCGAGTGCGACGTGCAGCGGCCGATCGAGTGCCCGGCGACCGATCGACACCAGCGCCTGCAGCACCAGCGCGACGACTGCGGCCTTGAGACCGAGCAGCAGGCCGCTCGCCGCGGGGAGATGACCGAAGCGTGCATACGCGTATGAAAGCCCCAGCAGCAGCACGATCGCCGGGCCGATGAAGCAGAGCCCGGCGACGAGGCCGCCGCGCACGCCGTGCAGCTTCCAGCCCAGATAGATCGCGAGTTGCAGTGCCTCGGGCCCCGGCAGCAACATGCAGAAATTGAGCGCTGCCGAGAATTGCCGTTCGTCGAGCCAGCGGCGGCGTTCGACGATTTCGCGATGCATGATCGAGATCTGCCCGGCCGGGCCGCCGAAGGAGATCAAGCCGAGACGCAGCCAGAATCCGGCGGCCTCGGCGAAGCTCGGCGGAGAGCCGGGCGCGTCCGCCGTCACTTCCCGCCCGCGAGCAACGCGTCCAGGCGAGCCGCAAACACCGCGTATGGCTTTGCGCCCTCGATCGGTTCACCGCGGAACACTCCGTCGACGATGCGGCCCACCATGAAGGTCGGTGTCGACGTGATCCCCTGCGACCGGGCCAGTTGCGCAGCCGCGCGAACCGCGGCTTCCGCACGGCCGTCGGTGCGGCAGGACTCGAACCGCGTGACGTCGAGTCCCTGCGCCTGCGCGATCTCCGCGTAAGGCGCCGCGCCCAGCCGCGACTGCTGGACGAAAAGCTCGTGCCGATACTCCCAGAACTTGCCCTGTTCGCCGGCGCACCTCGCGGCCACAGCGGCCGGGACCGCAAAGGGGTGGTAGGTCAGCGGCAGGTCGTGCGCAGCGTAGTGAATCTTGCCGGTGTCGATGTAATTGCGCCGCAGCTCGGGAAATGTCTGCAGTGCGAACCGGGCGCAAAATGGGCACTGCAGGTCGCTGAACTCGATCATCGTCAGCGGCGCGTCAGCGCGACCCAGCTCGTCGAAGGCCGTCGGAACCGCGGCTGCCCGTGCGGTCGGCGACTCAGGGGATTGCGGATGGTTCGGCGGAGAGGCGGCGCAGCCGGCAAGCGCCAGAGCGAGCAGGGCCAGGACCGGAGCGAGCCGTCGGGACATCGTGGCAGACCAGTCGGTGTCGGGACGTGCAGATTGCGCCGCGGCGGTGCGGTGGATCAAGCGCTCGAGGTCCGGATCGCGATGATCTGCGATCCCGGCCGTAACGAAACGACAAACGTGCCGTAACATCGCAGTTCCGCGTTCCGGCCTCCACGGTGGATTCTGCTCATGAAGTACCTGCACACGATGGTCCGCGTGACCGACATCGGTCGCTCGCTGAAGTTCTACTGCGACGCCCTGGGACTTCGGGAAGTGCGCCGCTACGACAACGCGCAGGGCCGCTTCACGCTCGTGTTCCTGGCCGCGCCCGGTGATGAGTCAGCGCAGGTCGAGCTCACGTACAACTGGGATCCCGAACCGTACGGCATCGGTCGCGCGTTCGGCCACCTCGCCTACGAAGTGGACGACATCTACGCAGCGTGCCGCAGGCTGATGGAGCATGGCGTCACGATCAACCGGCCGCCGCGCGACGGGCGCATGGCGTTCGTCAGGTCGCCGGACGACATCTCGGTCGAACTGCTGCAGAAGGGCACGGCGCTGCCGCCGACGGAGCCGTGGCAGAGCATGCCGAGCACCGGCGCCTGGTGAGGCCTGCTGCCTGCGGTTGCGGCAGCCTGTCGGTTCAGAAGACGGCACCGACGATACGAGGCTCGGGCTCGAGCATCACGCCGAAGCGCTGTTCCACCGAGCCGGCGACGCGGCGGGCGAGGTCGAGCAGTTGCGCTCCGCTCGCGAGGCCGTGGTTCACCAGTACGAGGGCGTGTTGTGCGGAGATGCCGGCGTCGCCCTCGCGAAACCCCTTCCATCCGCACGCTTCGATCAGCCACGCGGCCGACAGCTTGGTTGTCCCGGCGGTGAAGGAATACACGGGTAGCGACGGGTTCGCGGCGCGCAGGTCATCGGCGAGCGCGACCGGCACGACCGGATTCTTGAAGAAACTGCCTGCGTTGCCGATCGTGGCCGGGTCCGGCAGCTTGCGCCTGCGCAGCCGTCTGACAGCCTGTGCGACCTGCGCAGGCGTCGGACTCGGGTTGCCCATGGCCGCGAGTTCATCGCGCACCCCGGAATAGTCGAGCACCGGATCGCGCCCGCGGTGCAGGCGGAATTCGACCGCGGTCACGATCCAGCGTTCCGGCTCGCGCTTGAACCGGCTGTCGCGGTAGCCGAACCCGCACTCGTCGGCACCTAGGCGCACCGGTCGGCGCTGGCTGCGGTCCCATGCTTCGACCGCCGTGATCGACTCGCGGACTTCGACACCGTACGCCCCGATGTTCTGAATTGGTGCCGCGCCGACGAGGCCCGGGATCAGCGCAAGATTCTCGAGGCCGCCGAGCCCGTGGGCCAGCGTCCAGTCGACGAGTGCGTCCCAGCCATAGCCCGCCGCTGCATGGACCAATGCCGAGCGGCTGTCGTCCTCGACGATCCGGACCGAGCGCCAAGCGGGTCGCAGCACCAGGCCGGCGAAGTCCCCGGCAAAGAGTATGTTGCTGCCTTCGCCGAGCACCAGCAGCGGCATGTCGCGGAGTTCGGGCGTCTCCAGCACCGACGGCAGCGCGTCCGGGTCGTTGACCGTCGCGAGCCGGTGCGCGGTCGCCGCGATGCGCAGCGTGTTCGCGCCCGAGAGCGGCGCGTTGTGGATCACAGTGAAGGATTCGGGCATGGTTCGGCTATTCTCGCACCGGCGCGGCCAGCGGAACGCTATGTCACGGCCGCGTCGACCTCAAGCCCGGCGCATTGTCCTCGGCCCGGCAGACTGACCGCGCGAGCTTGCCACCGTCGACACCCTTCATTCACTATCGATGGCCTCGGCTCCCGGCGGCAAGCAAATCCGCATGTCATGACCCAACGCGACCTCGCACCGTCGGTCGTCGGCCACGCCGACGAGGCCCGCGCTTTCCTCGAGCGTAATCCGGACGTCGAGACCGTGCAGCTCGTGATCACCGATGCGAACGGCGTCGGTCGCGGCAAGAACATCGCCCGCGAGGAGGTGGAGCCGCTGTTCAGCACGGGCCGCAACGTCGCGGGCTCGATCCTCGGGCTCGACATCACCGGCGAGGACGTCGAGGAAACGGGACTCGTGATGGCCGTCGGAGACGCCGACCAGACGTGCCGCCCCGTGGCGGGATCGCTGTGCCGCGCGCCGTGGCTCGCCCGTCCGACAGCGCAGGTGCTCGGCACGATGTTCGAGCTCGACGGGCGGCCGGCGAGCGCCGATCCGCGGCACGTGCTGGCCCGCGCCGTTGGCAGGCTACAGGCACAGGGCTTCACGCCGGTCGTCGCAGTCGAACTCGAGTTCTACCTGCTGCAGCTCGGTGCGGACGGTCGGCTGCAGCCCGCCCGGGGCCTGCTGACCGGGCGCTCCAGCGGCAGCATCGACGCCTACGGCCTCGGCCGGCTCGACGACATGTCGCCGCTGTTCGACGACGTGTACGCCGCTGCCCGCATGCAGGGCCTGCCGGTCCGCACACTGATGTCCGAGTACGCACCCGGGCAGTTCGAGATCACGCTCGAGCATCGCGCGGATGCGCTGCGCGCGGTGGATGACGCCGTGCTGTTTAAGCGCGCGGTCCGCGGCGTGGCGAATCGTCACGGCTGCATCGCATGCTTCATGGCGAAGCCGTTCGCGAACATGGCCGGCGCGGGCATGCACCTGCACGCGAGCCTCGCGGACGCGCAAGGGCACAACGCGTTCGCCAGCGAGGATCCCGCGGGCTCGCCGCTGCTGCGGCACGCGATCGGCGGCCTGCGCGCCACGCTCGCCGACGGCATGGCCGTGTACGCGCCGAACGCGAATTCCTATCGCCGCTTCCGCGCGATGAGCTACGCGCCGGTCGCGCCCACGTGGGGCATCAACAACCGCACCGTCAGCCTGCGCGTGCCGTCCGGACCGCCTGCGAGCCGGCACGTCGAGCATCGCGTCGCCGGTGCGGATGCGAACCCGTACCTGGTCGCGGCACTGGTGCTGGCCGGCATGGCGCGCGGCCTCGAGCAACGCGCCGACCCAGGCCCGCCGGTGGAAGGCAACGGTTACGAGCAGGCATCGCGAGGCAACCTGCCGACGGACTGGCACGCCGCGCTCGAGCGTGCTGCGCGAGCGGAGTTCCTCGAGCAGGCGCTCGGTCCGGAGTTCCTGCGTATCTTCCTCGCGCTGAAGCGGCGCGAGTGCGAGAAGTTCGGCGCGCTGGTGTCGGATCGCGACTACGAGTGGTACCTCGATTCGGCGTGATCGGTGCAACATAAGCGGGTGATTGCGCCGCGCGGAATGCGACGTTTGCGGGTCGCGCGCATTAAGTCAGGTGAATCGGCCCGTTTGTGAGAGTTGAGTCAACGTGACCCGGGACGGCGGCGCGGAGAATTCGCTCCGCAGGTCGCCCACCGATCCCGAGGTCCAACGCCAGTGACACGCACCATCTCGCGCAACGCAGCACGCAATGCCAGTCTCTCCAGCAGGAAATCGCCGCCAGTGACCGTTCACCTCCGCAAGATGTACGTCGACTGCCGCTTCGGACAGCTGCACGTGCACACCGCCTTTCCGTCGAGCGGCGGTTTCGACGAGCTCACGCCGCTCGTGTGCATCCATCCGGCGCCGCTGTCGGGGCGCGTGTTCCGCGGGCTGCTGCCCGTGCTCGGGCAGGATCGCAGCGTGTATGCGCCGGATCTGCCTGGTTACGGCGAGTCCGATGCGCCCGAGACGGCGCCTTCGGTCGCCGAATACGCGGCCACGGTCGGCGACCTGCTCGACTCGCTGCGGCTGCGCCAGGTCGACGTGCTCGGCTACCAGACCGGTTCGCTCGCCGCGGTCGAACTCGCGATCGCGCGGCCCGAGCAGGTGCGGCGCGTGGTGCTGGCAGGCGTGCCGGTGTTCGACGCGAAGGAGCGCGAGAATTTCAACGCGCGGCCGTGGCCGGCGCGTGCCCGTGACGACGGTTCGCACCTCGTCGACGAGTGGCAGCGGGTCCGCAAGTCGCGCGGCGTGCACGCCACGATCTCGCGGCTGGGCGAGGATCTTGCCGCCGCACTGCGCGCCGGTGATGCCGCGGCCTGGGGCACGGCGGCCGCTGCGAACTACCCGGCCGGCGAGCGCCTGCCGCTGCTTCGCCAGCAGACGCTGCTGCTGCGCGCCCGGGACGAACTCTGGGAAATGACCAGCCGCGCCGAGGCGCTGCTGCACGAAGCGCGGCGCGTGGACCTGCCCGAGCAGAACGGCGGCCTGTTCGACGCGGGCGTCGGTGAAGTCGCGATCTATGCGCGGGAGTTCTTCGACCGCTGAAGCAGCGGCACCAACAGTGCGGCAGCAAGCAGCGCGAGTGGCACCAGCGCCAGCAGGTTGAGTTCCCGCCATCCGAGCGCGTAAATGGCGGGACCCGCGAGCAGCGAGGCGGTGGCCTGGGACCCGAACACCGCGAACTCGTTCACCCCCTGTGCCCGGAACCGCTCGGGCGGCCGGTACGTCGTCGTCAGCAGCGACGTGGCCGCGACGAACATCAGGTTCCAGCCGACTCCCAGCGCCACGAGTCCCCACCAGTAATGCATCAGGTCGTGGCCCGAGCTCGAGATCGCGACGCACGCGAGCATCAGGCACATGCCCAAAGACATGCCCGTGGGCGCGCCGATCCGCCCGATCAGCCGGCCGCTTACCAGTGACGGCGCGTACATCGCCAGCAGGTGGCTCTGGATCACCCACGCCGTCGATGCATCCGAGTGGTGGTCGTGCACGTGCATGCTGATCGGCGTCGCGGTCATGATGAAGCTCATCGCCGCATAGGACACGACGCCACCCAGCACGGCCGTCAGGTAGGCGGGCTGGCCCACGACCTCCCGCAGCGGGCGCGCCGTACCCTCGACGGCATGGGTCAGGCGGCCGGCCGGTTCACGGAACGCCGTCAGCACGGCCGCGGTGCCGAGGCAGAGCGCTGCGACGCCGACGAATGAACCGGCGTACTCGTGGCCCGGCACGATGTCCTTCAGCGCGAGCGCGACCTGCGGGCCGACCGCTGCGGCGACGAGCGTACCTACCATCACCAGCGACACGGCCTGGCTCACGCGTGACGACGGCACGCACTCCGCCGCCGCAAACCGATGCTGCAGCTGGAAGGCGAGATTCGACCCGAGCACCAGCGCTGCTGCGCAGAGCAGCACGAAATCGCGCTGGATGATCGCACACGCGACGGTAACGGCCGCGCACGCGGCCAGCAGTGCGCTCGCGATGAAGGCACGGCGACGCCCGATCCGCTGCATGATCATCGCGGCGGGGATCGTCGACAGCGCGAGCCCGAGGATTGTGCAGGACACCGGCAGCGTCGCGAGTGCGGGAGACGGTGCGAACTGGCTGCCGAGGATGCCGCCGAGCAGCGTCATCGTCATCATTCCCGACGCCGAGAGAGCCTGCGCGATCGTGAGTACGTAGACGTCGCGCAACGTCGCTGTCTCAGGCGTAGCGTTGCCAGGCCAGTGCGCAGAAGAGTCCGACCGCGAGGCACGTCACGAGCCACTCGACGGCGAGCATCCGCGCCACGCTGGTGAATCGCTGCAGGCGAAGCGCGGTCGCGCCCAGCAGCGGCACGGCGATCCCTATCCAGGCAAGCAGCCCGAACAGCGCACCGATCGCGTACCACGGTGCGTTCACGAGCGCGGCGAGCGCCCAGCCGAGCCAGAACAGGAAACCGAGCGCGGCGCCGCCGAGCGCCATCAGCAGCGCCTGCGCCAACAGGGTTGCGGAATTTTCGCGGCGCAGCGCTCCGAAGGTTTCAGGTCCCAGGCGCAACAGCCACGGCATCGTCACGAGGCCGCTCCAGAGCACGCCCACGAGACCGCCGCTGACACCGGCGAACAGACACATCAGCAGCTCGATGCGTGGCATCTTCCGTTCCGCTCAGAGCCGCCGGCGCAATGCCGTCGCCAGCCGGTCCAGGTCGTCGAACGACACACACGGATGCAGGCTGACCCGGATCGCGTCCAGCGCGGGCCCGATCGCCGTGCAGCCGACCGCGACCCGGTCCTCCTCGGCGAGCGCGCGCGCCAGTGCCGCGTGATCGCGTCCGCCAAAGCGCACGGTGACGATTCCCGCCGCAAGCGACGGATGCGACGGCGTAAGCACTTCAGCGGAAGGCAGCGCGCCGAGCTGCGGGCGCGTGTAGCTCGCGAGCTCGAGGATGCGCGCGACGATCCGCGCCCGGCTGACGGTGTCCTGCAGCTCGATCGCCGGGCCGACGCACTGGAAATCGGGCGTGTCGTACCGGCTCAGCGCGCCGTACTTCGCCTGCGTTTCCGGCAGGCTCGACGTGGCGTACGGCGTGCCGGAGCGGTCGCTCACATCCCAGCCCGCGGGCGAATCCACTACCAGAGGCCAGACGCGGGCGCGGGCCGCGCGCTCGAGGAAGAGCGCGCCGGTGCCATAGGGCGCGTCGAGCCAGTGGTGGAACGACGTGGCGTAGGCGTCGCAACCGAGATCTGCAAGGCGGAAGTCGAGCATCCCGGGCGCGAGCGCGCCATCGACGACGGTAAATATGCCCTTGCTGCGTGCGAGCGTGCAGAGCTCGCGCACCGGCATGACCGTGCCGTCCGAGGCCTGCACGTGGGCGAACGCCAGCACCCGCGTCTTCGGGGTGAGCGAGGCTATGAACCGGCCGACGATCACGTCGGGCGATGCCGGCACGCCGGCGTGGGGCAGCTGGATCACCTTGATGCCGTGCCGTTTCGCCGCGAGCAGCCATGGGTACACCGCGCCAGCGCGATCCTGTGCCGTGGTGACCACCTCGTCGCCGGGCTGCAGGTCGAGTCCCTGCGCGACGATGCTCAGTCCCTCGTCCGCGCCGGAAGCGAAAGCGAGGTCGTCGGCCGTCGTGCCGAGGAAGGCCGCGACGTCCGTCAGCCGCCGGCGGATCGCGTCGGGTCCCGAGGCCACCGCCGCATAGGCCTCGAAGTCGCTGCTCTGCTGCTCGCGTGACCGGAATCCCTGACCCAGCGACGCGCGCAGCGTGGGACCGAACGCAGCCGAATCCAGCCAGGCGAGCCCGGGCTCGAGCACGAGCTGGGCGCGCAACCAGTCCCACAGCGCGCGGGACGACGAAGGTACGCCGACGTCCGTGAAGGTCTGGCCTGCGGCCAGGCCAGGGAGCAGTGAGCCGGTGCCGAGCACGCCGAGGAAGTCCCGGCGCGAAACGCGATCATTCATGATGGTGTGACTGGCCTGCAGCCCGCGGTTCGGGCGCGCCGGCGAAGTATGCTTCCTGCCAACGTAAAGTTGAAGTCACTACGTACGGCCCGGGGAGCCCATTCCTGCTAACGTAGTCGGCCGGATCAGGGTCGTGCCCAGGCCATGCAAGAGAGCTACATCGAACGCATCCTAAAGGCGCGCGTCTACGACGTCGCGATCGAATCGCCGCTCGAGCCGGCACCGCGGCTGTCCCGCCGCCTCGACAACCGGGTGCTGTTCAAGCGCGAGGACCTGCAGCCGGTCTTCTCGTTCAAGCTGCGTGGCGCGTACAACAAGATCTCGCACCTGTCCGAGACCGTGGCGCGGCGTGGAGTGATCTGCGCTTCGGCCGGCAACCACGCGCAGGGCGTGGCGCTCGCGGCCCGGCGGCGCGGGATTCCAGCGGTGATCGTGATGCCGCAGACGACGCCGAACATCAAGGTCCAGGCCGTGCTCGACCTCGGCGGCGAGGTGGTGCTGCACGGCGACGATTTCGACCATGCCTTCGAGCACGCGGTCGAGCTTGCGCGCGAGCGGGGACTTTCGTTCGTCCACCCGTTCGACGACCCCGACGTGATCGCCGGGCAGGGCACCATCGGCATGGAGATCCTGCGCCAGCATTCCGGGCCGCTCGACGCGATCTTCGTGCCGATCGGCGGCGGCGGGCTCGTGGCCGGGATCGCGGCGTACGTGAAGTCGCTGTACCCGCAGATTCGCATCATCGGCGTGGAGCCCGAGGACGCGGCGAGCATGCACGACTCGCTGCGCGAGGGTAAGCGCGTCACGCTGGACCGGGTCGGCATCTTCGCCGACGGCGTTGCGGTGCGCCGGGTCGGCGAGGAGACGTTCCGGCTCGCGCAGAAGTACGTCGACGAGGTCGTGCTGGTCAGCACGGACGAGATCTGTGCGGCCATCCAGGACATCTTCGAGGACAACCGCACGATCGCCGAGCCGGCCGGCGCGCTCGCGGTGGCGGGCATCAAGAAATACGTCGCGCGCGAGCAGTGCACCGGCCGCACGTTCGTGGCGCTGAATTGCGGCGCGAACATCAACTTCGACCGGCTGCGGCACGTGGCCGAGCGCGCCGACATCGGTGCGCAGCGCGAGGCGCTGCTGGCAGTGGAGATCCCGGAGCAGCCGGGCAGCTTCCTGAAGTTCTGCCAGCTGCTCGGCCGGCGCAGCGTCACCGAGTTCAACTACCGCTACGACGACGCCTCCGCTGCGCGGATCTTCGTGGGCATCGCGCTGCACGATGGCCGGCGCGAGCGGGATGCGCTGCTCGAGCTGGTGTCCGGGTCCGGCTACCGCGTGCTCGACATGACCGACGACGAGATGGCGAAGCTGCACGTACGCTACATGGTCGGCGGCCACGCGCACGGCCTCGAGCACGAGCGTCTGTTCCGCTTCGAGTTCCCGGAGCGGCCCGGGGCGCTGCTTAAGTTCCTGCAGGCGATCGGTTCGCGCTGGAACATCAGCCTGTTCCACTATCGCAACCACGGCTCCGACTACGGGCGCGTGCTGGCCGGCGTGCAGGTCGCCCCGGCCGACGCCGACGAGTTCGCGCGCCACCTGCGCGAGCTGAGCTACGCGTACACCGAGGAAACCGCGAACCCTGCGTACCGGATGTTCCTCGGCCGCGGCTAAAAAAAGAATCGCCGCGCAGCGGATCGTTAAGATATTCTGCGCGAAAACACCCGGAAGAAACCCCATGGCCGGTACCGACAAAGACCAGGTTTTCGCGCAGCCGCTGTCCCGCATCTCCGACTTCAAGTTCGGCCGCGACGTGGCCAACGTCTTCGACGACATGGTCACGCGCTCCGTGCCGTTCTACGCCGAGATGCAGCGGATGATCGGCGAGCTGGCCGGCGACTTCGCCGTCGCGGGCACCAATGTCTACGACCTCGGCTGCTCCACTGGCACGACGCTGATCGAGCTCGACCCGGTGGTGCCGCCCGGCGTGCGGTTCGTCGGCGTCGACAACTCGCGAGGACATGCTGGACAAGTGTCGCGCCAAGCTGGCCGAGCGCGGCTTCAAGCGCGATTTCGAACTGCAGTACGCGGACCTGAACCAGGGCTGCCGGGTCGAGAACGCGTCGCGTGGTGATGCTGATGCTGACGCTGCAGTTCATCCGGCCGCTGCAGCGCGAGCGGCTGATGCAGGACGTCTACCGCGGCATGAACGAGAACGGGGCGCTGATCCTGGTCGAGAAGGTGATCGGCGAGGACTCGCTGTTCAACCGGCTGTTCATCAAGTACTACTACGACTTCAAGCGCCGCAGCGGCTACAGCGACCTGGAGATCGCGCAGAAGCGCGAGGCGCTCGAGAACGTGCTGGTGCCGTACAAGCTGCTCGAGAACCGCGAGACTGCTGCTGCGCACCGGCTTCCGCTACGTGGACGTGTTCTTCAAGTGGTACAACTTCTGCGGCATCATCGCGGTCAAGTGATGGTCGCGCTCGGCAACTTCCTGTATCGCACGCGCCTGTACGTCTTTCCCGCTGGCGCTGCCTGCTCGTCTTCCTCCCGGCCCGCGGATCCTCGAGAGCGATCTCGCCGCGGCGCTGATCGGGCTTCCTGGTCGCGCTGACGCGGCCAGGTGATACGCGCCGGCACGATCGGCCTCGTCTACATCATTCGCGGCGGCAAGAACCGGCAGGTGTACGCGGAGGATCTCGTCACCGAGGGCGTGTTCGCGCCACTGCCGCAACCCGATGTACGTCGGCAACCTGCTGATCCTGTCCGGCATGGCGATCACGCTCGAATTGCTGGACCAGCGCGCTGGTCGCGATCCCGCTCACGGCGTTCATCTACCGGGCGATCGTCGCGGCCGAGGAGAACTTCCTGCGCGGCAAGTTCGGCGCGGCCTTCGATGAGTACTGCCGCAACGTGCCGCGCTTCGTGCCCAAGCTGTCGGGACTCGCGGAGACGTTCGCGAGCCTGCAGTTCCGCTGGCGGCGCGTCGTCGTCAAGGAGTACGGCACGCCGACCGCGTGGATACTGGTCTGGTGCGGCATCGTCGCCTGGAATCTCTGGCGCCACGGCGGCTTCGTCGCGAACCCGGCGGTCGCCAGCTCGCTCGAGTGGCTGGCCATCGCGGCCGTCGCCGGCTGGCTGACGGTGCGTTTCCTGAAGAAGTCGAAGCGGCTCGTCGCCGACTGACCGTAAGCTAGCGCGACGGCAGGATCACGGCCTTCGGGCGCGGCCCGAGCAGCCGGATGAACTCCGTGAAGACGCGATTGCTCAACGGCTGTGCAGACGGCAGGTGCTTCTGCGTCGCCGCGCGAATGTGCGCGACACGGCGCAGGTTCCAGTGGCGGTCGATCTCGGCCTGGCCCGACTGGCTCTCGAGCCAGCGGCCGATCAGCGCTGCGTCGGCCTCGAGGTGGAACTGCAGTCCCCATGCGGCGTCGCCCAGGCGGTAAGCCTGGTTGCGGCAGTTGCGCGTCCACGCGAGCGGGACGGCGCCCGGCGGCGGCGCGAAAGTGTAGGCGTGCCACTGGAACACGTAGTGTGGCCGACGCTCGAAGTGCCTGAACAGCCGGTCGTCGTGCGCCGATTGCAGCGTGTGCAACCGGTACCAGCCGATCTCCGGCACGTGGTTCGGTCGTACGTCGCCGCCCATCGCAGCCGCGAGCAGTTGCGCGCCCAGGCAGATCCCCAGCATCGGTTTGCCCGCGGTGATCGCTTCGCGGATCGCCGCCATTTCCGTGCGCAGGTGCGGGTGCTGCGCGACCTGGTCGACGTTCATCGGCCCGCCGAGCACGACGAGCCCGTCGTAGCGCCGCACATCCGGCTCGGCGTGCGGCTCGCGGCCGAAGTTGACGTAGCGGATGCGGAACCCGGATTCGCGCAGCAGCGGGTCGAGGTGGCCGAGCGGTTCGGAAGCAACGTGCTGGAAGACGAGGATCTTGCGCATGGCTTGGAGGTGGCGGGGAGACGCAACTATATCGGCACGGCACCCCGCGCCGCGAGCCGGCGATCACCAGCAGCAGGATGCTGTGCTCCGGTATGCTCGTGGACTCGAGAGCGGATCGTGAGCATGACCAAGATCTACCAGCCACGGCGCGCACCCCAGCACGAGCACCTGGTCGTGCGCGGCCTGCGTCACCACGTCACGCGGTGGCGGGGCGAGCAGCCGGAACTCGTCGTGCTGCTGCACGGCTGGATGGATACGGGCGACACGTTCCAGTTCCTGGTCGACGCGATGTCCGACCGCCATTCGTTCGTCGCACCTGACTGGCGTGGCTTCGGACGCACCGAGTGGCCGGCCGACGGCTACTGGTTCCCGGACTACTTCGGCGACCTCGATGCGCTGCTCGACCATTGGTCGCCGGACGCGCCGGTCACTCTGATCGGCCACAGCATGGGCGGCAACATCGCGACGCTGTACGCCGGCATCCGGCCCGAGCGCGTACGCCGCGTCGTCTGCATCGAGGGCTTCGGCCTCTCGCGGGCGCAACCCGAGCAGGCGCCCGGCCGCTATCGAGAGTGGTTGCGCCAGCTGCGTGAGCCGCCGGAATTCGCGAGCTTTCCGTCGCTGGACGCATTCGCGCACCTGCTCGCGCGGCGCAACCCGCGGCTGCCCCCGGACCGCGCGCGATTCGTCGCGCAGGCCTGGGCGCAGCAGGCCGACGACGGCAGCGTCAAGGTGACGGCAGATCCGGCGCACAAGCGCGTTAATGCGGTGCTGTACCGCCGGGAGGAGGCGGAAGCGTGCTGGAGCGAAGTCGTCGCGCCGGTGCTGTACGTGATTGCGGGCCAGTCGGAGTTCCTGCCGCGGCTCGGTGAGGACGCGCTGCCGGAGAACATGGCCCGCATGGTGCGCCGGCTCGAGCCCTGCGTCATCTACGACGCGAGCCACATGGTGCACCACGAGCGCCCGGAAGAACTGGCGCGGGAAATCGAGGCCTTCCTCGACCGCACGTGACCACGCGCAGCGGCATCGGGCGGCGGCCTCTATAATCGGCGCAAAGGGGGCGACGGCACGATGTCCGACGACGAATCCACGGCCGGGCGATGGCTCGCGGAACTGAAGCGCCGCAAGGTGTTCCGCGTCGCCGTCGTGTATCTCGTCGTCGCGTGGCTGGTCGTGCAGGTCGCGAGCACGACGTTCGGGCCCATGGGCCTGCCGCCCTGGACGCTGAAGCTCGTGATCACGCTGGCCGCGCTCGGCTTCCCGCTGGCCTGCGCGCTGGCGTGGGCATTCGACGTGACGCCGCATGGCATCGAGCGGACGACGGCCGCGGCTCCACCGCCGGACCTTCCCAGGGCGCCCGAAGCGAAGACGCTTCCGCCGGCCGCGCCGGCAGAACTCGCGGCTGGAGCACCGGACTCGGTCGCCATCCTGCCGTTCGTGGACATGAGCCCCGGCCACGACCAGGAATACTTCTGCGACGGCATCGCCGAGGAGATCATCAACTCGCTGTGCTGCATCCGCGACCTGCGGATCGCCTCGCGCACTTCGTCGTTCCAGTTCAAGGGCCGCGCCGCCGACGTGCGCGAGATCGGCCGCGCGCTCGGCGTAGGCGCCGTGCTCGAAGGCAGCGTCCGCAAGGCAGGTGAGCGAGTGCGGATCACCGCGCAGCTCGTCAGCTCCTCGGACGGCTATCACCTGTGGTCGGAGAGCTACGACCGCGACTTGAGCGACGTCTTTGCGATCCAGACGGAGATTGCGCAGAAGCTCGTTGGCGCGCTGCGCATCAGCTTGAGCCGGCAGGAGCGGGAGTTGATCCAGCGCCGCGGCACGAACAATGCCGAAGCCTACGACCTATACCTGCGCGGACAGGCGCACTTGCGGGACGGTACGGACAGCGAGATGAACCCGGCCATCGAGTTCTTCCGCGAGGCGATCCGGCGCGACGAGCGGTTCGCGCAGGCCCATGCAGGGATCGCGCACGCCCAGTCGCTCAAGGGCCTGTGGCGCGTCGGCATGACGCAGGCGGACTTCGACGAGGCTTTCGCGGCGAGCCGGCGTGCACTCGAGCTCGAGCCGCGCATGCCGGAAGCCTACATCGCGCGTGCGATGCTGCTCTCGCTGCAGGGCCGGACGAAAGAGGCGCACCAGGACTACGAGGAGGCGATTCGCCTCAACCCGGCGTCGTTCGACGCGCACTACCTGTACGCGAGGGACTGCTTCCAGAGCGGCGAGTTCGAGCGGGCGGTGTCGCTCTACGAGGCCGCGATCAAGCTGCGGCCCGACGACTACCAGGCGCTCTGCCTGCTGGAAGGCTCGCTGCTGAAGCTTGGCCGAATGGAACAGCATGAGCAGGTGGCACGCCGCGCCATGCAGGCGGTCGATCGGCAGCTCGTTATCGACCCGCAGGACGGGCGGGCACTGCAGCTTGGAACGACGAATGCAGCGAGGCTCGGCCTCCGGGACAAGGCGCGCGATCTTGCCGAGCGCGCGCTGAAGGCGCGACCGGGCGCATTCGCAAGCTACTACAACGTCGCCTGCGCCTACTCGATCCTGGGGGACATCGACGACGCTCTCGAGATGCTCGACCGTGCCGTCCAGCACGGTCGCGGCAATCTCGAGTGGATCGAGCACGACCCGGATTTCGACAACCTGCGGTGCGACTCCCGCTTCGACGCCATCGTGAACCGCATTCGAGCGAACCGCGGGGCCCCGCCCGCGTGAGCAGCGCGGATCGCACACGACTTCAGCTCTGGCTGCTGGCCGCAGTTGCGGTCGCGCTGGTCGTCTCCGGCATGCGGCCGTACGACCGGCTTACGTGGTGGCTCGAGGTCCTGCCAGTGCTCGTCGCGGTGCCGCTGCTGATCGCGACGCACCGTCGCTTTCCACTGACGCCGCTCGCGTACTGGCTGATCGCGATCCACGCCCTGATCCTGATCGTCGGCGGTCATTACACGTACGCACGCGTGCCGCTCGGCTCCTGGATGCAGGACTGGCTCGGTTTCGAGCGCAATCACTACGACCGCATCGGTCACCTGATGCAGGGCTTCGGGCCTGCGATCGTCATTCGCGAACTGCTGTTGCGCACGTCGCCGCTCGCGCCGGGCAAGTGGCTGTTCACCATCATCGTGTTCACCGTGCTCGGCATCAGCGCCACTTACGAGTTCACCGAATGGTGGGCCGCGCTCGCCGGCGGCGACGCCGCAGGAGCATTCCTCGGCGCGCAGGGCGACGCCTGGGACACGCAGTGGGACATGTTCCTGGCCGGCTGCGGCGCCGTCGCCTCCCAGTTGCTGCTCTCGCGGCTGCACGACCGGCAGGTCGCAGCAGTGGACCCCGTCGTGCGCGACAAGATTCGGGGGAATTCCGCGGGGAAATAGCGCTTTTCCCGATGCCGGGCCCGGGCCGAGGCGCGATACTCGGGCTCCCTGGAGGTTGCAATGGCTCGCTGGAGCCGCCGTGCGTTCGTCGCGGCCGGGTTGAGCCTGGCGGGCTGCGCCGTCCCTGGGCGCCCACCGCTCGGCCCGATCTATCGTTCCACCCGCGACAACGCCGACCAGCCGCCACTCGTGGTGGTTCCGGGTGCTTTCGGCTCCAGTCTGCGTGATCGCCGCAAGGGCCGCGAGATCTGGCCCGGCACCAACCCGCAGCTGCTGGTCAGCAATTACCGGAGCCTCGAACTCGACATCGATCCCGCGACGCTGGAGCCCGTTGCGGGCGACGTCGA
This sequence comes from uncultured Gammaproteobacteria bacterium, assembly GCA_963696545.1. Lineage (GTDB taxonomy): Bacteria > Pseudomonadota > Gammaproteobacteria > Steroidobacterales > Steroidobacteraceae > RPQJ01. Next base: position 58,997 of record CAVOKQ010000005.1, read on the forward strand.
GGCGTACGACGTCTTCCGCGAGGGCCTCGGCCGCGACTTTTACGGCAAGGTTCTCGACATGCTGCACGACGCAGGAGGCTACGCCCGCGGGCAGGTTGGGCAGCCGCCGCGCGCCGGTCGCCGCACGTACTTCGTCTACCTGTACGACTGGCGCCTCGACAACGTCGCGGCGGCGCGTGGCCTGCACGACCTGATCGAGCGGATCCGGCTGGACTACGGCGATCCAAGGCTGCGGGTCGACGTGCTCGCGCACTCGAACGGCGGGCTGCTCGCGAGGTACTACGCCCGCTATGGAACGGCGGACCTGCCGGAGGACGGCCGATTCGCTCCGACACAGGCCGGCGCCCCGGCGATCCGCCGGCTGCTGCTGGTCGGGACGCCCAACCTGGGCACGATGCAGCCGGTGCTCGGTAACCTGCGCGGCGAGGAAATCGGGCTGCAGAAGATCCCGCAGGAGGTCGTCGCGACCTGCACCGGCGCAATGCAGCTGATGCCGCATCCGGCGGTCCCATGGATCGTCGACGTGCACGGCCGCGATCCGGAGCTGCCCCTGTACGACATCCGCACCTGGCGTGAATGCGAGTGGTCGATCTTCTCCCCGCGTGTGGCGGAACGGACGATCGCCGAGCATGGCGGCGGTGCCGCGGGTCGTCGTTACCTCGACATGCTCCGCGAGTACATGGCGAAGCACCTGCGGCGAGGGCAGCTGTTCATGGAGTCGCTCGCGGTGCCGGGCGGTCCCGGCGAGGTGCGTCCCTACGTCTTCGGCGCGGACTGCGAGCTCACGCTGGCGCGCGTCGTGGTCGAGCGCGTCAACGGCCGCCTCGTGCCGCGCGAACGGGTCGCGGACATCGCGAACCCGCAGGCGGGCGTCGATTACCAGGCGCTGATGTTCGAGCCCGGCGACGCCGTCGTCACGCGCTCGTCGCTGCTCGGTCGGCGCACGCTCAACGTTGCAGCGCCGCGCGCGGAGATCGAGACCCTCGACGTCGTGCACAGCGTGTTCCTGTGCGAGGAGCACCGTGCGCTCACCGGCAACGCGACGTTCCAGAACAACCTGCTGAACACGCTGCTCAGCGTCGATCCCGTCTGACGCGGCCCTCAGCCGATCGGCTCGTCGAAGTAAAGCTCGCGGACGAACCGCACCGGCGGCGACCCGTACGAAAGCACGCGGTCGTGGTACTGCTTCAGGTTGAACGCCTTGCCGAGACGGCGCTCGGCCTCGGCGCGCATGTCCGAGTGCTCCTGGTAGCCGACGAAGTAGGTAGAGAGCTGCGCCGAGGTGAGCTGGGCGCGCACCCACTTGCCGGCGGCCTCGCGCTCCTCCTGGAAACCGGTCTCGGTCATCAGCTTCATGGCCTCCTCGCGCGTCATGCCGTCGACGTGGATCGCCGAGTCCATGATCGCGTTCGTCGCCGAGCGCAGGTACCACTTGAGCTGTACGAGCTTCATCAGCGGGTCGTCGCCGCGGAACCCCTGCTCCTGCATGACGCGCTCCGCGTACACGGCCCAGCCTTCGATGAACGGGCCGGAGCCGAGCATCGCGCGCAGCACCGACGGATAGCGGTTCGAATGCGCGATCTGCAGGTAGTGGCCCGGCATCGCCTCGTGGATCGTCAGGTTCGCGATCGAACGCTTGTTGTACTCCCGCAGGAACGAATCGACCTGTGTCGGCGTCCAGTCCGCCGGGATCGGCGAAACCGCATAGAACGTGCGCTGGCCCTTGTCGAGCGGTCCCGGCGAGTCGCAGTACGCGACCGCGACGCCGCGCTGGAACTCGGGCATCAGGATGATCTCGAGCGGCTCGCCCGGCATCGTGACGAAATCCTTCGCGCGCACGAACGCCGTCGTTTCCGTGAGTGTCTCGCGGGCAAACTCGACGACACCGTCCCGTGCGGGGCGATTCGTCGCTGCCAACTCGAGTGCCGCCGCGATGACGGCCTGCTGCTGTTCGAAGGTCGGGTCGTCCGGCATCGCGGGCGCATCCGGACGGCCCGTCAGCGCCTTGCGCGCGACTTCGTACATCTGGCCGCGCGTGCGCGCTACCTCGGCCTCGGCGCGAGCGCGGACCTCCTGGCGCGACAGCGGCGACATCAGCGCGAAAGAGAGCTTCTGGTCATAGAGCTCGCGGCCGATGCGGAACTCGCCATGCGCCTTCGGCTTGAGCTCGGTCTCGAGCCATCGTTGGTGTACCTGCACGGCGGCCCGCGCACCTTCGATCGCGGTCTTGAGCCGCGCCTGGTCGGCCTCCGCAAGCGTGCCAATGTTCGGCACCACGAGCTCGTCGACGAGGCTCAGCACGCCCGGGTTCTGCTTGATCGCGGTCGCGGCGTGGATCTCGGGCACGCGTTCCGGGACGAGGTTCGCCCGTGCCTGCTCGAGGAACCGCGGCAGCTTCTCGAGGCGCGACGTGACCGATCGCAGCCGTTCGGGCAGCGGCGCGTAGTCGCGAGCGAGCAGGCCGTAGAGCGCCTGGCCCGAGAGCTGCGTGTAGACCAGCGGGTCCCATGACCAGTCGCGGTACTGCTGCTCGGTCCAGATCGAGTAGCGCAGCTGGTTGTCGAGCACCGCTGCGTCCACCTGGTTCGCGCGCGACAGCGACTTGCGGTCGATGCCCTGCAGATCGGCCAGCAGGGCCTGGTTCCAGGTGAGCGCGCGGGCTCGGCCGTCCGTTCCGACGTCGTCGAGTTCGCCGTCGTAGCGGTGGTCGCCCAGCGCGGTGGCCGACACCGGCGAATACCGGCCGAATTCGTCGACATAGCGCTTGCCCAGAGCCTCGAACTGCCTGTCCGCCGCGGTCGGGGCGGCTGGCGCCGGCGCGGCCTGGATGGCCGGGACTGCCAGTGCAGCCATCAAGGTGGCGAATGTCGCGATTGATCGCAGGGTCGTACGCATGCTGCTCTCCGGTGCCGGAATGTTCGTCGTCGTGTCGGGCGCGCTATGCTGCCACGACCGATGCAAGCAATCACGCCCGGCGCGCCCGCATGACCGCTGAGTCGAGCCCGCGCCTCGCGGTCCTGCGCAACCGCGATTTCACGTTTTTCCTCGCGGCGCGATTCCTGGCGACGCTCGCGGTGCAGATGCAGACGGTGGCCGTCGGCTGGCAGGTCTACGCGGTCACGCGCAACCCGCTCGACCTGGGACTGATCGGACTGTCCCAGTTCCTGCCGTTCGTGCTGCTGATCCTTCCCGCCGGGCACGTCGCGGACAACCACGACCGGCGCCGGATCCTGACGTTCTGCTTCGCGCTCGAAGCACTCTGTGCGCTGCTGCTGCTCGCCTTCGCGGCGCGCGGCCTCGATTCCGCACGGCCGGTGTTCGCGGTGATGGTGCTGTTCGGCATCGCCCGCGCGTTCGCGATGCCGACCGGGCAGGCGCTGCTGCCGAACCTGGTGTCCCGTGAGCAGTTCGGCACGGCCGTCGCACTGAATTCCTCCACCTGGCAGGTCGCGACGATCGCCGGTCCGTCGCTCGGCGGCGTGATCTACCTGCTCGGCGCACCGGTCGTCTATGCGTGCGTCACGGCGCTGCTGGCAATCGCCGTCGTGCTGCTGCTCTTCGTGCGGCGTGGCGGCGGGCACGCGCAGTCGACCGAGCCGCCCGGCTGGTACACGCTGCTGTCGGGACTGCGGTTCGTGCGCTCGCGCCGGCCGGTGCTCGGCGCAATCTCGCTCGACCTGTTCGCCGTGCTGTTCGGTGGTGCGACCGCGCTGCTGCCGGTGTACGCCGCGGACGTGCTGCACGTGGGCCCAAGCGGGCTCGGCCTGTTGCGCACTGCACCGGGGATCGGCGCGGCCGTGTGCGGCCTCGCCCTCGGCCTCGCACCGATCTCGCGACGCGTCGGCGGCTGGATGTTCGGCGGCGTGATCGTGTTCGGCCTGGCAACGATCACCTTCGGTCTGTCGACGAGCTTCTGGCTGTCGCTCGCCGCGCTTGCCGTGATGGGCGCGGGTGACATGGTCAGCGTCTACATCAGGCACCTGCTGGTGCAGCTCGAGACGCCGGACGAGATCCGTGGCCGGGTGAGCGCGGTCAATGCAGTGTTCATCGGCGCGTCGAACGAGCTCGGGGAATTCGAGTCCGGGCTGACCGCCGCCTGGTTCGGCACCGTGCCGGCCGTGGTCGTCGGAGGTTGCGCGACGCTGGTGGTCGCGGGCACGTGGACGAGGTTGTTCCCGGAGATCTGGAAGATGGACCGCTTCCCCGGCTCGGCCCCGTGACAGCTGTATATGCATACAGTAAAGTCCGGGGATGCGCAGCGCGGACCGTCGGTGGATCGAAAAGGGCCGGGGTGCGGTCACGAACCCGGCCGGTCGCTTCGAGGCCACGCGTTTCGAGGCCGCCGATGACGGCTGGGGCAGCCTCGACGAACTGCCGCGCCGGGCCGAGACAGTCCTGATTGCCGACCGCCCGAAGCGGGCGATCACGCGCAACCAGTCGCCGGACGTTCCATTCGAACTGTCGGTCAACCCGTACCAGGGCTGCGAGCACGGCTGCATCTACTGCTTCGCACGCCCGTCGCACTCGTACTGGAACCTGGGTCCGGGACTCGACTTCGAGACGCGGATCTTCCACAAGCCCGGTCTCGCGCAGCTGCTCGATCGGGAACTGAGCGCCCCGGGCTACGTCTGCAAGCCGATCAGCCTCGGTGCGAACACGGATCCGTATCAGCCCGCCGAACGCGAGCACCGCACGACCCGCGTGCTGCTCGAGGTGCTGCTTGCGCACCGGCACCCGGTCACTGTCGTGACCAAGGGTGCGCTCGTGCTGCGCGATGCCGACCTGCTCGCCGAGCTCGCTCGGCTGCGACTCGTCACCGTCTTCATCAGCATGACCACGCTGGACGACGAGTTGAAGCGCGTGCTCGAGCCACGCGCCGCATCGCCCGCCGCGCGACTGCGAGTGATCCGTGAGCTGACCGCCGCGGGCGTCCCGGTCGGCGTGCTGCTCGCGCCGATGATCCCTGCGCTGAACGACCATGAGATCGAGCGCCTGCTCGAGTCCGCCGCCGCCGCCGGGGCGGGGCGCGCGGCCTTCATGATGCTGCGGCTGCCGCACGAGCTTGGGTCTCTGTTCGAGCAATGGCTGCGCGAGCATTACCCGTCGCGTGCCGATCGCGTGCTGAACCTGTTGCGCGAGTTGCGCGGCGGACGGCTGAACGACCCCAGGTTCGGCCACCGGATGCGCGGCGAGGGGCCGTATGCGGAACTGCTGTCGGCGCGCTTCAAGGCGGCATGCCGGCGCTACGGCCTGGACGATGAGCGCCAGGCCAGCCTCGACACAGGCTCGTTCGTCAGGGATCCGCTCGCGCCGGAACAACGGGAATTGTTCAGCTGAGTATCACAATCCGGTCGCGCAGCGGCCCTGGACCCTTGACGTATACTCGATCGGACGCAAAGTAGCGCCGCGTCGCTCCAGCTGGTTGGGGAATGCCGACTTGCCATTGAACCCACAAGGATCGTTCGACTCGCGCCGTCGGCTCGCGGGTTGCGGACGTGCGGCCGCGCTGCTGGGCCTCGCGCTGCTGGCGGCCGGCTGCATGACCTCGAAGGTGGATGAGTCGCGGCAGGTCGCGACCTCGATCCAGGCCAATGAATCGATCGTGGTCCTGAAGAAACCGCAGATCGAGGGTGTCGGTACTGAAGGAGATTTCCTCAGTTGCGTGCAGGAGAAGCTCGGCGGCGAGCTCGTGCACCCGCAGCAGGGCCAGACCTCGAAGCCGTCGAAGGACAAGAACGCGGTGCCGTTCAAGATCTACGGCGAGCAGGAATTCACCGACGCGCTGTATCCGTGGTTCGAGCCGAGCACCGCGCCGGCGAATGCCGCAGGACTGAAGAGCCTGCTCGCGCGCCCGGGCGTCACCGAGCGCCTCCAGCAGATCGGCGTGCGGTACATCGTGTGGCTGGATGGCAGCACGAAGAAGACCGGTGGCGGCGGCAGCGTGGCCTGTGCGGCGGGGCCCGGCGGCGCCGGCTGCTTCGGCGTCGGCTGGTGGGACAAGGAATCGGATTACGTCGCGCTGGTCTGGGACATGCAGACCGCGAGCGAACTCGGCTCGGTCAGTTCGGACGTCACCGGTACCTCGGTGCTGATCGGTGCGGTCGTGCCGATTCCGATCATCACTCCTGTCCAGAGCACTGCGTGCAACCAGCTTTCGGAACAGCTCCGTTCCTTCCTGCTCGGGTCCGACCTGGAGCAGGCAGCCGGCGGCGCGGCCGCAGGCACCGGTGGGTCGCGTTGAACCACCCGGCGGTTGCGCTGATCAAAGGGATTGAGCGAGGCCGTGGCTGTTCCGCAGCCTGAGTCCGCGCACAATCGGGAGACCCTGAGCATGCGAGTGGTTCACGTCCGAGGCCTCGTCTGGCCCGTCGCCTGCGCGCTGGGCCTCGCCGGCTGCGCCGCGAGCACTTCCACGCAGACGCCGTCCATGCCGTCCCCGCCGTCGCTGCCGCAGCCGCCGGGCTCTTCGGCACCCTCGACGCCGTCGCCGTTTCCTTCGACGTCCGGCGGCAGCACCAGCACCAGCACCAGTCCGAGTTCCAGCCCAAGCTCCAGCCCGTCGAGCAGTGGCAGCGAGTCGCCGTTTCCGCCGCAGCAGACGCAAGAGCGGCAGCAGCGGTTCGAGCGGCAGCCAGGGCAGCAGCGCGCCGAGCGGTGGCACGCAGGGCCAGCAGTCCCCGGGCGGGCAGGCGTCGTCGCAGGGCTCGCAGCGGCCAGCCGGCTCCGTGGGCCAGGGCCAGCAGGGCCAGGGTGCGGCGGGGCAGGCGTCCACCGGCGCTGCCGGACAGACAGGACAGACCGGGCAGGCCGGCAGCAATGTGCCTGCGAGTGACTCGGGCGCCTCGCGCGGGCAGACGGCGGCCTCGAAATCACCGGGATCGGCAGGTTCGGCTGGTACAGCGGGCACGCCAGGCTCGACCGGGTCGGCCGGTGGGGCAGGCTCGACAGGTGCACCAGGCACGACTGGCTCAACCGGCTCGGCAGGTGCGGGTCGCTCATCGAGCGGCGGCTCGACCTCGGGCTCGGGCGGCGGGCCGGCCACCACCGAAGACCGCCGGGCGCAGATCGACCGGCGCTTCGACGAGACTTTCGCTGTGTTCGACGAACGCATGCGCAAGGAGCAGGAGGCCGTGTCGCAGGAGCGCGCCTCGCGCGGCTCCGGATCCGGTACTTCCGGCGAAGGCGGATCGAGCGAGGCGAACGGTTCCGAAGCCGCAGGCGGCCAGGCCGGCGAAGGCGCCGAGGGCGGACAGGGCGACGGCGGACCGAATGGCAAGGACGGCAACGGCGACACCAGCGGCAATGGCGACGGGGGCGACCCGGGCGGCCGTGGCGAGTCTTCGCAGGGGCAGACGGGTCCGAGTGGCGGCGGCGGCTACGGCGGCGGCGTCAAGGGTGGTTCAGGGCCGAACACGGCGCCTTCGGACATCCCGGACGGCCACGACGACGACATCGTCGCCCGCCAGCTGCGCGAAGCCGCGATGAAGGAAACGGATCCGGAGCTGAGGGAGCGGCTGTGGGAAGAGTATCGGCAATACAAGAAGGGCACCTAGTGAATCGTCTGCAGTCCGTCGGGCGTATCGGGTTTTCGTTCGCGGGCTGCGTGGCCGCGACGCTGCTGCTGTCCGGCTGCATGGTGCAGGAGCAGCGACCGGTGCAGCGTGTCGCGGCACAGAAGGCGACGGCCGAGGTACCGCAGGACGAGCTGCTCGACGTCGCCGTGCGCCTGTTCGATCCCAACATTCCTGCGGACGAGAAGAAGCAGGAGGATGAGGGCATCTTCCCCGAAGTGCGCAAGGCCGAGTCGCGCTACATGCCGGTGATGGTCCGCAACACGCTGGAAGGCACCGGGCAGTGGGGCCAGGTGCGAGTGCTGCCGGCCGGCGCCAACGGCATGGACGTGTACGTGGATGGCAGGATCGTGCAGTCCGACGGGCGCGAACTCGTGCTCGACATCACGGTGAGCGATGCCGCGGGTCGCGTGTGGTTCCGCAAGCAGTACGAGGGAGAGGCCGACACGCGTGCCTACAAAGACGTGGTGTCGAAGCCGGCCGACCCGTTCCAGAACCTCTACAACACGCTCGCGAACGACTTGCTGGCCGCCCGCGGCCAGCTCACCCGTGAACAGCGCGTGCAGCTGCACGAGATCTCGAACCTGCGCTTTGCGGCGGATCTCGCACCGTATGCGTTCGGTCCGTACGTCGCCAGGGATCGCAAGGGAACCTACTCTGTCGTCCGCCTGCCCGCGCCCGACGATCCGGTCGTGCAGCGCATGCAGCGGATCCGCGAGCGTGACTACTCGCTGGTCGACACGTTGAACGAGTACTACACCAACTTTGCGGAGAGCCTCGCCGATCCTTACACGAACTGGCGCAAGTACGCCTACGAGGAACTCGAGGCACGGTCAATTGCCCGCCGGCAGGCAGTGACGCGACAGGTACTCGGTGCCGTCGCCATCGTGGGTGGCATCGTCGCCGGCAGCAACAGCAACAGCAGCGCGGCGTCGGCCGCGTCGACCGCGGCGGTGATCGGCGGCATGTACGCGTTCAAGGCCGGCCTCGACCAGCGGGCCGAGATCAGTACGCACACCGAGTCGTTGAAGCAGCTCGGCGATTCGTTCCAGTCCGAGGTGCAACCGATGGTCGTGGACGTCGAGGGCCGCACGCTGCAGCTGAAGGGCTCGGCCGAGCAGCAGTACGCCGAATGGCGACAGCTGCTGAAGGAACTCTACGAAAACGAGACGGGCCTGCCGGCCGCTGCGGTCGGGGCGACGTCCGACGGGGCGCAGCCCCGGGCTGCAAAGCCCTGATTCGCGGCAAGGGCGCGACATGACGCTCGAAAGCGGGCAGGTTCTCGCCGCGCGGTACGCGCTGCTGCGCAGGCTTGGCGAAGGCAGGACGGCCGAGGTCTGGCTCGTGCGCGACCGCGAGGCACGTGCGGATCGCGTGCTGAAGATGCTGCGCCTGGAACTGCTCGGCTCGCACGAGGAGCGCGCGCGGTTCCTGCGCGGAGCTGCGCTGCAGCGGGACCTCGATCATCCGAACGTGCTCAGGTGCGCCGCAGTGCACGACGGCGAGACTGTGTTCGCCGTCTTCGCGGACGACGCCGTCGCGGACCTGTCGCGACTTCGCGGATCGGCCGTATCGCAAGTCACTGCAGTGCTCGAGCGAGTCGCCGCAGGCCTCGAGGCGGTGCACGCCGGCGGCATCGTGCACCGCGACGTGAAGACCGCAAACGTGCTGCTCGCGGGCGACGGCCGCCCGCTGCTGACCGACTTCGGGCTCGCTGCGAGAATCGGTGATGCGATGGCCGCGCAGGGCGGTTCGCCGTTCACGGCGAGTCCGCAGCAACTGGCGGGATCCGCGCCGCAGGTCAGCGACGACGTCTACTCGTTCGGCGCAATGGCGTACGAGCTGCTGAGCGGCTATCCGCCCTTCTATCCCGATCAGGCCGCTGCTGCCGCCGCACAAGTGCCGCCGGCTTTGCCGGCGAGCCGCACGGTGGTGCCAGCGGCGCTCGAGTCGCTGGTCCGTCGCTGTCTCGCTCGCAGCGCAGAGGATCGGCCGCGCGACATGGCCGAGATCCGCGACCTGCTGCAAGCTGTCTCCGCGGCAATCCCTCAGCCTGCCGTGGTCCGCACCGAGCCTGCCCGGGTCGCGTTGCGTGCGCCCGAGTCTCCGCCGCCGGCAATCGAGCCGCAGTGGCATCGTTCGACCACGAGTGCTCCGAGCGACCGCGAGTTGCGCTCGGAGGGCTTCCGACGCGGACTGCTCGCAGCGGCCCTGGCATTCCTGCTGCTCGCCGCGGGCTTCGTCTTTTTCGCACTGCCGCAGTGGGTCGAGCGTCGCGATGCCGCGAAGGCACCTGCCGTGCCGCGTACCGAATCGAAGCCTGCGCCGGCACAGCCTGTGGCCCCGGCGCGTGACCTGCAGAAACTGGCCGATGTGAAGCGACAGGTCGACGAACTGCGCCCGGTCGTTGCGCGACGGATTGAAGATCTCGAGCGTCGCTCGGCCGGCTCGTGGGCGGGCGAGCAGTTTGCGCGCGGCAAGCAAGGACTCGCCGAGGCCGATGCCGCGTCGGCCCGGCGTGAGTACCAGACCGCGCTGACCCGGCTGCGTGAGGCCGACGGAGATCTGCGTGCTGTCGAACAGCGGGTCAATCCCGCACTGGGCGCGGCACTTGCCGCTGGAGTCGCAGCCATCGGGTCCGGCAACGCCATGGAGGCGAAGCGGCAGTTCGACCTGGCATTGCTGATCGATCCGGCGAACGCAGCGGCGCAGCGCGGGCTGCGCCGTGTCGAGTCGCTCGATGCAGTGCGGACGCTGCTTGCGGATGCCGCGGAGTTCGAGCGAACGGGTCAAATCGCCGCCGCACAGACGAACTATCGCAAGGCGCTCGCACTGGACCCGGACACGGTCGCGGCTCGCAACGCACTGGCACGCCTCGACGCGCAGGCGTCCGGCAATGCGTTTGGCGCGGCGATCGCCGAAGCGCTGGCGGCGTTTTCGCGGAAGGACTATGCATCCGCGCGTGCGGCGTACGAGCGTGCCGGTCGCATCCGGCCGGGCGCGGCCGAGGTAAAGGAAGGACTCGAGCAGGTCGAGCGCGCTCTCGGGGGCCGCAGCATCGACGCGCATCTCGACGCTGCGCGCAGGGCGGAGCGCGAGGAGCGCTGGGGCGATGCGCTGGTCGAGTATCGGCAGGCGCTGAAGATCGACGCCAACCTGCTCACGGCGCAGCAGGGCGTCGAGCGCTCGGAGCCGAATGCGATGCTGCACGCCGAGCTCGATTCGTACCTCGAGCGCCCGGAGAAGGTGTTCTCGAGCGACGTTCGCGGCGCAGCCCGCGCGACACTGAATCGCGCGAGCGCGGTGCCGGATCCCGGGCCGGTCCTGTCGCACAAGGTCAAGGAACTGCAGGACCTCGTCGCCGCGGCAGAGACGCCGGTGCGCATCGCGATCGCCTCGGACAGCCAGACCGAAGTGACCATCTATCGTGTCGGCAAGCTCGGCACCTTCGAGCGCAAGGACATGGAGCTGCTGCCCGGCCGCTACACGGTGATCGGCACGCGCACCGGGTTCCGCGACGTGCGGCGCGAGTTCACGATCATGCCAGGGCGCGAACCGCCGTCGCTGGTGGTGCGCTGCGAGGAGCAGATTTGAGCACCGAGCTTGTGCTGCGCGAGCCGCTCGGCGAGCGCCCGGTCACGGCGCAGGGCTTTCCATTGTCGATCGGCGGCAGTGGCAGCGACGTGGTCGTGCCGGCACGGTCGGACGGACCACTCGCGTGGCTCGCGCTGCACGATGGGCAGCTGTTCGTGCAGCCTGCGGACGATGTTGCTGGAGTGCTGCACAACGGCGCGCGGATCGAAGGCTCGACGTGGCTTCGCAACGGCGACGTGCTCGACGTCGGCGGCGGCCGGCTGAAGCTCAGGATCGACGCGTCCCGACGCGTTCTCGAGGTCGTTGCGGGAGGGGTCGGTAACGTCACGGCGCCACCGGTCGCGCCGGCCGCGGCCAGTCATTCCGGCGCGGGCGCAGACGACGGCGAGCGCATCGAGCCGGTCGCATTCCGCAAGTCGGCGGGCGCACCGCAACGGACCGCCAGTCGCCGGCCGCTCGTGCGGATCATGGTGATCGCGGCTGCCGCCGCACTCGCCGCGATTGCGGTGCTGGTATTCACGTCCACGCCGGTGCAGGTGGAGATCGACCCGAAGCCCGAGCGCGTCGCGTTCGAGGGCGGCTGGCCGGGGCTCGCGTTCGGTTCCAGTCACTTGCTGCGGCCTGGCGAGTACCGGCTCGTCGCACAGCGCGAGGGCTATGCAGAACTGCGCGTGCCGGTCACGGTCGGTCACGAGCGCGACCAGGTACTGCGTTATCAGCTCGTTCCGTTGCCCGGCCGCCTGAAGATCGTGCTGCCGGTGCCGGGCGAAGTGACCGTGGATGGCCGCGCGGCCGGCAAGGCGCCGGGCGAGTTCGAACTCGCGGCCGGTACGCACAAGGTCAGGATCGACACGGAGCGCTACCTGGACTACGAGGCCGACGTGCGAGTCGAAGGCTTCGGCAAGCGGCAGACGCTCGAGCCGAAGCTCACGCCGGGCTGGTCGAAGGTGACGGTCGAGACCGTGCCGGCAGGTGCGTCCGTGCGAATCGCCGGCATGCAGCGCGGTACCACGCCGCTCTCGCTCGAGCTCGACCAGGGTTCGTACCCGGTCGAACTGCGACTGGAAGGATTCAAGGCGTGGGTCAGCGACGTGCGGGTGAAGGCGAACGAGCCGCTCAGGATCGGTCCGGTGCAGCTCGGGCTGCCGGACGGGCGGCTGGTCGTCAGCAGCGAGCCTGCGGGCGCGAGCGTCACGATCGGTGGCGCATACCGCGGCAGGACGCCGCTCGATCTGGACGTCCGGCCGGACCTCACGCATGCGGTAACGGTCTCTCGCGAGGGCTACGAGTCCGCCACCCGTGAGATTGCGGTCGCGGCGGGCAAGAGCGCCACCGTGCAGGTCGCGCTGGTGCCGATACTCGGCGACGTGATCGTCCGCGTGAATCCGGCCGATGCGCAGTTGCTCGTGGACGGCGTGGCGCGCGGTCCGGCCAACCAGACGCTGCGACTGCCCGCGACCCGACACTCGATCGAAGTCCGCAAGTCGGGATACGCACCGTTCCGCACGACCGTCACGCCGCGTCCCGGCCTGCCGCAGAACGTCGAGGCGACGCTGCTCGAAGGCGTGGCGCCACGCACCGCGACGTCGACCGAGCCTGCATCGGCTGCGACGAAGGGAACGACGCCGACCGCGGCGCCAACCGAAGTCGTCGCGTTGACGCCGACCATGCGCGCGAAGGGTGGGCCGGACCTGAAGCTGGTGCCCGCCGGCGAGTTCACGATGGGCAGCCCGCGACGTGAAGCGGGCCGGCGCGCGAACGAAGCGCAGCGCCCGGTGCGGCTCGAGCGCCGCTTCTACGTCGGCCTGCGCGAGGTGACGAATGCCGAGTACCGGCAGTTCCGGCCCGAGCACAGGTCAGGCTTCATACTGCAGTCGACGCTCGACACGGACCGCCAGCCCGTCGTGAACGTGAGCTGGCAGGACGCGTCTGCGTACTGCAACTGGTTGAGCGCGCAGGACGGACTCACTGCCGCCTATGAAACCAATGGCGGCAAGCTGGTGCCCGTGACGCCCGCGACCAACGGCTACCGCCTGCCGACCGAGGCGGAGTGGGAGTGGATCGCCCGGGGCGCCGGCGGCGGCATGCGCAAGTATCCGTGGGGCGACACACTGCCGGTGCCGCCCGGAGCGGGCAACTATGCCGACCGCGCCGCGCAGGCGCTGGTGCCGATGACGATCCCGGACTACGAGGACGGGTTCGCGGCGACGGCACCGGTGGGCAGCTTCGCAGCGGGCCCGTCGGGGTTCTTCGATCTCGGCGGCAACGTCGCGGAGTGGACACACGATCTCTACACTGTGCAGCCGCCAGCGACGGTCGTCGCTGTCGATCCGGCGGCGGCGGGCGATGGCTCGCTGCGGGTGATTCGCGGCTCGAGCTGGAAGAGCTCGGCCGTCACTGAGCTCAGGCTCGCGTACCGCGATTACGGGGACGGAAAGCGCAATGACGTCGGATTTCGCATCGCGCGTTACGCGCAGTAGGCGCGACCTGGCGCTGCTGATCGTCCTGTTCATCGGGGCGCTCGCGGTCGTGACGGCGCTCAGCGCGCAGGAAGCCCCGAAGGCTACGCCCGCCGAACAGCCAACGGAGCAAGCGGCGCCGCCAGCCACGCCTGCGGAAGGCAAGCCGGCGCCTCCCGCGGCCGCGACCGACCGCAAGCCCGGCACGTCGCCGAGCCGGTTCGAGCCCAGCGAAAAAGTACGCGCCGACTTCGACGTCTCGTTCCCGGTCGACATCTGATCAAGGAGAGTCCCATCGCATGGCGAGATTCAACACGCGCGGCCCGAGCGAGTTCCTGTTCAGCCTGTTCGCGCTGATCATCTTCACGATTGCGGTCCACGCCGCATACGTGACCGTGGTACGCCCCAGGGCGACGGCCGTGCTCGCGGAGCAGCGCGCGGCGATGAAGAAGGACCCGAACTACGTCGCCGAGCGGTCGATCTACGTGGTGCTGAAGGACTGGGAGCAGGAGGCCGAGATCATCCTCGGGCTCTGGGCGCTCGCGATCATCGGCTACAAGACGTGGCACATGCGCCGCGAGCGAGCGCTGCTCGAGCGGGACCTCGTGAACGTGCCGGATGGAATGCGGATCCTGCCCGAGGACACCCGGGAGTACGCGCGCCCGCTGGAGGCGCTGCCGCCGCTGGAGGCCGAGTGCCTGCTGCCTCGTGCGCTGCTCGTGGCGCTGTATCGATTCGGGGCGACGCGCAACGTGCAGGACGTTTCCGAGGCCGCCCGCGGCGTTTGCGACGGCGAAGCCGACCGCCTCGACTCGGAGCTCTCGATGCTGCGCTACATCGCGTGGGCGATTCCGGCCATCGGTTTCATCGGCACGGTGCGCGGCATTGGAGACGCGCTCGGCGAGGCGCACAAGGCGGTCACCGGCGACGTGTCCGGCGTCACCGAGGGCCTTGGACTGCGTTCAACTCCACGCTGGCGGCGTTGCTGATCAGCATCGTGCTGATGTTCCTGCTGCACCAGCTGCAGCGCGCGCAGGAGCGGCTGGTGCTGGACAGCGAGACCTATCTCGACCGCAACCTGATCCGGCACATGCAGATCCGCTGAACCGATGACGCTCGCCCTCGAGTTGAACGACGTCGGGCTGATCCTCGCGCGCGATGCAGCGATCCTCGCCGAGGAGCCCGGCTGCGCGATGCTCGACGGGCCCGCGCCGGAGACGGGAGTGGCTGCCGCGCGTCGTGCGCGGTTGAAGCCGCTGTTTGCCGACACGCGTTACTGGCAGGAGCTCGGCACTGCGGCACTGCCGCGGCCGATGCCAGCAGCCAGCACGTCCGCAGAGGTGGCTCACGCGCAGTTGTCGTCGCTGGTGCGCCCGTACGTGGAGCGGGGAACCGACGTGCTGCTGGCCGTGCCGCCCTGGTACACCCGTGACCAACTTGCGTTGCTGCTGGGCGTCGCGCAGGAGGCAGGCTTGAGCCCGGTCGGCCTGGTCGACTCGGGGCTCGCCGCTGCTTCGCTCGAGCCCGCACCCGGCAACGTGCTGCAGCTCGAGCTATCGTTGCACCGCGCGGTGCTCACCGTGCTGGATCACGGCGGCGACCTGCGCCGCACGCGCTTCGACATCCTGCCGCAGCACGGCTGGGTAGCGCTGCAGCAGGCGTGGCTCGACATGATTGCGTCCGTGTTCGTGAAGAAGACGCGCTTCGACCCGCTGCACCAGGCCGCGACCGAGCAGCGCCTGGTCGATGGGCTGCCGGGCTGGCTCGAAGCCGTGCGCGACGGAGGTCGGGCTGCGATAGAGATCGAGGCCGGTGGCGCAACCTACGCGATCGACCTGGACGCACATGAGTTTGCGCGCGCCGCGTCGCACATCTACGACGAGTATGCGCGCGTGCTGCAGCGCTCGCGGCCCGCGGCCGGCCCGCTGCACCTGCGTCTGTCGCATCGCTTTGCACTGTTGCCGGGGCTGCATGAACGGCTCGCCGAGATCCGCGACTGCGAGGCCGTGCGGCTACCCCGCGGCGCGGCCGCGCTCGGCGCGCTCGCCTACGAGCAGTTGCTGCGGCGGGACGGGCGCGGGCTGACGCTGGTGCAGCACCTGCCCGTGCCGCTGTGCGCGGACGCCGGGCGCCCGCTCGCTGCGGGGGCCTCGGTGCCGGCGGCCATGCGGCCCACGCACGCAGTCATCGCGAGTCGCGCCTATCGCATCAGCCGCCGTCCACTCACGCTTGGGTCCGCCGTGCCGGGAGACCGGCGCGCGTTGCCACTCGAGCCCGGGCCTGGCGTCTCGCGGTCGCACTGCACGCTCTGGAGCGACGACGACGCGACGTGGCTCGAGGACCACAGCACCTACGGCACGTTCGTGAACGGTGACCGCATCGCAGGACGCGTCGCGTTGCGCGCGGGCGACCACGTCCGCGTGGGCAGCCCGGGCGTGGAGTGCGAACTCGTCCGCGTGGTCGACGACGATGGCGCGCCGTAAGATCGAAGTCTTCAGCCTGTCGTTCCTGGACGTGATCGCGTGCGGGTTCGGCGCGGTCGTGCTGTTCTACACGATCCTGAGCGCGCAGGCCGGCGTGCAGCGCCAGCAGCGCAACGACACGCTGCAGTCCGAGGTGAACAAGCTCGAGGAGGAAGTGCTCGAGGGCTACAAGAACCTCGTGGTACTGCGCAATTCGCTCGAGGGCACGGATCGCGCCGTGCCCGCCGAGGGGCTGGCCAACCGGATCATCGAGGAGACGGAGCAACTGAAGCAACAGCTCGCCGAGGCTGAGAAGGACACGCTGTCGAAGCGCGAGACGATCGAGAAGCTGAAGCAGGACCTGAAGTCGCTCGACGAAGCGAACCGCCGGCTCGCCGCGGGCACGCCGAGTCCCGGACAACCAGGCACACGCATCAAGGGCTTCATCGGCAGCGGCGACCGCCAGTACCTCACTGGGCTGAAGGTCGGCGGCGAGCGGATCCTGGTGCTCGTGGACGTCTCCGCGAGCATGATGGACGAGTCCGTGGTGAATGTGATCCGGCTGCGCAACATGCCCGAAGTGCGCCGCATGGCGGCTGGCAAATGGCGACGCACCGTGGCCACGGTCGACTGGCTGACGTCGCAGCTGCCGGGCAAGTCGAAATTCCAGATCTACGGGTTCAACACGCAGGCGCGCCCGCTGGTGCCGGACAGTGCAGGCAAGTGGCTAGCCGGTGACGATGCTGCGTCGCTGAATGCGGCGCTGCGCGAACTGCGCAAGGTCGTGCCGAAAGACGGCACGAGCCTCGAGAACGCGCTCGCGGTGGCGGGCTCGCTTTCGCCGCGCCCGGACAACATCATCCTGGTCACCGACGGGTTGCCGACGCAGGGCGCGTCGCCGCCGCTCGTCAAGAAGACGGTCGACGGCGACGACCGGCTGAAGCTGTTCGAGAAGGCGCTCGGGCGGTTGCCGCCGGGCGTACCCGTCAACGTGATCCTGCTGCCGATGGAAGGCGACCCGATGGCGCCAAGCGCCTACTGGACGCTCGCGCGCCGTACGCGCGGCTCGTTCCTGAGCCCGGCGAGGGACTGGCCGTGAGGCGCTCGAGGCTGGCACGCCGCGACGTCGAGGTGTTCAGCCTCTCGTTCCTGGATGCGATCTGCTGCGGGTTCGGCGCGGTGATCCTGCTGCTCGTGCTCACCGAGGTCGGCGAGCCCGTCGTGATCGAGAAGTCACGCCAGGACCTGCAGGGCCTGCTGCTCAGGTTGCAGCAGGAACTCGTCCAGATCCGCGGTACCAGCGAGGTGCTGAACCGCGAGCTGAAGGCGCGGAAGATCCAGCTTTCGGAGGAGCAGCTGAAGATCGCACGGCTGCGCGGCGACCTGAGCGCGCTCAGGGGACAGTACCAGTCGTCGCGCAAGGACGCGGAGGTCGCGAACGACATCGAGGGCCAGCTGGTGTCGGCGCAGCAGGAGCTGACCGAGGAGATGAAGCGGCTGCTCGGCGCACAGTACCGGCGCAAGGACGACTCGCCGATCGGCGGACTGCCGGTCGACAGCGAGTACGTGATCTTCATCATCGATACGTCGGGCAGCATGGCCAACTACGCGTGGCCGCTGGTGATGAAGAAGATGCAGGAGGTGCTCGACGCGTACCCGGCGGTGAAGGGCTGGCAGGTCATGAGCGACGAGGGCACGTACATGTTCCCGTCATACCGTGGTCGCTGGCTGCCCGACACTCCGATGCAGCGCAAGCTCGTGATCGAGCGGCTGCGCGACTGGTTCCCGTTCAGCAACTCGAGCCCGGTCGAGGGCATCGTCGAGGCGATCCGCACCTACTACGCGACCGGGCTCAGGATCAGCCTGTACGTGTTCGGCGACGAGTTCACCGGCTCGTCGATCGACTCGGTGATGAAGACCGTGGACATGATCAATCGCGAGGACAAGTCCGGGGCGCGACGCGTGCGCATTCACGCGCTCGGTTTTCCGGTGCGACCCGATGCGCCCCAGGTCACGAGCATCCGGTTCGCGGCGCTGATGCGTGCGCTTTGCGAACGCAACGGCGGCACGTTCGTCGGCCTGAACGAGCCGGGCAGCTACCAGCGATGAACCCGGACGTGCGACGATGATCGCGATGCATTCGAGCACGAAAACTGGCCCTGCGAGCCTGGCGCGGAAACTGTGGTTCGCCGCGTGGCCGCTGCTCGCGCTGCTCGCCGGCTGCGGCACGACGGAGTTCGAAGCGAAGACGGCGATTCCGACGCCGCTCGTCGAGAAGATCCCGGTCGCGGTGGGCATCTACATGGCCCCGGAATTCCGCGAGAAGGTCTACCGCGAGGATCGCGAGGGTGGTGATTTCGCGATCGCGATCGGCAAGGCGCAGTCCGAGGGCTTCATGCGGCTGATGGAGGCGCTGTTCCTGCGCGCGGTGCCGGTCGCC
Source organism: uncultured Gammaproteobacteria bacterium (assembly GCA_963696545.1). Classification (GTDB taxonomy): domain Bacteria; phylum Pseudomonadota; class Gammaproteobacteria; order Steroidobacterales; family Steroidobacteraceae; genus RPQJ01. The sequence goes on from CAVOKQ010000005.1 coordinate 77,523, forward strand.
TCGACGGACGCCGGCGCCCGGACTGGTGCCGACCTGCGCGGCGTGCTCGAGCCGGTGCTCGAGGATTTCGCGTTCGTGACGCCGGCCGATTCCGGCACCGACGTCTTCGCCGTGAGCCTCAAGTACCGGGTGAACGGCTACAAGCCCGACGGCCAGTTCGTCGATTCGTGGACGTTCACGGGTTACGGGGCCGCGGCCACAAGCAGCATGCTGGGTTTCGGCTCGGAGGCGTTGCAGAAGGCCACGCAGCTCGCGCTGCGCGACGCCGGAGCACGGCTCGCGACCGAACTGCGCGAGCAGGCCATCGTGCGCGGATTGCTGCCCGCCGGCGAACCCGCGCGCGCGACGGAAGTCGCGCCGCCTGCGCCGTAGCCGTCAGCCGGCCGGCTTCGAAGCGGCGGGCTCCGGTTCCTTCTCGACCAGCACGTAGAACGGCTGGTCGATCCGGACGCCCGGCGTCTCCACCGGCTGTCCGTTCTCGAATCGCGGCCGATACCGGGCGGACTGCGCCGCGCGGGCCGTGTGCGCCCCCAGCTTCGGATCGCCGCCGTCGTCCACGACCTTCGGGCCCGTCACCCGGCCCTGGGCCGTCACGGTGACCTCGACCGCGGTGTTGCGCACCGTCGCCTCGCCGGCAGGGCGTCCGAAGTAGCGATCCCACGAATCCGGCGGCACGTAATGCAGCAGGACCGGCCGGCCGAAGAGCTGCTCGGTCAGCGGTTTGCCGTCCAGCGTCTGGCCGACGGCCGTCGTCCACGCCTGCTGGTAGATCGGCAGTGCCTTGTCGAACTGCTGGCGGGACTGGTACCAGTCGCCGAGTTGCGCACGCAGGCCGGCCAGCTGCGCGGGGTTGGGGTCGGGTCGCCCACTGGCAATGGCGACGGCTCGCTCGAGGGCCCTCTGTCCCTCGCTGGCGACCGTGCTGGACGACAGCGACACGCCGACCGGCGCCATCGGTTCCTGGAAGATCGCGCGCCGCTGTTCGTCCGCCGTCGTGAGGTCCTGGGCCCGGGGATCGAGCAGCTGGCGACGGTCGTTGTCAGACAGGGCAGTGAGCGGGCCGATCAGTTCCGCAGCGTTCTCGCCCTTCGCGTCCTCGACCAGCTCGATCGCGCGGCGCAGCACGGCGCGTGAAGACTCGTATTCGCGGACCTGCGTGTACCAGCGTCCGAGCGACTCGAGCTGCGAGGCGTAGCGCAGGCTGGCGGCGCCGTACTTGCGCTCGACGACCCGCAGCGCATACCGCTGCACCTTGAGTGCGTCCTGGAACCGGCCCACCTCGGTCAGCGCGTTTGCGTATTTCTCGAGCAGCGGCAGCTGGGCCTCGTTGAACAGGCCCTCGGACCGCCGGCTGAGCGCGACGGCCCGGTCGAAATGCTGCACGGCGAGGTCGTAGCGCTTGCCCGCGTAGTAGGTGGTGGCGAGTCCTGCCTGCGCGCGTGCGAGGCGTGGGTTTGTCAGGCGACCGGACGCCTCGACCTGCTCGATCACCCGCTGGTAGCTGGCTTCCGCGCCGACATAGTCACCCGCGAGGTACTGCGCCACGGCCAGGTTCATGTACGCGACCTGCAGGTCTTCGCCGGATTCAGGATGCTGCGAGGCGGCTTCGACGAGCCGGCGCGCCTCCACCACGGCCTGCTCGTAATCCCGGGCGTCGATCCGCTTGCGCAGCTCGGCCTGCGCGTCGGCGGCGGACAGCGGTGCGGCGGGCGCGGGTTGGTCCGGCGACTGCGCCAGCGACGCGAGCGTGGCAGTGAAACCGGCGCCGAGCAGCGCCGGCGTGAGGAACTTGCGGAGGATGTCGCGAAGGGTTGGCACGCCCCGCAACAACTACACGGGGATCGCGCGAGATGCAATCTCGGTCAGGGGCGCTCGAACAGGTAGTGGGACACGAGCCATTCCTGGCCGTCCCGGTAGCCGAATAGCTCGGCGCAGGACATGAAGAACACCCGCCAGTAGACCCACCAGCGGCGTGCCTCGGCCTCGCCGTATGTCGCGGCGAGGATCGGCATCACGCGGTCGCGGTTGCGGTCCATGTTCTCGAGCCACGCCTCGGAGGTCTTCTGGTAGTGCGTGCCGTCCACCCGCCAGTGCTCGCGCAGCGCGAGGTCGCGCTGGAAATATGCGAGCAGGTGATCGCTCGGCATGATGCCGCCGGTGAAGAAGTAGCGCGCCATCCAGTCGCTGTCGTCGCGGACCTCGAACGGGTACGCGTAGCGCGAGTGCGTGAAGATGTGCACGAACAGCGTGGCGCCCGGCCGCATCCAGCCGGCGATGCGTCCGAGCAGCGTCTCGTAGTTGCGCATGTGCTCGAACATCTCGACCGAGACGACCCGGTCAAACCCGGTCCCGGGCGGGAACTCGAGCACGTTCGCGTCGCGCGTCACGACCTCGATGTTGTGCAGTCCGCGCGCCTGCGCCCGCGCCTCGATGAACTGCTTCTGCGTGCGCGAGTTCGACACCGCAGTGATGCGCGAGCCCGGGTAGTGCTCGGCCATCCACAGCGTCAGCGAGCCCCAGCCACAGCCGAGTTCGAGGATCCGGTCGCCGTCACGAAGTCCGGCGCGACTGCAGGTGAGGGCCAGCATGTCGGCTTCGGCCTGCTCGAGCGAAGCGACACCCGGCCGGAAGTAGCATGACGAGTACTTCAGGTGTGGGCCCAGCACCTGTTCGAAGAACCCGCAGGGCAGCTCGTAGTGCTGCTCGTTCGCCTCGCGCGTGGCGATCGCGACCGGGCTCTGCCGCAGTTCCTCGACGAACTTCATGAAGTGCGCCTGCTGGGCCTCGACGCCGCCCTTGTCCTCTTCGCGCAGGCGCTGCGCGAGCAGCCGGCGGATGCCGGCCCGGATCAACCAGTCTGGCACCAGGTCGCGCTCGAGTAGCGCGAACGAAAGCGACTGGCTGGCGGGCGCCGCCGGTCGAATCGCCAATGAAGGATCCCCGGTCGTGGCCAGGCGCGGTTCGGTCGTCGCGGTCATCGTTCGGTCCTCAACAGCAGCTGCGCCACGGAGTCGCCGCGCCGGAGCTTCGACAACTGCAGCAGTACGTAGATCGACATCGCGATGTTGCCGAGCAGCATGATCGCAACGAACCAGCCGGTCCGGGCCGTGGCCGCGGATTCCTTGTAGAACACCCAGGCGTAGAACGTCAGGAAGCCGAAGTATGCGTCGGCCAGCGTCGCGATCGTCCACCAGCGGTCCGGCTCGGTCGTCAGGCCGCCCCAGTCCCACACGGGCTGCTTCAGGCTGGCCACTGCGGTGACGGCCAGCATCGCAGCGAGGATGCCGCCGAACAGCGTCTTAAGCGTCGGAATAGGGCTCATGGTGGGTCCGTTCGCCGCCCGCGGACCGCCGGATTCGTTCAGGGCGACGGCCCCGCGAGGTGCAGGGCGGGCCGGTCCAGGGCCATGGTCTCCGTGGTGTAGCGCCAGACCTCGACGTCCCCGGCCCAGAAGTCTTCGCGCCACCCTGCCTTGTGCTTCAGGTGGCGCAGGAACTCGCGCGGCTCGCCGAGCTGTTCCCAGACCTTCGGCAGAAAGGTCGCGCGCGTGCTGCGCCACGCGATCACGAGACCGTCCTCGCCAGGCCGCAGCCGGCCGAGCAGCTCCGTCTCGGAGCCCACGACGACGCGCTCGAGCGGCGACAGTACCGAGACCTCGAGGTCGACCTGCGGCCATTCCCGGACGTGCAGCGGCTCGAACCTGGGGTCGCGAAAGGCGCTCGCGCCGGCATTGAGCCAGACGTCGTCGACGAGCGGCCGGCGCGGCTCGATCGAGCCGCAGCACCCGCGCAGCCGTCCCTCGATCGTCAGCGTTACGAAGCTGGCTCGATCGCTGCGCAGCTCGGCAGGCAGTCCCGTGGGGTCCGGTGGGTCCGACGCGGGCCGCAGCAGGCCGGCCTCGATCGCCGACGCAGCCGTGCGCAGCAGCAGGTCGCGCGACCGCGGATCAAGCCGCGTGCAGGGAGTAGCTTCCATAGCCGACCACGCGCGAGCGGTCGCCCGCCGTATCGCCGGAGTTGCGCTGGTCGAGTAGCTCGACCACGAGGTTCTTGTGGCGCGCGACCTCCAGCAGCCCGTTGATGCCGCACGCGCCGCAGGCCTGCTCGTCCGAGAGGTCGCTGCGCCGCGCAAGGATCGTCGCCTGGGTCTGGTCGTCGAGTTGCCGCGCCTCGGCGGACGTGTGGTAGTGGCTCAGGTCGGAGCTCATCACGATCAGCGTCGACGGGCCGTTCCACACGGCTTCCAGCGCACGCGATACCTGCGCCGGAAACGCGAGGCCGGTCGCGATCGGCAACAGCTCGAACTCGTTCAGCACGACCTGCAGGAAGGGCAGCTGCACCTCCAGCGAGTGCTCCGCCGCGTGCGCGGCGTCGGAGATGCCTGCGAGCCCGAGCTCGCGCAGCCGCTGGCGTGCGGCTGCGTCGATCGGAATCGTGCCGAGCGGAGTCTCGAACGCGTCCACGGACGGCATCGCGAGGCCGCGCATCGGGACGCGGTGACTCGGCCCGACCAGCACCACACGATCGATCGCAGCGCCGGCGTCGCGCAGGCGACGATATGCGCTGGCGGCGACGGCGCCGGAGTAGACGTAGCCCGCATGCGGAACGATCAGAGCCTTCGGTGTTGCGCCAGTGGCAGTTGCCGGCGCCGCTGCATCCAGCAGCCGCTCGATGGTGCCGCGAAGCTCCGCCGCATCCTGCGGATAGAAGAGTCCGGCGACCGCCGTCGGCCGCACCCTTGACTTACCTGTCACGAGACTCAACATGGGACTGTGTAGGCGGGGTCCGCCCGCTTGCCTTGGGCCCGCATCAATAGCGGCCAATATCCCGCTCGCCGCGCTCGGCTGCCAATGGTATGAATACGGACGTTTCTGCGATTCCCACACGCTACTGGCGCCGCCTCGACGACGGCCGCGTGCAATGCGACGTGTGCCCGCGCCATTGCAGGCTGCACGAGGGCCAGCGCGGCCTGTGCTTCGTGCGTGGGCGCGACCGCAACGGCATAGAGCTATATACGTATGGCCGTTCCAGCGGTTTCTGCATCGACCCGATCGAGAAGAAGCCGCTGCACCATTTCCTGCCGGGTTCGGCGGTGCTGTCGTTCGGCACGGCGGGCTGCAACCTCGCGTGCAAGTTCTGCCAGAACTGGGACATGAGCAAGTCGCGCGAGATGGACACGCTCGCGGACTACGCGTCACCGCATGAACTCTCCGCCGCCGCACGCGAACATGGCTGCGCGAGTGTGGCATTCACGTACAACGATCCGACGGTGTTCATGGAGTACGCGATCGACGTCGCGCAGGCCTGCCACGAAGCCGGCGTGAAGACCGTTGCGGTGACGGCGGGCTACATCTGTCCCGAGCCGCGCGAGGAGTTCTTCCGCTGGATCGACGCGGCGAACGTCGACCTGAAGGCGTTCACCGAGCGCTTCTATCGCAGCGTCTGCGGTTCCGAGCTCGCGCCGGTGCTCGACACGCTCGCCTACCTGCAGCGCGAGACCTCCGTCTGGCTCGAGATCACCACGCTGCTGATCCCGGGCGAGAACGATTCGGACGCCGAACTCGACGCGATGACGCAGTGGATCGCAGGGACGCTCGGCGTGGACGTGCCACTGCACTTCTCGGCGTTCCATCCGGACTGGAAGATGACCGACCGCCCACCGACGCCGCCGCAGACGCTGACGCGTGCCCGCGGCATTGCGATGGGCAACGGCCTGCGCTACGTCTACACGGGCAACGTGCACGACAAGGCGGGCGGCAGCACGTGGTGCCCCGGCTGCGGCGAACTGCTGATCGAGCGGGACTGGTACGAGCTCGGTCGCTGGGGCCTGACCGCGGACGGCTGCTGCGCGGCCTGCGGACTCAGGATCCCCGGCGCGTTCGCGTCCGCGCCCGGGACCTGGGGCGCCCGGCGGGAACGTTGGCGCGGAGCTCGTCGAGCCACACCGTCGCCGGCGAATCGCTAGGCGCGCGCCAGTCGCTGCGCGGCGACAGCGAACCGCCCGAGCCGACCTTCGGACCGTTCGGCATAGCGGACCGCTTGAACTGGCTGCCCTGGAAGAAGCGCGCGAGGAACACCTCGAGCCAGTGCCGGATCGTGGCGAGCTCGTACTGACGCCGCTCCGCGACCGGCACCGTGCCCGGCCATGCGCCGGCATCACGGTCGCCCCACGCGGCATGCGCGAGGAAAGCCACCTTGCTGGGCCGGTACCCGAAGCGGCTCACGTAATACAGGTTGAAGTCCTGCAGCTCGTAGGGACCGACGACGGCCTCCGAAGAGTGCTCCGGTTCCTCTCCCGAGCCCGGCACGAGCTCCGGCGAGATCCTGGTGTCGACGACGCGCGCCAGCACCTTCAGCGTCGCCGCATCGAACTGGCGCGTGCTGACGAGCCAGCGGATCAGGTGCTGGATCAGCGTCTTCGGCACCGAGGCGTTCACGTTGTAGTGCGACATGTGGTCGCCGACACCGTAGGTCGTGAAGCCGAGCGCGAGTTCCGAGAGGTCGCCGGTGCCGAGCACGAGTCCGCCGTGCTGGTTCGCGAGGCGGAACAGGTGCGACGTCCGCTCGCCGGCCTGCACGTTCTCGAACGTGACGTCGTACAACGGCTTGCCGCGGCTGTACGGGTGGCCGATGTGCTGCAGCATCAGCTCGGCCGAGGGCCGGATGTCGATCTCGGCGGAGCCGATGCCGAGCGCCTTCATCAGCGCGTGCGCGCTGTCGAACGTGTGGCGGCTCGTGCCGAATCCCGGCAGCGTGTAGCCGAGGATGTTGCTGCGCGGCAGCCCGAGCCGGTCGAACGCGCGCACGGCCACCAGCGCCGCCTGCGTCGAGTCGAGGCCGCCCGAGATACCGATGACGACTTTCTTGAGCCTGGTGGCCGAGAGCCGCTTCATCAGGCCTTCGACCTGGATGTCGTAGACCTCTGCGCAGCGCTCGTCGAGCTTCGCGGGATCCGCCGGGACGTACGGGAAGCGCTCGACGCGTCGCTCGAGAGGGACGCGGCCGCGCGGCAGGTCGAGTTCGAATTCGATGCGGCGGAAGTCGCGCAACTGGGCTGCGTGCTGCTGCACGCAGTCGCCGAAGCTCGTGAGGCGCATGCGCTCCTGCCGCAGGTGGTCGAGGTCGACGTCTGCGGTGACGATGCCCGGCTCGAGCGGAAAGCGCTTCGACTCGGCGAGCCGCTCGCCGTTCTCGTACACCAGCGCGTGCCCGTCCCACGCGAGGTCCGTGGTGGACTCGCCGGGGCCGGCGGCCGAGAACAGGTACGCCGCCACGCACTTGGCCGACTGCGACGCGCACAGCAGCCGGCGGTAATCGGCCTTGCCGACCGTGATGTCGCTGGCCGATACGTTCGCGAGCACCGTGGCGCCGGCGAGCGCCGCGAGCGTGCTCGGGGGCAGCGGCACCCAAAGGTCCTCGCACACTTCGACGTGCAGCACGAATCCCGGCGCGTTCGTCGCCGCGAACAGCAGCCGCGGGCCGAACGGCACGTCCTGCCCGAGCAGCCGGAGCGACGTCGACAGGGCCTGGGCGGCCGGCGCGAACTGCCGCTTCTCGTAGAACTCGCGGTAATTCGGCAGGAACGACTTCGGCACCGCGCCGAGGATGCGGCCGCGGTGGACGACGACCGCGCAGTTGAAGAGCCGGTCGTCCGCGCGCAGCGGCAGCCCCACGACGAGCGCGACCGGCAGCGCGCGGCTCGCATCCACCAGTCTGGCGAGTGCAGCCAGCGCGGCGTCCAGCAGCGCGTCCTGCTGGAACAGGTCTTCGTTCGAATACGCCGAGAGCCCGAGTTCAGGGAACACGGCGACCACCGCCTGTTGCGCCGCAGCTTCCCGCGCCAGCGACAGGGTCTGCTGCACGTTGTAGGCCGGCGAAGCGACCTCGACCCGGGGGGTGGCGACCGCGACCCGCACAAAGCCGTGCCGGTAGATGGAGTCGAAGGGCGCCTCGGGGGGCAGCCGACGGGACTTGGCCATGCGGTCCTCGGGTGGGGTCGATCCCGAGAGTTTCGGCCGATGCAGCAGGGCCGGCAAGGGCCGGGGGCCTGCGGTCAGTATGTGACTTATTCCCCGGCCTGCACCGACGCGCGACCAGGCGCGGTGCCGTGCCGTGAGTTGAATCACGCCCCGTGTCTGCCGGGGTGGACTAGTCTCGACATGTCCGTGGTGGGGGTGCGAGCCGTGGCGTCCGATGTACTGAAGCGTGCGCGAGCGATGTTCGGGCGACCTGAGCCCGGGCCGCAGCCTGTCGTCGAGAAGAAGCCTGCAAGTGCGTTCCACGCGGTGGAGATCGCGCCGGGGCCCCGCTGCTGTGCGGCGGCGGTCCGGCTGCGCGAGCAGCGGTTCCTGTCGCGTGACGCCCCGCTGCTGCCGCTGAAGAACTGCGATTGCCCGGGCTGCAGCTGCCGTTACCGGCATTACGACGACCGTCGCAAGACCGGTCGTCGCGCGCGCGACCTCGGCGTTTCGCTCGACGTGTACGAAGGCGGCGAGAAGCGCCTCAAGATGAAGCGCGGCCGGCGCAAGGCCGACGGCTGAGCCGCGCGTCCCGGGCCGCAGAGGCCCTCAGCGCCTGATACCGAGCGCCGCGTCGCCGACGAACGGGTTTGAGCGCCGCTCCTCGCCGAACGTGGACATCGGCCCGTGCCCGGGCACGAACCGCACGTCGTCCCCGAGCGGGAACAGCTTGTCGCGGATCGTGTCGATCAGCGTCTGGTAGTCGCCACCGGGAAAATCCGTCCGTCCGATCGAGCCGGCGAACAGCACGTCGCCGACGAATGCGAGCCGGTCCGCCGCGTCGTAGAACACGACGTGACCGGGCGTATGCCCCGGGCAGTGCCGTACCTCGAGCTCGATCTGCCCGACCTGCACACGGTCGCCCTCGTCGAGCCACCGGTCCGGCGTGAACGTGTCACTCTTCGGCAGGCCGAACATGCGCGACTGCTCGGGCAGGCCGTCGATCCAGAACTGGTCGCCGCGGTGCGGGCCCTCGATCGGCAACTGCAGTGAGCGGGCCAGTTCCGCAGTTGCGCCGGCGTGGTCGATGTGCGCGTGCGTGAGCAGGATCTTCTCGAGCCGCACGTTCTCCTCGCGCACCGCCGCGAGGATCTGGTCGAGGTCGCCGCCCGGGTCGATCACAGCGCCCGCGCCGGTCTGCTCACACCAGATCACGGAGCAGTTCTGCGCGAAGGCCGTCACCGGAATGATCGTCGCGCGCATGTCAGGCGCCCGCGGCGGGCCGGGCGCCCGGAGTCTGTGCGCCCTGCACGCCGCCCATCAACGCGATGCGCATTCCGGCCTCGACGGACAGCGACGTGGGCTCGAGCGCGTCGCGCGGCAGGAACACGGTGTAGCCACCGATCATGTAGCTCATTGGCAGGTAGACGGCCACGGTGTCGTTGCCAGCGTCGTCGACGCCCAGCGCCGCGCCGGATTCCGCCGTGACGAAGCCGATCGCCTTGCCCGGGCCGAACGGTACCAGCACCACGCGCTTCAGGTCGCTGCCCTGGCCCGACGACGGGAAGAATCGCATGAAGTCGCGGATCGCGACGTAGATCGTCTTGACGACCGGGATGCGGGCGAAGAGCCGGTCGCTGAGCCGCAGTGCGCGACGCACCACGTACGCGTTGACCGCGAGTCCGACCAGGTACAGCACGACGAGTCCGGCCAGCAGCCCGAAGCCGGGCCAGTACGCCCCCTCCGGGATCAGGCGCTTGATCGTGCCGGAAAAGACCCGATCCGCTGCGACCGTGAGCCAGTAGACGAAATATACCGTCAGGCCTAGCGGCAGGATCGCCACCAGCCCCTTCAGCATCGTGTTCCAGATCTTGCGCATGCTCGTCCTCGCCGCGGGACGCGAAGTATGCAGAGCCGGGCGTCGCACTGCCACCGCGATCACGTATCATCACGCGGACTCCCTCGACCGCACTGAATGACCCAGCGAATCCACGTTTTCGCCTGCCTGTTGCTGCTCGTAGCGATGCCGCACGTCGCGGTCGCGCGCGATCGGACGTACCTGCCGCCAGAAGTCGAGCAGGCACTTGCCCAGCGGAATATTCCTGGCACGAGCTTGAGCATCTTTGTGCGGGAAGTCGGCCGGGACGAGCCGCTCGTGAGCTACAACTCGACCGTGCCGCGCAACCCGGCCTCGACGATGAAGGTCGTGACGACGTACGCGGCCCTCGAGATCCTCGGGCCCGCCTTCACGTGGCACACGCGCGCGTACGCGACCGGACCGGTGCGCGACCAGGTGCTCGAAGGCAACCTCGTGCTGGTGGGCGGCGGCGACCCGTTCATGACCGCCGATCGCTGGTGGGGCTTCGTCGCGGGGCTGCGGCAGGAAGGCATCGAGCGGGTCACCGGCGACGTGATCATCGACAACAGCTACTTCGCGCCGCAGGGCGAGGACCGCGGGAGCTTCGACAACCAGCCGTACCGTTCATACAACGTGCTGCCGGACGCATTGCTGATCAACTTCCAGACCGTCACCTTCAGCTTGATCCCCGACCTCGCCGCCGGGACGCTGCGGGCAATTGCGAATCCGTCGCCGTCGAACCTGCTGATCGACAACTCGGTGCGGCTGCAGCGCAGCGCGTGCCGTCGCGGCGCCGGCGGCGTGTCGATCGCGATGCCGGACGGTCCCGCGGGCAATCGCGTCGCAGTCTCAGGCAGCTACGCGTCGGGCTGCGGGCCGATGACGTTTTCGCGCGCCGTCATGAAAGCGCCGGACTTTGCGTACGGCACGTTCCGGACGCTGTGGCAGCAGTCGGGCGGCCGGCTGGGCGACGGCTGGCGCGTCGGGCTCGTGCCGCCCGATGCAAGACTGCTCTACACCCACGACTCGTTGTCGCTGGCGGAGATCATCCGCCTCGTCAACAAGTACTCGAGCAATACGATGGCGCGGGCGCTGCTGCTGACGCTCGGCGCCGAGAAGGCCGGACAGCCCGGGACCACGGCCGGAGGCCGGCAGGCGATCGTGGACTTTCTCGCGAGTCGCGGAATCCGGGTGCCGGAGCTGGTGCTGGAGAACGGCTCCGGACTGTCGCGGGACGAGCGGATCTCGGCGCAGGGACTGGCCGACGTGCTGCTCGCGGCCTGGCGCAGCCAGTACATGCCGGAGTTCGCCGCGTCGCTGCCGCTGTCGGCCACGGACGGCACGCTGCGCAAGCGCTTCCGCGCACCCGAGATGCAGGGCCGGCTGCGGATGAAGACCGGCACCCTCGAGGACGTGAGCGCGCTTGCCGGGTATGTGAACGCCGCGTCCGGCCGCAACTACGTCGCGGTGGTGATCCTCAACCACCCGGCGGCCGATGCCGGGGCCGGTACCGCGGTGCAGACCGCCCTGGTGGAGTGGTTGTTCGGCCAGTAGGGGTTTTCGCGGCTCATCCTTTGGTCGAATGCCCCTCCGGCACGGCCGCGGCGGGTGGCTATACTCGGGCCGGCTCTTCCGCTGCGGTGACCGCCCATGGCCTACGACACCAGCAACATCTTTGCGCGGATCCTCCGTGGTGAGATCCCCGCCCACAAGGTCCACGAGGATGCGTTCACGCTCGCGTTCATGGACGTGATGCCGCAGTCGGACGGCCACACGCTGGTGATCCCGAAGTACGCGGCCGAGAACCTCTTCGACCTGCCGCCGGAGTCACTCGCGGCGACCATCCTCGCCACCCAGCGCGTCGCCCGCGCGGTGCGCAAGGCATTCGACGCGCCGGGGCTGATGATCGCGCAGCTGAACGGCCGCGGCGCGGGCCAGAGCGTGTTCCACATCCATTTCCACATCGTGCCGCGCTACGAGGGGATCGACCTCAGGTTCCACTCCAGGGACATGGCCGACCCGCAACTGCTGGCGCAGCAGGCGGCGCAGATCCGGGCCGCGCTCGATTGAGCGGCGGCCACCACGAACGAGCGAGGGGGAGACCAGCATGACGACGCACAAGGTGTACAAGGTGCCCGCGGATTTCGCCGCGCGGACCCGCATCAACCTCGACCAGTACCGCAGGCTCTATGCGGAGTCCGTGCAGGACCCGCAGGGATTCTGGTCGCGGATGGGCCAGCGCATCGACTGGATCCGGCCGTACACGCGCGTCAAGGACGTCAGCTACGACGCGAAGAACTTCCACATCCGCTGGTTCGAGGATGGGCGGCTGAACGTGTCCGCCAACTGCCTCGACCGTCATCTCGCGACGCGCGGCGACAAGACCGCGATCATCTGGGAAGGCGACGACCCGAACGAGAGCGTGCACGTCACCTACCGCGAGCTCTACTACCGCGTCTGCAAGCTGGCCAACGCGCTGCGCTCGCTCGGCGTGCAGAAGGGCGACCGCGTCACGATCTACCTGCCGATGATTCCCGAGGCTGCGGTCGCGATGCTGGCCTGCTCGCGCATCGGCGCGATCCACTCGGTGGTGTTCGGCGGCTTCTCGCCCGACTCGCTCGCCGGGCGCATCTCCGACTGCGCGTCGACCGTGATCATCACGGCGGACGAGGGCGTGCGCGGTGGCAAGAAGGTGCCGCTGAAGGCGAACGTGGACCAGGCGCTGAGCTCGCCCGGAACCGAGTCGGTGAAACACGTGCTGGTCGTGAAGCGCACGGCGACACCGGTCGCGATGTACCACCGCGACAAGTGGTACCACGAGGTCGTGGACGGGCAGCCGGACTCGTGCGAGCCCGAGGTCGTGGACGCCGAGGACCCGCTGTTCATCCTGTACACGTCGGGCTCGACCGGCAAGCCGAAGGGTGTGCTGCACACGAGCGGCGGCTACCTCGTCTACGCGGCGCTGACGCACGAGGCGGTGTTCGACCTGCGCGAAGAGGACATCTTCTGGTGCACGGCCGACGTCGGCTGGGTCACCGGGCACAGCTACGTCGTGTACGGCCCGCTCGCGAACGGCGCGACGTCGCTGATGTTCGAGGGCGTGCCCAACTACCCTGACGTGAGCCGCTTCTGGCAGGTCGTGGACAAGCACCAGGTGACGATCTTCTACACGGCGCCGACCGCGCTGCGCGCGCTGATGCGCGACGGCGACGCGCCGGTGAAGAAGCACTCGCGCAAGTCGATCCGGTTGCTAGGCACCGTCGGCGAGCCGATCAACCCCGAGGCATGGGAGTGGTACCACCGCGTGGTCGGTGACGACCGCTGCCCGATCGTGGACACCTGGTGGCAGACGGAGACCGGCGGCGTGCTGATCTCGCCGCTGCCGGGCGCGATCGACCAGAAGCCGGGCTCGGCGACGCTGCCGTTCTTCGGCGTGCAGCCGGCGATCGTCGACAACGAGGGCAACGTCATCGAGGGCGCGTGCGAGGGCAACCTGGTGCTGACGGACAGCTGGCCGGGCCAGATGCGCACCGTGTACGGCGACCACCAGCGTTTCATCGACACGTACTTCAAGACGTTCCCGGGCCGCTATTTCACCGGCGACGGAGCGAAGCGCGACGAGGATGGCTACTACTGGATCACTGGCCGCGTCGACGACGTGCTGAACGTCGCCGGGCACCGGCTCGGCACGGCCGAGATCGAGAGCGCGCTGGTGGCGCATCCGCTGGTGGCCGAGGCTGCGGTGGTCGGCTGCCCGCACGACATCAAGGGGCAGGGCATCTACTCCTACGTCACGCTGGTGGTTGACGCGACTCCCACGGAGGAGCTCCGCAAGGAGCTGCGCGAGTGGGTCCGGCGCGAGATCGGCCCGATCGCCACTCCCGACTTCATCCAGTGGGCGCCAGGCCTGCCGAAGACCCGTTCCGGCAAGATCATGCGCCGCATCCTGCGCAAGATCGCCGCCAACGAGCAGGACCAGCTCGGCGACATCTCCACGCTGGCCGACCCGTCGGTGGTCGCGCAGCTGGTGGAAAACCGGATGAATCGCTGACCTACGACCAATGTCGCAGTGGGCCCGGGCCGGGCCCTTGCTAGATTCCGTCCGCAAGGTCCGATACTTCGACAACGAGAGGGGAGGTCCCATGGCCGCAGAGCCCAAGATCGACTGGAACGCAGTGATCGCCGATCCGCGTTTCCAGGTGCTGCACCGGAAGAAACAGGGGTTCCTGACCGGACTCATGATTTTCTCGGTCTTCTTCTACTTCCTGCTGCCGGTCGGCGCCGCGTACTTCCAGGACCTGTTCAAGGTCAAGGTCTGGGGCGTGGTGAACTTCGGGCTGCTGTTCGCGCTCTCCGAGTTCATCGTCGCGTGGCTGGTCGCGTTCTACTACTCGCGCCGCGCCGGCGCCGAGTTCGACCGGCTGGCGCGCGAGATCGCCGCGGACTACGAGAACAAGGGACGGGCCTGAGCCATGAACATCCAGAATCGCAAGTGGATCACGTGGGTCGCTGCGGCCGTCGCGACCGTCGCCTGCGGCCCGGCCCTCGCGCAAGGTGCAGTCGCTCCCGAGTACCGCTGGCTGACGTTTGCCGTGTTTGCGGCGATCATCGGCCTGACGATGTACGTGACGTACCTCGCAGCAAAGCGCGTCAAGTCGGCGTCCGACTTCTACACAGCGGGCGGCGGCGTCACCGGCATGCAGAACGGCTGGGCGATCGCGGGCGACTACCTGTCCGCGGCGTCGTTCCTCGGCATCGCGGGACTGATCTCGCAGTACGGCTATGACGGGTTCATGTACTCAGTCGGCTGGCTGGTCGCCTACATCACCGTGCTGCTGGTGATCGCCGAGCCCTGCCGCAACATCGGCCGCTACACGCTGTCCGACATCCTGGCCTATCGCAACAACCCGAAGGCGATGCGCATCGTCGGGGCGATCTCGGTGATCACGGTGTCGACGTTCTATCTCACCGCGCAGATGGTGGGCGGCGGCGTGCTGGTGAAGACGCTGATCGGCATCGACTACGAGTACTCTGTGGTCGCGGTCGGCGTGCTGATGCTCGCCTACGTGCTGTTCGGCGGCATGGTCGCCACGACGTGGGTGCAGATCATCAAGGCGATCCTGCTGGTGATCGCGTCGCTGATCCTGGTGATGCTGGTGTGGACGCCTTACGGCTTCTCGCTGCCGGGCTTCCTGGGCGACGTCGTCGCCGATCCGAAGGTGCAGGCGAAGGTGGCCTCGCTGCTCGGCGATCCA
>CAVOKQ010000006.1:0-18099 GCA_963696545.1 uncultured Gammaproteobacteria bacterium
GTCGGATGCAAATGACGCGCAGCGCCGCATCGCGGAGCAATACATCCGCCAGATCGACGGGGCTGGCCTGTTCGATGCGCCGGTCGCAACCGGCTGGAACCGCTCGAGCGGTTCTACGAGGCCGAGGCGTATCACCACGACTATGCGGCGCGGAACCCGGACCAGCCTTATGTCCGTGCAGTAGTGGCGCCGAAAGTCGCGAAGCTGCACGCGACGCTCGCGAGGAATTGAGCATGTCCAAGGTATCTGCCAGCGGGTTCGACCTGACGCCGCCGTCCGACGATGCGCGCCGCGGGCTCAAGGCCAGCCTCAGTGCAGACGAGAGCAGGGTGCTGCTGCATCACGGCACCGAGGCGCCGTTCTGCGGCGCGTTGGTGGACCAGAAGCGACCCGGCGTCTATTGCTGCCGGCTTTGCGGGCTGCCGCTGTTCCGCGCCGTGTCCAAGTTCGACAGTGGCACCGGCTGGCCGAGCTTCACGTCGCCATACGACCAGGCGCACCTCGAGTTCGTTCGCGACCGCAGCTACGGCATGGAGCGCGTGGAGATTCGCTGCGCGCGTTGCGACAGTCACCAGGGACACGTGTTCCCGGACGGGCCACCGCCGACCGGGCAGCGCTACTGCATCAACTCGGTGTCGCTGCAGTTCGCTGCCGACGGTGAGCCGCTGCCGGACGTGCTGGGGCGAGGTGAGTCCAGCGGATGAGCTTTCCGCGCGGGCCGGTCAAGATCGAGGACTGCGCGGTGCACGGCAGCGGCTCCGGCGCCGAGTTGTTCGTCGTGGAAGGCGATTCGGCGGCCAGGGCAGTGACTTCGGCCAGGAACGCGCGAGTCCAGGCGGTGCTGCCGATGCAGGGCAAGCCGCTCAACACACTGCGGGCGCCCGCCGGCAAGGTCGCCGCCAACCGGTTCTACAAGGAACTCACGCAGGCGCTCGGCACGGGCTGGGGCGCGGCTTGCGATCCCGCGCGCTCACGATACGAGCGAGTGCTGCTGCTGATGGATCCCGATGCGGACGGCATTCACTGCGGCGCGCTGCTGCTGATGTTTTTCCATCGCTGGATGCAGCCACTGCTTGACCAGGGCCACGTCGAGATCGTGCGCGCACCGATCGGCGAGATCACGGTCCTCGACGGAGAGGCGCCGCACTATGCGTTCAGCGAAGCGCAGTTCCAGGCGATGTCCGCGGCCCTGAGAAACGGCGGCAGGCCGGCGTTTCGGGCATTGCGTTACCGCGGCCTCGGCAGCCTGGATCGCAAGGCCCTCGGGGAACTGTGCCTGGATCCGCAGACCCGGCGATCGCAGGTGCTCGGGGCGGCCGATGCCCGCACCGTGACGGAAGTATTCGCATCGCTTGGGACCGTGCCCGCGCAACGGCCGCTACTGTGATCTGCCGGCGATCGTGCGGTCATGCGGGCGTGCGGTGACAATGCCGCGACGATCAAATACATTCGCGCCCATGGCTGCACCAGGACCGCATGTGATCAAACGTCACCTACACTCGCGAAACAGACTTGTCCGGCGCATCGTGGCAGTGACCGCGTCGGCGGTGCTGCTCGGTTCCGTGCCCGGTGTATCGGCGCAGGGCACGACGGCCGCGAAGGTGGTCGATCCGCGCGTTGGGGCCGACCTGAAGACGGCCGGGCTGGCCTATTCGATCGACGGTGGCGACTACCGGCTGAAGTACGACCTGGAAGGCGGACGCTCGCAGCTCGTGTGGGTCGCGTCCAGCACCGCGACGCTCGACAAGCTCGAGATTCGCGACGTCTGGTCGGTCGCCTACCGGGCCAAGGGCCAGCTGCCGCACGACATGGCGACGCGGCTACTGACCGAGAACGCACGGATGATCCTGGGCGCCTGGCAGGTCAACCAGGGCAAGGACGAGTACCTCGTCGTGTTCTCGGCGCCCGTAAGCGCGACCGCGGACGCTTCGACACTCGAAGAGGTGATCGAGGTCGTGACCCTGTCCGCGGACCGGATCGAGAAGGAATTGACCGGCAAGGACGAGTTCTGAGCTAGCCGCGCGCGGCAACCACCTGGATCTCGACGCGGTATTCGGCGCGGCAAGCTTCGCTTCGACCGTGGCCCGCGCGGGCGGGTTGTCGCGCGACACCCAGGCGTCCCAGACCGAATTCATCTGCGCGAACGTGCCGATGTCTGCGAGATAGATGGTTGCAGTCAGGATCCGCGTCTTGTCGGTGCCGGCCTCCGCGAGCAGCTGGTCGATCGCGTCGAGGACTTCCCTGGTCTGGCCCGGGACGTCCTTGGTCGGGTCCGCGGCAACCTGCCCGGCCAGGTAGACCGTGTGGCCGTAGATGACGGCCTGCGACATGCGCTTGCCGGCGTGGAGTCGTTCGATCATCGGCTGCTCCTCGGAGAGTGAACGGGGCCCGGGTGCATCCCGGAGTCTGCCGTCCGACAATGCTCGCCAACACAACCTGCCTTCGCAATAGCGAAAGTCCGACGGGGGCTCTGCGGGTTCCCGTCGCGAGGTTCGTGCTCCATAGTTGCACGGTGGATGGCTGCCCCCGGCGCGGCCGCTATCGAGAGGCCTGATCGTGAAATCCATACTCGTGCTCTATTGCAGCCTGCGTGGCCACACGGCGCGGATCGCGCGCCGGATCTGCGATTCCGCGGTCGCCGCCGGTGGTCGCGCGGAAATGATGGAGATAAGCGAGGCGATCCACGAGGGCGTCGACTGGCGCCGCTACGACGTCGTCGTGCTTGGTGCGCCCGTAATCTACGGAACATACGACAAGGATTTCCTCGAGTTCGTTCGTGCACACAAGGATGATCTCGACGCGAAGCCGAGCAGTTTCTTCAACGTCTCGGTCGTCGCGCGCACGCCGGCGAAGGCGACGGTCGAGGGCAATCGCTACATGCAGAAGTTCCTGCAGGTCTCGCCGTGGAAGCCACGCGATCTCAAGGTGATCGCGGGCAAGGTCAACTACCCGGCCTGGCGCTGGTACGACGTGATCATGATCCAGCTGATCATGAAGATGACGCACGGTCCGACTGACCGGAAGACGGTGATCGACTACACGGACTGGGCCGACGTGGACGCGTACGGCCGGCACGTGCTGACCCTGGGGTGAGCGCGACGCTACGGCCCGACGCTCTGCAGGTCCTCCACCGGCAGCAGTCGCAGCTGGTGCGTGAAATACTCTTCGTGCGCTTCCGAGGCGATCCGCAGCAGCATGAATTCGAGCGGCCTGCCGGAGGCGCGCGCTTCGCCGGCTCGCTGCTGCAGCGTCGCGAGCGAATCAATGGGCTTGCGGTCGACGGTCACGAGCAGGTCGTAAAGATCGAGTCCGGCGGACTCCGCTTCCGAGCCCGGGCTGACGTAGTGGACCATCAGCGCCGGTGACCCCGAGATCAGGCCGTTGGTCAGGGGTTCGGCTTCGGCGATCAATGCGCCGGAGATCCACAGTCCGCGCCGCTCCGTGATGTTCGGTGCGGCGGGCCACTGTCCATTCAGGTTCACAGTCCGGCCATCACGCTCCACCTGCAGCGAGACGGAGCCGAGCCTGCCTCGCAGCGAATCGAACAGGTCCGTTGCCGTGGAAACCTCACGTGACGGCGAGCCCACACCGACGATCACATCCCCGATGCGCAGGTCCAGCGTGCCCGCCGGCAGTCGCGAGCGCGCGACGATCAGGGTCTGCTCGTCATTCTCGTCCACCGCGAAGTCCACGAGGTGGCTGGGCGGCGAGGGGTCGCGGCCCTGTTTCATCAGTTCGAGGATCGTGCATGCGTAGGGCATCGGCACTGCGAAACTGAGGCCCTCGACGGCCTGCTCGTTGATCTTCGCCGTGTTGACGCCGACCACCTGGCCGGTCTCGAGGCTGATCAGCGGACCGCCCGAATTGCCTTCGTTGATCGGTGCGTCCGTCTGCAGCATGTTCGGGCCGAGCCGCGTGGTCACCGCCGAGGTGATGCCGCGGGTTCCGGTGAAGCGGAATCCCCACGGATGCCCGAACGCGCCGACCGGGTGTCCGACCGACGGGATCGAATCACAGTTGAGCACCGGCGTGCTTGCCCTGGGCGGCAGGCGGGCCGCGTCGTACTGCAGTACCGCCAGGTCGAGGTAAGGGTCGACGTAAATGCGTCGCGCAGGAATGGCCCTGCCGTCCTTGAACGCGAGCGCCACTTTGCCGTACGAGTGGCCCGCGACGTGCGCATTCGTTAGGACCCAGCCGCGGCTCGCGTCCACCTGCAATCCGGCACCCATCCACGTGCCCTGTTCATCTTCTGCGAACGGCCGGCTGACGGAGGTGCTCACCTGGACCGTCCAGTCGATCGCCGCCCGGAACGCGTCCTCGTCCTCTTTCTGGGCGTGGGCGGTCGTCGTCACCAGCAGCAGGACAACGAGGCAACGGATTCGCATCGGGTTCATCGCAGCATCGCTCGTGCGCAGCGCGGTTCGTGAAAAAGCCCGAGCCGAAGGCCGGCCCGGGCTCTGGTACATCCTCGGCCGCGGGTGGCTACTCGGCGAGCATCTCGCCCGAGCCGCCGAACTCCTTCGGGAAGTCCTTGAACTTCGGCAGGCCGTCGCGGACCGTCAGCACCTTCTCGCCATAGTGAACGTGCACCGTGGGCTGGTACGCGAGCCCGGCGACATTGCCGGCCGGGACGTCAGTCATGCCCATCCCCGGGTGGCCGACCAGCACCG
Source organism: uncultured Gammaproteobacteria bacterium (assembly GCA_963696545.1). Classification (GTDB taxonomy): domain Bacteria; phylum Pseudomonadota; class Gammaproteobacteria; order Steroidobacterales; family Steroidobacteraceae; genus RPQJ01. The sequence goes on from CAVOKQ010000006.1 coordinate 4,671, forward strand.
GCGAGCCGCAGCTCTTGCAGAACTGGCGGTGGCTGTTCTCGGTCTTCTTGTAGAGCCCGAGATTGTCGGAGCCCTTGACGATCTTGACGCTGGGCGACGGCCAGAGCGCCGCCGCGTGAATCGGTGCCCCGAGCCAGCCACGGCACGAGTTGCAGTGACAGTACGCCTGCACCGCCGGATCGCCGGTGATCTCGAGCTGGACCGCGCCGCACGCGCAGCTGGCCTTGTAGGTTGTCGGCATCTGAGTCTCCCCGGTAGTGGTCGAGCGGACGATTGTCTCGCTGTGGGGCGGAATGTCAAACCAGGTCAGTAATCGTGCAACAGGATCTCGCGTGTCCGGCGACAGACCTCGCGACCGTAGTCGGTCCACAACCCCTGGCCCCAGTACCGGTAGCAGCTCGTCTGTGACGCGAGCAGGTGCAGCAGGGCGTTGCGATAGCGGTATTCGCTGGTTGGCAGTCCCGGACGCGTCACCCGCTCGTGGAACAGCGCACTCGTCTCCTGCATCGGTCCGAGCACGTTCTCGTAGCCGCGCACCCACGTCAGGTCGCTGGTCCAGCTGCCGCCCTCCATGTGGAAGCGGTGATCCTCGGTCTGCAGTTCGCCGATTATCCGCTCCATCCGGTCGACGCCGTCTCCAGGCCGCATCCGGGCCCAGATGCGCCCCTGGAAGACGGGCTGGACTTCGGGCAGGTCGCTCTCGCGGACGCCCGACGCGAACAGGTGCTCCAGGTACTCGGTCGCATTCAGCAGCGGCACGTCGCTACCGGACGCTTCGTGCACAACCGCGAAATACTTCGACGGGAACTCGTTCATCATCACGCCACCGTTCTCGCCGTCGGCGATCTGGGTGACCAGCGGCGGCACCGAGTGGCCCCCGAGCCGGATCCGGGCCAGGTTGCGCGCTTCGTACCACGGCTGCATCTGGCCCACGAGCTTGGTGTCCGAGCCCTGCGTCTTGACGATCGCGACGATGCTCGCGGTCTCGCCTGCCGAGTTGTGGCAAATGAGCCGGTGGGGCAGGTGAGGGTGGAGCGGCGGCGCGCCGGTTGCCGGTTCCTCCACCGTGTGCTGCTGCACCAGCACCCAGCGGTAGCCGCAGTCGACGAGCGTGCGCACGAACTCGTAGGCGACGTCCGGGTGGTTCGGCAGCGCCATCTCGGATGGCGAGAAGCCGCGCACACGGGTGAGCGCCTCGACGCCGAACAGCGCCGCGAAATGATGCTGCCACGCGCGTACGTGCAGTCGAAAATCCTGCACCGGCGTGGACGGCGCCACGGCGTGGCCCCATGGTGCGCCGAGCCATTCGACCGTGCGCCGGAACTGCGGCGTGCAGGTGATCAGGCGCAGTGCATCGATCACGTCGTGAGCGCCCATGACGCGCAGGCCGTGCAGCAACGTACCCGAGTACTCGAGCATCACGCGCGGCTCGTATCCGTTGGCGACGAGTTCCGGGATGAAGTCGCCCATCCGGGAATAGCAGCGCAGGAAGGCGGAAGCGTTGTGGTTGTCGCCGATGCCGGGGTGCTCGGCCATGTACTGCAGGTTGCTGATCAGCGCCGCCGTGCGCAGTTCGTCGCCGCCAGCCGGAATCAGTGGCTGGTGCATGTGCAGCGCGATGGCACAGGCGCTGCGGATCCGGTCGAACGGGATCCGGCTTTCGTCGAGAAATACTGGCAAGTCACGCGCGGCGGCGATCGCGCGGGCGATCAACTCCTCGTCGCCACTCAGGTTTGGAAGGCCGTCCCTGTATTCCTCCGGATGCATTGATCGTGCCCTACTTGTGCCGGATGAATTCGTAGACGTCCACGTAGTGTCCGCCGGGATGATTCCAGGAGTAGTCGCAAGCCATGCCCTGGGCTGCCAGTTGCCGGAACAGGCGGGGCTCGTCGTGCCACAGGCCGAACGCGCGGCTCAGGGCCGATTCCAGCCCCGCGTTGTCCGCATGCTCGAATACGAAACCGTTGCGTTCGGCCCGCGGCAGCTCGGAGAAATCCCAGTCGAATACCGAGTCCCGCAGGCCGCCGACGTTGCGCACGACCGGCACGGTGCCGTAGCGCAGCGCGATCATCTGGCTGAGACCGCAGGGTTCGTAAAGGCTCGGCATCACCAGCAGATCCGCGCCGGCGTAGATCAGGTGCGCCAGTTCCTCGTCGTAGCCGATTTCCAGGTGGCAGTCGGGATGTTCGTTCAGGCGGCGCTTCAGGTGCCAGAAATCCTCATTGATGCCGTGCTCGGCGCCCGAGCCGAGCAGCACGAACTGCGCGTCGTGGTGCAGCGCGTAGAAGATTGCGTGCCGGATCAGGTGCAATCCTTTCTGCGTGTCGAGGCGGCCAACGTACGCAAGGATCGGCCGCGCGGAATCGCGCAGCAGCATGCGGGCGCGCAGTTCGTTCGTGTTGCCGCGCTTGCCTTCAGGATGCGCGGCGCTGAAATGGCTCGGGATGTGCGGATCCGTCTCGGGATTCCACATCTCGTAGTCGAGGCCGTTCAGGATGCCGCCGAACTTGTCCTGGTACCTGTGCAGGGCGTTGCCGAGCCCAAAGCCGAGGTCGGTGTGCCGCACCTCCCACGCATGGTGCGGTGACACCGTCGTCACGAAATTCGAGTACACGAGCGCGCCCCGCGTCAGGTTGATCGCGTGATGGTCGAGATCGTCGCCCATGCGATCCGGTGCGCCGAAGTATTCCGGGCGACCGAGTCCGGTGGCCTGCAGCATGCCCGCGTGCGTCACGCCCTGGTGCCGGAAGTTGTGGATCGTGTGGCAGACGCGCTGGTTTGCCAGTCCGGCTCCGGCATACATCTCGTACAGCAGCACCGGCACGAGCGCAGTCTGATAATCGTGCGTATGGATCACGTCGGGCCGCTTGCCGGACACGAGCAGGTACTCGAGGGCCGCCTTGCTGAAGAAGGCGAAGCGTTCCGGGTCGTCCTGGAAGCCGTAGTACGCACCACGGTCGAAGAAGGCCTGGTGGGAGTGCGGCTCGATGAAGAAGCACTTGCGGCCGTGCACGAAGCCGAACCAGACGGTGCAGGAAATGGTGCCGCCATCCCAGGGCACGCGCAGGTCGCGATGCGTGACTTGCAGGCCCCAGACCTGGTCGTCGCGCATGCAGTCGTACCTCGGCAGCACGATCTCGACCGCGTGGCCGCGCAGCTCCAGCTCGCGACTCAGGCCGAAAACCACGTCCGCGAGCCCGCCGACCTTGGCGACAGGCGCGCATTCGGCAGCGATCATCACCACATACATCGATACCGTCCCTCCAGAGGCGGGACCTCGGCAGTCCCGGGCTCGACAAGCAGACCGTAGCACCGCAGGTGCTGCCCGTCGAACGGGAACACCACGGCGGTCCCGCGCCAGGTGCTATGGTGCGCCAGCCGCGGCCGGATCAGACAAGTACAAGGGCGCCGCAGAGGGAGCAGGAATGAGCATGACGGGGGAGCGCAGCAGCGCCGGATCATTCATCGGGCACCCAAGGGGGCTGTTCTACCTGGCATTCACGGAGGCGTGGGAGCGGTTTTCCTACTACGGCATGACGGCGCTGCTGGTGCTGTACATGGTGAACCAGCTGCTGCTGCCAGGTCATTTCGAGCAGGTCGCCGGCTTTACGCAGTTCCGGGCCGCGCTCGAATCCGTTTTCGGTCCGCTGTCCACCCAGGCGCTGGCTTCACAGGTGTTCGGCCTCTACAGCGGCTTCGTATACTTCACGCCGCTGCTGGGCGGATTGATCGCCGATCGCTGGATCGGCCAGCGCAACGCGGTGGTGCTCGGCGTGCTGGCAATGAGCGCAGGACACCTGGCGATGGCCTTCGACCAGTCGTTCCTGCTCGCGTTGCTGCTGCTGGTAGTTGGCTCCGGCTTCCTGAAAGGGAATATCTCCGCGCAGGTCGGCGCGCTGTATCCAGTGGACGAAGAGGCCCGGCGCAGCCGCGGCTTCGCGATCTTCAGCACCGGCATCAACCTCGGCGCCGTGCTGGGGCCGCTGGTGTGTGGACTCGTGGCGCAGGTATACGGCTGGCATGCCGGGTTCGGCATCGCGGCTGCCTGCATGCTGGTTGGTCTCGCGACGTATCTTTCCGGGTATCGGCACCTGCCGGCCAGGGTCGAACGAAGGGGCAGGCAGCATGACCGTCTCACCGCCGCAGATTATCGCGTGCTCGCGGCGCTGGTCGCCGTGATCGGCATAACGAGCTTCCAGTCGATCGCTTACTACCAGATTGCCAACGTGCTGCCGGTCTGGATCCAGCAGCATGTCGCGCTCGACGCAGTCGGTTACAGCATTCCGATCCCGTGGTACCAGTCGGTGGACCCGCTGTTCAGCATCATCGGCGTGCCGTTGCTGTTCTGGCTCTGGCGACTGCAGAGCGCGCGGAGCGGGGAACCAGGCAGTCTTGCCAAGATCGCCACGGGCGCGTGGTTGTGCATGGCCAGCAACCTGATCCTGGTCTTTGCCATCGTCGCTGCGCGTGGCCAGCCCGTGCATCCAGTCTGGCCGTTCCTGTCCTGCGCAGGGCAGGGCATCGCGTTCCTGTACTACTGGCCCACGCTGCTCGCGCTGGTGTCGCGGGCGGCACCAGCGGCCGTGAACGCGACGATGATGGGACTCACGTTCATGAGCCTGTTCGTCTCGAACAACGTAATAGGCTGGATCGGCGGGTTCTACGAACAGATGACGCCGGTGGCGTTCTGGGGCCTGCATGCGGCGATCGCCGCCACAGGCGGGCTGCTGGTGCTTGCCTTCGGGCGACGCCTCGAGGGAGTGCTCTCGACCGCCGACGAACAGCCTCTGCGACCCTCGGCGATGACCCGCGAGGTCGAACGCTGACCGGTCCGGGTTCACGGGCCACGTCGAACCGGATACATTGCGGATCTGGCCCGGAGTTCCAGCCGGGTCGCACGCAGCAAGGAGAGTGCATGAGTCAGTCCATCGCTTCGATCCGCGTACGCCAGCTCGTCGACTGGCGCGCGGCCTTCTGGGCCGGCCTGGTCGCAGGTACGGTCTTCCTGCTCGTCAACCTGTTCGTGGTGCCGGCGCTGATGGAGGGACGCTTCTGGATCAGCGTCCGTCTGGTGGCGTCGATCCTGCTCGGGAAAGGCGTGCTCGCGCCGCCGGCCACCGCCGATGCCGGCGCGCTGATCGCCTGCATCGTCGTGCACTACGTGCTGGCGCTCGCCATGGCGGCGTTGATCGCCTACGTCGTGCACCGCGGAGGCCTGATCGGGGGCATCCTCGGCGGAGCCGCGCTCGGGCTCGCGTTCTATTTTATCGACTACTACACACTCACCTGGTTCTTCCCGCAGTTTTTCGCGATGAAGCACTGGTCTGTGATCGTGTCGCACGTGCTGTTCGGCGCGATCGCCGGCGGCGTGTACGAACTGCTGGAAGACCAGATCTTCGAGGCGGACCTGTCAGCCGCGGGAGGTAACTGACCATGGCTTACGGGACTCGCTCGCCAATGGGATCGCCGTATGGCTACCGCGGGCGCGCCGCGCCGCGGCGCGGCAGCTTCATGGGGCCGCGGATGTGGATCGGCCTCGGCATCATCGCGTTCGCCTTCCTGTCCTACCAGTGCTCGACCGAATACAACCCTGTAACGGGGGAGGAGCAGCATCTGTCGATGGCGCCGCAGCAGGAGATCGCGCTCGGCCTGCAGGCCATGCCCGAGATGATCCGGCAATATGGCGGCGAGCATCCCGACCAGGCGGCGCAGGCGCTCGTGGACCGCGTCGGGCAGCGCGTGGTCGCGAAGAGTGATGCGGCGCAGACGGACTGGCAGTTCGACTTCCACCTGCTGGCGGATCCCCGGACCGTCAATGCATTTGCGCTGCCGGGCGGGCAGATCTTCATCACGGCCGCGTTGCTGTCGCAACTCAAGAGCGAAGGGCAGCTGGCAGGCGTGCTGGGTCACGAGGTTGGGCACGTGGTTGCGCGGCATTCCGCGCAGCGCATGGCCAAGCAGGCGCTGACGCAGGGGATCACCGGTGCGGTACTGGTGGCCGCGGGTGGCGGAGGAGGGGAAGCGCAGCTCGCGCAGATGGTCGGCCAGATGGTCAACATGAAGTACGGCCGCGAGGACGAACTGCAGTCCGACACGCTCGGCGTCCGGTTCATGTCGGAGGCCGGATACGATCCGCGCGCGATGATCGGCGTACAGGAGATCCTTGCGCAGCAGTCCGAAGGCCAGGCGCCGCCCGAGATCCTCAGCACGCACCCGAGCGCGCCGAACCGGATCCAGACGATCCAGACGGCCATCGACCAGTTGTATCCGGGCGGTGTGCCCGCGGGACTGGAGCCCTGAACCAGGATGGCGAGGGAGGCATCGACCGACGACGTCCGTGCGAACCGGCTCGCAACGTATCTGCTGGACAAAGGGCTCGACGGCGCAGGACCGCTGTCCAGCGCCGAGGACCTCGCGAACGAATACCTGATCGATGCGAGCTTCGACTCGAACGATCGGCGGGTCGACGCGTTGATCCGCCGTGAGACGCGCAAGAACTTCACGACCGGGTTCATCACGGGCCTCGGCGGCGTGGTGACGTTTCCGGTTTCGATTCCGGCGGCACTCGGTGCGTCCTGGCTGCTGCAGGCCCGAATGGCGGGCGCGATCGCGAAGATCTACGGGCACGACCTGCACTCTGAGCGCGTGCGTACCGAGATCCTGCTGTCACTCGCGGGCGACGTCGCGAAGGATGCGATGAACGACCTCGGGATCAAGCTCGGCGACAAGCTCACGCGCCGCGCCGTGGACCAGATCCCGGGCCGCCTGCTGGTCGAGGTGAACAAGCGCATCGGAGCGCGCCTGCTGGCGAGGGTCGGCAGTCGCGTGGTGCTCAGGTTTCCGCGGGCCGTGCCGATCGTTGGTGGTGTCGTCGGTGGGTCGCTCGATGCCGTGGTCTGCCGGATGACGGGACGCACGGCGAGATCGCTGTTCCAGCCACCGGCAGGGGATGTCATCGACGGCATGAAGGGCGCCGAAGCCCTGGAGCATGCTGGTTCCACACGGCGCCGCCCACGCGCGGAGCGCTGAGACGCTGCTGACTTCAGTTGGCCGGATCGCGCGGCCAGAGTACCCACATGCGCAACGACTGGCGCATGCGGCCGGCCTGCTCCGCGGCATTGACGTCCCAGCCCCAGAAGTAATCGGCGCGCACGGCGCCAACGATCGCGCTGCCCGTGTCCTGGGCCAGCACCAGCCGCCGCAGCGGCGTATTCGACAACGGTTCCGTGGTGTCGATCCAGACCGGCGTGCCGTAGGGAACGCTTTTCGGGTCCACCGCGACCGATCGCCCGGGCGTGAGCGGCACGCCCTGCGCTCCCCGCGGACCCAGCGACGGGTCGGGCAGCGCCTCCTCACGGAAGAATACGTAGCGCGGGTTCGCCCACAGCAGTCCGTCGATGCGGGCCGGGTTGCTCTGAGCCCATGCCTGGATCGCCGGCCAGTTCGCCTGTCCCGCCGGCAGTTCGCCCTGGTCAATCAGCGCGCGCCCGATCGAGCGGTAAGGTTGGTCGTTGTGTCCCGCGTAGGCGAGCCGGACCGTCCTTGTGCGACCGTCGGGCTCAGTGATGCGCAGTCGCCCTGTGCCCTGGATCTGCAGAACAAGTGCGTCGAGCGGATTCGCGACGTACGCGATCTCATGGCCGCGCAACGAATCCCGGGCTTCCGGCACAGTCTGCAGTTGTTCCCGCGTCCAGTACGGTCGCCGCGTAGCAAGGTCGGCCGGCGGTGAATAGAGCGCATAACGGTACTCGCCGCCAGGTGTCCGCCGCGCTTCGAACATGGGCTCGTAGTAACCGGTGATCAGCCCGCTCGCGGCGCCGTCTGGCGCCTCTACGCGATACGGCTGCAGGTGGCGTATCAGCCAGTCACGCGTCTCGGCATCGTTCCGCGGCGGCCGCTGCTGCGCATCGACGCAAAGCGCGCTCCAGGCGGGCGGTGAGCGCCGGCAACTCTGCAGCAACGCGGGCCATGCAGCCTGCGGGGTGTCGCTGGCCCAGCCGGGGAGTTCCTGCCATTCAACCGGAACCCAGCGTGACCGTTCGCGCGCGATGCTGCCCGAAGGCACGGACGCAGCCGGAGGTCCCGGTGGCCGCGGCGGCAGTGCCGAAGTGCAGGCAGCGAGCCCAGCAATGGTCGCGAATGCGAGCCACCTTGCACGTCGGTCAATTCCGTGAGGGGTCGTGGTGCGCTTAGAGCGACGATTCATCGTTGGGCAGTGGCTCGCATCAGCGCCTGTGTCCGGTCGTCCGGCAGGGCCGATGTTGCCACAGGATCCACAAGGGGAACCTTTGGCAGGTCTTGTGGTCGAAATTGGCGGCCCCGTTCTTCTCATCGTTTGGCGCCTGTCCGCAAATGTATATACCGGACAGCCGACTCCGTGAGAGAATGCCAGGTTGAATAACTCCACACTAATCAACCCTCGCGGAGACATACGGATGAATTTTTTCAAGCAGACACTGGCCGCAATCGCCTTCAGCGCAGTCCTCATCGGTGGAACCGCGTCGGCGGCCGACCCGGACTGGCAGAAGTACGACGGCAGCGTGAGCATCGACTCGACGAATTTCGCGCTGGTCATCGGCGGCAGCACGGGCGGCGGCCAGTTGAAGTTCCAGGACAAGACCTATGACTTCAAGATCACCGGGCTGTCGGCGGGCGTCAACGTCGGCGTGACCAAGGTCGAGGCCAATGGCTTCGTCTACAACCTGAAGGACGTTGCCAAGTTCCCTGGCACGTACACTGCGTACAGCACCAGCGGGACCGCCGGTGCCGGTGCCGGCATGGTTTACCTGAAGAACGAGAACGGCGTGATCATGAAGCTCGGCTCGACCTCGAAGGGCCTGCAGCTCAACGTGGGCGCGGCGTCCGGCGTCAAGGTCGTGATGAAGTAACGAACGTCCCGCTGGACGCTCGGGACTGCGCCGCCTTCGGGCGGCGCAGTCATTTTGGGCGCAGGTGAACTGCAGGCTGCCTTGAGCGGGCGGTCAGCCTGTGCTATCGGGTTGCTGATGGCAGGCGTGGGGCGTCCCCGCGCTGCACCGTCGAGGACGCAGCCCGCATGCCGATAACTCCGTTGGCCTGGGAACTCGCGATCGGGTTGATCGTGGCCCTGCTGCTGTTCGACTACTTCTTCCATGTCCGTCGGGCCCACGTCCCGTCGCTCCAGGAGGCAGCACGCTGGTCCGCGGCATACGTCGGGGTCGCCTTGCTGTTCGGCGTTGCAGTGCTGGTGTTCGGTGGCGCCGAGCTCGGCGCCGAGTACTTCGCCGGCTACGTCACGGAGAAGGCACTCTCCGTCGACAACGTGTTCGTGTTCCTGTTCATCCTGAACCGTTTCAAGGTGCCACCGGCGGATCGTCAGAAGGCGCTGCTGTTCGGCATCGTGGTGTCGCTGATCGTGCGCACCGCGTTCATCCTGGTGGGCGCGGCGTTGATCAGCGCCTTTTCCTGGGTGTTCTACCTGTTCGGTCTGCTGCTGCTGGTGACGGCCGGCCACCTGCTCAAGCCCGAGGTGCTCGACGAAGACAGGGAGGACGATCTCGTCGTGCGCCTCGCCCGGCGGTTGTTCCGCACCACCGATTATTACGACCGCGACCGTCTGTTCACGATCCGCGACGGCAAGCGCACGCTCACGCCGATGCTTCCCGTGATCGTCTCGCTCGGTGTCACCGACCTGATGTTCGCGATAGATTCCATCCCGGCCATATTCGGCCTGACGCAGAACGTGTTCATCGTGTTCACCGCGACCGCGTTCTCGCTGCTGGGCCTGCGGCAGCTGTTCTTCCTGATCGAGGGATTGCTCGCGCGCCTGCTGTACCTGGGCTATGGCCTCGCGTTGATACTGGCCTTCATCGGCGTGAAGCTGATCCTGCATGCGCTGCACGGAAACAACCTGCCGTTCATCAACGGCGGAGCACCGGTAAAGGTGGGCGAGATCAGCACGGTACAGTCGCTGGTCGTAATCGTCACGATCCTGGCGGTGACGATCTATGCGTCCGTGCGCAGCCCCAAGGGCAAGGCGCAGGCGGCCGTCACGGCGCTGCATCGGCAGGCGGTGCAGTACCTGGAGATGAACCACGGTGCGTCCGGTGCTGAGCGAGAAAGGGTCTACGCCAGCATGGTTGCGGTGGAACAGCAGGTGGCGTGCCTGGATCCGAAGTTCGGGCCACTGATCCGGCAATCGGCAGCACTCAAGGAGCGGGTCGCGGAGGCGCACCGGCGGCACGCGCTTTGCAGTGCGATCTGACCGGACCGGGAGCGCAGCTTGCAGCGGCTCGCGCCGGAGGAGCGCCAGGAGTAGTTTGGCAGGCGTGGGCGTGAAGGACGCAGAAGCACTGGCGACGCAGCTCGACGGGCATCCGGATTTCCGGGTGCTGAGACGGCTGGATGTCGCGCGCGAGTGGCCGGCACTCACTGGTGCCGGCGTGTCGCAGGCAGTGGTGCTCGATACCGAGACGACCGGGATGGATCACGCCAGGGACAAGGTGATCGAGCTCGCGCTGGTGAAGTTCGAGTACTCGCGTGCGAGTGGCGAGGTCGGGCGGGTGTGCGGTGTGTACGACGGGCTCGAGGATCCGGGCGCGCCGATTCCGCCCGAGTCGACTGCGGTGCACGGCATCACGGATGCGATGGTGGCGGGAAAGCGGCTCGATGAGGCGGCGATCGAGCGGTTGCTCGACGGCGCGGGTCTCGTGATTGCGCACAACGCGGAATTCGACCGGCCCTTCGTAGAGCGGCGACTGCCGGCGTTGGCCTCGCTGCCGTGGGCCTGTTCGTTTCGGGAGGTGCCGTGGGACGAGGCTGGCATCGGCAGCGCCAAGCTCGAGTACCTGGCTTACCGCTGCGGGTTCTTCTTCGATGCGCATCGTGCGGAGATCGATTGTCGCGCGCTGCTTGAGGTGTTGCGGCGGCCGTTCGGCGCCACCGGGGTGAGCGCGCTCAAGGTGCTGCTCGACTCGGCGCGGGAGCCGTCACTGCGAGTCTGGGCGACCGGGTCGCCGTTCGAGAGCAAGGACGTGCTGAAGGCGCGTGGCTATCGCTGGGACGCGGAGAAGCGTGTGTGGTACCGGGATCTCGCGGCGGCGGAGCGTGAGGCGGAACTCGCCAGGCTCAAGGAGACGGTGTACGGCGGCAAGAGTGCGGGCGTGGAGATCGAGACGTTCGATGCGCGGGTGAGGTATTCGGGCAGAGCGGGGAAGACTGAGAGAGTGCGGGTGTGAGCGCGCGAGTCGTGCTCGGGCAGACTGGCCGGCGGCGATGGGTTACGAGGCGTTCAGGGAGGCAAGTGCATGGGCGATTACTGGGCAACACGGACGGGGCGCTGGCGCAGGGCGATGCAGGGCCAGGCGGCGCCATTGCTGGCGGAGCGGCTCTATCAGGTGATCCGCAAGGACGTGGACGCGGGTCAGCTGCCGGCGGGCGCGATACTGCCGACCGCAGATCGCGTCGGTGCGGACCTGGTGATCGATCGGTCGGACGTCGAGAAGGCGTATGCGCGGCTGCTCGCAGAGGGCTGTCTCGAGGAACGTGCGGACGGCACGCTCTGCATTTCGAGGCAGGGGCGTGAGACAAGTGTCGGGGACGCGACACAGATCCGCTTCGAGGCGGCACTGCTCAAGGCGGTGCGCGAAGCGGCGGCCCGCGGCCTCTCGAGCACCGAGGCCACCGGGATGTTCAAGGCGGCGCTCAGCCGCATAGAAGACCTGGAGTCGAAAAAGCGCAACGAGTGAGCCCGGACGTGATTCGCTGCGAAGCTCATTGATAATCGCGTGTGGCGCGGGGCGTCTCGCGGCATTTCGCGCGGCAATGTGGAGACCTGCAGCCAGGTTCATGCGGTGAGATTCTGCGGATGCGGTATTCGGAGCGTGACGGACAGAAGGAGCGGGTGAGTGTGTAGTCATGGAAATCGCGGGGATGGCGCACGTGCAGCTCACGGTCAACGACCTGGAGCGCGCCGTGGAGTTCTACGAGAAGGTGCTCGGGGTACCTTGGCCTGCGTCCAGCAATGCGATTTCCGGGCGGGCTGTACATGGTTGGCGGCAAGACCGCGGTCATGATCACCCAGTCATCCAGGGAAAATCGTGAGATCGGGTTCGATCAGCGCCGCATCGGTCTGCACCATCTGTGCTTCCGGGCGCGTTCGCGCGAGGACATCGATGAGTTCCACCGGTTCCTGCTCCGTGAGGGGGTTCGTGTCGTGCACGCACCGGAGCACGGGCCGTGGGCGCCGGGCTGCTACTCGCTGCTGTTCGAGGATCCGGAGGGCATCCGGTTGGAAGTGAACTTCGTGCCAGGTAAGGGTTTGTTCGAGGATCCGGCAAGGCTGCCGCTCGGTCAGTTTCAAGGCTACGAGCGCGACGCGGAGTGAAAATGACCAGACCTGTCATGCGAGCGCGGCGTCGCGGGCCTTATGTGCGACGTCGCGACATCCACATCCTGCCTAACGGCAACCTGCTCTGTGGCCGAGAAGAAGACGCTCGCCGAAGTCATCGCGGCCGGCTTCGACACGAACCTGCTGGATGCCAGCATCTTCACTCAGGGCTACATGCTGCCCGATTCCTTGTCGAGGTGACCCCCACTCGGCCCTATGGCGGCGCCGTTGTTTGGGAATGGCCCTCTGGGATCACATGATCCAGGACTACGATCCCGCCAGGAACAACTACGGCGTCGTGGCGGACCAACCCGAATTCATTGACGTCAACGGCACCGGCATGAGGATTCCGCAGTTCTGGAACCACGTGAACGGCATTGATCACAACGCCCAGCTCGACCAGGTCATCCTCAGCATCCGCGGCAACAGCGAGCTGTTTGTCATCGATCACCAGCTCACCACCGCCCAGGCCGCCACCCATGCCGGCGGCCGTTACAACAAGGGCGGCGACATCCTTTACCGCTGGGGCAATCCGAAGGCGTCTGGTGGGCAAGCAAAGCCCCGTCGCTCTGCGTGCCCGCACCATACGCCTTCGGGTTGCCCCACGGTGAGAGCAGGTCGCCGCCCTTGCCGCGCTTTCCCCGCTGTGCCCGGGGCTTCGGCCGTCTGGTGCTGTGGTGAATGATCCACACCTCGCTGTTGCCGCGCACGCTGAGCATGATCTGATCCAGCGCCGCGTTGTAGTCAATCGAGTTCATGTGGTTCAGAACGCCGGAATCCGGCTCTCGGTCAGTCGGCGTCGATCAACTGAGGGTTGGCCGCCACGTTTCCATGGTTCGCCTTGCTCGCATCGTAGTCCTGGATCAGGTGATCCCACAGGCGCCACGTCCCCACACCACCGTGCCGCCCTTCGGTGCCGCGTCGGCTGGATCTCGGACCACGGTGTCGGGCACCATGTAGCCCTGCCGACTGGCTCGGTCAAAAAAACCAGCAATGGCCTCAGCGTAAGTCCGCTTCTCCACCGCCAGCATGAGCAGGTTGCCGTTGGGCAGGATGTGGATG
>CAVOKQ010000007.1:0-620650 GCA_963696545.1 uncultured Gammaproteobacteria bacterium
CATCAGCATGTTCGAGGGCAGCGATCCACTCTGCAGCGATCCCTTCGACCAGCACCTTGCAGCGCATGACGGCGTAGATCGCGACGTTCAGCAGCAGTCCGGAAAGCACCGCGGAGACCGGTGTCGGGCCCTCCGCATGCGCGTCCGGCAGCCAGTTGTGAAGCGGCGCAAGACCCACTTTGGTCCCATAGCCGACGAGCAGGAATACGAAGGCCAGGCTCAGGACGCGCGGCTCCAGCTCGGTCTTCACAGCCGCGAGATGAGTCCAAAGCAGCGCGTCCACGCCATGCGCACCCAGCACTCGCTCGGCCGCGAAGTAGAGCAGGATCGTCCCGAAGAGCGCCTGTGCAATTCCGACGCCGCACAGGATGAAGTACTTCCAGCCGGCCTCGAGGCTTGCCGGAGCCCGGTACAACGTCGCCGGCAGCACGGTGGACAGCGTCGCCGCCTCCATCGCGACCCACAGCAGACCCAGGTTGTTGGTCGTGAGTGCAACCAGCATCGTCGCCATGAAGAGCTGGTACATGCTGTGGTACAGCCGCAATCGTCGCCTGCCGATGCGGCCGTGCTCCACCTCGATGCGCATGTACGGACGGGAGAAGATCGCGGTCGTGAGTCCAACGAACGCCGTCAGCACGACGAGGAACACGTTGAAGGGATCGACGAAGAACTGCTCGCCGGCGGCGACCAGGTTGCCCTCGCGCAGGACGCGGGCCGTAAGGACGCAGGCGGCCAGGAACGTTGCGAAGCTGAACCCGACGTTGGCTTCCGCCGCCCAGCGGCGGGCCCCCGAAGAGCGCGAGCCGAGGGCCCCCGTCAGCGGCGTGAGCAGCAGGACCGCGAATTCCACCTACTGGTCCTCCCGCAGCGAGGCTCGAGGTGGTGCAGGTCGAGGCTGTCGAACTGCTCGCGGATCTGGAAGAAGAACACGCCAAGCACCAGCATGGCGACGAGCACGTCGAGCGCGACGCCGAGTTCCACGATCATCGGCATGCCGTAGGTGGCGCTCATCGGCACCGAAGAAAAGGCCGTTCTCCATCGACAGGAAGCCCACGACCTGCGACATCGCCTGCGGCGCGTGATCATCGTGATGAACCGAGCAGGATCACCGCCAGCGCGATGCCGATGGGTGCGCGGATGGCCGTGCTGCCAGCTGCGGCGATCGGTTGCGCGAGACCAGAACGCGAAGACCACGGTGACGACCGCCGGCCAGCATCGTGCTGGCGGTGTTGACGCAGCGACTCCGTGTCCCAGTACACGCTCGAGTCGCCGGATCATCCGGTGCAGCAGCCAGGGAGCAGCAGGATGACCTTCAGCAGCAGGGTCAGCGCAGCCGACAGGTACAGGTGGCTTTGGCCAGTCCCGCCAGGCGAGGAGCAGCGTAGGCGATGAACAGCAGCCCGCCCTGCCATCGCCAGCAGGTTCACGAGGGTCACGATCCGCCGCTGCGAGAGCAGTGGAGAACGAGAGCGAGCAGCAGCAGCGCGGCGCACGCGTTCAGCAGAATTGCAGATCGAAAGGCGAGGTCGGCCATCGGGTCAGGCTCCCAGCAGCAGAGGTGCGCGAGCAGGCCGAGCACGGCGAACAGGAATGCCGGTCGCCAGGAATTCGGGGGCGCGGAAGACGCGCAGCTTTGCCGAGAGCGGTCTCGATCAGCGCGAGCCAGAGCCCGGCGATGCCGAGCTTCACGGCCAGCGCGGGAACGGAGACCAGCAGCGCGGACGGCTCCGCCTCCCCGGTCGCTGCGCCCCACGGCAGGAACAGCGCGAAACCGATGCACGCGTAGTTGAACAGCTTGAGCGCGGCGGCCCACTCCATCAGCGCGAGGTGCCGTGCCGAATACTCGAGCAGCATGGCCTCGTGGATCATCGTGAGCTCGAGGTGCGTGGCAGGATTGTCGACCGGAATCCGCGCGTTTTCCGCGAGCAATACCATCGTGAAGGCGACGGCCGTGAACGCGAGGCTCGGATACAGGCCCAGCGTCTGCGTCGCCAGCCTCTCAGCGATCAGCGGCAGCGCCGTCGTCGCCGACAGCAGCGAGGCGACGAAGATGACCATCAGCAGCGCAGGCTCGGCGAGAAATCCGATCATCATCTCGCGACGGGCGCCGATGCTGCCGAAGGCAGTGCCGATATCCATCGCAGCGAGCGCGAGAAACACCCTGGCCATCGCCAGCAGCCCCACAAGCGCAATTGCGTCCGCAGCGGAGGAGAAAGGCAGACGCGTACCCATCGACGGGATGATGGCGGCTGCCGCGACCATTGCCCCGAACACGATGTAGGGCGCCGCACGGAACAGTGGCGACGCGGTCTCGGCGATCACGGCGTCCTTGTGGAAGAGCTTGCGAATGCCGTGGTAAGGCAGCAGCAGGCTCGGCGCGCGCCGGTTCTGCAGCCAGGCACGGCACTTGTTGACCCAGCCCAGGAACAGCGGCGCGGCCGCCAGGGCGGCGAGCACTTCCAGCACCTGCGTCAACCATGCAGTGGCGTTCACAGGACCACCGCCAGCAGCAGTACGAGCGTGACGAAGCTGTACAGCAGGTACGTCGAGATCCTGCCCTGCTGCAGCCAGGCCACGGAATCGGCCAGGCGCTGCACGATTCCGCCCAGTGGTTCATAAAGTGCGCGCCAGATCCGGTCGCCGACCGTGACCTGATAGCGCGGCGCGGCGTCGAACGGTGACGGCAGCTCACGCTCCATGTGGAAGAACGACTGGAAGATGTGCCGTATCGGCTGGCCGAACCCCTCGGCCGTGTCCTGCATGCGGGCATCCACTCGCACGAACCCGCAGTCCCAGGGCGGCGCCCTGCGAACCTCCCTTCGGTACATCAATCGGACGGTCAGGAACGTGATGGCCACGACAGCAGCGATTACCAGCAGCAGCACCAGCGGAGCGTAGGACACCTCGCGGTCAGGCAACGGCGCGAGCAGCCATGGCCACCCCTGCGAAGTCGGTACCGCGTACCCGGTGAGTTGGTACGTAACGTAGCCGAGCCCACGTACGACCTGGGCGGGCATCAGTCCAAGCAGCACGCAACCTGCAGCGAGCCACGCGAGCCCTGCCTTTTCGAGCCGGCCGGCATCGTGGGCATTGGCCAGCGACGGCTCGCGGGGCTGGCCCAGGAAGACGACGCCGTAGAATTTCACCATCACGTACGCTGCCAGCGCAGCCGCAAGTGCGACGATCGAAGCGCCGAGTGGCAGCAGCATGTTCACGAACGGGTGCGGCACTTCGTGGGCAAACAGGAACGACTGCAGCAGCAGCCACTCCGAAACGAACCCGTTCAGCGGCGGCAGTCCGGCGATTGCGAGCACGCCCACGAGCGTGAGCCACGCAACCCACGGCATGCGGTGGATCAGCCCGCCGAGCCTTCCAAGATTGCGCTCGCCGGTCGCATGCAGCACTGCGCCCGTGCCGAGGAACAGCAGGCTCTTCATGAAAGCATGGTTGAGCGCGTGATAGAGCACTGCCGTCAGGGCCAGTGCCGCCAGCGGCCGCATGCCTGCGCCGTGGAATACGATCGCGAGACCGATCCCGGTGAACAGCACCCCGATGTTTTCGATCGACGAATAGGCGAGCAACCGCTTCATGTCCGTCTGTGCCGCCGCGAACACCACGCCGAACAGCGCGGTCGCAAGCCCCAGCGCGACAGGGATCAGGCCCCACCACCAGATCGGGTCTCCGAGCAGGTCGAACGTCACCCGCAGCACGCCGTAGACCGCTGTCTTCAGCATGACGCCGCTCATCAGTGCGGACACGGGTGACGGGGCGGCTGGGTGCGCCTCCGGAAGCCAGACATGCAGCGGCAGCAGACCCGCCTTCGCGCCGAACCCGACCAGCGCGAGCCCGAATGCCGCTGTGGCCCACTGGGGATCAAGTTGCGCCGAACGCATGGCGTCGAACGTGAACTGCCAGCTGCCGCCCTGCATCACGCCAAAGCAAAGCAGGATCGCGAGCGCGCCGACATGTGCAATGAGAACGTAAAGGTAGCCGGCGCGCCGGATCTCTGGCAGGCCATGCTGGGCCGTTACCAGGAAATACGAGGACAACGCCATTGTTTCCCATGCAACCATGAACCCGTAGGCGTCGTCCGCGACGAGCACGAAGCCCATCGCCGCCAGGAACAGGTGGTACTGCAGGCACAGCAGGCCGGGCGCGGTGCCCTCGCCCTTGCGGAAATAGCCGGCGGCAAAGACGGAAATGCCGGCCGTAGCAACTCCGAGCAGAAACAGGAAAGCGCCGGACAACGCGTCAAGACGGGCGTGAATTGGCAGGTCCGGGAGTCCGATTACCAGGGTAAGACTCTCGGCTGGTGAGGCGATGCTCACCACCGCGATCACCGCGATCGCGGCT
This sequence comes from uncultured Gammaproteobacteria bacterium, assembly GCA_963696545.1. Taxonomy (GTDB): domain Bacteria; phylum Pseudomonadota; class Gammaproteobacteria; order Steroidobacterales; family Steroidobacteraceae; genus RPQJ01. The sequence continues at coordinate 4,354 of CAVOKQ010000007.1, forward strand.
CCACAAACCGCACTGAGGGGGAATAGAACACGGGCGACCAGCCTCAGGTTGTCCGGGCGCGCCACGCCACACAAGCCGATAACCAGCCACAACGCAAACACGACCAGGCAGGCGGACAGCGGGGACTCGATGACGGGCATGTCGGCGAATTCTACGTCATGCCCGCACCTCCGACCGGCGCATCGTAAGGTGCCCGTGCATGTCGATCAGGCCAGGCACTCGACAGTGCAACGCGTCTCCCCGGGCGCCGCGTCGGGGCGCCAGCGACATTTGACAACGGGATCTAGTCAGTCTTTCATTCCCCCGGAGCACTGTCAAAGTCGAGGCGAAAGAATGGGCGGCGCACCGGAGCCGGTCGGAACGCTGCAGGTCGCACTCGCCCACGCTGCGAAGCTGCTCGACACCGATCCCGCACTGGCCGCTGAGCAGGCGCGCGAAATCCTCAAGGTCGTCCCGGACCAGCCCGTGGCCACGATCGTGCTGGGCGCTTCCTGCCGTGCACTCGGCGATCTCGAAACCGCACTCGGCATCCTTGGGCCGCTCGCGCGTCGCTATCCGGACTGGGTGTCCGCCCGCTACGAGTTGGGGCTGGCGCTGGGCGCGTGCGGACGTACCTGCGATGCGATCGCCGAGCTGCGCCAGGCCGTGGCATTGCAACCCGCGATGAGCGACGCCTGGCGGGCGCTCGCGGATCACCTCGTAGCGGAGGGAGACGCTGCAGGCGCGGACGAGGCGTACGCACAGCAGATCCGCGCCGCCACGCGCGACCCGCGACTGCTCGAGCCGGCCGCGGCACTCTGCGACGGAAGGATCGCCGTCGCCGAGCAACTGCTGCGCGAGCACTTGAAGAAGCATCCAACCGACGTGCCTGCGATCCGTATGCTGGCCGAAGTCGCGGCCCGGCTCGGTCGCTTCCGCGATTCGGAGACGCTGCTGCTGCGCTGCCTCGAGCTCGCACCCCGCTTCGACGCGGCCCGCCACAACCTGGCCGTCGTGCTGCACCGGCAGAATCGCCCGGCCGAGGCGCTGCAGCAGGTCGAGGCGATCCTCACCGTGGACCCGGTCAACGTCGGCGCGCGGAACCTCAAGGCCGCGATCCTGGCGCGCCTGGGCGACCTCCAGCAGTCCACTGAAATCTACGCCCAGGTGCTCAAGGACTACCCGCAGCAGCCGAAGCTGTGGCACAGCTACGGGCACGCGCTGAAGACAGGCGGAAAGACGTCCGAAGCCATCGCGGCGTACCGGCGAACCGTTGCGCTGACGCCGGGCTTCGGTGAGGCGTACTGGAGTCTCGCGAACCTGAAAACGTTCCGCTTCACGCCGGAAGACGTCGAATCGATGCTCGGGCAACTCGGGAGGACGGACCTGACGACCGACGACCGGCTGCATTTTCATTTTGCACTCGGCAAGGCCTTCGAGGATTCGGCCGATTACGTCCGCTCGTTCGAGCACTATGCGGAAGGCAATCGGCTGCGCCGGTCCGTGGTCGATTACGACGCCGACGAACTCTCCGACCGGGTCCGGCGCTCGAAGCAACTGCTCACGGCGTCCTTCTTCGCGGAGCGAGCGGGCCAGGGTTCGCAGGCACCCGACCCGATCTTCGTCGTGGGACTGCCCCGCTCGGGCTCGACTCTGCTCGAGCAGATCCTGTCGAGTCACTCGGCCGTCGAAGGCACGATGGAACTGCCCGACATCGGCACGATCGCGCGCGGCCTGAGCGGCCGGAAGCGCAAGGGCGACGCCCCGGCCTACCCGGAGGTCCTCGCGAGACTCGGTCCGGACGAGTTACGCGAGCTCGGGGAGCGGTACCTCGAGCAGACGCGGATCCAGCGCCGGACCGGCGCCCCGTTCTTCATCGACAAGATGCCGAACAACTGGGAACACGTCGGCCTGATCCAGCTGATCCTGCCGAACGCGAAGATCATCGACGCGCGGCGCCACCCGATGAGCTGCTGTTTCTCGGTGTTCAAGCAGCATTTCGCGCGCGGACAGCGCTTTTCCTACAGTCTCGAGGACCTCGGCCGCTATTACCGTGACTACGTGGAACTGATGGCCCACTTTGACCAGGTGCTGCCCGGCCGCGTCCATCGCGTCGTCTACGAGCGCATGGTCGACGACACCGAGCGTGAGGTCCGGCGGGTGCTCGACTACTGCGGCCTGCCCTTCGAGGAAGGGTGCCTGCGCTTCTACGAGAACGAGCGTGCCGTGCGAACGGCCAGCTCGGAACAGGTCCGCCGCCCGATCTACCGCGACGCGCTCGAGCAATGGACCCACTACGAACCATGGCTCGGCGGCCTGCAGCAGCACGTCGGACCGGCGCTCGATGCCCACGCGGCCGCAATGAGCGATTGAATTCAGACGTCGCGCCAGACAAGAATGTCGCCAATCTCGAGCTTCCAAAGAATGGGGGATGACCGATGACTCGTAGCAAGCGAAGAAAGCTGCAGCGGCTGCTCGCCCAGGACCGTACCCGCAAGCTGGTGCGTGTCCTTCCGCTTGCGCCGATGCTGCTCGGCGGCATACCGGCGGCGTACGGCCAGGAGGCGGACAGCGCCGTCCTCGAAGAGGTGGTCGTCACCGCACAGAAGCAGCAGGAAGACCTGCAGGCCGTGCCGATGAGCATCCAGGCCTTCGGTACGACCAAGCTCGAGGAGTTGCGGATCAACAACTTCGTCGACTACGCCAAGTACATGCCGAGCGTGTCGTTCCAGACGGCCGGCCCGGGATTCACGCGCGTCTTCATGCGCGGCGTCGCCAGCGGCGACAACGGCAACCACTCCGGCCCGATGCCGAGCGTCGGCATGTACCTCGACGAGCAGCCGATCACCACGATCCAGGGCTCGCTCGACATCCACCTCTACGACATCGAGCGCGTCGAGATGCTGGCGGGACCACAGGGCACGCTGTACGGCGCGAGTTCCCAGGCGGGCACGATCCGCACGATCACGAATCGGCCCGATGCGTCCGCGTTCAGTGCGAGCTACGACCTGCAGGGCAGCTTCGTCGAGAGCGGCGACGCGGGCTACACGGCCGAGGGCTACGCCAACATTCCGATCACGGACAATGCCGCGATCCGACTCGTCGGCTGGTACGAGCATACGCCCGGCTACATCGACAACGTCGAAGGGTCGATGACGTTCCCGTCGTCGGGCATCACGGTGACGAACACGAACCGGGTCGAGAAGAACTACAACGACGTCGATACCTACGGCGGGCGCGCGGCGCTGCGGATCGATCTCAACGAAACATGGGCGATCACGCCCGCGGTGATGGGCCAGGTGCAGAAGGCCAACGGCATCTTCGCGTACGACAAGAACGTCGGCGACCTGCAGGTGTCCCACTTCTTCCCGGAGTGGTCCGACGACCAGTGGGTCCAGGCGGCGCTCACGGTCGAGGGCAAGATCGGCAACTTCGACGTCGTCTACGCCGGCGCCTATCTCGATCGCACCGTCGACTCGCGATCCGACTACTCGGATTACGCCTACTGGTACGACGTGCTGTATGGCTCCGGTGCGTACATCTACAACAACGACGGTGCGCTGATCAATCCGCAGCAGTACATCATCGCCAAGGACGGCTACACGATGTGGAGCAACGAGCTGCGCCTGAGCTCGCCGCGCGACCAGCGGTTCCGGTTCGTCACCGGGCTCTTCTTCCAGCAGGCGGAGCACCGCATCACGCAGGACTACCGGATCAACGAGTTCTCGGACGAGCTCGCGGTGCCGGGCAATCCCGACACGATCTGGCTCACCGACCAGACGCGCACCGACCAGAGCTACGCGTTCTTCGGCGAGATGTACTACGACATCACCGAGAAGCTCACGGCCACGCTCGGCATCCGGCTGTTCCACACGAACAACGACCTGAAGGGCTTCTTCGGCTTCAGCGGCAACTTCAGCTCGAAGACCGGCGAGTCGCAGTGCTTCAACGACCAGAATTATTACAAGGCTCCGTGCATCAACCTCAACAAGAGCACGGACGAGAGCGGCAATACGCCGAAGGTGAACCTCGCCTACAAGTTCGACGAGGACAAGATGATCTACGCGACGTACTCCGAGGGCTTCCGCCCCGGTGGCGTCAACCGGCGCGGCACATTCCCCCCGTACAAGGCCGATTACCTGACGAACTACGAGGCCGGCTGGAAGACGACCTGGGCGGGCGGCACCGTGAGGTTCAACGGCGCGTTCTTCATCGAGGAGTGGAATGACTTCCAGTACTCGTACCTCGGCGAGAACGGGCTCACCAACGTCCGCAACGCAGGAAAGGCGCAGATCGACGGCGTGGAAACCTACGTGGACTGGGCCGCGATGCCCGGACTGCTGCTCACGGCGGGCGCAACCTGGCTCGATCCGAAGCTCACCCAGGATTTCTGCCAGGCAATCGACGAGGATCCGTGCTCCGAGGCGAACCTCGCCCCGGACGGCACGCGCCTGCCCGTCACGCCCACGTTCAAGGGCAACGTGATCGCGCGGTACACGTTCAACCTGGGAGAGTTCGACACGACCGTCCAGGGTTCCTACGTCTACCAGAACGACGTTGAAGCCGAGCTGCTGCCCTCCAACCGGCAGTACTCGGGCAAGCAGGCGTGCGTTCGGCACCGCGGACTTCTCGGGCGAGATGAAGCGCGGGCCCTACTCGCTGACCCTGTTCATCAACAACGCGTTCGACGAGCGGGCGGACCTGTACAAGTACCAGGAGTGCGCGACCCAGGTCTGCGGTTTCGAGGTCGGTCACCCCTACACGACGTACACCGGAACCAACCAGCCGCGGACGTTCGGCCTGATCTTCCGCCAGGAGTTCTGAACAACGAACGAGCGCACCAATGTCCGAATCCGTCGCCAGCCTGCTGTCTCGATACGATCCCGCGCGGCCGCTCGAGGAAGCGAGCACACCGCCGTCGCGTGGTACGTCGATCCGCGCATGCTCGAGCTCGAGCTGCAGACCACGTTCGCCAAGGACGTGGCAATACGCCTGCCGGGTGGACCAGGTGCGCGATCCGGGCCAGTACGTCACGCTCGAACTTGCCGGCGAGCCGCTGCTAATCGTCCGCGGCAGCGACCGCGTGCTGCGCGGATTCTTCAATGTCTGCCGTCACCACGCCGCGGCCGTCATGACGGAGCCGGCGGGATGCGTGAAACGCCTCGCTTGCCCGTACCACGGCTGGACATACACGCTCGAAGGGTCGCTTAAGGCGGCGCCGGCCTTCGAGAACGTCCGCAACTTCGACCCGGCATCGAACGGGCTCGTGCCGGTCTCGACGACGGTGTGGGAAAACTGGGTCTTCGTCCGCATCGCACCGGACGGGCCCTCGCTCGAGGAGTACCTGGGTCCAGAGGTCATCGAGCAGGTGCGGGGCCTGGACCTCGGCCGCCTGCACTGGTTCGACCGCAAGCACTACGTCTTCGACTGCAACTGGAAGGTGTTCGTCGACAACTACCTCGACGGCGGCTATCACGTGCCCTACCTGCACAAGGGTCTCGGCAGCGTGCTCGACTACAACAAGTACACGATCGAGAACGGCCGGCGCCACTGCCTGCAATCGAGCCCGATGGTGACGCGCGGCGCGGAACAGGCCACCGGCGCGGTGCGCAAGGGCGACCGCGCGATGTACTACTGGTTCCACCCGAACTTCATGTTCAACTGGTACGAGGGCGTGATGGACACGAACCTCGTCTACCCGCGCGGCGTGCACCAGACCGAGGTGATCTTCGACTTCTGGTTCGCCGACGTGTCGGAGGACGCCCGCCAGTTCAACCGCGCGTCGATCGACATCGCCAATCGCGTACAGGACGAGGACGAAGGCATCTGCCGGTCCGTGCAGCGTGGGCTACGCTCGCGCGCCTATGACGTTGGCCGCCTCTCTGTGCGCCGCGAAGCCGGAGAGCAGCTGTTCCACCGGCTGCTGCATGCGGATCTCGTCGCCGGTCTCGGATCGTGACCAGCGCCGCATACGACCTGTATCGCCTGAAGCGCACGCCGTTCCACGAACGGGTCGCCGCGCTGTGCCTGCCGCAGAACTGGCGCCGCTGGGCCGGCTACATCACCGTGGGCTCGTACGACCTCGGGATCGAGCGCGAGTACTGGGCCATCCGCGACGCGGCGGCACTGATCGACATTTCGCCGCTGATGAAGTACCTGGTCGAGGGCCCGGACGCCGCACGACTGCTCGACAAGATCACGCCGCGCAACGTCGCGAAGATGACCGTCGGGCAGGTGTTCTACACCGGCTGGTGCGACGACGAGGGCAAGCTGCTCGACGACGGCACGATCACGCGCCTCGGCGAGCGGAGCTTCCGACTGACGTCAGCGGAGCCCTCGCTGCGCTGGCTGGCGATGAACGCGGTTGGCATGGACGTCACCGTCACCGAGGTGACCGACCGCGTCGCCGCGCTGAGCCTGCAGGGGCCAAAATCGCGCGCGATCCTGAACCGATGCTGCGCCGATTCTCTCGACACGCTGAAATTCTTCCGCATGGCCCCGAACCGTCTCGCGGACCGGGCCGTGACGATCTCGCGCACGGGTTACACCGGCGACCTGGGCTACGAGATCTGGCTCGACGCTGCCGACGCCCTGCCCGTCTGGGACGCACTGCTGGCCGCGGGCGCCGACTACGGCGCCGTACCCTGCGGCATCCTTGCGATGGACATGGCACGCGTCGAGGCGGGACTGTTCATGATCGACGTCGACTACACGGCCGCCAACCACGCGTGGATCGCCGGCCAGAAGTCGTCGCCGTATGAAATGGGCCTCGGCTGGACCGTGAACCTCGACAAGCCCGGCTATTTCGTCGGGCGCCGCGCGCTCGAGCGGGAGCATCGCGAGGGCTCGGCATGGAAGCTGGTCGGCCTCGAGGTCGACTGGGAAGGGCTGGAAAAGCTCTATGCCGAAGTCGGCCTGCCTCCGCAGATCCCGTCGATGGCAGTGCGTGGCAGCCTGCCCGTGATGAAGGACGGTCGCCAGGTCGGCTATGCATCGACGAGCACGTGGTCGCCCGTGCTGAAAAAGTACATCGCGCTCGTACACCTGCAGCGTCCGCACTACGAGCCAGGCACGCGGGTCGACATCGAAATCACCGTCGAGCATCACCGCCGCCAAACGCCAGCCAGGGTCGTGACCCTGCCCTTCTACGAACCCGAGTGGAAGAAGAAGTGACCGCTGGCCAATACGACGCGATCGTCATCGGCGCGGGCCACAACGGCCTGATCGCCGCGGCGTACCTGTCGCGCGCCGGCAAAAAGGTCGTCGTGCTCGAGCGACGCGACATCGTCGGCGGCGCGAGCGTTACCGAGGAGATCTTCCCAGGCTACCGCTTCACAGAGTTCTCGTACGTGGTGAGCCTGCTCCGACCCGAGATCATCCGTGACCTGGAGTTGCCCAGACACGGGCTGAAAATCCTGCCGCTGCCGAGCACGGTCACGCCATTCGACAACGGCGATTACCTCGCTGCCTGGGACGACCACGATCTCACGCGCCGCGAGCTGTACCGGCACTCACCGAAGGACGCCGAGGCGGCCGACGAGTACTCACGCGTGATGGCGCGCGCGGCCAAGGCCATCAAGCCGATCATCGGCCTGGTGCCACCGGACCCTTCGTCGCTCGGCTGGCGCGACATGATGGGGTTGCTGAAGCTCGGCCGGTACGGCGCGAGCTTGAGCGAGCGGGAGCGCTACCGGATCGCGAAGCTCACGACCCAGTCGGCGGGCGACCTGCTGGACGATTGGTTTGAGCTCGACGCACTCAAGGGTACGAAATCGGCGAGCGGCATCATCGGCACGTTCCTCGGGCCGCGCTCGCCGGGCACGGCCTATGTGCTGCTGCACCACTACATGGGTGAGATCGACGGCGCGTTCCGTGCGTGGGGTTTCGCCAAGAACGGTACGGGCGGCGTGAGCGCGGCCATTGCGCGCTCCGCGCAGGCCCTCGGCGTCGAAGTCCGCACTGGTGCCCCGGTCGCCAAGGTCATCGTGCAGGGTGGGCGCGCGAGCGGCGTGGCACTCGAGAACGGCGACGAGCTTCGTGCGCGCGTCGTGCTGTCGGCGGCGGACCCGAAGCGAACATTCCTGCAATTCGTCGCGCCGCAGCACTTCCCGGACGAGTTCACGACCGCGATACGCGCATTCCGCGTCCGCGGCTCGTCGGGCAAGGTCAACATCGCGCTGTCCGAGCTGCCGCAGTTCACATGCCTTCCCGGCGAGGGCCCGCTGCATCGGGGCGCGATCTCGATCAGCCCGAGCGTGGACTACATCGAGCGTGCGTACGACGAGGCAAAGTACGGCCAGTTCTCGAGCCGGCCCTACATCGACGCGATCATCCCGTCGATGATCGACCGCGACATGGCGCCGCCGGGTCATCACGTGATGTCATGCTTCGTGCAGTACGCACCGTACGAAATCGAGGGTGGCTGGGACGATGCCAAGCGCGACGCGTTCGGCGAGACCGTAATCTCGACGCTGGAGCGCTACGCGCCCAACATCCGCCGTGCGATCGTCGGCAAGCAGGTGATCACGCCGAAGGACATCGAGCGCATCGCCGGCATCACCGGCGGCAACATCTTTCACGGAGAACTGCTGCTTCACCAGCTCTTCTTCCTGCGCCCGTCGCCGCAGTGGGCGGATTTCCGCACGCCGCTGCCCGGCTATTACTTCGGTGCTTCGGGAGCGCATCCCGGCGGTGGCGTGATGGGCGCCGCCGGCAAGCTCGCGGCCACCGAAGTGCTGAAGGACTGGCGGTAGGCCGCGGCCATGACGAATCCCGACATCATCGTCATCGGCGCTGGTCACAACGGACTGGTCGCGGCTGCATACCTTGCCAAGGCGGGCCGCAAGGTGCTGGTACTGGAGCGCCGCGACACGGCCGGTGGCCAGCTCGCGCCACTCAGCTACGGCAGTGGCTTCGACGTCGAGCCGCTGCACCCCGGTGCAAGGCTGCGCGCGGACATCGCGCGCGACCTCGACCTCGCGCGCCACGGCCTCGCGTCGGCCGACCGAAGCCTGGCCCCCGCGTATGTGTCTGCGCTGCCGGACGGCGGGCAACTCAACCTGTCGGTCGCCGACGGCTCAGCCAGCGTCGCATCGATTCGTCCGCACTCGGAGCGCGACGCCGCGCGCTGGCCCGAGTTCGTTCGCTACATGAACACGGCCGCGGCCTTTCTCGACGTGATGCAGGCGACGCCGATGCCGCGCCTCGCGAACGAAGATGTGATGCAGCAAGGGCGGCCGCTTGCATCGCTCGCGTGGAAGCTGCGCAAGCTCGGGCGCACCGACATGTTCCGCTTCATGCGCAGCCTGTCGATGTCCGCGGTCGAGTTCACCGAGGAGTGGTTCGAGTCGGAACCGCTGCAGGCCGCACTGGGCGCGCTCGCGATCCACGGCTCCACGCTCGGATCGATGTCGGCTGGCACCGGGTACACGCTGCTCCACAACTGGCTGAATCGCGGCGGGCCTGCCCATCCGACCGTCGCAGGCGGGTCGCGGCTCGTCGGCGAATCGCTGGTTGCGTCTGCACGCTCGAGCGGCGTCGAGCTTCGCGTTGACGCGCCGGTCGCACGGATCCTAGTCGACCGCCTGCAGGTGCGCGGCGTGCAGCTCACGAATGGTGAGCAGATCGACGCGGCGACGGTTGTTTCGGACGCGGACCCACGCCACACGTTGCTTGGCCTGGTCGGCGCGCCAGAGCTTCCCCCGGAGTTCGTGTGGCAGGCGCAGTCGATCCGGATGCGCGGCTCGGTCGCGAAAGTGCACGTTCTCGCGGACGGTGGTCACGGCATCCCGGAGGGAACCGTGGTCGTCGCGCCGACTCTGAAGTACCTGGAGCGCGCCTTTGATGCCGCCAAGTACGGCGAAATCTCGCAGCAGCCGTACATCGAGGTCACGAGCCGTGGCCCGGCGGTCTCGATTCATTTCCAGTTCGCGCCCTACTCGCTTCGGAACGGGGACTGGGAAAGCTCGCGCGCGACGGTCGAACGACTGGCCGTGGATGCGGTGACCACGCGTTTTCCCGGGTTGCGCGATCGCATCCGGGACATCCGGTCGATCACGCCGCTCGACCTCGAGCGCACGTGGGGCCTGACCGAGGGTGACATGAACCACGGCCAGTTGATCCTCGACCAGCTGCTCTTCATGCGGCCGATTCCGGCCTGGTCGGATCACCGCACGCCGATCGATGGGCTGTATCTCTGCGGCAGTGGCGTGCATGGGGGTGGCGGCATCAGTGGCGTCGCGGGGCGCAATGCTGCGCGGCGCGTGCTTGAGCTCACGTCGGGCCGCTGACTCGCCTCCGCACGGTCGGAGCCTCCATGGAGGATCTACGGCGTCCCGCGGGCCGAGGACACGGGACCACGGCGCCGACGAAGCCACTCAAAAAGCGGAATGCCGACGGCGGCGAGCGCAAGTCCCCATAGAAACGGCTCACGCCCCATCCCGAACAACGCAAAGACCGTGTACGCGCTTCCCAGCAGACCAAGCACCAGCAGGTCGCTCGAAGCCGGGCGCTCCCCGCGTTTCCACAGCACCACCAGCGCGAGCGCACAGCACAGGTACATCGGCAGGTTTGCCGCGGTGACCACCAGCGTCAGGAACGTGAACCCCTCGACCAGCGACTTGCTGTAATTCATCAGCACCATCGCACTTGCGAAAAGGCCAGTGGCCACGAGGCCGGCTGCGGGAGCACCGAAGCGGTTCACCTTCGCGAGCGACCGCGGCAGCATGTCGTGACTCGCCATCGTGCGCGTGAGCTCGCCGGTGAGCAGCGTCCAGCCGTTCAGCGCGCCGAGGCCGCTGATGACCACGAACACGGACAGCCAGCGGCCACTGCCGAACCCGACGAAACGCTCGAGCAGATCCGCGAATGGCGCCTCGGACGCGGCGAGCTCCTGCTGCGGGATCAGGCTGATCGCGATTGCCGAGACGGCCACATAGACGGCCGCCGTCAGCAGCGTGCCGGCCATCGTCGCACGTGGGATCGTGCGCGCGGCATCACGCACTCGTCCCGCTGGCACGGCCGCGGACTCGACGCCCAGCATCGCGTACAACGCGATCGTCGAAGCTGCCAGCATCGAGCTGAACTCGAGCGCCGTCGACGGCGGATTCCTGGCGTAGGCCGCGGGTTCGGCGAGCAGCAGCCAGAGACCGAGGCCGATCACGACCGCCATCGGCAGCAGCTTCAGCACGGTCGTGACGACCTGCACCCTGCCCCCGGTGCGCGCGCCCAACAGGTTCAGGCCGATGAAGAGCCAGAGCAGCGTCATCGCAATGGCGAGCGGCGGAACACCGGCCAGCCAGGGCACGGCGGTTCCGAAGTAGCCGACCACTCCGACCGCCAGCGCCGAGTTCGTGATCCAGCAGGAGATCCAGTAGCACCAGAGCGCAATGAACGCCGGCCACTCGCCCAGCGTGGAGCGCAGGTAGGCATACGGACCGTCCGCATGCGGAAACGTGCGCGCCAACCGCGCGAACACGCGCGCCAGCACGGTCATGCCCGCCACGGTGATACCCCAGCCGATCAGCGCGTTGAAGCCGTACGGCGCAAGCGACGCAGGCAACAGGAAGATGCCCATGCCAATCGTGTTGCCGACGACCAGGGCAGTGCACATCCAGAATCCGAGCTCCCTGCCAGGACCCGCGCCCGCCTTCGCATCCGCACCCGCATCGTTCATGCCGCCGCCTCCGTCGTCATTTTCCAGCGGCAGCCAGCGCAGCCACGGTCGCAGTCGCAACGTAGCGACAAGATTCCCGCACGCTCACCCGCGCAGCGCCTCGTCGAGGCTCCCACGCAGCAATTGCACGGCCTCGTCAATCTCGGCTTCGCTTACCGAGAGCGGCGGCATGAACCGCACGGTGCTGACGCCGCACGACAGCAGGATCAGGCCGTTGTGATACGCGCGCGTCACGAGTCGGTCGCACAGCGCTCGTGCCGGCGTCCGCTCCGCGTCCGTGTCGATCAGTTCCATGCCGATCATCAGTCCCTTGCCGCGGACCTCGCCGATACATGGATAATCCCGCGCCATCTCGCGCAGGCGGTTCATGAAGTGCTGCCCCGCACGCGCGGCATTGCCCATGAATTCCTGCTTCACAAGGTCGATCGTGGCAATCGCCGCCGCACAAGTGACCGGATTACCGCCGTAGGTATTGCCGTGTGCACCGCGCTTCCAATGCTCCATGATCGATCGCTTCGCGATCACGGCGCCGATCGGCAGTCCCGAACCCAGGCCCTTCGCGCTGGTCACCACGTCGGGCCGGACGTCCCAGTGCTCCACCGCGAACATGCGGCCGGTGCGGCCAATGCCCGACTGCACTTCGTCGCAGATCAGCAGGATGCCGTGCTCGTCGCAGAGAGCCCGCAGCCCCGCGAGGAAACCATCGGGGGGCACGAGATAGCCGCCCTCCCCCTGGATCGGCTCGACCAGGATCGCGGCAACTTCGCTCGGCGGCACGTTGCGCTCGAACAGCATCCGGATGTAGTCGAGGACGGCCTTGCCCTGGTCCGCACCCGCAAGCAGCGGACGATACGGATTCGGGTACGGCACGTGCGTCACGCCCGGCATCGTCGGCGCGAAACCCTTCTGCTGCGTGTACTTGCTCGACGTGAACGACAGCGAGCCCATGGTGCGACCATGGAAGCCGCCGAGGAAGCCGATGAAACGCGGGCGGCCCGTCACGTAGCGTGCGAGCTTCAGCGCGCCTTCGACCGACTCCGTCCCGGACTGGCAGATGAAGCTCATCACCGGCTCGCCCATCGGCGCGACGGCGGCGAGACGCTCGGCCAGCGCGACCATGTTCTCGTGCCAGTAGTCGCTGGAGATATGCAGGAACTTCCCGGCCGCCTCCTTCACCGCATCGACGACCTGCGGGTGCGCGTGGCCGGTCGAGCAGACCGCGATACCGGCAGCGAAGTCGAGGAAACGGTTGCCGTCGACGTCCCAGACCTCGGTGCCGCGGCCGTGCGACATCGCAAACGGGTAGTCGCGCGGATAGGACGGCGAAATCACCAGTGCGTCGCGCGCAATAAGGTCACGTGCCTTCGGGCCGGGAAGCTCGGTCTTGATGTGCGGGTTGCGCAAGATGGTCTCCTGGATCCAGATGTTCGTATCAGGCGAGCGGGCACCTCGCGCGGCCCGCGGATGCTGGTGACCCAGGTTGCTGCACTGCGCGAGGGCTGCTCATGTCGAGGATCTACCGGCCATCCTCGAGTAACATCGGCGATCGTACCTTGCGGTGGATGCGCTTGTCGCATCGTGGCGACCGGGCGCACTATTGATTTCCCGGTGTCCAGGGAGAAACGCCATGTCAAAGCTTCCCCAACTCGGAATCGCAGCGCTCGGCAGCATTGCGGTCCTCGCATCCCCAGCCGCATGGGCGCAGGCCGTGAAGCAGGTCGTGAAGCCGCCCGTCTCGCAGGCGTGGATCGACGTCGCGACGTACTCCGGGTTCGGCCTCGGCGGCATGGGACAGGGCATGATGAACGCCACGCTCGGCGCGCTGATGGGCGGCAAGAACGCCAAGGCAGAGTTCGGCTACACGCAGGCCGGCCCGGCCGGGCGCTGGATGGACGTGACCCTGTACACGAGCCGCAACACGAACCTGCAGGAGGCGCTGCAGAGCGTTCCGGAATCGACCGGACTCGCACCGACGCTGAAGCTCGAAACCCCTGAGAAACCGAAGCCCGCCCCGCGCGTCGACGACGAGGGGCCGGTCGAGATGAACGCCGAGCCGCCGAAGGGCAAGCTCGTAATGTACTGGGGCTGCTCCGAGACCGTGCGTCCGGGCCAGCCTAAGGTCGTCAACCTGGAGACGGCGACGATCGCCGAGCTCGGCAAGTTCTTCGAGTCGCGGCACGCCACGCAGCGCGGCGCACATGCGACGGTGGGCCGCCCGGTCTGGCCGAGCAGGACCGACAAGCGCACTTTCCCGGCCGGCGCCTCGATTGCGGGACAGCACGCCTATTCGGGCGAAGGCGTTCCCGAGAGCTTCAAGTTCGCCATCCCGGCAGCGCAGGACATCATGCCGGAGATCAAGCTCCGCCAGACCGAGCAGCCGACGTTCGTGCAGCTCGAGTGGAATGCGATTCCCACCGCCCGCGCATACTTCCTCGGCAGCATGGGTGCACTCCCGAACGAGGGAGAGATGGGCATGGTGATCTGGACCTCGAGCGAACTGCCGGACAGCGGCATGGGCCTGTTCGACTACCAGACCAATACTGCGGTGGACAAGTGGCTCAATGAGAAGGTGCTGCTGCCGCCGACAACGACGAAATGCGCGATCCCGAAGGAAGCCGCGGCCCAGGGCATGCTGCGCGCGATCGCATATGGCACGGAAATCAACATGGCGTATCCACCTCGACCGAGCGACCCCAAGATCGCTTGGGAGCCGGAATGGAGCGTCAAGCTGCGCGTCAAGTCGATGACGACCACGATGATCGGCATGCCCGAAGGCGCGGGGATGCCTGGCGCAGACTCGAGCGAAATGACGGACGCGCCGCCGCCGGCCGACGGCCAGGCGCCGGCTCCGGCGCCGGAGAAAAAGAAGAAGAAGGGCTGGAACCCGCTCGACGTCGTCAAGGACGTAGTGGACAAGATTCCCTGAGCCTGCCGGCTCGCGGCGCCGCGATCAAGCGCGCGCTGCGAGCTGCACGGGCTCCACTTCGACAGGCGTGCCGTTCAGCACCGCTGTGCCCGTCAGCGCGTCGATCCGCTGATCGTCGATCACGTCGTTGATGCTCGCGCCCGCGTGGCGCCCGGCAACCGAGAGCCGCGTACCGGGACGGTCGTGGCCCCAGCCGTGCGGCAGGCTGACGACCCCGGGCATCACCTCTTCCGTGACCTCGGCCGCGACCTCGACGGCACCTACTCGCGAGCTGAGCCGCACCGTCGCACCGTCCGCGACTCCACGCCGTACGGCATCGTCCGGATGAATCATCAGCGTGCAGCGCGGCTTGCCCTTCACGAGTCGCTGGCTGTTGTGCAGCCATGAATTGTTGCTGCGAACGTGACGCCGGCCGATCAGCACCAGGCCAGGTACCGGCGACGTCAATGAACGTGCGGCGCGCTCCAGGTCCTTCAGGTACACGTCCGGCGCAAGCCGGACCCGGCGGTCTTCGGTCGCGATCCGCCGCAGCAGGCCGGCCTCGAGCGGGCCCAGGTCCACACCGTGCGGAGCCGCTCGCAGTTGCGCAAGACCGAGACCCCTCGGCCTGCGATCGGGCGCTTCGAGCAGCTTGCGCATCGCCCCGAAGCCCGGCAGGCGCCCGAGCATGCGCAGTGCACCGCGGTTCTGCCGGCCATACTTCCCGGTCCGCAGCATCCAGTCCAGCAGGCCATCGGGACCGAGGCGGCGTGCCACGCTGCCGCGCGCCCCTGCCATGCTGCGCTCGAGCCCAGGGCTCGTGCCGAGCCTGAGCGTGAGCTCGCCGAGGATCTCGTGGTCGTGCAGCGCGCCCGCCGGCGGCTCGAACAACGGCGGCGAGTACTTGGCAAAATTACGCACCGCGAATCCGCTCAACGCGATGTCGTAATGGCTGCGCTCGAGCGGACTGGTCGGCGGCAGGATCAGGTGCGCATGCCGCGTGGTCTCATTCAGGTACGGATCCACCGACACCATGAATTCGAGCCCTTCGAGCGCGCGCTCGAGCTGCCTGCCGTTCGGCGTGGAAAGCACCGGATTGCCCGAGAACGTGATCAGTGCCCGCACCTGCCCTGCGCCGGGCATGAGGATCTCGTCGGCCAGCGTCGCCACCGGGAGCTCGTTGCCGAACTCCGGCAGACTCCGGACGCGCGAGTGGAACTTCGCGTAGTGGCCCTTCGAACCGTAGGCGCGGGTCAGGTCGACCGCCGGCTCGGCGAACATCATGCCGCCCTCGCTGTCGAGGTGACCCGTGAGGATGTTCAGGCAATAGATCAGCCAGATCGCGAGGCCGCCGAACTCCTGCGTGCACGCGCCGACGCGGCCATAGACGAGTGCCCTGGGCTCGGCGAGGAGCTCCCGGGCCAGCCGCGCAATGCGTTCCCGTGCAATCCCGCAGCGGGCGGCGAGTTCGTCGGGATCGAAGCCGCGCACTGCGGAGCGCAGCTGCTCTACGCCGTCCAGGCTGCGCGCGAGGTGACCCGGGTCGACCTTGCCGCTGGCGAAGACTTCCTGCACCAGCGCGAGCAACAGGAACACGTCGGTGCCGGGCCGGATCGGCAAGTGCTCGTCGGCGATCTGCGCCGACTCGGTACGGCGCGGATCCACGACGATGAAACGACCCCCGCGCGCGCGCAGCGCCGCGACGCGTTTCTCGAAACCAGGAGCGCCCATCAGCGAGCCGCCGGACGCGACGGGGTTGCCGCCGATGCAGACGAACAGCTGCGTGCGGTCCACGTCGGGCACCGGCATCAGGAACTGGTGCCCGAACATCATGCAGGAGGCCATCATGTGCGGGAGCTGGTCCACGCTGGTGGCCGAGTACAGGTTCTTCGTGCGGACGGAGCGGATGAAGTCGCCCACCGTCAGCATGGCGCCGAAGTTGTGCACTGTCGGGTTGCCGACATAGAGCGCGACCGCGTCGTGCCCATGACGCTCGCGAACTTCGCCGATGCGCCGCTCGATCTCGGCGAACGCGTCAGGCCAGGTGATCTCCTCCCAGCCTGCCGCCGTGCGCCGCATCGGTCGACGCAAACGATCCGGGTCCTCGTGCAGGTCCTTCAGCGCGACCGCCTTCGGGCAGATGTGGCCACGACTCAGCACGTCGTCCCGATCGGGTTTGATCGAAAGGACCTGCCCGTCCCGGTGCTCGATGACAATGCCGCACATTGCCTCGCAGATCGAGCACGTGCGGTGATGAAGTTGCGTCTCCCCCATCGCGCCTCCGTTCAGCGTCGCATCAAGTCCTGCGCAGTCGCCGCGCCAATAGCAGCCCGCCGAGCAGGAACAGCAGCGCCGGCGAGGCTGAACCCCCGCCGTTCACGTTCTTCTTCTGGCCGCACCTCGTGTTGCCTTCGACCGTCGTGCCGTTCGCGCTGTACAGGAACAGCGTACCGCTGCCACAACTGCCGCCGTTCAGGTTGATGCCTACGAAGTTCGTGCTGCTGATCTGCAGCAGCGGCCCGGTGGGATTCGATCCCTGCGAGTTGTCGAAGCTGTGCAGCTTCGTGAACCCCGTGCCATCGCGATTGATCGAGAAGATCGTGCCCTGGTTCGTGTTGCCGCCGTTCGAGTTGGTGCCGCCGAACGCGGTCGTCCCATAGAGCTTCGTGTCCGCGCCGAGGATCAGCGCACCGGACGGCGCGCGGCCGTTCGGGTCGTCGAAGTCGTGCAGCACCGTCAGCAGTCGCGCGCCAGGGTCGAACGAGAACAACGTGCCGGCGCCGTTCGGGCCGCCTTCGCCCGCGACGCCGTACAGGCGCCCGTCCTTGCCGTCCGTGAGACCAACGACCGGCGCGGCGCCGTCGACGTTCGAGGCCGAAGAGCCGGACCCCGACAGCGACGAGAACGTGTGCTGCAACTGGAATCCAGTGCCGTCCACGCCGACCCGGAATATCGTGCCGCGCCCGTTCAGGCCGCCCGACGGCGCGGTGCCATACAGCAGGCCGTCAGCGCCCTGCAGCAAGGTGCCGACCGGCGCGATGCCGTCGAGATTGGTGGTGACGTCCGCATTCTTGTCCGAAGTGATCGCACCGAACGAATGCAGTACCTTGAACGACGTGCCGTCCTTCGAGAGCTTGAAGATCGTACCGGTCCCGTTGGGTCCGCCGGCGCGCGCGACGCCGTACAGGAAGCCATCGCTGCCTTCGATCAGCCTCGAATCGGGATACGCGCCTTCGCCGTTGATCGGGTTGGAACTCTGGTTCGAAGTGGTCCACGTGTCGAACGCGTGCACGATCGTGAATCCAGTGCCGTCGATCTTGATGCGGTACACGGTGCCGGTCGTGTTCGCGGTGGTGCCCACCGCACCGAAGGTGGTGGTGCCGTACAGCAGCCCGTCGCTGCCGACCATCGGGCCGACCGCGGGCGCGTAGGACTGGTTGTTCTGCATCTGGTACAGGGTCGTCACGGACGATCCGTTGGGCGTGACGCGGTAGATCAGGCCGCCGGTCACGGAGCTCGAGGACGCCGTCGTGCCGTAGTACGCGCCGTCGGAACCGGCAACGATGCCGCCGTTCGGCGTCGAGGAGCTGAATGCAACGACCGTCGAGACCGCCGGGGACGTGGACTGGCCGAACGCGGCGCCACACAGCGCCAGCAGCCCGGCCGGCAGCAGGACGCGAATCAGTCGGGCGAACGGACGGGGCTCGAGGGGGCGCATCGACGGCATCGGCTCTGGGTCTCCAGGTTCCCGGCGGGCGCCGGGCGGAAGGGAGCGAATTGTGCCGGATTCCGGGGCGGAGCGCATCGCAACCGCCCGGGCGCCGCCCAGTCGCTAGAATGCGCGCCCCGACCGCTCAACCCGAAGGCTCCGGCCCTTGATCCTGCTACGCCAGCTGACGCTCGCCCGCGGCGCCCGCCACCTGATCGAGGACGCCAACCTGCAGCTGCATGCGGGCTGGCGAGTCGGCCTCGTCGGCGCGAACGGGAGCGGCAAGTCGAGCCTGTTCGCACTGTTGCGCGGTGAACTGCATGCCGAGACCGGCGACTGCGAACTGCCCGCGAACTGGCGGATCGCTTCAGTCAGCCAGGAGACTCCGGCGCTCGAGCAGCCCGCAATCGACTACGTGCTCGACGGTGACGTGGAACTGCGCGAGATCGAGCGCGCACTGGTCGACGCCGACCGTGCGCACGATGGACAGGCGCTGGCCGAGTTGCACGCGCGGCTCGAAACCATCGACGGCTATGCGGCACGGGCGAGAGCCGCGAGCCTGCTGGCCGGCCTCGGCTTCGACTCCGGGGACCTCGAGCGACCCGTGGCAAGCTTCTCGGGCGGCTGGCGCATGCGTCTCAACCTCGGGCGCGCGCTGCTGAGCCGCGCCGACCTGCTGCTGCTCGACGAACCAACGAACCACCTCGACCTCGATGCCGTGGTCTGGCTCGAGCGGTGGCTCGCGGGTTATCGCGGCACGATGCTGCTGGTCTCGCACGACCGTGACTTCCTCGACGGCTGCGTGAGCCACATCGCGCACATCGAGTCGCGGCTGATCACGCTCTACTCCGGCAATTACTCCTCGTTCGAGGAGCAGCGCGCCAGCCGGCTCGCCCTGCAGCAGGCGATGTTCGAGAAGCAGCAGCGCGCGATCTCGCACATGAACGCGTTCGTGGCCCGCTTTCGCGCCAAGGCGAGCAAGGCGCGCCAGGCGCAGAGCCGCCTGAAGGCGCTCGACCGCCTCGAGCGCATCGCGCCGGCCCACGTGGATGCACCGTTCGACTTCGAATTCCCGGCACCCGAGCGCTCTCCAGACCCGTTACTCACGCTGGAGGATGCGGTCCTCGGGTATCCAGGGCACGTGATCCTCGAGCGAATCCAGTTGTCGCTACGGCCCGGCGCGCGAATCGGGCTGCTCGGGCCGAATGGCGCCGGCAAGTCCACGCTGGTCAAGACGATTGCCGGCGAGCTCGAGCCGCTCTCCGGGCGGCGCCTCGAAGGGCACGGCCTGCAGATCGGCTACTTCGCCCAGCACCAGCTCGAGCAACTCACGCCGGACGACTCGCCGCTCAAACACCTGCAGCGCATCGAGCCGCGGACTCGCGAACTCGACCTGCGCACTTACCTCGGCAGCTTCGACTTCCGCGGCGCGATGGCCGACGCGTCCGTTGGCTCTTTTTCGGGCGGCGAGAAGTCGCGGCTCGCGCTCGCACTGATCGTGCGCCGCCGGCCCAACCTGCTGCTGCTCGACGAGCCGACCAACCACCTCGACCTCGAGATGCGTCACGCGCTGACGCGGGCACTCGCGGAATACGGCGGCAGCCTGATGCTGGTGTCGCACGATCGCGCGCTGCTGCGCACGGTCTGCGACGGCTTCATGCTGGTCGCCGACGGCCGGGCCGCGGAGTTCGACGGCGACGTGGATGATTACCTCGCGTGGCTGACGGACCGGCGTGCGCGCAGCGATGCACTGGCCGCAAAGCCGACGACGGCGCTGGATCGCGAGACGCGCCGCGTGCAGCGCGAGGCGGCCAATGCGGAACGCCAGGCACGGCTCGCGCAGCGGCGGCCGCTGGCGAAGGAAGCGGCGCGGCTGGAGCGTGAAATCGCCGAACTCGAAGCAGAGAAGCGCGCACTCGAGGCTCGCCTCGCAGACACGTCGTTCTATGCGGCCGGCAACCAGTCCGAGGTGAACACCGCGACGCGCAGGGCTGCCGACGTCGCGCGACTTCTCGCGGCCGCCGAGGAGCGCTGGCTCGAAGTCCAGTCGGAGCTCGAGGCGATCGGCGAGGCCTGATCAGACCAGCACGACAACCTTGCCGCGGGCGCGCCTGCTGCGCAGCGAGTCGAATGCCGCCGCGAAGTCCTCCATCGGGTGTGTCTCGCCGACCACGGGCTTGAGCTTGCCGGACTCGAACATCGCCCAGAGCTCCGCGACGTTCTGCATCTGCACCTGCGGTTCGCGACCGATGAAGCTGCCCCAGAACACGCCGACGATCGAGCAGCCCTTCAGCAGCGGCAGGTTCAGCGGGATGCGCGGGATGTCACCTCCTGCAAAGCCGATCACGAGGTAACGCCCCTTCCAGGCCATGCTGCGCAGCGCGGGCTCCGCGAGCGAACCACCGACCGGATCGTAGACGACGTCGACGCCCTTGCCGCGCGTCAACTCCTTGATCCGGTCCTTCAGGTCCTGCGTCGTGTAGTTGACCAGGTGATCCGCTCCGAGCGATCGCGCGAGCTCGAGCTTGTCGTCACTGCTCGCCGCTGCGATCACCGTCGCACCCATCTGCTTGCCGAGCTCGACCGCGGTCGTGCCGACGCCGCCGGCGGCTCCGAGCACCAGCAGCGTCTCCCCCGCCTGCAGGTTCGCACGCTGCTTGAGCGCGTGGATGGTCGTGAAGTAGGTGATGCAGATCCCCGCCGCGGACTCGAGCGGCACGTTGCGCGGCGCGGGAATCACGAACGCAGCCGGCGCCGCGACCCGCTCCGCCATAGTGCGCCCACACGCCGACACGACGGCGTCCCCGACCTTGAGGTGCTTGACGCCCTCGCCCACCGCGGAGATCGTGCCGGAGAGCTCAGTCCCGACCACGAACGGCACCGGTGGCTTGTCCTGGTACAGGCCCTGCGTCATCAGCAGGTCAGGGAAATTGAGCGCCGCCGCGCAGACGTCGATGACGACCTGGCCTGCGCCGGCTGACGGCTCCGGCCAGTCACTCACGAGGGCGAGACCGTCGATGCCGGTCAGCTCACGACAAATCACTGCGCGCATCTTACCTCCGGGGTCAGGATCGAATCAGGTGACGGCCGAGCTCGCCGATCGAGCGGCAACCGAGCAGCAGCATCGTGCGCTCCATCTCGGAGCGCAGGATGCCGAGAGCGTGCGTCACGCCGGCCTCGCCGCCGGCCGCGAGGCCGTACAGAGGTGCGCGGCCGATCATCACGCCGTGGGCGCCGAGCGCCATCGCCTTCAGCACGTCGGCACCGCGCCTGAAACCGCCGTCGACCAGCACGGTGAGCCGGTCGCCGACCTCGCCCGCGACGGCGGGCAGCAACTCGACGCCGGAAGCGCAGCAGTCGAGCTGACGGCCGCCGTGGTTGCTGAGCACGATGCCGTCGGCACCGACATCCACCGAGCGGCGGGCGTCCTCGAGGCACAGGATGCCTTTCAGCACGAGCTTGCCTTGCCAGCGCTTGCGCAACCGCTCCATGTCATCCCACGACAGCTTCGCGTTGATCTGCGTGCCCATGAAGCGCGCACCGACCAGCGCGGATTGCTTGCCAGGTGGCAGGAACTCGACCAGGTTCTCGAAGCGAGGCGCGCCGTTCGGCACCATCACCTGCCACAGCCAGCGCGGGTGCGCGAGGACGTCGAGCTTGCGCGACAGCCTGAGCTTCATCGGCGCAGAGTAATTGCGCTGGTCCCACTCACGCGCGCCGAAGATCGGCACGTCGGTCGTGACCACCAGTGTCTCGACGCCCGCCTCGGCCGCGACGTCGACGAGCCGGTCGATCGTCTTCGGATCCTTGACCGGATACAGCTGGAACCACACCTGGCCGTCCACCTCGCCCTTCATCTTCTTCAGCGCGTAGTTCGAGACGGTGCTCAGCGTGAACGGGATACCGGCCGAGGCGGCCGCGCGCGCGAGCGCAAGGTCACCCTGCGGCCAGAGCAGCCCATTGAATCCGGTCGGCGCGATGATCACGGGCAAGTGACAAGTGCGGCCGAAGATCTCGGTCGAAAGGTCCGGCGCACCGACACCCGCGAGCGTGCGGGGCAGCCAGGTGATGCGCTCGAACACGTCGCGATTGCGGCGCAGCGCCACCTCGTCCTCCGCGCCGCCCTCGACGTACTCGAAGCTGAACGTCGGCACCCGGCGGCGCGCGACCCGTCGCAGGTCCTCGACGTTGATCGCGCGGCGGAAGTCTCCACCCGCGTAATGCTCACGCTTCATCACTGTTGCACCTCGGCCTGAACCAATGCCGTGATCCTGAGCGCCGTCTCGAGTGCCTGCAGGCCCGCCTCGCCGCTCACGACAGGCGCCCCGCCGTCGATGATCGAGCGCAGGAATGCCTCGATCTCGAGCCGGAGCGCATCGCCCTGGTCGTACGTGCGCTCCTCGATCGAGACCTGCCCGGGCGCCGCGCCCGCATCCGCCGGCGGCTTGCGCACGATCGTCAGCACCTTCTGCTGCAGGTCGATCGACACGTATGCGTCGTCCTGGAACAGGCGCAGCTTGCGCTCGGTCTTCATGCTGACGCGACTCGCGGTCGTGTTGGCGACGCAACCATTCGCGTAGCGGATGCGCGCATTGGCGATGTCGAGACCGGAGGAGAACACGGAGGTGCCGACCGCGTCGATCGAGGTGATCGGCGAGCGCACCAGGCTCTGGATCAGGTCGATGTCGTGGATCATCAGGTCGAGCACGACGTTCACGTCCGTGCCGCGCTCCTTGAACGGAGCGAGGCGATGAGACTCGATGAAACGCGGCGTGTGCAGTGCGCTGCCGAGCGCGAGGATCGCGGGATTGAATCGCTCGAGGTGCCCGACCTGCAGCACGCATCCACTGCGCGCAGCGAGATCGATCAGTTCGCGCGCCTCCGCGGGCGTCTCGGTGATCGGCTTCTCGACCAGCACGTGCACACCACGCTCCAGGCATTCGCGCGCGATCGGATGATGCAGCGGTGTCGGGGTGGCGATGCTGACCGCGTCCACTTGACCGAGGATCTCACGGAAATCCGCGCATGGCCGGCATCCCAGCTCGGCCGCGACGCGGTCTCGTGTCGATGCGTCGGAATCCACGACCGCCACCAGCCGGGACTCGGGCAGCGTGGCGTACTTCTGCGCGTGGAATCGCCCGAGGTACCCGACGCCGATGACCGCAGTACGTACCTGTTTCATGGCTGCGATGATACTTAATGAGGGCTCTTGCGGATCGTCCGTGTTGCACGCAGGATGATCAACATGAAGCTCAGGCGTGACTCAATCTGGCTGGTCGTGGCGCTGCTGTTCGGCGCCATCGCGCTGCCGTTCCTCGTGTACTACACGGGCGTCGTGACCCTCGGCCCGTACTCGCACGGCGGGCCTTTCGGCTTCTACGCAGATTTCCTCGCCGGGCTTGCGCGATTGCGCTGGTCCGCGTGGATGCTGCTGCTCGGGCCTGCGGCGCTGGCAATGCTCTGGCGCCTGCTCGTGGCGTATGCTTGGCGCAAGGAGGCCTGACGGCTCCCGTTCGAAAGCACGGAGGTGGGTGATGGGTACCGTGCGAATCTGGTGGCAGAAGCTCGTCGCGCAGGAGCCAGTGGCACCGGCGCCCAAAGCCGGGTCGGCCATCCCCAGGCGACGCAGGCCGGTCCCCTTCCGGACGCCCGACGCGCCGGAGCTTGAACTGTCGGACGCCCCGGAGCCCAGCAAGCCGTCGCATGTCGGCGCAGCCGGGTTCGACCCCTATGCCAGCGATGCGGGCTACTCGAAGCCGCACAGCTGGGAGCGCATCGACCACGACTGACGGGTCCGCGCCCGCCACGCCGGGTTATTTGCCGGCTAGACTGCGATCGCGGATCGCGCGAAATTCGTTGCCCGGGTACCAGTTCGGGAAGCGGGTTTCCTGCGCCAGCTTGTAGCTGATCGCGAAATACAGCTCCAGGTCCTGCACTGCGCCGCCGAGGTCCCAGTTCGGGTCGTACTCGTCGGTGGGCTTGTGGTAGCGGTTCGAGACGTAGTCAGCCTGCTGGGCGAGCCCCCACTCCTTGCCGTGGGCAACGCTGTCGATGCCGCTCTTCGCATAGATCATCGGCACGCCCTTCTTGGCCAGGTTGAAGTGATCCGACCGGTAGTAGTAACCCTTCTCCGGCGTCGGCTCCTCCACCAGCACACGGCCCTGCTTCGCTGCAGCCACGCGCAGGTCTTCCTCGAGCTCGGACGAGCCGTAACCGACCACGACGACGTCGTGGGTCCGGCCGGTCACGCTCATGCCGTCGATGTTGATACCGCCCGCCACCTTGTTCAGCGGCACGGTCGGGTGATCTGCGTAGTACTCGCTGCCGAGCAGCCCGTACTCCTCGCCGGTGAAGGCCACGAACACGACCGAGCGCTCGGGCACGGGGCGTACCGTGCCGAACGCGCGCGCCAGCTCGAGCAGGCCCGCGGTGCCGGTCGCGTTGTCCAGAGCACCGTTGAAGATCGCGTCGCCGCTGAACGCGAGCGCGCGGCCGAGGTGATCCCAGTGCGCGGTCAGCACCACGAATTCACCCGGCCGCTTCGAGCCAGGCAGGACGCCCACCACGTTGCCCGACGTGGCACGTCGAATGCCGTTGCGCACCGAGGTCGAGGCCGTAAGCCCCGTCGGGACAGGCTTGAAGCCCCGCTTCACGGCTTTCGCCTTCAGCGAGGCGAGGTCGAGGCCGGCGGCCGCGAACACTTCCTTCGCTGCATCGAGCGTCATCCAGCCCTCGACCGCGACCCGGGGCTCGGCCTGCGTCGAGTCGATCACCAGCTGTGGCCGCGCGGCGCCGTTCTGCACGACCGCCCACGGGTACGCGGCCGGCGCCTCCTCGTGCACGATGATCGCGCCAGCGGCGCCCTGTCGGGCGGCTTCCTCGAACTTGTAGGTCCAGCGACCGTGGTAGGTCATCGCCCGGCCCTTGAACAGCGTCGCGTCGTTCGTCTCGAAGCCGGGGTCGTTGATCAGGATCACGGCCGTCTTGCCCTTCATGTCGACGCCCGCGTAGTCGTTCCAGCCCATGGCTGGCTCGACGATGCCGTAGCCCACGAACACGAGCTCGCTGGCCTCGAGGCTGGCCTGCGGCACGACGCGCTTGGTCCAGTACACGGCCTGGTCCCCGTACTTGAGCGACAGCGACTTGCCGCCGGGGCCGGCCACCCGGAACGTGTCGTCGGGCCGCGTAGTGAGCTCGACGAACGGCACCGGCTGGCGGTAACTCTCGCCCACCCCGGGCTTCAGGCCTGCAGCGCGGAACGCGCTCTCGATGAACGCAACGGTCTTTTCTTCGCCGGGGGTCGCCGGACGACGTCCCTCGAACTCGTCCGAAGCCAGGGTCTTGATCTCGCCCGCGAGCTGGTCGGCGGAAAACGCCGGCAGCACGGGCTCCGACGCCGCGGTCGCGCCGCAGGCGGCCGTCAGGGTCCCGAGCAGGACAAGAACGCGTACGGCACCGTTCCGCAGGATCGATCGCTGAATCAATGTAGTGCTCCGGCAAGTCAATTACGGGTGTACCAGTAGAGCATGGCCAGCCCGGCCAGCGCCCCCCACATGGCCCCCTGCGCCCAGCGGCGCCAGGGGCGATTCTTCGCCTGGCCAACGAAACTGACGCCGGCGAGCGCGGTCAAACCGACGAACAGCACCACGTATAGGGCCAGCATCGGCAGTTCGGCGCGGAATTCCGGGACCTCGCCGGACAACACCAGGAAAACGACCAGGGTCGCACCCAGGCCGAACGTGGTGGCGGCGGACGAGCCGAGGACGATGCCGGTGAGTACGGTGAGCGGTCGCACGATTGTCGCGAGGTCCAGACACCGCGGCCCTTGAGTTGCGGCCGGGCTGTCTCTAGCCTAGTCGAAAGACCCTATCGGTCGAGGAATGCGCAAAGTGTATCAGGCAGTTTCCACGGAAGAGAGATCGCCCCGCCGACAGGGATGGCAGCGCAGGGGTACGACCGCGCTCGCGTTGCTGGTCGTGGCCGCGTGCACGCTGTTGCTCGGCACCGCCCGCGCACCGTCCCAGGTCGCCGGCGCCACAGCGGTAGACCTCGCCCCCACCGACCGACAGGCCAAGGTCGCCCGGCTGGTGAGCAGCATGTTCGAGCGCTCCCATTACCGGCAGGCGCCCGTCAACGACCCGGTGTCATCGCTGGTGCTCGACCGATACCTCGAATCGCTGGACGGCAACAGGAGCTACTTCCTCGCGAGCGACGTCGCCGAGTTCGAGAAGTACCGCTACCAGCTCGACGACGCGATCGCCTCCGGCAAGCTGGACCCCGCCTTCGCGATCTACAACCGCTTCCAGCAGCGCAACCGGGAGCGCATGGCCTACGCGCTGGAGTCACTCAAGACGGAGCCGGACTTCACGCTGGACGAGCGTTTCGATTTCGACCGCGAGAAGGCTCCCTGGGCGACATCGAAGGCGGAGCTCGACGAGATCTGGCGCAAGCGCGTCAAGAACGATGCGCTGTCGCTGATGCTCACGGACAAGACCTGGCCCGAGACGCGCGAAATCCTGCAGAAGCGCTACGAGCGCGCGGCGAAGCGCAGCGAGCAGGTCACGTCGGACGACGTGTTCGAGAACTTCATGAACTCGTTCGCGCACGTGTTCGACCCGCATTCGAGCTACTTCTCACCGCGCAACTCGGAGGAGTACCGGATCCAGATGAGCCTGTCCTACGAGGGCATCGGCGCATCGCTGCAGGTCGTGGACGACTACGTCACCGTGATGGAAATCCTGCCGGGCGGCTCGGCCCAGCAGAGCGGCGAATTGAAGGCCACCGACCGCATCCTCGCCGTGGGCCAGGGCAAGGCCGGCGACTTCGTGGACGTCGTGGGCTGGCGGCTCGACGACGTCGTGCAGCTGATCCGCGGACCGGGCGGCTCGTTCGTGCGGCTGCAGGTCCAGCCGGGCAAGGCGGCACCCGGCGCCGCCGAGCGCGTCGTGGTCCTGCCCCGCAAGAAGATCACGCTCGAGGCGCAGGCCGCGAAGAAGGAA
This sequence comes from uncultured Gammaproteobacteria bacterium, assembly GCA_963696545.1. Taxonomy (GTDB): domain Bacteria; phylum Pseudomonadota; class Gammaproteobacteria; order Steroidobacterales; family Steroidobacteraceae; genus RPQJ01. The sequence continues at coordinate 31,620 of CAVOKQ010000007.1, forward strand.
CTGCGCAAGGTCAAGCGCGGCGACAAGGAGCTGAAGATCGGCGTGATCACCGTGCCTTCGTTCTATCAGGACTTCAACGCCCGCACGGCCGGCGACGAGGATTACCGCAGTACGACCAAGGACACGCGCCGGCTGATCGAGGAGTTCAACAAGGAAGGCGGTATCGACGGCCTCGTGCTCGACCTGCGCGAGAACGGCGGCGGCCACCTGTCCGAAGCGATCGGACTGGTGAACCTGTTCGTGCCGAAGGGCCCGGTCGTGCAGCTGCGCGAGACTGGTGGCCGCGTCGAAGTGCTCGAGTCTGACGACGCGGGCGTCGCCTACGCCGGTCCGCTGACCGTGCTCGTGGACCGGTTCAGCGCGTCCGCGTCCGAGATCTTCGCGGCGGCGATGCAGGACTACGGTCGCGGCGTAGTGATCGGCCAGGAGACCTATGGCAAGGGCTCAGTGCAGAACCTCTACCCGCTCGACCGCTATGCGCTCGGCCAGGACCCGGGTTACGGCCAGCTGACCGTGACCATCGGCATGTACTACCGGGTGACGGGCGACAGCACCCAGAACCGCGGCGTGCAGCCGGACATCCGCCTGCCCTCCGCGATCAGCGTCGAGGAGGTCGGCGAGAGTTCGCGCGACGGCTCGCTGCCCTGGAACCGCATCCGGTCGTCCTCTTTCAAGCCCGAAGGCTCGTTCTCGCCGATGCTGGCGGAACTGCAGCGCGACCATGACGCCCGCGCGGCCACCGACCCGGATTTCCGTTACACGCAGGCCGAGATTGCCGCCGTCGATGAGATGCGCAAGGAGAAATCGGTGTCGCTGAACCTGAAGGAGCGCAAGGCGGAGCGGGAGCGCCACACGCAGGAGCAGCTGGCCCGGGAGAACGCCAGGCGCGCCGCGCGCGGCGAGGCGCCGCTCAAGGCAGTGGACGAGATCAAGGATCCGCCCGACGCGATCCTGGAGGAGGCCTCCGAGATCACGGCCGACCTGACCCAGCTCGAGCCTCGGTACGTGGCTGGAAGCCGGCCGCCCGGCTGATACTGTTCGACGCACAGGCCTGCCAGGGCCTCGGGATGGTGTTGTACTTGACTACAACACTATAGATCCTTAGCATTCCGGAAATTCTGAGTCCTTGCAGGGATACGACCGTGCCCAAGACCCTTCCCATCCAACGTCCGGGGTTGCCCGCCGCAATCCGGTTCAGCCTGGCGCTGCTTCTGGCGACCGGGCTCGCCGCCGGCTGCAGCAACGGCAAGGCCAAGGGAGAGGACAAGGACAAGGCCGCCGCGGACACTTCGGTGCCGGTCGAGGTGCAGCCGCTGAAGCGCGCCCCGATGCTGGCCGTCTACTCCGGTACCGCGCCGATCGAGGCGCATGACGAAGCCGAGGTCGTTGCCAAGGTCGGCGGCGAGGTCCGCGAGATATACGTCGAGGAAGGCGACACGGTGTCCACGGGCCAGGTGCTCGCGCGTCTCGACGGCGACCGGCTGCGGCTCGAACTCGCGCAGATCGACGCCAACCTGCGCAAGCTCGACCGGGACTACAACCGCCAGCTCGAGCTCAGCCAGAAGGGACTGGTTGCCAAGGGCACTGCCGAGAACGCCAAGTTCGACCTCGACGCGCTGCGTGCCTCGTACGACAGCGCGCGACTGGAGCTCAGCTACACGCAGATCCGCGCGCCGATCGCGGGCGTCGTGTCAGTCCGCCACATCAAGGTGGGCAACACCATCAAGCCGAACGACCCGACGTTCCGCGTCACGAACCTCGACCCGCTGATCGCATATGTACACGTGCCGGAGAAGGAGTTCCGCAAGATCGCCGCGAAGCAGCCGGCCGAAGTCGTCGTGGACGCGCTCGGTGGCGAGCGGTTCGCCGGCGTCATCGCGCGCATCAGCCCGACCGTGGATCCGCAGACCGGCACGTTCCGCGCCGAGGTCGAGGTCCCGGACAGCACGCGCCACCTGAAGCCCGGCATGTTCGCGCGCGTCAACATCGTTTACGAGCGACGCGAGAACGCGCTGCAGCTGCCACGCAACGCGATCCTCGACGCCGACGGCGAGCAGTCGGTCTTCGTCATCGTCAACGACAAGGCCGAGCAGCGCCGTATCAAGACCGGCCTCGCGAACGGAGGCTGGGTCGAAGTGACCGAGGGCCTGAAAGGCGACGAGCGCGTCGTCGTGGTCGGCCAGGCAGGACTCAAGACCGGGACGGTCGTGAAGGTCGTCGCCGGTACGCCGTCCGCAGGCGCGCCGGCAGCCGACAAGGCAAAGGCCAAGTAGGACCGCGAGCGCAGCGCAGCGCCCTGAGCAGGGGAATTCCATGCAGCTGATCGACTTTGCGATCCGCCGGCGCGTGACCGTGGTCATGTGCACGGTAGCCATCGCCCTCTTCGGCCTCGTGTCGCTGACGCGGCTGAAGGTCAATCTCCTCCCGGACCTCTCCTACCCGACGCTGACGATCCGCACGGAGCTGCCGGGCGCCGCACCGCTCGAGCTCGAGACGCTGGTGACCCGGCCGGTCGAGGAAGCCGTCAGCATCATCCGCAACGTGCGGCAGGTGCGCTCAGTCTCGCGCGCCGGCCAGTCCGACGTGACGCTCGAGTTCGTCTGGGGCACGGACATGGACCTCGCGGGCATCGACGTCCGCGAGAAGCTCGACCTGCTGCAGCTGCCGCTCGAGGCCAAGCGCCCACTGTTGCTGCGCTTCGATCCTTCGAGCGAGCCGGTGCTGCGGCTCGCATTCCTCGACAAGGGCGACAAGAGTCGCGACGAGAGCGTCGAGCGCCTGAAGTCGCTGCGTCGTTTCGCCGAGGACCGGCTGAAGCCCGACCTCGAGGCGGTCGAGGGTTCCGCGGCCGTAAAGGTGAGCGGTGGCTTCGAGGACGAGGTCCAGGTGTTCGTCGACCAGCAGAAGCTGGCGCAGCTCGGGCTGTCGATCGACGCGGTCACGCGGCGCATCCGCGCGGAGAACGTCAACCTCTCGGGCGGCCGGCTCGAGCAGGGTACGCAGCGCTTCCTGGTGCGCACGCTGAACGAGTTCGGGACGATCGAGCAGATGGCGAACGCGATCATCGCGACGCGCGACGGCCAGCCGGTCTACCTGAAGGACGTCGCGAAAGTGACGCGCGGCTACAAGGACCGCGAGGCGATCACCCGCGTCGACGGCCGCGAGGCGATCGAGCTCGCGGTGTACAAGGAAGGCGACGCCAACACTGTGCAGCTCGCGAAAGGTGTCCAGGCGCGCCTCAAGGAACTGGACAAGAACCTGCCCGAGGGCACCGAAGTGCTCACCGTCTACGACCAGTCCACGTTCATCTCGGCGGCGATCGGCGAGGTGAAGAGCGCGGCGCTGATCGGAGGCCTGCTCGCGATCCTCGTGCTCTACGCGTTCCTGCGCGACGCTCGCGCGACGCTGATCAGCAGCATCGCGATCCCGGTCTCGGTGCTCGGCACCTTCGTGCTGATGTATGCGTTCAACATCACGCTGAACATCATGTCGCTGGGCGGCATCGCGCTCGCGGTCGGCATGCTGGTCGACAACGCGGTGGTCGTGCTCGAGAGCATCGTGCGCAAGCAGGAGCACGGCATGGAACGGCGGGAGGCCGCGCGCAAAGGCACCGCCGAGGTCGCCATGGCGGTCACGGCGGCGACGCTGACGTCGGTCGCGGTCTTCTTCCCGATGGTGTTCATCAGCGGCGTGGCCGGACAGTTGTTCAAGGACCAGTCGCTGACGGTGACCTTTGCACTGGCGCTGTCGCTGGTCGTGGCGCTGACGCTGGTGCCGATGCTGGCAGCGGGCCGGCCACCGCGGGTGAGCGAGCCGCAGTCCGATGTCGTGGCGGAGCCCAGGCGACGCCGCATCGACGCGTTGCTGTCGCGCGCGGCCGCCGGGTTACGCCGGGCTGCCGGCTGGATCAGCAGGGGCTGTGCGCTGCTGCTGAGCCCGATCGTCCGCGTCACGCAGGCACTGATGAACTGGGCCGACCGTTCGTACCCTGGTGCGATCACCTGGGCCCTCGGCCACCCCAGCAAGGTGATCGGCGCGGCCGTGGGCCTGTTCGCGTTCACGATGCTCGTGATCGCACCCCGCCTCGGCACCGAGCTGATTCCGCAGATGTCGCAGGGAGAGTTCAACGTGGACCTGCGGCTGCCACCTGGCGCGCCGCTGGAGCAGACCGATCGCACGGTGCAGTCGGTGCAGCGCTCGAGCACGACCCTCGGTAACGTCGCGCTCGCCTACTCCGTCGCCGGTACGGGCAATCGCCTCGACGCCAATCCGGTGGACGCCGGCGAGAACACCGGCCGCCTCAGCATTACGCTGCAGGCGGGCGCCGGGCGCGATGACGAGGAAACCGCGATGAATGCGTTGCGCGAGGACCTCGACAGCCTGCCGGGCGTGCAGTACCGCTTCAGCCGGCCGAGCCTGTTCAGCCTCTCGACGCCGCTCGAGGTAGTGGTGTCGGGCTTCGACCTCGATCGTCTGCAGGTCGCGGCCGAGCAGGTGCGCGCGAAAATGGTCGCGGACGACCGGTTCGCGGACGTGAAGACCACCGTTGAGGCCGGCAATCCGGAGATCCAGATCATCTTCGACCAGGAGCGCGCATCGCAGCTCGGCCTGGTCGTGCGTGACATCGCCGATCGGGTCGTGAACAGCGTGCGCGGCGAGGTCGCCACGCGCTACAAGCTGCGCGACAAGCAGATCGACGTGCTGGTGCGCAGCGTCGACACGCGCGCCGCCTCGATCGAGGAAGTCCGCAACCTGATCGTCAACCCGGGCGCCGATTTCCCGGTGCCGCTGAGCGCGGTCGCCGACGTGCAGCTGTCCGTCGGCCCGGCGGAGGTGCGGCGCATCGGCCAGGAGCGTGTCGCCGTCGTTTCGGCGAACCTGGCCCACGGCGATCTCGGCGCGGCAATCGAACGCCTGAAGGGCATCGTCACCGAGGTGCAGCTGCCGGTCGGCACCACCGCGTTCCTGTCGGGGCAGAGCGAGGAGATGCAGAGCTCGTTCCAGTCGCTGCAGTTCGTGCTGCTGATGGCCGTGTTCCTCGTCTACCTGGTGATGGCGTCGCAGTTCGAGTCGCTGATGCACCCGTTCGTGATCCTGCTGACGATCCCGCTGGCCGTAACCGGCGCCGTGTGGGCGCTGTGGCTCACGGGCACGACGGTCAACGTCGTGGCCTACATCGGCGTCATCATGCTGGCCGGCATCGTGGTCAACCAGTCAATCGTGCTGATCGACGCGGTCAACCAGGCACGGGAGCGCGGACTGTCGAAGCACGAGGCGATACTCGAAGCCGGCAGGCTACGACTGCGGCCAATCCTGATCACGAAGCTCACGACGATCCTCGGTCTGATGCCGATGGCCCTCGGCCTCGGCGAGGGTGCCGAAGTGCGCGCGCCGATGGCCATCACCGTGATCGGCGGCGTGCTGCTCACGACGTTCCTCACGCTGCTGGTGATCCCGGTCGTGTATTCGGTTCTGGACCGCAAGACATACGTGCCACGCGCGTCGCCGGCGCAGTCCGCGGCGGAAGCTGCGGCCGGCTGAGGATCGCCATGCGCCACACGGAATTCGCGCTCGCCCGCCCCGTCACCACGGTGATGATCGCGCTCGCCGTGCTGGCGGTCGGCCTGATCTCGGGCCGGTTGCTGCGGCTCGAGGCCATGCCGGACATCTCGTTCCCCGGGATGCGCGTCGTGATCCCGTACTCCGGCTCGACCCCCGAGGAGATGGAACTGCTCGTGGTGCGGCCCGTCGAGGAGGCGCTCGCGACGCTGTCGGGCATCGTCGAGATCAATGCGAGCGCGCAGTCCGACCAGGCGCAGTTCGACATCCAGTTCAACTGGGACCGCGATGTCGACACCGCGGCCTTCGAGGTGCGAACCAAGCTCGACTCGATCCGGCCGCAGCTGCCCGCGGGCGCGGACCGCCTGCTGATGTTTGCGTTCAGCCCGTCGGACCAGCCGATCGTGGTGATCCGCATCTCGGCCGACCAGGACCTGACCGACCAGTACGAGATGCTGGAGAAATACCTGCAGCGGCCAATGCAGCGCATCGAGGGCGTTGCACGCGTCGAGCTGCAGGGCGTGCAGCCGCGGGAGGTCCGTGTGCTGGTGGACCCGAATCGACTGGCCGCGTACGGCGTCGACGTGCGTCGGCTGCGCACCCTGCTCGAGGAGAGTAATTTCTCGGTCAGCGCCGGCGAGATCACCGAGAACGGCTCGCGCTTCACGGTGCGGCCGATCGGCGAGTTCCACAGCATCCAGGACGTGCGCAACCTGATCGTCAGCCCCGGCGTGCGCGTGGGCGACATTGCGCAGATCGAGATGATCGCGCCGGAACTGCCCATCGGCCGCCACATGGACGGGCGCAAGGCGGTCGGCATCGACGTCTTCAAGGCGACCCAGGCCAACGTGGTGGACGTGGCGGACCGGGTGATCGCGGCGATCAACGAAGCACGCGAGATCCCGCAGCTGCAGGGCATCCAGATCCTGGTCGTCGAGAACCAGGCCGACAGCATCCGCCAGTCGCTGCGGGAGCTGCGCAACGCCGGCATCGTGGGCGCGGTCCTCAGCTTCTTCATGCTGCTGTTCTTCCTGCGGCACGTGCCGACGACGCTGATCGTCGGCCTGGCGGTGCCCGCGTCGCTGCTCGTGACGCTCGGGGCGATGTACTTCTTCGGCCTGTCGCTGAACATCCTGACGATGATGGGCATGCTGCTCGCCATCGGCATGCTGGTGGACAACTCGGTGGTGATCACCGAGAGCATCTTCCGCCATCGGCAGCTCACACCCGACCGCCCGCTCGAAGCGACGCTCGCCGGGGTCAAGGAGGTCGGCGTCGCGACGCTGGCGGGAACGTTCTCGACGACGATCGTGTTCCTGCCGCTCGTCTTCGGCGAGAAGAACGAGATGTCGATCTTCCTGGTGCACGTAGCGGTGCCGATCGTCGTCGCGATGCTCGCTTCGCTGGTCGTCGCTCAGACGCTGATCCCGATGCTTGCTGCCCGCATGCCGTCACCGCCGCCGGTGGCTGCAGGGTCGTGGTTCGGCCGGCTGCAGGCGCGTTACGAGCGGTCGCTCGACTGGGCGCTTGCGCACCCCAAGCTGATGGCGCTGTTCACGGTGCTGATCCTCGCCTCGCCGGTGCCCCTGTTCGCACTGAAGCTCGCCAAGGTGGACCCGTTTCCGCAGGAGGCGAGCCGCACGCTGATGCTCGTCTACCACCTGGAAGGCTCGCACCCGATGCAGGAGGTCGAGAAGGCCGTGAACCGTGTGGAGGCCTACCTCAAGGCGAACAAGGAGCAGTTCGACCTCGAGACCTACTACACCTTCTGGCTGAACGACGAGGCCAACACCCGCCTCTACCTCAAGCCGAAGGACACGGCGACGATTCCGCCGCAGGAGGTCATGCGCCGCGTGCTGAAGGACATGCCGGAGATCATCATCGGCAAGCCGAGCTTCCAGTTCGACCAGGGCGCGAGCGGAGCGAAGTCGTTCAGCCTCCAGTTGTCGGGCGAGTCCACCGAGCGCCTCGCGGACATCTCGCAGGAGGTCGCACACCGGCTCTCCTCGGTGCCGGGACTCGAGGCCGTACGCTCGGAGGCAGACACCGGCGACCAGGAAGTCCAGGTGATCGTCAACCGGGACCGGGCAGCGCAGCTCGGCCTGACGACGCAGGAAATCGCGATGACCGTGGCAGGCGCGATGCGCGGCGACAAGCTGCCGGAGCTGCGCACGTCCGATCGGGAGCTGACGATGCGGCTCGCGTTCCGCGAGTCGGATCGGCAGTCGGTCGAGGACCTGGGCCGCGTGCCCGTGATGCTCGCGGACGGCACGCGGACCGAACTCGGCGCCGTGGCCGATTTCGTCGTCAAGCCGAGCGATCGCGAGATCCATCGGCTGAACCGGCTCACGACGACGGTGATCAACGCGAACCTCGCCAAGGGCACGACGATGGACGATGCTCGCAAGCGCGTCGAGCCGATCATGAACGCCTACCCGCTGCCGGCGGGCTACTCGTGGAAATTCGGCCGCGGCTTCGACGAGAACGACAAGGCCGTGCAGATCATGGCGCAGAACATGATCCTCGCCGTCGTGCTGATCTTCCTCGTGATGGCGTCGCTGTTCGAATCGGCGCTGTACCCGCTGTCGATCATCACGTCGATCCTGTTCGCGATCGTCGGTTCGATCTGGTTCCTCGCGCTGACCGGGACCACGATCACGATGATGGCCATGATCGGGTTCATGGTCCTGATCGGCGTGGTCGTGAACATCGGCATCGTGCTGATCGCCCACGTCATCGACCTGCGCGCGGCGGGCCTGCCGCGCCACGATGCGATACTGCAGGCGGGCCGCGACCGCCTGCGGCCGATCCTGATGACTGTATTGACGACGCTGCTCGGCCTGCTGCCGCTCGCGGTCGGCGACGCCCAGATCGGCGGCAGCGGCCAGGGTCCGGCGTACTACCCGATGGCGCGCGCAATCATGGGCGGCCTGGCGTTCTCGGCCGTGGTGTCGCTGCTGATCGTGCCGATGTTCTACGTCTGGTTCGATGACCTGAACGAGTGGCGGCGGCGCGTGTTCTCGCGGGACACCGGCGCTGTCCCGGCAGCAGCGTCGCCCGAGCCGCTGGCCGCTCAGCGCAGCAGCACTCCGTAGATCTCGAAGTACTCCTCGAGCAGCACGTTGACGGCCGCCGCGCCCTGCTGGGCCGGATCCTGCGCATGGACGCTGTCCTGGGCCGGGATCGGGTCCGCATCGCCGCGGTAGCGGACCGAGCGCCGCAATCGGTCGGTGCGGGCCTTGATGTCGACCAGGTCGTCGGCCTGCCGCTCGAGATCGGACAAGGCGCGCGTGGTCCTTTCCATCAGCGCGAGGCACTCGTCGCGCGCTCCGTAGCCGGATTCGTACACACGCCGCAGCGTCGTCTGTCGTGCAAGGTCCGCGAGGCCGCCCGCAGAGAGACGGTCGCAGAGCGATTCAGCGTACGCGATGATCGCCAGGTTCACGGCGCGCCGCCCCTCGAGGCTGATGCCCTCGAATGCGGGTGGCGGCTCGGACTCGATCGCGTGCCGGGCGTCGCTCAAGTCGGTGACCGCAGTCTGCGCCGCTTCGACCCTGACGGAGCGAGTCTCGATCGCCTCGGAGAGCTTGCGCCGACGGAAGTAGTTCCAGAACCCGGCGAGCTCGTTCAGGCGCTGCTGGGCGAGCTTCTGCTCGGCCTGCAGCTGGTCGGCGAGCACCCTGGCCTCGACGAGTTCACGGTCGACGTCGGCGAGCCGCGCCCGCTTGGAACGCTCGAATTCGGCGAGCTGCGCGCGCCGCTCGCGGTCCTTCTGCTGGCGCTCGAGGTCCGTGCCGAACTGCTCGAGCCTCTTCGACGCCGCGCGCCACAGTCCCTTCAGCTGGAAGTAAGCGAGGTTCTTGTAACCCTCCTCGGGACGGCCGAGGTGCTGCTCGAGCGCGGCCAGCTGCTCTTCGGCGCGCATCGTCGCGCCCTCCTGCAGCTTCAGCCGATCGAGCAGCCGGTGGCGCTCGTCGTCGAGCGCATTCAGTTCCTTCTTCAGTTCCGCCCGGTTGCGGAACAACTCGACGAGCCGCTCGTCCTCCGCCGAAGGCCGTCGGCCCGCGAGGCTCTGGACTACGCGGTGAAGCTCGTCACGCAGACTCATGCGGCGCGACGCGCAACCCGGCGGTCGACCCATCGAAGCGATGGCCACGATCGAGACAGTAGTCGAGCCACTTGTTCAGGAACATGTTGCGCAGCCAGCGATCGCCAAGCGCGGCCGACAGTCCCGAGCGGATCGACTCGAGGCCGGGGTGCCGCACCCAGCGCGCGCAGCGGCTTGCCTCGGCGAGCCGCGCATCGTGGTACACGCGGACCTCGAGATCCGGGTCCGCGACAGGACCGCGCTCGTCCTCGAAGAGGTAGGTCAGCCTGAGCACCGACGTGTACGGGCTGTGCTCGACCGTCTCGACGTGCAGGTCACAGTCGGGCGGCACGCGCGACACGCGCCGACCATCGAGCCTGCGCACGTCGCCGACGAGCCCGCGCAGCCGGATGTAGTTGCTCTCGTACAGCGTCATCAGGCTGACGAAGCTCACCGGCCGTGCACGCCACGAGGTCACGCACTGGCTGTCGACGATCATGGCCGGACTATAGCACAGCAATTTCCTGCAACCGTGACGCGCGACACACACGTGCGACGCGTCACGGCCGCAGCCGCCGCTCGATACCCATGCGCTCGATGACCCGGCTCGCGATCTCTTCGATCGAGCACTCGGTCGTGTTCAGTTGCGGGATGCCGAAGCGCTGGAACAGCGCCTCCGCGGACCGGACTTCGTACTCGCACTGCGCCAGCGAGGAGTAGCGGCTGCCCGGCCGGCGCTCGTTGCGGATGTGCTGCAGCCGTGCGGGCGCGATTGTCAGCCCGAACAGCTTGCCCTTGTGATCACGCAGCATGGAGGGCAGCTGCTTGCCCTCGAAATCGTCGTCGGTGAGCGGATAGTTCGCGGCGAAGACGCCGTATTGCATGGCCATGTAGATGCAGGTCGGTGTCTTCCCGGATCGGGACACGCCGGTGAGAACCACGTCCGCCCGCTCATAGTCCGCCACGATGCTCCCATCATCGGCGGCCAGCGCGAAGTTCGTCGCGTCGATGCGCGTCGTGTAGATAAGCTGGTCGGCGATGCCGTGCGCACGGCCCTCGCGCTCGGACGACTTCACCTGCAGTTCGGTCTCGAGCGGCGTCAGGAACGCGTCGAAGAAATCGAGAAACAGCCCGTTGCTGCCCTTCACGACGGAACGCAGATCGTCCTTTACCAGCGTGCTGAAGACGACCGGACGCGCACCATCCATTACCGCGGTCGCATTGATGCGGCTGACGGCTTCTGCTGCCTTGTCAACCGTGGAGATAAATGGCAAAGTCACCTGTCGGAATTCGAGGCCTTCGAATTGCGTAAGCAGGCTGTGCCCCATGGTCTCGGCGGTCACGCCGGTCTGGTCCGAGACGAAAAAGACGGTTCTCCGGTTCATCCGCGCGAATCCCTCCCCGGGCCACGGCCGCTGCTGCAGTCTTTCACCTGTCCCACACCGGTAGCAAGGGGCGACTCTTGAAGCGCTACACGATTCCATTCGCCGAACTCGGGCGACACGACGTCGCGACGGTCGGCGGCAAGAATTCCTCGCTCGGCGAGATGATCGCGAACCTCGCGGCATTGCACGTCACCGTACCTGGCGGATTCGCGACGACCGCGGACGCATACCGTGAGTTCCTCGCCCACGAGGGACTGGCCGGGCGGATCAAGGCGGAACTCGACCCGCTCGATGTCGACGACGTCGCGCGGCTGGCCGAGACTGGAGCGCGCATCCGGAAATGGATCCTCTCGACCCCGTTCCCCCCTGCGCTCGAACGCGAGATCGTCGCGGGCTACAGGCAGATGTGCGACGGCGGCGACGACGTGTCCGTGGCTGTGCGCTCGTCCGCGACCGCGGAAGACCTGCCCGAGGCGTCTTTTGCCGGCCAGCAGGAGACGCTGCTCAACGTGCGCGGCGCCGCCAGCGTCGTCAGCGCGGTGCACGAGGTGTTCGCTTCGCTGTTCAACGACCGCGCGATCGCTTATCGCGTGCACCAGAACTTCGATCACTCGCTGGTCGCGCTCTCCGCGGGCATTCAGCACATGGTGCGCAGCGACCTCGGCGCGAGCGGCGTGATGTTCACGCTGGACACCGACTCCGGTTTCCGCGACGTCGTGTTCATCACGGCCTCCTGGGGCCTCGGCGAGACCGTCGTGCAGGGCGCCGTGAATCCCGACGAGTTCTACGTGTACAAGCCCGCGTTGCGGTCCGGCCACGAGCCGATCCTGCGCCGCACGCTCGGCGGCAAGGCGATCAAGATGACCTACGCGACGCAGGCCGATGCCGGCAAGCGCGTCGTCACGTCCGACGTCGCCGAGGCGGACCGGATGCGCTTCTGCCTGAGCGACGACGACATCAAGTCGCTCGCGCGGCAGGCGCTGATCATCGAGGAGCACTATGGCTGCCCGATGGACATCGAGTGGGGCAAGGACGGCGAGGACGGCAAGCTCTACATCCTGCAGGCGCGACCCGAGACGGTGCAGAGTCGCGCGGGCCGCACGCTGCAGCGCTACACGCTGAAGGCCAAGGGCAAGGTGCTCGTGACCGGCCGCAGCATCGGGCACCGCATCGGCGCAGGCCCGGCACGCGTGATCCGCAACGTGCACGAGATGGCTCGCGTGCAGACCGGCGACGTGCTGGTGGCCGACATGACCGACCCCGACTGGGAGCCGGTGATGAAGCGGGCCTCCGCGATCGTCACCAACCGGGGCGGGCGCACCTGCCATGCGGCAATCATCGCGCGCGAACTTGGCATCCCGGCAGTCGTGGGCTGCGGCAACGCCACGCAGCTGATCACCGAGGGTCAGCCGGTCACGGTGTCCTGTGCCGAGGGCGACACCGGCTATGTGTACGACGGCGCACTCAAGTTCGACCAGACGCAGGTCGAGCTCGACGCCATGCCGCCGCTGAACGTGAAGATCATGATGAACGTCGGCAACCCGGATCGGGCGTTCGGCTTCGCCGCGATCCCGAATCGCGGCGTGGGCCTCGCGCGCCTCGAGTTCATCATCAACCGCATGATCGGCGTGCACCCGAAGGCACTGCTCGGCTTCGACGGCCTCGACGAGGAGTTGAAGGATACGATCCGCCGCCAGATGGCGGGCTACGCCGACCCGGTCGGGTTCTACATCGACAAGCTCTGCGAGGGCATCGGCACGATCGCCGCGGCTTTCGCGCCGGAGCCCGTGATCGTGCGGCTCTCGGACTTCAAGTCGAACGAGTACGCGAACCTGATCGGCGGGCGGCAGTACGAGCCCGTCGAGGAGAACCCGATGCTCGGCTTCCGCGGCGCGGCGCGCTACGTGGACGAGAGCTTCCGTCCCTGCTTCGAACTCGAGTGCCGGGCGTTGAAGCGCGTCCGCGGCGAGATGGGACTGAAGAACGTTTGGGTGATGGTACCGTTCGTGCGCACGCTGCACGAGGCCGAGACCGTGGTGAAGCTGCTCGAGCACAACGGCCTGAAGCGCGGCGAGGACGGGCTCAAGGTGATCATGATGTGCGAGGTGCCGACCAACGCGCTGCTGGCGGACCGCTACCTCGAGTTCTTCGACGGCATGTCGATCGGGTCGAACGACATGACGCAGCTCACGCTCGGCCTCGACCGCGACTCCGCGATCATCGCCCGGCTGTTCGACGAGCGGGACGACGCGGTAAAGGCGCTGCTGCACATGGCGATCCAGGCATGCCGCAAGGCCGGCAAGTACATCGGCATCTGCGGCCAGGGTCCGTCGGACCATCCGGATCTCGCGCGCTGGCTGCTCGACGAGGGCATCGAGAGCATGTCGCTGAACCCGGACACGGTCGTCGAGACCTGGCTGTTCCTCGCCGACCCGAAGGCGAAAGCCCGGCAGTAGTCGCTGCTCGTCAGGGACGGGCCCGATGACAGGTTTCGGGTCCTGTCCTGCCGCGCGAAGAAACATGCGCGCCTGGACAGGACCCGAAACCTGCTCCCACGCCCGCGCCTGAGCGACTCGGCGGCTTGCGACTTCGCAACCGACAATAATGCGCACACCTCGCCGCCCAGTCGCACGGCGCATGTAGACGGACACATCGCAAAGATTCGCTGCATCGTGCAGCGTGTCGACTTCGGCCACTCGGCGGGATCCGGTGGGCGTTGCTTGCGCCGTGCGAATCTTCGCGCTCTGGCGACGATTCGCTCAGGCGCGGCCCATGGAGCGGGGCTTTCGGGTCTTCTTCGGCGAGCATATTTTCTTCGCGAGCCGGGGAAGACCCGCAAGGCCCGCCCGGATCCGCCGCGTCCTGAGCGAACGATCGCTAGGTGACGATCAGCCGCCCGGCAAGCGCGTGAGCGAGCGTCCCGCCGTCCACGTACTCCAGCTCACCGCCCACCGGCACGCCGTGTGCAATGCGCGACGCCTTCAGGCCAAGCCGCGCGACCACCTCGGCAAGAAAATGTGCCGTCGCCTCGCCCTCGACGGTCGGGTTGGTCGCGAGAATGACCTCGCGCACTTCGCCTTCCCCAAGCAGCTTCTCGAACGACTCGATGCCGATCTCGGCGGGACCCACGCCGTCAAGCGGTGACAGGTGCCCCATCAGCACGAAATAGCAGCCACGGAAACTCGCCGACTGCTCGATCGCCACCACGTCCGCCGGCGATTCGACGACGCAGAGCAACGCGCGGTCGCGACTCGAGTTCGTGCACACCGGGCACAGCTCGCCTTCGGCGAACATCCGGCAGCGATTGCAGTGGCCCAGCGCGCCGATGGCAGCAGTTACCGCCGTCGCGATCTCGCGCGCGCCTTCGCGATCGCGCTCGAGCAAGTGGAACGCCATGCGCTGCGCAGACTTGGGCCCGACGCCCGGCAGGCTGCGCAATGCCTCGATCAGGCGCTCGAGCGAAGGCGGGTAGAGCATCGTCCGTCCGGGGTCAACCGCCGAACGGCAGCTTCAGGCCCGGCGGCAGGTTCATGCCGCCCATCAACCCGGACATCTTCTGCTGCGAAGCCGACTCGAGCTTGTGCACGGCGTCGTTGATCGCGGCCGCGACCAGGTCCTCGAGCATCTCGCGATCGTCGAGCGGCACCGCAGCGTCGAACTGCACGCGCTTCGCCTCGTGGCGCCCGTTGATGGTGACCTTGACCATGCCGCCGCCGGACTCGCCGGTGACTTCCATGGCCGCGATTTCCTCCTGCGCCTTCTGCATGTTGGCCTGCAGCTGCTGCGCCTGCTTCATCAGGTTGCCCATTCCGCCTTTCATCATGCTCGGTTCACTCCGGGGATCGAATTCAGTTCAGGGGCTTCACGGAGCCCGGGTGCACGGTGGCGCCGAAGGTCTCGCGCATCGCACGCACCGCGGGATCGCCGTCGATGGCCTGCTCGGCCGCCTTCAGGCGCTCGTCCGCGGCCTGAGCCTGCTGGCGCGCCGGCGTCGCCTCGACGCCCGCACGTTCACCGATGCTGATCTCGAGGCGCACTGGCTCGCCAAAGTGCTGCGACAGCGCCTGCGTGAGCTTCTGCACGAGCTGCGGACGGTTGAACGCGTCGCCTGCAGGATCCAGCCGCAACCTGACGATGTCCTTCGTGCGCCCGACGAGCACGCAGTGGGCCGCAAGCTGCTGTGTGGGCCCCTGGAGCTGCATGCTTGCGACGATCGCGGGCCAGTCGCCCAGGGACGCAGCCGCAGGCGCTGCAGTCGGCGTGCTGCTTGCCGCGGCGGGCGCAGCCGAGAGAGCGGCACGCTGCGGTGTGGCTACGGGAGCAGGACGCGATCCGCCCGCCGCAGCCGCCGGCGCCGATGGCAGCGCCGCGCCCGGCGATTCCGGGCGGAACGACAGCATCCTGAGCAGCGCCATCTCGAAACCACCGCGCGCATCCGGGGCGAAATCGAGGTCGCGCCGCGCCATGATCGCGAGCTGGTACAGCAGCTGCAGGTCCTCCGGTGAGAAGCCGCCCGCAAGCGCTGCGAGCGCCTGGTCCTGCTCTTCGTCCTCGCCGCGCAGGCCGGGAATCGCCTGCAACAGCGCCATGCGCTGGATCGCGGCGGCGAGTTCACCGAGCGCCTGGTCGTAGTCCGGCGCGCGCTCGTCGAGCTGCTGCACGCTCGCCATCAGCGCCGCACCGTCCTTCGCCGCGAGTGCGTTGAGAATCGCCTCGACGTGACGCCGGTCCAGCGTGCCGAGCAGCGCTCGCACTTCGGCCTCGAGCACGCGGCCACCGCCGAACGCAAGCACCTGGTCGAGCAGCGAAAGCGCGTCGCGCATGCTGCCCTCGGCGCCGCGAGCGACGGCGCGCAACGCCGCCGGCTCGAACTCCACTTTCTCCGCCTCGGAGATCATCGTGAGGCGCTCCTGGATCTGCTGCAGCGGCAGGCGACGCAGGTGGAACTGCAGGCAGCGTGAGAGCACCGTCACCGGCAGCTTTTGCGGGTCGGTGGTCGCGAGCAGGAACTTGACGTGCGGCGGCGGCTCCTCGAGCGTTTTCAGCAGCGCATTGAACGAATGCGTCGAGAGCATGTGCACCTCGTCGATCAGGTACACCTTGTAGCGGCCGCGGGCCGGCGCGTACTGCACGTTGTCCAGCAGTTCGCGCGTGTCGTCCACCTTGGTGCGCGAAGCCGCGTCAACCTCCAGCAGGTCGACGAACCGGCCGGCGTCGATGTCGCGGCAGGCGCTGCACTGGCCGCAGGGCTTCGAAGTCACGCCTTTCTCGCAGTTCAGCGACTTCGCGAAAATGCGCGCGATCGTGGTCTTGCCGACGCCGCGGGTGCCCGTGAACAGGAACGCGTGGTGGATGCGGCCCGAGTCGAGCGCATTCGTGAGCGCGCGGCGGACGTGGTCCTGCCCCACCAGCTCATCGAATGTTCGCGGCCGCCACTTGCGGGCCAGGACGAGATAGCTCATGCGGAGGTCCGCTCTCCTCGGCCGCCGGTATGGAGGCGGCCCGCGCCAGAATACCCCCGGCACCCGGCGTGGCCGCTACCGTTGCTCCCTTCCGGGCCTGGCGGGATTTGCGGCTGGCCGTCGCGAGGGATCCGACGCGAGCCACCATGGAGGGCGGCGACTATAGCAGCCCCGGCACGTCGAGTCAGTCCTTCGGTAGCGGCGGCGGACCGTCCGGAATGTAGGCCTTGTAGGTCACGTCGCCCTTCTTCGCCTTGAACTCGGCCTGGATCTCCCGCACCGCCGCCGGACGCTCGTACAGGTCCACCATCGTCGCCGCCAGCACCTTGGACGCCCGGAGCAGCCCCTTGTGGCCGATCGACATCCCGCCCGTGGCCACGACCGGCCAGGCGTGCCAGGGCGTATCCACCGGAGCGGTGGCAATGGTGGCGGTCAGCGTCGGGGCAACCCAGCTCACGTCGCCGACGTCGGTCGAGTGACCTCGCAGTTCCTGGCCCTCCAGCGGCTTGACACTCGCGTCGATTCCGACCTCGCGGACCCCCGTGGCGCGCTGGATCGCTCGCGCGAACGACTGCTCCGACTCACTGTAGGTCGGCGGCCCGAGCCACTGGAGATTCGCCTGCAGCAGGCGTGCGCCGGCAACGTTGGTGAGCACCTCCCAGTCGCCGCCCTGCACTTTCACGGTCGCGGTCGTCTCTGTCATCTCCGCGGCGCCCGAAGCGAGCTTGCGGACCCGCTCGAGCAGCGATTCCACCTCCGAGCGCTTCCAGTCCCGCAGCCACACCCAGGCCTTCGCATACTCAGGCACGACGTTCGGCACGTCGCCTGCCGACACGATCGTGTAGTGCATCCGCGAAGTCGGCCGCACATGCTCGCGCATGAAATTCAGGCCGACCAGAAAAAGCTCGAGCGCATCGGCCGCACTGCGGCCATTCCACGGATCGGCTGCGGCATGAGCAGCCTTGCCCCGGAACTCCACGCCAAGGTCCACCATCGCCTGGCTGGAGTTCATGTCGGTGAGCGTCTCATCGCCCGGGTGCCAGGCCAGCATGACGTCCACGTCGTCGAACAGGCCATCGCGGGCCATGTAGATCTTGCCGCCGATGTTCTCCTCGGCCGGCGTGCCATAGAAGCGTACCGTCCCCTTCAGCCCGCCCCTCTCGATCTGTTCCTTGATCGCGAGTGCCGCGCCGAGACTTGCGGCACCGAACATGTTGTGGCCACAGCCATGCCCGGGCGCACCGGGAACCAGCGGCACTTTCTCCGGCACCGCCTTCTGCGACAACCCCGGCAGTGCGTCGTACTCGCCCATCACCCCGATGATCGGCCGGCCCTGGCCATAGGACGCGACGAATGCGGTCGGCATGCCCGCAACACCGCGCTCAACCCGGAAGCCCTGCTTCGCCGCGTAGTCGGCCAGCGCGGCCGACGACTTGTACTCGCGCAGCGCGATCTCGGCAAAGGCCCAGATCTGGTCGGAAAGGCCTGTCAACTCGAGCGCGTGACGATCCACCGACTGTACGGCCGCCTGCTTCGCCGCGCTCGGCGCATCCGCGGCGTTGGCCGCCGCAAACAGCGCAGCGGCGAACAGCGCGGACGAAATCACGACTTGACGCGTGCCCATAGGAATACGCATACCGATGCTGCCACCTGCGGCGATCAGCGAATGCTCAGCCGCGCCCGCGATACGGCGCAACGCCCTGGTCCGGTATCCATAAACCAGCTGGTGGCAGGCCGGTCTGCCAGAACACGTCGATCGGCATGCCGCCCCGTGGATACCAGTACCCGCCGATGCGCAGCCACCGCGGTGCGAGGAACTCGACCAGCCGGCCGGCGATCTCGAGCGTGCAGTCCTCGTGGAACGCGCCGTGGTTGCGGAAGCTCGTGAGGTAGAGCTTCAGCGACTTGCTTTCCACCAGCCAGCGCCCGGGCACGTAGTCGATCACCAGGTGCGCGAAATCCGGCTGCCCCGTGATCGGACACAGCGAGGTGAACTCCGGCGCGGTGAACCGCGCCAGGTACAGCTTACGAGGATGAGGGTTCGGCACACGCTCGAGCACCGCCTCGCCGGGCGACGCCGGGATGGCGGCAGCCTGGCCTAGCTGCTGCAGCCCGGCGGAGGCGTCGCCCGCCCGTTTGCGGCGTGCCGCCACGCGTCAGCCCTTCTTGTGCGCGTAGATGCGCTCGATCTCGTCCATGATGCGGTTCATCTCGCGCATCGCGGCGTCGAACGGCTGGGAGGTCGTCATGTCCACGCCCGCGTTCTTCAGCAGGTCGATCGGGTACTCCGACGAGCCGGACGACAGCAGCTTCAGGTAGGCATCGCGCCCCTGCTGGGCCTTGCCAGACTCCAGGGCCTGCTTGCCGATGATGTTCTCGGCGAGCGTCATGCCGCCGATCATGCTGGTCGCGTACTGGTAGACGTAGAAGTTGTAGTAGAAGTGCGGGATGTAGGCCCACTCCGACGCGTACGTGTCGGCCACCTTCACCACGCCCTGCTCCGCGCCGTAGTACTGCTTCAGCAGCTTCAGGTACAACGCGTCGAGCGACTCCTTGGTCAGCGGCTCGCCGCGCTCGACCGACTCGTGGATCAGCAGCTCGAATTCCGCGAACATCGTCTGCCGGAACAGCGTCGTGCGCATCGTGTCGAGGTAGCTCGACAGCAGGAAGAGCCGCTTCGCGTCGTCCGTGGTCTGGTCGAGCACGTGGTGGAACAGCAGGTTCTCGTTCAGCGTGGATGCGACCTCGGCCACGAAGATCGAGTAGCTCGCCGTCGCGTACGGCTGGTTCGCCGCTGACAGGAACGAGTGCATCGAGTGGCCGGACTCGTGCGCGAGCGTCGAGACCTCCTCCCAGGTACCCGTGAAGTTGAGCAGCTGGTACGGGTGCACGTCGTAGACCATCGTGCTGTAGGCGCCCGGGCTCTTGCCGGTGCTCGGCAGGAAATCCACCCAGCCCGACTCGTAGCCCTTCGACAGCGCTTCGACGTACGGCTTGCCGAGAGGCGCGAAAGACTCGAGCGTCAGCGTCTTGGCCTGCTCCGGCGTGTACTTGAGCTCGACCTTGTCGACGATCGGGGCGTACAGGTCCTCGTAGCCCAACTGCGGCAGGCCCATGACCTTCTGGCGCAGCTTCAGGTAGCGGTGCAGCGTCGGCAGGTTCGAGTGCACGTCCGCGATCAACTGCGTGTAGACCGACTTCGGTATGTTGTAGGTGAACAGCGCCGCTTCGAGCGAGTTCGGGAACTTGCGCACGTCCTTGTTGAACACGTGCGACTGCACCTGCGCATTCAGCGTGGTCGCGAGCGTGCTGCCGAACTCTCCGTAGCGCGTGAAGAACGCCTTGAACACGGCGTCGCGATCCGCCTTGACCGGCGCCGCGCGGAACTTCGTGTAGGCCGCGGCGTCGAGCCGCACTTTCTCGCCATTCGAAAGCGTGACGTCAGGGAACGGAAACTCCGAACTCGTGAACACCGACCGCACGGTCTCGCCGGTGCCGGACATCACGCCGGTGCGCGCGACGATCTGCTCCTCGGAGGGCGACAGCGTGTGCGGGGCGCCGCGCAGGATGTCGTCGAAGAACATGCGGTACTGGCCGAGCTTCGGCTCCGCCGCGACGAACGAATCAATCTTCCCGCGGCCGAGCGCGATGATCTCCGGCCGCATGAACGCGGTCGCGGTCTGCAGGTCGGTATAGACCTGCGTGGCTTCCTGCTTCATCTGCAGCGCGCGGCTGACCCGCGTATCCGTGTCGTAGAGCTGGTTCGCGTAGCTGTACAGCCGCTCGGTGGTGAGACTGGTCTTCTCCCAGTCCGTCATCGCCGCGAGCATGGTCGCAGCAGAGCTGCCGAGCTTGCCCTGCCACTGGCCGAGTTGCGGGATGGCCTTGGCGAGGTCCTGCTTTGCGGCCACCCATGCGGCCTCGTTCGCATACAGGTCCGCGAGGTTCCACTTGTACTGGGCGGGGATCTCCGCCCGTTCGGCGGCCGGGGCTGCGGGGGCCAGCAGCACGGCCAGCAGGGCCGCGGCTGCACATGATCGAATCGCGCGCATTTGCACTCCAGATGGGCCATAGGGCCGCGTGGGAAGCCGGCAGTCTACCTTTGCGGACGCCGGGAGGATAAGCTTGCTGCAGCGCAGCCACAGACCGCGCGAGGTACCGTACCAGGACCATGGCTACCGAATACCGAGTTGGCAAGCCGCCGCGCCGGCTTTACACGCTGATGGAAGGACGCGGACTGCTCGAGGCGGCATTGCTGCCTGCCTGCCTGCCGTTCCTGCACAGCAGTCCCAAGGGCGACGGCCACCCGGTGCTGCTCGTGCCGGGTTTCACCGCGGGCGACGCCACGCTGGTCGGCCTCGCGATGTTCCTGCGCTCGCGCGGCTATCACGTGGAGACCTGGGGCTTCGGCCAGAACACGGGCTTCAAGCTCAAGTTCGCCCAGGCGCTGGAGCAAAAGCTGCGTTTCCTGCATCACCGCCATCGCCGCAAGGTGAGCCTGGTCGGCTGGAGCCTCGGCGGCGTCTACAGCTTCTACACGGCGCACATGGCCCCCGAGTGCGTTCGTACCGTGATCTCGCTGGGCAGCCCGCTCAAATTCGCGGTGGGAGACGTCAAGGTGCCGATGGTGGTCCAGGCGCTGTACCGCTATTTCGCTCACCCGATGGGACCCGTGGCGCACGTCGCCAACGTCCGGGGCAAGATCCTGAAGTCGCCGCCCCCGGTGCCGTCGACCAGCATCTACTCGATGACCGACGGCGTGGTGCCGCCCAGCTCGGCCCAGCTCGACACCAGCGAAGGGCAACACGAGAACATCTGGGTACCGGGCAGCCACCTCGGCCTCGGTTTCAACGCGGCGGTGATGTGGATCCTCGCGGACCGGCTGTCGCAGCCGGAAGGCGACTGGCAGCCGTTCCAGCCGACCGGCGTGGTGGGCTCGCTTTACGAGAAGATGGCGACGCTGGTGAAGTCGGCCGCCTGAGCCCCCGATCGCCCCCGCCTCACGCTGCCTTGCGGCGTGCTCCGGTTGCGGCCTTGCCCTTCGCCTTTCTCGCCGGCGCCTTGGCCTTTGCGGCCTTTACCCCCGCCGCCTTGCGGCGTGCCGGCTTCGCACGGTTCGCGAGCTCCAGGTACTCCTGGAACGACTCACGGATGCAGAGCGCAAAGAACTCCGGGTCCGGAATCTGCTCGCGGCACGAAGTCGGCGAGATGATGATCTTGCCGTCGTAGCTGGTCACGGCGAACACCAGGCCCATGCCGTCCAGGATCGGCATGATGGCCGAGAAATAGGTCATCCGCGCGCCGTTGAGGTACAGCGGGATCGACGGCCCCGGCACGTTGGTGATCGTGCAGCTGGACATCGGCGCGCCCTGGCCGATGCCGATCGACGATTCGGCGAGCAACCTGGCCGACATGGCCAGCGTGGCGGCCGGTGCGTACTTGGTGATGTCCGTCAGTTCCTTCGCACCCACGGCCTGCTCGAACTCGTCCGCGGTCGAAGTGTGCTGGTGCACTGAGCGCAGGCGCCGCACCGGATCCTCCATCTCCGTGCCGAGCGGCACGCGCAGCAGGCTGATGCCGCTGCGGTTCGCGGCCGAGGGATCCACGTTGCGGATCGAGACCGGCGCGATCGAGACGAGGCTCGGCCCTGGCAGCTCGTCGTGAGTCAGCAGGTAGCGTCGCAGGGCGCCGCCGCAGACGGCCAGCACCGCGTCGTTGACCGTGGCGCCCGGCACGAGATTCCGGATCCGCTTGAACTCGTCGATCGTGAAGCGCCGCGTCTCGAACACGCGGTGCGGCGAGACTTCCGAATTGAAGCGCGTGATCGGCAGGCGCTCGGGGTGCAGCCACACCTCGCGCAACGTGCCGAGGATCACCGGGGCGACCTTGCGGATCACCCGGGTGAGCGGCGCCGCCACCATGAACGGCTGCACCATATTATGGAAAGCTGCACGGGCCAGCAGCGAGATCGAGCCCGGTGGAGTGGCCGGGAACCAGGGCTCGGGCGGCTCCGGATGCGGTGGCTGCGCCGTCGTGTCGTGCAGCAGCGTCGTGATCTCCGCCCCGCCCTTCACGTCGATCGCGGCGTGGTGGATCTTGGCCAGGATCGCGAAGCTGTCCGGCGGCAGGTCGAGGAACGCGTCGAGGCCCTCGACCAGGTACAGCTCCCACAGCGGCCGGGACAGGTCGAGCGGGCGCGCATGGAGTCGCGACGCCTGGATGCAGAACTGGCGCCAGTCGCCGGGCTTCGGCAGCGCGACGTGGCGGACGTGGTACTCGAGGTCGAAGCGCTCGTCCTCGATCCAGTACGGGTAGTCGAGCTCGAGCGGCACTCGCAGCAACTTCTGGCGGAAGATCGGCGACAGGTGCAGCCGGCTCTCGACGTGCTTCAGGAAGCCCTTGAACCGCACCCGGCCGCCGGGGGCCGTGGACGGATCGTAGATGTAGACGAGCGTGATGTTGGAGTTCGCGTGGCCGGACTCGGCGTAGAGGAATCGGGCATCTTCACCGCGCAACTGTCGCATGTCGTGCTCTCGGCTCGATCCGGGGCAGGATCGGCCCGAGTCTAGCATCGCCCGCGTGCGGCTACCGCTGCGGATGTCGCATACTCTCCGGACCATGTCGCGCGCCATCCAGGTGAACGACCTCCTGTTCCTGTGGGCCGACCGCAAGGACGCGCCGGCCAACGTGGGCGTGTTGCTGCTGTTCGAGCCGCCGCCGGGCCGCAGTGCCGACCAGGCCACGCGCGAAGTCCTGCGAGCCTATCGATCGACACTGCCCATGGCACCGTTCGACGTCGTGCCCGACTCACAGGTGCCCGGCGCCGCGCACTGGCGCGAGCCGGCTCGCATCGACATGCGACGCCACGTGCGGCGCGAGACATTGCCGGCACCGGGCACGCCGGCCCAGCTGAACGAGCGACTGGCCGAGTTCCATCGCGACATGCTCGACCGCAGCCGTCCGCTGTTCGAGATCCACCTGGTCGACGGCCTCGAGTCCGGGCAGTTCGCGCTGTACATCAAGTCGCACCACGTGAGCTGGGACGGTCGCTCGGCGCTCGCGCGAATCTTCGATACCTTCACGCCGTCGCCCGGCCCGATCCTGCCCGGGTTCCACGCGGTTGCCACGGCGACGGCTGCAAATGCCGAGATGGGCATCGCGAGCAGCCTGCGCACGCTGCTCACCCAGGCCAGCGCGATGCGCGAGCTCTACGCGACGATCACGAAAAGGGTCGCGGCGCTGCGCGCGCCGCCCGGTGACACGCGCGGCAACGCGCCGTTCGCCGGGCCCCATACACGGTTCAACCGTCCGGTCGTGCCCGAACGAACGCTGGCGCAGTTCTCGTTGCCGCTCGATGAAATGCGTCGCATCGGGCGCGCCTACGGAGGCACGGTCAACGACGTACTGCTGGCCGTGCTCGACGAAGGCGTCCATCGTCACCTGCGCGAACTTGGAGAGCGCGCTGCCGGACCGCTGGTGGCCATGTGTCCCGTGGCGTCGCGCGATCCCGGCGACGTCGAGATCGGCAACAAGGCGACGACGCTGTTCGTGAAGCTCGGCAATCCGCGCTCCGGTGTGGACCGGCGCCTGCGCGAGATCATCGCGAGCACGGCCCAGGCGAAAGCCGAATTGCGCTCGATGACGCGTGAGGCGTCGCTGGACTTCGCGGTGCTCGCGTTCGGACTCTGGCTTACGTCGCACGCATTCGGGCTCGATGCGTACACGCGACCGGTGGTGAACTATGTCGTCTCGAATGTCGGCGGAGTCGAAGGCGAACGCTACCTCGGCCGCTCACGCCTCGTGGGCGCATATCCGATCTCGATGGTCGCGGATCCTGCCGGATTGAACTTCACGTCCCTGTCCCACGGCGGCCGCATGGACATTGGCCTGGTCGCGAACCGGCCGGCGCTGCCGGATGCCGCGCCACTGGTGCGGCACTGCCTCGCGGCGTGGCAACGGTTGAGGCGCGCCCGGCCCGCTCAGGACTTGACCTTGAGAAAGGCCCCGCCGCGCAAGCGCTCACGCACGCGACGCATGCCGCCGATCCAGCGACCGTAGTCGTTCGCCTTGTTCTGGAAGAACCCGAGCACTTCGGGGTGGGTCAGGATCAGGAACCGGTCCTGCTCGATGCCGTCCGCAATCACCGCGGCGGCCTGCTCCACCGTAAGCACGCCTGGCAGCGAGCCCTCGGGCGTCTTCTCGTCGAGACCTGTCATCGCGGTCGCCACGTACTGCGGGCACACGACCGATACGCCAATGCCTCGCTCGCCGTAAGTGATGGCCAGCGACTCCGCGAGCCCCACCGCCGCGTGTTTCGTGACGCTGTATGCAGTGTCGCCGACCTGGCTCAGCAGGCCGGCAGCGGACGCGACACTGACGAGATAGCCCGAGCCGCGCTCGAGCATGCCGGGCAACACGGCACGGCACGCATGCACGTGCGCCATCACGTGCACCGACCACATGCGCTGCCAGTCCGCATCGGCCGCGGACAGCGCATTGTCGAGGTCGAGCGCCTTCACCCCGAGCCCGGCATTCGAGACCAGGATGTCGACGCGCCCGTAGCGGGCCACGGCCGCATCCACGGCCTTGCGCATCGAATCGGGGTCGGCAACGTCGCACTGCAGGCCGAGACCGCCGAGTTCACCCGCAGTCGACTCCGCCATCTTGCCGTCGAGGTCGGCGACCACGATGCCCGTTGCCCCGCGCCGCACGAGTTCCCGGCACAGCGCCCGCCCGATGCCCCGTCCCGCGCCCGTCACGAGCGCCACCTTGCCTGATACCTGCATGGCTCAGAGCTTCAGGAAGCGCGCCAGCTCGAGCTTGCCGACGTGATTGCGGTGCACCTCGTCGGGGCCATCCGCGATGCGCAGCGTCCTTGAGTTCGCATATGCCCAGCCGAGACCGAAATCGTCCGACACGCCCGCGCCGCCGAACAGCTGGATCGCCTGGTCGATGACCTCGCATGCGACGTTGGGCGCGACGACCTTGATCATCGCGATCTCCTTCTGCGCGGCCTTGTTGCCCGCGACGTCCATCTTCCACGCGGCGTGCAGCACGAGGAAGCGAGCCTGGTCGAGCTTGATGCGCGCGTCGGCGATGCGCTCGCGCCACACGCCCTGCTCCGCCAGTCGCTTGCCGAACGCGACGCGCGTCAGCGCCCGCTGGCACATCTTGTCGATCGTGCGCTCGGTCGCGCCGATCAGCCGCATGCAGTGGTGGATGCGGCCCGGGCCCAGCCGTCCCTGCGCGATCTCGAAGCCGCGCCCCTCGCCGAGCAGCAGGTTCGAGACCGGAACGCGCACGTCCTTGAAATCGACCTCGGAGTGCCCGTGCGGCGCATCGTCGTAGCCGAACACCGGCACCTGGCGCACCACGCGCACTCCCGGCGCATCCATCGGCACCAGGATCATCGACTGCTGGCGATGCCGGTTCTCGTTGTTCGCGTCGGTCTTGCCCATGAAGATCAGGATCTTGCAGCGCGGGTCACCGGCGCCCGAGGTCCACCACTTGCGGCCGTTCACCACGTAGTGATCGCCGTCCCGGATGATGCTCGCCTCGATGTTCGTGGCGTCGGACGACGCAACCGCGGGCTCCGTCATCGCGAATCCCGAGCGGATCTCGCCCTCGAGCAGAGGCTTCAACCACTGCCGCTTCTGCTCCTCGTTACCGTAGCGGACCAGCACTTCCATGTTGCCCGTGTCCGGCGCGGAACAGTTGAACGCTTCGGGCCCGATGTGGGAACGGCCCATGATTTCGCAGAGCGGCGCGTACTCGAGATTCGTGAGCCCGGCCCCGTACTCTGACTCCGGCAGCCACAGGTTCCAGAGCCCTGCGGCCCTGGCCTTGCGCTTCAGTTCCTCGACGACCTTCGTCGGCACCCAGGCGTTGCCGTTGCGCCGGTTCTCCTCCACCTCGGCGTGCCATCGCGCCTCGTTCGAATACACGTGCTCGTCCATGAACGCCGTGACGCGACGCTGCAGGTCTCGAACCTTGTCGGAATGCGCAAAATCCATGGTTTTCTCCTCAGGAAAGCTTGAGCCGCTCGACCTGGCTCCAGGCGAGTTCGGCGAGCGGACGCGCGGCGCGTCCAGTCTGCATCGCCTCGGCACTGGAGGCGTTGCCCTGCACTGCACGTGCCATCACGCCCTGCACGATCGCTGCGATGCGGAACATGTTGTACGCCATGTAGTACTCCCAGTCGCGCGCGTCGATGCCTTCGCGGCCCGTACGCCGGCAGTAGGCAGCGACGTACTCGCGCTCGGTTGGAATGCCGAGCGGCGCGAGGTCGAGGCCGCCGAGACCGCGAAACAGGCCCGGCGGGATCCGCCACACCATGCAGTGATAGGCGAAATCGGCCAGCGGGTGACCGAGCGTGCAGAGTTCCCAGTCGATCACGGCGCGGATGCGCGGCTCGACGGGATCGAAGATCACGTTGTCGATGCGGTAGTCGCCATGCACGATGCGCGTCTCGTCGCTGGCCGGGACATTGGCCGGCAGCCATGCGATCAGGTTGTCCATCGCCTCGATCTTCTCGGTCTCGGACGCCTGGTACTGCTTCGTCCAGCGCGCAACCTGGCGCGCGATGTACTCGCCCGTCTTGCCGAAGTCGCCGAGCCCGACGGCTATGGGATTCACGCAATGCAGCGCCGAGATCACGCGGTTGATCTCGTCGTGATACCGGGTGCGCTCCGCAGGCGTCATGTCCTTCAGTCGCGGATCCCACAGCACGCGTCCGCCCACGTACTCCATCACGTAGAACATCGTGCCGATGACGGACTCGTCCTCGCAGAGCGCGTACATGTGCGCGACCGGGACGTCGGTATCCGCGAGCGCCTTCATGACGCGGTACTCGCGGTCAACGGCGTGCGCCGAGGGCAGCAACTTGCCCGGTGGCTTGCGGCGCAGAACGAAGCTCTGCGCGCCTGCCGTGAGCAGGTAGGTCGGGTTCGACTGGCCGCCCTTGAACTGCGACACCTCGAGCGGCCCGCCGAGCGGCCCGACGGTCCTGGCCAGCCAGTCGGCCAGCCGCGGGACGTCGATCGCATGCTGCGGAGCCACCGGCCTGGTATTCGTCTGCGTCTCGCTCATACCGTATATCTCACCTGGTTCACCTGCGCTTCGGCGCCAGCAATCCCACGGGCAGGACGCGCAGCACCGGCGCGACCAGCGTCCACGGCCACATGGGCACGTAGCGATGGCCGACCTTGCGCTCGATCATCCGCGCCATGATCGCTGCGCCCTTCTCCACCGGGATCACGAACGGGCGGCTGGCCGCGCCGCGGTTCATGTCGGTATCGATGTAACCGGGCGCGAGCTCGGTCACGTCGATCGGCTCGCGATGCACCTCGGCCCGCAACGCCTGCAGGTATCGGTGCAGACCGGCCTTCGCAGCCGAATAGGCGCCCATGAACGGCATGCCTCGGCTGCCTGCGATCGACGTGATGGCGACGACGTGTCCTCCGCCCTGCGAGCGCAGGATCGGCAGCGCCAGCTCGATCGTGGCGATCGCGCCGGTGAGGTCGGTCTCGATCGTACGACGCGCGAGATCGAACTTGCCCTTGCCGATCGGCACCGAGTAGCCGACTCCCGCGTTCACCACCACGACATCGAGTCGGCCGAACTCCGTCGCCGCACGCTGCAGTGCCGCTCCGATGCCGTCGAAATCGGTGACGTCGAGCACCATGGCCAGCACGCGTGCCGCACCGAGCCCGCGCAGCCTGTCCGCCAGCGACTCGAGGCGTTCGACGCGACGCGCCGCGATCGCAATGTCATAGCCGCGACGCGCGAACTCCATCGCGAGCGCCTCGCCGATTCCCGACGACGCACCCGTGATGAAGATCGACCGCGCCATGCCAGCCCCGGCGCTAAAACCAGTCGTCGCGCATCGCGAGCGCCGAGTCAACAGTCTCGCGGGAGTGGTCGGCAAACCGCGGCCGGTCGCAGAGCGACGCCACGTCCAGCCATTCATACAGCAGAAACTCGACGTCGCGCCGGGAAAGCAGCTTTGAAGTCATCCTACGCATCATACCGGCTGCACATCCGCGCCGTCAGGCCGTAGAGTGCGGGGAGCCGGGTGGTGCCGCGTCGGCGGCGCGTGCGATCCGGCGGAGCATCTGCTAGCTTTCGGAGGGCATGGTGAAAACTCCCAGCGTGCTCGACATCGTCCGGCTCCTGCCGTCCCGTGACCTGACCCGCGCGGCAAAGGCGCTGGGCCTGACGCCGGATTTGCTGCTGAAGCGAGTGGGCTCGTTCGAGAGCGCCCTCGGAACCAAGCTCGTGGATACGGCCACCAAGGCGCTGAAGCCCGGTGAAGCCGGCCGGCTGGTGCTCGACCACGCGAGCCGGATCTTTTCGCAGGCCCGCGACCTGACGCGCGACCTGGAGGAACTGGCGGGCCTGCAGGCGCCCGAGATCGTCTTCGGCACGGACATGTTCGCCGCCGAGCTGCCGCTCGGCATCGCGCTCGGACGGATGGCGACGGCCAATTCGCGGCTGCGCGTCCACGCCGTGGTAGGCGACTTCGAGGAACTGTCGAAGGCGGTGATCGCCGGCAGGCTCGAGTTCGCGATTGCGGACACGACCAGCGCGGAGCGTCATCCGCAGCGGCTCGCGATCGAGCCGGTCGCCGAGCATCGGGTGTTCTTCTTCGCCCGACAGGGACACCCGCTCGCGGCCGCAACCGAGCACTCGCTCGAGACGCTGCTGGTCTTCCCGCTCGCCTCCTCGCGCGTGCCGCACCGCATCGCGATGCACATCTCGAAGGCGATGCCGGCGGCCAAGGTGGAGCGCGAAACCGGCGACCTGTCGCCAAACCTGATGCTCGACAGCTTCGCGGTGGTGAAGGCAGCGGTGCAGGCCGGAGACGCCATCGGTCTCGCGCCGCTGAGCGCGATCGAGACCGAGCTTCGGTCCGGCAAGCTCGTGCTGGTTCCGTTCGACGCCCCATGGCTGCACATGAGCTACGGGCTCTTCTATCCGCGCAAGAAATCGTTATCGCGGGCTGCGCAACTGTTCGTCACGCAACTGCGCCAGGTCGAGACCACGATCCAGGAGCGCGAGCAGCGCACGCTGGCGCGAATGAACTCCGGATCCAAGAGCCGCAAGAAGACAGCGAAAGCGAAGGCGGCGAAATCCGGTCGTTCGACTGGACGGCCAGCCAGGAAGACCCGGAGCCGCTGAGATGAACAACAGGATTGCCGGTTCGCTGGTGACTTGCGCGCTGGCCGCAATCGCCGGCCTGCCCGCCTCGGCCGCCGAGCCCGGCACGATGCGACTCGACTTCCTGCATACCGGCGGGCAAGGCACGGAGATCTTCGCGACCGACCGTATCGTCATCGAGCCGTTGCCGTGGCCGGGCAACCCGGCGCGCGCCATCGACGACACGAATCTCGGCGTGTACCGATTCGAGGTTCGCGAGCCAACGGGCCGGGTGCTGTATTCGCGCGGCTATGCGTCGGTCTACGCCGAGTGGGCCAGCACTCCGGAGGCCGGCAAGTCCCATCGCACGTTCGCGGAGTCGTTGCGATTTCCGGCGCCCGCTGGCCCCGTCGAAGTCGTCGTGCAGAAGCGCAATGCGGCACAGGCCTTCGAGACTGTCTGGCAGACGACGGTCGACCCTGCCGACATGTTCGTGGACCGCGCGCCGCCGCCAAAGCAGAACCTGCTGGAAATCGAACGTCACGGCGCCCCGCCCGACAAGGTGGACCTGCTGCTGATCGGCGACGGCTACACGGCGGCCGAGTGTGAAGCGAAGTTCCGACCCGACGCCGATCGCATGGCGCGGGCGCTGTTCGGCCACGAGCCGTTCAAGTCGCGGCGCAACGACTTCAACGTCTGGGGCCTCTGCCCGCCGGCCGCAGAGTCCGGCGTGTCGCGCCCCTCCACCGGCGTCTACCGTCGCACGCCGATTGGCGCGACCTACGATGCGTTCGGGTCCGAGCGCTACGTTCTCACGTTCGACAACCGCGCGTTCCGTGACGTGGCCGCCTGGGCCCCGTACGAGTTCGTCACGATCATGGTGAACAACCAGACATACGGTGGCGGCGGTATCTTCGGCGTGTTCTCGACCGTCGCAGTGGACAACGACTGGGCCGACTACCTTTTCGTGCACGAGTTCGGCCACCACTTCGCCGCGCTTGCCGACGAGTACTACACGTCGCCTGTGGCCTACGAGCCGGTGACGACCGTGGTCGAGCCGTGGGAGCCGAATGTCACGGCACTGCTGAAGAAGGACGAACTCAAGTGGCGCGAGCTCGTGGCGCACAGCACGCCGGTGCCGACGCCATGGCCGAAAGAGGAGTTCGAGGCGCGGCAACGCGACTTCCAGGCCCGCCGCAAGCAGATCCGCGCGGACCGCCGGCCGGAGAGCGAGATGTCCGCGCTGTTTCGCGAGGAGCAGGCCTACACGACGCGACTGCTCGCGTCCGCGCAGCATGCAGGCGAAGTCGGCGTCTACCAGGGCGCGAACTACGATGCGAAGGTCTATTATCGCCCGCAGCTCGACTGCGTCATGTTCACGCGCGACGAGGTACCGTTCTGCCGAGTCTGCGAGCGCGCCATTTCAGGCGTGATCGACTTGTACGCGGGGCGGTCGCGCCCGAAGTGAACCCGGCGGGGCCATGTCGCCCGAACTCGACTTCACGACCGTCTGGAATTTCGCCACCGCGCTGCTGATCGGGGCGTTGCTCGGCATCGAGCGCGAGCGACACAAGGGCGAGCACGACGAACAGACGATCGGCGGGCTGCGCACTTTCATACTGTTCACGCTGATCGGCGCGCTCGGTGGCTGGCTGACGCTGGCGCTCGACTCCCCCTGGATCCTCGCGGTGGCGGTGCTCGCCGCTCTTGCGCCCGTGCTTGCAGGCTACGTGATCTCCGCCCGTACCGAACCGGACGCCCTCGGACTGACCACCGAGCTCGCGGCCATCGCAGCATGCCTGCTCGGGGCCATGACGACGCTCGGCTACCGCGAGCTCGCGGTCGGGCTCGGCGTGACGGTTGCCGCGGTGCTGGCATACAAGCAGCCGCTGCACGGCCTCGTGCGGCGCCTCGATCGCGAGGACGTCTACGCGGGACTGCGACTGCTGATCGCGACGTTCATCATCCTGCCGCTGCTGCCCGATCGTCCGATCGACCCCTGGGGCGCGCTCAATCCGCGCTCGTTGTGGATGCTGGTGCTGCTGATTTCCACCCTGTCGCTGGTGGGCTACGTCGCCACGCGGCTGCTGGGCGCCGATCGCGGCATTCCACTCACGGGGCTCACTGGCGGACTCGTTTCCTCGACGGCCGTGACGCTCGCCTTCTCGAAGCAGAGCCGCGACCCGGCGTACACCGGCGCGGCGCCGGCGCTTGCGAGCGGCATCCTGCTCGCGTGGACGGTGATGTTCGTCCGGGTGATCGTCATGGTCCTGTTGGTGAACCGTTCACTGCTGCCTGCGCTCGCTCCGCCGCTGGCGGCCATGGCCATTGTCACGCTCGCGTTCGCCTGGTTCCTGCGCTCGCGCGGCGGAGCCGTGGCAATCGCGGACGGCGTGCCGCTGAAGAATCCGTTCAGCCTGACTGCCGCGGCTCGCTTCGCTGCGTTCTTCGCGCTCGTGCTGTTCGTCGTGAAGATCGCGCAGGCGTACGCCCCGGACCGCGGCGTGTACTTCGTAGCTGCGCTCGCCGGCACCACCGACGTGGACGCGATCACGCTGTCGATGGCCCAGTACGCGATGACCGGCTCGCTCGCCATCGCCGCCCAGGCGATCATCGTCGCAACGCTGACCAACACGGCCGTGAAGACCGGCATGGTCGGGGCACTCGGGAGCGCAGAACTGCGCAAAGCGTTCCTGCCGGCGGCGATCGCGGTGCTGGCCGCCGGCGGCGGCGCGCTGCTGCTGACCTGAGTCGCGCAAGCGCGACGCGCCTTCCGAAACTACGTATTTTCGTTTGCCCGCCCGGGGCCTATTCCGGGTTCCATTCCCCGGGGCGCCCGCCAGGGCCGCGCCGGTCGAACTGCAACAAGAACCACCGCAAAGGTAGTGACCATGTCGACACTGAAGAGAATCTGGGTCCCGCTTGCCGCCGCTTCGCTGGCACTTGCAACGTTCTCGGCCTACGCACAGCAGAACACCTTTTCCGCCAAGATGACCGGCGCGTCAGAGTTGCCGGAGCCGATCCCGTCGAAGGCCACGGCCGAGTTGAAGCTCGTCGTGAGCCCGGATGGCAAGAAGATCAGCTACACGCTTACGGCGACGGACATTCGCAACGCCGCCAGTGCGGACATCCATCTCGGCCCGGACACCGCCAATGGTCCACTGGTCGTTAAGTTGTTCCCGGTTAACGGCGCGACGGCCAAGAAGGGAGACTTCACCGGCGTGCTGGCCGAAGGCTCGTTCACGGCAACGGACCTGATCGGCCCGCTGAAGGGATCGGACCTCGCGGACCTGATCGACCAGATCCGCGAAGGCAACACCTACACGAACATCCACACGAACGACGGCACGGGCGCCCCGAACACGGGCCCCGGCGATTACGAGCACGGCGAGATCCGCGGCCAGATCAAGTAATCAGAGCTTGAACACGCGGGCGGCGTTTCCGGACAGGAACGCCGCCCGTGTCGCGTCGTCGAGGCCGAGCGCCTCTAGACCCTCGAGCGCCTTCTGCGGCGCGATCATCGGCCAGTTCGAGCCGAACATCACCTTGTCGCGGCCGTGCGCCTTCAGGTATGCGACGAGATTGGGCGGGTAACGCTTCACCGTGTAGGCCGACGTGTCGATGCAGACGTTCGGGTGCTTCGTCGCGACCGCGATCATCTCCTCGGTCCACGGATAGCCGATGTGGCCGCAGACGATCACGAGCTCGGGGAAGTCGATCGCCACCTGGTCGATGTACGGAATCGGTCGCCCGACTTCCGAAGGCATCAGCGGCCCGGTGTGGCCCACCTGCGTGCAGAACGGCACGCCGAGTTCGCAGCATTCGTCGTACACGGGATAGAAGCGCGCATGCGTAGGCGGCAACTCCCACAACCACGGCAGCACGCGGATCGCCTTGAAGCCCAGCTCACGGACACAGCGGCGGATTTCCCTGACCGCATCGCGGGGCCGGCTGATATCCACGGAGCCGATGCCGACCAGGCGATCCGGCGCCTCGCGCACGAAACCGGCGACTTCATCGTTCGAGATCAGCGAGCCGCGCGGCCCTTCCCAGGCGCTGATCAGGCTGCGCGCGATACCGCCAGCATCCATCGCGGCAATCGTCATCGAGACGGGCCATGCATCGATGGCGCGAGCCCTTGAGCTGTCGCCGCGCGTCCAGCGCCGCAGCGACTCGAACATCGGGTGATTCAGGTGTCGCGCCGTCGGGTGCTGGGCCCACGCGTCGATGATGTCCGCCACGGTCAGTGCATCTGTTGCAGCGAGTCCTGCCTCGGCCTCTGCCGCAGCAGCGCCATCGCGTACTCGCGGCTCACCCGCAGTCTCCACGCCGCAACAAACTGGCGCACAGTGTCCTCGTCGGAGATTTCCTCGACCACGAGTCCGTCGGTGGGCAGGACCAGGTCTTCTTCGATAGCTTCGTCGAGCGGCCCCATGACCCCCTCCGTCACCAGCGTCTTGTTGTTGATTTGATTGCACATTCTGACAGGTCTCCTATCGACCGCGGCTGCGGCAAACGCGTATCGCCGCGCAACCTTCCTTCTCCGCTGCCGAGGATTGCAGCCATCGGCGCAATCCCCAATGGCGCGACCGGTAGTGCCGTGGCCTAGACTCCCGCACGTTCCGTGCGCTTCGGGGGTAGACCATGCGCGAGTTTCGCGGCCGGATGGGGTCCTGCAATGCCTGCGCCGGCAGCACGGCCGCGCTGCTGTTGCTTCTCGGTCTGTGCGCAGACAACGCCGGGGCGGAGCCACTGCTTACCCGCAACCAGAATCCGCTGCTGCTGCCGTATGGGTTGCCGCCGCCGCTTCCGGCTCGGCTGCCGGCCAGTGGAACGGGACGCTACGGGCTCGACGTGAACTGGTCCAACGCTGCGAACCTCGAAACGTCGGGCGAAAGTGACTTCACGCTGGATGGCGAGAGCGTGGACGTCCGGTTGCGGCTCGAGCGTGCGTTCGGCGACCGCTGGGCAGCGATAGTCGAACTGCCGTGGCGCAGCCTGAGCGGCGGCTCGCTCGACGGGTTCATCGAGAACTGGCACGACCTGTTTGGCCTGCCCGAAGGGCCGCGCCGGCGCATGCCGAAGGACCGTGTGCTGATCGACTACCAGCAGTCGGGCGAGACACTGCTGCACGTGGACGACAGCAGCTCCGGCATCGCCGACATTCCGCTCGGCGTCGGTTACCAGGTTGCGTCGTCGGATGAACGGGCGCTCTCGACCTGGCTGACGGTCAAAGCACCGACCGGAGATTCGGAGGACCTGCTCGGCAGCGGCGCCGTAGACGTCGCTTTGAGCGTTACCGGAGAAATGCAGCTTGCGAAAGCTGGCAACTGTTTGGCCAGCTGGACGCGGTGTGGCTGGGCGACGGCGACATCCTGCCGCAGTACCAGCAGAGCTTCGTCGTGGCCGGCCTCGCGGGTGTCACGTGGAAAGCATGGCGCGCGCTGGACCTCACGGTGCAGTTCTACGCGAACTCACAGGTCTTCGACGTACCGGTCACGGGGCTGTCGGGTGACGCGGTGATCCTGAGCTACGGCGGCACCTGGCGTACCGACGGCGGCTGGCGCTTCGACTTCGGCATGAACGAGGACATCGAGGTCGATGCGTCGCCGGACGCGACGTTCTACGTGCTGGTGCAGAGAGGGTTCTGACGCCGCGGCCCGTTACTCGGGCTCGAGTTCGCGGACACGTCGACGCAGCGCAAGCAGCGCGGCCTCTTCCCAGCCGTGATCCTGCCCATCGACGGTTGCGGATTCGGCGTCGCCCGACAGCGACTTGACTCGCTGCGCGACGCGCCGCAGCACGATCGTTTCCCAGCTGTCCGAATCCAGGGTGCCACGGGGCCGATCGCGGCGGTCGGTGCCCGGGACCTGATCAAGTTCATTGGTTTTCTGTTCTACTGGCACCGGGGGACTCTGCGCCATGATTGCGACAACGATAGTGCGGGACGCGGCAGCACGCTGCGAACGGTGTCACACCGACATCGAGACCCGTGTATTCGCGCACCTCAGGACTCGGCATCGATGACAACAACGATCCCGCAACTGGATCAGCGCCTGCCGGAACTGTTCGACTTCGCCCGGATGCTCGCCCGGCAGATCGAAACGACCGAGTTGCGCGACGGTGACGAACTGCTGCGGCAGCTCCGTGATTTCTACACCGTCGAACGGATGCATGGCATTGAGGCCGTCGCGCCTGGATGGCAGGCCATGTCTGCGCTGGCGGATGGCGCTACGCGAAACCACATCACACAGGTGCTGGTCGCGCTGCAACTGCTGCCGGAGTACCGGCAGGCTTCACGAGGGCTGCAGTCACTGCTGGAGTGGACCGTGCTCTACCACGATCTCGGCAAGCAGGTCATCGCCGGACAACGCGACTCGCTGCATGCCTTTCGATCCGCGACAATGGCGGCCCGAACACTGCAGACCGTGGGCTTCTCCACGAGCAACGAGTACGCGACGACTCTCGATCCCTGGACGCGGTTGGTGCTGAGCGCTTCCGTTGCCTCGCCCGACGGCAAGGGGCCGATCCAGGACAATAGGGTGTTGCCCGTGATCCTGCAGGGCATCGATCGCCTGTTCGGCGCGGGCTCGGGCGCCGCGCTGATCGTGCAGGCGATCCTGCTGCACCAGTCACTGAACGTCGTTCCGGAATGGCCGAATCCCGGCAGCCTCACTGACGCTGAGATACCTCACTGCATCCGTCCGGAACTGCTGCCATTGCTGGAAGCGATGATGCTGGCGGACAGCGATGCGTGGCAGTTGTTCGAGCCGGAGAGCAAGGCCAGGTATCGGAGCAGCACGCTGGAGGTTTTCGCCAGCGTGCGGCGAATGCTTGGGGCTTGACGCGCCAGAACCGTCGTCGTGCTACTTCGCTGTCGTCGTGGCGAAATAATCGCGCAGGTAGTCGATGTAAGCAGCCACAACTGCGTCGACAGCTTCGTCCGCGGAGCCTCCGAAGAAGCTCATGCTCAGTTCGCCGTCGAAGTTGGTCTTGAGTATCTCCTGCCCACTTGCCTTGTTCGTGAACGCGGACTGGATGGTGCAGAAGGCCTTGCCGGCGCCAAAGCCTATGAAGTAACGCTTTGCGCGACTGCCCTTTTCGAAGCTGACAACCGTGCCGTCGAGCACGAGCACGCTTCCGGTCGCTGAATTTCCGCGGACAACCTGCTCGAAGATACTTTCACCCGGGTGCGCCTTCCGATCCTTCTCGATCGCGGCGTAAAGCCGATCGGCAAAGTCGCTCGCGAGCCGGATCGAGTCCGCGTCCTGAAGATTGCTCTTGAAGTCCCGGATCTCGAGAATTTTGAAATCGCGCACTGATTCTTTTGGCGGCTCGATCACGGTGTAGCGGCTGGAGCCGCAGCCCACGGTCAGCAGCGAAACGGCGACTAATAGCAACAGTGTGCGTCTGCTAGTCATAAAGCGCCCTCGTCCTGAGGTATCCCAAACGGAATCTTGAACCGCTGTGCGCCGGTCCACATCAGGGAAAGCGAACCCCAAGGCGTTGCCACCACCGTTGACTCTCTTACCGAGGCCGAACCATAGGTTCGGGCCTGGTTATAGTGTGTCTGCATGACGGAGGTACTTGCGAATGCACAAACAAGAAGCCCGTCACCAGGACGGGCTTCTTGAAGCGTTAGCAGCGGACGCTCAGGCCTCTAGCGCAGTAGGCTCGCGTCGCGGCCGATTTCGGTGCGATGGCGTATGCGATGTCGACAACCGCCTCAATATTCGATTCTGGCACAACGTCGGCTCAGTCCATTTCCTTGTGGGAATAGTCAGCCCTCCCGACTACCCCGCCGTCGAGATTCGGCCCGGCAGAGGCGGTAACGGAGCGCATCGGTAACGGCCCCGGCGGGGCGGCCGGGAGCGGGACCAATGTAGTACGCAGATTCCGTCGGCGCGTTGCTGCGTCGCCCTGCTAACTTTGGACAGTGATGACGCAGCCGAGTGCCGCCGCAACCCCGACGCCAAGTGTGCGCAGCTGGAGTCGCGCGGTTGTGGTCGTGTTGATCTGCACGTCGGCGGCCCTGTTGTTGTCGATCGATGCGGTGTACGGGACCCTCCAGCGAGTGCTTTCGGCCGCAGAGCCGCTGATTGCCGGGCACCCGTACCTGGGTGCTGTCGTATTCGTGCTGCTCGCCGCCGTGTCGGCAATCCTTGCGTTCTTCTCGAGCGCACTGCTGTTGCCAGCGGCCGTGTACGCGTGGGGCAACACTGTCACCCTCGTTCTGCTGTGGCTCGGCTGGCTGTTGGGTGGCATGTGCACCTACGCGCTGGGTCGCGGGTTGCGCAGGCCGCAAGGAAAGGCGCCAAGGACCTCCAAGCGACTTGATTTCTACCTGCAGCGTGTTCAGGGCGAAGTCACCTTTGCCCTGGTACTGCTGCTGCATCTTGCAATGCCGTCGGAAATCCCAGGATACGTGTGCGGATACCTCGGCGTGCGTCGCCGTATCTATGTCTCGGCCCTGGCCCTGGCTGAACTGCCTTTCGCCGTCGGCGCCGTGATGCTCGGTGAGGGCGTAGTCAATCGCCAAATCGGCTGGCTGGTCGGGTTCGGCCTGATCGGCGCGGCGCTCAGCTTGTGCGCCTTGTGGATGCTGCACAGGCGGCTCGATCAGTCGTCGTGATTCACGCTTCATGCCCGCGCCACGTCGGGTGCGCGGCGCCTTGCAGGGTGAAAATCGGGGTTGTTGGTCGCGCTGCGTCCGATAGGCGTTGCTAATTGGGTCGCGCATCTATCGTTCGCCTCAAGGCGGCGCGACGCCTTATCGAGTGAACCGAAGGTTTCGCTCGCCAATTCGGAAGCGTTCAGGATCCGGCGACATCACGAGGCCGGGAAATTCAATGCATTTCCAATAATCGCTCTGGGGCTGGATACGCCCTTTTCTGCAGCCAGGATCGCCGGTTCCACTGCCCAACACCCCGGCCCGAAAACGACAACGCCCCTCGCGGGGCGTTTCGGTCTCCTGGCGGAGAGGGAGGGATTCGAACCCTCGAAGGGCTTTCGCCCTCGCCGGTTTTCAAGACCGGTGCATTCAACCGCTCTGCCACCTCTCCTCAGGGCGCGCAGTTTCCGCACGGACCGACCCGGTGTCCAGCATCCGACCCGTACGGTCGCGCGAGTCGAGCCAAACGGGGGTCAGGCACATTACTACCTGAATCACATATCGTATTACGTTTCGACATACGCTTCGTGCTACGCTGCGCCCATGACAGCACTTAGCCTACGGATGCCCGGGGAACTGGAGCGACGCCTCGACATGGAGGCCCGTCGGGCCGGCGTTCCGCGGTCGGAGATCGCCCGGACCGCGATCGAGGAGCTTCTCGATCGACGTGAACGCGAGCGCTATCTGGCGGCATTCGTAGCCGAAGCGCGCGCGACATACGGAGACGCGAGAATCCGCGAGGAGTCGCTCGCGCTTGCCGATGAGGCGCTGCCGCTCGACAACGAGGCGCTCGAGGTCGCCGAGACGCTGCAGGCTCGCCGCCCGACGCGGGGTCGTGCGAAGCGCAAGGTCAACGCATGAAACGCGGCGAGGTCTGGGTCGCGAACCTTAATCCCTCCCGCGGACGGGAAGTCGGCAAGGTACGGCCGGTCCTCGTGATCCAGAGCGACGCACTTGTCGCAGCAGGGTCCCCCACGATCGCCGTGCTGCCATTGACTACGCAGATCCAGCCCACGCTCAAGTTGCTTCGTATTCACCTGCCGCCGCGGGACCGGCTGCAGCAGGCCTGCCAGGTGCTCGTGGACCAGCCCCGCACGCTCGATCGACGCAGATTCGGGGACGGGCCGCTGACGCGGTTGACGGCTAGCGAGATGGACGCAGTGGAGCGCGGACTGCGTGTAGCGCTCGGGATGTATTGATCACTGTGGAGCGTCGAGGCGCTCCGCCCCGCCCATGTACTTCCTGAGCGCCTCGGGCACGACCACGCCGCCGTCCGCCTGCTGGTAATTCTCCAGCACGGCCACGAGTGTGCGACCCACGGCCAGGCCCGAGCCATTCAAAGTGTGCACCGGTTCCGGCCTGCCCGTCGCCGGGTTGCGCCACCGCGCCTGCATGCGCCGCGCCTGGAACGCCTCGCAATTGCTGCACGAGGAAATCTCCCGGTACTTCTGCTGGCCAGGCAGCCAGACCTCGATATCGTAGGTCTTCGCGCTGCCGAAGCCCACGTCGCCACTGCACAGCGCAACGACGCGATACGGCAGGTTCAGGCCCTGCAGCACCTTCTCCGCGTTGCCGGTCAGCTCCTCGAGTGCCGCATACGAATCCTCGGGCCGCACGATGTGCACGAGCTCGACTTTCTCGAACTGGTGCTGCCGGATCATTCCGCGCGTGTCCTTACCGTACGAACCAGCCTCGGACCGGAAGCACGGCGTATGCGCGGCGTACTTGCGAGGCAGCGTGTTCGCTTCGAGGATCGACTCACGCGCGAGGTTCGTGACCGGCACCTCGGCCGTGGGGATCAGGAACAACTCCTGCTCACCGGACACGACGCGGAACAGGTCCGCTTCGAACTTCGGCAGCTGCCCGGTGCCCACCAGCGACTGGCGTGCGACCAGGTACGGCGCATACACCTCGGTGTAGCCGTGTTGCGTCGTGTGCAGGTCCAGCATGTACTGGATCAACGCGCGGTGCAGCCGTGCCACCCCGCCCTTCAGCACTACAAACCGCGCGCCCGAGATCTTGCCGGCCGCCTCGAAGTCGATCAGCGACAACTTGTCGCCGATCGCGACATGATCGAGCGGAGTGAAATCGAATTCCCGCGGCGTCCCCCAGCGGCGCACCTCGACATTCGCCGACTCATCGCGGCCCTCCGGCACGCTGTCGTGCAGCGTGTTCGGCAGGCCGAGCACGATCTCGTCGAACTCCGCTGCAGCCGCGGCCTGCTCTTTCTCGAGGCTCTCGAGCTTGCGTGCCAGCGCCTCACCCTCGGCCACAAGTGCGGTGATGTCCTCGCCCTTGCCCTTCGCCATGCCGACCTTCTTGGCGTGGGCGTTGCGGGCCGCACGCGTTTCATCGGCCGCGACCTGCGCGGTCTTCCGGCGCTCCTCGAGCGAGCGGAACCGCTCGACGTCCAGCACGAAGCCCCGGCGCGCGAGATTGCGGGCGATGGCTTCGGGATCGGTGCGGAGCAGCTTGGCGTCGAGCATGATCTGGTCGTCCTGGGCGCGAATGCATCTGCAAAGGGAGGTGAATTGTACGGGAAACAGGGGACATTCTGGATTTCCGCGGTGGCGCGGAAATCCAGAATGTCCCCTATTTCCGCCGCGCGAGTGCCTCGCGGATCTTGATCTCGAGCCCGCGGTCAACGGGATCGTAATAGCGCACGGGCGTCATCTCGTCCGGGAAGTACTTCTCGCCGACGGCGTACGCATCCGGCTCGTCGTGCGCGTAGCGGTAGCCCTTGCCGTAGCCGAGGCCTTTCATCAGGCCTGTCGGCGCGTTACGCAGCCGCAGCGGCACGTCGAGAGTCCCGTTCTGCTTCGCATCGTGCATCGCCGCACCGAACGCGACATAGACGGCGTTGCTCTTCGCCGCACACGCCATGAACACGACGGCCTGCGCGATCGCGAGCTCGCCCTCGGGGCTGCCGAGCCGCTCGTACGTTTCGCAGGCCTGCAGCGCGAGCGCGAGCGCTCGTGGATCCGCATTGCCGATATCCTCGGACGCCATCCGCAGCACGCGACGCGCTATGTAGCGCGGGTCGCAGCCACCATCGAGCATGCGACAGAGCCAGTACAGCGCGGCATCCGGATCCGTGCCGCGCACCGCCTTGTGCAGCGCCGAGATCTGGTCGTAGAACTGCTCGCCCTTCTTGTCGAAGCGTCGGTAGCCACCGGCCGAAACCTCAGCCGCGATCGCGTCGGTAATCTTGCCCTCGCCTGCCCGGGCCAGTTCGAGCGCGATCTCGAGCAGGTTGAGCGCGCGTCGCGCATCTCCATCCGCGGCACGCGCGAGCGTCTCGAACGCGTCGGCATCGATCGTGACGCGCCCCGCCACCGCGGCCGCCTCGTGCTCGAGCGCGCGCTGCAGCACCACCTTGACATCATCCGCCGTCAGCGATCGCAGCACGTACACGCGGGCCCGCGACAGCAGTGCGCTGTTGATCTCGAACGACGGGTTCTCGGTCGTCGCACCAATGAAGCACACGGTGCCGTCCTCGACGAACGGCAGGAACGCGTCCTGCTGCGACTTGTTGAATCGGTGCACCTCGTCGAGGAACAGCACGGTCTGCCGCCCCGATTCACGACGCAGCACCTGCGCCTGCTCCACCACGGCCCGCACGTCCTTCACACCCGCCATCACGGCGGAGAGCGCGACGAACTCTGCGTCGCACGTGCGCGCGACGAGCCGCGCGAGCGTGGTCTTGCCGGTGCCGGGAGGGCCCCACAGCAGCATCGAATGCAGGCTCCGGCCCTCGAGCATGCGCCGCAGTGGCTTGCCGGGTGCGAGCAGGTGCGACTGCCCGACGAAATCGTCGAGACTCGACGGACGCATGCGGTCCGCGAGCGGACGCCAGCCTGCGTCGGACGGCGCGTTCATCACCGTGCCAGCCACGCCTCGACCCTGAGCGCCCAATGGCCAGTCAGGCCGAGCGCGACTGCGAGACCGACGAAGATACCGAGCGTGTTTGCGAGCATGTCGAGCGCCTCGGCGGACCGGCCGACATTCATGACACCCTGCAGCACTTCGATCGACAGGCCGAGCGCCAGCAGTCCGCAGACGACCACCCAGTAGCGCTCGCGCGCCACGAGGCCGGTAAACCACAATGACAGCAGGAGATATGTGCTGAAGTGCTCGAGCTTGTCGAAATTGTTCGGCATGCTCGGCCCGAAATTCGGCTGCAGGCACGCGAAGATCACCGCAGCCAGCAGGACCGCGCTGATCGCGACCCAGAAGCGCCGATATCGCAGCGGCAGCATCGTTGCCTAGGGCTTCGCGTCGCCGATGACGTCGGCACCCTTCGGCGGCTCGAACCTGAACAAGCTCGCGTCCAGCTTGATGTTGCGCCGGACGTTGCTGAAGTCGAGTGCGGTCGTCTGTCCGAGCTTGTCCGCGAGTTCCATCGCCGCGAGATCCCCGGCGGCATTGAAGCCGAGGCTCACCTGCTCGAAGTCGGTCGCGCGATCCTTCGGCACCAGCCGGCACCAGGTCCACTTGCCGTCCGTCTGGCACGGACCGCCGGTGAAGCTCGCGCCGACCTTGCCCGCGCCCGACAGCAGCATCGCGGGCGTCGAACCGAGCCCGGCCTGCAACGGCCGCACGGTCACCTGCGCCAGGTCGCTGTCGTACAGCCACAGCTTGCGCCCATCGGCGACGATCACCTGCACGTACGGCTCCCGGTAGTCCCAGCGGAACCGGTCAGGCCGCGAGATCGACAGCTTGCCGGTCGCGCGACTCGTGATCTGTCCTTCGCGACTGCGCACCACCTGCACGAAATCGGCCGAGAGCGTCTTCAACGAACCGAGGTATTGCTCGACGCGTGCGACTGCATCGTCGGCCGCGGCGGCCGACATGCCGGCCAACAACAGCAGGCCGCCGAGCAGGCCGAGGCGCAAGCTGAGCGCACGCACCAGGATCAGTCCGCTTCCGGCGGCGGCGGCGCGAGCACCTCGCGGCTGCCGTTCGACTGCAGCGGACCCACGAGCCCCGCCGCTTCCATCGCCTCGATCATCCGCGCGGCGCGGTTGTAGCCGATCTTGAGCCGTCGCTGGACGCCCGAGATCGAGGCCTTGCGGCTCTCGGTCACGATCTTCACCGCCTCGTCGTAGAGTGGATCCTGCTCGGGATCGCCGCCGCCCTCCTCGCCATTGCCCGACTCGCCGGGCAGGCCCGGGATCGGTGCGGACGGCCCCTCGAGGATCTCGTCCAGATACACTGGCGGACTCATCGCCTTCAACCGGCCAACGACTCGATGCACCTCCGCATCGGACACGAACGCACCGTGCACGCGCACCGGCAGCGACGTGCCGGGCTGCAGGAACAGCATGTCGCCATGTCCGAGCAGCGCCTCGGCACCGCTCTGGTCAAGGATCGTGCGCGAATCCACCTTCGCGGAAACCTGGAATGCGATGCGGGTCGGGATGTTCGCCTTGATCAGGCCGGTGATGACGTCGACCGACGGGCGTTGCGTGGCCAGGATCAGGTGGATGCCCGACGCGCGCGCCTTCTGCGCGAGCCGCGCGATCAGCTCCTCGACCTTCTTGCCGACGATCATCATCAGGTCCGCAAGTTCGTCCACGACGACGACGATGAACGGCAGCGGCTCGAGCACCGGCACCGAATCCGGATCGCCGCCCGGCGGCAGCCGCTTCATCTCGATCGGGTCGCGCATCGGCGTGCCGGCGTCCGCAAGTTCCTTCACCTTGCGATTGAACCCGGCGA
The DNA here is from genome assembly GCA_963696545.1 of uncultured Gammaproteobacteria bacterium. Classification (GTDB taxonomy): domain Bacteria; phylum Pseudomonadota; class Gammaproteobacteria; order Steroidobacterales; family Steroidobacteraceae; genus RPQJ01. Next base: position 75,642 of record CAVOKQ010000007.1, read on the forward strand.
GGTTGCGCACGCCCGCGGCGGCCATCAGCTGGTAGCGGCGTTCCATCTCGGCCACGCACCAGCGCAGCGCGTTCGCCGCCTGCTTCATGTCGGTCACGACCGGCACCAGCAGGTGCGGAATCCCCTCGTACACCGAGAGTTCCAGCATCTTCGGGTCGATCATGATCATCCGGACCTGCTCGGCCGACGACTTGTACAGCAGCGACAGCACCATCGCATTTATGGCCGTCGACTTGCCCGAACCCGTCGTGCCGCCCACCAGCAGGTGCGGCATGCGCGCGAGATCGGCCACCACCGGGTTGCCGCCGATGTCCTTGCCGAGCACCAGCGCGATCGGGGAGGCCATGTCGTCGTAGGCCTTCGACTTGATGATCTCGCCTAGCGTCACGATCTCGCGCGCCTCGTTCGGGATCTCGAGGCCCATCGTCGACTTGCCCGGGATGATCTCGACCACGCGCACGCTCACTGCGGACAGCGAGCGCGCCAGGTCCTTCGCAAGATGCGAGATCTGCGCGACCTTCACGCCCGGCGCGGGCCGGAGCTCAAAACGCGTAATCACCGGACCCGGGTGCACCTCGACGACCTCGGCCTCGACGCCGAAGTCGCGGAGCTTCAACTCGACGAGTCGCGACATCGCCTCGAGCGCCTCGGGCGAATAGCCGCCCAGTCGCGGCGGCGCGTCGTCGAGCAGCGAGAGCGCAGGCAACTCGGTGGAGCCCGGGCGCTCGAACATCGACACCTGCTTTTCCTTCTCGACGCGCTCGCTCTTCTCGACCTTCGGCGCAATCGCCTCGATCTTCGGCGGCTTGCGCTCGGCGGCCTTCTTCTGCTCCTCGCGCACGACTTCCTGTCGCGCCTGCTTCACCTCGCGCCCGACCTTCTGGTCCTGGGCAGTGGCGATGCGCCCCTTGATCCAGGCGATTCCGTCGAGCACACCGCGCCCGATGCGGTCCATCACGTTCAGCCACGAAATGCCGGTGAACAGCGACACTGAACCGAGCCAGACGGCGAGCAGCAGCAGCGTTGCGCCGAGGAAGCTCAGCGACTTCGCGAGCCCGTCGCCGACCAGCGCGCCGAGCAACCCGCCCGCGGTGTTCGGCAGCGACCCAACGGAGAAATGCAGCGTCGCGAGGCCGCAGCTGCTCGCGAGCGCCAGCACGAACCCGACGCCGCGGATCGCAGTGGTCCGGCGGTCGATCGGCTCCTGGCTGCGCCGCTCCTGGAACAGCGCCCAGCCGGCGAAGCCGAGCATGATCGGGAACAGGAATGCCGGCGCGCCGAACAGCACGAAGAACAGGTCCGACAGCCACGCCCCGAACGGGCCAATCAGGTTCGTGACCGGACCGGGCTGGCCGGTCGACGAGAAGGCCGGATCGGCGCGGTCGTAGGTGACGAGCGCCACCAGCAGGATCAGGCCGAGGGCGCCGAAGATCCACAGAGCACTCTCGCGGAGTCCGCGCGCGACGCTGGCCGATGCGACCGTGGTCTCGCGCTTCGATTCAGTTCGGGCCACCAGAGATCACCTGAAAGCTCAATACTTTCGCGTAAGCGTATGAAGTTGCGCAGATTACCGGGATGGCTCGGCGGGCGCCACAGCGCCGGGCAGACCGGCCGGCGGCGGCTCCACGGCGGGCGCTTTGCCGTACGGCGGGTAGTTGCTTACCATGCCGCGCCCCACCCGGACGCGACGCGCCAACGAGCGAGGAAGTATACATGAGCGATCCCCGTCACTCGCGGCTGATCATCCTCGGTTCCGGACCGGCCGGTTACGCGGCCGCGGTGTATTCGGCGCGCGCCAACCGCAACCCGCTGCTGCTGACCGGCATGGAGCAGGGCGGCCAGCTGATGACGACCACCGAGGTCGACAACTGGCCGGGCGACCCGCACGGCCTCACGGGCCCCGGCCTGATGGAGCGCATGCGCGAGCACGCCGAACGCTTCCACACCGAGATCCTGATGGACCACATCAACGAGGTGGACTTCAAGCGCCGCCCGCTGCTGCTGAAGGGCGACCGCGGCGACTACACCTGCGACGCCCTGATCATTGCGACCGGTGCGAGCGCCCGCTACCTGGGGCTCGACTCCGAGCAGGCGTTCCGCGGCCGCGGTGTGTCGGCCTGCGCGACCTGCGACGGTTTCTTCTTCCGCGGCCAGCGTGTCGCAGTGATCGGCGGCGGCAACACGGCCGTCGAGGAAGCGCTGTACCTCTCGAACATCGCCTCGCACGTCACGCTGGTGCATCGACGCGACAAGCTGCGCAGCGAGAAGATCCTGCAGGACCGCCTGTTCGAGCGGCAGAAGGCCGGCGTGGTCGACATCGTCTGGAACCACGCGGTCGAGGACGTGCTCGGCGACGACACCGGCGTCACGGGTGTGCGCGTGGCGGCGACGGACGGCTCGGGCAAGCGCGACATCGCGGTCGCCGGTGTGTTCATCGCGGTTGGGCACACGCCGAACACGCAGATCTTCGCAGGCCAACTCGAGATGAAGGGCGGCTACATCACGGTGAAGTCAGGTACCGAAGGCGGCGCTACCGGGACCAGCGTGCCGGGCGTCTTCGCTGCGGGTGACGTGGCGGACCACGTGTACAGGCAGGCAGTCACGTCGGCCGGTACCGGTTGCATGGCCGCGCTCGACGCCGACAAATACCTGGAACAGCTGGACGCCGGTTCGCACTGAGCAACGGGCCCCGCGCCCGATACTCATGCAGGCAGAGATCGTCGAGCGCGTCGCGGATGTGCCTGCCGGGGCCTGGGACGCGCTCGACCCGTCCGGCAACCCGTTCGTCCGGCACGCGTTCCTCGAGGCGCTGGAGTCGTCGCACTGTGTCGGCGGCGAAACGGGCTGGATCCCCCGCCACCTCGTGCTGCGCGACGATGCCGGGCGATTGGTCGGTGCGGTGCCGCAGTATCTCAAGCTGCACTCGTGGGGCGAGTTCATCTTCGACTGGAGCTGGGCACAGTCGTACGCGCGCGCCGGGCTCGAGTACTACCCGAAGATGCTGTCCGCGGTCCCATTCACGCCAGTCACGGGTCCCCGGCTGCTGCTCGGCCCCGACGCCGATCCCGAACTGCGCCGCGCGCTCGCTCGCCTGCTGATCGAAGCAACCCGCGAGGCCGGTGCTTCTGGCGCGCACGTGAACTTCACGACCGACGCCGACCAGTCCGCGCTCGAGCTGGAAGGTTTCCTCCGGCGCCACGACTGCCGCTTCCAGTGGCGCAATCGCGGCTACCGCGATTTCGACGACTTTCTCGACGGCTTCCGGTCCGACAAGCGCAAGAAGGCGCGTCGCGAACGCCGTCGCGTCGAGGAAGCCGGCGTGACATTCCGCACGCTGCAGGGCGCGGACATCGACGCCGCGCTGTGGCGGACGATCTTCGGCTTCTCGGAGCACACGTTCCTGCGCCACGGCAACGCGCATTACCTGAGCGCCGATTTCCTGGACATCGTCGCGCGCCGCATGCCTGAATCGATCATGGTCAAGCTCGCGGAAACGCACGGCACGCCGGTCGCGGCAGCGATCTTCTTCCAGGGCGGCGGCCGGCTGTACGGCCGCTACTGGGGCGCGGCCGAGAACATCGACAGCCTGCATTTCGAGGCCTGCTACTACCAGGGCATCGAGTACTGCATCGAGCGCGGCATCGAGACGTTCGACCCGGGCACGCAGGGCGAGCACAAGCTCGCGCGCGGCTTCGAACCGACGCTCACCTGCTCTGCCCACTGGTTCGCGCACGGCGGCTTCGGCACCGCGATCGGACGCTACCTCGAGCGCGAACGGGAGGCCGTGGACGGCTATATCGCCGATGCGGCAGCACACCTGCCGTTCCAGCGCGGGACCCCGACGTGATCCCATGGCTCCCGCCAACCGCGCCGCCCGGCGCGTTCCCGCCAGTCAGCGAGGCACTGCAGGAACCGGACGGTTTGCTTTGCGCGGGCGGCGACCTTTCGCAGGCTCGTCTGCTGGAGGCTTACCGGCGCGGAATATTTCCCTGGTACTCCGAGGGGCAGCCGATCCTGTGGTGGTCGCCGGATCCACGCGCGGTGCTTTTTCCGGGCGAGTTCAGGCTGTCGCGCAGCCTGGCCAAGACCTGCCGCAACCGCGGGTTCGAAACGACCTTCGACCGCGCTTTCGCCGACGTGATGCGCTGCTGTGCCGACGCAGGCCTGCGACCGGAAGGCACGTGGATCTCGCCGGAGATGACGGCCGCGTACCTGGCCCTGCACTCGAGCGGCCATGCACACTCCGTGGAGGCGTGGCTCGACGGCAGGCTCGTCGGAGGCTTGTACGGCGTGGCACTCGGCCGCGTCTTTTTCGGCGAGTCGATGTTCAGCCTGGAGCGGGATGCCTCCAAAGTGGCGCTGAAGCAACTGGTGGACCGGGCCCTCGCCGAAGGTGTGGAGCTGATCGACTGCCAGGTCGCCAGCACCCACCTCGCGAGCCTTGGCGCCCGGGAAATTCCGCGCGCAGAGTTCGTCTCCCGCCTCGCCCGCGCCATCCCGGGCTTCGAGCCGGTTGTGGACTGGACGCAACGGTGAATTGCATTGCGGCAGGCCTTTATGCAGAATTCGCGCGGCCCGCAGGGGCTCATCGCGAGGGCGCATGGCGAAGGAAGACGCAATCCAGATGGAAGGCCGGGTGGTCGAAACCCTGCCGAACACGACCTTTCGTGTCCAGCTGCAGAACGGCCACGTCGTCACCGCCCACATCTCGGGAAAGATGCGCAAGAACTACATCCGCATCCTCACCGGCGACGCGGTGACGGTGGAAATGACCCCGTACGACCTGACGAAGGGTCGGATCGTCTACCGCGGCCGCTAGCGGCTCACTCGAGCAGCGCGGGCTCTTCCGCCGACCGCACCTCGATACGGATCTCGTCGCTCGCGCCGACGCTCACGAACGCGTGGCCGCCTTTCTCGAGGCGCCCGAACAGCAGTTCCTCTGCCAGCGGCCGCTTGATGTGCTCCTGGATCACGCGGGCCATCGGCCGCGCGCCCATCTTCGGGTCGTAGCCGCGCTTCGCGATCCACTGCCGTGCATCGTCCTCGATGTGCAGCGCCACGCCCTTCTGCTCGAGCTGCGCCTCGACTTCCAGGATCAGCTTGTCCACGACGCGCTGGATCGTCTGCTCGTCGAGCGGGCCGAACTGCACGATCGCATCGAGGCGGTTGCGGAACTCGGGCGCGAACAGCCGGCGCACCGCCTCCATGCCATCCGGCGCATTGTCCTGCGCGACGAATCCCATCGGCGACCGGCTCATCTCCGCGGCGCCCGCATTCGTCGTCATCACGATCACGACGTGGCGGAAGTCGGCCTTGCGGCCGTTGTTGTCGGTGAGCGTGCCGTGGTCCATCACCTGCAGCAGCAGGTTGAACACGTCCGGGTGCGCCTTCTCGACCTCGTCAAGCAGCAGCACGCAGTGCGGGTGCTTGGCGATCGCCTCGGTCAGGAGCCCGCCCTGGTCGAAGCCCACGTAGCCCGGGGGGGCACCGATCAGGCGCGAGACCGTGTGGCGCTCCATGTACTCGGACATGTCGAAACGGATCAGCTCCACGCCCAGCACGAGCGCCAGCTGACGCGTGACTTCGGTCTTGCCGACGCCGGTCGGCCCGGCGAAGAGAAACGAGCCGACGGGCTTGCGCTGGTCGCCGAGTCCGGAGCGGGACATCTTGATCGCCGAAGAAAGGGTCTCGATCGCGCGATCCTGGCCGTAGATCACCAGCTTCAGGTTGCGTTCGAGGTTGCGCAGTACGTCACGGTCGCTCGAGGACACCGTCTTCGGCGGGATCCGGGCGATCCGTGCCACGACCTCCTCGATCTGGTCGACGGTGACGCTTTCCATGCGCTCGCCGGCCGGCTTCAGCCGCTGGCGTGCGCCCGCCTCGTCGATCACGTCGATGGCCTTGTCGGGCAGGTGCCGGTCGTTGATGTGCCGCGCCGAGAGCTCCGCCGCTGCCTTCAGCGCATCGTCCTCGTAGCGGATCCCGTGGTGTTCCTCGAACTTGCTGCGCAGGCCGCGCAGGATCTCGATCGTCTCGTCGACCGTGGGCTCGACGACGTCGATCTTCTGGAAGCGACGCGTCAGCGCGTGGTCCTTCTCGAAGATGCCGCGGTATTCCTGGTAGGTGGTCGAGCCGATGCAGCGCAGCTCACCGTTCGCGAGCGCCGGCTTGATCAGGTTCGAGGCGTCCATGACGCCGCCCGACGCGGCACCGGCGCCGATCACGGTGTGAATCTCGTCGATGAACAGGATCGCGCCCGGCTGCTTGCGCAGTTCGGACAGCACTGCCTTGAGCCGCTTCTCGAAGTCGCCGCGGTACTTGGTCCCGGCGATCAGCGAGCCGAGATCGAGCGAGTAGACCGTGCTGCCGGTCAGCACCTCCGGGACGCTGCCCTCGACGATCAGCCGCGCCAGCCCCTCGACCAGCGCGGTCTTGCCGACGCCGGCTTCGCCGACGTACAGCGGGTTGTTCTTGCGCCGGCGGCACAGGATCTCGACCGTGCGCTCGATCTCGAGCTTGCGCCCGATCAGCGGGTCGATCTTCCCGTCGCGGGCCAGCTGGTTCAGGTTCGTGGCGTACTTCTCCAGCGCCGACGACGACTCACCGTCGCCCTGCCCCTCGGACTGCGACGGCTCCTCGCCACGGGCCTCGCGCTCGTCACCGGTCTTCGAGAGCCCATGCGAGATGTAGTTGACGACGTCGAGGCGCGACACGTCCTGCAGCGTCAACAGGTACGCCGCATGCGAGTGCTTCTCGCTGAAGATCGCCACCAGCACGTTCGCGACCGACACTTCCTTCTTGCCGCTCGACTGCACGTGGAACACCGCACGCTGCAGCACCCGCTGGAAACCGAGCGTCGGCTGCACCTCGCGGTCGTCGTCCTGCTTCAGCCGCGGCGTGGTCTGGTCGACGAATTCCTGCAGCTCCTTCTTGAGCCGCGCTGCATCGGCTCCGCAGCCACGCAGGATCTCGTGCACCCTGGGCGTGTCGATGATCGCGAGCAGCAGGTGCTCGACGGTCATGAATTCGTGACGCGCTTCCCGCGCCGACTGGAAGGCCTCGTTCAGGCAGATCTCGAGTTCGCTGCTCAACACTGCTTCATGCCTCTTCCATCGTGCACAGGAGTGGGTGCTGGTGCTGCCGGGCGTAGGTCGTGACCTGCGCCACCTTGGTCTCGGCGATCTCGTAGGTAAAGACGCCGCAGATGCCCTTGCCGCGCGTGTGCACCTCGAGCATCACGCGCGTCGCGGTGGTGCGGTCCATGCCGAAGATGTGCTCGAGGACGTCCACCACGAATTCCATCGGGGTGTAGTCGTCGTTCAGCAGCACGACCTGGTAGAGCGGCGGCCGCTTCACCTGCGGCCGCGCTTCCTCCACCACCAGACCGTGACCCTGCTGTGTGCGCTCTTCGCTCATGACGTCCGGACATTATCGCCATCCCTATATAGGGCCACGACCAGTCGCTGACAAGCGCCTCGCCCGCCGGCCGGGTAATGGTCGACGGATCCTATATTTGCGAGCTTGTCTTGAGACCGAGTCCCGCATGTCCGTATCATGCGACGATCCTGGCGGCCCATCCGCCGGGCGGATGAGCACGCGCCCTCAATGCAGTTGCCACAGAGCCTGTCTCGCCTCGCCTCGTTCCCCGAGGGCGCCCGGTCCGCTCGCTGGCTGCAATCTTTGCCGTTGTGGCTGTCGGTCGGCCTGGTGGTGCTGCTGGCCTGGCAACTCGTGCAGCTCGGCTGGACCGTCATGGGGGCCCGCAAGGCTCCCTCAGCCGCGACTCCAGCCGGCGAAATGGCCGCGGCAGCCCCTTCCGCCCTCGCGTTCGACCTGCCAGGCATCCTGAACGCCCACTTGTTCGGTGTCGCCGGCGTGGATGCCGGTGCGACCGACCCGAATGCCGTCGCTGCCACACAGATGCCGCTGGTGCTGGTCGGCACGATCGCCGAAGCCGATCCCGCGCGCGGCTACGCCATCATCGGCGACAGCGCCGCCACGGCGAAGGTCTACGCGGTCGGCAAGACGATCACGGGCGGGACCAAGCTGCACTCCGTGTACCCGGACCGCGCGATCCTCGACCGCGGGGGCAAGCTCGAGGCCCTGCTGCTGCCGAGGAAGTTCACCGGCACGGGCCTGACCCCGCCGTCGGCGCCACCGGCGGCCCAGTCCGACCCGCTGCTCGGCGACCGCCTGCGCGACCTTGCCGCACAGAACCCGGCCGCCATCACGGAAATCATCCGTCCGCAGCCGGTCTTCGCGAATGGCCAGCAACGCGGTTACCGGGTATATCCCGGCCGCAACCGCAGCCAGTTCACGAAACTGGGCCTGATGCCGGGAGACCTGGTCACGGCCATCAACGGCACGCCGCTCGACGACGCCGCGCGGGGCATGGAGATACTGCAGACGATGAACGCCGCGACCGACGTGAACGTGACCGTGGAGCGTAACGGCCAGACCACGCAGATCAACATCAACAACGCCCAGGTCGCCGCGGATGCGGCCGCTGCGGCGGCCATGCCCGAGGCGGTCCCGGTGAGCGAGATGCCGGCAGTTGCGCCGCGGCAGGATCTAACGGAGTGATGATGAAACCGAAGTTGCTCGAACGCCTCGCCCTGACGGTCGCCGGTTGCGCGGCGATCGCCCTCCTCACGCTCGCCGTGCCGAGCGTGACGCTGGGGCAGGCGGGGGGCGGCATCACGCCGAACTACAAAGACGCGGACCTCTCGCAGATCATCGAGGCGGTCAGCGCCGTCACCGGCAAGAACTTCATCGTCGATCCGCGGGTGCGCGCGCAGGTGACGATGCTGTCTTCCACGCCGATGTCCCCCGACGCCTTCTACGAAGCGTTCCTGTCGATCCTGCAGGTACACGGCTTCGTGGCCGTCCCGTCCGGCGACGTCGTCAAGATCATCCCGGATGCGAACGCCCGCCAGCTGCCCGCGAACGACCTGCCCTCGCGCGTGAGCTCGACGTCGGATGAGATCGTCACGCAGGTGATCGCGGTCAAGAACGTCAGCGCGGCACAGCTGGTGCCGATCCTGCGGCCGCTGATCCCGCAGTACGGCCACCTCGCCGCCTACCCGGCGTCGAACATGCTGATCATCTCGGACCGCGCGTCGAACGTCTCGCGGATGGCGCGCATCATCGAGCGCATCGACCAGAGCGGCGACGAGGAGATCGACGTCATCCAGATGCAGCACGCGAGCGCCTCGGAGGTCGTGCGCATCGTGAACCAGCTGTATACGACTGCAGCCGCCGAGGGCGGCGGCATGCCGACCGTCAAGATGGTCGCGGATGACCGCACCAACAGCGTGCTGGTCAGCGGTGAGCGTGCGCAGCGGCTGAGGCTGAAGGCCCTGATCACGCACCTCGACACGCCGCTCGAGGCGGGCGGCGACACGCAGGTGCGCTACCTGCGCTACGCGGACGCCGAGAAGCTCGCGGCGAAGCTGCGCGAGCAGATCCAGGGCATCGTCGCCACGGTGACGCCGGGATCGGTCGGGCCGGGCGGAGCCCCGTCGGCCGCGGTCGCGGTCGCATCCTCGGCAAATGCCGACAAGAGCGTGATGATCTGGGCCGAGCCGCAGACCAATGCGCTCGTGGTGACCGCACCGCCGAAGGTGATGCGCTCGGTGATGCAGATCGTGGACCGGCTCGACATCCGCCGCGCACAGGTGCTGCTCGAGGGCATCCTGGTCGAACTGTCGACCGACAAGTCTGCCGACCTCGGCATCAACTGGCTGATCGCGGACCGCGACTCGGACGGCAACCTGCTGCCGGCCGGCGGTTTCGTCCAGCCGATCAACGGCACCGGCATCGGCGAAATCCTGCAGGGCATCCGTGACCCGTCCAGCATCGCGGCGCTGCCGAGCGGACTCACGCTCGGCGTGGGCCAGATCGTGTCGAGCGGCCTCAGCTGGGCTGCGCTGATCCGCGCGCTGCAGGCCACGGGCAACACGAACATCATCGCCACGCCGTCGGTGATGACGCTCGACAACGAGGAGGCCGAGATCAAGGTCGCGAAGGAAGTGCCGATCCTGACGGGGTCATACACCAACCAGGGCATCTCCGGCGCCCAGGGCCAGGTGAACCCGTTCCAGACGATCAGTCGCGAGGAAGTCGGCATCATCCTGAAGATCACGCCGCAGATAAACGAGGGCGGCTCGGTGGTGCTGAAGATCTCGCAGGAAGCCTCGAGCCTTGCGGCGAGTTCCGAGCAGGTGCTGGCGGCGCAGCAGGGCCTGATCATCAACAACCGCACGGTCACCACGAAGGTGCTGGCCGAGGACGGCGGCATCATCGTGCTCGGCGGCCTGCTTTCGGACGAAGCCCGGGAGGAGCGTGCCCAGGTGCCGTTCCTCGGCTCGATCCCGCTGCTCGGCGAACTCTTCAAGACGCGCAGCGTCAACAAGACCAAGACGAACCTGCTGTTCTTCGTCAGGCCGCGCATCCTGCGCGACGGCGTGGACGCGGCCATCGAGACCAACGCGAAGTACAACTACATCCGCAAGCAGCAGGCCGAAGTGTTCGGCGGCAAGGTGCCGCTGATGCCGAACGAGCGCCAGCCCGCGCTGCCGCCGCTCGAGCAGCTCGTGCCGTCCGACATCCTCAGGCAGGCCGAGCAGGTGGCGCCTGCGGGAACGACGCCCGCCGTGCGCACCCAGACGTCTCCGGGATACGTGGCCCCGAGCGTCGTCTCCCCCGTCGACCTGCCCGTGACGGCTGCGCCGCCGCCGGTAACGACGACGCCCTTCGGTACTCAGGTCACTGCGCCCCCGCCTGCGGGTACGAAGCCGTGAGCACGGCCGCGACCGACGAGGCCATCCTGGCCGCGGCCGGCCGCGTTGCCGACCCGATCCGGCCGCTGCCATTCGCCTTCGCGAAGCGACACGGCGTGCTGGTCCGGGGATTCACGGACGACGGACTGGTGGACGTGGTCGTGCGGCAAGGAGCCTCGCCGCTCGCGGTGGCGGAAGTTCGCCGTCACCTGAAGCGGCCGCTGCGGATCGAGCGGGCCGATGCGGACCAGTTCGAGGCACTGCTGCGCCAGGCGTACGAGGGCGGCTCGAGCGCCACGATGGACGCGATGGGCGGCCTCGAGGAGGAAACGGACCTCAACGACCTCGCGCAGGACATCCCGGAGCCCTCCGACCTGCTCGAGAGCGAGGACGAAGCGCCGGTCATCCGCCTGATCAATGCGCTGCTGACGCAGTCCGTCAAGGAGAACGCCTCCGATATCCATATCGAGCCGTTCGAGAACCGGCTCGTGGTCCGGTTCCGCGTGGACGGCGTGCTGCGCGAGGTGCTGCAGACGAAGCGGGCCGTGGCGCCGCTGATCGTGTCACGCATCAAGGTCATGTCGCGGCTGGACATCGCCGAGAAGCGCCTGCCCCAGGACGGCCGCATCTCGCTCCGGGTCGCCGGGCGCGCCGTCGACGTTCGCGTCTCGACGATCCCGTCCGGCCATGGCGAGCGCGTCGTGCTGCGCCTGCTCGACAAGCAGGCGGGGCGGCTCGACCTGCATTCGCTCGGCATGGATTCCAAGACGCTGTCGATCGTCGACGAGCTGATCCACAAGCCGAACGGCATCCTGCTGGTCACCGGCCCGACCGGTTCAGGCAAGACGACGACTCTGTACGCGGCACTCGACCGCATCAACGACCGCACGCGCAACATCATGACGGTCGAGGACCCGATCGAGTACTACATCGACGGCATCGGCCAGACGCAGGTCAACACGCGCGTCGAGATGACGTTCGCACGCGGGCTGCGCGCGATCCTGCGCCAGGACCCCGACGTGGTGATGGTGGGCGAAATCCGCGACCTCGAGACCGCGCAGATCGCGGTGCAGGCGAGCTTGACCGGCCACCTCGTGCTGTCGACGCTGCACACGAACACCGCGGTTGGCGCGGTTACGCGGCTCAGGGACATGGGCATCGAGCCGTTCCTGCTCTCGTCGAGCCTGATCGGCGTGCTCGCACAGCGCCTAGTGCGGGTGCTGAACCCGGCCACCCGCGAGCCGTACACCGCTGGCGAGTACGAGCGCAAGCTGCTCAACCTGCCGGACGACGCGCCCTCGCCGACGCTCTATCGCCCGGGCGCGCGCGACGCGTCGAACGGCTACCGCGGCCGCACGGGCATCTACGAGCTGGTGATGATCGACGAGCACATGCGCGCGATGATCCACGACGGCGTATCCGAGCTCGAGCTCGAGCGCCATGCCCGTACGCGCACGCCGGGCATCCGCGACGACGGGCGCGCCAAGGTGCTGTCCGGCATCACGACGATCGAGGAAGTCCTCAAGGTCACGCGCGAGGACTGATCCATGGGAGCCTTCGAGTACGCCGCGGTCGACGCGGCCGGCCGCGACCGCAAGGGCGTGATGGAGGGCGACACGGCCCGGCACGTCCGCCAGCTGCTGCGTGAGCAGGGGCTGCTGCCGGTCGCGGTCAGCGAAGTCCTGCAGCAGGAGACCGCCCGCGCCCAGCGCCGGTTCTCGCTCGGGTTCCAGCGCGGCCTCAGCGCCGCGGACCTTGCGCTGGTGACACGCCAGCTCGCGACGCTCGTGAAGTCCGCGCTGCCGCTCGAGGAGGCGCTGCTCGCCGTGTCGCAGCAGACCGACAAGCCCCGGGTGCGCAGCATCATGCTCGGCGTGCGCTCGAAGGTGATGGAAGGCCACACGCTCGCCGACGGCCTCGCCGATTTCCCGACGTCGTTCCCGGAAATCTACCGCGCGACCATCGCGGCCAGCGAGCAGTCGGGACACCTGGACGCGGTACTCGAGCGCCTGGCGGACTACACGGACAACCGGCAGCAGCTTCAGCAGCGGACGCTGGGCGCCCTGCTCTACCCGGTGCTGCTGTTCGTGGTCTGCGTGGCGATCGTTTTCTTCCTGCTCGTCTCGGTGGTGCCCAAGATCGTCGAGGTCTTCCGCACGAGCGAAGCCGAGTTGCCGCTGCTGACGCAGGTGCTGATCGCCGGCAGCGACTTCATGCGGCATTTCGGCGTGTGGGTCGTGGTCGGCATTGCGGCCGCGATCTTCCTGTTCACACGCTGGCTCCGGATCGAGTCGAACCGCAGGCGCTGGCACCGCTTCCTGCTCTCGCTGCCGGTCGTCGGCAAGGTCGTGCGTGGCAGCAACACCGCGCGGTTCGCGCGTACGTTCAGCACGCTGACGTCCAGTACCGTGCCGGTGCTCGAGGCTCTGCGCATCTCGGCCGAAGTGGTCTCGAACCTGCCGATGAAGGCCGCGGTCGAGGACGCCGCCGTGCGCGTGCGCGAGGGCGCACCGATCGGCAAGTCGCTCGCGGCGAGCCGGGTGTTCCCGCCGATGATGATCCACCTGATCTCGAGCGGCGAGTCGAGCGGCGAGCTCGACACGATGCTCGATCGTGCCGCGATTCACCAGGAACGGGAGCTCGATGCAACCCTGCAGGGCGTGGTTGGACTCCTCGGCCCGTTGATGATCCTGCTGATGGGCGGACTGGTGCTCGTGATCGTGCTGGCGATGCTGCTGCCCATTTTCGAGCTGAACCAGCTGGTCAAGTAATTCGGTGCCAGGCACCGAATTTCCGAATTCCGAATCCTGGAGCGCCTGATGACCATGAAGCTTGGACGGACTCGATCTAACTGGATGGCGGGCCTCGTGGCCGGCCTCGCGCTGGCCGACTCACCGACGCTGAAGGCGGCGGATCAGACGTGGCCCCAGACGAGCCCTGAGGGTCTCCAGCTGCAGAAGACCCTGCCGCACGGTGCGGTATACCTGAAGCAAGGCGCCACGTTCGGCCAGTACAGGCGGCTCGCGATCCTCGACTGCTATGTCGCGTTCGCGAAGGACTGGCAGCGTAACTACAACATGAACGAGCCGGACCTGGAGATGCAGGTCTCGAAGACCGACATGGACCGGATCCAGCGGGAGCTCGCGGCAGAATTCAAGCGGGTGTTCACCGAGGAACTGCAGACCAAGGGCGGCTTCGAGATCGTCGACATCGCGGCACCCGACGTACTGATCCTGCGGCCGGCACTGCTCAACCTGATGGTGAACGCGCCGGAAATCGACACGGCACCGACGATGGCGTTCGCGGTCGTCTCGTCCGCAGGCCAGATGACTCTTTATCTCGAGCTGTGGGACTCGATCACCAACAAGATCCTCGCGCGCGTCATCGACACCGAGGCGGACGACAGCAGCGGCGGCTTCGCCCAGGCCGGCGGCGAGGTACGCAACAAGGAGGCGGCGGACGAGCTGCTGAAGAACTGGGCCGACCGGCTCCGCACGGCGCTCGACAACGCCCGCGCAGCGTCGGCCAGCACTACCAGCCCAGCCGCCAGCCCGACGCCCTGACGCCGCTCCTGCGGGTCAGCGGCGACTCTTCTCGTACTGTTCTATGAACCGCGCGGGAGTGGTGCCGGCAATTTCGGCGGCGATTGCTCCCTGCTCGAGATCCTCGACGGACTTGAACCGGATGCACGACTTGCCCATGTCCACCTTCTTGCCGGCACGTACGAACGCGTCGCGGAGCCGCTTCGTCCGAGCCTCATCGGCGAACATGCAGTTCAGGTACAGCGAGCAGGCGTTCTTCTGCGCCGCCAGCGCCGCGTACACCAGCGGCTTGCCGTTGTAAGTGTTCGGGTATTCGTCGAGCGGTATCTCGTAGCCGATCATCCCGTAGGTCATCGCCTCGCGATAACCCTTCGGCAGGTTGTCGCGGATCAGCTTGCGCACAGCCTCGATCGTCTTGCGACGCTCGGGGGGGGCAGGCTCGACAGGTATTCACTGACGGTCTTCGCAGCGCTGGAGACCATGTCCGCACTCCTTCAGCAGTTCAATTCGCAGCCGTGCGCTCACTGCGCTAGTCGACCGCGGCCTCCGCCTTGATGCGCGCCGCTTCGGCCGGCCCGAGATAACTCTCGATCCAGTGGCGCGCCAGGTAGATGAGCGGGCTCAGCGCCACGGCCATCACCATCTTGTAGCAGTAGTTCACGGTGCCGACCGCGAGGAACAGCGATACAGGCCACTGCTGCGGACCGAGCACGAAGGCGATGTACAGCACGACGAAGCTGTCCACGAACTGCGAGAAGGCCGTCGAGCCCGTCGCACGCAACCAGATCCAGCGTTCGCCGGTCACCATGCGGATGCGGTGGAAGATGCCGACGTCGATCACCTGGCCGAGCAGGAATGCGGTCAGCGAACCGCCGATCGTCCACATTCCCTGGCCGAACACGTTGCCATAGGCCGCCTGCATGTCGGGTACGCCCCGGTCGGCGTTCACCGTCACCCACCACTCGGCCGGCGCCAGGTGGATCGCTGCGTAGGCGAACAGGAACGCATAGGTGATCATCCCGGCGGCCGCGAACGAGATGAAGCGGACGCCGCGACGGCCGAAGTACTCGTTGATGACGTCGGTCATGATGAACACGATCGGCCAGATCAGCACGCCCGCGGTGAAGCTGAGCGAGCCCGTCTGCCCGAACAGGTTCCAGCCGAACGGCGGCAGGCCGAGCGTCGTCTCGAGCGCGAAGATCTTGACGCCGACGAACTCGGCGACGACGGCGTTGCCGACGAAGAATGCGGTCAGCAGCATGAAGAGCCGCGTGGTGCGCGATCCGAGCGAGGCGCTCATCCGCGTGACCCGCGCCCCTTCATGACGTCGAGCAATTCGCGGCGCTCGCGCTTGTCCGGGCGACCCGAACTCACCGGGGCGGTCAGGCGGTTGAATTCCCGGGCCGCCGCCCGCGCGGCCTCGCTCTCGGCCGACTCGACATAGTGCTTGCGCGCCTCGGTCGCTGGCCCCCGCCGTTCCGGCAGTCCGGTCACCTCGACCTCGTAGCGTTCCCGCTCGCGGGTGATCCGCAGCCGGTCGCCGACCCGCACCGGCCTGGAGGCCTTGACCCTCTCCCCGTTCACCTGCACGTGGCCGCCCTCGACCGCCTGCTGCGCAAGGCCGCGGCTCTTGAAGAACCGGGCGCACCACAGCCACTTGTCGATACGCAGGCCGGCATGACCGGGCAGGCGTGATTCTTCGTCGTTGTCGCGCACCGCGGGATTATATGCCCCCTATAATCCGGACTTGCCAGGAGACTCCTGCGTGGACCAGCCATTCCTCGATCGCCTCGCGCGGCAGTGCGACGAACTCAAGACGGCGGGGCTCTTCAAGCCCGAGCGTGTGCTGGGCTCGCCGCAGCAGCCGGTCGTCAGGCTCGCCGACGGCCGTGAGCTCATGAACCTGTGCGCGAACAATTACCTCGCGCTCGCCAACCACCCGTCGATCCGCGAGGCTGCCCACCGCGCAATCGACCGCTACGGGTACGGCATGGCTTCGGTCCGCTTCATCTGCGGCACCCAGTCCGTGCACAAGGAACTCGAGAGCCGGCTGAGCGCATTCCTCGGCATGGAAGACACGATCCTGTACTCGTCCTGCTTCGACGCCAACGGCGGGCTGTTCGAGACGCTGCTCGACGAGCAGGACGCCGTGATCAGCGACGCACTGAACCACGCGAGCATCATCGACGGCATCAGGCTCTGCAAGGCGCAGCGGCTGCGCTACGCCAACGACGACATGGACGAACTCGAGACGCGGCTCAAGGAGGCCTCTGGCGCGCGCGTGCAAGCTGATCGCCACCGACGGCGTGTTCTCGATGGACGGCGTGATCGCCCGGCTGAAGGACATCTGCGACCTGGCCGATCGCCATGGCGCACTGGTGATGGTGGACGACTCACATGCGACGGGCTTCGTCGGCCACGGTGGTCGCGGCACGCCGGAGCACCGCGACGTGATGGGCCGCATCGACATCCTCACGGGCACGCTCGGCAAGGCACTGGGCGGCGCCTCGGGCGGGTACACGTCGGCCCGCAAGGAGGTCGTCGCGTGGCTGCGCCAGCGTTCACGGCCGTACCTGTTCTCGAACAGCATTCCGCCGGTGATCGCGGCGACCACGCTGCGCGTGCTGGACCTCGTCGAGTCGAGCGACGACCTGCGCGCCGAGCTGCGGCGCAACACCGCGCACTTCCGCACGCGGCATGACGGAGGCCGGCTTCACGATCGTGCCCGGCGAGCACCCGATCATCCCGGTGATGCTCGGCGATGCCGCGCTCGCCGCGCGCTTCGCCGAGCTGCTGCTGGCGCGCGGCGTGTACGTGATCGGGTTTTCGTATCCCTGTCGTGCCGAGGGCAAGGCACGTATCCGCACGCAGATGTGCGCCGGCCACACGATCGAGCAGCTGGACCGCGCGATCGACGCCTTCGTGGCCGTGGGCCGTGAGCTCGGCGTATTGAAGAATGACGATAGAAGGAGCCGAAGCATGAAGGCACTGGTCAAGTCGCAGCGCGCGCCCGGGATCTGGATGGAGGACGTGCCCGAGCCCGAGGTCGGACCGAACGACGTGCTGATCAGGATCCGCAAGACGGCGATCTGCGGCACCGACATGCACATCTACAAGTGGGACGACTGGGCGCAGCGGACGATCCCCGTGCCGATGCACGTCGGCCACGAGTACTGCGGCGAGATCGTCGAGATCGGCAGCGAAGTGCAGGGCTTCGCCGTCGGCGACCGCGTCTCCGGCGAGGGCCACATCACCTGCGGTTACTGCCGCAACTGCCGCGCCGGCCGCCGCCACCTGTGCCGCAACACCGTCGGCGTCGGCGTGAACCGCCCGGGCTGCTTCGCCGAGTACCTGGTGATCCCGGCCTTCAACGCCTTCAAGCTGCCGGACTCGATCACCGACGAGATCGCCTCCATCCTCGACCCGTTCGGCAACGCCACGCACACCGCGCTGTCCTTCGACCTCGTCGGCGAGGACGTGCTGATCACCGGCGCGGGCCCGATCGGCATCATGGCGGCGGCGATCGCGCGGCACGTGGGCGCGCGGCACGTCGTCATCACCGACGTCAACGACTACCGGCTCGATCTCGCGCGCAAGATGGGCGCCACGCGCGCCGTCAACGTGACGCGCGAGTCGCTCGACGACACGATGAAGTCGCTCGGCATGGTCGAGGGCTTCGACGTGGGGCTGGAGATGTCGGGCAACCCGACGGCCTTCCGCGACATGCTGCGCACGATGCACCACGGCGGCAACATCGCGCTGCTCGGCATCCCGCCCGGCGAGACCGCGATCGACTGGGACAAGGTGATCTTCAAGGGCCTGATGATCAAGGGCATCTACGGCCGCGAGATGTTCGAGACCTGGTACAAGATGGCGGCGATGCTGCAGAGCGGCCTCGACATCGCGCCGATCATCACGCACCGCTTCCCGATCGCCGATTTCCGCGAGGGCTTCGAGGTGATGCGCAGCGGGCAGTCGGGCAAGGTCATCCTCGACTGGGCCGCATGAGACGCGCGACGAAGATCGCAGCGACGCTCGCCGGCGCGCTGCTGCTGCTGCTCGCAGGCTTCGTCGCGGTGAACTGGGCGCCGGACCGCCCCGGGTCAGAGCTCGTGGCCCGCTGGGCGCAGCCACCTTCGATGTTCATCGATGTGGCCGGGATGCGCATCCACGTGCGCGACGAAGGCCTGCGCGACGACCCGGTACCGATCATCCTGCTTCATGGCACGTCGGCGTCGCTGCACACGTGGGACGGATGGGTACGCGAGCTCGAGTCCACCCGGCGCGTCATCCGCGTGGACATGCCTGGCTTTGGCCTCACCGGGCCCGCACCCGACGGCGACTACACGATCGCCGCATACGTGCGCTTCGCAACTGCAGTCCTCGATCACTTCGGGATAGAGCACTGCGTGCTGGCCGGGAACTCGTTCGGCGGCTGGGTCGCGTGGGAGACGGCGCTGGCGCAGCCTGGCCGCGTCAATGCACTGATCCTGGTGGACTCCGCCGGCTACGCGATCCGGTCGCAGTCCGTCCCGATCGCATTCCGGATCGCGAAAATACCGGTGCTGAACCGACTGCTGGAAGTGACGCTGCCGCGCAGCCTGATCGAATCGAGCGTGCGCAACGTCTACGGTGACCCGGCCAAGGTGACCCCGGAACTCATCGATCGCTACTACGAGATCACTCTGCGGCAAGGCAACCGCAAGTCCCTGGTGCAGCGCTTCGTCCAGGCTCCGCTCGGTGTCGACGAGGGACGCATCAAGGAGATCAAGGTGCCGACGCTGATCCTCTGGGGCGGCCGCGACCGGCTGATCCCGCTCGAGTACGCCGGGCTTTTCAACCGGGACATTGCCGGGAGCGAGCTGGTCGTATTCGACGACCTCGGGCACGTACCCCAGGAGGAAGACGCCGCCCGCACCGCGGGCGCGGCGAAGGCCTTCCTGGCACGGCACTGAACCCGGCCACCCCGGTTCACAGATGGCGCGCCTGGCAATCTTCCGCTCGCTCTACGCGCAGGTTCTCGTCGCCGTCGTGATCGGCGCCGTGATCGGCCTTGCATTCCCGCAGACCGGCGAGGCGCTGAAGCCGCTCGGCGACGGCTTCATCAAGCTGATCAAGATGATGATCGGGCCGATCATCTTCTGCACCGTCGTGCTCGGCATCTCGGGCATGGAGGACATGAAGAAGGTCGGCAGGACCGGCGGGCTCGCGCTGATCTACTTCGAGGTCGTGAGCACGGTCGCGCTGGTCATCGGACTCGTCGTGGTGAACGTCGTGCGCCCCGGCGACGGCGTCAATGCCGACCCGGCCACGCTCGACGCGGCCGCCGTGCAGCAGTACGCAGCGACCGGGGGCCCGCACGGACTTGCGGAATTCGTGCTCAACATCATTCCCTCCACGATCGTCGGCGCATTCGCGTCGGGCGAGGTGCTGCAGGTGCTGCTGTTCTCGGTGCTGTTCGGGTTCGCGCTGCACGCGGTCGGCGGACGCGGCAGCGAACCGTCTACAACCTGATCGAGCAACTCTCCGCGGTGCTGTTCCGCATCGTCGGATTCATCATGCGGCTGGCGCCGATCGGCGCGCTGGGAGCGATGGCCTTTACTCTCGGCAAGTACGGGGTCGGCGCGCTGATCTCGCTCGGCAAGCTGATGGCCTGCTTCTACGCCACCTGCCTGCTGTTCATCTTCGTCGTGCTCGGTGGGATCGCACGCTGGAACGGCTTCAGCATCTGGTCGTTCATCCGCTACATCAAGGAAGAGCTGTTCATCGTGCTCGGCACTTCGTCGTCGGAGTCCGTGTTGCCACGGATGATGACCCGGCTCGAGGATCTCGGGGTCGAGAAGTCGGTGGTCGGGTCTGGTGATCCCGACCGGCTATTCGTTCAATCTCGACGGCACGGCGATCTACCTGACGATGGCCGCCGTATTCATCGCCCAGGCCACCAACACGCCGCTCGACCTGACTCACCAGCTGGCATTGCTCGCGGTGCTGCTGCTGAGTTCGAAAGGCGCCGCGGGTGTCACCGGCAGCGGCTTCATCGTGCTGGCGGCGACGCTGTCGGCAGTGGGCCACGTGCCGGTGGCCGGTGTGGCGCTCGTGCTCGGCATCGACCGGTTCATGTCCGAAGCGCGCTCGCTCACGAACCTGATCGGCAACGGCGTCGCGACCGTCGTCGTCGGAAAGTGGTGCGGGCAGGTGGACGAAGCACGGATGCGCGAACGCCTGGCCAATCCGTCCGCGTCGCCGGATACACCCCCGGCGCCGCACTGAACAACCCACATGAAAGGATGCACATGACGAACCTGTTCGAGCCCGTGTCCTTTGCCCGCGGTCCGGCCATGAAGAACCGCTTCATGCTGGCGCCGCTGACAAACTGCCAGAGCCATGACGACGGCACGCTCTCGGAAGAGGAGTTCCGCTGGCTCACGATGCGGGCCGAAGGCGGCTTCGGCCTGACGATGACCTGCGCATCGCACGTGCAGCGTCAGGGCCGAGGGTTCCCGGGGCAACTCGGCATCTTTTCCGATGCCCACGTACCGGGACTGACGCGGCTCGCGGCGGCCATCAGGCAACAGGGCAGCGTGGCCATCGCGCAGCTGCACCATGCGGGCATGCGCTCGCCGCGCGACCTGATCGGCACACAGCCGGTCTGCCCGTCGGACGATACCGAGACCGGCGCGCGCGCGCTCGATCGCGACGAGATCGAGCGACTTCGCGACGACTTCATCGCGGCCGCTGTCCGTGCCGCGCGCGCAGGTTTTGACGGTGTCGAACTGCACGGTGCGCACGGCTATGTGCTTTGCCAGTTCCTGAGTCCGGAGACGAATCGCCGCACCGACGAGTACGGAGGTGCCCTCGAGAACCGGTCCCGCCTGCTGCGCGACATCGTGGCCGGCATCCGCGCACGTTGTCGCAGCGACTTCACCGTGGGTGTCCGGCTGTCGCCGGAACGGTTCGGCATGCGCCTGGACGAGGCGCGGACCGTCGCCCAGCAGCTGATCAACTCGGGCAGCATCGACTTCCTCGACCTGTCGCTGTGGGATGTCTTCAAGGAACCGCAGGACGAGCCCTTCCAGGGTCGCAGCCTGCTCTCGTACTTCACCGACCTGGAACGAGGAAACGTCAGGCTCGGAGCGGCCGGCAGGATCACGAGCGGGCCTGATGCGGCGCGCTGCCTCGCAGCCGGCGTGGATTTCGTCGTGGTCGGCCGCGGGGCCGTCCTCCACCACGATTTTCCGCACCGGGTAGCCGCGGATCCCGGGTTCCGGGCCGCTGCGCTGCCCGTATCACCCGAGTATCTGGCGAATGAGGGCCTGAGCCCGACGTTCGTCAAATACATGGGGAATTGGCAGGGGTTCGTGGCAACAGGGTGAAGATTGGCGACACGGTTCACATAATATTTAAGCGATTTTGCTGAGTTTTATCGCCATTATTGGTTATTTTCGACACTGATCACGTACATTCGGTCACTGATCAATCAATTCCGACACAAAACCATTGCTGCGTTGCAACAATTCAGGCGTATGATCTTTCCCCGTGGCTCCGGTGAAGTTCGCCCCGCTCCCAAGAGGAAGCCAGGTACGGACGCCGGAAACCCGGGAGGAAGCCGACATGGAACGAGGATGGATCGAAACGATGCAGCTGCTTGGGCTGGACGTCGTACTGATGGCCACCATCGCGCTGCTCGCGATGGACTGGCTCCTCAGGACCGTGCGCCAGTTGCTCGCCCGGCCCGGCCTTGCCTTGCGGTCTCGTACCAAGCGAGCCCAGACTGCCCGCAACACCGCCGACCAGCCTCAGGGGTCCTGGCCGCCGGCCCCCTGGCGCACCAGTCACTAGTACGGGCCGGCAGGCCGCAGGCAACCTGGAGCCGCCATGCCAACCGACTACATCCTGCTCGGGCTCGTCGGCGCCTACATAGCATGGCGCGCTTACTCATCTTTCAGCGCCCGGCGCCGTATCCCGTCGCTGCTCGCGCAAGGCGCGCAAGTCGTGGACGTGCGCGGCCCGGGTGAGTATGCGGGTGGCCACGCCCCGGGCAGCCTGAACATCCCGCTGCCCGAACTGGACCAGCGCGCCCGGGAACTCGACCCGAAGCGCTGGGTCATCGTGTGCTGCGCGTCCGGCACGCGCAGCGCGATGGCCCGCCGACGGTTGCGCAACCTGGGATTCGACCAGGTCCTGAATGCCGGATCCTGGCGCAACCTGCGCTGACCGGGCGCGAAACACGCGATCAGAACTCGGGATTGTCGAACTGCTGCAGCAGGTAAAGAACGATCGAGCTCAGCATCAGGAACGCGGCGATTTCCATGGCGATCCTCCTGTGTGCGCCGGGATGGCGCTGGATTCGTCATGCTGTTGAGATGCAGCGGCGGCGTCCGCGGTTGCACGCCTGAGCGGCAGACTGCGCCAGACCGTGAATCGCGCACGACGAACCGGGCCCGCAAGTCACCAGTGGAACACGCCCTCGATCACCGTCTGAGTCTGGCCGCCGATCCAGGCCTCGCCTTCCTCGTCCACGGCGCAATCGACGCTGCCGTCGCGGCCCACCTCGCGTCCTTGCGATGAAACGAACTGCCGCGCGGGCAAAACACCGTTCTGGTGCATCCACGCGGTGATCGCCGCGTTGGCGCTGCCCGTGACCGGGTCTTCGGGAATGCCCTCCGCGGGCACGAAAGCGCGCACGACGAGTGCGTAGGGCTGGCGCGGGCACCGGGCGAAAACGGCCACGCCGACGGCTCCGGAGCCCGTACTGGCTTGCGCCATCGACTCCAAATCCGGGGCCAGCTGGCGCACTGCCGGCTCGTCGGCAAGTTCGATGCACCACCAGCGCGGACCATTGTCGATCAGCGCCGGACGCAGCGCGCCCTTAAGGGCCCCGCGCAGGCTCGCTACGACGGCGGCATGGTCGCCGGGGCGCTCCACGGCACGGGGCGCGCGCACATGCACGCGTCGCTGGCCTCCCTCGCCGTATACGCTGACCGGCAGCAGTCCGGCGGCGCACTGCTGGACGAGGCGACCCGCACGTGGCGTGGCGATCCCGCGCTCGAGAACGGCATGCGCCGTGCCGACGCTCGGATGCCCGGCAAAGGGCAACTCCTGGCGCGGCGTGAAGATGCGAACCCTGTAATCGGCCCCCGGCTCGGTCGTCGGCAGCACGAACGTCGTTTCCGAAAGATTCAGCCAGGCTGCGATCGCCTGCATGTCGCCGCTGTCGAGGTCCGCGGCATCGAGCACAACGCCGAGAGGATTACCCTGGCCACGTGCGGCGGAAAACACGTCGAGCTGGAGATAGTCGTGCTTCGTCATGGCGCCAGTGTGCTGTGGACGCGCCGCACGCGACAAGGACGACGCGTGGGCCCGCCGCGCCGCCGCCCCATGGAAGGGGCGGGCTGCCGGTCGCAGCGCACCCCTTTCCCACTGAGGCTCACGCTCTGTCCAGCGCTAACCTTCGAACTGCTGGGTAAACCACAACGCGACTGAGCCGAGCATCACGAAAGCGACGATGTCCATGGCGATCCTCCTCATGCGCCGGGATGGCGCGGTGCGAAGGATGGGTGCGTCTTGTTGCAGTCAGGCTGCAATGCGCCAACAGCGCGATGAATCGACGCGATTCTGCGACGGGTTGCCGCTTTCAGTCGCAGGGCTCCCAGTCGGCGAACGTCGCAGCCTGACCGATGCGTCGGCCGGCTGGGTCGATCAAGTTCCAGACGGTCGCACGCCGGATGCGGAAGCGACGGCCGGATTTCGCGATGCGCACGCCGGAGTAGTCGTCGATGAAACCCTGGGCGGCCACGCGCTCCAGAAGGCGCTCGCGTTCTTCGCGCGCAGGCGCCTCGGCGGAGAGTCGCGACGGCAGCCCCACGATCTCGTCCCAGCGCATTTCGAACAATTGCTGCGCGGCCAGGTTGGCGTACGTGAACAGCGGATCGGCGGACGTGTCGTGCGCGAGCACTACGAACGGCGCGGTGTACAGCCGTCGGGCCGATTGGTGCGGCGTTTCGCCCGGCACGACCGGCAGCAGCGGCCTGCCGGTCAGCGCGTGATGACTGGCGAGCAGCAGCGCCACTTGCGCGGGGTCGTATGGCAAGACGGCCTGCTACGGCGTTCGCGTCATGACCAATCAGCAATCGCCGGCCACGCAATCCTGACTGCCGCACCGGACAGACGCTTGCCGAGCCGCAGCGCCGAGCTCGGGCGCACCGCTGGATCGAACTGCGCCATCGTCAGCTGGAACACGCCCTCCTTGGCCGCGGCGAGCGCTGGAGATGACAGCGACTTGCCGCCCGCGACCAGGAACGTGTCGAGGTCGCCGAGCGCGACGAGCAACGGTTTCGGCGCAGGCCGGAACGCGCGCAGCAGACGGCCCGCGAGCAGGCGCTTCACGTTGGCGGCGGCACACTCACCCATCTGGATCGCGAAAAAGGCCTGCTTCCTGAGCGGACGCGACAGCGCCGCGGCGTCGCCGATCACGAACACGTCGTCGAAGCGCTGGCTCTGCAGCGTCGGCCGCACGCGCGCCCACTCGCGAGCCTTCCGCGCAAGCCCCGACGCCCGCAGCAGCGGCGACGGCGCCGCACCGCCCGTCCAGATCGTCAGGTTCGAACTCAATGACTCGCCACTGTCGAGCCGGACCCGCTCTGGCGTCACGGACGCCACGCGCGCACCCGTAAGCACTCGCACACCGAGACGCTCGCAGTGCCTGCGTATGCCCGCATTCAGTTTCGCCGGAGTGCCGGGCAACAGGCGCGACCCCGCCTCGACGACACTGATTTCGAGCGCTGCACCGTCGCCATTGAGTCGCAGGATCTCGCCGAGGGCCTCGACGCCGGTGAGCCCGCCGCCGACGACGACCACTGACTTCTTCTTGCGGGAACGCGCCATGGACGCGAGCCTGCGCCCGATCGCCGCACAATCCGCGACGCTCTTGAACGACATCGCGTGACGCTCTGCGCCCGGCACGCCGAAGGTCTCTTCGACGCCACCGACGGCAACGATGCACGCATCGAAGTCGCACGTCCCGCCGCCGGCGAGATGAACCCGCCGGGCGCGCGCGTCGACGCGCGTTACCTCGGCCTCGACGAACCGGTGTCCCGCTCGGGTCAACAGCCGCCGGCGCGGCAGGCGCAGGTCGGCGGGCTTCTTCACGCCCGAGAGCAACTCGTGGACGTTGGGCAACCACTCGAACCAGGGCCACCTGTCCACGACCGTCACGTCGTAACGGCTTGAGTCGAAGTGGATGGCAGCAGTGAGCCCGGCGAAGTTCGCGCCGACGATGACGACGCGCGGGCGGGGCTTGCGGGCCGGTAGAGAGATCATCGGCGCGGGATCAGCCCGTGGACCCGGCTAGTCGATCGAGCAAAGCACGCAGTAGGCGTAGAGGCTGGCCGGGTCCTGCAGTCGCGCAAGGCGCTGCGCTTCGTGCAGCAGCGGCGACAGTGCCGAGGGGACGACCGGGATCGCGCCCTGCGGCAGCAGCGGCGCAATGATGCGCGCCAGGGCCACACGGATGCGCAGGCCGAATGCCTGGCCGAGGCTCGTGTCCGGATCGACGTAATCGACATCGTAGTCCTTGCCGAGCTTCGCCAGCTTCGCTGCAACCTCGATGGCGTGCTGGTAGCCACCAAGCTCGTCGACGAGGCCGTTGCGCTTCGCATCGGCACCGGCCCACACCCTGCCCTGCGCCACGGCGTCGACGGCCTCGACGTTCATCTTGCGGCCCTTGGCAACTCGCCCGATGAAATCGCGATAGCCATGCTCGAGGTTCTGCTGCAGCAGGTCCTTCGTGACGTCGCCCATCGGACGGTCGACGCGGAACTCGCCGGACAGCGCCGTCGTGCCGACGCCGTCGGTGTGCACGCCGAGTCGCTCGAGCGAACGCTGGAAAGTCGGGAAGATCGCGAAGATGCCGATCGAGCCGGTCAGCGTCGCCGGGCTCGCGATGATGCGATCGGCGTCCATCGCGATGTAATAGCCACCCGAAGCCGCCAGGCTGCTCATCGAGGCCACGACGGGCTTGCCGGCGTTGCGCAGCGCCTGGACCTCGCGCCGGATCACTTCGCTCGCGAACACGCTGCCGCCCGGGCTGTCGATACGCAGCACGACCGCCTTCACGGCATCGTCGAAGCGCGCGTCGCGAAGCTGCGCCGCAAGCGTGTCGGAGCCGACCATGCCCGGCGGCTGCTCGCCCGGGACGATCTCGCCCGCGGCCACGATCACCGCGACCCTGGCTGCCGGCCGCTTGGCGAGCGCCTGCTGCGACTCGATGTTGGCGAGGTAGGAACCAAAGTTGACGCCGACGTAGGAATGCTTGTCCTCGTCGTCGCCGGTGATCTGGGCGAGGCGCTCCTCGACGGCGAAGCGGCCCTTCAGAGAGGTCACGAGGCCGGCGTCGAGCGCCATCTTCGCGAAATCGCCGTCGGCCCGGCGCAGCGCATCCGCCGACTGGTCCGCGTATGTCTGCAGCCGCACCGGCTCGAAGCCCCGCGCCTTTGCGACGTCCGTCTTGTAGGTATTCCAGACGGTGTTGAGCCAGACGAGGCTTTCCTCGCGCTCGGCAGGCGACATGTCGTTGCGGCTGTAGGTCTCGACCGCGGACTTGTACTGTCCGACACGGAAGATGTTGACGTCGACCGACAGCTTGTCGAGAGCGTCCTTCAGGAACAGGCCATAGTTCGCATAGCCGGAGACGAACGCCGCGCCCATCGGGTCGAGGTAGATCTCGTCGGCGTGTGCAGCCAGGTAGTACTGGCCCTGCTCGAAATAGTCGCCGTAGGCGATCACGGGCTTGCCGGTCGCGCGGAACTCATCGACCGCGGCGGCGATTTCCTGCAGCTTCGCGAGCCCGCCGCCGTCGAGACGCGTGAGATCGAGATACAGCGAACTGATGCGATCGTCGTCCTTGGCCGCGTGGATGGCATCGACGACATCGCGCAGCAGCGTCTGCGTCGGCTGCTGCCGCAGGCTTTCGGTGATTGCGCGCTCGATCGGGTCGCCGGCAAGTTGCTCGACGATCGGTCCGTACGGATCGATCACCAGCGCCGCCTTCTCCGGGACCAGCGGAATCGGGCGAGAGAACAGGCCCCACAGCACGCTGAACAGCGCCAGCAGCAAAACGAGGTGCAGGACCTTGCGCAGCCCGTCGAGGCCGCTCCAGATCCAGCGCAGGAACCTGCCGATGGCGCGGAACATGGTCACTCAGCCCGGGGCGCGAGTCGGCAGTGGACTGGCCGTCACGCGCCCGGGCGGAACGAGCGTCAGACCTTCTCTTCGATCCGGGCGGCCTTGCCCGTGCGCTCGCGCAGGTAGTACAGCTTGGCGCGACGTACGTTGCCGCGGCGCTTCACCGTGATCTGCCCCAGCGACGGGCTGAAGGTCTGGAACACGCGCTCGACGCCCTCGCCGTGCGAAATCTTGCGCACGGTGAACGAGGAATTCAGGCCGCGGTTGCTCTTCGCGATGACCACGCCCTCGTAGGCCTGCACACGCTCGCGATCGCCTTCCTTCACCTTCACCTCGACGACGAGTGTGTCGCCGGGGCCGAAGTCCGGAATTTCACGCTGCATGCGCTCTTTCTCGAGCGTGGCAATGATGTTGCTCATGTCTCACCTTTCTCGCAGTGGTTGCGTCCCTGCCCTTCCCGCGGCGCTTCCTGCTCCGCCCGGTATTCATCGAGAAGCCTGCGCTCCTCGTCGCTCAACTCCCGCCTCCGCAGCAGGTCGGGACGCCGTTGCCACGTCCGCCCGAGCGACTGCTTCATGCGCCAGCGCCCGATCGCGGCGTGGTTGCCGCCCTTCAGCACGGCCGGTACCTCGCGCCCCTGCCACGTCTCCGGCCGCGTGTAGTGCGGCCAGTCGAGCAGCCCCTTGGCGAACGACTCCTGCTCCGCCGACTCGGCGCAACCGAGCGTGCCCGGCAGCAACCGCGACACCGCGTCGATCACCATCAGCGCCGGCAGCTCGCCGCCGCTCAGCACGATGTCGCCGACCGCCAGCGACTCGTCGATGCATGCTGCGACGAAGCGCTCGTCCACCCCTTCGTACCGGCCGGCGACCAGCACCAGCTCCGGCAACCCGGCGAGTTCCGCGACCTTCGGCTGCGTGACCGGCGCGCCATCCGCTGCCAGGTACACACGCCGTGCCGCAGGCGCGATCGCCGCCGCCTCGTCCATGGCGAGCTTCAGGGGCTCCGCCTTCAACACCATCCCGGGGCCGCCGCCGTATGGGCGGTCGTCCACCGTCTTGTGCACGTCCGTGGCGAACTGCCGCGGATTCACCGTCCGGACCTCGAGCACTCCGCGCTCGATCGCGCGCCCCAGCACGCCGAAGCAGACCGCCTGCTCGACGAACTCCGGAAACAACGTGACGACGACGATCCTCACGCGATTCCGCCCGTCAGTCGTCCGGGTGCCAGTCCAGTGTCACGCGGCCCGCCGCGAGGTCCACCGACACCAGCCGCTCCGGGACCAGCGGCACCAGCCGCTCCCGCTCGCCGTTCAGGACGAGCACCGGATGGGCCGGCAGCTCGAGCACTCCCTCGACGTGTCCGAGCGGCGCGCCTTCGCGACTCACCGCCTCGAGACCCATCAGGTCATGCCAGTAAAACTCACCGGGGGCGGTCGGCGGCAGCTCGGAGCGGTCCACGCGGACGTCGCACCCGGTCAGCGCCTGGGCCGCCTCACGCGACCCCACACCCTCGAGTTGGACGGCCACGGCCCGTCCCGCCCGCTTCCAGTCGAGAACCGTCCGCCGCTCGGAACCGCCGGCGCGGACGAGCTCCCAGCTCGAGTAACTCGCGATGCCCTCGGGAGGGTCGGTGTAGGAGTTGACCTTCACCCAGCCCTGCACCCCGAACGGGGCACCGATTCGACCGAGCACCACCGCGCTCCCGTCGTTGTCGGGGCGCGCGTGATTCATGGCGTCCGGCGCGCGGTCAGGCCGCGGCCTTGGCCTTGCGATAGCTCTTCAGGAGCCGCGCGACGCGCTCGGAAGGCTGCGCCCCGCGGCCAACCCACTGGTCGATGCGCTCGATGTCGAGACGCAGTCCCTCGCTCGCACCCTTCGCAACCGGGTTGAAGAAACCCACCTGCTCGAGCGAGCCACCGACGCTGCGGCGGCTGTCGGTCACCACCACGTGATAGAAGGGTTCCTTCTTGCCGCCACGGCGCATCAAACGGATCGTCACCATCTTCTGACAATGCCTCAGTTAGGGCCGACGGACACCCAAGGGGCACCCGGTCGAAAAAGAGCCCGGGACTATACCGAAAAGACCAGCGAAAAGAAATGCTTGTCGCGGGTCAGCGAAAGCCGGGCGGCATCCGGCCGGCCATGGACCGCATCATGCGCCCGAGGCCTCCCTTGCCGATGCCCTTCATCATCTTCTGCATCTGCAGGAAGTTCTTCAGCAGGCGGTTGACGTCGGCCACCTGGGTTCCGGACCCGGTCGCGATGCGCCGGCGGCGGGAGCCGTCGATGGTCTTCGGGTACCGGCGCTCGCCGGGGGTCATCGAACAGATGATCGCGATCTGGCGGCGGATTTCCCGCTCGTTGCCCTGGGGCAGCGCACCGGCCTTCGCAGTCAGGTGGGCCGGCAGCTTCTCCATCAGCGCGGCCATGCCCCCCATGCCCTCGAGCTGCCGCAGCTGGGCCAGCAGGTCGTCGAGGTTGAAGTCCTTGCCCTTCGCCATCTTGCGGGCGAGCTTCTCGGCCTCTTCGCGGTCGACCTTGCGGGTGACCTCCTCGACCAGGCTGAGCACGTCGCCCATGCCGAGGATCCGCGACGCCATGCGCTCCGGCTGGAATGCCTCGAGCGCCTCGGGCTTCTCGCCCACGCCGACGAACAGTATCGGCCGCCCGGTGACGTGCCGCACCGACAGCGCCGCGCCGCCCCGCGCGTCGCCGTCCGCCTTCGTCAGCACGACTCCCGTGAGCTCGAGCGCGGCACCAAACGCCCGCGCGGCATTCACGGCATCCTGGCCCGCCATGCTGTCCACCACGAACAGTGTCTCGATCGGCTTCAGCGCGGCACCGAGGTCGCGCACCTCGTGCATCATTTCCTCATCGACGTGCAGCCGCCCGGCGGTGTCCACCAGCAGCACGTCGTAGAGTCCGCGCCGGGCTTCCTCGAGCGCCTTGTTCGCGATGGCCACGGGCGCCTGCTTCGGGTCGGCGGGCGCAACGTCGATGCCGAGCTGCTGGCCGAGCCGTTCGAGCTGCAGCATCGCCGCGGGACGATAGATGTCGGTCGAGACCAGCAGCACTCGCTTGCGCTCGCGATCCTTGAGCCAGAGCGCGATCTTCGCGGCGGTCGTCGTCTTGCCGGCGCCCTGCAGGCCGGCCAGCAGGATGATCGCGGGCGGCTGCGTGCGCAGGTTGAGCGGGCGCACGCCCTCGCCCATCACTCGCACCAGTTCCTCGTGGATGACGCGCACCAGCGCCTGGCCCGGCGTGAGGCTCTTGTGGATCTCGAGGCCCACGGCCCGCGCCTTGACCGCGTCGATGAACTCCTTGACGACCGGCAGGGCGACGTCGGCCTCGAGCAGCGCCATCCGCACTTGCCGCAGCGTGTCCCCGATGTTCTCCTCGGTAAGACGGCCCCGGCCGCGCAGACCTTCGACGACGGCGGACAATCGGGCGGAAAGCTTGTCGAACACTAGCGACCTCGGCGTGGGCGGGCGGGACGGAAGCCGCGCTGCGGCGGTGCACGGATTATAGGGGCCGGCCCGCGTCGGCGCCTCCTCACGGTAGCGACGATGTGACATCATTCGACCGTCACCGTCGCAACGGACCCGCGCTTGCTACTCCCACTGATCGCCGTCGCCTGCTACCTGTTCGGCGCCTTCGGCCTGGCGTTCGGCGCCTACCGCGGCGACTCGCACCACGGTCGCGGCAGCCGCATCGCCGGCTTCGCGATTGCAGTCGTGGGCGCGATGGTGCACTCAGTCGCGCTGGTCGCAGAGCGCAAGCTCGTCCCGGCCGCCGCGCTTTCGATGGGTGACACGGCGGCCATCGTCGGGCTGCTGATCGCGGTCACCGCGATCGCGATGGCGCTGAAGCCCCGGCTGCGCGGCATGGCGGCACTGCTGCTGGTGATCGCCGCCGTGCTCGAGGCGGCCTTCTCCGAGGGCGCACGCAATTTCACGATGGGACGCCCGGGCTGGGAGCTGTCGTTCCACGTCGCGATGGCGACCACGGCGTTCGCGTTCCTCACGATCGGCGCGGTACTCGCCGTGGCCCAGGTCATCGTCGACCGGCGCCTGCGCAGCCGCCAGCCGCTCGGGCTGCTGAAGATATTGACGCCGCTCGAATCGCTGGAGTCGGGCTGCTTCCACAGCATCCTGGCCGGATTCGCGCTGCTGACGCTCGCGCTCGTGAGCGGCGCGTTCTTCATCCAGGACCTGTTCGCCCAGCACCTGGTGCACAAGGTCGTGCTCGCGATCATTGCCTGGATCGTCTTCGGCATCCTGCTGCTCGGCCGCTGGCGCTTCGGCTGGCGGGGCCGCAAGGCGCTGCGCTGGACGCTTGCGGGCTACGTGCTGCTCGGGCTGTCGTATTTCGGCAGCAAGCTGGTGCTCGAGAACATGCTCGGCCGCCACTGGGGCTGACGCACCTTGCGGGACATCCCGTTACCCTGGCTGCTCGGCATCCTGGTCGCGTGCATAGCGCTGTCCGCGTTCTTCTCGAGCACCGAAACCGCGCTGATGAGCATCAACCGCTACCGGCTCAGGCACCGGGCGCGGGAAGGCAGCGCGGGCGCGCGCGCGGCCGAGAAGCTGCTCGCGACGCCGGACCGGCTGATCGGCCTGATCCTGGTGTGCAACAACTTCGTGAACTCAGCGGCGGCGGCGATAGTCACGATGATCACGCTGTCGATCGGCGGCGAGGGGTTCGCTGCGATCGGCGTGAGCGTGTTCACCGTGGTGCTGATCATCTTCGGCGAAGTCGCCCCGAAGACCTTCGGCGCGCTGTACCCGGAGAAGCTGGCGCTGCCGGCGGCGCTGATCTACCAGGTGCTGCTGAAACTCCTGTACCCGGTGGTCTGGCTCACGAACCTGCTCGCGAACGGCGTGCTGCGCATGCTCGGCGTGTCGCGCGAGAAGGCGAGCCGCACGTCGCTGAGCCAGGAAGAACTGCGGACGGTCGTCGCCGAGGCGAGCACGGTGATCCCGCACCGTCACCAGAGGATGCTGATGAGCATCCTCGACCTCGAGCGCGTCAACGTCGAGGACATCATGATCCCGCGCAGCGAGATCGCTGGCATCGACGTCTCGGACGAATGGGAAGAGGTGTTGGACCAGTTGCGCGATAGCCGCCACACGCGCATTCCCGTGTACGACGGCAACCTCGACAACCTGGTCGGGATCCTGCACATGAAGAAGGTCGCGCGGCTGCTGGCGCGAGGCGAGTTCAGCCGCGAGCAGCTGGTGGCGCTCGCAAAGGCGCGCGAGCCCTACTATGTGCCCGAAGGCACGTCGCTCAACAAGCAGCTGCTCAATTTCCAGCGGCAACGACGCCGCGTCGCGTTCGTCGTCGACGAGTACGGCGACGTGCAGGGGCTCGTGACGCTCGAGGACCTGCTCGAGGAGATCGTCGGCGAGTTCACGTCGGACACGAGTTCGCTGCACAAGGACGTGCATCGGGAGAAGGGCGGCAACTTCGTGGTGAACGCATCGGCGAGCGTGCGCACGCTGAACCGCAAGATGGGCTGGTCGCTGCCCACGAGCGGCCCGCGCACGCTGAACGGCCTGATCGTCGAATACCTCGAGACCATCCCGGAAGCCGGCACCAGCCTGCGGATCAACGACTACGCGATCGACATCCTGCAGACCGGCGACAACGCCGTGAAGACCGTGCGACTGAAGCCGGTCGCGACGGCCGGGAGCGCCGCGCCCGAGGCGTCAGAACGCCGCAGCTAGCGCCTGGTCGAGCCGGGCCACGCCCTCGACCTTGAGCCCCTCGAACTCCTTGCGCGGCACGTTCGCGGCCGGCACCAGCGCCCGGCGGAAACCCTGCTTCGCGGCCTCGCGCAGCCGTTCGTCGCCGAACGGCACGGGGCGGATCTCGCCGGTGAGGCCGAGTTCGCCAAAGCACACGAGGTCGGCGGCGACGGGGCGATTGCGCAGGCTCGAGAGCACCGCCAGTACCGCGGGCAAGTCGGCGGCTGTCTCGCCGATGCGCACGCCGCCCACGACGTTGACGAACACGTCCTGCCCGGACGACGAGATCCCGCCGTGCCGATGCAGCACGGCGAGCAGCAGCGCGAGCCGGCTGGACTCGAATCCCACTGCAACCCGCCGCGGTGACATGCCCTGCGCCTCGTCGAGCAGCGCCTGCAACTCGACGAGCATCGGCCTGCTGCCCTCGCGCGCGACGGTGATCACGCTGCCCGCCACCGGAACTTCGTGCCGGGAGAGGAAAATCGCCGATGGATTGCGGACTTCCTTGAGCCCTTGGTCGACCATCGCGAACACGCCGATCTCGTTGGCCGCGCCGAAGCGGTTCTTCACCGCACGCACGACCCGGAAGCGGCTGCCGGGATCGCTTTCGAAATACAGTACCGTGTCGACCATGTGCTCGAGGATGCGCGGGCCCGCGATCTGTCCTTCCTTGGTGACGTGCCCGATGATGAACACCGCGGTCCCGGAATCCTTTGCAAACCGCACCAGCCGCGCCGCGGACTCGCGCACCTGTACCGCCGAGCCGGGCGACGACTCGGAAAGCTCGGTGTGCATGGTCTGGATCGAGTCGATCACCAGCACGCGGGCGCGTACCGACTGCGCTTCCTCGATCACACTCTCGACGCGCGTTTCGGCGGCGAGCCGCAGCGTGCCGGACTCGAGTCCAAGCCGGCGGGCCCGCAGCGCGACCTGCCGCACCGATTCCTCGCCCGAAGCATAGAGCACCGGTTGGTCGCGACTCAGCGCGTCGGCGGCCTGCAGCAGCAGGGTCGACTTGCCGATGCCCGGATCGCCGCCCAGCAGCACGACGGAACCCGCGACGAGGCCGCCGCCCAGCACGCGATCGAGCTCGCCGATGCCGGATGCGGCGCGCAGCTCCGTGTCGTCCGTGACCTGCGTCACCGTTTGGCTCGCCGCGGGGCCGGCGGCCCTGCGGGCCGTCGCCGGAGAGGCCGAAGATGCCGCCAGCTCGAGCGTGTTCCATGCCTCGCACGAGGGACACTGGCCCTGCCACTGGGACGTGCGCGCCCCGCAGGACCCGCACACGTAACTCACCTTGGGCCGTGCCATGATTCCACCTGCCGCCGGGGATTGTCCTGCCCGGGGCCCGCGATGCTAGCACGCGACCGCGGGGTGCCCGGATGTGTGACGCCAGCGGCAATTCGCGGTGAAACCGACCCGTATACTTTTCGTCAAATCATGCGTGGCCCGGCCGAAGACAACACCCTGTTGATGAGGAAGCCTGGCGGCCCGGCCGGGCCGCCGGACAGCGGCCGTGCGCTGCCGGAACGCCTCGGTCGCTACCGGATCCTCGACCTGCTCGGCAAGGGCGCCATGGGCGTCGTCTATCGTGCCCGGGACCCGATGATCAATCGCGACGTGGCGCTGAAGGCCATCCCGCTTGCCGCCGAGTTCGACGGCGACGAGCTCGAGGAAGCGCGGACCAAGTTCTTTCGGGAGGCCGAGACGGCGGGCCGGCTCAGCCACCCGCACATCGTGACCATCTTCGACGCCGGCGAGCACGGCGGCACCGCCTACATTGCGATGGAGTTGTTGCGCGGCCGACACCTCGTCGACTACACGGAGCCCCCCGACCTGCTGCCGGTACCCACGGCGATCGAACTGGTGGCCCGGCTCGCCGACGCGCTCAACTACGCGCATTCCTGCCGGGTGGTGCACCGCGACATCAAGCCGGCCAACGTGATGTTCGACCCGGAAACCGACGAGCTGAAGATCACCGACTTCGGCATCGCGCGACTGACCGACACTGGCCGCACGCGCACCGGCGTCGTGCTGGGCACGCCCTCGTTCATGTCGCCGGAGCAGCTGGCCGGCCGCGCCGTCACGGGTCGCTCGGACCTGTTTTCGCTTGCGGTCACCGCATACCAGCTGCTGACGGGCCAGTTGCCTTTCCGCGGCGACTCGATGCCGGCGCTGATGATGAAGATCGCGCACGAACCGCATGCGCGTATCCGCGCGCAGCGCCCCGACCTGCCCGCCGGCCTGGACGCCGTCTTCGACCGAGCGCTCGCGAAGAAGCCGGAAGACCGTTTCGAGACCTGCGCCGCGCTGGCACGCGCGCTGCGCGACGTGATCGCGGTGGCGGGGACCTGAAGGTGCAGCACAAGGGCAAGTTCCGCTGCGTCGGCGTGAGCGACACGGGTCGCATCCGCGAGCACAACGAGGACACGATCGGCACCGACGCGGACATCGGCCTCGTGGTGCTGGCCGACGGGATGGGCGGCTACAAGGCCGGCGAGGTTGCGAGCGGCATCGCGGTACGCACCGTGATGAGCCTGGTGAAGGAGGCCGTCGAGCGCGAGGACCTGTCCGTCCCGGATGCCGAGACCGGCCTGAGTCGGCCGGGCATCCTGCTGCGCGATGCGATCCAGCGGGCCAACAAGATCATCTACCAGACGGCGAAGACGCAGGCGAACTGCGAGGGCATGGGCACGACCGTGGTGGCCGGGCTCTTCTTCGACGACAAGCTGACGATCGCGCACGTGGGCGATTCGCGCCTCTACTGCCAGCGTGGCGGCGAATTCAGGCAGGTGACCCAGGATCACTCGCTGCTGCAGGAACTCGTGGCGCGCGGCTTCTATACGCCCGAGGAGGCGCAGCGCGCAGCTGCCAAGAACTACGTCACCCGCGCCCTCGGCGTGGAGCCCACCGTCGACGTGGATGTGACGGACGTCCCGGTTTCGAAGGACGACCTGTACCTGCTCTGCTCGGACGGCCTGTCCGACATGGTCGAGGACGAGGACATTCACTTAACCATCAGTACCTTTGGTGGTAATCTTGATACGCTCGCTAAGCAGCTGGTGCTGCTCAGCAACGACAATGGTGGGCGGGACAACGTGTCGATCGTCATGGTCCGGGTGCTCGAGAGCTTCCCGGCCAGGCGGCGGATAGTCGACCGGATCCTCGCCATGTTCGGCTAACGGGAGAGTCGGTACGCAACATGGCCAGGCTTGTTCTCAGCCTCGACGGGCAGGTGCTCGCCGAATACAACATGAGCAAGGAGCGCTACACGATCGGGCGCCTCCCGGACAACGACATCCGCATCGACAATGCGGCCGTCAGCGGCCACCACGCGCTGATCATCAACATCCTCAACGACTCGTTCCTCGAGGACCTGAATAGCACGAACGGCACGTACGTCAACGGCAAGATAATCAAGAAGCACGCGCTGCAGCACGGCGACGTGCTGACCGTCGGCCACCACGCGCTGCGCTTCGTCGAGAGCGAGACGGACGAGCCCCAGGACGAGTTCGAGAAGACGATGGTCATCACGCCGCGGGATGCGGCGCGCATGAACATCCCGCCCGTGGCGGCCGCGCCGGCCCACTCCGCGATGGGGTCGGCGGCAATGCCCTCCTATCCGAACGGGACGCTGCCGCGCGCCCGGCTGCAGGTGCTGTCAGGCCAGTTCGCGGGCCGTGAGCTCGACCTGGTGAAGACGCTGACGACGCTCGGCCGGCCCGGCGTGCAGGTGGCGGCCATCACCCGCCGCTCGGACGGCTACTACATCGTGCACGTCGAGAGCAGCCGGGAAGGCGATTTCCCGCTGGTGAACGGTGCGCCCACGGGACCGCAGGCACGCCGGCTGCACGACAACGACGTGGTGCAGCTCGCGGGTGTCAAGATGGGTTTCTTCGAGTCTTGAAGCCCCGGGCCTAGCGGACGACGCGCGGCACTCGCCGGCTCACCGCGCACGTGAGCACGTACGGGATCGTGCCAGCCCAGCGCGCGACCTCCTCCACAGGGAGCGACTTTCCCCACAGCTCGACCGGATCGCCGACCGCCACCGGCGGCAGGTCCGTCACGTCCACTGCGATCATGTCCATCGACACGCGGCCGATCAGGCTGGCTCGCCGCTCGTTGACGACCACCGGCGTACCGGACCGAGCGCCGCGCGGATAGCCGTCACCATAGCCCGCAGCGACCACTGCCATCGTGGTGGGACGCTCGGCACGCCAGTCGCCGCCGTAGCCCACGGTCTCGCCCGGTTTCACCGTCTTGACCGCGATCACGCCCGACTGGAACGTCATCACGGCACGCAGGTCGAGGTCCCGGCCAGAGCCCTCCGGGAACGGCGAGATTCCATAGAGCATCAGGCCCGGGCGGACCCAGTCGCCGTGGGCCGTGGGCCACGCGAGAATTGCGGCCGAGTTCGCAATGCTGCGCTCGCCGGGGACTGCCCTGGTCGTCGCCTCGAACGCAGCGAGCTGCGCACCGGTCTGCGGGCTGGCGACCTCGTCCGCGCTCGCGAGGTGGGTCACGAGCACCGGGGCCGGCGCGACACAGCGAATCTTTGCCAGCCGCTCGAGCGCCGCCGGGAAATCCTCCACGCGGAAGCCGAGGCGATTCATGCCGCTGTCTATCTTGACCCATGCGCGGACCGGATCAGCGCCGGTGTGCACCTCCAGCATCGCGAGCTGCTCGAACGCATGGACCATCAGGTCGATGCCTTCGCGCGCGGCGGCGGCAAGCTGCTCACCGGACAACGCACCTTCGAGCATCAGGATGCGCTTGCGCGTGCCCGTCGCCCGCAGTGCCAACGCTTCCTCGAGGCGTGCGACCGCGAAACCGTCCGCGTGCTCGAGCGCAGCCGCGACTGTCTCGAGTCCGTGGCCGTAAGCGTTGGCCTTGATGACGGCCATGACGCGCGATGCGGGCGCGAGCGCGCGCACGCGCGCGAGGTTGTGGCGCAGCGCGGCTGTGTCGATCAACGTAAGCGTCGGGGTCTGCACGGGTTTGCGGCCGGGCGCAGGCGCGTATCAGCCGCCGTACTCGTAGTCGACGGTCGCGAGGTTCTCGAAGCGCGTGTACTTGCCGAGGAACGTCAGGTGCACTTCGCCGGTCGGACCGTTGCGCTGCTTCGCGATGATGATGTCCGCGATGCCCTTGCGCGGCGTCTCGGGCTCGTACACTTCTTCGCGATAGATCATCATGATCAAATCTGCATCCTGCTCAATCGCGCCCGATTCCCTCAGGTCCGACATCACCGGCTTCTTGTCGGTGCGCTGCTCGACGCTGCGGTTCAGCTGCGACAACGCGATCACCGGCACCTTCAGCTCCTTCGCCAGTGCCTTCAGCGAGCGCGAGATCTCCGAGATCTCGGTCGCGCGATTCTCCTTGGTGCCCGGCACCTGCATCAGCTGCAGGTAATCCACGACGATCAGGCCGAGGCCGTCCTTGTTCTCGCGTGCGAGCCGGCGCGCGCGGGCGCGCATCTCGGTCGGCGTCAGCGCGCCGCTGTCGTCGATGTACAGCGGCGCGGTCTTCATCTGCGCGATGGCGCTGTTGATGCGCGCCCAGTCCTCGTCGCCGAACATGCCGGTGCGCAGGTGGCTCTGGTCCACCCGGCCGAGCGACGAGATCATGCGCATCGAGAGCTGCTCGCGCGACATTTCCATCGAGAACACGGCCACGGCCTTGTTCGCGGAAATGGCGGCGTTCTCGGCGATGTTGAGCGCGAGCGTGGTCTTGCCCATCGACGGCCGGCCCGCGACGATGATCAGGTCGCCGGGCTGCAGGCCAGCGGTCATCCTGTCGAGGTCGTTGTAGCCGGTGCTGACGCCGGTGAGCTGCCCCTGCGACTGGTGCAGCATGTCGAGCCGGTCGATCGTCGCGCCGAGCACGTCGCGCAGCGGCACGAAACCCGAGCCCGTGCGACGACCGGCCTCGGCGATCTGGAACACGCGGCGTTCGGCATCGTCGACGAGCTCCCGCGCGGGGCGCCCCTCGCTGTCGTAGGCGCTCGCGGCAATCTCGCCGCTGACCCGGATCAGGTGACGGAGCAGCGAGCGCTCGCGGACGATGTCCGCATACGCGCGGATATTGGCCGCAGTCGGGGTATCGCGGGCAAGACCCGCGAGATAGGCGAGCCCGCCGGTCTCCTCGGCCAGGCCCTTGGCCGCGAGGTACTCGGCCAGCGTGACGGCGTCCGACGGCTCGCTGCGTGCGGAGAGTTCGGCGACCGCCGAGAAGATCTGCTGGTGATCGCGGCGGTAGAAGTCTTCGGCGGTCAGCCGGTCCGCGATCGCGTCCCAGGTGCTGTTGTCGAGCAGCAGGCCGCCGAGCACGGCCTGCTCCGCCTCGACCGAGTGCGGGGGCACCCGGAGCGAATCCGCATCGGACGCCGGCCGCAGTCGCCTGCGGCCCCTGACGTCACCCGCATCCTGCTCCATTGCCGCAGACCCGGTTGCGCGTGGCCTATTCCTCGCCGACCACGTCCACCGGCAGGTCGACGACGACGTCGCTGTGCATGTGGAGCTTCACGTGGTGCTCGCCGACGACGCGGATCGGGCCCGAGTGCAGTCGAACTTCGCTGCGCTCGATGCGGATGCCGGCGGCCGACAGCGCCTCGGCGATGTCCGCAGTGCCGATCGAGCCGAAGATCTTGCCTTCGCCGCCGACCTTCGCCTTCAGCTGCAGCCGGAAATTCTCGAGCTGGCCCGCGCGCAGCTTCGCGCTGGCAAACTCGTCCTCGGCGAGCTTCTCGAGCTCGGCGCGGCGCTCATTGAACTTCGCCAGGTTCGCGGCCGTGCACAGCGCAGCCTTGCCCTGCGGGAGCAGGAAATTGCGGCCGTAGCCGGGCTTGACCTTGACCTTGTCGCCGATGTTGCCGAGGTTGGCGACCTTCTGCAGCAGGATGACTTCCATCGTTGGTTCCTCGATCGATCTCGAAAAGCGTGTTAAGCGTTCTGCGCCGGCCGTTGCGAGCGCACCCAGTTGTCCACGAATCCCCAGCCCGCCATCGCGGCGACCATGATCGGCGCCGCGAACACGAGCATCGCGTAAATCGCCCATAGCCAACCGCCATTCAGGCGGCCGGTGGCCTTGTACCGGTGCGCCGCCGCCAGTCCCACCAGCATCAGCGCACCGAGAAAAATCCGCTCCAGGTCGTCCACCAGCGGCCGGTCCGTCAGCAGCGACGCCACGATCAGCACCGCGCCGGCCGTCCCGAGCACCGCACCGAGGCGCAACTGCTGGAACTCCGCTCCGAATCGCCCCTCGCCCGGTGGCGGCAACCGCATCTGCCACCAGCGTGCGAGGAACAATGCGCACATCGCGAGCAGCATCGTGAGCGCCGTCACCCAGCCCCACAGTGTGCGCGCCAGAGTCTCCGCGAGCCCGTCCTTCTCGAGGTCCATCGGCAGGCCGCGCCGTTGCATTTCCTCGGCGAGGTCCCGGACGAACGGTGCCCAGAACTTCTCCGGGTCGCCGAGCGAAAGATGCAGCACCAGCAGCAGCACGACGCCGGCAACCACCGCCAGCTGCAGGCACATCGACAGTGATCCGGTGCGCCGGAGGATCACGGCCAGCGCCAGCGGCGGGCCCAGCACCCACACCGAGTAGATCACCCCAACCGGCACGGGCCGGCCGATCATCCACATCGCGAGCGTCAGCAGCACGGTTGCGCCGACGGCCACCACCAGACCCAGTCGCGGGCCGCGCACCAGCGCCACCAGCGCAGGCACCGCCCCGGGCAGGAAAAACGCGAACCCCAGCCCCAACAGCGGCAGCAGTCCCAGCAGACCGGTGACGAACACCGCCCGGCCGGGGTTTTCGCTGATCCAGCTGGCGAACGACCTGCTCATGGCGGCGCCTCGGCGGGTGCCCGCACGGCGCCCGGATCGCTCAGTGCTGGTCCGTGTACGGCAGCAGCGCCAGGAAGCGAGCGCGCTTGATCGCCAGCGACAGCTGCCGCTGGTAGTTCGAGCGCGTGCCCGTGATGCGGCTCGGGACGATCTTGCCGGTCTCGGTGATGTAGCCCTTCAGCGTGGCGAGATCCTTGTAGTCGATCCGCTCGATGCCTTCGGCCGTGAACTTGCAGAACTTACGGCGACGGAAAAAACGTGCCATGGGTCACCCTGTCGATGTCTGTTGTGATTGCCGGTCTCAGCCCGCGAGCGCCGAATCGTCGACGCTCTCCGGCAGGCTGGAGTCCTCGGCCCGACCGCCCTCTTCTTCGGCCTTCGCCATCGGCGACGGCTCGGTCACGGCGGCAGGCATCGACACCACGAGGTTGCGGATGACGGCGTCGCTGAAACGGAAGGCGCCGGTGAGCTCATCGAGCGTCTTCTGGTCGCACTCGATGTTCATCAGCACGTAATGGGCCTTGTGGACCTTGTCGATCGGAAACGCGAGCTGGCGGCGGCCCCAGTCCTCGAGGCGGTGGATCGCGCCGTTGCCCGCGGTGATCATGCCGCGGTAGCGCTCGATCATCGCCGGGACCTGCTCGCTCTGGTCAGGGTGGACCAGGAACACGACTTCGTAATGACGCACTTATATGGTGCTCCCTTCGGTTGCAGCTGCCCGATGAAAAAACCCGGTGCAGCAAGGAGTTACGACGACCGGTCGACCTCGGAGGCCGGTACCGGGCCGCGTAGGATAACGGAATGGCAGCTGATAGTGAATAGTGAGCAGTGGATAGTGGATAGCAGGAAGGCCGGATGGGAAGCACCGAGCCTCTGACTATCCACTATCCACTAGTCACTGTTCACTTTCCCGGTTCACTTTCCCGCCCGCCGCTGCCGGACCGCCTCGAACAGCACGACGCCGGCCGCCACCGAGACGTTCAGGCTCTCCACGGCGCCACCCATCGGGATCGAGACCAGCTGGTCGCAGCACTCGCGCGTCAGGCGCCGCATGCCCTCGCCTTCCGAGCCCATCACGAGCGCCAGCGGCCCTGTCAGGTCGACATCGTAGAGCAACCTGTCGGCCGAGTCGTCCGTGCCTGTGAGCCAGATGCCACGGTCCTTCAGCTCACGGAGAGTCCGCGCAAGGTTTACGACCGATACGAGCGGCACCGTCTCGGCAGCGCCGGCAGCGACCTTGCGTACGACCGGAGTCAGCCCGGCAGCACGATCCCGGGGCACGATCACGGCGGCGACGCCCGCGGCATCGGCGGACCGCAAGCATGCGCCGAGGTTGTGTGGATCCTGGACGCCATCGAGGACGAGCAGCAGTGGTGGCCCGGATGCAGCCTCGAGCGCCTCCTCGAGCTGCGTTTCCGGATCTCCCGAGCGCGCCGTCACTTCCGCGAGCACACCCTGGTGACGACCACCCTCGGCCAGCTTGTCGAGCGTCGCCTCATCGACCGTCGTCACCTGGATCCCGCTGCGCGCAGCGAGCGTCCGGATCTCCGCCAGCCGGCCTGCGTCCTTGCCACCGACGAGCAGCACGCGACGCACGCGCGCCGGAGTTCGCGCCAGCAGCACTCTCACCGTATGCACGCCGTACGCGACCGGGCTTGCCATCAGCGCCGCCTTGCGGATGTGCGCGGCCGCCGCGGCCGCTGCGGCGCCTCGTCGGAGCCTGCCAGCTCGAAATCGACCCGCCGCTCGTCGAGCGACACGTTCGAGACACGGACGCGCAACCGGTCACCGAGCTTGTAGGACTTGCCGGAACTGCGGCCGACGATCCGGTAGCCGGAACGATCGCGCGTGAAATAGTCCTGTCCGAGCGCGGAGACGTGCAGCAGGCCGTCGACCTGCAGTCCGTCGAGCTGCACGAACAGCCCGAAGTCGACGACGCCCGAAACGATGCCTTCGTACTCCTCGCCGATGCGATCCTGCATGTAGTAGCACTTGAGCCAGGCCACGGCGCCGCGCGTCGCCTCGTCGGCTCGCCGCTCGCGGAACGAGCAGTCCTGCCCGAGCACCGGGAACGGACCGTGCCACGCGACGAGTTGCTGCGGGTCGCCCTCGCGCAGCACCTGGCAAATGCCACGGTGGACGACCAGGTCCGGATAACGCCGGATCGGCGAC
Organism: uncultured Gammaproteobacteria bacterium; assembly: GCA_963696545.1. Taxonomy (GTDB): domain Bacteria; phylum Pseudomonadota; class Gammaproteobacteria; order Steroidobacterales; family Steroidobacteraceae; genus RPQJ01. Next base: position 118,918 of record CAVOKQ010000007.1, read on the forward strand.
GTGAAGTGCGCGTAGTGATCGAGCGCGAGCCCGAAGTGGCCGATGTTGCCGGGCTGGTAGACGGCCTGCGGCATCGAGCGGATCACGGCAGTGGAGATCAGCAGCGCGTCAGGCCGATCGCCGATCTTCTGCAGCAGGTCGCGCAGGTGCTCCGGCCGGATGTCCTCCGCGGGCGGCAGCCAGAGCCCGAACTCGCGCAGGAACTGCCGCAGCGTCTCGAGCCGGTCGATCTCGGGCAGGCCGTGCACGCGGTACAGCGTCGGGACCTTGTGACGGTCGAGGAAGCGTGCCGCCGCGATGTTGGCGGCGATCATGCACTCCTCGATCAGGCGGTGGGCATCGTTGCGGGGTTGCTCGACCAGCGCGGCCACGCGGCCCTGCTCGTCGAACTTGAGCTTCAACTCCGGGGTATCGAGTTCGAGCGCGCCGCGTCCCGATCGCTCGCGCATGAAACTGCGATAGACGCCGTGCAGCGCGAGCAGCCGGTCACGCAGGTGCTCGAGCCGCGGCGCGTGCTTCGCCGCTGGTCGCTCGAGGAATTCGCCCACGTCCCGATATGTAAGCCGTGCCGCCGAGCGCATCACGGCTTCGAAGAACCGCGAGCGCGCGATGCGTCCTTCGTCGCTGACCCTGAGCTCGCAGCAGAGACAGAGCCGGTCCTGATCGGGAACCAGCGAACAGAGTCCGTTCGACAGCTCCTCCGGCAGCATAGGGATCACGCGGTTCGGGAAATACACCGACGTACCGCGCTCGCGTGCCTCGGCGTCGAGCGCGCTGCCGGGCTTCACGTAGTGACCCACGTCGGCGATCGCGACGATTACCTTCCAGCCACCGCCGACGCGCTCGCAATAGACCGCGTCGTCGTAGTCGCGGGCATCCTCGCCGTCGATCGTGACGAGCTCGAGGCCCCGCAGGTCCTCGCGTCCCGCGACGGCCGACTCCGGGATGTATGCGCCGTACGCGCGCGCTTCCGCGAGCACGTCGTCCGGGAACTCGTACGGCAGCCCGTGCGAATGGATCGCAATGTCGGTTTCCATGCCCGGCGCACCGTGCTCGCCGAGCAGCCGCGAGACCCGTCCGACCGGCTGCGCATTGCGCCCCGGCTGCTGCGTCAGCTCGACGATCACGATCTGTCCCGACTCCGCACCACCGGTCTGCGACTGCGGCACGAGCACGCGGTGCGTGATGCGCGGATTGTCCGGCGTCAGGTAGGCGACGCCGGACTCGACGTGCAGCCGGCCCACGACTTCCTTCGTGCGCCGCTCCAACACCTCGACGATCGCGCCCTGCGGCTTGCCCCGGAAGCGCGCGCCCTCGATACGCGCGGCAATGCGGTCGCCGTGGATCACTTCGCGCATCTGCTGCGGCGGCAGGTAGATCGATGCCGAGGCGTCGTCCGGCAGCAGCCAGCCATCGCCATTACGCTGTGCCTGCACCGTGCCGATCACCAGGCCTGGCAGCTGCTCCCGGAGACAGTACTGGCCGCGCCGGTTCAGTACCACCTCGCCGTGCTTCACCAGCACCGCAAGCTGGGCGGCGGCTTCGGCACCCGCGATCGGACCGAGTTCTGCCGTGACCTCGTCGAGTTTCAGGGGGCGGCCAGCACGACGGAGGCATTGCAGCACAGCCGCGTCCGCGGCTGGCACCGTGCGTGGCGCGGTGCGGGCGCGGGACTCACCCGGCGTGGTTCGGGTCGGGCGGCGGGTACGATTTCTATGCATTGGGTCCTGGGAAGCGGCCTCGGGCCGCGGGTATTCGTTGACAGCCCCGGGGGCCGCCAGTAAATTGCGCCACCTTCCGACCGGCCCCGCGGCCGGGCCGCGACCGAAGCCCAGGTGGCGGAATTGGTAGACGCACTAGTTTCAGGTACTAGCGGGTAACACCGTGGAGGTTCGAGTCCTCTCCTGGGCACCACTCAAACGGACCGCGAGATCAGTTCCTTCATGATCTCGTTGGTGCCGCCGTAGATCCGCTGCACGCGCGAATCGGCGAACATCCGGCATACCATGTATTCGTTCATGTAGCCGTAGCCGCCGTGCAGCTGGACGCACTCGTCCATCACCTGCTGCTGCACGTCGGTCACCCACCACTTGGCCATCGCCGCCGTCTCGGTATCGAGCTCGCCCTTGACGAGCTGCTCGATGCACCTGTCGACGAACGTGCGTGCGACGCGCGTCAGCGTGACCACCTCGGCCATCTTGAACCGCGTGTTCTGGAACTCGCCGATCGCCTGCCCGAACGCCTTGCGCTCGCGGACGTAGCGAGCCGTCTCCGCGACCGCGCCCTCCATCGCCGCGACGCCGCCAAGTGCGATCGTAAGGCGTTCGTAAGGCAGGTCGCCCATCAGCTGGTGCATGCCCTTGCCTTCGACGCCGCCGAGCAGGCAGTCCGCGCCGACGCGCACGTCCTCGAAATAGAGTTCCGAGGTGTCCTGCGCCGTCATGCCCATCTTGTCGAGCACGCGGCCCACGCGATATCCCGCCAGGCCCTCGGTCTCGACCATCATGATCGACATGCCGCGGCTGCGATCCGACGGATCGGTGCGCACGACCAGCATCAGGATCGTCGCGATCGAGCCATTGGTGATGAAGATCTTCGAGCCATTGATGACGTACTGGTCGCCCTCGCGCACCGCGCGGGTGCGGATGCCCTTCAGGTCGGAGCCGGCACCCGGCTCGGTCATCGCGATGGCGCCGACGAGCTCGCCGCGCGCCATGCGCGGCAGCCAGCGCTGCTTCTGTTCCTCGGTGCCGTAGTTGAGCACGTAGTGGGCGGCGATGCTGTGCACGCCCTGGCCGAAGCCCGAAATGCCGCGCCTCGCGGTCTCCTCGTACAGTACCGCCTCGTGGCGGAAGTCGCCCCCGCCTCCGCCGTATTCGGCGGGCACGTCCATCAGCAGGAAGCCAGCCGCGCCGACCGCGCGCCAGGTCTCCCGATCCACGTGCTTCTGCGCACGCCAGCGCGCGTCGTGCGGCAGCATCTCCGTCTCGACGTAACGCGACACGGCTTCGCGCAGCATGCGGAGGTCTTCATCCATCCACGGAGATTCGTAAGGCTTCATGGTCGTCTCGTCGGGGAATCACTCATTCGAAAGGGTGGCGCAGCACGATCGTCTCGGCGCGGTCGGGCCCGGTCGAGACGATGTCGATCGGCACGCCGGCGAGCTGCTCGATGCGCGCGAGGTACTTGCGGGCGTTGTCGGGCAGCTTCGCGAAGTCCGTGATGCCGCTGGTGGGCTCGGACCAGCCGGGCAGCGACTCGTACACCGGCTCGCACTCCGAATAGCGGTGCGACAGCAGCGGCGGCTGGTCGCTCACCTTGCCGTCGATCCGGTATCCGGTGGCGATGCGCAGCGTGTCGAGGCCGTCGAGCACGTCGAGCTTCGTGACACCGATGCTCGACAGGCTGTTGTGCAGCACGGCGCGGCGCAGCGCCACGGCATCGAACCAGCCGCAACGGCGGGGGCGTCCGGTCACGGCGCCGAATTCATGGCCCACCCGCGAGAGGTGCTCGCCGTACTCATCGAACAGCTCGGTCGGGAACGGCCCGGCACCGACGCGGGTCGTGTAAGCCTTCACGATGCCGAGCACGGCGTGGATGTCGCGAGGGCCGAGCCCTGTTCCGGTGGCCGCTGCGCCCGCGATCGTGTTCGACGAAGTGACGAACGGATACGTGCCCACGTCGATGTCGAGCAGTGCGCCCTGCGCGCCCTCGAACAGCACGTTGCCGCCGCGCTGCGTCTCGGCGTGCAGTCGCTGCGTGACGTCTTCGACCAGCGGGCGCACGCGCTCCGCCTGCGCGACCAGGTCCTCGAGCACCCGCTCGAACTCGACGGGCTCCGCGCTGAAGTAGCGGCTCAGCACGAAATTGTGGAAGTCCAGGATCTCGCCCAGCCGCGCGGCGAGCCGGTCGCGCTGGAACAGGTCCGCGACGCGGACGGCACGGCGGCCGACCTTGTCCTCGTAGGCGGGGCCGATGCCGCGCCCGGTCGTGCCGATGGCGTTCGCGCCGCTCGCCCTTTCGCGCGCGCGATCGATCGCGATGTGCGAGGGCAGGATCAGCGCACAGCTCGGGCTGATGCGCAGCCGGTCGTAGACCGGCACACCGCGCTGCACGAGCGCATCGGCCTCGCGGAGCATCGCCTCGAGCGACAGCACGACGCCGTTGCCGATCAGGCACAGCACGCCGGGGTGCAGGACGCCGGACGGGATCAGCGACAGCACGGTCTTCTGCCCGTCGATCACCAGCGTGTGGCCGGCGTTGTGGCCGCCCTGGAAGCGCACCACCGCGGCGGCGCGCTCGGTCAGCAGGTCGACGATCTTGCCTTTGCCTTCGTCGCCCCACTGGGCGCCGATGACGACGAGGTTCCTGGCCATGGTGTTGTGTTCCGCGGGTGTATCAGCCGGTGCCGCGCACGAAATAGAGCAGCAGCGCGCCGGCAATCATGCTGACGAGGCCGGCCGTGCGCAACGTCCGCTCCTCGAGCTGCGCGAGCTGCAGCAGCGTGCGCTTCATGCCGCCGGGATTCATGAACGGCATCAGGCCCTCGAGCACGAGGTAGAGGGCGAAGGCCGCCCACAGGTCGCCCCACTGCATGCCGGGTGGTCGCCGGCCGCGTTCAGCGGCCGGTCTCCTTGAGGTACTTGAAGAACTCGCCCATCGGGCTGCAGCACCATGATGTCGCCCTGCTTGCCGAGCGACTTGCGGTACGCGGCCAGACCGCGATAGAAGGAATAGAAATCCGGGTTGCGTCCGTAAGCGCGCGCATAGATGTCCGCCGCGGCGGCGTCGCCCTCGCCCTTGACCTTCTCGGCATCGCGATAGGCGTTCGCGAGGACCTCCGTGCGCTGCCGGTCGGCCTCGGCGCGAGTCTGCTCGGACACCGCCGAACCCTCGGCGCGCAGCTGCGCGGCCTGCCGCGCGAAGTCCTGCCGCATCCGATTGAATACCGACTCGCTGACCTCTTCGGGCAGCTCGATGTTCTTCACGCGCACGTCGATCATCGTCATGCCGAGTCCGCCCACATTGGCGCCCGCGATCTTCAGCACCTCGCCCAGGAACTCGGTGCGCTCCGCCGCGACCACCTGCTGGATGGTGCGCCGGGCGATCACGCCCTTGAGGCCGTCCTTGACGATTTCGCCGAGGCGCCGCGCGGCCACTTCCTCGCTGCCGCCGGCGGTCGAGGTGTAATAGCGCGAGACGTCCGTGATGCGCCACTTCACGAAGAAGTTGATGCGCAGGATCTTGCCTTCGCTGGTCAGGAACTGCTCGGCCGGGTAGTCCTCGGTGAGGATCCGCTTGTCGAACTTCTTGACGTTGTTCACCAGTGGCGTCATGAAGTGCAGGCCCGGCTGGTAGTCGGCGCGCACGATCTCGCCGAAGCGGAACTTGATCGCGAGCTCGGTCTCGCGCACGGTGAAGGCGGCCATCGACAGCACCAGCGCGGCAAAGCCGGCCAGGATGACGGCGAGGTAACTGCGATTGTCCATCAGCGTGCCCCCCGCTCGCGGCGCGACTCGACGGTCGCGGCCGGCTCTTCAGTGGCGGCGGGCCGCGGAGCGGCGGTGGCCGGCACCTGGCGCTGCTCGTCGAGCGTCAGCGTCGGCGCCCGGCGCTCCATCATCTTGTCGAGCGGCAGGTACAGCACGTTACCACTGCCCTTGGTGTCCACCAGGACCTTGTTCGTATTGCCGAGTACTTCTTCCATGGTCTCGTAGTACAGGCGCTGCCTGGTGACCGCCGGGCTGCGCTCGTACGCCTCGAGCAGCTTCACGAATCGTTCCGCCTCGCCCTCTGCGTCGGCGACGATCCGCGCCTTGTATGCCTGCGAATCCTCCATCTGCCGCGCGGCCGAGCCCTTCGCCTTCGGCAGGATGTCGTTCGCGTAGGCCTGCGCCTCGAGCGCGAGCCGCTCCCGGTCCTCGCGCGCCTTGATCGCGTCGCGCTGCGAAGACTGCACCTGCTCGGGCACGCTCACGCCCTGCAGGTTCACGGTCGTCACCTCGATGCCTGTCTTGTACGAGTCGAGCGTGCGTTGCACCAGCTCACGCGTCTTGGCCGTTATCTCCTGCCGGCCCTGCTCGAGCACGAAGTCGAGCGTGCTGCGGCCGACGATTTCACGGATCGCGCTCTCGCTCACCTCGCTCAGCGTCGCCTCCGGATCACGTACATTGAAGACGTAAGGAACCGGCTCGGCGCGCCGGTACTGCACCGCGATGTTGATGTCGACGAGGTTCTCGTCGGAGGTCAGCATCCGGGTCTGGTCGCTGAAGCCCTCGACGCTCTCGACGTTGACGATCTGCCGCGCCTCGATCGGCCACGGCAGGTGCCAGCGCAGGCCCGGCTCGGTCGTCTCGACGTACTTGCCGAAACGCGTGACGACGGCGCGCTCCGCCGCGTCCACCTTGTAGAGGCCCGTGGCGGCCCAGACAGCGAGCAGCACCAGCGCGACCGTGCCGAAGCCGAAGCCGCGCATGGCCGCATCGCGCCCCGGGCGCTCGCCATCCCCACCGCCTCCGCGGCCGCCGCTGAAGATTTCGGTGATCTTTCTCTGCAGGTTGCGCAGCGCCTCGTCCAGATCGGCGGCACCCCGGTCAGGGCGATTGCCCCAGGGATTGCGGTTCCTGCCCGGTTCATTCCAGGCCATGAGATGTGATGCTCCGGGAAATTTTCAGTGGTTTCGTAACAGGGGTTCCGGCTTGCCGGTCGAGGCCGCTCATCGCGCGGCACTGACGGCCGCTTGACCCGAGGATTGTAGGAACCGGTCCCCGGGCGCACAAGGCGCAACCTCCGCAGGTAGTTCGAGACCCGCGTCGCGGCAGATTCGCTCGAGTTCGCGCCGGCGCAGGCTCACTTCGAGCTCCATCGAGCCGTCGTCGAGCTGGCGCTGAGCCAGTACGGCACCTGCCTCGAACAGCCGGGCCCGGGCCCGCCCGGCATGCGGTGGCAGCGTGATCAGGCAGTGATGCAGGTCCGCGCCGAGCTGGCTGTGGAGCGCATCGAGCAGCAGGTCCACGCCTTCACCGGTGTGGGCCGAGAGCCAGAGGCGGTCCACGCGCCCATCGGCATCGACCTCGACGTGCGGAGCCTCGCCCGAGCGGTCGATCTTGTTGAAGACCGCGACCTGGGGCAGCGACTGCGCCCCGATCGACTCGAGCACCTCGTTCACCTGCGCGATGCGATCGCTCCGATCGGGATCGGCGGCATCGATGACGTGCAGCAGCAGGTCGGCCTCGCGCGCCTCCTGCAGCGTCGAGCGGAAGGCGGCGACCAGCTCGTGGGGCAGGTCGCGCACGAACCCGACCGTGTCGGCCAGCGCCACTTCGAGCCCGGGCGCCAGGTGCAACCGGCGCACCGTCGGGTCGAGCGTCGCAAACAGCTGGTCCGCGGCATACGCGTCGGCCGAGGTGAGCCGGTTGAACAGCGTCGACTTGCCGGCGTTCGTGTAACCCACGAGCGCCACCGTGGGCACGGCGCCGCGCTTGCGCTCCTGCCGAGTCGTCTCGCGCTGGACCAGCACCTTGTCGAGCCGGTCGTTCAGGGTCTTGATGCGCCGGCCGAGCAGGCGGCGGTCGGTTTCGAGCTGCGTCTCGCCCGGGCCGCGCAGTCCGATGCCGCCCTTCTGGCGCTCGAGGTGGGTCCACCCGCGCACCAGCCGCGTGGCCATGTGCTGCAGCTGCGCGAGCTCGACCTGCAGCTTGCCTTCGAAGGTGCGGGCACGCTGCGCGAAGATGTCGAGGATCAGGCCGCTGCGGTCGAGCACGCGGCATGCGAGTTCCTTCTCGAGGTTGCGCTCCTGGCCAGGCGACAGCGCGTGGTCCACCACGACGAGGTCGGCCCCGATCGCGGCGATGCGCTGCTTCAGTTCCGCAACCTTGCCGGTGCCGAGGAAGAAGCGCGGCTCCGCGACCTTGCGCGTCGCGGTGATGACCTCGAGCACCTGGGCGCCAGCCGAGCGCGCGAGCGCGACGAACTCTTCGACGCGGTCCGGCTCGGGCGCACGCCCGAGTCCGACGCAGACGAGAATCGCTCGTTCCCCGCTACCCGGCCTGTCGAACAACGCGTTCCTGCTCCGCCCCTGGATCGCCGGCTCAGGCCGCCGGCGTCTCCTCGGGTGGCGCCTCGTCGTCGCCCATCGGCAGGCGCACGTTGCGCGCCGGGACGACCGTGGAGATCGCGTGCTTGTAGACCATCTGGCTCACGCTGTTGCGCAGCAGGACGACGAACTGGTCGAACGAGTCGATCTGGCCCTGCAGCTTGATGCCGTTGACCAGGTAGATCGACACGGGAATACGCTCCTTGCGCAGAGCGTTGAGGAATGGATCCTGCAAGGACTGGCCCTTGGCCATGGTTGCGTCTCCTTATTTTTGAATCTGCTCGTTCCTGCCGCGCAATCTTCCATGACGCGGCCGTAAGCCCGTCGCCTCGACGAACAAGAACGAGTCCAATCCTATCACATGCCGGCGCGGCCCAGTCCGGCCGAAAGCTCGCCCAGCGCCCTGACTATGGGTGCAAGTGACTGATCTTCAAGGCCCGGGATCCACTTCACCGATTTGTCCGCTTTGAGCCAGGTCAACTGGCGCTTGGCGAGATTCCGCGTCGCCCTCTGCCCGGCGGCAATCGCAGCGTCGAAAGTCTGTTCGCCGGCAAGATGCGACCAGATTTGCCGGTAGCCCACGGCACGCAGGCTCGGCAGGTCGGCGTGCAGGTCGCCTCGGGCACGCAGGGCCCTGACCTCCTCAAGCAGGCCGGCGTCGATCATCTGCAGGAACCGCTGGTCGATGCGGCCGTAGAGTTCCGCGCGCTCGAAAGGTTGCAGCGCGAACCCGGCCAGCGACACTGGCGACGGCTCGGCGCGCTTCTGCAACTGGGACAGCGGCTCGCCGGTGAGCTCGATGACTTCGAGCGCGCGCTGGATACGCTGGCCATCCGCGCTGCGGATCTTCGCCGCAGCCTCCGGATCGAGCGCAGCCAGCTCCGCGTGCAGCGCGGGCCAGCCGAGCCGGCGTGCACGCTCGTCGATTCGTGTGCGCACTTCCGGGTCCGCCTCCGGCAGCGGCGCAATCCCATGGGCCAACGCCCTGAAGTACAGCATCGTGCCGCCGACCAGCAGCGGGACCCTGCGTCGACCCCGTATCTCGCCGATCAGCCGCAGCGCGTCGCGCCTGAACCGGCCCGCCGAATACGACTCGAGCGGGTCGCAGATATCGATCAGGTGATGGGGGACGGCCGCCTGGACGTCGCGCGACGGTTTCGCAGTGCCCATGTCCATGCCGCGGTATACCTGCGCCGAATCGACGCTGACGATCTCGACCGGGAAGCGGCGCGCCAGTTCGAGTGCAAGCGCCGACTTGCCGCTGCAGGTCGGCCCCATCAGCAGTACGGCAGCGGCGGTCTCGGCCGTACCGTTCATCGCCCGCGCAGGAACAGCCTGTCGAGATCGTCCATGCTCACGAACGACCACGTCGGGCGACCGTGCACGCACTGGTCGGCGCGCAACGTCGTCTCCATCTCGCGCAGCAGCGCGTTCATCTCCGGCACCGTAAGGCGCCGGTTGGCACGTACGGCCTGGTGACACGCCATCGTGCCGAGCGCCCGCTCGAGCGCCTGCATCGCGCCGCCCGTGCCCTGCTCGCGCAGGTCGGCCAGCAGGTCGCGAGCGAGCGCGGCCGGATCCGCAGACGGCAGCAGTGCCGGCATCGAGCGCAGCAGCAATTGAGCCGGTCCGCTGCGCGAAATCTCGATGCCGAGCTCGTCGAACAACGCGGCGTGCTGCTCGGCCTCGTCCGCTTCGGCCGCCGACACGTTAATGGCTATCGGCACCAGCAGCGGCTGTGCGGCGATGCGTCGCCCAGCGAGCGACTGCTTCAGACGCTCGTACGTCGTACGCTCGTGCGCCGCGTGCATGTCCACCAGCACGAGCCCGCCCTGCGCCTGCGCGAGGATGTAGACGCCGTGCAGTTGCGCAATCGCGAACCCGAGCGGATGTTCGCCCGCCGGCGGCTCTGGCGCGGCCGCCGCCTCGGCATGCACCGCCGCTGCGGTACCCGGCGTGTCACGCACCGCGGCTCCGAGCGCGGTGTAGAGATCGAGCGACGAAGTCCGCTGTCCCACGTCGCCGCCGCCCGGCAGCGAGAACCTTGCCGCAGGAACGGCCGCATACGCTGCCTGCACCGGGCGCGTTTCCGCCAGCGCCCTCTCGATCGTGCGGAACAGGAAATCGTGCACGAGGCCGGGCTCGCGGAAACGAACCTCGAGCTTCTGCGGGTGCGCATTCACGTCGACGCGCGCCGGGTCCATCTCGAGATACAGCACGTAGGCCGGCTGGCGGCCGTGGTAGAGCACGTCACGGTAGGCGAGCCGCACGGCACTCGCCACGAGCTTGTCCCGCAGCGGTCGGCCGTTCAGGAAAAAGTGCTGCTGGTCCGCCTGGCTGCGCGCGTACGTCGGCATGCAGAACCAGCCGTGCAGTCGCATCCCGGAGCCCTCGTGGTCGAGCTTCAGCGCGTGCGTGATGAACTCGTCACCGAGCACTGCCGCGACCCGCACGTCGCGGGCCCGTTCGTCGCGGGCGGCGGGATGATCGGCGAGCGTCCTGCGCGCCGACAGCAACCGAAATCCGACGTCGAACCGGCTCAGCGCGAGACGCTCGACCAGGCGTTCGACCTGCGAGAGCTCCGTGCGCTCCGAGCGAAGGAACTTGCGCCGCGCCGGGACGTTGAAGAACAGGTCGCGCACTTCGACCGTCGTGCCCGGCGGGTGCGGCTGCGGCGCCGTGTCGCTGAGAACGCCATCAGCGGCGGAGACCGCGGACGCGACTGTTGCCGCGGCCGGGCGCGAAACGAGCTTGACGCGCGACACGGAAGCGATGCTCGGCAGCGCCTCGCCGCGAAAGCCGAGCGTGCGCACCGCCTCCAGATCTTCGACGCGGGTCAGCTTGCTCGTGGCGTGGCGGGCAAGCGCGAGCACGAGCTCGTCGGCGGCAATGCCCAACCCGTCGTCGCGCACCCGGATCAGCGACGCGCCGCCACCTTCGATCTCGATTTCGATCGAGCTCGCGCCAGCGTCCAGCGAGTTCTCGACCAGCTCCTTCACCACGGAAGCCGGCCGCTCGACGACCTCGCCGGCCGCGATCTGGTGGATCAGTTGCTCGGGCAGGACCCGGATGGTCATCGTCGCGGCCGCTCCACGGAGGGGCCGCGAGGATAGCAAACCCTCCGGAGCGTCAGCGCCCGCAGTCCCCCGGCGGAGCCTGCACGATCGACTGGTAGCGCCCGTCCGCCGTCTGGATCATTGCGCAACGGCCCGTCGATGCGTTGTACCAGGCGGTGTACTTGGCATTGCCGGAGGTCGATCCCTTCGTATAGACGTAGCCGCGACTCTGCAGCGCGCCTTCGGCCTGTCCCGCACGGGCGCCTACCAGGTCGGCGAGGTCGGGCACCGTTTCACCCGCCACGTAGGATGCCTGCGCAGGGCGGGCAACGGCGGGACTCGTGGCGAACGTGACGATGATCTTCTTGCCGCCCTCCCACTTGAATTCTTCGCTATTGCCGCCGGACTGCGACCGCACGACCTTGATGCCCTTCTGGTCCTTGTAGTGGTTGGCCTTGCCGCCCGGGCTCAGGCTGTAGTTGTCGCCGTTCTTCAGGTCGAGGTCGATGTAGCCCTGCCGCTGCGAGAACGTGCAGGGTCCCGAGGCGCCCTGCTTCGTGTCGCCGTCCTTGCGCACTTCGCAAGTGGCCTGCGCGGAATCGGCCTGGACCGCATGGCTCCAGGCACCAGCGGACAGGATGACGATCGCAGCGGCATACGTGAAATGCTTGCCCATGTTAGGAGTGCTCCCGGTTTGTCTGGGTCAGGGGGTCGATATCGTGCCCGTCCGGGCACGGGTGGCGCAATCAGCGCTCTGCGAGTTGCTGCGCCGCGTCGCCGTCTCCGCCAGGCCGGGCGGCGACCAGGGCCGCGATCTTCGTGCCCGGCGGGGGCTTGTCGTAGAAATAGTTGCGTACGCCGCGGCGGATCGCCTCCGCGATGCGTCGCTGCTCGTCCGGATCGCGCAGCCTGCGCTCGTCGGTCGCGTTCGAGATGAACGCCGTCTCGACCAGCATCGACGGGATGTCCGGCGATTTCAGCACGACGAAACCGGCATGCTGCACGCGCGGCCGGTGCACGTCGCCGATCCGCCGCAGCGCCGCGAGCACCGCGTCCGCCGCTTCGACGCTGTTGCTCACCGATTCCTTCTGCGTGACGTCGAGCAGCACGGATGCAAGCAGGTCGCTCTTGTCGTCGAGCGACACCCCTCCCTTCAGGTCCGCGGCGTTCTCGCGCTCCGCCAGCCAGCGCGAAGCTTCGTCGGACGCACCGCGCAGCGAGAGCACGTAGACAGACGAGCCGCTGACGTCACGGTTCACCACCGAGTCGGCGTGCACCGAGACGAACATGTCGGCGCCCAGCTGCCGCGCCTTGCGCGTGCGAGCGCCGAGCGTGATGAAGTAATCGCCGTCGCGGATCAGCACTGCGCGCATGCCGTCCTCCGCGTTGATCTCGGCCGCGAGCCTGCGCGCGATCGCGAGCGTCACGTCCTTCTCGTGCGTCCCGCCGCGACCGATGGCTCCCGGGTCCTGTCCGCCGTGTCCGGCATCGATCGCGATGACGAGGTCGCGTCCCTTCGCGTCTGCATCGGCCAGCGTCTTCACCGCCCTTGCGGAGTCCGTGCGACGCGGAGAGATCGCGGACGCGGCGGCCGCGAGCACTTCGGTGCCGCTCGGCGCAACGGTCCTTGGCGCTATCGGAGGCGGTGGCGAAACAGGCGGCACTTCGGCAGCGGCACCTGCTGCAGGAGGCAACTCAATCACGAGACGATGGCCTGCCGAACCGTCCGGACGGACGGCGAAGCTCTTCACTTTCTGCTCCGATCGAAGGTCGAGCACGACCCGCAACCCGTGGTTCGGCTGTGGGCCCGTGCGCACCGACTTCACCGGGCCCTGCCCGTCGGGCAGGCCCTTGGAAGAAGCGAAATCCGCGTTCGCAAGGTCGATGACGACGCGATCCGGGTTCTCGATCGTGAAGACTTCGTAGCGCGTGGGTGCCGTGAGATCCAGCACCAGTCGCGTGCCTTCGGGGCCCGACCAGAGCCGCACATCCGTCACGCGCGTCGGCGCAGCGGCGAAAGCCGCGAAGGTCGCGACGAGAGCGAGGAACGCCGGTAGGAAAGCGATCAGCTTGGCCGGGCGTACGAGCATGTGACGTAATCTACCCTGACGCGGGGTAATATTTCAATGAAATTATGAGGATACGCGAGATTCGTCAGGTTTTGTCGAGGGCGAGGCGGCTGAGCACCCGCCGGCCGGCCTCGCTCGTGGCATGGAAATCCACGATCCGGCCCTCGTCGAGATAGCCGAGTGCCAGTGACAGGTCGGGCTTGCCCAGCCTGTCGCCCGCGCGTTCCGGCCACTCCACCAGCAGGACGCTGCGCTCGCTGAGCAGGTCGCGCAGGCCGAGGTCATCGAGCTCCGCCGGGGCACGCAGTCGGTAAAGGTCGCAGTGGTTCAGGTCTCGGTCGACCAGCCGATACGGCTCGATCAGCGTGTAGGTGGGGCTGCGCACCGGGCCCTGGTGCCCGAGCGCGGACAAGACTCCACCGACCAGCGTCGTCTTGCCCGCACCGAGATCGCCGGTAAGCCCGATTACGAACGGCGCGGACGGGTCTGCGGCGATGATCGCCGCAGCCAGGCGCGCCCCGATCGCCCGCGTTTCATCCGCCGAGCGGGCGATGAGTCTCAAGCCGGATTCACGCACGAGCGCACCTGGCGCAGCACGTCGCTCGCGAGCAGTCCTCGCTCGCCAGCCCGGGCGGCGAGATCTCCCGCCTGGGCGTGCACGAAAACCCCGGCCTGCGCTGCCAGCGCGAGGTCGCCGCACTGCGCTGCGATGCCGGCGATCACGCCGGTGAGCACGTCGCCCATGCCCCCGGCCGCCATGCCGGGGTTGCCTCGATCGCAGAGATACGTCACCGAGTCCGGCGCCTGCACGATCGAGCCCGCACCTTTCAGGACGACGGTTCCGCGGAAACGCGACTGCAACTCGCGCGCGGCCCGCAGTCGATCGGCCTGCACGACGGAGGTCGTGCACTCGAGCAGTCGTGCGGCCTCGCCCGGGTGCGGCGTCAGCACCCAGTGCTCGCAGGCCCTGGGCGCGGCCGCAAGCAGGTTTAGCGCATCGGCATCGACGATCAGCGGCAGCCCGCTGCGCAACGCCGCGTCGAGCAGGTCCGCGGCCCACGCGCCCTGCCCCAACCCGGGACCGATGGCCACCACGGTCGCACGCTCGAGCGCGCCACGGATGTCTTCGGCCGCGCGCGTCGTAACGCACATCAGCTCCGGGCGCGCGGCGACGATGCCGGTGTTGTCCGGGTGAACGGCCACGGTCACCAGGCCCGCGCCCGCGCGCAGCGCCGCCTCGCCCGCGAGCCGCGCTGCTCCCGGCATTCCAGGGCCGCCGCCGATGACGAGCACGTGACCGTTGGCGCCCTTGTGCGACGCGCGCGGCCTTCGGGGCAGCACTCGCGCGACCGTGGCTTCGTCGATCAGCCGGGCGACTGGCTTGGTCCTGTCGAAGGTCGCGGCCGGCACCTTGAGATCGTCGAGTACCAGCCGACCCGTGTACTCGATGCCCTCGCCGACATAGCAGCCGATCTTGCGACCGATGAACGTCACCGTGAGCTGCGCGCGAGTCGCGACGCCGAGCACGGCGCCGGTGTCGGCATGCAGCCCGGAGGGAATATCAACGGCGACGACCGGCCGGCCCGACACATTCATCGCAGCGACCATTGCCGCCGCCTCGCCGCCGAGCTCGCGCGCCAGGCCAGTGCCGAACAGCGCGTCGACGATCACGTCCGATTCGAGTGCCGTCGCGGACCATGGCTCACAGCGTCCGCCGGCCGCGACGAAATCCTGGTACGCGCGGCGCGCATCACCGGCCAGCGACCCCGGATCGCCGAGCGCCACCACCGTCGCGCGCATCGACTGCGCGCGCGCCACCCGCGCGACGACGTAGCCATCGCCACCGTTGTTGCCCGGCCCGCAGAGCACGGCGATCGAGCGCGCCGCCGGCCACAGCGACCTGAGCGCGTTCAGGGTCGCGTGACCCGCGCGCGTCATCAGCTCGTAGCCGGGAACACCGAGGTCGTCGATGGCCCGGCGATCGAGGCCGCGAACCTGTTCGGCCGTGTACACGGCGTCGGATTGCGCTTGCATGGCCGCATTATACTGGCCGCGTCACGCCCGCCCCGGATCCTCGCAAACCACGTGAGCATCGATTCCGCAGCGCTCGCCGCGCAGGTCAAGGAATGGGGCCGCGAACTCGGCTTCCAGAAGGTCGGCATTGCGGGCGTGCGGTTGCCGGAAGACGAACGACGCCTGCTCGACTGGCTGGCGGCGGACAGGCACGGCGAGATGCATTACATGGCGCGTCACGGCACGCGCCGCGCGCGGCCCGACGAGATCGTGCCGGGCACCGTGCGGGTAATCACAGCGCGGATGGATTACTGGCCGTCGGCGGCGAGCGCCGAGGGCGTGCTCGCGGACCCCGGCCTCGGCTACGTTTCCCGCTACGCGTTGGGCCGCGACTATCACAAGGTGCTGCGCAACCGGCTTGCACGGCTGGCCGACCGGCTGGCGGCAACGGCGGGGAGCGCCGGTTATCGCGCATTCACGGACAGTGCCCCCGTGCTCGAAAAGGCGCTGGCACGCGACGCGGGCCTCGGCTGGATCGGCAAGCACACCAACCTGCTCGACCGTCACGACGGCTCGTGGTTCTTCCTCGGCGAGATCTTCACGGACCTGCCGCTGCCCGTCGATCAGCCCGTTACCGCGCACTGCGGCAGCTGTACCGCGTGCATCGAGGCCTGCCCGACACGCGCGATCGTGGCGCCCTACGAACTCGATGCGCGACGCTGCATCTCCTATCTCACGATCGAGCTCGACGGTCCGATCCCCGAGCAATTCCGCCGTGCGATCGGCAATCGCATCTACGGCTGCGACGACTGCCAGCTGGTCTGCCCGTGGAATCGCTACGCGAAGCTCGCGGCCGAGCCGGATTTCCAGCCGCGACACGGCCTCGACTCACCGCGGCTGGTCGACCTGTTCGCGTGGACGGAGCAGCAGTTCCTCGAGCGGACGTCGGGCAGCGCGATCCGGCGCATCGGCTACGAGCGCTGGTCACGGAACATCGCGATTGCTCTCGGCAACGCGCCGCGGACACCAGCGGTGATCGCGGCACTCGAGCGCAGGCGCGAGGATCCAAGCGAGGTGGTGCGGGACAGCGTGCGCTGGGCGCTGGAGGCGCGGAAAGTAAGCGCGCGACTAGCCCAGTTGTCCGGCGGCGCGGCACTGCAGGTTGTCGATCAACCTTGCGCGGCTCAGCCGTGCTGCGGCGAGCACGACTACGTCGACGTTCTGGCCGTGGGGCTTCTCGAGCGCATTGGCCATGCGCACCTCGAAATAATCCGGGCGAAAGCCCGCGGCCTGCAGCGCAGCGCGACCTTCCCGCTCGATGTCCGCAATGTCGGAGTCCCCCGACTCGAGACGCCTGCGGGCGCGATCGAGTGCGCGATACATCGCTGGCGCGCGCGCGCGTTCGTCGGCGCTCAGGTAGCGGTTGCGCGAGCTCAATGCAAGGCCGTCCTCGGCCCGGACGGTCGGCGCACCGACGATCTTCACCGGCAGGCAGAGGTCTTCCACCGAGATGCGGATGATCGTGAGCTGCTGGTAGTCCTTCTCGCCGAAAATCGCGACGTCCGGTTGCACGAGGTTCAGCAACTTCACGACGACCGTCGCAACGCCCTGGAAGTGTCCCGGGCGGAAGGCGCCGCAGAGAATGTTCGAGAGTTCCGGCACGTCCACGATCGTGCTGCCGGTGGTGCCCTTCGGATACATCTCCGCGACGGTCGGCAGGAACAGCACGTCCGCGCCCAGCTCCGCGAGCAACGCGGAATCGTCGTCCGGCGTGCGCGGGTATGCGGAAAAATCCTCGTTCGGACCGAACTGCAGCGGGTTCACGAACACGCTGGCAACCACGCGCCGGCCGTGGTGATGCGCGGCGCCCACCAGGCTCGCGTGTCCCGCGTGCAGGTTGCCCATGGTCGGCACGAACGCGATGCTTTCGCGCGCGAGCCGCCACTCGCGCACGATCCCGCGCAGCTCCGCGATGCTGCTGATCGTCTGCATCGCGGCCCTAGAAGCAGTGCTCCGGCGCGGGATACTCGCGCGACTTGACTGCCTGCACGTAGGCCTTCAGCGCTTCGAGTGGGCTGTCGTGGCCCGCCATGTAGTTCTTGACGAACCGAGGCTTGCGGCCCGGCGTGATGTCGAGCACGTCGTACAGCACGAGGATCTGGCCGTCGGTGTCGGGGCCCGCGCCGATGCCGATCACCGGCGCGTGCAGCTCCGCGGTGATCTGCTTGCCGAGCTGCGGCGGGATGCACTCCAGCAGCACGATGTCCGCGCCCGCATCCTGCAATGCCTTCGCGTCGCGGCGCATCTGTTCGGCAGCGGCTTCTTCCCGGCCCTGCACCCGGAACCCGCCGGTCTTGTGCACGGACTGCGGCCGCAACCCGAGGTGCGCGCAGACGGCGATATCGTGGCTCGCGAGGAACTCGACGATCTCGACCTGGCTCGCACCGCCCTCGAGCTTGACCATCTTGGCCCCGCCTTCCTGCATCAGGCGCACCGCGTTCTGCAGCGCCTGCTCGCGCGACGTGTAGGTCATGAACGGCATGTCCGCCATCAGGAAGGGTCGCGAGAGTCCCTTCGCCACCGCGCGGCAGTGATAGATGATGTTCTCGAGCGTGACCGGCACGGTCGTGTCGTGCCCCTGGATCACCATCCCGAGCGAATCGCCGACCAGCACCACGTCCGCGTCCGCCTCGTCGACCAGCGCGGCAAAGCTCGCGTCGTAGCAGGTGATGCAGGCGATCTTCTCGCCTTCGGCCTTCATGCGACCGAGCGTGGCAATGTTGACCGGCGGGCGGGCCGAACCGCGCAGTTGTAGTTGTGTATACATGGGCGGCCTCGAAGGAATGGCAAGAATGACGGACCGGCCGTCAAACATCAACGCCGGGGCTATACCAGGCTCTTCATCGGGTTGAAGTAGTGCCGCCCGCGACGGGCCCTGACGATCTCGGCGAGCAGTCCCTGGTAGTCCGCGTCGCTGCCGACGGGATCGATGTCCGCGGCGTTGACGATCAGCACCGGCGAGGCCTCGAATTCGAGGAAAAACCGCGCATACGCCTCGGTCAGGCGCTCGAGGTAACGCCGCTCGATCATCTGCTCGTACTGGATGCCGCGGCGGGCAATGCGCTCGAGCAGCGTGTCCACCGGCGCCTGCAGGTAGACCACGAGGTCGGGCGTCGGCGCGTCGATTGCAAGCTTCGAGTAAACCTGCTCGTAGAGTCCGAACTCCTCGTCGTCGAGCGTCAGCCGCGCGAACAGCCGGTCCTTCTCGAGCAGGTAATCCGAAACGCGCACGCGCTGGAACAGGTCGTGCTGCCGCAGCTCCTGCATCTGCCGTGCGCGCTGGAACAGGAAGTACAACTGCGTCTGGAACGCGGCTGCACGGGGATTACGGTAAAAGCGCTCGAGGAACGGGTTTTCCTCGCCCTGCTCCAGCACCAGGTCGCTGCCGAAGCTCGCCGCGAGCCGGCGCGCGAGACTCGTCTTGCCGACGCCGATCGGGCCCTCGACGACCACGAACCGGTGCGGTGTGTGGACGATCGAGGTCTCGTCTTTCAATCTGTCCGCAGGCGGGCTCATGCCGCAATCTTAACGAGTCCGGAGGAATCGACGCTTGCCACGAGCGCCCTCACCCGCCCGACACCCGGCACGTCGAGCTCAGGCGCGATCTCGGCGAGCGGCACCAGCACGAACGCGCGTTCGGGGATACCGGGGTGCGGCAGCTGCAGGTCGGGCTCGTCGCAACGCGAGCCGCCGTGCACCAGCAGGTCGAGGTCGATGCGACGGGGTCCCCAGCGCACGACCGGGGTTTCGCGCCCGAGCTCCTGCTCCAGCGACTTGAGCTCCGTGAGCATCGCGCGGGGCTCGAGCGTCGTCAGCAGTGCGGCCACGGCATTGACGAATTCCGGCTGTGCCACCGGGCCGAACGGCGGCGAACGATACAGGCTCGAGCGCAGCACGAGCCGCGACCCGCGCAGACTCCCAAGCGCGTCGAATGCGCGCAGCACTTGCGCGCCTGGATCGTCGAGGTTGCTGCCGAGCGCCACGTAGGCAGGAATCCAGCGCGAGGCTTCCACCACGGCGCGGCTCGATCAGGCAGCGCGACGCCGGCGGCGGCGCGGACGCTTCCCCGCCGGACCATCACCTGGCGACTTCGGCTGGTTCTCGACCTCCGCGACACGCTCTTCAGGCGACATCTGCTGCAGCCGCGTCCACCACGTTGCGATCTCGGGGTCGATCTCGCCGGACTCGGCGCGCAGCAGCAGGAAATCGTAGGCCGCACGGAAGCGCGGGTGTTCGAGGAACCGCAGCGCACGCCGGCCGGCGCGGCGCTCAAAGCGCGGCTGCATCATGATGATGTCCTGCATCGGCATCGTGAACCGCTTCGGGATCGCGATCCGACGCGCCTGGCGCGAGACCACGTCGTCGCAGGCCGCGCCCAGCGTGGCCGGGTCGTCTGGCAGCGGCCCGTTCGGAAAGCCGAGCTTGCGCAGGATCGCGGGCCATAGCAGCACCGCGAACAGGAACGTCGGCGTCACGGACTTGTCGCTGCGCACGCGCTCGTCGGTCTGCGCGAGTCCGAGCTGCACCAGGCGCGCACCGGCGGAGTCCGGCGCTTCGTTCAATGCGCGCACCAAGTCAGGCATCAGGTGCGAAAGCAGGCCGAGGCGCGCGAGCAGGTTGCACGATGCGGCGGCGGAACCCGCAAGCAGCAGCTTCATCGTTTCGTCGAACAGGCGCGCGGGGGGCACACCGTCGAGCAGGTATGCAAGCCTATGCACCGGCGCCTCGGTGTCCGCGTGCAGCGTGAAGCCGAGCTTCGCAGCGAAACGCGCTGCGCGCAGCATCCGCACCGGGTCCTCGCGATAGCGTGTCTCGGGGTCGCCGATCAGGCGCAGCACGCGCGCAGCCGCGTCGGGAAAGCCGCCCACGAAGTCCCAGATCGAGTAGTCCTCGATGTTGTAGTAGAGGGCGTTGGCCGTGAAATCACGCCGCCAGACGTCCTCCTCGATGCTGCCGTACAGGTTGTCGCGCAGGATGCGGCCGTGCTCGTTCAGTACGCGCACGCCCACCTCATCGACGCTGTTGTCCTCGTCGACCTCGGTGTGGGCGGCACGGAAGGTGGCCACCTCGATGATCTCGGGCCCGAACCGCACGTGCGCCAGGTGGAACCGCCGGCCGATCAGCCGGCAATTACGGAACAGCTTGCGGACCTGCTCCGGATGCGCGTCGGTCGCGACGTCGAAGTCCTTCGGGCTGAGCCCGAGCAGCAGGTCGCGCACCGCGCCGCCGACGAGAAACGCCTGGAACCCGCCCTCCCGCAGCCGATAGAGGACCCGGAGCGCGCTCGGGGAGATGTTGGCGCGCGAAATCGGGTGATCCGCACGCGGCACGATGACGGGCAACGGGCGGGCGGCGTCGTGATTGGGTTCTATCGGGAGCAATGAGCGGGTTCCGCTGGACCGGGAAAAACGGCTGCGTATAATACGCGGCCTCGCGCGGACCCCGTTAGTCCGCTTGTCTGCGGCACGCTCCCATCGTCTAGAGGCCCAGGACACAGCCCTCTCAAGGCTGGTACGAGGGTTCGAATCCCTCTGGGAGCGCCATCTCCTGCGCGGCAGCGCGGGAGCGATTCAGCCGTTGCAGCCTGTTTGAACCCTGAGCAGCGGATTCGACTGCTCTCCCGCGTCAGATCAATTCGATCCGGGCGCGCACCACCCCGTCGTCGACGAAGCCGAGTTCGGACGCCGCTGCGTGTGACAGGTCAGCAATCCGCCCGCGCACGTAAGGTCCGCGATCGTTGACGCGAACGACTATGGAGCGACCGTTATCGAGGTTTGTCACCCGTACCCGGCTGCCGAATGCCAGGCTGCGGTGCGCCATCGTTAGCTCGTTCGTGTCGAAGATCTCGCCATTGGCGGTCCGACGCCCGTGGAACCCGGGGCCATACCAGGACACGCGACCATTCTGCATCCACGCTGAAGTCTGATCATCGTGCGAAGCAGGTATCGAGCCGGGCGCGGGCACGGCCAGCAGAAGCGCTGCAAGGACCAGGCTGGCTACCGTCGCAAGCAGGCGGCGGCGGGCCGGCTCGAGGTCCACTTGGTCGACGGCGAGCCAACCCATTGAATTTGCTGAATTCTGCTGCATTGCAGCATAGACAGGCGCAATCCGGCGAAGTTCCCGGGTTCGTTCAACCGAACAGCCGGGTCAGCCCTCCCAGCGACCGCCAGCCCAGGTAAAGCGTCAGTACCCACGCGAGCACGCCTATGACCGCAAGGCCGCGTGGATAGCGGTAGCCGTCGAGCAGGTCGGCTCGTCGCAGCGCAACCCACAGGATGACTGCGATGCCAATCGGCAGGATCAGTCCGTTGAACGCGCCTGCGAAGATCAGCAGCGGCACGGGTGCGGCTCCAGCGAGCGCGAAGATGATCGTCGATGCCGCAATGAACGCGACCACCAGCCACTCGCGTCGTCGCGCGAGCCCGGCGCTGAAACTCGTCAGGAACGAGACCGACGTGTACGAAGCCCCGATCACCGACGTAATCGCCGCCGCCCACAGGATCACGCCGAACGCTCGCAACCCGAATTCACCTGCGGCGGCCTCGAACGCTGACGCGGTGGGATTCGCGGGATCGAGGCCCACACCGGCCGCGACGACGCCAAGCACCGCGAGAAACAACAGCATCCGCATGGCACCCGTGACGAGCACGCCAGTGACCGACGCGCGCGAGATCTGCTGCACACTGGAGACTCCCCGCACGCCCGCATCGACGAGCCGGTGCGCACCCGCATAGGTGATGTATCCACCGACCGTGCCACCGACCAGCGTCGTGATGGCAAGGAAATCGACCTGCTCCGGCAGCACGGCGTTGCGCAACGCCGCACCCACAGGTGGACCGGAAACCCACGCGACGTAGCCGGTGAGAGCGATCATCAGGAAACCGAGCACGACCACGAGCCGGTCCATCGCGATGCCGGCGCGCGGCGAGAGAAAGATTCCGACTGCGACCATGGCCGACACGACACCGCCCCAGAGTGGCGGCACGCCGAGCATCGCGTTCAGCCCAAGCCCGCACCCAGCGACGTTGCCGATGTTGAACACGAGCCCGCCGAGCACGACGAAGAACGCAAGCGCATGACCGATCCCGGGCAACACTCGATTGCCAAGCTCCTGCGCGCGCAGGCCAGAGACGCCGATTACTCGCCAGACATTCAGCTGCAGCGCGACGTCCACGAGTATCGAGGCCATGATCGCGAACGCGAATGCTGCGCCAAGCTGCGCGGTGAACTGCGTCGTCTGCGTGATGAACCCCGGGCCGATCGCGCTCGTCGCCATCAGGAACATCGCGCCGAGGACCGGACCGCGGCTCGCGGAGCGTGGTGCTTCGTTGTTCATCGGCCTCCCGGATCCAGGCCCGTAGACTCCGCGATGGCGGCCAGCCATGCAAGCCGGCGCTTGACGCGCGGCGTCGATCGCGTCAGAAACGCACGATGAAAACCTTCAGCCGACTCGCGCTCATCGTCCTGGGCATCCTCGCTGCGATGGCGCTCGTCGTCGCGGTCCGTACCGCCACGTTCTCGCCACCCGCCGCAGTGAACGTCGCGACCGTGCCGCTGGCGGCAGGCGTGCCGGTCGATCGTGCACGGGCCGCGCAGCACCTGTCGGAAGCGATTCGAATCCGCACCGTCAGCCACCAGGACCGCAACGAGAATGAGCGCGCGGAATTCGAGCGCTTCCTCGGCTGGCTGCAGGCGACCTACCCTGCCGCGCATGCGGCAATGTCGCGCGACCTCGTCGCCGACCTGACGCCGATCTACACGTGGCCTGGCTCCGACCCCACGCTACCGCCGATCGTGCTGATGGCTCACTACGACGTCGTCCCCGTGACTGCCGGCACCGAGCGCGACTGGAAGCACCCGCCGTTCGACGGCCTGATTGCCGACGACGCCGTGTGGGGACGCGGCTCGGTCGATAACAAGGGTTCGCTGATCGCGACCTTCGAGGCGGTCGAGGCGCTTGCAGCGAGCGGCTTCAAGCCGAAGCGGACGGTACTGATCCTGAGCGGCCACGATGAAGAGGCCGGTGGCTCGGGCGCAGCGGCCGCCGCGGAGCGACTGCGCGCGCTCGGCATCAAGCCAGTTTTCGCGCTCGACGAAGGCCTCGCCGTCGTTGCCGACATGCCGTTGCTCGGCCGGCCCGTGGCGCTGATCGGCGTGGCCGAGAAAGGCTATGCGACGCTGCGGATCACCGCGCCGGCCAAGGGTGGTCATTCATCGGCTCCGCCGCCCGAGACCGGCGTCGAGGTGCTGTTGAAGGCCGTGCTCGGCATCACCTCCCACCCGTTCCCGATGCGCTTCAAGGGCCCGGGTGCTGACATGGTGAGTGCGCTGGCCCCGGACGCGAGCCCGATGGTGAAGATGGCAGTGGCGAACAAGTGGCTCTTCGAGCCATTGCTGGTGCGTACGATCGCGGCGACGCCCGCGGGTGCCGCGAGCCTGCACACGACGATCGCGCCGACGATGCTGCGCGGCAGCCCGAAGGAGAATGTGCTGCCACAGGATGCGACGGCCTGGATCAACTACCGGATCCTGCCTGGGCAGACGGCGGCCGACGTCATGCAACGCGAGCAGGACGCGACGCGCGGGCTCGACGTGCAACTCGCGTGGGAGGGCCGCGCGTACGATCCGCCGCCGGTGTCGTCAGCCGATTCGGACGCATACCGCTTGATCGCGGCGCTGGCGTCCGACGATGGCAAGTTGCCGGTGGCGCCCGGGCTCGTCACCGCGACCACCGACAGCCGCCATCTCGCAGGCATCGCGCAGGCCGTCTATCGCTTCCAGCCGCTCGTCGTTTCGATGCGCGAGTTCGAGATGATCCACGGCACGAACGAGCACATGACGCTCGACAACCTTGGGCGGATGACGGAGTTCTATGCGCGTCTGATCGCGACGGCCGCGGGCAAGTGACCCGCGGCGATGCTCAGCTGAGCTTGACGATCTCCTGCTGGTCCACCGACCGCTCGCGGTGCATCAGGATCCATTGGGCGTGCTCCTCGAGCGCCGCGTCGCCCAGCAGCTTCAGGATCTTGCGCCGTTCGAAGTCGCCTTCCGCCACGTCTAGCCGGCGTCGCGCGTTGCGGAAGATCCGGTGCATGAAGTCGTACTGCTTGATGAGCTCCGATTCGGCGGTGCCCTTGGCATATGACTGCCGAACGCCGATCGCCAGCAGCACGCAACCCATGCCGTAGACCAGCGGATCCCGGACGGCATCGGGCAGCCCCGCATCCACGAACATCAACACGGCGAGCGTGATGGCGCTGCCCCACAGGCCGAGCCGTCCGATGCGGCCGGTGAACTCGGCCTTCCGCACCCGTTCCGCAGACTTCCGTGCGAAATAGCCCAGCTGTCCGGACTTGTCGTCGCCGATCCATTCACGCAGCACGAACTGCAGGGCATCCGGGTCCGTCGTGGGCCGGACGTCGCATTCGGTGCCGGCCACGCGCATCACGTTGCGGATCCAGCCGAGGTCCGGATCCTGCATCTGCAGGAAGTTGTCGTGCGCGAACTTCGTGACGTTGCCGCTGGTGACGCCCGCGGCTGCCCAATAGAACTGTACGCGCAGTCCTTCCGCGAGCGTGCGGTAATCGAGGTAGCGACGGTGCCAGGCCCCGCGCCGGGCGAAATAGTTGATGCCGGTCGCCAGCAGCATCAGCCCGAGCATGACGAACAGGAACGCGCGATCCGCGAGCATGTTCGTGTACGTCATGTACGCGAGGCCGGTGGCAAACACACAGATGTGACTCAGCCGCAGCGTCCGGACAAACCGCTGCTGGTACTCGATGGCGAGCCAGTCCGCGGCACAGAAGACCTGGTTGATGTCGAGCAGCCCAGGCGGCAACCGCTCGGCCTGCTGCTCGGTGAGCAATGGGTATCGTCCCCGATCGATCTCGTCGGCGTGCGCCTGCGCGTCCTCGCTGAACTCGTCGGTGCGCTCGAAGACCTGCCGGTGCCTCGACGGCATCTCCCGCGAACGGGGCTGTTTCTCGTCCGTCGTGAACCAGAATGCGTCGAGCGCGGTCAACCCCTCGGCCGGGGTCCCGTCCGGGCGGTCGCGGGAGCAGACGATGTGATAGACGAGATCGCTCTCGTCATCGGTCAGCGACAGTCGGCTCGCCGTGGCGAGCGGCGTGTAGCCGGGCATCACGTCGTGATGGTGGAACCGGACCACCTGGCTCGTCCCGCCGAGCTGGTGCGTCGGCTTGCCGTCCCAGAGCGCAACCAGCACGTGGCAGTGGGCACAGAGGAACACTCCCGCCTGCGCATACTGGCGCGAGCGATTCTTGCCCTGCTCGCGGATCGAGGCCGGCGTGTTGCCGGGCGTCAGTGGCAGCTCGAAGACTTCAACGGCCGCCGCGCACAGGCGGTCGAAATGGTCGCGCGACTCCTGCGTCGCGAAATCGAGCATGTAGAGTTCCCTGGGCATCGGCAGGGGCACGATCAGCGGCATGCGCAGCGTGATCGCCTCCTCCGCAACGATACGGTCGGCCCCCTCGGCAAGCGGCGACATTACTGCCACCATCCGGTTCGGGTACTCATCACGCAGGCGGCCGAGGAAGTCGCGGACCAGTTTCCGGACGCGTGGGCTTTCGGCGGGTAGCAGGTCACGATGGCCGGTCACGGCCACGACCAATGGCACGGCGTAACTGCGCTTGCCCCGGCGCTTCGCCGTACCCTGCGGAGCCGCCGTGAACGGGACGGAGTCGACGGGACCGGGTGAAGCTGCCATGCGGCCGGAACGTTACCGCAACGCCGCCGTCGATGCACCCCGCCACCCGCGGCTGGGCGTATTCTTCCCGACACGCAACGCAGCAAAGTGAACAATGCACCGATCGATGCGCATGAGCCGTGTCCGGGCGATGTCCGGACGACGCACAGCGGGATCCCTGCTGCTGACACTGCTGGTACTGATTCAGTGGGGCTGCCAGCGGTCGCCCGCGCCCGACGCAACGCAAACGGAAACAGTCGCGTCGCAGCTCCGCCGCGGCCTCGGCGCCGAGCCGGAAACACTCGACCCCCGGCTGGCCTCGGACAACGCGGCGCTCGCGGTTCTCGGCGACCTTTACGAAGGTCTCGCCACGGAGACGGCGGATGGCCGGATCGTGCCGGGCGCCGCCGATGCGTGGTCCGTTTCGCCCGATGGCCTGAACTGGACCTTCCACCTGCGTCCGCGCCTGCACTGGTCGAACGGCGACGCGCTCAAGGCCGACGAGTTTGCCGCCGCGCTCAAGTCAGTGATCGCCGCCGACAGCCGCGCGCCAAATGCCGGACTGCTTGCTGCGGTGGCGAGCATCGAGCCATCCGACCCCGCGACTCTTTCGATCGAACTCAGCCGGCCACTTCCCTACCTGCCCGCGCTGCTGGCCCTGCCGATGGCCGCGCCGATGCATGCGGGAACCCGCGGCGCGCCTGGCGGCCCCAGCAACGGGCCGTTCCGGCTCATCGGCTGGCAACACGGCGACAGAATCCAGCTCGAGCGCAACCCGTATTACCGCGAAACCGCATCGGTGCGGATCGAGCGTGTCGAGTACCGGCCGATCGCCGATCTTGCAACCGAGTTGAACCTCTACCGCACCGGGGAACTCGACCTCACCAGCGAGGTGCCGAATGCCCAGCTCGGCTGGATCCGCGAACACCTGCGGGGCGAACTCGAGGTCGCGCCGTTCCTGAGCACGTACGCCTACGCCGTCAACCTCGAGCGGCTACCCGACCCGCGTGCTCGCCAGGCGCTCGCGATGTCCGTCGACCGCGCGCGAATTACGGAACTGGTGACGGGTGCAGGCGAGCGGCCGGCGTTCGGCTGGGTGCCCGACGGGATTCCCGGCTACGCGCCCGCGCGCTTCGAATGGCAGGACCTGCCGTACGTCACGGCAGTGGAACGGGCCCGCGCGTTGTGGTCGGACGCGCGATCCCGCAAGGCGGCGCCCGATCGCATCACGCTCTGCACGGACGCGAGCGCGAATCACCGGCGCACGGCCGTTGCGATCGCGGACCTGTGGCGATCGGCACTCGGCGTAGAGACGACAATCGTCGAACTCGAATGGAACGTATACCTGGACACGCGACGGCAGCCGGGCGAGTGCGATCTCCTGCGGCTCGGCTGGTCGGCGGACTTCGTCGATGCCGAGGCTTTCGCGGACGTGTTCGAGTCCGGCAGCCCGCAGAACACGCTTGGCTACCGCAGCCGGCGTTACGATGAACTGCTGCGCGATTCCCGGGCGACGACCGATCAATCGACCCGCGCAGCGCTGCTGGCCGACGCCGAGGCGCAACTGCTCGTCGATGCGCCGGTGATCCCGATCTT
This sequence comes from uncultured Gammaproteobacteria bacterium, assembly GCA_963696545.1. Lineage (GTDB taxonomy): Bacteria > Pseudomonadota > Gammaproteobacteria > Steroidobacterales > Steroidobacteraceae > RPQJ01. Next base: position 146,512 of record CAVOKQ010000007.1, read on the forward strand.
CTTCCGCGTCTCGAAGCGGCTCGTGAAGCCCTATGTCGAGGGATACCGGGCGAACCCGCTCGGACACGTCGCTTCGCGCGACCTGCGCATCCGCCCCAAATAGAAAAAGGGCGGGAGGCCCGCGCCACCCGCCCGAGTCGGACCGAGAGGTCCGGGGTTCGTATCAGTTACGGATTCGCAGCCTTGATCGCGTCGGCGATCGCCTGAACCTCGGCTGCCGTGAGCGTGCTCAGGAAGCTCATGCCGCCCCTGTTGGCATCGATTGCGCGCTGGATGCCCAGCGCCGTGCGGTTGGAGACAGGCATCTGGCGGATCGCGTTGATCGGACCGTGGCAGCCCGAGCACCGCGCGGCGAACAGCGCCGCGCCGTCGATGGCCGCGGGCGGCGGCGTCACTGGCGGCGGTGTCACCGGCGGCGGCGTCACTGGCGGCGGTGTGACCGGCGGAGGCGTCACTGGCGGCGGTGTGACCGGTGGAGGCGTGACGGGTGGCGGTGTGACAGGGGGCGTCACCGGCGGCGGTGTCGTCACCGGAGGCACGGTCGGCGCCCCTTCGTCGCGATCGATCTCGACGCGGCTCGCGGTCAGCGAGCTTCCGTCCCAGGCACCACGCGCGTCGACGACCAGCCCATTGGCCTGCGCAAAGAACGTGGCGGAGCTGATGTCGGCGTCGCCGTCCTCGAACCGGGTCGCGGGCGTCGTCTCGATGCCGACGCCGGCGATCTTGAACCGCGGCGACTGCAGCGCCTCTGCCTTGCCTTGTATCTCGCTCGAGTCTTCCGGGTCGTCGCGCTCGAGGCGGGTTGCAATCACGCGGCCGCTGCCCGCGGGGTCCGCGTAGCCACGCACGTCGACCCAGTCGCCAGTGCGCAGGCTGTCGAGTGCAAAGAACTGGTCCTTGCGCTCCTTGTCTTCCTTTCGGGTCGCGGCGTCCACGACGATCGTGAGCCCGAGGGCCTTCAGCGTCCCCGCCGTCGCATCGACGCTCTCGACACGTGCCGCGAGCTTGATCGACGCCGACCGCTTGAATACGACCTTTGCGGCTGCCAGCGTGCCGGCCGCGTCGAGCTTGCCTTCGGCCTCGACCTTGACGTCGAGCTTGAGATCGGCCGCCGAGCCACCGACGTAGGTCGTGGCGGTCGTGGTCGTGACCTTCTGGCCGGCCACGTCGAAATCGGACGCCGATGCAAACCGCGTCACGAGCCCCTCGACCTCTGCCTCGGTGCCGCCCTGGCCGTCGACGCCGTCGTCTTCCTTTTGGACGCGCAACGCCTTCAGCGTGCCGTCGGCCAGCAGCTCACGCCCCTTGACCTCGACGAAGTCGCCGTCGCGCAGGCCGGTCGAGCCGAAGCCTTCGAGCGTCGCCGTCGAGTAATCGACGCTCAGCGTGCCGACCTTGAAGCGCTTGCCGGCGGCGTCGAGCGCCGTCACGAGACCCTTGGCCTCGATCTCGAGGTCGCCGGCCGCGGGCTTCTCGATGCGCGTGGCACGTGCCTGGCCGTTCGAACTAGAAAAGCCATGCACTTCGACACGGTCGCCGACCGCTATCCCGGCCAGCGACGCGCGCGCGATGGAGTCGTCGAACGACGTGTCGTCGTCGACCTTGACCACCTGCCCGGCGACGGTGATCGTCCCGGCGGCCGCATTGACCGCCTGGACCGTGCCCTGCAGCAGCCGATGCTGCTCGATAAGCCGGGCGCTCGCGGCGCCCTTGTCGTCGACTTGCGCCTCGACACGCACGACGTGCCCCACACGCAGGTCGGCCAGCGTCGCAGGGCGATCTTCGACCCGCACCTCCGCGCGCGACGTGTCGTAGCGCACTCCGTTGACGATGACGCTGCCGAAACCATCGATGGCTCCGGTGACGATCACCGAACTGGTGCTGCCTGGCGTCGCAGTCGGTGACGACGACGGAGGGACGGGTCCGTCCGACGAGTCGCCGCTGCCTCCACCGCCGCCGCATGCGGCGACAAGCACCGCTATAGCCGCCGGCAGGATCAATCGGGAATTGATGAACTTCATTTCACACCTCTGGAAAGCTCGGCACTGATCGGTTCGGGCGCGCAGCGCCCGCCATACCCCGGAGCCCCGGTCAGTCATCGAGCTCGGCCCTTGCGGCCAGCACGGTGTTGCCGTTCAGCGTGCCGCGCACCTTCACCTCGCGGCCCGGAGCCGCGGCGAAGAAGGCGGCGGACGTGATCGACCCACCGTTGTTGTCCCTGAATTCGGTCTGCGAGTCCGTCGTAACGAGCACGCCCGCGACCGTGAAATTCGGCGGCGACACTGCGGTCGCAGGTCCCTTGACCTCGACGCTGCCGCCGACGGCCCCGGAGTTCTCGCGCTGCAGCAGCGTCGCCACCACGACGTTACCTTCGCGATAGCCGCGCACCTCGACGAGGTCGCCGGCGCGTACGTCGGCCAGGCTGAAGCGCTGCAGGTTCGCGGAGCTCTTGTCCTCGAAGCGTGTCTGCGTCGTCGTGCGCACGGCCTGGCCGAGCACGGTGAGCGAGTCCGTAGCCGCGTTTACGTTGTCCACGCGGCCCGAAAGCTCGAGATTGCTGTCGCGGCGGAACTCGATCTTCTGCGCGACGACCCGCCCGGTCGCATCGAAGCTGCCCGCAACCTGGATGTTCGCATCCGCACGCAGGTTCGCCGCGCTGCCACCTTCATAGGAGGTTGCGGCGGTGGTCGTCACGCGCTGGCCTGCGACATCGAAATCCGTTGCGGATGCGAATCGCGTCACCAGGCCCTCGATCTCCGCCTTGTCGTTGGTCGTGCCGGAAACAACCTGGCTGAGGCGCTCCAGCTTTGTTGCAACCAGCGTGCCCGACGCATTGAGCGTGCCGTCCGCCTCGACCACGTCGCCGTTCGCGGGCTGCCCGCTCGCGAAGCCGCTCAACTGTGCGGACGCGTAGTCGACGACCAGCTGGTTGATGCGCAGGCGGCGCGCCGCCGTGTCCACCGAACTGGCGACACCCTTGACCTCGAACGAACCCGACGTGCTCTTGCGCTCGATGCGCGTGGCCGCAATGACGCCACCCGAACTCACGAGGCCGCTCACCTCGACGCGGTCGCCGACGCGCAGGCCCTCGAGGCCACGCGGAACGATCGAATCACCGTACGAAGTGGTGGCGCCAACCTGGATCGTCTGCCCGAGCACGACCAGGCGCGACGCTGCCAGGTCGATGCCCTGCACCGGGCCCTCGACGTCGTCGTTGTACGAAACCGATTTCGCCACACCCGACGTACCGCTCGCGTCGAGAGTAGCTTCGATACGCACGACCTGGCCGACGCGCAGGTCCGACTCCGCGCCGGGCCGGTCGTCGACCGTGATGGTCGCGCCACTGGTCGAGTAGTGGACGCCGTTCACGATCACACTGCCGAAGCCGCTGATCGGCCCTTGCGCGATCGTGATTCCGCCGCGGTCGATACCCGCGACGGTGCTGCCGCCGCTCCCGCCGCCTCCGCCACAGCCTGCAGCCAGAAATACTGCCAGCGCACCGAGCGCAAATGAATGGCGGCGTCCCTCGTTCATGGCGTCTCTCCGGTCGTATCGTCCTGGATTGCGTAAACGCCGACGCCGAGGCGCACGCTCGTGCTGCCCTCGTTCGCCGGATCGGCCTCGTGCGAGGCGAGCCAGTCATCCACGCGCTCGAGCAGCCCCTGCGCTTCGCGCTCCACGAAGGCGCGGAACGCGGGCAGGTTGCGCGAGTCGACGTGCCTGTTCTGCGCGCGGCCTTCGAAACGCGACGGGGCCCGCGGCCGGCGCGAGAGGTTGTATTCGACCGTGCCCACGAGGTCCGCGAGCACACTGCCCGCGCGCTCGACCGCCTGCTCATCCATCGGGCGCGGCATGTAGTAGCGGCGCAGCACCCGGTAAGCGCCGCTCTCGAGTCGCTCGATCGAGCCCGACTTGACCAGTTCCTTGACCAGCGCCGTGGTCGGGATGTCGCCGGCATACCGCTTGAGCAGCGACTGGAAGCTCGCGGCACTGCCCGTGGCCGGCAACACACGCGGCTGCCCGCTCGGCTCGAGGAAGTCGGGGTCGAGGTGCCAGCCTGAAAGCACGCGGCTCGCGTGGTTCAGGGAGTCCTCGGCCGCCTTCCCGGCCCGACCCGGCTCCTGTTCCCGCACACGGCGGACGTCGCGACGCGAGAGCCCGGTGAGCAAAGCGACACGCGACACGTTCGTCGGGCGTCCGCGAATGCCGAACTCCTCGAGCGCCGTATGGACGAAAGTCTCGCGCGACAGCTCGGAGAACTCCTTCCAGGTGACGCCCGACCGCATCAGCCAGCGCGCGACTGGCCGCAGCCACTGGCGGCAGGCGTGCAAAGTCGTGCGGCTGGTCTTTTGTTCCATATCTGGGACTGTTTGTCTCATATATGGAATTCAAACGCAAGCCACCGCGCTGAAATTGCGTCCAGGCACACATAACCGGGACTCAGGTCGCAGCGTAAAGATTCCGCCGCCCCCGAGCGGCCTCGGGTGATGGAGCGCGTATTAGAATCAACGCCGGCAATCATCACGGGTGAGGCATGAGCGCAGCGGACGGACGCGTTTCCGAACTCCTGGACCGCTGGCTGGCGAGCGTCGAGCTGCACGCCCGGTACCTCGAGCTCGACGCGGCCGCCTACGCCAGGGTGCAGGACTGGCCGAAGCACCAGCGACCCACGAAGTGGGTCGTGGAGCTGGCTCGCGCACGCCTGATCGAACTGAAGCGGCAGCTCGAGGACCGCCGCGGCACCGGGGACACGGGTTTCGCCGAGTCGCTGGAACTCATGGCATTCCTCACGTCGCTGCTGGGCTCCGAGCACATCGATCGATTCATCCCGCTTGCGACGGGCCGACCACCGGCCGCCGCGCCGGCGAAAGGCACAGAAACCCGCAAGCCAACCGGCGACACGACGACCAGGCAGAAGCTCGCGGTCCGACGCAAGCCTGCCGCGGCTCCGAGCCAGGGCGCTCACGCCAGGCCCGCGAGCCCTGCGCGAACGAAAGCCAGCGACAAGACCACGGCGCTGGTCATCACGGACGCAGTGCGCTTTCTCTCGTGGGGCCGGGAATGGCCGCAGCTCGCGAGCTCGATCGCCCGACTCGCCGATCGTCCCGCCGAATCCGAGGTCCTGGCCATCCTGCGTGAGAACAAGGCCGTCATCGAGGCCCGGGCGCGCCGTCCGCCGGACTGACTCCCGCGGCGCTGCGGTGGCGATCGCGGGCGCGGTCAGGTAATTTTGCGCGCTCGCACCCATCCGTCCCAGGAGCAAGTGACTCATGTCCTTTCCGCGCGCAACCCGCTTCGCCCTTCCGTTGATCCTCGTCGCCACGGCACTGTCCGGGACGGCGCTTGCGCAGTCTCAGCCGACGCAGGCCGAGAAGACACTCAAGTACCGCAAGGCGCTTTACCAGGTGATCGCGTACAACATGGGCCCGATGGGCGCGATGGCGCAGGACAAGATGCCGTTCAACGCGAACGAGTTCGCGACTCGGGCCAGCCGCGTGGCTGAACTCGCGCCGATGCTGTCCGAGTCCTACTCACCCGACACGCAGGGCGTCGCCGGCTCGAAGCTGAAGGCCGACGCGTGGAAGAACCGCGCGGACTTCGATGCCAAGATGAAGGACCTCGTGGATCGCAGCGGCACGCTCGCGCAGGTCGCGAAGGGCGGCGACCCGGCCAAGACCAAGGCCGCGTTCTTCGACATGGCCAACACCTGCAAGGCGTGCCACGACAAGTACAAGGAAGACTGATTCAGAACAGCGCGATCGTCGCCTCGGGCGCCGCACGGATCGCGAGCGCCAGGGCGATGGCGAGCGCGACCAGGATCACCACGGCAAGTACCGTGCGCGAGCCCTCGATCGACTCGCCCGGCGGCACGTCCTTCCTGCCGGTGAGCATTGCACGCACCAGCGACTTGCGCGCCACTAACGAGTACCACGCGATCGCCGCGAGATGCAGTCCCAGCAGGACGAGCAGCAGGTTCGAGTTCGTCTCATGGAATCCGGTGATCCGGTTGCTCGTCTGCTGCGATACCCAGCCGTAGAAAGGTCCCGCATTCGCGATCTCGTCGTTGGCGAACAGGCCAGTCGCGGCCTGGACCAGCAGCAACGCGAGCATCGCGACGACGCTCAGCGCACCGAGCGGACTGTGCCCCGCCGGCTCGGACCGACCCCGGTCGCGGAGGTATTCCGCGACTCGGCCCGGCCCACGCACGAAACTCAGGAAGCGCGCGTGCCGCGTGCCGACGAACCCCCACGCAACACGGAATGCGACCAGCACCAGCGTCGCGTAACCAAGACGCTCGTGCCACCCGAACCACTGCGTACCGGCGTAATGCGTAGCCCACGCTCCCGCCACCGTGCTCACCAGCGCCCAGTGCGTGAGTCGCAGAGGCAGGTCCCAGACGAGCCGGCCGCCCCGGCCCGGCCCGTCAAGAGGCGCGGCGTTCATTGATCCCGAAGAAGCTGCGGTCCACGTCCTGGAAGCTCGACGTCGTCATGGTCACCTCGATGCCGTCGGCGCCGACGCCGAGCCGTGTGAGCTCGGCGAGCCTCGCCTGGATTCCACCGAGAGATTCTAGCAACGCCTCGGCACATGCTGCGCGTGACTCCGCTGCACGGTTCGCCTAACGTTGCCGGGTCGCCACCTGCAGTCGCACATGCCCACCATCGATCCGGTCATCCTGTTCTTCGTGCTGGGAATCGTCGCCGGCCTGGCGCGGGCCGACCTGCGGCTGCCCAGCGCGATCTACGAGTTCGTATCCACCGTGCTGCTGCTCGCGATCGGGCTCAAGGGCGGCGTCGAACTCGCCCGCGACACGGGGGGCATGCCGTTGCTCGAGCTGGCCGGCGTGCTTGCCATCGGGCTCGCGCTGCCGGTGCCTGCATTCCTGGTCGCACGGCGCGTCGGCCGGCTGCCGCGCGCGGATGCCGCGTCGCTCGCTGCCCATTACGGCTCGGTGAGCGTTGGCACGTTCGCCGTCGTGATCGGCTACCTGGCGACGCGCGGCATCTCCTATGAAGCGCGCGCGCCGGTATGGGTCGTGCTGCTCGAAGTGCCGGCGATCCTCGTCGGCATCCTGCTTGCGCGCGGCATTGCCGGCGACGTCGCGTGGCGCAAGCTCGCGCACGAGTTGCTGCTGGGCCGCAGCATCGTGCTGCTGATCGGCGGCCTCGCGATCGGCTGGGCGAGCGGCCCCGAGGGCACGGCCTCGATCCAGCCGTTCTTCTTCGGGCTGTTCAAGGGCATCCTGTCGCTGTTCCTGCTCGAGATGGGCTTGATCGCCGCATCGCACCTGCCGACGCTGCGGCGCCATGGAATCTTCATCGTCGCGTTCGGAATCGTGATGCCGCTGTTCGGCGCCTGCATCGGGGCACTGATCGGCCGGGCGCTCGGCCTGTCCACCGGTGGCCTGACCGTGCTCGCGACGCTGGCGGCCAGCGCCTCCTACATCGCCGCACCCGCCGCGATACGCACCGCGGTCCCGGAAGCGAATCCTGCGTTGTCGCTCACCGCTTCGCTCGCCGTCACGTTCCCGTTCAACATCATCGTGGGGATTCCGCTCTACGAGCGGCTCGCCATCGCACTGCAAGGCTGAAGGTCACGGCCCATGGAGCAATTCAACCGCCGCCTGCTCACGATCGTCACGGAAGCCGTGCTCGAGCGGGAACTGATCGGGGAGTTCGATGCACTTGGCGTGCGCGGCTACACGATCACCGACGCGCGCGGGCGCGGCGGCCGGGGCACGCGCAAGTCGGACTGGGCGCAGGAAGGCAACATCCGCGTCGAGATCGTGTGCGAACCGTCGGTTGCGGAGCGTGTCGCCGCGCGGCTCCGCGAGCGCTACTACGACCACTACGCGATGATCCTGTTCATGCACGACGTGAGCGTGCTGCGCCCGGACAAGTTCTGATGCCGGCGGGGCTGCCGCGCCGCCTCGCGGCCATGTTCTACGACTCGCTGCTGCTGCTCGCGATCTTCATGATCGCGACCGCGGCGTTGCTGACGCTGACTGGTGGCGAGGCGATCACGCCGACGGGGAACCCCGCACTCGAATATCTCTACCGCCTCGTGCTGCTGGCGCTGCTCGTACTGTTCTTCGGCACGTTCTGGACGCGACGCGGCCAGACGCTCGGCATGGCCTCGTGGCGCCTGCGCGTCGAACGCGAGGATGGATCGCTGCTCACCTGGCGCGACACGGTCGTGCGACTCGGCGCGGCACTGCTCTCCTGGCTGCCGCTGGGCCTCGGCTACCTGTGGGTTCTTGTCGATCGCGACCGCCGCGCGTGGCACGACCGGCTGTCGCAAACGCGCGTAGTCGTGCTGCCGAAGGACTCGCCGCGCCCCGATCCCTGAACGACGCGCCGGCTCAGCGGACGCGGGTCAGCATTCCGAACGTCAGCACCGCCAGCAGCGCCGTGGGCAGCCACCCGGTCAGCAGCGGTGACAACCCGAGCAACTGGCCGCTGTTCTCCAGCGTCTGGCTCATCAGCACGAAGCCCGCACCGATCAGGATGCCGACGACCGTGCGCGCGCCCTGCCCCGTGTTGCGCATCGGCCCCAGGGCGAACGGCAGCGACAGAATCAACACCAGCATCAGTGCCGCGACGCGCGCGATGCGCGACCAGAACGCCACCTCGAACCGGCTCGAGTCCAGCGAGTTGCGGCGCAGGTGCTCGGTATACGACCTCAGGTCCCGGATCCCCATTGCCTGCGGCTCGACAACCGCAAGCCCGAGGAACTCCGGCGACAGCGCCGACCGGATCTCCTCGACCGGTTCCTTGCGGACCGTCGTGCCTTCCGGCGACGAAGCGCGTCTCGGCGAAGTTCTCGAGTTTCCACGTGTTCGACTTGTTGACCGTCGCGGACTCCGCTCGCGCAACGCTGACCAGCCGGCGGTCGGCGTCGAACCGGAAGAGCTGCACGCCGCCGAACCGCGCGAGCGCGGACTGCTGCTCGACGCCGACGATCGTGTCGCCGTCGCGCACCCAGGTACCGCGGTTGCCGGCGAAGCTGAACTCGCTGTACTTGCTGAACACCTTCACCTGGCGCCCGTACTTCTCGAGCGGCGGCGCCACGAACTCGGTGAGGCCCACCATCAGCACCGCGAGGATCAGGCCGGCGATCGCAAGCCAGCTGCAGAACTGGAACGTCGTGATGCCCGACGCCCGCATCACCACGAGCTCGCTGCCGCGCGCCAGGTTGCCGAGCCCGAGCAGCGACCCGATCAGCGCCGCGACCGGCAGCAGCTGACCGGCGAAGGTCGGCAGGTTCAGCATCACGTACGTCATCGCCTGGCTCGCCGTGTACGTGCCGGTGCCGATGTCGTCCTGCTCGCTGATGAAGAGAAACAGTGCACCGAGCGCGAGCAGTACCAGCATGGCGAGCGCCGTGTACCCGAGCACGGTCCGCAGCAGGTAGCGTCCGAGGATCGGCACGTCAGGCCGCCTTCACGCGATTGCGACGCCAGAGCGGCCCCGGCCGCTCGTCGCGCCAGACCAGCCACGCCGCGAGCACGACCGGCAGCATGTGCACCCACCACAGGCCAAACTGGCCGCCGGCGTTGCCCTTCTCCATCCAGACGCGCACGGCCGCGAGCAGGTTCGAATAGAGGAAATACGCGAGGATCGCGAACCCGACACGCGAGAACCGGCCCTGGCGAGGCCGCAGTTTCGCGAGCGGCACGGCGAGCAGCATCAGTACGAACGCCATGGCCGGGATCGCCGTGCGCCACGCGAGCTCCGAGCGCTCCGCGCTGCCCTTCGCTCCGAGCAGTTCGCTGGTCGGGCGGATCGACAATTTCTCGCTCTTGGTCTTCACCTCGGGCAGGCGCACGGGGATGCCGTGCTCCTTGAACTCCACGACCCGCCACTCGGTCGAACCGGGGATGCCCTCGTAGCGCCGGCCGTTGAACAGCACGAACAGTTGCTCCGACTGCCCGGCGCCGCGCTGCTCGGCCCGCTCGGCCACGGCGATCTCGACCCGCTCGCCGTCGCGGCGCTGCACGAAAACTCCCTCGAGCCGCCCGAGCTTCTCGACCCGCTCGGCATAGAAGACGACGTCGCCGGCCGCGAACGTGCGGAACCGCCCGGGCTCGAGCGCCCCGAACTGCGCTGCCTTCAACGCATCGACCCGGATCTGCTGGGCCTTGATTCCGGCAGCCGGAACCACGCGATATGACAGCAATGCGAGGACTCCGACGACGACGACGGTGAGCAGCAGGATCGGCCGGTAGATGCTGGACGTGCCGACGCCGCACGCCGCCATCGCGGTCATTTCGCTCTCGTGATACAGGCGGCCGAGCGCCAGGATGATGCCGAGGAACAGGCCGATCGGCAGCAGCACGGTCAGCTGCTGCAGCGTCGTGAGACCGATCAGGTTCAGCACGACCGAACCCGGGAAGCCGCTCTGGGCCGCCTGCCCGAGCACCCGCGCGAGCTGGTTGGACAGCAGGATCACCAGCAGCACGCCCGTGACCGCGACGAACGTCCAGGTCACCTCGCGGAGCAGGTAGCGGTCAAGGCGGGAGAGCACAGGTCGCGGCTCCGTGCGGGAAACGGTAGACTCCGGCGTCCCTCGCCGGGACGCGCGGACCCACGGGTCCGGCGGCCTCCGGACGGCGGGGCGCGACACCGAGTTTAGCGGGCGGCGCGGTCCGGCCACCAGCCGGATGCGACAGCCGTGGATGACAGGCAGATTCAAGACAAAGGAACACGCATGCGTTTCTACGCCGTCAGCGGGTCAGCCGCTCGCCAACGCACGGACTGCGCGATCGTCGGGCTGTACGAATCCGGGGCTCTCACGTCGGCCGCGGAACAACTGGACACCGCCCTCGACGGGCGCCTGACCAGGCTCGTCAAGCGCGGCGACCTGCGTGGCAAACCGGGTGAAGCCACTCTGCTCGACGTCGACCGCGGCCCGTGCAGCCGGGTGCTCGTCGTCGGGCTCGGCAAGAAGGACGGCTTCAAGCGCAAGCAGTACAAGAAAGTGCTGCTGGCCGCGGCCGCCGCCGTGGCCAGGTCGGGCGCGAAGGACGCCGTCAGCTACCTTTCGCTCGAGCCAGTCGCAGATACCGACGCGTATTACCGCGGCCGGCTCGCCGCCGAAGCGGTCGGGCACGCGCTGTACCGGGTGCCGGCGATCCGCAGCACGCGCAAGCCGCCGGAACCTGCGCTGAAGAGCTTCGGCATCGCCGTGCCCGAGCGCAGCCAGAAGAAGGACGCCGAGCGCGGCCTCGAGCACGGGCGGGGCATCGCAGCAGGCGCCGCGCTGACGCGCGACCTCGCCAACCTGCCGGCGAACGTGTGCACGCCCACGCACCTCGCGCAGCAGGCGCGCGAACTCGCGCGTGCCTACAAGGCGGTCCGCACGCAGATCCTGGACGAGGCTGAGCTGCGCCGGCTGAAGATGGGCTCGTTCCTGTCGGTTACCGCCGGCACCGACGAACCCGCGAAGCTGATCGTGATGCGCTACGCCGGGGCTGCGAACAGCAAGGCTCCGGTTGCGCTGGTCGGCAAGGGAGTTACGTTCGACAGCGGCGGCATCTCGCTGAAGCAACCGCTGGGCATGGACGAGATGAAGTTCGACATGACCGGCGCCGCAAGCGTGTTCGGCTGCATCAAGGCGGCCGCGGAACTGCGCCTCCCGATCAACATCGTCGGGCTCGTGCCCGCCTGCGAGAACATGCCGAGCGGCGGCGCGACGAAGCCCGGCGATATCGTGCGCAGCATGTCGGGACAGACCATCGAGGTGATCAACACGGACGCCGAGGGCCGGCTGATCCTGTGCGACACGCTCACCTACTCGCGCCGCTTCAAGCCGTCGCTGGTGATCGACATCGCGACGCTGACCGGCGCCTGCGTGATCGCGCTCGGAGCCCACCTGTCCGCCGTGATGAGCAACGACGACGACCTCGCCGCCGAGATCGAGGAAGCGGGGCGGCGCGCCGAAGACCGCGCGTGGCACATGCCGATGGGCGAGGAGTACCACGACCAGTTGAAGAGCAACTTCGCCGACTTCACGAACTCGTGCGGGCGTGATGGTGGCGCGATCACCGCCGCGTGCTTCCTGGCGAAGTTCACGGACGGCCTGCGCTGGGCGCACCTCGACATCGCGGGCACGGCTTATCTCACCGGCGCGCAGAAAGGCAGCACCGGCCGACCGGTGCCGCTGCTGATGGATTTCCTGCTGAGCAGGCGTTGAACGTGCCTGCAGCGACCAAGGTCGATTTCTACGTGCTCGCCGCCGCCGATCGCCGGTCACGGCTGACGACCGCGTGCCGCCTCGCCGAGAAGGCGTTCGACCAGGGCTTGCAGGTGTCGGTGCGCACGTCCGGGCCGGCCGAGACGGCCGAGGTCGACGACCTGCTGTGGACGTTCAGCGACCGCAGCTTCGTGCCGCACGGCGTCTGGCCCACGGACCCGGCGTTCGCCGCTGCGACACCGGTGATGATCGCGAGCGGCGCGCTGCCTGAATCGCACCGCGACGTGCTGGTCAATCTCGGCGCCGACGTGCCGCCCGAGTTCGGCTCGTACGCGCGGGTGTGCGAGATCGTCGCGGGAGACGCCGCGTCGAAGCGCGATGCCCGGCTGCGCTGGCGCGGCTACAAGGACGCAGGCCTCGCTCCCGAGAATCACAACCTCTGAGCCCGGAGAGCCGCATGAACCACCCGCTGGATACGATCCCGGTGCTGACCGACGTCGTCGAGGACGACCTGCACGCCTCCGGGCCGGCGCTCGATCGCACGTCGCTGTTCCTCGGCGAACTCGAGGCTCACCTGACCGCGGCGATCCACGAGCGCGCCGACGAGCTCGTGCATAACGCGTGCCGCGAAATGGAGGCGCTGCTGCTCGAACAGGTGTCGGACCGCCTGCGCGCACAACTGCCCACGCTGGTCGCCGGGATCATCGAGGAGCACTTCCGCGGTCCCGACCGCGTCAACTGAACGAGCCGATGGACAAGAGCTACTCGCCGCGCGACATCGAGTCCCGCCTTTATTCCGCCTGGGAATCCGCTGGTTGGTTCGCACCGGCCGGCACGGGCGCGCCCTACTGCATCATGATCCCGCCGCCGAACGTGACCGGCACGCTGCACATGGGGCACGCGTTCCAGCACACGCTCATGGACGCCCTCACGCGGCTGCATCGGATGGAGGGCGATCGCACGCTGTGGCAACCGGGCACGGACCACGCGGGCATCGCGACGCAGATGGTCGTGGAGCGGCAGTTGAACGGCGCAGGCCGCGTCGCGACAGGACCTCGGCCGCGAGGCTTCGTCGAGCGCGTGTGGCAGTGGAAGGCGCAATCCGGCGACACCATCAGCCGCCAGATGCGCCGCCTCGGCAACTCGGTCGACTGGTCGCGCGACCGGTTCACGATGGACGAGGACCTGTCGGCCGCGGTGACCGAAGTCTTCGTGCGTCTCCATGAAGAAGGGCTCATCTATCGCGGGCAGCGGCTCGTCAACTGGGACCCGGTGCTGCACACGGCGCTGTCCGACCTCGAAGTCGTCTCCGAGCCTGAGCCGGGCCATCTGTGGCACCTGCGCTATCCGCTCGACGACGGCAGCGGTCACGTCGTGGTCGCGACGACCCGCCCCGAGACGATGCTCGGCGACACGGCCGTCGCGGTGCATCCCGAGGACGAGCGCTATCGGCACCTGGTCGGCCGCTCGATCCGCCTGCCGCTTGCGAATCGCCTGGTCCCGATCATCGCCGACGAATACGTCGACCCGGCTTTCGGCAGTGGTTGCGTGAAGATCACGCCGGCCCACGATTTCAACGACTACGAGATCGGCAAGCGTCACGGCCTGCCGCTGATCAACCTGTTCACGGCCGACGCGGCGCTGAACGACGCGGCCCCGCCCGCATATCGCGGACTCGATCGCTTCGAAGCGCGCAAGCGCGTGGTCGCGGACCTCGAGGCGCCGGGCCTGCTGGAGAAGACCGAGCCGCACACGCTGCCCGTGCCGCGCGGCGACCGCAGCGGCGCGGCGCTCGAGCCGTGGCTCACCGACCAGTGGTACGTGCGCATCGCCCCGCTCGCGGAGCCCGCGATCAAGGCGGTCGAGGACGGCAGCATCCGCTTCATCCCGGACAACTGGGCCAAGACCTACTTCCAGTGGATGCGCAACATCCAGGACTGGTGCATCAGCCGCCAGCTCTGGTGGGGCCACCGCATCCCCGCGTGGTACGACGACGCCGGCAATGTCTACGTTGCCCGCAGCGAGGCGGACGCGCTGCAGCAGGCCCGCGCGAAGCACGGCAAGGAGACTTCGCTGCGCCGCGACGAGGATGTGCTCGACACGTGGTTCAGCTCGGCGCTGTGGCCGTTCTCGACGCTCGGCTGGCCGCAGCAGACGCCGGAGCTTGCTGCGTTCTACCCGACCTCGGTGCTGGTCACCGGTTTCGACATCATTTTCTTCTGGGTCGCGCGGATGATCATGATGGGCCTCAAGTTCCAGGGCGACGTGCCCTTCCGCGAGGTCTACATCACCGGGCTGATCCGCGACGAGCACGGCAACAAGATGTCGAAGTCCAAGGGCAACATCATCGACCCGCTGGACCTGATCGACGGCATCGACCTCGAGGCGCTCATCGCCAAGCGCACCACCGGGCTGATGCAACCGCAGATGAAGTCCGCGATCGAGAAGGCGACGCGCAAGCAGTTCCCGCAGGGTATTCCCTCCTACGGCACCGACGCGCTGCGCTTCACGTTCGCCGCCCTCGCCACGATGGGGCGCGACATTCGCTTCGACCTCGGCCGCATCGAGGGCTACCGCAACTTCTGCAACAAGCTCTGGAACGCGTCGCGCTACGTGCTGATGAACACCGAGGAGCATGCGGCCGACCTGCAGGGCGCATGCACCTACACGGTCGCGGACAGCTGGATCCGCGGCCGGCTCGGCGTGGCCCTGTCGCGGTGCGCGAGAACCTCGCCGCGTACCGTTTCGATCTCGCGGCCCAGGCGATGTACGAGTTCGTGTGGTACGAGTACTGCGACTGGTACCTCGAGCTCTCGAAGCCGGTGCTGCAGGCGCATGACGCCGACCCGGCGCTGCAGCGCGGCACGCGCCGCACTCTGGTGCGAGGTGCTCGAGGCGTCGCTGCGCATGCTGCACCCGCTGATGCCGTTCATCACCGAGGAGATCTGGCAGAAGGCGGGACCGCTCGCCGGGCGCCGGGGCCCGACGATCATGCTGCAGCCGTACCCGCTCGCGGGCGACTTCGCGCAGGACGACGATGCCGCGAGGCAGGTGGGCCTGCTGCAGGCCGTGGTGCTCGGCATCCGGCAGATACGCGGCGAGCTCGACGTCCCGCACTCGCGCGCCACGCCGGTCTACGTGCGTACCGACCGTCCGGGGGACGCGGCCGCTGTCGCCGCGCTCGGCGAGACGATCGCGAAAGTGGGCAACCTCGAATCCGTCGCCGTAGTGGCTTCCGAGGCGGAGCTGCCACCTTGCGCCATCGCAATCATCGAGGGACGCACGATTCTCGCGCCGTTTGCGCGGCTCGTCGACGACGTGTCCGCGGAGATCGCGCGTCTCGAGAAGCGGCACGCCAAGGCGGGCCAGGAACGCGCGAAGTGCGTTGCGAAGCTCGGCAACGAGAGCTTCGTCGCGAACGCGCCACCCGACGTCGTGACCAAGGAACGCGAGCGGATCGCCGAGTTCGACCGGCAGCTCGAGCAGCTCGCGGAACAGATGCGGCGCCTGGGCGCCGTGCAGGCCGTGGGAGCGGAAGCGTGAGCGCCGCCTCGCACGGCGCCGCGGCCCCGTTCGATGCAGCGGGCGTGGAGCGTGTCGAGGCGACGGTCCGGGCACTGAACGGAATCATCCTGGGCAAGGAGCAGCAGCTGCGGTTGTGCCTCGCGTGCCTGTTCGCGCGCGGGCACCTGCTGATCGAGGACATCCCGGGCGTCGGCAAGACCACGCTTGCCCACGCCCTCGCCCGCTCGCTCGGCCTCAGCTACCAGCGCATCCAGTTCACCAGCGACCTGCTGCCCGCCGACATCACTGGCGTCTCGGTGTTCGACGCGGAAACAGGGCAGTTCCGCTTTCATCGCGGGCCCGTGTTCTCGCAGGTCGTGCTTGCCGACGAAGTGAACCGCGCGACGCCGAAGGCCCAGAGCGCGCTGCTCGAGGCCATGGAAGAACACCAGGTCACCTCAGACGGCCAGACCTACCCGATGAGCGAGCCGTTCTTCGTCATCGCGACGCAGAACCCCGTGTACCAGGTCGGCACGTTCCCGCTGCCGGAATCACAGCTCGACCGCTTCCTGATGCGCATCGAGCTCGGCTACCCGGGGCCCGCGCTCGAGCGGCAGCTGCTGCTCGGCACGGACCGCCGCGACCTGCTGGTGTCGCTCGCGCCGACGCTGACGCCGCAGCAGCTGCTGCGCCTGCAGGGCGACGTGGCGCGCGTCCATGTATCCGAAGCGCTGCTCGACTACGTGCAGGCGATCGCCCGCTACACGCGCCAGGCGAGCGAGTTCGAAGCCGGGTTGTCGCCTCGTGCCGTCATCGGACTGCTGCGGGCCGCGCAGGCCTGGGCGCTGATGCACTCGCATCCGGGCGTGCTGCCCGAGGACGTGCAGGCGGTAATGCCCTCCGTGGTCGGCCACCGGCTGGCGCCGCGCGAGTCCTCGCGCTTCCGCGATGCGGGGCAGGTCGGCCAGTTCGTGCTCGAGTCGGTGCCGGTTCCCTGACGCCTGGATGCGCACGCTGATCCGACGGCTGCGCGCGAAGATCGAAGCGCGCACGCAGGCGTGGCTCAAGAGGCGCCAGGGCGCCGATCGCGACCCGGTGCAGCTGGACCGGCGGCGCATCTACATCCTGCCCACGCGGCTCGGGCTGGCCTACGCCGCGATGGTGTTCGCGATGGTGCTCGGTGGCCTCAACTACAACAACAACCTCGGGCTCGGGCTCGCGTTCCTGCTGGTGAGCCTCGGGCTCGTGGCGATGCACCACTGTCACGGTACGTTGTCGGGCCTGGCGCTCAGGTTGCTGTCGACGCAATCCGCCTTCACCGGCCAGGACGTGCGCTTCGGCCTGCTGCTCGAGAATCGCGCGCGTTCACCGCGACCGGGCATCGAGGTCACCGCCGGCCTCGGGATGCCTCGTGTCGTGGATATCCCTGCGTCGGGCTCGGCACCCGCTGCGATCGACATACCCGCCGCGAAACGCGGTCGGATCCGCCTGCAGCGTTTCGTGCTCGCCACGCGACACCCGCTGGGACTCTTCCGGGCCTGGGCCGTCGTGCATCCCGACTACTCGGCAATCGCCTGGCCGCAGCCGTCCGACCGGCGGCTGCCGCCTCCCGGCGTCGAGACCGATACCGGCGGCGCGCAGGATCGCGCCCGGGGCGAGGAGGACTTCGCCGGGCTCAAGCCGTACCAGGCGGGCGATTCATTGCGCCGGATCGCGTGGAAGGCCTATGCGCGGGGCCAGGGCCTGCACACGAAGCAATTCGCCGGTACCGACGTCGTGTCGCACGTGTTCGACTGGGACAGTCTGCCGGGCCTCGACACCGAGTCGCGACTCTCGCAGCTCTGTCGCTGGGTGATCGACGCCCACGAGCAGGGCGAGGCGTTCGGTCTCGCGCTGCCCGGCCTCGCAGTCGAGGCGAACATCGGCACCGCGCATTACGAGCGTTGCCTCAACGCCCTCGCGCTGTTCGAACCGGGTGGAACCCTTGGCTGAACGGGACCCGACCACGCTCCGTGGCCTCGACGGCGCGCTGCTGGCGCTCGCCGCGGCGATCGTCGCCCACGTTGCGAGCCTGCCTCCATGGGTGACGCTGCTGCTGCTGGCCGCCGGCGCGTGGCGGTGGACCGCGCACCGTCGCTCGTGGCCGTTGCCGACGAAGTGGCTGCGGATCGGCATCGCGATGACCGCGATGGTCGCCGTATTCGCCTCGTATCGCACGCTGAACGGCATCGAGGCCGGCACGGCATTCCTCGTGCTGATGGCAGGTGTGAAGCTGCTCGAGACCCGCACGTCGCGCGACCTGACGGTCCTGGTCTTCATCGCCTACTTCCTGTTGTACGCAGCGCTGCTCCGCAACCAGCAGCTGCAGTCACTGCCCTACCTGCTGCTCGGCGTGCTGCTCGCCACCGGTGCGCTGCTGCGCGTGCACGCGGGCACTGCCGGCGACTCGACGCGTGAAGTCCTGCGCCGTACCGGCATGCTGATGCTGCAGGCCGCGCCGCTTGCACTGGCATTGTTCCTGCTGTTCCCGCGGCTGCCCGGTCCGTTCTGGGGCATCCAGACGTCGCAGTCCGCGCGTACCGGCCTCAACGACGAGATGACTCCGGGCGACGTCTCGGACTTGAGCGTTTCCGGCGACCCGGCATTCCGCGTGCGGTTCTTCGGCCCGATCCCGCCGCCCGCCCAGCGCTACTGGCGCGGCCCGGTGCTGCACGAGTTCGACGGACGCAGCTGGCGACGGACGCGCGGACAGGCCTTCCCGCAGCAGGACATCGTCTTCTCGGGCGAGGCATTCGATTACCAGATCACGCTCGAGCCGCACGATCGCAACTGGATCCTCGCGCTCGACATGCCGTCGGAATGGCCCGAGCGCGAGGCCTATCGCTCGTTCGACTTCCAGCTGCTCGCGCCGCGCCCGATCTCGGACGTGGCGACTTTCCGGCTGCGCTCGCACACGAAATATCGCGCAGGCGAGATGCTGCCGCTGTCCACGCGGCGCAAGGACACCCAACTGCCCGAGCAGGGCAATCCGCGCACCGTGGCGCTCGGACGGCAACTCGCGGCCCGCTACCCGCAGGACCCGCTGGCGATCGTGCGTTCGGTATTGACGATGTTCCGGACACAGCCGTACGTGTACACGCTCGAGCCGCCCAAACTCGCCGACAACGCCGTCGACGAGTTCCTGTTCGAGACGCGCAAGGGATTCTGCGAGCACTACGCGTCCGCGTTCACGGTGCTGATGCGAGCAGCTGGAATCCCGGCGCGCGTCGTCACCGGGTACCAGGGCGGCGAGTTGAACCCGCTCCGGGGTTACCTGCTGGTGCGGCAGTCCGATGCTCATGCATGGTCCGAGGTCTGGATCGATGGCCGCGGCTGGGTCCGCGTGGATCCGACGGCGGCGGTGGCACCCGAGCGCATCGAGCGCGGACTGATCGGCTCCGTCGGCGAGAACGAGCCGGTGCCGGGACGATTCCGGCAGCAGAGCGAACTCTGGTTCCAGGTGTCGCTCGCGTGGGACGCGGCGAACGACTTCTGGAACGAGCGGATCGTGCGCTTCAACGCCGCGGGCCAGATGCGGCTGCTCGAGCGCCTCGGCGTCGATGACCCGGACTGGCGCGCGCTCGGGCTCGGGCTCACCGCGAGCCTGGCCGCGTTCTTCGTGGCGCTGTCGCTGTTCCTCGGCTGGAAGTATCGCGAGCCGCCGAAAGACTGGCCGGCGCGGTTGCATGCAGAGGTCGCGCGCCGCTTGCGCGGCCGCGGGCTCACGCACGACCCGGCCGAGGGCCCAGTCGCGTTCCTCGATCGAGCCTCCGCTGCGTGCCCCGATCTCGCCCGGGACCTCGGCGAGATCCGCGACGTCTATGCTGCGCTGCGTTATGGCCCGCTGCCGACCGAGACCGACCTGAGACGGCTGAAACACCTCGTCAACCGGCTCCGTCCGTGATCCGCTCAGGTATGCTTGGCGCTCCCCGATGCGTGCAACGAGCGAGACCATGTCAGACCTGCAAAAGAAGTTCGAAGCTGCCGGCAAGGATGCGCAGAAGCTGAAGACGCGCCCCTCGGACGAGGACATGCTGCGGCTCTATGCGCTCTACAAGCAGTCCACCGCGGGCGATGCCAGCGGCGACCGCCCGGGCGCCTTCGATTTCGTCAACCGCGCGAAGTACGACGCGTGGGCCCGCCTCAAGGGCACGGACTCCGAGAAGGCGAAGAAGTCGTACGTCGATCTCGTCGAGCGGCTGAAGAAACTGGGCTGATCCCGGTGGGCGCGACCGCGGCGATCGCGCTGGTCGCGGCCGCAGTCCTCGGCTGGCTCATCTTCGGACCGGTGCTCGCGGCGCGACGCCGCCGCGACGCGCTCGCCCGGCCGTTGCCGGGCGACCTCGCTGCCCTGATGGATCGAAACGTGCCGGCGCGGCGACGATTGCCCGCGCACTTGCGCGCACGCCACGACAGCCTCGTGAGCGCGTTCCTCGCGGAGAAGGACTTCGCCGGCTGCAACGGGCTCGCCGTCACCGACGAGATCCGCGCCACGATCGCCGCGCTGGCCTGCCTGCTGGTGCTTGGCCGCCGGGGGCACTACGACGAGCTGCACTCCGTGCTCGTTTACCCAACGCCATTCTGGGTCGAGGACGAAGTCGAGGACGAGGCCGGCGTCGTCGAGAAGCGCCGGCGCGTGCTCTCCGGAGAAGCATGGGAATCGAGCCGCATCATCCTGTCCTGGGAGGACGTTCTCGAGGCCGCGCGCTATCCCGGCGAAGGCTACAACGTCGCGCTGCACGAATTCGCGCATTACCTCGATGCGGAAGGGCTCGGACTCGCCGCACCGCTACCGACCGCGGCCGACCGGCGGATCAGGTCGCTGGACGCGTGGGCCGGCGACCTCGCCCGTGAACTCGATTCCCTGCTCGCGGCCGTGGACCGCGGCGAGTACACGTTCCTCGATCCGTACGCGGCCGAGGACGAAGCCGAGTTCTTTGCCGTCGCGACCGAGGACTTCTTCGAGCGTCCCGCGGAATTGAAGGCCGCACACCCGCGTCTGTACGGGCTGCTGCAGGAGTTCTACGCACTCGACCCGGCGGCGTGGTAGCGACCGGGTTCAGATCACCTCGCCCGCCGAAGCTGGCGGCCGGCCGTCTTTCGGTGCGGCGATCCTGAACCGGAACGAAGCCTTCCTGCCGTCGGCGAATTCGACGGAGATCCGGCAGTCGCCCATCGGGTCGCCCGCCGATACGTACCACACGTTACCGACGAACTCGTCTTCCGGCACCGACGTGCCGAACGTCGTGGCCGTCCTGCCGTCTTCGGACAGCGTAACGTTCGGGCTTTCGGGTACGCCCTGCCACGAACCTGGTGCGGCAGGCAGCTGCAGCCGTTCGACCCATTGCACCGGCCGATTGGGCACTGCGTCCTTCAGGCGCCAGCCGAACGCCTGCTCGTCGACGTACGGGACCTCGAGCGTGGGCCGAAACTGCAGCTCGCCGCTCGAATCCGGCGCCCAGATGCCGAACTCGATGCCGTTGCGCTCTGTCCGGTCCGCGCCGCGATGATTGCCGCATGCGGCCGTCAGCGCGAACGCGAGGATGATCGCGGCGGTCCGCAGGCTGATTCGCGAGTTGGCCAGCATCATCGGGAGCCTCCGGCAGCGGAGGCGCCAGCATAGGACGATTGCATCGCCGGTGGCGAGGACGGATGGGCCAAGGGTGCATCACGTATTGCGCGCGTGGACTAACGGCTTACCCTGCCAGCCATGGTGCCGCAGTGGCTCATGGCGCTGCTGTGCGTGTCTTCGCTGGCCGCGCTCGGATTGTTGATTCGCGCGGTCCTGAGGATGCTGGACGCATCGCGTCTGCTGGATGTGCCCCTCCTCGAACGGCAGGACATCGAGTTCCCGTCGGCTGGCCGCGTCGTGCTCTGCCTGGAAGGACCGCGATTCAGCCCGCGACTCGGCAGGCTCCAGTACGAACTTCACCTGCCGGGCGGCGCCGAGGTCGCGGGCCACAGGATCCTGTTTCGCACCGTGACGTCCGGAGTGTCGAAGGCGCGAGTCTCGCTGCGGCAGTACGAGTTGCCATATCCGGGCCGCTACGAGCTGGCCGTTCGCGGCCTCACCCCCGGCGATGCCGGTGCACCGGCGCACACGGTCGTTTTCATGCGACCGCACCTGCTGCGGACACTGTTGCTCGTCGCCGGGATTACCGTGTCGTCCGTGCTGGCGATCACCGGGCTGGTGCTGTTCCTGCTCGCGTTCGTTCCGACAGCCGCGGCAATCGACCCCGGCCGGGTGACCGGCTACCTCGTCGTAAGCGGGACGCGGATCGAATTGCGCAACGCCTACGCCCAGGTTCACGGCAACCATGACACCCGCCTGCCGTCCACGCCGGAGTTGCGGATCGTGCTGGCGGATCGCGCGATCCCGCAGGACTCCCTGCGCGGCCAGGAAACGCTGCCCGTGCTCGAACTCGCGCTGAGCGGGAAAGTGCGCGGCCTGCTGATCCGCGTGGACCCGGCGGACGCGAGCACCGCGACGGTCACGATCCTGGCGGCACCGGCTGCAGGCTCGCGCTCGCTCGTCACGCATCGCTACTCGGGACCGGGCGCAACGGCGCTACGCGACTTGCGGGTTTCGCCGCAGCGCGTCGGTGGCGACATCGTGTGCCCACCGGATCCCGGCCTGGGATGCTCGGCGCACTTCAGCGCGCCACTGTTCAACGATTGAAGCGCTGCAGGCACGCAACTGCATCGACGCGCACTGCCGCTCACACCTACGAATCTGCGACACTGTCGGCACCGTGCCGACCGATCTCGCCCTCGCCGCCCGCGTCATCTCCGAAGGCTTCCTGCCGGCAAAGTCCGCTTTGCTGCAGGGTCCCGGCTCTGCGGTCACCGGCGAGGTGTCGCCGGATCGGACCCGCGGCATGTTGCTCGGACTCGCGATCGGCGACGCGCTCGGCAATACCAGCGAGAGCCTGGGCCCTGTGGACCGCGCCGAACTCTACGGCGAGATCCGCGACTATCTGCCCAATCAGGACGCGGCCGGACGCCGCGTCGGACTCCCATCCGACGACAGCCAGCTCGCATTCTGGATGCTCGAGAGCCTGCTCGACCGCGGCGTACTCGATCCGCAGGACCTTTCCGACCGGTTCGCGTCGGGGCGGATCTTCGGCATCGGCCGCTCGGTGCAGCAATTCCGCGCCAACCGCGAAGCCGGCATCACGCCCTGGTACCGGTGCGGGGCGGAGAGTGCCGGCAATGGCGCGCTGATGCGTATCGCTCCAATCGCCCTGCTGCATCCGGAAGGCCCGAGCGCCGCACTGTGGCTGAACACCGCGCTGGCGTCGATCGTCACGCACCGCGATGCGAGCTCGGTGGCCTCGTGCGTCGCCTTCGCCGACCTGCTTTCCCGTTTCCTGCGACTGCCCGAGCCCCCGACACCGGAGTGGATACTCGCCACGTTCGTTGCGACCGTGCGCCGGGTATGCACCGACCGTGCGTATCGCACGCGTGGTGGTCGCTTTGCCGAGTGGGAGGGCTCGTTCCCGGACTATCTCGAGCACGTGCTTGGCGAGGCGGTGCGCAACGACTGGACGACGCTCGATGCGTGCGAAGCCTGGCAATCGGGCGCATACCTGCTCGAGACGGTGCCGAGCGCGCTGTGGATTCTCGCGCGGCACGCGCAGGATCCCGAGGAAGCGATCGTCAGGGCCGTGAACGACACACACGACAACGATACGGTTGCCGCGATCGTCGGGGCTGCGATTGGCGCGCTGCACGGCGCGTCCGCACTGCCGTCGCGCTGGCGGCACGGGCTGATCGGCCGGACGCAGGCCGGCGACGACGGACAGGTGTTCCGGCTCGTGGAAGCGGCCGTGCGGTGCGAATGGGGCTGAGCTTCGTCGTGCGCCTCCTGGGGATCGTGCTTGCCGCAGCAGCCGTAGCCGCGCCACCGCTCCCGGTGCGCGAGCCGGCGCAACTCGACGCACTCGCAGTTGCCGTTTCGCCGCGCGCTAACCGGGCCGTTTCGTTCACGAACCACCGCTCCGCGTTCTACTACACCCAGACGCACGTCAACGACCATCCGGAGCATGCGTGGTTCCGGGGATTCAATATCGCCGGCCAGCGCATCTTCAGCGACTACATCCTCACCGCCGATGGAGTCGCGCTCGATCGGGCGAGTTCGCGTTTCGTCGTCGTGCGGCCCGACGCGCTGGTGCGGACCTATCCGAACGGCGTGGTCGAGACGCTGCGGCTGTACGACGATCGCGACGTCGTCAGCGTCGAGGTACAGGGTTCGGCCGGGCCCACGGAACTCTCGCTCGCGGGTGACACAGTCCACCCCGACGGCGTGCTGGACGGAGTCCAGTACTACACGATAACGGGAGACGCTCCGGCAGTTCCGACGCTGACGGTCGTCGTGATGCGCAGGGCCGACATGTTCCTGGTCTGTGCCGGCGCGACGCGTGATGCCGCCAGGGACCTGTGCAGCGAGGCATCGCAGGCGGAGCCAGCATGGCGTGCCGAGCGGCGTGCCCGGCTCGAGCGCACGATCAACGGGTCGCAGTTCGTGCTCACGGATGATGCTGCACTGACCGAGTCGTTGCGCTGGATCGCGCTCACGACGGAACAACTGCTGACACGGCAGCGCGGCGACGGGATCTATGCCGGCCTGCCGTGGTTTCCAGAGTACTGGGGACGTGACAGCTTCATAGCCCTGCCGGGCGCAGCACTGGTGACGGGACAGTTCGAAGCCGCAAGAGCGATCCTGGTCTCGTTCGCACGTTTCCAGGACCGAGATCCTGCTTCGCGCTTCTACGGCAGGATGCCGAACATCGTCAAGCCAGGCAGCATCGACTACCACACGACGGACGGTACGCCGCGATTCGTGATCGCGCTCGGCGACTACCTGCGCTACACCGGAGACGTGGCGCTGCTCCGCGAGCTGTACCCGAACGTCGTCGCGAGCATCGATGGCGCCCTCGCCCGCTTCACCGACGACCGCGGCCTGCTGCTCCACGCCGACAACGAGACGTGGATGGATGCGCGGCGCGTTTCGGACCTGTCGGCGTATGCCCCTCGTGGCACGCGCGCGAACGACATCCAGGCGTTGTGGTACGAACAGCTGCGCGCGGGTGCCGCGTTTGCGCAGCAGCTTGGCGACCGCGCCGCCGCGGAGCGCTGGACCAGGGCTGCTGAACGCGTGCGACGTTCCTTCGACCGGGTGTTCGTGACTCCGGCTACGCGCGATCGACCCGCCTCGATTGCGGACCACGTCACCGAGGCAGGCGTGCCGGACCACACGTTGCGGCCGAATGTGCTGTTCGCGCTCGACCTGCTGCCCGCGAACGAGGCGGCGGCAGTCACGGCCCGCGTCTGGCGCACGCTGGTTCTTCCGTGGGGCGTTGCGACGCTGGACCCCGGCGACCGGTTCTTTCATGCGTATCACCTGGCCCCGGGCTGCTGGCACAAGGACGAGGCGTACCACAACGGCACCGTCTGGCCGTGGCTCGATGGCGTCTTCATCGACCAGCTGGTTCGCTTCGGCCAGGTCGAGCCCGCATGGCGACTGTTCCGCACGCGGAATCGGCTCGCGCTCGACCGAGGGGTGGTCGGCGGACTGCCCGAGACACTGGACGCGTACCCGCATCCGGGCGAAGCGGAGCCGCGACTCACCGGCACCTACCTGCAGGCCTGGTCGAATGCCGAGCACCTGCGTGCCTGGTACCAGGATTTCCTCGGCGTGCGGCCGGCGCTCGACCAGCGGCGCGTGCTGCTCAGGCCTCGCATTCCGGCGAGCCTCGGCAACGTCGACTTCACGGTGAGAATCGGCGCGGGCTCGATGCGCGGCGTCTATCAAGGCGTCGGGCAGGGACGGCGCTTCCGCTGGGTCCTGGACGGACTGTCGACGACGCTGGTCGTCGACCTCGACCCGTATGCAACGCGTTCGTTCGATGTGCATGCAGGGGAGCAACTGGTCGTCGAACAGGGCCCGGACGGCGCGCGGGCCACGCTGTTTGCAGACGATGGCACGCAACGGCTGGCGGCCACGCTCGAGCCCTCGCCGCAGCGACAGGCGGAGCGCAAGCAGTGGGATGCCGTATTTGCCGGCGCCGAATTCGCAAAGCCACGACCTCTCGGCAAGCACTCGATCGGGGTATCCTGCGCGCCGGATCCAGCGGGCACGGGCCCCATCGCGGAATGAACCTCGCATGAAGATTTCGAAGATCAGCGCTGCCCGTCGCCACTTGCCTCGTGGCTTTCTGTACGTCCGCCTTCGGCGCCGCCGACGGGTCCCAGCTCAAGCTGCCGGACGGCGTCGACCTCGCGATCGTAGTGTTCGAGGATCTGCAGTGCCCTGACTGCAGGCGCGCCCATCCCGACCTCGTGGAGGCCGCGCGGACCAATGACGTGCCGTTGATCGTCCACGATTACCCGATTCCGCGGCATGCCTGGGCGTTTCCGGCGGCGGTTCTCGCCCGCTATTTCGCGGCGCAGTCGCCGGCGCTGGGGATGGACTTCAGGAGTTTCATCTTCCAGAACCAGCCCGGCCTCGGCCCGGACAACCTGCGGGCATTCGGCGAAAAGTTCGCCGTCAATCACCAGCAGCAGTTGCCCGGCGACGTCGATCCCGATGGCCGGCTGGCGGCGCAGGTCCAGGCGGACTTCGAGCTTGGCCAGAAGATCCACCTCGAGTACGTCCCGCTGATGTTCGTCATCGCCCGGAGCGGCGATGCGTCGCGCGCCGTCGAGGCGAAAGAAGCGCGCGACGTGAACGCGATCATCGGCCGGATCAAGCGCGGCGATTCACCCAGCCAGCCGTGATACCGGCGCCCGCGTCCCGGTCTGATCCGCCACGCATGGGCCCGCTCGCGTCATTACGTTCTCTGGCGCTGCCGTTCCACCTGGCGCCGCTGTTGCTTGTCGCGATCTTTGCGACACTGCTGCTCTTTGGCGCGCGCGCAGGATTGCCAGGCCTGCCGATCCTGCTGATCGTCGGCTCGTGGTTCTGCAAGTACGCGTTCATGCTGCTCGACCACGCGGCCGAGGGCCGCCCTGGTGCACCGGTGCTTTCGGCCGAGGACATCAATCCGCTCGGTGAGATGAGGCCGGTTGCGTACGGCATCACGATCGCCGTGTTCTATGCAGCCAGCGCGGGCCTCGGCGAGTACCTCGGCCCGGCGTTCAGGTCTGCGGTCCGGCTGCTCGGACTGCTGTCGCTTCCCGTCGTGATTGCGACACACACGATTACGGGGTCGTTCGCCCGGGCACTGCATCCAGTGGCGGTTGCAGAGACCACGCGCGGACTCGGAATCGGCTACTTGCTGGTGCTTGGTGTCGCTGCCGCGTGCGCCTGGCTGGGCGAGATCATCGTTTTCGATGCCGGCAACGTTTCCCTCTGGCTGCGCATCGCGCTGCTGATGCTGCTGTGGCTCATGGTGTTCTCGCTGCTGGGCGGCGTCATCCACGCCCGCCGCTTCGAACTCGGCTTCGATCCGGAGCACTCGCCCGAGCGCAGTCGACTTCGCGACCAGCGTGACCGGGATCGTGAACGGGACCGGTTCATCGACCAGGTCTTCGCCGAGTACCGCTCGGGATCGAGCCGCAATGCCTGGGACACGATCCATGCGCGTGCGGAACGGGGACCGGACCGTGTTGCGGAGTACGCATGGATCCACGAGCGGGTCGCGTCCTGGTCCGGCCCGCGACTGGCCAATCGAGTAGCGCAGGAACTGTTGCCGCTGCTGCTCAGTGCGGGCCGCAACGGCGAGGCACTGCGTCTGGTCGAGAATCGACTGCAGCACGACCCCCAGTTCCACCCGCTGTCCGGCGACGATTCGATCCGCATCGCACGGCTCGCACGCGATGGCGGCAACCGGCCGCTCGCACGTACGATGGTCAGGGATTTCGACTTGCGGTATCCGGACCACCCGTCGCGTGACACCGCAGCAATGCTGGCAGAACAACTGGACAATCGGTGACCTGGATGAATGCAGTCGACGCACTCGGTTTCGTGGCCGGCGCACTGACCACGGCAGCCTTCGTGCCGCAGGTGCTCAAGTCCTGGCAGTCGCGCGACCTGAGGGGGATCTCGCTCAGGATGTACAGCCTGTTCACGACCGGGGTCGCGCTGTGGCTCGCCTACGGTTTCGCGGTGGCGAGCATGCCGATCATCATCTGCAACGCGATCACGCTGCTGCTCGCGGGCAGCGTGCTGCTGCTCAAGGTGATGCACCGATAGCCGTCCAGGGCGCGGCCGTCACGTGCAGACGCGCTCCGCGGGGCGCGTCGTGGAGGAGGCCTGGTACATCTCCCAGAAGGCCTCCGCGAGATTCTCCGGCGAGAGCGCGGTCCGGGGCTGGATCATCCCCGCGATGGTGACGGTACCGACGTGGATGCCGGCCGGCGCGAGTTCGGCGTTCATCGATTGCGCCAGGTTGCGCAGGCCCGCCTTGCCGATCGACAGCGACGCAGCGTCGAGCCAGCCGGTCGGATCGAGTGCAAGCCCGCCGCCGGTAAACAGTATCGTGCCGCGGCCACGCCGCCTCATGCCCGGGAGCACGGCCTGCGCGGCCACGAGCGCGCCCACGACATTGACCCGGAAATCAGCCACGGCGTCCTCGGGCCGCAGCCTGGACGGCGGAGCGAAATCAGCTCGATAGGCGTTGTACACCAGCACCTCGACCGGCCCTGCGTCACGCTCGATGCCCTCGATTGCCTTCCTGAGCCTGTCAGCATCACCGGCGTCCACGGATCGCAGCTCAACCGAGAGTCCGCGCTCGTGCAGCGCTGCAACGCTGCCCGCAACCTTGCCGGGATTTCGCCCGAGCCCGACCACGCGGTGCCCGGCCGTCGCGAACCTTTCCACGATCGCCAGCGAGAGCCCCGGGCCCATGCCGACGACGACGGTCACTGGCTGAATCGTCATGCGCTATTCCTCGAGTGCGTCGGTGGGCGGCACCAGCAGTTCCGCGCCCAAGTGTCCAACCTTCACATAGATCAATGCGCCTTCGGCCCCGGTGAACGGCGTGTGCCGGCTCCAGCGAGGGCTTCGCAGCCACGAGCCGGCCGGATATACGCCGTACTCGTCGCGAAACAGTCCCCGCAACACGAAGATTTCCTCGCCACCCGGGTGAGCATGCGGGCTGAACTGTGTGTCCGGCGCCCAGCGCACGAGGACCGTGCTGATGCCGTCGAACTCATGCAACGGCATAACCGATAGCCCGGGGACAAGGCCTGGATGCCACTCGGTGGTGCGCGTATCGATGCTCACAGGCCGGGAATCGCGCCGGGCAAACTGCCAGAGCTTGACGAACAACGTGCAGCCCTCGCGCGAGTACGGCGCGTGTCCGGAGCCCGGCGGATTCCTGACATACGTGCCCGCCGGGTAATCGCCGTGCTCGTCGGAGAGAGTGCCCTCGAGAACGAGAAACTCCTCCCCGCCGCCGTGGACGTGTCGAGCGAACACGGAATCCGGCGCATACCGGACGAGGCTCGTGGCACGCGCCACCTCACCGCCCACGCGGTCGAGCATGCGGCGCTGTACGCCCTTTATCGGCGACTGGATCCAGTCATCCGCAGCGCACGGCGGCAGCACCACGCGCTGCTCGAAGTCTGCGTTGATCAGAGTGACGTCGCTGGCATGGCCTGGTTTCATTCGTGTTCAGCCCGCGCTTCGCTCGGCCCGTGCAGCCACGACCAGCAGCGAGCCGCCGGCGATGAACAGCAGCACGATCGACAGGATCGACAGTCGCGAATCCCCGGTCAACGCGGCCGTGACGCCGACCAGCGCGGGCCCGATGATCGCCGAGGCCTTGCCCATCATGTTGTAGAAGCCGAAGAACTCCGAGGACTTGTCCGGCGGCACCAGGCGTCCGTAGTAACTGCGGCTCAACGACTGGATGCCGCCCTGCACGAGCCCGACGACGAACGCGAGCACGTAGAAGTCGCGCGCCTCATCCAGGAAGTACGCGTAACACGTCGCCGCGAGATATACCGCCAGCGCGATGAAGATGCCGTTGCGCGCGCCGATCTTCCCACCCAGCCAGCCGAATGCGAGCGCCGCCGGAAACGCGACGAACTGCGTCAGCAGCAGCGCCTTGACCAGGTGCGACTGGTCGAAGCCGAGCGAGAGCCCGTAGTCCACGGCCATCTTGATGATCGTGTTTACACCGTCGATGTAGAGCACATAGGCCGCCAGGAACCACAGCAGCGGCCGGTAGCGACGAATCTCGTGCAGCGTGCCGCCCAGTTCGCCGAATCCCTGCCTGATCGCCGCGGCCAGCGGCAGTCGCTCCCGGCCGTCGCGCTTCTCGTGCACGAAGACGGCCAGCGGCAATGCGAACACGAGCCACCAGGCGCCGACGCTCACGAAGGACCAGCGGACGGCTTCAGCCGCATCCGCGAGGCCGAACCACTGGGGCTTCACGGTCATCAGCACGTTCACGGCGAACAGCAGCCCGCCGCCGAGATAGCCGAGCGCGTAACCGAACCCGGACACGAGGTCGTACTCGTCGGGCTCGGCCACGTGCAGCAGCAGCGAATCGTTGAACACGATTCCGCCCCAGAAGCCTAGCGAGGCCACCATGAACAGCGCGGCGGCGAGCATCCAGTGCCCCTGCCCGACGAACGCGAGCGCGACGGTGGCGAGCGAGCCCAGCACCGTGAACGTCATCAGCAGCCGGACGCGGGTGCCGCCCCGGTCCGCGATCGCACCGAGTGCCGGCGCGAGCAGCGCAATGCACAGGCTCGCGACGCCGCTGGTCACGCCGAGGCGATACGTGCTCTCGGTGGCCGCAACGCCGGCGTTCCAGTACTGCTTGAAGAAGACCGGGAAGAACCCGGCCATCACCGTGGTCGCAAATGCAGAGTTGGCCCAGTCGTACAGGGCCCAGGCGACGACCGGACGCCGCGCGAGGACGCTACGCGGCGGACGCGAGGTGCTCACGCGTCTCCCTGAACGTGACGTCCGGCCAGCGCTCCTCGGTCAGCGCCAGGTTCACGCGGGTCGGTGCCAGGTACACCAGCGCCCCGGAGTGATCGAGCGAGAGGTTGTCGTGCGCCTTGCTGCGGAACTCGGCAAGCTTCTTCGGGTCCGCACAGTAAATCCAGCGCGCCGTGTAGACGTTGACCGCATCCCACGTCGCCTGCACGCCATATTCGTCCTGCAGGCGGAAAGCCACCACGTCGAACTGCAGCTGGCCGACCGCGCCCAGGATCAGGTCGTTGTTGCGCAGCGGGCGAAAGAGCTGCGTCGCGCCCTCCTCGCACAGCTGGTCGAGCCCCTTCTGCAGCGCCTTCATGCGCAACGGATCGCGCAGCACCACGCGGCGGAACATCTCCGGCGCGAAATTGGGGATGCCCGTGAACGTCAGCGCCTCGCCCTCGGTGAACGTGTCGCCGATGTTGATCGTGCCGTGGTTGTGCAGCCCGATGATGTCCCCGGCGTAGGCTTCGTCGGCGTGCTGCCGGTCGGCCGCCATGAACGTCAGTGCGTCGGCGATGCGGATCTCCTTGCCGAGGCGCGTGTGGTAGAAGCGCATGCCGCGCTCGTACCGTCCCGAACAGATGCGCATGAACGCGATGCGGTCGCGGTGACCGGGGTCCATGTTTGCCTGGATCTTGAAGACGAATCCGCTGAGCGGCTCCTCGAAAGCGTCCACCTTGCGGGTCGTCGTGTCGCGCGGCAGCGGCGACGGCGCGTAGTCGACGAACGCGGACAGCAGCTCGGTCACGCCGAAATTGTTGATCGCCGAACCGAAGAACACCGGGGTCTGCCGCCCCGCGAGGTAGTCCTCCCGCTCGAACGGGTGCGAGCCCCCGCGCACGAGGTCGACCTCGTCGCGGAACGCCTGCGCGCGGTCGCCGAGGAACGCCGCGGCCTCCGCGCTCGCGAGGCCGTCGATGGTCGAGTGCGTGCCCGCCCGGCCCTTCTCCGCCGCCTGGTAAACGTAGATGCGGTCCTCGAGCATGTGGTACACGCCGCGCAGGTCGCGACCCATGCCGATCGGCCACGTGATCGGCGCGCAGGTGATCTTCAGCACCTTCTCGATCTCGTCCAGCAGCTCGAGCGGCTCGCGGCCCTCGCGGTCGAGCTTGTTGATGAACGTGATGATCGGCGTATCGCGCAACCGGCACACCTCCATCAGCTTGATGGTGCGCTCCTCCACGCCCTTCGCGCAGTCGATGACCATCAGCGCGGAATCGACCGCCGTCAGCGTGCGGTAAGTGTCCTCGGAGAAGTCCTCGTGGCCCGGCGTGTCGAGCAGGTTGACGACGCGACCGTGGTACGGGAACTGCATCACGCTGGACGTGACCGAGATGCCGCGCTGCTGCTCGAGCCGCATCCAGTCGGAGGTCGCGTGCCGCGCGGCCTTGCGCCCCTTCACGGTACCCGCCATCTGGATCGCGCCGCCGAACAGCAGCAGCTTCTCCGTGAGCGTGGTCTTGCCCGCGTCGGGGTGGGAAATGATGGCGAAGGTGCGGCGTCGCGCCACTTCGTCGCGTGGGGATGTCATCGGTCGGGGTCGGTCGGTCGCGTTCGGGGGAGCGATTCTAGCAGGGACGCTCGGTCACCCCGGCGCCGTCCCGCAGGTCGAGCTTCAGCACCAGCGCGTCCTCGCGACCCTGCTCCGCCTGGTAATAGCCCTTGCGGAGCCCCACCTGCACGAATCCGACCGACTGGTAGAGCGCGATCGCGAGCGGGTTCGAGGGCCGGACCTCGAGGAACGCGTCGGTCATTCCCGCCTGCCGGGCACGTTCCAGCAGCAGCAGCAGCATCTGGCGCCCGACGCCGCGGCTGCGGACGTTGCCGCGCACGCACAGGTTCAGGATGTGCGCTTCGCCCGCGCCCATAGCGACGACGCCATAGGCGATGATCTCGCCTTCCATCGCCGCGACCCGGCACAGGTACCCGACCCTGAGGCAGTCGCGGAAGATGCCCTCGCTCCACGGGAACGGATAGGACGCCCGCTCGACGGCACCCACCGCAGGCACGTCCATCGGCACCATCGCGCGGAATTTCACCAGGTGACGGTGCGGATGCTGCTCGTGATCGACGTTTGCGGCGCTCACGACAGCACCTGTTCGCCGCGCTGCAGCCGGCTGAAGACGCTGCGTGCCAGCAGCAGGTCCTGCCAGGCCTTGCGTTTCTCGCCGGGGCTCCTGAGCAGGTACGCCGGGTGGTACGTGACCAGCACCGGCCAGCGCCTCTCGCCGAGCGCGTGCACTTGGCCCCTGAGGCGTGCGAGCGCCGTGTCGGTCCCGAGCAGGTTCTGCGCCGCGATGCGTCCGACGGCCACGATCAGCGTCGGTGCCACGAGCTCGATCTGGCGCTCGAGGTAGTCGCGACAGACCCGCGCCTCCTCCGGACGCGGGTCGCGATTGCCGGGCGGCCGGCACTTGAGCACGTTGGCGATGTACACGTCTTCGCGGGCCAGGCCCAGCGCCTTCAGCATCGAGGTCAGCAGTTGACCCGCGCGACCGACGAAAGGTTCACCCTGGCGGTCTTCCTCGGCCCCCGGCGCCTCGCCGATGAACATCCACCGGGCCGCACGGTTGCCGACGCCGAACACGGTCTGCGTCCGAGTCGCGTGCAGCTCGCAGCGCGTGCAGGCGGCGACCCGGTCACGGAGCGCGTCCCAATCCAGCGTCGCGGTGTCCCCGGCAGGCGGCGCAATTGCGGTCGCGGGAGCTGTCGCAGCGGTGTGTGCCGCCACGACCCGCCCGGCGGCGGCGGCGACCGACTCCGGCGCCACTACCGCCACGGGGCGCGGCTGGTCGCGACGCACGTAGACGTCGACGCCCATCGCATCGAGATATGCCGCGTGCCGCGGATCGATCGACATCGTCGACGCTACTTGGCCAGCCCTGCGCGGCGCTTACGCGACAACTTGCGCCAGGCCCAGTAGAGCGGCCCGGACAGCGCGTAAAGCCCGAACAGCCCGAACAGCATCTCGGGCGGGCTCGAGCCGACCAGCATGAAGCCGACCGGTACCAGCAGCAGGAACGCGAACGGGATGCGCCGGTTCAGGTTGAAATCCTTGCCGCTCAGGTACGGAAAGCGGCTCACCATCAGCGCGCCCGCCACCGTCGCGACCACGAATGCGAGCACCAGCGCGCGCAATCCCTCGCGCTGCATGTCGTTCAGCATCCACACGAAACCTGCGAGCAGCGCTGCACCCGACGGGCTCGGCAATCCCTCGAAATATCGCTTGTCCGCGGTGGCCGACATCGAGTTGAACCGCGCGAGGCGGAACGCGGCGCAGGCGGCATAGAAAAACGTCGCGAGCCAGCCGATGCGGCCCCAGACGAAGCCGTACTCCGCGATGCGGGCCACGCCCCACTGGTAGGCGACCACGGCCGGGGCCACGCCGAACGCCACCATGTCGGACAGGCTGTCGTATTCCGCGCCGAACTCGCTCTGCGTGTTCGTCCAGCGCGCGATGCGACCGTCGAGCCCGTCGCACACCATGGCCACGAAGATCGCGATGCCCGCGCGGTCGAAATTGCCGTCGGTTGCGGCCACGATCGCGTAAAACCCAGAGAACAGGACCGCGGTCGTGAACAGGTTCGGCAGCAGGTAGATGCCGCGGCGGCGGGGGCGAGGCCGGGCAGCGTCCGGCGAAGGCGAAGAGTCGATCGTCATGGGCACCCACCCGGTTGGCTCGCGGCATGATAGGTAGCGCGGGCCGCCCGCACAACGTACGCGCGACGCCGCAATCGGGCTCCAATAGCCCCTCTGCTAGAATTACCGGCCGCCTGCTCCTGATCCTGGAACCCCCGATGCGACTTTCGACCTATCCGATCAATACCTTGCGCGACGTCCCCGCGGACGCCGAGGTGGTGAGCCACCAGCTGATGCTGCGCGCCGGCCTGATCCGCCGCCTCGCCGCCGGCTTGTACACGTGGCTGCCGATTGGCCTGCGGGTGCTGCGCAAGGTCGAGGCCATCGTCCGCGAGGAGATGAACCGGGCAGGCGCGATCGAGCTGCTGATGCCGACCGTGCAGCCCGCCGAGTTGTGGCAGGAATCGGGTCGCTGGGAGCAGTTCGGCCCGGAACTGCTGCGAATCAACGACCGGCACGACCGGCCGTTCTGCTACGGCCCCACGCACGAGGAAGTGATCACCGACCTGGCGCGGCGCGAGCTGAAGAGCTACCGGCAGCTGCCGGTGAACTTCTATCAGATCCAGACGAAGTTCCGCGACGAGATCCGCCCGCGCTTCGGCGTGATGCGCGCCCGCGAGTTCACGATGAAGGACGCGTACTCGTTCCACCTCGATGCCTCGTCGCTCGAGCAGGGTTACCAGGCGATGCACGACGCGTACTCGCGGATCTTCATGCGCATGAACCTGCGTTTCCGTGCCGTGCGCGCGGATACCGGCAGCATCGGCGGCAGCGCGTCGCAGGAATTCCACGTGCTGGCCGATTCAGGCGAGGACGCGATCGCGTTCTCCGACGGCGACGAGTACGCCGCGAATCTCGAGATGGCGGAGGCGGTGCCGCCCGCCGGCGCGCGCGCGGCCGCGACGGCGGCGCTCGCGAAGGTCTCGACGCCGAACGTCCGCACGATCGCGGAGCTCACCGCGTTCCTGAAGGTCGATGCCGCGAAGTGCGTGAAGACACTGCTGGTCGAGGGCACCGACGGCGGCGTGGTGGCGCTCGTCGTGCGTGGCGACCACGAGCTGAACGCAGTCAAGGCGCAGAAGCTGCCTGGCGTGTTCTCGCCGCTCAAGATGGCGTCGCCGGAGCAGGTGCGCGAGTCCGCGGGATGCGAGGCTGGATTCATCGGCCCGATCGGGCTCAAGCTCAAGGTCTATGCGGACCACTCGGCCGCGCACCTCGCGGATTTCGTCTGCGGCGCCAACGAGCGCGATGCCCACCTCACCGGCGTCAACTGGAGCCGCGACCTGCCCGAGCCCGAGCGCGTGGACATCCGCAACGTCGTGGCCGGCGACCCGAGCCCCTCGGGCCGCGGCACGCTCGGCATCGCGCGGGGCATCGAGGTGGGCCACATATTCCAGCTCGGCCGCAAGTACAGCCAGGCGATGAATGCCACGGTGCTCGACGAACAGGGCAAATCCGTGGTGATGTTCATGGGTTGCTACGGCATAGGTGTGACGCGCGTCGTAGCGGCCGCGATCGAACAGAACAATGATGAGCGCGGCATCGTCTGGCCGGAACCGATCGCACCCTTCCAAGTGTCGCTGATCCCGATCAACCTGCAGAAATCCGAGCGCGTCCGCGCAACCGCGGAGCGCCTCTATTCCGACCTGCAGGCGGCCGGGCTCGAGGTCATTTACGACGACCGCGACGCACGCCCGGGCGTCAAGTTCGCGGATGACGAGTTGCTCGGCATCCCGCACCGCGTCGTCGTCGGCGACAAGGGCCTCGAGCGCGGAGTACTGGAATACAAGCCACGCTCGGGCGAGGGCGCCGCCGACGTACCGGTCGACTCGATCGTGCAGTTCCTGCGCGACCGGAGCCGCGCGAGCGCCTGATCGAATGCGTGCCTTCACGCTCGCCGGACTCGTCCTGCTCGCCGCGCTGCCCTCGGCGGCCCGCGCCGACCGGCAGATGGATCCCGAGCTGCGCGGCGTGCTCGCCAACGCGATGAGCCCGTCGCAGTGCTTCGAGGACAAGTACGAGCGCACCGTGTGGCTTGCCTACATGGGCCCGCGCCTGGGCCAGTACGTCAAGGACCCGGATGAACGCGAGCAGATCCTGCACTACGTGCACTGCGAGGCGCGCCGCGTCGAGATCCCTCCCGAACTCGTGCTCGCGGTGATGGACGTCGAGAGCCGTTTCGACCGCTACGCGGTCTCGTCCGCCGGTGCGGTGGGACTGATGCAGGTCATGCCGTTCTGGCCGCGCGAGCTCGGCATGACGAACTCGCAACTGGTGCACGTCTCGGACAACATCCGGATGGGCACGACGATCCTCGGCTACTACCTGCGCAAGGAACGGGGCAACTACCAGCGCGCGCTGCAGCGCTACAACGGCAGCCTCGGCCGGCCGAACTACTCCGACCTGGTGCTCGACCGGCTGATTTCGCGCTGGCGCTACCAGCACTGACGCGCGACTAGGCGGTCCGGAACCCCGCCGGACGCGCTCCGAGCGAACCCGGCGCTACGACCTCCACGTCGACCGACGTCACGTGCGACGCCGGCGAACCCTGCCAGAGCCACTCGCAGAGTCGTTGCACCTCGTCCGGCGCACCGCACGCGAGTACCTCGACGCTGCCGTCCGGCAGGTTGCGTGCGTAACCCGTCACCCCGAGCTGCAGCGCCGTCTGCCGGGTACTCGCGCGGAAAAAGACTCCCTGCACGCGCCCGGCAACCAGACAACGGCGCGCAATCCACTCGCTCACGGGAAGATCAGGGTTCCGTTCGGTCGGGCTCGCCGGCCTTTTCTGCCTTCTCGGCCTTCTCGGCGGCGCGGGCTGCCTCGGCCTGCCGCCGCGCATCCATCGCCTTCTCGCGGGCCAGCTCGGCCTCGTCGCGCGCGGGTCGGTACTCGCCCTTCTTCAGGTTGGCCTTGGCGCTTGCGAGCAGCTTCTCCGCGTCCGCCATTGTTTCCGGCGCGTACTTGGCGCCACCGGCCTTCTGTGCTGCCTGCACAGCCTGGCGGGCATTGCTCATTTCCTGCACCGGAACGCCCGCGCAACCGGCAAGCTGCATCGCGGCGAGCAATGCAAACAGCAGGATCGGGAGCTGGAGGCGACGTGGGAAAGGCATGTTGCGGGCCTGAGGATCGAATTCACGCTAACAAGTGCACCCTGTACCGTCAAGGTTGGCCGCCCTAGAATCCGGCGGCCACAGCCCGGCGCCTCGCCGTCAATCAGGGAATCTCGCGCATGACCGAAGTGCTGGTGCTCTATTACTCGCGGCATGGCGCCACGGCCGAGCTCGCGCGGCAAGTGGTCCGTGGCGTCGAGGCCGTGCCCGGTGCAAGCGCCCGGCTCAGGACCGTGCCGGCCGTATCGACCGTCGCCGAGGCTACGGAACCCGCCGTGCCCGATTCCGGGCCGCCCTATGCCACGCACGACGACCTGCGTGCGTGCGACGGGCTGGTGCTCGGCAGCCCGACCCGCTTCGGAAACATGGCGGCGCCATTGAAATACTTCCTCGACGGCACGAGCTCGCTGTGGCTGAACGGCGCGCTCGACCGCAAGCCGGCAGGCGTCTTCACTTCGACGGCCTCGCTGCACGGCGGGCAGGAATCGACGCTGCTGACGATGATGGTCCCGCTGCTGCATCACGGCATGTACATCGTCGGACTGCCGTTCACCGCGGAAGCGATGAACCGCACGCGCACGGGCGGCACGCCTTATGGCGCGAGCCACTTCGCCGCGACCCGCGGCGATCCGCGATTGAGCGACGACGAGCGCGAGCTCGCGCAGCTGCTCGGCAAGCGCGTCACGGAAGTTGCGGTGGCCATGGCTCGCGCTGGGCGCTGACCGATGACCGCGGCAGACGAACCAGCCAACCGGCTCGCCCGGCGCTGGGTATTGGGCACATGGATCCTGCTCGGGCTCTGCGTGGGCGCCACCGTGCTCTCCGCCGCCTCACCGGCAAATGCGCTCGTAACGGCCGGGCTATTCATTCCGTGGCTGCTGCCGTTGCGAGGCCTGCTGCGTGGCGACCGGCGCACGCACGCATGGGCCACGCTCTGCGTCGCACCGTACTTCGTCTATGGTGTCACCGAGGCCGTCGCGAATCCGGCCGTGAGGGTGGCCGCTGCAGCCATCCTGTTCGCGAGCCTTGCTCACTTCGTCGCGCTGGTCGTGTATCTCCGCGCGACGCGACCAGGAGCGGGAACTCAGGCCGAGCCGAGTCCCTGAGCCTCGAGCGCGGCGCGCAGGAACGGCACGGTCAGCCTGCGCTGCGCCGCAAGCGAGGCCTCGTCGAGCCGGTCGAGCACCTCGCACAGTGAGCGCATGTCGCGCGGCAGTCGATGCACCAGGTACAGCGCCCCCTCCTGGGACAGCTCGAGCCCGCGCCGGTCCGCGCGCCGTCGCAGCGCCTCGGCCTGTTCCGTTTCGTCGAGTTCATGCAACTGGTGCACCGACGCGGCCAGCAGTCGCGAGCGCAGGTCCGGCAGCTGGAACTCGACGCTCGCAGGCGGTGCGGTCGTGGTCACGCAGAGCCGCGTCGCACCATCCTGCATCAGCGTGTACAGGCGGAAGATCGCCTCGTTCCAGTTCGGATCGGGGGCCACGGCCTCCAGACCATCGAGGCAGACCAGGTCGAGGTTCTCGCAACCATCGAGCCAGCCCGGTGCGGCCGCGGCAAGGTCGACGTAACTCGCCGAACCGCCGCTCTCCGCCGCCGCCGCGCAGGCCGCCTGCAGCAGGTGCGTCTTGCCGGTGCCGGGCCGGCCCCAGAGCCAGAGGACCCGTGGCACGGCGCGTGGTCCGGCCGCGATCAGCTCGAATGCCTCCCGGTTGCGCCCGGGCACGAAGCTCGCAAGGCGCGCCGTGTCCCGCAACCGGACCGCGAGTGGCAACTGTTCCATGCCGGTCAGCTCGCCGCGCGGTGACGCGCGCGAGCCGCGACTGCCGCACGCCGGGAATAGGTCATCACGTAGTCGATGCCGCTCACCGTGGTCGTCACCAGCGCGAGCGCACCCGCGGCCACGATGAACGGCTCGGTGGGCCAGCCGTAGGCGGCCTTCGAGATCACCGCCAGGCAGAACGCGATCTGGCACAGCGTATTGAACTTGCTCGGCAGCGTGGGCTGGCCGTGCAGCGCCCCGAACAGGGTGCGGTAGACGATCGCGCCGACGATGATCACGACGTCGCGCAGCAGCACGATCGCCGTAAGCCACCAGGGGGCGAGCCCGGCCACGCTCAGGCACACGAACACGCTCACCATCAGCATCTTGTCCGCGAGCGGGTCGAGGTGCTTGCCGAGCTCGCTGGACCAGTCGAAACGCTTGGCGAGAAAGCCGTCGAGTCCGTCCGTGAACGCCGCGACCAGGAACAGCGCGAGCACCGCCGAGTAGTGGCCCTGGAGGATGCCGTGGGCCGTCGGATACACCAGCAGCATCCGGAAGATGCAGAGCAGGTTGGGCAGGAACCTAAGGCTCATGGCTGGTACGTGAAATCGACCGCGCTGCCGCCCTCCTCGGCCGTCGCAGGAGTCGCAGCCTGCAGCTTCTCGTCCATCGCCACGATGCGACGCAGCAGCTCGAGGTCGCCACGCACCGCGAGCTGCAGCGTGACCACGCCGTCGGTCATCTCCTGCACCTGGATGTCCCGCACGAGACTGAGCGACCGCAGGTACTCGAGCAGCCCCGCATAGGCCCGGACACCCTCTATGCCGCCGACGCGCACGTCCAACGATGACGTGCCACGCGTAGACGGCGGAGCGTACCGCGCCGCCAGCGAATCGGCCGCCAGGTTGACGCCGTCCTCGACCGATCCGGCCGCCGACGCGGACTGGCCGGGCTGAGTGAAGCGCCAGTTCACCGCTGCGCCCGTCCCGATGCCGGCCAGCACGGGCCGGAAGTTCTTGTCGCCTGGTGCGTTCGAGCCGCTGCTCGTGACGGTGGATCGCACGCTCGCGGCGCTCACCGTCCCGCGCGGCCAGGAAATCGGCAGCCCGCGGGCCTGGGCCACCCGCTCGACCTCGGCCTTTTCGGGTACGCGATCTCCATCCACGATGGCGCGCGCGCCTCCGCCCGCCGCAGGCACGACAAGCAGCACCTGGGTGACCAGCCGCTCGAGGGGCCACAGTGGCAGCCCGGCCTGTTGCAGCAGACGTTCGATCGCCTGGGCATTGAAGCCGACCTTGAGGTACCGGTCGGGCGTCGTCGAATACTGCTGGACGTAGCGGTCCGGGTCGGCAGCCGCGGCCGCGATCACCGGGTTTGAGCCCGCATCGCGACGCCCCGACGCCCGCACGACGGTTGTCCGCAGGGCCTCGGCGAAAGCGTCCGCCTTGTCGGCGGCCGAAGCGCCCTTCATCTGTACCAGGGACTGGTAAATGGACACGTCCGCAACTGCCCTTAGCGGCAGCGCGAGGACGAGGAAGATGGCCAGCGCCGCAAGGGCCGGCACGTCGATCCTGACGTTTCTTGTGATATTGCGCATGGGTCCGTAGAAAGTTCGGCGCTGCCGGCGCACGTGTAAAATACCACAGCCTCGAATCCAAACCCCGGGGCAGTCCTGCCCGCGGGAGATCCCCATGTCCGGAAAAATGACCACTACCTATCGCGATGCCGGTGTCGACATCGACGCGGGCGACGAGCTCGTCGAGCGGATCAAGCCCGCAGTGAAGCGGTCGATGCGGCCCGAGGTCCTCGGCGGGCTGGGCGGCTTCGGCGCACTGGTCGAGGTGCCGTTGGACCGTTACCGGCAGCCGGTCATGGTGTCGGGCACGGACGGCGTCGGCACCAAGCTCCGGCTCGCGATCGAGACCGGCCGGCACGACACGATCGGTATCGACCTGGTGGCCATGTGCGCCAACGACGTGGTCGTGCAGGGCGCCGAGCCGATCTTCTTCCTCGATTACTACGCCACCGGCAAGCTCGAAGTCCCGGTCGCCGAGAGCGTGATCAAGGGCATCGTCGAAGGCTGCCTGCAGGCCGGCTGCGCGCTGGTGGGCGGCGAGACGGCGGAGATGCCAGGCATGTACGCCGCGGGCGACTACGACCTTGCCGGTTTCTGCGTGGGCCTGGTCGAGAAGGACCGCATCA
Source organism: uncultured Gammaproteobacteria bacterium (assembly GCA_963696545.1). GTDB lineage: Bacteria > Pseudomonadota > Gammaproteobacteria > Steroidobacterales > Steroidobacteraceae > RPQJ01. The sequence continues at coordinate 187,904 of CAVOKQ010000007.1, forward strand.
TCGACGGCTCGCAGACGCGCGCAGGGGACGTGATCATCGGCCTCGCCTCCTCCGGGCCGCACTCGAACGGTTACTCGCTGATCCGCAGGCTGCTCGCGATGAGCGGCGCGGGGCCGGCGACGATGCTCGACGGGCAAAAGCTGTACGACCGGCTGCTCGCGCCGACGCGCATCTACGTCAAGTCCGTGCTGGCCCTGCTCGCCGCACTGCCCGTGCACTCGGTGGCGCACATCACCGGCGGTGGCCCGACCGGCAACATCCCGCGCGTGCTGCCGGATGGCCTCGAGGCAGTGATCGACGAGAAGAGCTGGACGCGGCCGGCAGTATTCGACTGGCTGCAGCAGGCCGGCAACATCGAGCGCGACGAGATGCACCGCACGTTCAACTGTGGCCTCGGCATGACGATCTGCGTCGCGCCCTCCGATGCGGACCGCGCGCTCGAGATACTGCGCCGCGGCGGCGAGCAGGCTGTGATCGTGGGCGAAATGCGTCGCGGTGGACGCGGGGTCGTGATCGAGCGATGAGCGCCGCCGGCGATCGATTGCCGGTTGTCGTGCTGATTTCCGGGCGAGGCAGCAACCTGCGTGTGCTGGTGACGGAAGCGCAGGCGGGCCGCCTGCCGATCGAGATCCGCGCCGTGGTGAGCGATCGCGCCGACGCAGCGGGCCTCGAATGGGCGCGCCGCATGGGCGTGCACTGCGTCGCGCTGTCGCCGAATGGGTTTGCGGATCGTGAGCGCTACGACCAGGCGCTCGGTGTGCTCGTGTCGAGCTTCGAGCCAGGGCTCGTGGTGCTGGCGGGATTCATGCGCATCCTGGGTCCCGCGTTCGTCGACAGGTTCGTGGGCCGAATGGTCAACATCCACCCGTCGCTGCTGCCTCGTCACCGCGGCCTGCACACGCACCGCCGCGTGCTCGAGGCCGCCGAGAGCGAGCACGGTGCCAGCGTCCATTTCGTCACGCGCGAACTCGACGGCGGTCCGGTGGTCTTACAGGCACGGGTCCCGGTCCGGGACGGCGACGACGAGGTGACGCTTGCCGCACGAGTACTCGAGCAGGAGCACAGGATTTATCCGGCGGCGATCGGCTGGTTTGCCGCCGGTCGTCTGCGCTACGTCGACGGCGCCGCCCGCCTCGACGGCCGCCGCCTCGATGCACCGGTCGTCATCGAGGCTGCAGATGAAATCCCGGTTTAGCCGCAGCGTCGCCTCGCTCGCGCTGGTGCTCCTGGCGTTCCTCGCGGCGGCCATCGCGCCTGCCAGCGCCGTTCACGCTGCTGACGCCAAGGCAACGACAGCCGCAGGCCTCGTGCCCTACAAGGCACGCTACCAGGTGAGCTACCGCAGCATCAGCGGCGGCCAGATCGAAAGCACGCTGCGCCGCGGCTCTGCGCCCGGTCAATGGCTGTACGAATCACGTGCTTTTCCGAACATCCTCGCCCGCGTCGCCGTCAGTCCCGACGCCCGCCAGCGCAGCACGATGGAGATGTTCCAGGGGCAGATGCGTCCGTTGACGCTCGTCTTCGACGACGGCATCGAGGAGAGTTCGGGCGAGCGCCCCAAGGACCTCAGGATGGAGTTCGACTGGTCCGCCGGGCACGTGCGTGGCGAGTCGAAGGGCAAGCCGTTCGACCTGCCGTTGCAGCCCGGCACGCAGGACAGCACCTCGGTGCAGATGGCGATGATCATGGAACTCGCGGCCGGCCGCGAGCCGAAGATGTTCCGGATCCAGAACGGCGCCCGGCTCGAGGAATACAGGTACTGGCCCGAGGGCCGCGCCACCGTCGTCACGCCCTACGGCCAGTTCGAGACCGTGATCTGGGCGAGCCAGCGCGACGGCTCGAAGCGCGTCAACCGCGTTTGGCACGCCCCCCAGCTCGGCTACGTCCCGGTGCAGGCGATCCAGTACAACAAGGGCAACCCGGACGTGCAGATGAAGCTGGTCGCGCTCGAGCGGTAACGGCGCCTCACGCTTTCGGCAGGGTGACGCCCTTCTGGCCCATGTACTTGCCGCCGCGGTCCCGGTAGGACACTTCGCAGACCTCGTCCGACTCGAAGAACAGCATCTGCGCGACGCCCTCGTTCGCGTAGATCTTCGCGGGCAATGGCGTCGTGTTCGAGAACTCGAGCGTGACGTGCCCTTCCCACTCGGGCTCGAGCGGCGTGACGTTGACGATGATGCCGCAGCGGGCGTATGTGGACTTGCCGAGGCAGATGGTGAGCACGTTGCGGGGGATGCGGAAGTACTCGACCGTGCGCGCAAGTGCGAACGAGTTCGGCGGGATCAGGCAGACCTCGCCGGCGAAGTCCACGAACGAGCCGCGGTCGAAGTCCTTCGGGTCCACGATCGTGCAGTTGATGTTCGTGAAGATCTTGAACTCGGCGGCGCAGCGCACGTCGTAACCGTAGCTCGACGTGCCGTACGAGACGATGCGCTGGCCGTTGGCCACGCGGACCTGCCCGGGCTCGAAGGGTTCGATCATGCCGTGGCCCTCGGCCATGCGACGAATCCAGCGGTCGGACTTGATGCTCACGCTCAGGTGTCCTCGACGGTGATCTTGGGTGAAGCGCTGCCCGCGGTCGCGGACAGCGAAAGGCGTGCGGACGTGTTGCGCGCCATCTCGAGATAGGCGCGGCCGATCGGGCCGTCGGGGTCGGCCACCACCGTTGGCCTGCCGCCGTCGGTCTCCTCGCGGATACGGATGTCGAGCGGCAGGCTCGCGAGCAGGCTCACGCCGTACTGCTCCGCCATGCGCGCGCCGCCGCCGCTGCCGAAGATCGGCTCCTCGTGCCCGCACTTCGAGCAGACGTGCGTCGCCATGTTCTCGACGATGCCGAGCACCGGCACGGAGACCTTGCGGAACATCTGCAAGCCCTTGCGCGCGTCGAGCAGCGCGATGTCCTGCGGCGTCGTCACGACCACGGCTCCGCTCACAGGCACGCGCTGCGCCAGCGTCAGCTGGATGTCGCCGGTTCCCGGCGGCATGTCGACGACCAGGTAATCGAGTTCGCCCCAGTTCGTGTCCGAAAGCAGCTGGGTCAGCGCCTGCGTGACCATCGGCCCGCGCCACACCATCGGCTGCTCTTCCTCGATGAGGAAGCCGATCGACATGACCTTGACGCCGTGGGCCTCGAGCGGGTCGATGCGCTTGCCGTCGCGCGAAACCGGCCGCACGCCGGCGAGCCCCATCATCCTTGGCTGGCTCGGGCCGTAGATGTCGGCATCGAGCAGCCCGACGCGCGCGCCGTCGAGTGCCAGCGCAAGCGCAAGGTTCACGGCCGTCGTGGACTTGCCGACGCCGCCCTTGCCCGAGGCCACCGCCACGACGTTGCCGATGCCCGGCAGGGGCTGCAGGCCGCCCTGGACCGCGTGGCTCGCGATCTTCCAGCCGACCGAGACCCGGCTGGGCCCGACGCCCGCCTGCCCGTCGAGCAGGCCCTGGAGGGTGGCCTCGAGCTCCGCCCTGGCCCGGGCCAGCGGGAAGCCCAGTTCGACGTCAATCCGGACCTCCCCGCCCTCCAACCTGACGGACTTCACAGCTTTGGCGTCGCCCAGAGGCATCCCGAGGTGGGGTTCGACATAATTCCCAACCAGCAGGCGGGCTTCGCGGGTGCGATCGTCAGTCATCTGGAGCAGCCGGATTGCAGGGGTAGAGGCATGTGCCGTGAACGTTCGATTGTAGCGGAAACCGGCCACCGGCCGCGCGGTCTGGCCGGTCGCGGCAGGCTGCGTCCCGCATGGCATACTCCGCGCGGTCGCCACGGCCCTGCGGTACCGGTCCGTCTTTGACTTAGTCAGCAACAGCGCGAGGCGCAGACAGCCAGTCGTCGATTCTTGTCCATGAGTTTCCTAACCAACCTCCGGGCGGACAGACTGATCGCGGACATCAAGGCCGCGGGCGACGGCAGCGGCGCCGACGCGGGTAAGTCGCTCGAAAAGCTCAGCAAGCTCGGGCCGTCGGCCATACCGCGCATCGTCGACGCGCTCGCAAATGCGGACCGGCAGGAGACCGCCGGCTTCGTGGAGGTGCTTGCGTCGCTGATCGACAACAAGTCGCTGTCGATCGTGATCGCGGGGCTCGCCGACGGCAACCAGCGGACATCTTCCGCGCTGGTTGCGGCGCTCTCCGCGGCACGCGGCTATACACCGCAGCTGCTGCTGCCGCTGCTCGACGACCCGAAGATGCCGCGCGGCCCGATCGTGAGCGTGCTCGGCGCGCAGAAATCACGGCTCAGCGCCCGCGACCTGCTCACCCGGGCCTACAACCAGGAACCGACTGAGAAGGCCGCGCTGTTCCGCATCATCAGCGAGATCGCGGACGAATCGCTGGTGCCCGAACTCGTCAGCCGCCTCGAGGGCAAGGACCCGATTGCCCGCACGCACATCATCAGCATCCTGACGCGGTTCAACCGCCCGGACGTCGCCGCGGCGCTGCAGGCGCAGCTGAAGGACCCGAACAAGTTCATCCGCCAGGCCGTGCTGAATGCGCTCGCCCGTCTCGACGGCAACGCGGACCCGAGCCTGCTCTGCGAGGTGCTGCGCGACCCGGACGTCGAGACCCAGCAGAAGGCGATCGACGCGGTCGTGCGCGCCAACCACCCGGACACGATGCTGCACCTCGTCAAGGTGCTGAAGGACGAGAACGAGGCGGCACGCCGGGCGGCCGTCGAAGTGCTGAACGAGATCGGCACGCCGGCGCACGTGAAGTTCCTGCTGCAGTCCATCAAGGACGACGACTGGTGGGTGCGGAGCCGCGCCGCGGACGCACTCGCGAAGATCGGCGGCCCGCGCGTGATCGAGGCGTCGCTCGAGCTGATCCGCGACCAGGACGAGGACGTCCGGCGCGCGGCCATCGAGATCCTGAACCAGACCAAGGACGAGCGAGCGGTCGACTACCTGATCGAGGCGACCCATGACGCCGACTGGTGGGTCCGCGAGCGGGCCGTCGATGCCCTGGCTGAAATCGGCAGCCGCGCAGCGCTGCCGGCGCTGCTTTCGATGCTCGACAATGCCGACGACCGCTCGCTGCCGACCGTGGTGCGGGCGATCGGCAAGCTCGGCGATGCGTCGAACGTGCTGCGGCTGCTGCCGCTGCTCGACAATCCCGCGAAGGAGGTCAGGCTCGAGACCATCAGTGCCCTCACGCGCCTCGCCGACGACCGCTCCGCGGATGGCGTGCGGGCCAAGCTCGAGGGCGTCGGGGCGCTGGGCGCCGACCCGACCGTGAGCCATGCCGCGCTGCGTGCGGTCGAGGACCTCGACAGCCGCTTCTCGAGCAGCGCGGTCGCGGTGCGCGACGGCGCGGCCCGGATGGCGGAGCCGTCGCGGACGCTGCTCGTCGAGCGCGCCGACATCGACACCATCATCCGCCAGTCGCGCGAGCAGCAGCGACTCGACATCTCGACGCTGAAGACGGGCGACGTACTCGAGGGCCGCTACAAGTACGTGAAGAAGATCGGCAAGGGCGCCTTCGGCACCGTGCTCCTGATGGAGGACACGGTGGTGGACGAACAGCTGGTCCTCAAGTTCCTGAACCCGAACGTCTCGCAGGACGAGGAGATGATGAAGCGGTTCGTGCACGAGTTGCGCTACTCGCGCAAGATCACGCACCGCAACGTCATCCGCATCTACGACTTCCTGTTCATCCGCGGCAACTACGCGATCTCGATGGAGTACTTCCCGTCGCACACGCTCGGTAACGAGGTGAACGACAAGCCGCTGCCGCTGCCGAAGGCGGTGCGCTACGCGACGGACATCGCGACCGGCATGGCGGTCGCGCACCAGTCGGGCATCATCCACCGCGACCTGAAGCCCGCGAACGTGCTGATCGACGAGGACGGGCTCGTGAAGATCGTGGACTTCGGCGTGGCCGCGGCCCAGCACCAGGGCGACACTCAGCTCACCAAGACCGGCTATGTGATCGGCTCGCCGAAGTACATGGCCCCGGAGCAGATCCTGGGCAAGAAGGTCGACGAGCGCGCCGACGTCTACAGCCTGGGCGTGATCCTCTACGAGATGCTGACCGGCGAGCCGCCGTACCATCGCGGCGACCACATGGCGGTGATGTACCAGCACGTGCAGGGCAAGGCCAGGGCGCCGGTCGAGGTCAACCCCGCCGTCCCGCCGGGTCTCTCCGAGATCGTCATGAAGGCGATGGCGGTCGACAAGGCGCGCCGCTTCCAGAGCATGGACGAAATGCGCTCCGCCCTCGAGCGCTACCTCTGAGGAACGCAGAGCCATGGCACGCATCGACGCATTCCTGAAGCTCGGCGCGGCGCAGGGCTGCTCCGACGTGCACCTCGCGGTCGGCGTGCCGCCGATGCTGCGGATGAACGGCGACCTGATGCCGATCAAGTTCCGCAACCTCGCCGAGGCCGAGCTCGAGAGCTACGTGACCGAGATCCTGTCGAACTCCCAGAAGGACATGTTCAGCAAGGGGCACGACATCGATTTCTCGTATGTTTCCGGCGAAGGCAGCCGCTTCCGCGTCAACGTGTTCCGCAAGGACTCCGGGGTGGGCGCCGTGTTCCGCGCGATCCCGAGTGACGTGCCAGGCCTCGAATCGCTGCACCTGCCGCTGATCGTGCGGAAGTTCTGCGACTACCACCAGGGCATGGTGCTCGTGACTGGGTCGACGGGCACCGGCAAGTCGACCACGCTCGCGGCGATGATCGACCACCTGAACCAGACTCGCCGCCTCAACATCGTCAGCCTCGAGGACCCGATCGAGTTCGTGCACCGCAGCAAGCTGTCGCAGGTGATCCAGCGCGAGCTGCACACTCACCTGCCGTCGTTCTCCGAGGGCGTGCGCGCCGCGATGCGCGAGGACCCGGACGTGATCCTGGTCGGCGAGTTGCGCGACGCGGACACGGTGCGCTGGGCGATGACCGCGGCCGAGACGGGGCACCTGGTGCTCGGCACGCTGCACACGACGAGCGCGGTGAAGACCATCGACCGCGTCGTTGACGCGCTGCCCGCCGAGGAGCGCGAGCAGACCAAGAGCTTCCTGTCGCAGAGCCTGATCGGCGTCCTGACGCAGGTGCTGGTGCGCACGCCGGACCTGCGCGGCCGCCGGGCCGTCTGCGAAGTCATGGTGATGAACCGGGCGATCGGCAAGCTGGTGATGACCGACCAGTCGCACATGATCCCGTCGCAGCTGCAGACCGGCCGCGACTCTGGCATGCAGACGATGGACCAGGCGCTGCTCGCGGCGATCCAGGCGCGCGAGATCGATCCCGAGGATGCGTTCACGTACGCCCAGGACAAGCGGCCGTTCACGCGCTACATCCAGGACGGCACGGCGATCCTGAAGGCCGACGTCACGCAGGGCGTGTCGTGAGTACGGAATCCACGCCGGAAACCGGCACCGGGGGCGCGAGCCAGGCGATCGGCTCGGCAACGGCGACACTGGCCGAAGCACAGCCGCGCCGCATCGACGAGTACCTGCGCGAGGTGCTCGCCCGCAACGGCTCGGACCTGCACTTCGTCGCCGGGGACCCGCCGCGGATCCGGCTCTATGGCGAGTTGCAGTCGCTGCGCGAGGAGAAGCTGGACAGGGACAAGGTGCGCGAACTCCTCCACGAGATCATGACCCGCCGCGCGATGCAGCGCCTCGAGGAAAAGGACGGCGCCGACTTCGCCTACATGATTCCCGGCGTGTCGCGGTTCCGCGTCAACGTGTTCCGCCACCTCGGCGGACTCGGTGCCGTGTTCCGGGCCATCCCGTCCAAGGCGCTCACGCTCGAGCAGCTGAACATGCCGGAATCCGTGCGCAGCCTGTGCCGGACGAACAACGGACTGATCCTGGTGACCGGCAAGACCGGCTCGGGCAAGTCGACGACGCTGGCCGCGATGATCGACGACATCAACGCGCGGGTGAAGGGACACATCCTCACGATCGAGGACCCGATCGAGTTCGTGCACCCGCGCAGGAACTGCCTGGTGAGCCAGCGCGAGGTGGGCATCCACACGACGGGCTTCGCCGAGGCGCTGCACTCGGCATTGCGCGAGGATCCCGACGTCGTGCTGGTGGGCGAGTTGCGCGACCTCGAGACGATGAGCATCGCGGTCACGGCCGCGGAAATGGGCATCCTGGTGATGGGCACGCTGCATACGAACGGCGCGGCGGCCACTGTCGACCGGATCGTGAACGCGTTTCCGTCCGACAAGCAGTCCCACGTCCGTACGATGCTGTCCACGTCGCTGCGCGGCGTCGTGTCGCAACAGCTGGTCCCGCGGAGCGACAAGCGCGGGCGCGTGGCGGCGCTCGAAGTGCTGATCAACACGCCGGCGGTGTCCAACCTGATCCGGCAGGGCAAGCTCGACCAGCTCGAGAACACGATGCAGAGCGGCGCCCAGTTCGGCATGCGCACGATGGACTCGGCGATCCAGGAACTGCTGGACAAGGGGTTGATCACGGGCCGCTCGGCCTACGAGAAGTCCATCAACAAGCAGCGCTTCGAGCAGTACAAGGACGTCGGCTGATCCCGCCGGAACGTGCTTGCGCCGCGCCGGGGCGCCCCCTGCGCGTGGCATAATTGCGCGCCCTGCCCTCCAGCCGACGCCCAATGACCAGACCGAACCGCCGCACCATCCTCGTCACCTGCGCGCTGCCCTACGCGAACGGCGCGCCGCACCTCGGCCACATGGTCGAGCACGTGCAGACGGACATCTGGGTGCGATTCCAGCGCCTGCGCGGCCACGACTGCCTGTTCATGTGCGCCAGCGACGCGCACGGCACGCCGATCATGCTGAAGGCACGCCAGGAGGGCATCACGCCCGAGGAACTGATCGAGCGCGTGGGCGCCGAGCAACGGCGCGACTTCGGCGGGTTCGACATCTCCTACGACAACTTCCACACCACGCACTCGCCCGAGAGCCGCGAGGTCACCGAGTCGGTGTACCGTCGGCTCGTCGACGGCGGGCACATCCGCCGCGAGACGATCCGCCAGGCGTACGACGAGCAGGCGAAGATGTTCCTGCCGGACCGCTACGTGCGCGGCACCTGCCCGCGCTGCGGGGCGCTCGACCAGTACGGCGACAGTTGCGAGAACTGCGGCGCGACTTACACGCCGGCGGACCTGAAGGACGCGGTGTCGGTCGTGAGCGGCACGCCCCCGATCCAGCGCGATTCCGAGCACCTGTTCTTCAGGCTCGGCGACTTCGAGCCGATGCTGCGCGACTGGACCAGCGCCGAGGGGCGCCTGCAGCCGGCCGTGACCGCGAAGCTCGGCGAGTGGTTCTCGGCGGGACTGCGCGACTGGGACATCTCGCGCGACGAACCGTATTTCGGCTTCGAAATCCCCGGCGAGCAGGGCAAGTACTTCTACGTCTGGCTCGACGCGCCGATCGGCTACCTCGGCAGTTTCCTGAACTACTGCAGGCGCACCGGGCTCGACTTCGACCGTTATTGGAAAGCGGACAGCGACGCCGAGGTCTATCACTTCATCGGCAAGGACATCGTGTATTTCCACACGCTGTTCTGGCCCGCCGTGCTGCACGGCGCCGGATACCGGCCGCCGACGTCCGTGTTCGTGCACGGATTCCTGACCGTGAACGGCCAGAAGATGTCGAAGTCGCGCGGCACCTTCATCACGGCGCGCAGCTGGCTCGAGCATCTGCCGGCCGAATACCTGCGCTACTTCTTCGCATCGCGCCTCGGCGATGGCGTCGACGACCTCGACCTGAACCTCGACGACTTCGTCGCCAAGGTGAACTCGGACATCGTCGGCAAGCTCGTGAACATCGCCAGTCGGTGCGCAGGATTCATCGCGCGCGGGTCGGCGGGCCGCCTCGCGGACCGACTGCCCGACCCTGCCTTGTACGACTCGTTCGCCGCGGCCGCGGACAGCATCGCCGACGCCTACGAGGGTCGCGACCTGGCGCGCGTCGTCCGCGAAGTGATGCTGCTCACTGACCGCGCGAACCTCTACATCGACCAGCAAAAGCCGTGGCTGATGGCGAAGGATCCGGCGCGGGCCGCCGAAGTCCAGGGCGTGTGCACCGAGGGCCTGAACCTGTTCCGGGTGCTGGTGCTGTACCTGAAGCCGATCATGCCGCGGCTCGCTGCCGGTGCCGAGAAGTTCCTCGGGCTCGAAGCGCAGCAGTGGACGGACCTCGCGCAGCCGATGCTCGGCAACGTGATCGGCGCCTACGAGCCACTTGCGACGCGTGTCGACCCGACCGCCACGAAGGCACTGGTGTCTGCATCGGCCGAGAACCTGAAGCCGACGGAGGCACCCGCAAAGCCGGGCCAGGCCACCACTGCGCCGACCGCCGCGCCGACGCCCGCCGTACCGGCGCTGCCTGCCATCTCGATCGAGGACTTCGGTCGCGTCGACCTGCGCGTCGCGCGGATCGTTGCCGCCGATCTCGTCGAGGGCGCCGACAAGCTGCTCAGGCTCACCGTGGACCTGGGCGGCGAGCGCCGCAACGTGTTCGCCGGCATCCGCCAGGCGTATGCTCCGGAGCAGCTGGTGGGTCGGCTGACGGTCGTCGTCGCGAACCTCGAGCCGCGCAAGATGCGCTTCGGCGTCTCGGAAGGAATGGTGCTGGCAGCAGGCCCGGGCGGCAAGGACGTCTTCCTGCTGGGCCCGGACTCCGGCGCCGAGCCCGGCATGAAGGTGAAGTAGCTTCCCGGACCGACTGCCCACCGCCAATCGCTGGTCACCGCTGCAATGACGGACCTGCTGCTGCTCGCGCTCGGTGCAAGTCTCGTCAACAACTTCGTCCTGACGAATTTCCTGGGCCTGTGCCCGTTCGTGGGCGTCAGTCGCCGCTTCGAGGCGGCGGCAGGCATGGCGCTCGCGACGCTGTTCGTGCTCACGCTCGCTTCCGGGCTGAGCTACTCGGCGTATCACTGGCTGCTCGAGCCGCTCGGGCTCGAGTACCTGCGTACGCTCGTGTTCATCCTGCTGATCGCCGCCGTCGTGCAGCTGACCGAGATCGTCGTACGCGCGACGAGTCCGCTGCTGCACGAACTGCTCGGCGTGTTCCTGCCGCTGATCACCACCAACTGCGCCGTGCTCGGCGTCGCGCTGCTGAATCTCGATCGCCGGCACGGATTCGTCGAGTCACTGGTGTTCGGCGCCTCGGCGGCTGCGGGCTTCGGCCTCGCACTGCTGTTGTTCGCGGCGCTTCGCGAGCGCCTCGACACGGGCGACGTGCCCGCGGCCTTTCGCGGCGCACCGATCGCGCTCGTCACGGCAGGTCTGATGGCGCTTGCCTTCATGGGATTCACCGGGCTCGGCGCACGATGAATCCGTCCAGCATTGTCGAGGCGATCGCAGTGGCGGCCGGGCTTGCCACGGCGATCGGCGTCGCACTCGGGCTCGCGGCCACTCGCCTGCGGCCGAACGCAGACCCGCTCATCGAGCGCATCGACGCACTGCTGCCACAGACGCAGTGCGGCCAGTGCCGTTACCCCGGCTGCCGTCCGTACGCCGAGGCGATCGCGCGCGGTAAGGCCGGGATCGACCAGTGCCCTCCGGGTGGCGACGCCACGGTGCTGGCGCTCGCAGAGATGCTGGGTCGCGAGCCGCGCCCGCTGAACACGGAATTCGGCGTCACGAAGCCGCGCCTCGTCGCCGTGATCGACGAGGAGCGCTGCATCGGCTGCGCGCTTTGCCTGCCGGCCTGCCCCGTCGATGCGATCGTCGGCGCGCCGCGGTTCATGCACACGGTGATCGAGCGCCAGTGCACCGGCTGCGAACTCTGCCTGCCGCCCTGTCCCGTCGACTGCATCGAGTTGCGCGCGCCATCCGCGGCGACCGCATCGTCCCGCAGCCGGCGGGCGGCATAGGAACCCCGGGGTGACCGCGCGCCGCAGTTTTCCGGCCGGATTGCGGCTGCCGCCCTCGAAGTCGGTACCAATGCAGCGGCCGTTGCGCATCCTGCCTCCGCCGCGCCACGTCATCGTCTCGATGGACCAGGGCAATGGCCGGGCGGCCGAGCCGGTGGTTGCCGCCGGCGATCGCGTCTGCATCGGTATGACGATCGGACGCGCAACCAGCGACGTCGCGGTCGATGTCCACGCGCCGATTGCGGGCGTGGTACGCGCGCTCGAGCTGCGGCCGATTCCCGGCCCCGCCGCCATCGGCCTGTGTGTGCTGATCGATGGCGACGGCTCCGACGAGCCGGTACCAGCGGCCGCACCGCTGGCTTGGGAAACGATGCCGGTCGACCAGTTGCTGGAACGGACCCGCGCCGCCGGAATCGGCGGCCTCGGCGGCGCAGCGTTTCCGGCGCACGCGAAGATCGCTGCGGCCAGGACGCAATCCGCCGGGCAGCTGGTACTGAACGGCGCCGAGTGCGAGCCGTGGATCTGCTGCGACGATGCGCTGATGCGCGAGCGGGCTGCGGACGTCGTGCTCGGCGCGCGGGTGATGCTGCAGGCCTGCGGCGCCACCGAATGCACGATCGCGATCGAGGACGACAAGCCCGAGGCGATCGCGGCCATCGAGCAGGCGCTGGCCCATGCGGCGGATTCACGCGTTTCACTCCGGTCGCTGCCGGCCGTGTATCCGGCCGGTGCCGAGCGGCAACTGCTCGCCGCCGTGACGGGGCAGGAGATTCCGGCGGGCGCGCTGCCGCCATCTGCCGGCCTGCTTTGCCAGAACGTGGGCACTGCCGCCGCCGTGGCGCAGCTCGTCAGGACCGGCGCACCCCTCACGCGCCGGATCGTGACCGTGACCGGCAGTGGAGTATGCGAACCCGCCAACGTCGAGGCTTGCATCGGTACGCCGATTGCAGAACTGGTGGCGGCCTGCGGCGGCTATGGGCCCGATCCGCTGCGCCTGATCGCTGGCGGAAGCATGACTGGCCGCGCCCTTGCGAGCGACGACGTGCCACTGACGCAGGGAGTCAACTGCGTCGTCGTTGCGACCGCAGCGGACCTGCTGGAGCACGGGAGCGAGATGCCCTGCATCCGCTGCGGAGACTGCGCGACCGTGTGCCCGCCCGGCCTGCTGCCTCAATTGCTGCTGCGCGCCGTCGCGGCCGACGACGAGCAGGGTCTCGAGCGATACGGGCTGGCGGACTGCATCGAGTGCGGCTGCTGCGATTACGTCTGCCCGAGCCGCATTCCGCTTACCGCGCGATTCGCAAGTGCCCGCTTCGCACAGAGCCTGCGACTGGAGGCGCAACGCCGGGCAGCGGAGGCTCGCGAGCGATTCGCGAGGCACCAGTTGCGCCTGACCGAGGCCGCCGAAACAGAACGCCGTGCTTTCGAGGATGCACGGCGCCGCGCCCGCGGCGACGTCACGGGCTGATTCCATGACGCGCCGGTTCGATGTTTCACCCGCGCCGCACGTGATCGCCGGATTCACGATCCCGCGCGTCATGTTCCAGGTGCTGCTGGCACTGGTCCCGGTCGTCGTCACGCAGGTCGCGATCCTGGGACCCGGCGTGCTGCTGCAGATGCTGGTCGCCGGTCCCGTTGCGCTCGGCTGCGAGGCGCTCGCACTGCGGCTCCGCGGTCGCGACTCGGCCCCGTTCCTGCGCGACGGCAGCGTGCTCGTCACGGCCGCGCTGCTCGCCGTCGCGGTTCCGCCGTTGTTGCCATGGTGGCTCACCGCGCTCGGGACCGCGGTCGCCGTGCTGCTGGGCAAGCATGCGTACGGCGGCCTCGGCTTCAATCCATTCAATCCGGCGATGGTCGGTTACGCGGTATTGCTGGTGTCGTTTCCAGTCGAGATGACGCGCTGGCCCGCACCGGTGTGGTCCTCGACGCACGACTGGATTGAACTGGCACGTGTCTCCTGGCAGTCGTTTGCCGGAATAGCGCTCTGGTCCCAGGGCGGCTTCGACGCCTACACCGGCGCCACTGCGCTCGATGCCCTGCGCACCGGCCTGGGCCAGCGATTCACGATGCAGGAGATCTTCGCGGGCCCGGCGTTCGGTGCGCTGGGCGGCGCGGGCGCTCAATGGGTCAACCTGGCCGCACTCGCGGGCGGGGCGTACCTGCTTGCGCGCCGCCTGGTGCGCTGGCACATCCCGGTCGCCGTGCTGGCAGGCATCGCAGCACCGGCCGCAACGATGCACGCGTTCGACCCGGGCGCACACGCGTCCGCGACGTTTCAGCTGCTGTCCGGCGCAACGATGCTCGGGGCCTTCTTCATCGCAACGGACCCGGTGTCTGCCGCGACCAGCGATCGTGGCCGACTCATCTACGGCGTGGGAATCGGAGCCATCACCTGGATCATCCGGACGTGGGGCGGATACCCGGACGGCATCGCGTTCGCCGTGCTGCTGATGAATCTCGCGGCCCCACTGATCGACCGTTACACCGTACCGAGGATCCATGGACACGCCTAGTCCAGACTCGACGCGCACCAGGCCGCTGCGGGCGGCGCTGCTGCTCGCCGCCGCTGCGACGGTAACCGTCGGAGTCGTGGCCATCGTGCACGACCTGGCTAGGCCGCGCATCGAGGCGAACGAGCGCGCACAGCGCATCGCGAGGCTGGCCGAGGTGCTCGGCGACACGAAGTACGACAACGACCTGGTCGATGACGTCGTGATCGTGCGCAACCCCGAACTGCTCGGCACGGATGAGCCGATGCCGGTGCATCGCGCCAGGCTCGCAGGCCGACCTGTTGCAGCGCTGATCACGGCGGTCGCGCCCGACGGCTACTCTGCCTCGATCCGGCTGCTGGTGGCCGTCGGTGCGGATGGCCGGCTGATTGGCGTACGGGTGCTTTCGCACAAGGAGACGCCCGGGCTTGGCGACAGGATCGACCGCCGCAAATCGAGCTGGATCGAGTCGTTCGCGGGTCGCGCGCTCGGCGATCCCCCGCTCCAGCGCTGGAAGGTGCGTAAGGACGGCGGGGATTTCGACCAGTTCACCGGGGCGACGGTCACCCCGCGGGCCGTCGTTGGCGCCGTCCGGAATGCATTGTTGTATTTCGGCGCGCACCGTGCCGAACTGCTGGCCGCACCGGCTGCTGCTGCCAACACCGACGGCGCAGGCCGCTGATTCACGCCGATGCCCTACAATCAACCGATGCAGACGCGCGAGATCCTGAGGAACGGCCTCGACACGCAGAACCCTGCGTTCGTGCAGCTGCTCGGACTGTGCCCGCTGCTCGCGGTCACCACGTCGGTCGGCAGCGCGCTCGGCCTCGCGGTCGCCACGCTGGTGGTGCTCGTCGCCAGCAACCTGATCGCGTCGCTGGTCGGCCGCTGGCTGCTGCCGGAGATCCGCCTCGCCGTATTCGTGCTTACGATTGCCGGCGCCGTCACCGCGGTCGAACTCGCGCTCGCAGCCTGGTGGCCGGGACTGCACGACGCGCTCGGCATCTTCCTGCCGCTGATCGTCACGAACTGCCTGGTGCTCGCGCGCGCCGAGGCGTTCGCATCGCGGCAGCCCGCCGCAAAGGCCCTGCTCGACGGAGTCGCGATGGGCGTCGGCTTCGGGCTCGTGTTGCTCGCGCTCGGTGCGGCGCGCGAGTTGCTCGGGCGTGGCAGCGTGGGCGCGGATCTCGGCCTGCTGGCCGGCAGCGCCAACGCGGGGCACGGGTTGCAGTTGTTTGCCCCGGAGCATGGGCTGCTGCTCGCGCTGCTGCCGCCGGGCGCGTTCATACTGCTCGGGCTGATGCTGGCCGTGCGCAACTGGCGCAGGCAGGCCCGGTGAATCCTCGCCGGGTACGCGCAATATTCGAGCGGCTGCGCGCGCGCGACCCACACCCGCAGACCGAGCTCGAGTACTCGACGCCGTTCGAGCTGCTGGTCGCGGTGATCCTGTCGGCGCAGGCAACGGACAAGAGCGTCAACCTCGCGACCCGGCGCCTGTTCGAGGAGGCGAACACACCCGAGGCGATCCTTGCGCTGGGCGTGGACGGACTCGCTTCGTACGTGAAGTCCATCGGCCTCTACCAGGGCAAGGCGAAGAACATCATCGCGACGTGCCGCAAGCTGATCGATGAGCACGACGGCTCCGTGCCCGATGATCGCGAGTCGCTCGAGGCCCTGCCCGGCGTCGGCCGCAAGACCGCGAACGTGATCCTGAACACGGCTTTCGGGTTGCCGACGCTCGCGGTCGACACGCACGTGTTTCGCGTCTCGAACCGTATCGGCCTTGCGAAATCGAAGGACGTACGCGGGGTTGAGGACGAGCTCGTGAAGCGCATCCCGGCCGAGTTCCTGCACGATGCGCACCACTGGCTGATCCTGCACGGCCGCTACGTCTGCAAGGCGGCCCGGCCCGACTGCCCGAACTGCCCGATCGCCGACCTGTGCGAGTACGGCGACAAGACGGCAGCCTGAGCGATGCCGTTCTTCCACGACCAGGGCCGCGAGTCGCTCCGCCAGAGTTACCTCGACGCGTGGCGCAAGCACCGCCAGTCGCTGCCGATGGAGCCGCTCGAGCACCAGCTGGCCACGGTCGTCGAGCAGCACCCGGAGTACCAGGCGTTCATCGAGGGCGATCCGCAGGCCATCAACCGCGACTTCACGCCCGAGGGCGGCCAGTCGAACCCGTTCCTGCACATGGGCCTGCACCTCGCGATCCGCGAGCAGGTGGCGACGAACCGGCCGACGGGCATCGCAGCGATACATACGGATCTTTGCCGTCGCATCGGTGACGTACACGAGGCGGAGCACCGGATGCTCGAGCGACTGGCGGAGGCGTTATGGCAGAGCCAGCGATCCGGGCTGCCACCCGACGAGGCGGCGTACCTCGATTCACTGCGACAGCTGGGCGGGAAGCGTTAGCGCCCCCAGCCCATCGGCCGCCCGAGCAGCGCCTCGAGCCGCCGGTTGTGCGGCTCGAAGTGCGCCCGCAACTTCTCGGCCGTGGCCTCCGTCATCGGTGGATAGCGGCGCGTATTGCGCGGCTCGAGATCCACACGCGTCGCGGCCGGCAGCCCGAGCACCGCAAGCGTCCCGTTGAGGCCGGCGAGCGGATCCTTCACCAGGTCCTCGAACCTGACGATGTGGAATCGTTCGCGCGGATACAACGCGAACCAGCGCTCGAGCTGCTCGGCGTACCGGCCACGGGCCAGATAGCTGTAATGCTGGTGTTGCGAACTGCGGGCGAGCAAGCCGTCCGCGAGTGCCGCCTCCGCTGCCGCGATGCGCGAGGGCTCGGCCGCGATCGCATCCTCGAACTCGAGCTCTTCGCGGCCCTTGGCACGCTCGTGCCAGTAGTGCGAATACGCGCGTCGCACGGGATCGCGCATGAGTACGATCAACCGTGCGTCCGGCAGCAGCTTGTGCAGCCGCCGTGGCACCGCCGGGTGGAACAGGTAGTACGGGCTCGCATCGAGATTGAGCCCGGCCTCGCCCACGCGGCCGAAGTGCGCGCGATACCACGCGTCGCCGCGGTCGTAGTTCAGGTCGAAGTAATGGACTTCCTTCCTGAGCGGCGGGATCACTCCCGTATGCTGGACCAGGTAGCCGTGCAGCGAAGTCGTGCCGCACTTCTGCGCGCCGAGGATGACCGCGTCCGGCAGCGCGCGCGCCTGTCCCATGCGCATGCGCAGTTCCAGGCGCCGACCCGCCTCGAGCAGGCCAAGCAGCCGCAGCGCACGGGTCATCCCCTTGTTCATGGCTGCGGCGCCAGGCTCAACGTGGAGCGTGCGCCTTCTTGCGCGGCAGGTAGAGGTCCGTCAGCGTTCCCTCGAAGGCCTCGGCCGCCATCGCGACCGTCTCGGACAGCGTCGGGTGAGCGTGGATCGTGAGCCCGATGTCCGCCGCATCGGCGCCCATCTCGATCGCGAGTCCGACCTCGGCGATCAGGTCGCCCGCGTTCGTGCCGACGATGCCGCCGCCGACGACGCGATGCGTCTGCGGATCGAACAGCAATTTGGTGAACCCCTCGTCCCGGCCCAGCGCGAGCGAGCGGCCGCTCGCCGCCCACGGAAACACCGCCTTCTCGTATGCAATTCCCTTCGCCTTCGCATCGGTCTCGGTCAGCCCGACCCAGGCGATCTCCGGGTCCGTGTACGCGACCGACGGGATCACTGTCGCGTCGAAGTGACTCTTGAGCCCGGCCGCCGCTTCGGCAGCAACCTTGCCCTCGTGCGTCGCCTTGTGGGCAAGCATCGGCTGCCCGACGACGTCGCCGATCGCAAAGATGTGCGGCACGCTGGTGCGCATCTGGCGATCAACCGCGACATAGCCGCGCTCGTCGACCGCGACGCCCGCCGCTTCCGCGCCAATCAGCGTGCCGTTCGGCTTGCGGCCCACGGCCACCAGCACCTTGCCGTAGACCTGCGGCTCCGGAGCGCCCTTGCCCTCGAACGTCACGCGCAGGCCATCCGGCGTCGCCTCGACCGACCGCGCCTTCGTGCCGAGCAGGATGCGCTCGTAGCGGCTCACGATGCGCTTCTCGAGTGGCTTGACGAGATCGCGGTCGCAGCCGGGCATCAACCCATCCGTGAGTTCGACGACGCTGACCTTGACGCCGAGCGCCGCATACACGGTCGCCATCTCGAGACCGATGATGCCGCCGCCGATCACGAGCAGGCTCGGCGGCAGGTCGAGTTCGAGCGCACCCGTTGAATCGATCACGCGCGGGTCGTCCGGCAGGCCGGGCAGCCGCACCGACTCGGACCCGACCGCGATGACACACTGCTGGAAGCTCACGACCTGTCCGGCACCGCCATCGTCCAGCTTGAACTCGTGCGGCGATGCAAAGGCCGCGGTGCCGTGCACGACGGTCACCTTGCGCTGCCGCGCCAGGTTCTTCAATCCACCAGTGAGGCGGCCGACGACCGAGTCCTTCCATTCGCGCAGCTTGCCCGCGTCGATCTGCGGCGCCCCGAAACGGATGCCGTGTTCCGCCATCGCATGCGCGTCCTCGATGACGCGCGCAGCGTGCAGCAGTGCCTTGGAGGGGATGCAGCCGACGTTCAGGCAGACGCCGCCGAGTGTCGGCGATCGTTCGATGAGCGCCACGCGCAGGCCGAGGTCCGCCGCGCGGAATGCGGCGGTGTAGCCGCCGGGCCCGGCACCGAGCACGACCAGGTCGAAATCGTAAGCATGCGGGCCGGCGCGTTCCCCGGGGCTCGCGGTCGCGCCCGCAACTCCGACCGCATCGGCCGACTGCGCGGACTGGCCCGCCACGGCGTCAGGCATCGGCTGCAGCGGCACAGTGTCGAGGTAGGGCTCGCCGCCATAGGGTTCCGGCGTCCGCAGCACGGCGCGCGGCTGCGTCTGGTCGTTCGCACCCTGCGCACCCTTGAGCACGATCACCGGCGAACCGGGGCTCACCTTGTCGCCCGCCTTCACCGCGACGCTCTCGACAATGCCCGCCGCCGTGGACGGCACGTCCATCGTCGCCTTGTCGCTCTCGAGCGTGACCAGCGGCGTCTCGACCTGCACCACGTCGCCTGGCTTTACCAGCACGTCGATGACCGCGACGTCCTTGAAGCCGCCGAGATCCGGAACCGTCACCGTCAACTTCATGGAATCGCCCGCAGCAGTCCCTGCACGTCCGCCAGCGCCCTGGCAAGGAAAGTCGTGAATCGCGCCGCGTCCGCTCCGTCGATGACGCGGTGGTCGTAGGACAGCGACAGCGGCAGCATCAGGCGCGGCACGAACGACCCATTCACGAACACCGCGCGCTCAGCGGCACGCGAGACGCCGAGAATTGCGACTTCCGGCGCATTGATGATCGGCGTGAACGCGGTGCCGCCGATTCCACCCAGGCTCGAGATCGTGAAGCACCCGCCCTGCATTTGCGCAGCGGCCAGCTTGCCGGCGCGGGCTGCTTCGCTGAGCGCGCCGAGTTCACGCGCGAGTTCGAACACGTCCTTGCGATCCGCGTCGCGCACGACCGGCACCACGAGGCCGCCCGGCGTATCGGCAGCGAAACCCATGTGGACGTACTTCTTGAAGACCATCTCACCGGCCGCCGCGTCCAGCGAGGCGCCGAAGTGCGGAAACGCCTGCAGCGCCTGCGCGCAGGCGCGCATTATGAAAGCCAGCGGAGTGAGCTTGATGCCGCGCTTCGTGGCCTCGCTCTTCAACCGCGCGCGCGTCGCTTCCATCTCGGTGATGTCCGCTTCGTCGAACTGCGTGACGTGCGGAATGTTGACCCAGCTCGCGTGCAACCGGGGACCTGCGATCTTCTGGATCCGCGACAGCGGCTTGCGCTCGATCGGGCCGAATGCCGCGAAATCGACCTCGGGCACCTTCGGCAGGCTCGCGCCGCCTGCGCCCGGTTCAGTGAGCAGGCGCTTCACGTGCGACTTGACGTCCTGCTCGGTGATCCGGCCCTTGGTTCCGGTGCCTGCGACCGTGGCGAGATCAACGCCCAGTTCACGAGCGAACCTGCGGATCGACGGGCTCGCGTGCGATCGCGAGAATCCGGGGATGTCGATTCGCGCGGCGCCACTCACAGCAGGCGCGACGGCATTGGATGCTGCCACCGCAGGCCCAGACGCCTGCCGGGCAGGTGGCGCCTTCACCGCAACAACAGGCGCGGCCGACGGTGCCGTGGCAGCCGCTGCAGGTGCTGCAGTCTCGACCGCCGCACCCTCGGCCTCGACGACCGCAATCACGTCGCCCTGCGATACGCGCCCGCCCTTGCGCACCTTCAGCTGCCGCACGACGCCCGCTGCGGTGGACGGCACGTCCATCGTGGCCTTTTCGGTCTCGAGCGTGATCAGCGTCCCGTCGACCGCAACCGCGTCGCCCTCGCGCACCACGACGTCGATGATCTCGACGTCCTTGTAGTCGCCGATGTCCGGGACCCGGACTTCGATGAACTGTGCCACGGCGGCTTGCCTACACCGTCACCGGGTTCGGCTTCTCGGGGTCGATGCCGAACCGCTGAATCGCAGCCTTCACCGTGGCGACGTCGAGCTTGCCCTCGTCCGCGAGCGCCTTCAGCGCGGCGACCACGATGTAACGGTGGTCGACCTCGAAGAACCCGCGCAACGCAGCACGTGAATCACTGCGACCGTATCCGTCCGTGCCGAGCACGTGGAAGCGGCCGGGTACCCATTGCCGGATCTGGTCCGGAACCGTGCGCATGTAGTCCGTTGCCGCGACGAAAGGCCCATGGTGCGTGGCGAGGCAGTGACGCACGTACGGCTGCCGCTGCGGCTGGTCCGGGTGCAGCAGGTTCCAGCGCTCGACGTCGAGCGCCTCGCGCCTGAGCTCCGAGAAGCTGGTGACGCTGAACACGTCTGCCGGAACGCCGAACTCTTTCTCGAGCACTTCGGCGGCGGCAAGCGCTTCGCGCAGGATCGTGCCGGAGCCGAGCAGGTTCACGCGCACCTTGCCGCGCCCCCCGATGTGCAGCAGGTACATCCCCTTCAGGATCCCCGCTTCCACGCCCTTCGGCATCGCCGGGTGCGTGTAGTTCTCGTTCATGCAGGTGACGTAATAGAACACGTTCTCCTGCTCCGCGTACATGCGGCGCAGCCCGTCCTGCACGATCACCGCGAGCTCGTACGCGTAGGTCGGGTCGTAGGAGACGCAGTTCGGGATCGTGGTCGACACGAGGTGGCTGTGACCGTCCTGGTGCTGCAGGCCCTCGCCCGCAAGCGTCGTGCGCCCGGCGGTACCGCCGATCAGGAAGCCACGCGACTGCATGTCGCCGGCTGCCCACGCGAAGTCGCCGACGCGCTGGAAGCCGAACATCGAATAGTAGATGTAGAACGGCACCATCGCGACGCCGTGGTTCGCGTACGACGTGCCCGCAGCGATCCAGCTGCACATCGCGCCGCCCTCGTTGATGCCCTCCTCGAGGATCTGGCCCTTCTTGTCCTCGCGGTAATACAGCAGCTGGTCCGCGTCCTGCGGCGTATAGAGCTGGCCCATCGAGGAATAGATGCCGATCTGCCGGAACATGCCTTCCATGCCGAACGTGCGCGCCTCGTCCGGCACGATCGGCACGATGTGCTGCCCGATGCCCTTGTCCTTGACCAGGATCGACAGGATGCGAACCAGCGCCATCGTCGTCGAGATCTCGCGCTCGCCGGAGGACTCGAGCAGGGGCGCAAAGGCCTCGAGCCCCGGCACCTGCAGCTTTGGCGCGCGGGTGCGGCGCTGCGGCAGGAATCCGCCAAGCGCACGGCGGCGCTCGTGCAGGTACTCGAGTTCCTCACTGCCCTCGGCCGGCCGGTAGTACGGCACGTTCGCGATGTCGGCATCCGACACCGGGATGTTGAAACGGTCGCGGAATTCCTTCAGCGCCTCGTCGTCGAGCTTCTTCTGCTGGTGGGTGATGTTCTGGCCTTCGCCGGCACGGCCCATGCCGTAGCCCTTAACGGTCTTCGCGAGGATGACCGTCGGCTGGCCCTTGTGCGCCACCGCCGCGGCGTAGGCGCTGTGGACCTTGCGCGCGTCGTGTCCACCGCGATTCAGCCGCCAGATGTCGTCGTCCGACATGTTGGCGACCATTTCCTTCAGTTCGGGATACTTGCCGAAGAAATGCTCGCGCGTGTAGGCACCGCCCTTGGCCTTGAAATTCTGGTACTCGCCGTCGACGCACTCCATCATCAGCCGCCGCAGCAATCCGTGCGTGTCGCGTGCGAGCAGCGGATCCCAGCGCGAGCCCCAGATCACCTTGATCACGTTCCAGCCGGCGCCGAGGAACGCAGCCTCGAGCTCCTGGATGATCTTGCCGTTGCCACGCACCGGCCCGTCGAGCCGCTGCAGGTTGCAGTTGATGACGAACACCAGGTTGTCGAGCTTCTCGCGTACCGGCATCGTGATCGCGCCGAGCGACTCGGGCTCGTCCATCTCGCCATCACCGAGGAACGCCCAGACCTTGCGGTCGCTCTGCGGCACGATGCCGCGATGCTCGAGGTAGCGCTGGAAGCGCGCCTGGTAGATCGCCATCATCGGCCCCAGGCCCATCGACACCGTCGGGAACTGCCAGAAGTCCGGCATCAGCCACGGGTGCGGGTAAGACGACAGCCCACCGCCGCCGACTTCCTCGCGGAAGCGACGCAACTGGTCCTCGGTCAGGCGGCCCTCGAGATACGCGCGTGCGTAGATGCCGGGCGACGAATGGCCCTGCACGAACACCATGTCGCCCGCGTGTTCGTCATCGGGCGCGCGCCAGAAGTGGTTGAACCCGACTTCATACAGCGTGGCGGCCGATGCGTACGTCGAGATGTGGCCACCGTATTCGGAACTCTGCCGATTGGCCTGCACGACCATCGCCATCGCGTTCCAGCGGATATAGGCCTCGATCCGCCGCTCGAGCGCGCGGTCGCCCGGATACTCCGTTTCCTGCGACGTCGCAATCGTGTTGACATATGCGGTGTTCGGCCGGAACGGCAGGTACGCACCCGAGCGGCGCGTGTAGTCGATGACGCGCTCGAGCAGATAGTGAGCGCGCTCGGACCCGTGGACCCGCAGCACCGAGTCGATGGACTCGAGCCACTCGCGCGTCTCGGCGGGATCGGAGTCTTCGATCTTCGAGGCTTCGAACATGGTGCGCCCGCGGTAATGATTTGCGCGGCACGCCCTGCTAGCATGCCGACGCGCAATGATCAGCGCTGGTCCCCGCAGGGTCAAGGCAACGACGTGTCACGGCTGCTTCCTCCAGAATCCAGGGTCGAGGTCCGCGGCCGGAGCGGCACAGCTTCCGACTCGAGTCACTCGCGCGCCGACGGCGTCATCCTCGTGCTCGACGCCGCCGACCCCGAGCGCGCCCTTGCCGGCGTTCCGTACGCAGGCCAGTGGCAGAAGCTCTACCGGGCCGCAAAGCGGGAGTCGCCGCTGCCGCTGCTGACGACCCGGCTTTCCAACGCCAGACAGACGCTGGCTGCGGTTGCCCTCGCCAAGGCGGGCCGCAGCGGTTTCGAACGCCTGGAGATCGCCCGGAAGCTGGTCCGGGAAGTGCTGAAGCCGGGCGTGGCACGACTGCACTGCCACGTTGAAGGTTTCCCGGAGAGCGAGGCCGCCGCCTGGCGGGAAGCCTTGGTCAGTGCCGCGCTGGCAGCGGCTGCCCCGATGCCGCAGCGCAAGTCGAAGGCGACGCCGCCGTGCGACCTGCGCAGTGTCGACGTATTCGGTGCACGCACCGCCGACTTCGCGGCGACCATCGCCGGCGCGGCGGGCAACCATCTCGCACGCTGGCTCACGGCGCTGCCACCGAACGAGCTCGACTGCGTAGCCTACCGCCGCACGCTGCAGCAACTCGCGCGACGCGAAGGCTGGTCGTTCCGGTTCTATGACGAGCGCGCGCTCGCGCGGCTAGGGGCAGGCGCGTTCCTCGCAGTCTCACGTGCCAATGCCCACCGGGGCGCGGGCATCGTCCGGCTCACGTACAAGGGACCGGGCCGGGGTGCGCGCCCCCGCATCGGGCTGGTCGGCAAGGGCATCTGCTTCGACACCGGCGGGATCAACCTGAAGGCCCACAAGGGCATGTACATGATGCACGGCGACATGCAGGGCAGCGCCGTCGCCGTGGGCACGCTGCTCGCCTGCACGCGCAGCGCAACACGCGCCGACATCGACTGCTGGGTCGCGCTGACCGAGAACGAGATCGGGCCCCGCGCGTATCGCCCGCAGGACGTCGTGCGCGCCTCGAACGGCGTCACGATCCAGGTCGTGCATAGCGACGCCGAAGGCCGCATGGTGCTGGCGGACACGCTGTCGCTCGCCTCGCGCGAGAAGCCGGCCCTACTGCTCGATTTCGCTACGCTGACCGGCGCCTGCGTCAACGCGCTTACTGAGCGCTACAGCGGCGCCTTCACCAATCGGCCGGGCCTGCACGAGCGGCTGCAGCAGGTTGGCCGGGAGAGCGGCGAGCGCGTCTGGTGCTTCCCGATGGACGAGGATTTCGACACCGACCTCGAAAGCCCGATTGCGGACGTGATGCAGTGCACGCTCGACTCGAAGGGCGATCACATCCTCGCGGCCCGGTTCCTGGGCCGGTTCGTCGGCACCGGGGTGCCGTGGGTGCACATCGATCTCGCGGCAGCCGAGCACAAGGGCGGCCTCGGCCACGTGCCGACCGAGTTCACCGGCTTCGGAGTGCGCTACGCGCTGCACCTGCTCGGCGACGCGACCTTCATGTCGAAGGTCGGCGAGCCGGCATGACCACGCTCACGCTGCGCCGGCCCGACGACTGGCACCTGCACCTGCGCGACGGGGCGCACATGGCCGCCGTGCTGCCCTTCACGGCAGCCCGCTTCGCGCGCGCGCTGGTGATGCCGAACCTCAAGCCGCCGATGACGACCACGCAGGCGCTCGAGGAGTATCGAGCGCGTATCCTCGCGGCGCTGCCGGCAGGAATGCGATTCGAGCCCGTGATGACCCTCTACCTCACGGACCGCACGCCGCCGGAAGAGATCCGTCGCGCGCGCGACAGCGGCTTCGTGATCGGCGCCAAGCTCTATCCGGCCGGCGCCACGACGCACTCCGATGCCGGCGTCACGTCGATCGACAACACCTGGGCGACGCTCGAAGCGATGGCCGAGCACGGCCTCGTACTGCAGGTGCACGGCGAGGTTACCGATTCCACCGTCGACGTCTTCGATCGCGAGCACGCGTTCATCGACAAGGTGCTGTCGCGCGTCGTCGAGCGCGTGCCGGGACTCAAGGTCGTGTTCGAGCACATCACGACCGCTGCGGCCGCCGAGTTCGTGAAGTCCGCAAGAAAAGGCATCGCGGCCACGATCACGCCGCAGCACCTGCTGATGAACCGCAACGCGATCTTCGAGGGCGGCATCCGCCCGCACAATTACTGCCTGCCGGTGCTGAAGCGCGAGCGTGATCGCGAAGCGCTGGTCGCCGCGGCCACCAGCGACGATCCGCGGTTCTTCCTCGGCACCGACAGCGCTCCGCACGCGAAGCACACCAAGGAAACGGCCTGCGGATGCGCGGGCATCTTTTCGGCACATGCCGCGATCGAGCTCTACGCGGAGGCTTTCGAGCGGGCCGGCCAGCTCGACCGGCTCGAGGCGTTCGCGTCGGAGCGCGGCGCGGACTTTTACGGCGTGCCGCGGAACTCGGAGTACATCACCTTGCGACGCGAGCCCTGGACCGTGCCCGACGCCTATCCGTTCGGCAACGATCGGATCGTGCCGATGCGCGGCGGCTCGCAGGTCGCGTGGCAACTGGTGGCGGCGTGAGCGACGAGCGCGAGGAAATCGGCATCGCTGGACGATTCCGCGGCTTCCTTCCGGTCGCGGTCGACGTCGAAACGGGCGGCTTCAACGCGAACACCGACGCGCTGCTCGAGATCGCAGCGGTCGTGATCGAGATGACGCCGTTCGGCGAACTGAAGCCGGGCGCGAACTTCCGCTACCACGTGCAGCCGTTCCATGGCTCGCGGATCGACCCGGCCTCGCTCGCGGTGAACGGCATCGACCCGCACCATCCGCTGCGTCCCGCAATGCCGGAAAAAGAGGCGCTGACCCAGCTCTTCCGCGAAATCCGCAAGGCGGTCCGGGACACGGGATGCACGCGCGCCGTGCTGGTGGGCCACAACGCGTCGTTCGACCTCGGGTTCGTCAACGCCGCGGTCGCGCGCACCGACATCAAGCGCAATCCGTTCCACCCGTTCTCGAGCTTCGACACGGCGACGCTGGGCGGAGTAGCGCTCGGCCAGACCGTGCTGTCGCGGGCGGTGATCGCCGCCGGTCACACGTGGGACTCCGCCGAGGCCCACTCGGCGATCTACGATGCGGAACGCACCGCCGCGCTGTTCTGCACGATCTGCAATCGCTTCCGTTTCATGTACGAGGAGGCGCTCGAGCGGGCGCCGGAACTCACGGAACGCGAGCCCGGCGAACCCGGGGTGAATCTCGCGGATTGAAGACAGCCGCCGCCAGCCAGCGGTCAGTCCCTGCGGTCAGCCTTTCTTGACGGCGCCAGCCTCGTTCAGCACCTGCTGTAGCTCACCCTTCTGGAACATCTCGGTGACGATGTCCGAGCCGCCGAGCAGTTCGCCGTTGACGTACAGCTGCGGGTACGTCGGCCAGTTTGAATAGCGCTTCAGCGCCTCGCGCAGTTCCGGGTCCTCGAAGATGTTGACGTAGGCGAAACTCGCGCCGCACGCCTCGAGCGTGCGCACCGCTGCTGCGGAGAACCCGCACTGCGGAAAGTCCGGCGTGCCCTTCATGTAGAGCACGACAGGGTTCGACTTCAGTTGTTCCTGGATTCTCTGGGTCACGTCCACGGTACTCACCTCGCGGCCGCACTGGCGGCGACCGGCATCTGGAGCGCCTCGTCGGCGCGCAATCGTTGCAGCCGCGCAATGACGGCCCACTGTTCCACCGCACTCATCCGACCCCAGCGAGCGATCTCGTCGAGCGTCCGGCGACAGCCCCTGCACTCCCGGCGCTCGTCGAGCACGCAGATATTCATGCAGGGTGAAGACGGGCCGGATTCGATCATGTGGGGCCTGTGCGAAGGGCGTTGAATTATGCGGATGCGTCGCCTATTCTTCAAACTCTTGAAAGCCGGCCGTAAACGACGCTAAGTGCTTGCCGGCACAGCAGAATTCACCACTGGAGGTTTGCTTGATGAACCCATTGAACACGGTTCGCGGCGCGATTACGACCGGATTCGTCGTCGCGCTGCTGCTGACATTGCTGATCGCCCCGACGGGTTTCCTCGAACTCGGCCTGGCCCGCTGGTTCCACATCCTCTCGGGCGTGATGTGGATCGGGCTGCTCTGGTACTTCAACGTGGTGCAGATTCCGGCCCTCGCGGCCGCAGCGTCGGACAAGGGTGGTCCCGGCGGCGCAGGCATTACCAAGTACGTCGCACCGCGCGCGTTGCTATGGTTCCGCTGGGCAGCGCTTGCCACCTGGCTCACGGGCGCCTGGTACCTGCTGCGCTCGGGCAACTTTCTCGGTGCGTTCACGCTCGGCATGGGCAGCGACCCGGCGAACTACTACCAGCTGATCATCGGCCTCGGCGCCTGGATGGGCACGATCATGCTGTTCAACGTGTGGGTCCTGATCTGGCCGAACCAGAAGAAAGTCCTGGGCATCGTGCCTGCGACGGACGAGGAGAAGGCTGCGGCCCGCAAGACTGCGCTGCTCGCCTCGCGCACGAACTTCGTGCTGTCGATCCCGATGTTGCTCTGCATGGGCTCGGCGACGCACGGCCTGCCGTTCTGAAGCCGGGATGCCGGACGTCCCGCCGGACCTCGACCAACAGGTCGCTCGCGCACTCGCCGAGGACGTGGGTGCCGGCGACCTGACTGCGGCGCTCGTTCCTCGCGGGCGGTCCGGCCGGGCGACGGTGATCACGCGCGAGGCCGCCGTCATCTGCGGCCAACCGTGGGTGGATGCCGTGTTCCGGCAGATCGACCCGGCGGTCCAGGTGCAGTGGGAAGTCGCCGAGGGCGCGTCCGTCACGCCGGACCAGCCGCTGCTCCGGCTGAGTGGACCGGCGCGCGCGCTGCTCACGGGCGAGCGCACCGCGCTCAATTTCCTGCAGACGCTGTCCGGCACGGCGACGACCACGCGTCGCTACGTCGAACTGCTGGACGGCCTCCCCTGCCGCATCCTCGACACGCGCAAGACGATCCCGGGCCTCAGGCGCGCGCAGAAGTACGCAGTCCTTTGCGGTGGCGGAAGCAACCACCGCATGGGGCTGTACGACGGCATCCTCGTGAAGGAGAACCACATCATGGCTGCGGGCTCGATCGCCGCGGCGGTGAACGCGGCGCGCGCCCAGGGCGCGAAAGTACCGGTCGAGGTCGAGGTCGAGACGCTCGACGAACTGCGCCAGGCGCTCGACGCCGGGGCCGACATGGCGCTGCTCGACGAGTTCAGCCTCGACGACATGCGCGCGGCGGTGGCGATGAATCGGTCGCACCCGCGCGGCCCGATGAAGCTCGAGGCGTCGGGCAGCGTCTCGGTCGATACCCTGCGCTCCATCGCGGAGACCGGCGTGGATTTCGTCTCGATCGGGTCGCTGACCAAGCACGTGCGGGCGGTCGACCTGTCGATGAGGTTCGAGTTCGGCACCTAGAGCTCGGGCGCGTCGGACCCGGGTTCCAGGCGTTCCATCCGGGTCTCTTTCGACTCGCGAAGAAACATGCTCGCCGCAAGAGACCCGGAAGGAACGCGGGACACCCCGCGCCTGAGCGAGCCGAATTCAGCGCGCCACTGTCATCCTGAAATCAACTGACGCAAGCGCTGAATTCGGCTCGCATGGCACATCAAACGGTCACCATCGCACCGGAACCGGAAAGATTATCGTTGTAAGGCTGCTGCGCTGCCTTCGGCCAGCTGTTCGAGTCCGTCGGACGTGCCGAAGGTTGCATCCTGCGCACAGCGACCGCAGGATGCCGCTGCCGGTCTCCGGCTTGCCGAGTCATCGCTGCCCATGTCATTGCTGGGAGAACTGCAGCGCCGCAACGTGGTCCGGGTGGCCGTGCTCTACGTTGCATCGAGCTGGGTCATCCTGCAGACCATCGAGACCATAGGCTCGCTGCTCGACCTGCCCGCCTGGGTCGGCAGGCTGGCCGTGCTGGCGCTGGGCCTGGGCCTGCCGGTCGCCCTCGGCATCTCCTGGGCGTACGAACTGACGCCCGATGGCCTGAAGCGCGACAGCTCGGTGCCGCGCAGCGAGTCGCAACGACACGCCAATGCGCACCGCCTCAACGTGATCACGCTGGTGGTTGCCGTGCTTGCAATGCTGACGGTGGCGCTGGATCGATTCCTGCCGGCAGGCAACGACCAGCGTCCCGTCGCCGCCGCGGCGACCGGCGTGAAATCGGACACGACCGCGACATCCGCTCCCGCCAGGACCCGCGCGGCCGACCAGCCCGCGACCCGGATCGCCGTGCTGCCGTTCACCAACATGAGTTCGGACCCGGAGCAGGATTTCTTCTCCGACGGCGTCACCGAGGAGATCCTCAACCTGCTCTCCGACGTCGACGGCCTGCGGGTCACCTCGCGGACTTCGTCGTTTTCCTTCAAGGGGCAGACGACCGACCTGCCGACGATCGCGCGCAAGCTTGGCGTCAGCCACGTGGTCGAGGGCAGCGTGCGCCGGGCCGGCGACCGCGTGCGAGTCACCGCGCAGTTGATCGACGTCGCGTCGGACACGCACCTGTGGTCCGAGACCTACGAGCGCAAGCTCGATGACGTATTCGCCATCCAGGCCGACATCGCCGGACACATCGCCCGGGCGTTGGAGATCACGCTCGGCGCCGACGATCTCGCTTCGATCGGGCAGCCCCCGACCGTCGACATCGAGTCCTGGCAGCGGTTTCTGCAGGCGCGCTACAAGTTGCGCAACCGCAAGACTTCCGCTGACCTCGACGATGTGCTGAACCTGGTCGACGCGGCAATCGCCCGCGATCCGAATTTTGCCCGTGCGCACTCGCTGCGTGCGCTCGCGCTGCTGCTGAGGCCGTCGTGGCAGCAGGGTCAGGTCGCGTTCGAGGCGCAACGCACGAACACGCCCGCCGGCCAGGAGACCGGCGAGCGCGAGGCAACCTGGGCGGAGGCGCTGGTCTCGGCGAATCGTGCCCTCGAACTCGACCCTGGGCTCGGTGAGCCCTACGCGGTCCGGGCGCTGCACGCACAGGCCCACAATCTCTACGCGGACGCGTATCGGAACTTCAGGGAGGCGGTGGCGCGCGCGCCTTCGGACCCCGAGGTACACAACTGGTTTGGCGGCTTTCTGCTCGACACAGGCTACCTGCAGGCCGGATGGGCCGAGCGGCAGCGTGCGGGCGAACTCGATCCACTGTCGCCATTGATCGCATGGCATGTCGGGTACTCGGCGTTGGTCGTGGGCCGGCCAGACGTCATCGAGGCATACACTGCGAAAGCTCGGGAAAACGGCTGGGAGGGTCCCGAGCCGGTCGCGCTGGAGGGCGGCGGAGCCAGCCAGCGCGGCGACTTCGACCGCGCGGAGCAGCTCTGGATCAAGGCCCTGCCGGATCGCGCGGAACAGATCCGCATGTCGGTCAAGGCCGTCAAGAGTCGCCATATCGATGCCGAGACCGCGCGGATGCTCGCGACCCTTGCTCCATACGGCCCCCCCGGCATCGGACGTTTCGCAGTGCAGGGCATGAGCAGGGACGTGGAGGGCGGCCTGGCAACGATCCAGGGCACGCTGGATCCGGCCTCGATGCGCAAACCGGATGGCAGCGGCGGTCCGGCCCGGTCGCGGGGGGGCGATGGGATCGGCAGCGTGCTGCGCGCCGACTGGTGGATGCCGGAGTCGTCGGCGACGCGTCGTGATCCCCGGTTCGCCGAGATCATGAGTGCCATCGGGCTCGTCGAGTTCTGGCGGGAATTCGGCTGGCCGGACAAGTGCAAGCCAGCGGACAGCGGCGTCCGGTGCGAGTAATCCCGAGCCGCCGTCGGTTGGTGCCCCGCGCCCACGCCTGATTGCCGCAGCGCCAGACCGCGAGTTGTCGTCGCGAATCCAGGGAGAGTTATCCATGCGCAATAGAGACTGTCTGTGGACGACCGTCATTGGCGCCCTGCTTGTGCTGCCGATCGTCGCTCACGGCGACTACGTCGCTGACGAGAGCGAGATCGCGGCGATGAAAGCGAAGATCCTGAAGAATCCGCCCACAGCCGAAACGCTCACAGCCCCGCCATATCCCGGCTCGCAGCTCGATGCTGAATGCTCGGCTGATCAAAGCGCCACAAACCAGGCGGACCCGATGGTGTACTGCCTCTACACCCGGGACTCGCTGGACAAGGTGAAGGCCTACCTAGAAGGGCCGGGCAAGCCGGCGTCGTGGGTGCTTGCGATTGCGGACAAGGATGACGTGGCTGTGAAGGGTCGGGTGACGATCGCCGACGTCACGCAGGTCCGATACTTCGTCAGCACGAAGAAGAAAGCCGCGGCACAGGCGGCCGCCTCAAACTCTCCCGCGACCGTAGTCTCGCCTGCCGCGGTTGCGTCCGGGTCGGCGGCGGCGCCCACACCGGCGACATCGGCCGCGGATGCCGCGGAACCCGCCGCGCCTGCGGAGAAGAGTCACGCCTCGGACACCGCGGAAAAAGCGGTGGAGACGGTGAACAAGCTGAAGGGTCTCTTCGGTCGCTGAATCGAGCCAACTGACCGTCGCGGGCGTAGCTGCCGGCTGCGCCGTACCCTGACGCGGTGATCCGGTTCCGGAGACCGTCACGCGGCAGGACGCCGCGTGCGAGCCTACATGGACGTACTTGCGGCGTGTCTCCGGAACCGGATCACCGCGTCAGGGTGCGGCGCTCACGACACGCCATCAACCGTTCGCCACCGCCACCTTCGTGATCCGCTGCGGCGTGCCGACGCCGTACCCCTGCGCGTAATCGACGCCGAGGTTCCTCAGCATCGTGATGATCTCGGCGTTCTCCGCGAACTCCGCGATCGTCAGCTTGCCCGTGAGGTGTCCGATCTCGTTGATCGAGCGCACCATCTCGCGGTCGATCGGGTCGTGCAGGATTTCCTTGACGAAACTGCCGTCGATCTTGAGGAAATCGACCGGGAAATGCTTCAGGTACCCGAACGACGACAGGCCGGTCCCGAAGTCGTCGAGCGCGAACTTGCAGCCGAGTTCCTTCAGCGCCTGGATGAAGCGGTTCGCCTGCGAGAAGCTCGCGATCGCCGCAGTCTCGGTGATCTCGAAGCAGATCTTCGACGCGTCGATGCCGCTGCGGTGGAACTGGTCGATCACGAACGGCAGGAACTTGTCGTCGCCGAGGCTCTGGCCCGACAGGTTGATCGAGCACAGCGCGAGCCTTTCGCGCTCGTCGGCCTCGGAGACCAGCCAGCGCAGCGCGTTCTCGATCACCCAGCGGTCGATCGCAGGCGTCAGGCCGTAACGCTCGGCCGCATTGATGAAATTGTCGGGCGAGACGATCTTGCCGGCCTCGTCCTTCATGCGCAGCAGCAGCTCGTAGTGCGCGCCCGGGTCCGCCTTCTGCAGCGGCTGGATCGTCATCCGGTACAGCTCGAACCGCGATTCCTCGAGTGCGTTGTTGATGCGCGCGGCCCACTGCATTTCGCGGCGCCGGCGCATCAGGTCGATGTCGTTCTCCTGGAAGCTGTAGACGCGGTTGCGCCCGGCTTCCTTGGCCGCCGCGCAGGCACTGTCGGCAGCCGACAGCAGCGCCGCCACGTCTTCGCTGTCGCCGGTGATCGGCACCACGCCGACGCTGCAGCCGAGCCGGAACGTGCG
This sequence comes from uncultured Gammaproteobacteria bacterium, assembly GCA_963696545.1. Taxonomy (GTDB): domain Bacteria; phylum Pseudomonadota; class Gammaproteobacteria; order Steroidobacterales; family Steroidobacteraceae; genus RPQJ01. The sequence goes on from CAVOKQ010000007.1 coordinate 220,961, forward strand.
CTCCTCCCAGACGAACTTGTAGCTGCGGATCGTCTCGCGCAGCAGGTCCGCCATGCGCAGCGCCTCGTCGAGCGAGCAGCTCTCGAGCAGCACGCCGAATTCGTCGCCGCCGAGGCGCGCGAGCGTGTCGCGCCAGCGGATCTTGGTCTTCAGCAGCGCGCCCACCTGCCCGAGCAACGCGTCGCCGGCGCTGTGACCGCACGTGTCGTTGATGATCTTGAACTGGTCCACGTCGAGGTGGCACAGCGCGTAAGAGGTCTCGCGCGCCCGCGCGCTGCGCAGCGAACGCTCGAGCCGCGCCTCGAACTCGCGGCGGTTCACGAGCCCGGTCAGGATGTCGTGGCTCGCGTGGTAGGAGAGCTTGCGGTTCAGCTCGCGGCTCTCGCTCACGTCGTGGAACACCAGTACGCCGCCGGAGACGGCGCCCGAGCCGTCGCGGATCGGCGAGGCCGTGTTCTCGATGTACATCTCGTTGCCGTCGCGCTTGATCAGCAGCGTCGGCCGCACGGACTTGATCGCACGGCTGCGGCGGATCGCCACCGACAGCGGGTTCTCGAGCGGCTCGCAGGTCTCCTCGTGGAACCCGCGGAAGACGTCGTCGATGTTCTTGCCCTGGGCTTCCTCGAAGCGCCACCCCGTGAGCTCCTCCGCCACGGGATTCAGGTACTCGATCGTCAGGTGCTGGTCGGTCGTGATCACGCCATCGCCGATCGACTGCAGCGTGATCTGCGCGCTCTCCTTCTCCTTGAAGAGTGCATCTTCGTACAGCTTGCGCTCTGTGATGTCGAACTCGACGCCGACCAGGCGCCGCAGCCGCCCCGTGCCGTCGACGCGCGCCTTCGCACGGCTCACCACCCAGCGCCAGTCACCGTTGCAGTGGCGCATCCGGTGCACGCTCTCGAACATCTGGGTCTTGCCCGCGATGTGATCGCGGATCAGCGCCTGCACGCGCGCCATGTCGTCCGGGTGCACCAGACGGCGCCAGTCCGGCGCAACGTTCGGGTCGTGCTCGTCGTAGCCGAGCATCTTGCGCCAGCGCGGCGAGAAATAGACCGTGTTGTTCTCGACGTCGAAGTCCCACAGCCCGTCGTTCGCCGACGGCAGCGACAACGCGTTGCGCTCCTCGAGCTTGCCGAAGTGGCGCGCCACGCGCAGCCGCTCCAGGCCCGTCGCGAAGCTCGCGCCGACGAGCTTCAGCAGCAGGTGAAGGTTCGCGTCCCAGCCTTCCCTCGGCTGCGACGAACAGAGCGCCATGAAGCCGCACACGCGGTCGTTCAGCGACAGCCCGCAGACCAGCATCGAGCGGATGCCGAGCTCGGCGAAACGCGCGGCGTCTGTCGCGAGCTCGCGCCGTGCCGACAGCGTGTCCCGCACCTCGAGAATGCGCAGGTGCTCGAGCGTGTTGGCGAGGTACGGCAGGCGCTCGAGCGAGTCGCCCTTCATCACCTGCGGATCGAACGGCGCGAACAGCCCCGCGGCGCTGGCCACCCGCTCGACGATCTTCTTCTCGGGATCGAACAGTCCGATGCAGATCGCGTCGGTGCCGGTGGCTTCGCGCAGCGCTTCGAGGTTGCGCTTGACGCAGTTGTCGCCGGTCTCGCTGGTGAGCCCCTGGAAATCGACGGCGACCTTGGTGGCGAGGACGTCGAGTCCGACGGCGGGACGGCTGCCGTTGCCGAAGACGACCTGCGTGGAGAGGAAATCGGGAACTTCCTGCCCTGAGTCGCCTGCGGGATCGGAACTGCCCATCGCGATGTCTCGGCCCCCCTGAGGTCCGGTTCAGTGTGTCACTGCGGTGGGCGTCGCAGCGGAACTGATCCGCAGTTCAGACTGCTGCCGCCGCCGGTGGTTGCGCCGCATTCTGACATAGGAATCGAGGAATGCAAGGTAACTACCTGTATTTAAACGTGTCGTCGGGCGGAGTGTAAAGCCGCGCTGCGGCCCGGTCACCCTTCTCCGCGCACTCCGGGTCCGGGCTGCCGGTCACCAGGTACCAGTGCTGCCGGTTCGCCTTGCCCAGGTCCACCGACTGGGCGTCCTTGAAGCACAGTTCGCGCACGCGCTTGTCCATGACCAGCGCACGCTGCGGATCCGCAGCCAGCCAGGCGGCGGCATCGGCAGCCTCGCTCTCACGCTCGCGCCAGCGCGCGTGCCCGAAATTGAAGCTCGGACGTTGCAGCTGCAGCAGGTACTGCTCCTTGGCGCCGACGAGAGCGAGTTCCTCGATCCCCGCGCTCGCCTGTTGCACGCGTTCCGTGAAAGCGCGTCCCGAGCGCGCGGCATCGATCCGTGGGTACACGACGTAGCCGGTGAACGCGAGGATCGTGGCGAGCACGCCCGCGTAGGCGAGCCACGCGTCACGCACGCGAAACACGGCGAGCGCCGCTCCGCAGCACAGTGCGATCACGACGAGCGGCACGACGGGCTGGATGCCGAACTGTCTCGCGACCCGCGCCGCCCGGTCCGCATCGAAGCCGAGATATGCCGCGGCCAGCGCCGCCGCTGCAGTCAGCAGGCATGCAAGCACGAACGCAAGACGCCGGGGCCCGCGAGCGCGCAGCAACTCGGGGAGCCACGGCCCGGCCGCCATCGCCAGCGCGGGAATCGCCGGCAGCACGTACAGGCTTCGCTTGCCGCTGCTCGCCGTGAAGAACAGCACGACGATCACGACCCAGGCGAGCAGGACGGCGACCAGCGTGTCGCGATTGCGCAGCGCGGCGCGCCACCTCGGCCACAGCCACGGCGTCAGCGCGATCAGCGGCAGCCAGAAGAGCGGGATGATCTGCACGAAGTAGTAATAGAGCGGCGCATGGTGGTGCCACGCGTCCGCATATCGGGTCACCGTCTGTTTGAGCAGGATCTCGTTGCGGTAGTCGAGCAGGTCGCCGCCCGCGGAGGTCGCCACGATCATCGGCACGAACCACAATCCAATCGCCAGCAGCATCGACGCGAGGCCCGCGAGCCCGAGGCTGCGCATGCGCGGCACGGGTGCGGGCCAGCTGCGGCGCACGAGCACGGCGAACGGAAGCAGCGCGAGCAACGGCAGAAAGCCGACGCCCTTGGTGATGACACCGAGCCCTGCTGCGGCCCAGCCGACCAGGAACCACCCTCGAGCCGGACCCTGGCACAGGTGCCGCAGCAGGCCGTACAGGCTCAGCGTCGTGAAGAAACACAGCGTGGCGTCGATCTGCGCCTGGCGCGCCTGCCACACGAACTGGAAAGTAAGCAGCAGCAGGAAGCCCGCGGCGAGGCCGGCTTCGCGGCCGCGCGCCCGGCGTACCAGGTCGTACGTCAGCAGCACCGTGCCGAGCCCGGCGAGCAGCGACGGCAGCAGGAAGCCCACACGCAGCGAGCCGGTCAGCGACGTGGCGACGGCGATCAGCCAGAAGAAGACCGGCGGCTTGTCGGCATAGAGATCGCCGCCGACGCGCGGGATCAGCCAGTCGCCCGAGCGCAGCATGTCCTGCGCGATCAGCGCAAAGCGCGGCTCGTCGGGCGGCCAGGGATCTCGCAAGCCGAGGCCGGTCGCCATCAGCAGCAGCCCGAACCCCAGCAGCCACAGCACGTCGAGCGTGACGTCGCGGCCGGAGGTACGGCCCGGACGCAGTAGTCGGTCGAGAAAAGCCGGAGCGGCGGGACCCTCGACCGGGGCCATCAGGTCTCCTCTTTCACCGGCACGCGCGGCGAGGAGCGGCGGATCAGCCACATCACGCCGAAAAGATCGACGATGCCGACCCAGAGACGGTTGTGCAGGCCGTATTTCGACGTGCCCCGCGTTCGCTCGCGATGATTGACGGGCACTGAGATCACCTCAAAGCCCTCGCGCTGGAACAGCGCCGGCATGAAGCGATGCATGTGGTTGAAGCGCGGCATGTCCATGTATACGGCGCGGTCGAAGACCTTGATGCCGCAACCGGTGTCGGGCGTGCCGTCCTTCAGCATCCCGCCACGCACCCCGTTCGCGACGCGCGACGACATCCGCCTGAGCCAGGTGTCGCGCCGCGTCGTGCGGTTACCCATGACCAGCCGAAGCTTCTTCGAGCTGGATTGCCGGGCCGCGTCGAGCAGCTTCGGGATGTCGGCCGGATCGTTCTGCCCGTCTCCGTCGAGCGTCGCGATCCAGCCGGCCCGCGCCTCGCGCACGCCGGTCGCGACGGCCGCGCTCTGGCCCGAGCGCACCGCGTGGCGGATCAGCCGGATCTCCGGCATGCCGGCGGCTCTGGCCGCGAGCACGGCCTTCGAGGTGCCGTCGGTGCTGCCGTCGTCCACGAAAATCGTCTCGAAGGCGTAGCGTCCGGACAGTGCGGCGTGGATCTCGCGCGCGAGCGGTTCGACGTTGTCCTGCTCGTTGCAGACCGGGATCACGACCGAAACGTCGAGTCCCTGCGTCGGGCCGTTGGCGTGGGAAGATGTCAAGGCGAGGACTCCGCGCGGCGGGACGCTAGTATAGACGCTCGACCGCCGTGCGCCGAACCCGACCCGCGCCAACCTGGCCCAATGAACAGATGACCGACAGCAACGACAAGCCGGAACTGGAGGAACTGCGCAACACCCTGTACCGCAAGGTCACGAAGGGCAAGCGCAGGCTGACCCCGGCCCGGCTCTTCATGTACCGAATAGCCGTCGCGATCGGCTACGTGCTGGGTCGCCTGCTCTGGGCGTCGTGCCGCATGCGGCCGCCGCTCAGGATCGAAGGCGCGCGGCAGGCCGTACGCGAGTACCAGTCGATCATCCCAGCCTACTGGCACCAGCACATGCTGTTTGCGGTGCGTGGACTGCTCGACCTCAGACCGGAGGGCATGAAGCTCGGCTTCCTGATCAGTCCGTCGGTGGATGGTGTCGCGCCGTCGATGCTGGTGCAGAAGATCGGCGGGCACGTGATCCGCGGATCGTCGACGCACACCGGTGCCCGCGCGCTGCGCGATTTCTACGAGGTGATCGTCAAGCAGCAGATATCGCCTGCGATCACGCCGGATGGACCGCGTGGCCCGGTGCACGAATTCAAGCCGGGCGCGGTACTGCTCTCGCAGCTCACCGGCAAGCCGGTCGTGCTGGTGAGCGTCGCGGCTTCGCACACGTGGCGCTTCAAGACCTGGGACAGCTTCGAACTGCCCCTCCCCTTCAGCCGGGTGGTGATCGCCTATGGCGAGCCGACTCGCGTGCCGCGAGTCCTGAACGCCGACGCACTGGCGCGCATGCAGGCCGAGATGGCGGAGAAGCTGCAGGCGCTGAACGCAGAGGCGCGCGCCGCGCTCGACGCCCGGGCCTAGCGCGGCAGTTCGATCGCGACGACGTCCACGTCGTCGACCGGCGTCGGCGAGGCGAGATGCGCGATCATGGGGCCCGGCAACATCACGCGCGTCAGTGTGTAGACCGAGCCATTGAGCGTGCCGGTCGCGAGCGCAGCGTCGAGCTCGACTGATTTCGCGACGCGAAGACCCTGTCCCGCGACCTTCAGCACGGCCTCGGTGGCCGTCCATCGTTCGAGCCTGGCTGGATCGGCGGTAATACTGCCCTGCCCGCCCGCGGTTTCCTCGAGATCGAAGCCGATGTCGGCATGGGTGCACAAGGCCGCCGCAACACAATCTCGACCGTGCGACACGCTGAAGTACGGACCACCGACCAGCAGCGGTTTACCCCCCATCGGGAACCGCAGCACCCCGGTGTCGGCAGCACGCCCGGTGAGACGCAACGCGCCGTCCAGCACCAGCGACAGGCCCGCGAGACTGGCGTGGCGGTCCCGCTCGCTGCGCCGCTCGAGTTCGAGGCGCCGGGCATATGGCAGCGCGCGCAGCAGTGCATCGAACGCGTCGGGTCGCGAACTTTCGTCGAGCCGCGCGTGCAGCACCAGCACCCTGACCATGAGCGCGATTCTGGTGGGTCCGGCCGCAGACCGCCAGCCACGCGACCCCGGCCGCCGATTCTGGGAGAATCGCGGCTGTTGCGACTGACAGCTGAGCGACCCGGCCATGACCAGATACCAGACGCTTCCGCAGATGCTCGACGACCGCGCGCGCGGCTCGGGCGCGATCGGCTACCTCGAAGGCGAGAACGCCGAGAAGTCGCTGAAGATGGTCGACCTGCGGCGTCGCGCGCTCGGCATCCTGCACCACCTGCAGAAGCTTGGGGCAAAGCCGGGAGACAAGCTGATCCTGCACGTCGCGAGCAACGAGCAGTTCATCGATGCGTTCTGGGCCTGCCTGTACGGCGGCATCGTGCCGGTGCCGGTCGCGGTCGGCATCAGCGACGAGCACAAGCACAAGCTGCTGCGCATCGCGCGGCAGCTGGGCTCGCCGTTCCTGTACACCGACCGGAAACTGCGCGACCGCCTGGCCGAATTCGCCACCGCGCTTGGGCGTGCGGGGCCGTGGCCGGCGCTCGCGACCCGCTCGTTCGTCGTGGACCAGCTCGACGACATCTCGCGTGAAGGCACGCAGGCCACGCTCGCTTCCGACCAGATTGCGTTCATCCAGTTCTCGTCGGGCTCGACCAGCGAACCGAAGGGCGTCGTGCTCACGCACGGCAACATCCTCGCCAATGCCGACGGCGCGCAACGTGCCGCGCAGTTTTCCGAGGAAGACATCTCGCTCAGCTGGATGCCGCTGACACACGACATGGGCCTGATCGGCTTTCACCTGATGATCATGTACGCGGGCGCGCGCCAGTACCTGATGCCCACCGATCTCTTCGTACGTCGCGCGCTGCTGTGGATGAAGTTCGCGTCGGCGAAGCGCGCCACGCTCACGTCGTCGCCGAACTTCGGCTACCGGCATTTCCTGCGCGCGCTCGGCGACAAGACACTCGAGGGCGTGGACCTCTCGAGCGTGCGGCTGATCTTCAACGGCGCCGAGCCGATCTCGGTCGAGCTGGCCGGCGAGTTCCTCGCGCGCATGGCGCCCTACGGCCTGCGGCGCAACGCGATGTATCCGGTCTACGGGCTCGCCGAGGCATCGCTCGCGGTGGCGTTCCCGCCGCCGGGCTCGGACTACAAGTACATCACCGTGGACCGCACGTCGCTCGGCGTTGGCGCGCAGGCGCGGCTCGTCGCCGACAACGACCCGATCGCTCTCAAGTTGATGTGCGAAGGCAAACCGATCCCGTACACGAGCGTGCAGCTGCTGGACGATGCCGGCACCGTGGTGGCACCAGAGACCGTCGGGCACCTGCTGATCCGCGGCGACAACGTCACGCGCGGCTACTTCGAGAATCCCGAAGCCAACGCGGCCGCGGTCACGCCCGACGGCTGGGTGCGGACGGGAGACCTCGCGCTGTGGCACGCCGACGAGCTGTACGTCACCGGCCGCTCGAAGGAAATCATCTTCGTCAACGGCCAGAACTACTACCCGCACGACCTCGAGATGATCCTGCAGGGCCACCCCGGCCTCGAGCACGGCAAGGTTGCCGCCGCCGGCGTGCGCAATCCGGACTCGCCGACCGATGAACTGGTGCTGTTCGTGACGCACAAGGGCGATATCGCGGATTTCCTGCCGGTCGCCGCGCACGCCGTGCACCTCGTGAACGAGCACGCAGGTGTCGAGGTGGCGCGAGTCGTGCCGGTGACGCGGATGCCGAAGACCACCAGCGGCAAGCTGCAGCGCAGCGCCCTTGCCGCGGCGTACGCCAACGGTGAGTTCGCTGCGGAGCTCGCGGCATTCGACGCAGCGTGGGCCGCCGCGCATGGCCAGGGCCGGGCCGCCGCAGGCAGCGTCGAGCGACAGCTGAAGGCGATCGTCGACGATGCGCTGCCCGGCAAGAGCATCGACGTGGACGACAACCTGTTCGAGGTTGGCGCCAGCTCACTGACGCTGATCCAGATCCACGAGAAGATCGACGAGCTGTTCCCCGGCGCGGTGGACCTGACCGAGCTGTTCGACTTCCCGACGGTGTCGCAGCTCGCGAAGCACCTGGAGGCGAAGCTGGGGCAGTCGGGCGGTCAGTAGACGCCGCGCTTCAGCTTCCAGCGCCGGTGCGACCACCACCAGCCGGGCGGATCGTCGCGGATCCAGCGTTCGAGCGACCGTGCGTAGCGTGAAGTGATCTCGCCGGATGGCAGCTTCTCGCCGGCGTCGTTCAGCGGCTCGAACACCAGCTCGTAGCACCCGCGTGCCAGGCGGTTCATCCGCACCAGCACCACCTGCGAGCGCAGTGCGCGCCCCAGCAGTTCCGGCCCCATGTAGAAAGCCGTGTCCTGGTCCAGGAACGTGACCCAGTGCTTCTCGGGACTGGTGCGCGGCACCTGGTCGGCCACGAGCCCGATCGCGGCTGCCTCGCGGAAATTCGCGAGCTCGCGCAGCACGGACTTCGCGGGAATCAGCCGTGCGCCGAACCGCGAGCGCATCGCCTTCATCCAGCGGTCGGCGCGCAGATTCTTCAGCGGCTTGTAGAGCCCGATGATGCGCTCGCCGAACTCGAGCGACAGCCGCAGCAGCATCCATTCGAAGTTGCCGTGGTGGGCGCCGACGAGGATCAGCGGCCGCGGCGGTGCGGCAACGGCGATCGCCTGCGGGTTCGCGAGCGTGACACGCGCGCGAAGCTCTGCCGCGTCGATCCGCGGCGAATACAGTGCTTCGGCCACCGCCTCGCCCTGCCGTCGCGCAAACTCCTGCTCGATCGTTCGCAGTTCGGCGGGCGACGCTGCGGGGAATGACCGCTGCAGGTTTTCGCGCACGACCTGCCTGCGCAGACCGAACACCCGATACGCGAGCCAGGCCGCGGCGCCGGCCGATGCGTAGCAGATCCGCAGCAGCAATCCGTCAGTCATAGACCCGCCGGGTGCGCTTCCAGCGGTTGTACGCCCAGAAGTACTGCGCCGGATACTCGCGCGCCTGCGCCTCGACGGCGCGAACGTACGACTCTACGATCCGATCCGGATCCGCGCGCTCGCCGGGCGCGAGCAACGGGACGAAGCGCACGGCATACCGTCCGCGGGCCACGCGACGGATGGCCAGGAAGAATGGCTGGTAACCCATCTTGGCGCCGATCCAGCCGGGGCCGCGAAAAAATGCCGTCTCCTTGCCGAAGAACGGCAACCAGCTCTGCTGCTCGCTCGAAGCGGCCGGCGACTGGTCCGCCACCAGCGCCATCAGTTTCACCGCGCCGCGCTGTTCGATCAGGTGCTGCACGATCTGCTTGGCGGGCACCATGGTCGCGCCGAAGCGGCCGCGCACCTCGTTCAACGCCCGGTTCGCGGGTTCGCGGCTCGCGGGCTTGTAGGCGGCCACGAGCGGCGTGCCGAACGCGGTCGAACACCTGAGCAGCAACCACTCCCAGTTGCAGTGATGTGCCGCGAGCAGCATCACGCGCTTGCCACTCTTCAGGACATCTTCGACGGCCTCGGGATTGTCGAACCGCAGCCGGTCGGCCAGGTCGGTCGGGTCGATGCTCGCACCGTGAACCGCCTCGGCCACGAGTTCGCCGAGATAGCGATAGAAGTCCCCAGCGATGCGCCGTCGCTCGGCCTCAGACGCGTCCGGAAGGCAGCGGGCCAGCCCTTCGCGCACGAAGCCGGCGCGCCAGCGGAACACGCGGGCCAGAAACGCGAGCACCGCACAACTCGCGTACAGCACGGGCAGGGGCAGCCGGGAAAACGCGCGAATCACTTTATCAGGCGATGCCGCAGAGAACCGCTGCCAGCAAGAACCTGGAAATCACTTTGTTCATAGTGGGTTGCTACCGATCCCCGGAACGACGAAAGCGTGGAAGGTATCAGGGGGATCGGATTGTACGGGCGTGGCCGCCCGACTCCCAAGACGTTTGGCAGGCGAGGAACCATGCTGGCTGCGGGTACCCTGTAACCGTTTACTGACTCGAATGTCTCCTCACTTAAGGTGCTCGCGCAGCATTCGCCAGCACGCGGCCTGGCTTCAGGCCCTGCGCTGGAATCGGGGGGCAGGTCACGATTGCCTGCCGCATTCCCGGAACGAAATGCCGAACCTGGGACCGGCTGCCGACCTGACGGTCTCGCGTATCGCAAGAGCCGATGTATCATCGACAGATGAAACTGACCAGAAGCTTGGAACCGCCGCGACCGACGGCGTCCAGCAGCAAGCCGGTGCGGTCGTCATCCGGTCCATGCAATTTCCTGTCACCCAGTGCACAAAGAGGCCGCAGCCTATGCTGAAGTTGCCGCTGACCCTGGCGATCGCCGCCGCCTTCGCGCTGCCCACTGCGCATGCCGTACCGCTGACCGTCGTCGCACCGAGCAGCAGCCTTCGCACGATGTCCGGCCCGTCGGCGCCGCAGATCGATCGCGCAATCAAGGCGCTCGACGCAGGCGACCTGGACGCCGCTGAAGCCGCATTCCGCGCAGCGGTCAAGCTGGATCCGAATGCGCCCGGCGGCTACATCGGCCTCGCCGAGGTCGCTGCCCGGCGCAATCAGGCCGCGCAAGTCGAGAGCTGGTTGAAGAAGGCGCTCGAGGTCGATCCCAACGGCGTCCAGACGCTGCGCGTCTGGGGCCGCTACCAGTACCAGCGCGGCCAATACGCCGACGCCGAGGCCACCTTCAAGAAGGCGGTGGCAGCCGCGCCGGACGACGTCGATGCCCGGCTGAATCTCGGCGAGGTCCAGCTGCGCGGCCTGAAGAACCCAAAGGCCGCGGAAGCAACCTTCCGCGCCGCACTTGGAAAGAGTCCCGGAAATGTCGAGGCGCGCCTGGCACTGGCGGCAGCCCTGGCCGCGCAGGGGCGCACCGACGACGCAGTGGCCGCGTTCGAACAGGCGGCCAGGACTGCGCCGCAGGACCCCATGCCTCTGCTGGCGCTGGCGCGCTACCAGGCCTCGCGTGGGCAGATCGAGGTCGCGCTGGCGACGCTTGACCGGCTCATCGCGGCCATCCCGACCGCTGCGCAGGCCTATCTGGACCGTGGCGACCTGCTGCTGATGGCGAACGACGTCCCCAAGGCGATGGACTCGTACCGCGCAATGATCAAGGCCGCCCCCGCGAGCGCGGCAAACGGGCATTTCCGCATGGCGACGCTGCAGGAGGCGCAGCAGCAATGGGCCGAGGCGGAGCAGTCGTACCGCACCGCGATCAAGCTCGATCCGGGGCTCGCCGCTGCGTACAACAATCTGGCGTACATGCTGGCCAGCCGCGGCCAGCAGCTCGACGAGGCGCTGCGCCTCGCAAACCGGGCGGTCGAGCTGGCACCAAAGGATCCCGCATTGCTGGACACGCTGGGGTGGGTCTATCGCGCCCGGGGTGACCTGCAGATGGCGGCGAAGACACTTGGCCGTGCAATCGCCGCCCGGCCGCAAGTTGCGGTCTTCCACTATCATCTGGGCATCGTGCAGTCCGAGTTGGGCCGGAAGGCCGAGGCCGAGGCTTCTCTGAAGCGCGCGCTCGAGCTGGACCCGAAGTTCCGCGGCGCCGACGACGCCCGGCAGCGCCTCCAGAAGCTTGCGGCCGGGCGCTGAGCGCACCGCGCGACACAGCCTGCGCGCGCACCAAAGACCGGAAAGCAAAACGGCGGCCCGAAGGCCGCCGTTTCGCTGAGCGCCGCACTCGGCGCAGCGTGCTAACCGATCAGTGCACGCGGCGGCGCGCACCGCCCAGGCCGAGCAAGCCAAGCGCGAGCAGCGCGAGCGTGCCAGGCTCCGGCACCGGCGTGCCTTCGCCGCCAAACGTGTCGCGCTCGCTGGCCACGATGCCGCCGTCGACCAAGGCATGCGTATCGAACGACTTGTCACCGGCCGCGACGCGAGTGAACGTGACGTCGAACTCGAAGGTGCGATCGACCGTGCGCACGTACGACCCCATCGCGTCCGCCCCGACGCAGCTGCCGATGTCGGCCGACACACACGTCGTGGAGACCGCGATCTCCGGAAGTCCGGCGCCGAGGTCACCCACCGTCACTTTGCTGTAGGTCGCGAAGCCGGCTGCCACGGACGCCTTGATGGCATTTGCCACCGTCGTCGGGCTCGTGCCACCTGCCAACACCGTCCCACCCAGGCCAGTAATGGAGGAACTGAACGTCGGGGAAAGAGAACACGTACCGGAGCTGGCACAGAAGTCGAGACCGAACAGCTTTATGCCACTGGCCGTCAGCGCAGCACTCGTGCCGGCCAGGGTATCGGCGGCGGCTGGACCAGTCTTGAAGCCAGCATCGCCCAAGGCAATGATGAACCGGCTGGAGCCTGGACGCCACGCTGCAGTTGTAGCCGCAGTCCTGATACCTGCGTAGCCGACCTCGGCGTAGTCGCCACCGCAGCTGCCGTAGCAGGCAAACAACGTGTTGATCGAACCCTGTGTGGTGGCCACAGTGCTCGTCAGGTTGTTAAGAATCGTGCGCCCCGGGTCGTCGTACTGCCCCACGCCGCTGAAGAGGCTGCCATAGGTCGCCGCGAGGTCGTTGAGCACCGCGGTGGCCGAGGCCTTGGCGTTGGCGATAGCACTACCCATGCTGCCGGTCGTATCGAACACGAACATGATGTCAACGACAGCTGCGGTTGGACCGCCCGCGCTCACGACCACGGTCTTGCGAATCGTAGCGCTCTCACCCACGCCAAGGTCAGCACTGAAACTGACAGGCGAAATGCTGTCGGCGAACGCCATCGGCGCCGCGAACAGGCTCGCCGCACCCGCGACTGCAGTAGCCGCAAGTACGCGCAAGCCAGGACCAAAGATCTTGAACATAACGACACCCCTTCCGTTGAATTCTGAATCTGGTGAAGAGACTCCCACGCACAAAGGACGTGCAAGAAGCAGGCCAGCTCCGCGCTCCTGCTCTAATCTCCTCAAATTGCTATTTTTTTTCCCAACGCGTCGTCGGGGCAGCGGTCACCCGACGCGGACTTTGTAAGGAATCCCGACAGCCCGGCGCGGCGTCGCGGGTCGGGGTCCTCGCGGCGTCTGTAGCGCGCGTGCCAGCGCAATCGCCGGCTATGCCACGGTCTCGGGTGACTATCTGGTGCCGGAGGAGGGACTCGAACCCCCGACCCATCGCTTACGAAGCGATTGCTCTACCAACTGAGCTACTCCGGCAGGAGGGGCGCGAAGTATACGGATTCGGCCCGCGGCCGGGAAGATCTAGGCGCGGCGGCGCAGCCGGATCACGACCTCGACGTCCGCGATCTCCGTGCCGGGCGGCAGAGCCGGTATCTTCGCAAACTCGAGGTCCTCGGGGCGGATGTCGATCATCTCGCCGGTGTCGAGGAGCTGGAAATGATGGTGCGGCGCCATCATGGAGTCGTACACGCAGCGTTCGGGATCCGCGTGGATCTGCCGGACCAGCCCCTGCTCCACGAACAGCTTGAGCGTGTTGTAGACCGTCGCCTTGGAGACGTGGCCCGCGCCTTCGCGCAGCGCGCTCAGGATCTGCTCTGCCGTGATGTGCCGCGGCGCGGTCAGCAGCATTTCTGCAACGCGGACGCGCTGGGAGGTGGGACGAACACCGTGCCTCTCGAGGATCGCCCGGGCATTTGCGGTGCCGGTGCCGACCATGGCGGATTCGTTTGACATCGGCGGCAATTATACGTGCGCGACTGCGACTGGCGAGCATTTTGCTGTGTTTCGGGCACTAATTCAGGCTGACACGGCGTCCCGGCCACGCCACCCTGTCAGGCGTCAACAGTGAGCCGGAGCGAGCCATGGAACGGCCGCGTGGATTCACCCTGCCCGAACTCGCATTCGCCGTGGCCATCGCGGCGGGAATGCTGGGCTGGGCCGTACCAACCTTCCGCGACTTCCAGCGAAACGCGGCCCGTACGCGCGAGGTCAATCAGTTCGTGCAGGCCGTCTACCTGGCCCGGGGCGAAGCCATCAAGCGCAACAGCGTGGTGAGCCTGTGCCCGAGCCTCGATGGCGCCGCCTGCGGCCCCACCGGCACCCCGTGGCACCGGGGCTGGGTGATGTTCGTGAACCTCGATCGAGATTCGCCGGCCATGCGGGACGCGGGCGAGGAACTGTTGCAGGCATATGCCCCCTGGAGCGGCGGCAGCATCAGCGCAAACCGCGCCACGCTCTCGTTCCGGGCGTTCGGCCAGAGCGGCGTCACCGCGACGTTCGCCTTCTGCGACGACCGCGGCAGCACGGCTGCCCGTGCCGTGATCATCAGTCAGACCGGACGGCCGCGCCTCTCGAACCGCAGCGCATCCGGCAGTGCGCTCACCTGCTCCTAGGTCCGACCACCATGCCCAGCAGCAGCAACGACGCAGGCTTCACGCTACTCGAAGTCCTGATCGCAATGTGCGTGCTCGCGGCAGGCATGCTCGGGATCGGGATGATGCTGCTCGAATCCGTGCGCGCGAGCCGCTCTGCGCTGCACCGGACCGCGGCCGTAGCCCTTGCCGCCGACCTCGGCGAGCGCATCCGCACCAATCGCGTAGCGGGCGGCGCTTATGCGCTCTCCCCGGGGACGATGGCCGGGCCGCCGGCCAGCGAGTGCACTTCCAGCGACGCCTGCGACCCGTCCGAAGTCGCGGCACTCGACCTTTACCAGTGGCAGCAGGCGGTGCTGGCGGCCTTGCCCGCCGCCGTGGCCAGCGTGCAGGTCACACCCGTGAGCGGCCTGCCCGCCAACACGTTTTCGATCAGCATCCGCTGGGTGCAGCCGGGCGACGCGGAGGCGGCCGCTTTCGTTCTCAGGGTGCAGACATGAGCCTGACGGAAACACTGGTCGCGCTCGCAATCAGCATGCTGATGATGGCGGGAGCAGTGGCCGGCTACGCGAAGGCGCGAGATGCCTATGCGGCGCTCGAGGCGCACGCGCGCCTGCAGGAAACCGCCCGGTATGCGATGGCGCTGATCGAGGCCGACGTCCGCATGGCCGGCTTCTGGGGACTCACCAATCGCGCAGAGTCCGTCACCGCGAGCGCATCGCTGAGCTTCCCGGCCAGGTGCGGCGGCGCGGCATGGGTCACCGACACGCTGCGATTCATCGACGGCAGCAACAATGCCTGGCTACCGGTGCCGGACTGCACGGCGCTGTCCGGCGGCGCGCAGCCGGGCGCGGACGTCCTGGTCGTCCGGCGGGCAAGTGCGGAGCGCATCGCGCCGCAGAGCGCGACTGTGGCGGCACCGAACCGGGACCGGGTGCTCGTGGTCACGAACCGCGTGCAGGGCCAGGTCTTCGTGCCACGGGACCTCGCGAATGTGATCCCGCCCGGATATGCGACGTTCGACGATCCTGGACAGGCTCCGCTTGCAGACACGCGTCAGCTGCTCGTGCATGCCTACTACGTCAGCGCCAGCTCGAGCGTCGCGACCGGCTACCCTGCCTTGAGGCGCAAGACACTGACCGCGGGCCCGGACATCGGCGACGAGGAAATCATCGCCGGCGTCGAAGACCTGCAGTTCCAGGTCGGCGTGGATATGAACGGGGACTCGCTGGCGGACGCGTTCGTCGACCCTGATGCTGTGCCTGCCACGGCGAAACCGGTCTCGGTGCGCCTCTGGCTGCGACTGCGATCGCAGCAGCGCGACAACGCCTTCGCCGACGACCGGGCCGCCACCTATGCCGACCGCACCGTGACTGCCACCCACGATCATTACCGTCGGCTGCTCGTCACGAAGACGCTGCAACTCAGGAACTCCCGGCCGTGACTTCGACGCGAGCACGAGAACGCGGAGCCGCCCTCGTCATGGGGATTCTGCTGCTGCTGACGCTGACGATCCTCGCGATATCCGGGCTCGTCACCGCCGTGCTCGAACTGCGGATGGCCGGCAACACGCAATACCAGGAGCGCGCTTTCCAGGCAGCGGAATACGCGATCGAGCAGGCGCTTGGGTCGCCCGACCTGGGCACGGCCTATACCTACTCGAGCCCCAAGGTGGTGCCAGCCTCCGGCGGCCCGCCTGCGATTCCCGGTTCACCGCCCGATACGTACGCATACCGGATGTACTACGACACAGCGCTCGGGGGCACGCCGCTGCCGGGCGGCGGCGGCCCCGGCACCGGGCTCGAGGCGTACCACTTCGTCATCGAGGCGACCGGCAAATCGGCGCGCGGCGCCAGCGACATGCACGTGCAGGGCTTCTACCTCATCGGTCCGGCCGGGTCGCCGGCCAGCGTGCGCCCGCGCGCCTGTCCCGCCGGCCCCGGCAATTGCGCGAGCCGGTCGGGCTACGATCCGCGGCGTACCTACTGGCTGCAGATCGGGGCGGAGTGAGACGCATGAGCCGCGTGCCGGATTCGATTCTCACGCGACGGCCCGTCGGCCCGTGGCGTGAGGCGCCCGGCGTAACCGCCATCGAGCTCGTTGTCGTCCTTGCGATCGGTGGGATACTGGCCTCGCTGTCCGTTCCGGCCTATCGCGCCCACGTGCTGCGCGCCAATCGGGGAGAGGCGCGCGCCGCGCTGCTCAGCCTCGCCACGGCCGAGGAGAAGTTCTACCTGCAGTGCAATGAGTACACGAGCGCGCTCGACGCCGCTGCAGCCACCGCCTGCAGCCCTGGCAATCTCAGGTTCCCAGCTACGAGCGAGCGCGGCTACTACGCGGTGGCCGTCACGGCGGCCGACGCAAGCGGATGGACGGCGACGGCGACTGCCGTCTCTACGCTGCCGCAGTACAAGGACACACGTTGCCGGACATTCCAGCTCACCAGCACAGGCGCGAAGGCGGCCCGGACCTCGGGCCACTCGGCCAACGACTTCGAATGCTGGAACCGGTGATGCCCGACGGCGCGACGCGCGTCACTGCCGCGGCGTAGCGCGAAGCTCCCGCGGCAGCGCGAACACGACGTTTTCCGCGCGCCCGACCTTCTCCTCGGCGCCCTGCCCGCCCCACTCGCGCAGCCGCGCGACGACGCGCTGCACCAGCAACTCCGGCGCCGAGGCGCCTGCCGTTACACCCACGGCCAGCTTGCCATCGAACCAGCCACGCTCGAGGTCGTCGGGACCGTCGACCAGGTAACCGGGAATCCCCGCCTTCTCCGCGATCTCGCGCAGCCGGTTCGAGTTCGAGCTCGTCTGCGACCCCACGACCACGACGACGTCGCACTGCGCGACCAGCGACTTCACGGCGTCCTGCCGGTTCTGCGTCGCGTAGCAGATGTCTTCCTTGCGCGGCGTCAGCAGCGTCGGGAAGCGCGCCTTGAGCGCATCGAGCACGTCCGCGGTGTCGTCCACCGACAGCGTCGTCTGCGTCACCACGCCGACGCGCGCCGGATCCCTGACCTCGATCGTCGCCACGTCCGGGACATCCTCGACGAGCACGATCCGCCCGCCCTGCGCGTCGTCGAACTGGCCCATCGTGCCCTCGACCTCGGGGTGTCCCTCGTGGCCGATCAGGATCACCTCGCGGCCCTCGCGGGCGAAGCGCGCGACCTCCATGTGCACCTTGGTCACCAGCGGGCACGTCGCATCGAACACGCGCAAGCCCCGACGCCGCGCCTCCGCCTGCACTGCCTTCGAGACGCCATGTGCGCTGAAGATCACCGTGGCGTCGTCCGGCACCTCGTCGAGTTCCTCGACGAACACGGCGCCCATCGACCGCAGGCGCTCGACCACGAACCGGTTGTGCACGACCTCGTGACGCACGTAGATCGGCGCGCCGAAGAGCTCCAGCGCGCGCTCGACGATGTCGATGGCGCGGTCTACGCCGGCGCAGAAGCCGCGCGGGTTGGCGAGCAGGATCTTCACGCCGGCCGCTTTTCCCGGAACGCGTCGACGATCAGCAAAGCGGCTCCAATCGTGATGGCGCTGTCTGCGATGTTGAAAGCCGGGAAGTACGCCGCGCCCCAGTGGGCGTGGACGAAGTCCACGACGTAGCCGAGCCGCACCCGGTCGATGACGTTGCCGATCGCGCCGCCGAGGATCAGCGCAAGCGCCATCGGCAGCAGCTTGTCGCCACGCGGCGAGCGCCATATCCAGACCACGAGCAACGCACTCACCACGAGCCCGAGCGTGACGAAGAACGGCCGCTGCCAGCCCGACGCATTCGCCAGCATGCTGAACGCGGCGCCCGTATTGTGCAGCAGCGTGAAATCCAGCACCGGCAGCACCTCGACGCGCTCGTAGAGCTCGAAGAAGCGCACGACCAGGAACTTGGTCGCCTGGTCGAGCGCGATCACGGCGAGCGACAGCCACAGCCACGCCGCCGGGTGCGTGCGCTGCATCATCGGGGGCACCGGGATGGTCATCGGGACCGGCTGCTCTTCGTTCGTCATCTACGCGAACCGCCTTATTTCGCCGGGACCTTCGATGTTCGACACGCAACGCGAACAAAGTTCCGGATGCGCCGCGACGGAGCCGACGTCGTCCCGCTTGTGCCAGCAGCGCACGCACTTGGCGACGCCGGACGCGTGCACGTGCAGCCACAGCGCCGGCTTGCCATCGCGATTCGGTCGCAACGGCCGCATCGGGCTTCGCCTCGACAGGATGCACGTGCGCCTCGGACGTGATCAGCACGAACCGAAGCTCCTCGCCCAGCGGTTCGAGCGCCGCGCGAATTTCCGGCGCCGCGTAGATCTCGACGATCGCGTCCAGCGGCGCGCCGATCGAGCCTGCGATCCGCAGCCGCTCGAGCTCGCGCAGCACCGCGCCGCGCACCTCGAGCACGCAGGGCCAGTCGATCGCGGTCGCGCCGGCGTGCGCGGCAGGCAAAGCCGCCCACGTCGACAGGAACACCGACTCCGGCCGCGATCCGGGCATGAAGCGCCAGATTTCCTCAGCCGTGAACGACAGGATCGGCGCGAGCCAGCGGACCATCGCCTCGGCAATCCAGTACATCGCCGTCTGCGCCGAGCGGCGCGGCAGGCCCTGCGTCGGAGTTGTGTACAACCGGTCCTTGATGACGTCGAGGTAGAACCCGCCCATGTCCACCACGCAGAAGTTGTGCACCTTCTGGTAGATCAGGTGGAAATCGTAGTTGCGGTAAGCCTCGATCACCTCGTTCTGCACCGTGCGTGCGCGGTCGAGCGCCCAGCGGTCGAGCGCGAGCATGTCCGCGGCCGGCACGGCATCGCTCGCGGGGTCGAAGCCCGACAGGTTGCCGAGCAGGAACCGCACGGTATTGCGGATGCGGCGGTACGAGTCCGACATCCGCTTCAGGATCTCGTCCGACACGCTGATCTCGTTCGCGTAGTCGGTCGAGGCGACCCACAGTCGCAGCACGTCCGCACCGAGGGTGCTGACGACTTTCTGCGGCAGCACGACGTTGCCGAGCGACTTCGACATCTTGCGGCCCTTCTCGTCCACGGTAAACCCGTGCGTGAGCACGCCCTTGTACGGCGCGTGGCCCTTCTGCGCGACCGAAGTCAGCAGCGAGCTGTGGAACCAGCCGCGATGCTGGTCCGAGCCTTCGAGGTAGAGATCGGCGGGCGACAATATCTCGGGGCGCATCTGCGTGACGCAGTGGTGCGACACGCCCGAGTCCACCCACACGTCCATGATGTCCGTGACCTTCTCGTAGCTGTCCGCGTCCGCGCCCAGCAGCCGACTTCGGATCGAGGTCGAACCACGCGTCGATGCCGCCCTTCTCGACGAGCTCCGCAACACGATCCACCAGCGCCGGCGTATTCGCGTGCAGCTCGCCGGTTTCCTTGTGCGTGAACAGCGCGAGCGGCACGCCCCAGGTGCGCTGGCGCGAGATGCACCAGTCGGGCCGGCCTTCGATCATGCTGTAGATGCGCTGCTCGCCCCAGTCGGGCGTCCACTCGACCTTGCCGATTTCCTCGAGCGCGGCCTTGCGCAGCCCCGCCTGCTCCATGCTGATGAACCACTGCGGCGTCGCGCGGAAGATCACCGGCGTCTTGTGACGCCAGCAGTGCGGATAGCTGTGGCGGAACGGCTCGTGATGCAGCAGCGCGCCCCGCTCGGCGAGTACCTCGACCACGTGCTTGTTCGCGTCGAACACTTTCTCGCCCGCGAAGATCGGCGTCGCCGGCAGGAAGCGGCCATCGCCGCCGACCGGGTTGTCGACCGGCAGGTCGTACTTGCGACCGATCACGAAGTCTTCCTGGCCGTGGCCAGGTGCCGTGTGTACCGCGCCCGTGCCGCTGTCGAGAGTGACATGCTCGCCGAGAATCGTCGGAACGTTGCGGTCGTAGAACGGGTGACGCAACGACAGGAGTTCGAGCGCAGACCCTTTCACGCGGGCGATTTCACGCGATGACGAAACACCTGCGCGCTTCAGCACCGACGACGCGAGCTCGGATGCGAGCAGCAGCAACTCCTCGCCTGCCTCACCGGCTACGGCGAGCAGCGAGTAGTCGAACTCCGGATGCACCGCGACGGCCTGGTTCGCGGGCAGCGTCCACGGCGTGGTCGTCCAGATCACGATGCTCGCCCGACCCGCGGGCAGGCTCGCGAGCCCAAGTCGCCGTGCGAGATCGTCGCGATCGACGACCTCGAACCGCACGTCGATCGACGGCGAGGTGCGCTCGTCGTACTCGACCTCGGCCTCGGCCAGCGCCGAGCGGCAGTCGAGGCACCAGTGCACGGGCTTGTAGCCCTTGTACAGGTGACCGTTGCGGATGATCTGCGCGAACGCGCGCAACTGCTCCGCCTCGTAGCGAGGCGCGAGCGTCAGGTAAGGATGTGCCCAGTCGCCCATCACGCCGAGCCGCACGAAGTCCTTGCGCTGCACGTCCACCTGCTCGAGCGCGAACTCGCGGCAGGCCTGGCGGAACGCCTTCGCGTCGAGCACCTTCGCCTCGCGGCCGCGGGTCTTCTCGACCTGGTGCTCGATCGGCAGCCCGTGGCAGTCCCAGCCCGGCACGTAGGGCGCGTCGAAGCCGTCCAGCGTGCGCGCCTTGACGATAATGTCCTTCAGGACTTTGTTGACCGCGTGGCCGATGTGGATTGCGCCGTTCGCGTATGGCGGGCCGTCGTGCAGGATGAACTTGGGGCGGTCGGCCGCCACGGCGCGCAGCTTCTGGTAGACGCGATGCTCCTCCCACCAGGCGAGCATCTCGGGCTCGCGGCGCGCGAGGTCGCCCTTCATCGGGAAGGCGGTCTCGGGGAGGTTGACGGTGTGCTTGTAGTCGGCCATCCGGAATGGGGGTAATGATCAGGAGGTAAGGAGGTAGCGAACCGGGAATTTTGACGGAATCGACCGGCATTCTCCAGAAATACCGGCCGATCGGCGCGGCGGCTAGATTCCGAGCACCGCCCGCGCCTGCGCCGCGTCCTTGTGCATCTGCGCCACCAGCGCGTCCAGCGACTCGAAACGCTTCTCGTCGCGCAAACGCTCGACGAAGTCCACGTCGAGGTACCTGCCGTAGAGGTCGCCGTCGAAGTCGAACACGTGTACCTCGAGCAGCGGGTCGGTGCCATTGATCGTCGGGCGCGTGCCCAGGCTCACGACCGCCGGGTGATCCACGAGTCCGGCTCCGCTGACCCGCACCGCGAATATCCCCCACAGCGGCACCACCTTGCGGTGGAGCGCTAGGTTCGCAGTGGGATAGCCGAGCTTGCGCCCGAGCTGCTGCCCGCGCCGGACGCGGCCGGCCATCCGATACGGACGGCCGAGCAGCTGTTCGGTGCGCGCGAGGTCGCCGCGGCCCAGGGCCTCGCGCACCAGCGAGCTCGAGACACGCTCGCCGTCGACGAGGAACTGGCCGACTTCCTGCACTCGAACCCGTGCCGTGCTCCGGCCTCGCGCAGCGTCGTCACCGTGCCTTCGCGGCGGCGCGCGAAATGGAAGTCGTGGCCCACCACCACGTGCCGGGCGCCGAGGCCCTGCACCAGCAGCCGGTCGACGAACTCCTGAGCATTCATGCCCTGCATGCGCTTGTCGAAGCGCAGCACCACCATACGATCCACGCCGTACAGCGGCAGCGCCGCGACCTTCTCGCGCAGCCGCATCAGCCGTGAGGGTGCCGCATCACCTTCGAAGAACTCGCGCGGCGTGGGCTCGAACGTGACTACTGTTGCGGGCAACCCGAGCCGCTGCGAATGCTCGCGCACTGCGGCGAGCATGTGCTGGTGGCCGCGGTGCACGCCGTCGTAGTTGCCGATGGTCACGACGCTGCCGCGATGACGGTCGCGCAGGTTGTGCAGTCCTCGCACGAGTTCCATCGGCCCGTCCCCGGCTCAGCCCGAGGGGCTCGGCGCATCCGGACGCGCAGGCGGCCGCGGCGGCGCCTGCACTCGCAGGTGTCGCACGCGCATTCCAAGCAGGTACAGCGTGCCGAAATAGAGCGCCGCCCCGCCTACGACGAGTACGGTCATCCAACCGACGCGGTGCCACGTGTTCATGTCGATCCAGCGCTGCGTGTCGCCGGCCACCGACCACAGGAACGCGACCATCACCACGTTCGCCGCGATCACCTGCCCGAGCATCTGCCCGAATCCCGGTCCGTGCTGCAGAACTCCCTGGCGCTTGAGGCCGCGGTACAGCATCGTCGAGTTGTACCAGGCGCCGATGCCGTTGTTCAGCGCGAGCAATGCATGCAGCCCGGGGCGGTCGTGCGCCAGCGCGAGCGGCAGCACGATCGCGAGGTTGAGCCCCATGTTCACGGCGAGCGCCTGGATGCCGATCCGGACCGGCGTTCGAGTGTCCTGGCGCGCGAAGTAGCCGGGTGCAAGCACCTTCACCATGCTGAACGCGAGCAGCCCGGTCGCGTAGGCCATCAGCGCGAGGCTCGACATGCGCACGTCGTGCTCGTCGAACTTGCCGTAGTGGAAGATCGCGACCGTAAGCGGCCCGGCCAGCACGATCAGGGCCAGCGTCGCCGGCAGCACGACGATCACCGTGAGGCGCACCGCCCAGTCGAGTGTGGCGTTGAACCGTTCGGCCGATTGACCGGCGTGGTGCGCTGCCAGCCCGGGCAGGATCACCGTCGCGAGCGCCACGCTGAAGACGCCGAGCGGGAACTCCATCAGCCGGTCGGCGTAGTAGAGCCAGGCGATGCTGCCGGTCGCCAGGAACGAGGCGATCAGCGTGTCGAGCAGCAGCGCGACCTGGGACACCGACGAGCCGAAGATCGCGGGCAGCATCAGCCGGCCGATCTTTTTCACGCCCTCGTGGCTCCAGTTCCAGCGCGGGCGGCGCAACAGGCCGAGCTTCAGCATGAACGGGATCTGGAACGCGAGCTGCACGACGCCCGCGACGAAGACTCCGATCGACAGCACCACGCCGGGCCGTTCGAAGCGCGGCGCAATCCACGCCGCGAACACGATCATCACGAGGTTCATCAACGTGGACGTGGTCGCCGGCACGGCGAAGCGCTGGTAGCTGTTCAGCACGCCCGCTGCGAGCGCCGCGAGCGAGATGAACAGCAGGTACGGGAACGTCCAGCGCAGCATCTCGACCGTGAGGTCGAACTTGCCCGCATCCTCGTGGAACCCGGGCGCAAACAGCAGCACCAGCACCGGCGCGGCGACGATGCCCACGATCGTCACGACCGACATGAACCACGCCATCGTGCCCATGGCACCGTCGACGAGCTCGCGGACCTCGTCGTGCGGGCGCTGCACCTTGTACTCGGATACGACGGGAACGAAGGCCTGCGAGAACGCACCCTCGGCGAACAGCCGTCGCATGAAGTTCGGGATCTTGAACGCGACCAGGAACGCGTCCATCAGCACGCCGGCGCCGAACATCCGCGAATAGACCATGTCCCGCAGCAGGCCGGTCACCCGGGAGATCAGCGTGAAAGCGCCGACGATGCTGGTACTGCGGAAAAAGCCGCCGCTCAAGCGGGCGCCTCTGCGGTCGTCGCGGTCAGGTGGGCCGGGGGCGGAAACATGCGGGGCGAACTATAGCTGGCGAAAATAGGTGCCAGGCACCGATTTATCGGCCGATAAATCGGTGCCTGGCACCTATTTTCCCTTGACCTTGCCACCACTCGCCGCCAAAATACGCGGCTCTTTGACTGACCGCGCCGGCCCGGAGCCGGCCCGCAGGAGACCGATTCCGTGGCGAACATCAAGTCCGCAGAAAAGCGCGCCAAGCAGGCCGTCAAGCGTCGCGCCCACAACATGGCCGCCCGCTCGCGGTTGCGCGGTTCCATCAAGAAGGTGCTGAACGCCGTCGGTGCCGGCAACAAGGCCGAGGCCGCGGCAGCGCTCAAGGCTGCCCAGCCCGTGATCGACACGATGGTCAGCAAGGGCATCATCCACGCGAACAAGGCTGCGCGTCACAAGCGCGAGCTGAACGCCAGGGTGAAGGCGCTCGCGGCCAAGTAAGCCGCACCGACCAATCGATTTGAGAAAGCCGGCCTCGCGCCGGCTTTTTCATTCCGGGGCCGGCTCCCTGTCCGGGCCCTGCTCTGCCCGGATCTCGTCGAGCCGACGCATCACGGCCTGGCACAGTTCCTTCGTGCCGAACCGCGTCGCCCCCGAAATCCGGAACACCGGCCCCTTCCAGCGCAGCCGGCGCACGATCTCCTTGCAGCGCTTCTCGCCCTCCTCGGCCGTCATCAGGTCGAGCTTGTTCAGCACCAGCCAGCGCTCCCGGCCCGCGAGCTCCGGGCTGAATTTCTTCAGCTCCGCGGCGATCGAGCGCGCGTCCTGCACCGGATCCGCTTCGGGATCGGGCGGCGCGATGTCGACCAGGTGCAGCAGCAGCCGCGTGCGCTGCAGGTGCTTCAGGAAACGGATGCCGAGCCCCGCGCCTTCCGCGGCGCCCTCGATCACGCCCGGGATGTCGGCCATCACGAAGCTCTTGTGCTCCCCCACGTACACGACGCCCAGGTTCGGGTGCAGCGTCGTAAACGGGTAATCGGCGATCCTCGGACGGGCCGCCGACACGACACTGATCAGCGTTGACTTGCCGGCGTTAGGCAGCCCGAGCAGCCCGACGTCCGCGATCAGCTTCAACTCGAGCCGCAACTCCCGCTTCTCGCCGGCAATGCCCGACGTGGCACGGCGCGGCGTGCGATTCGTGCTGCTCTTGAAATGCTGATTGCCGAGGCCGCCCTTGCCGCCCCGCGCGACGAGCACACGCTCACCGCCGTGCGTCAGGTCGCCGAGCGTCTCGTCGGTGTCGACGTCGTAGATCACCGTGCCGACCGGCACCACGACCTCGAGGTCCGGCCCGCCCTTGCCGCTGCAGTCCGCGCTGCCGCCCGGCTCGCCGTTGTCGGCCTTGAACGTGCGCCGGTAGCGGAAATCAGCGAGCGTGTTCAGGCCCGGGTCCGCGACCAGGTAGATGCTGCCGCCCGAGCCGCCGTCCCCGCCGTCCGGACCGCCGAACGGAATGAACTTCTCGCGGCGGAAGCTGACCATGCCGCGGCCACCGTTGCCGGCGTGGACCTTGATCGTGGCTTCGTCGACGAACTTCATGACGGAAAGCGGGTCGTGAGCAGGGGGTTAGGGGATAGTGAAGAACAAGGACCCCGGAAAAGCAAAGGCCCCGGGGATGCCGGGGCCTTGCGTTCAGCCGGAGATGCCCCGGCTCAGTTCGTGGCCGGCTCGACGCTGACGTGCACGCGCTGGTCCACGCCCTTGCGCTTGAACTGCACGGTGCCGGTCGACAGCGCGAACAGCGTATGGTCGGTGCCGACGCCGACGTTGTCGCCCGCGCGGTACTGCGTGCCGCGCTGACGGACGAGGATGTTGCCGGCAAGCACGCGCTGGCCACCGAACTTCTTCAGGCCCAGGCGCTTGCTCTCTGACTCGCGGCCGTTCTTGGTACTGCCGCCTGCCTTCTTATGTGCCATGACGAGACTCCTTACAAATCCGGCATCAGCCGGAGATGCCCGTGATCTTCACTTCGGTGTACTGCTGGCGGTGCGTGCCCTGCCGCAGGTAATGCTTGCGGCGGCGGAACTTGACGATCACTTTCTTCACGCCCTTGCCGTGCGCCTGCACCGTACCGGTAACCTTGCTGCCCGTGACGAACGGGGCGCCGACCTTGACGTCCGCACCCTTGCCCACGACCAGCACCTTGTCGAACTCGACGGCCGCGCCAGGCTCGCCCACGAGCTTTTCCAACCGCACCACGTCGCCTTCGGCGACGCGATACTGCTTGCCGCCCGTCGCAATGACCGCGTACATATCCTTGAATACTCCACTGGGGCCGGGGACACGCCCCGGCAGAAAGACGCGGAAGTTTACGGGTCCGGGCCGCCCGAATCAAGCGCTTAGGGTCAATCCGGCATTCCCTCCCCTGCGCCCGCCGGGTACCATGCGCCGACGATTTTCGGGGTGGCCGTGGCGGGAATGCAACTGGAACGAATCAGGGAGCCGGTGGCGGACGACCTCCGGCAGATCGACCGGGTCATCGTCGAGCGCCTCGCGAGCGACGTGGCGCTCGTGAACCAGGTGTCCCAGTACATCATCGGGGCCGGCGGCAAGCGCCTGCGCCCGCTCAGCGTCGTGCTCGCGGCACGGGCCTGCGGCTACCGGGGCGACAAGCACGTCGACGCCGCCGCGATCATCGAGTTCATCCACACCGCCACGCTGCTGCACGACGACGTGGTGGACAGCTCGGACATGCGCCGCGGCCGCGACACCGCGAACCACGTGTTCGGCAACGAGGCCAGCGTGCTGGTCGGCGATTACCTCTATTCCCGCGCGTTCCAGATGATGGTCGGCCTCGGCAACCTGCGCATCCAGGAAGTCATGGCCAACGCGACCAACACCATCGCCGAGGGCGAGGTGCTGCAGCTGATGAACGCGCACGACCCGGACACCACCGAGCAGCGCTACCTCGACGTGATCTATCGCAAGACGGCCAAGCTCTTCGAGGCCGGCGCGCAGGTGGCGGCGATCCTGAGCGGGGCCGCGCCCGAGGTCGAGCAAGCAATGGTCGCGTATGGCCGGCACCTCGGCACCGCGTTCCAATTGGTGGACGACTCGCTCGACTACAGCTCGAACGGTGCCGAACTCGGCAAGAACGTCGGCGACGACCTCGCCGAGGGCAAGCCGACGCTGCCTTTGATCTACGCGATGGCCCACTCCTCGGTCGACGATACGGCCCGGTTGCGGGTCGCGGTCGAGAACGGCGGGCTCGACGAACTGGAAGCCGTCACGCGGGCGATTGAATCGTCGGGGGGGCTTGAGTACACTGCTCGGCTCGCGCGGCGGGAGGCGGACCTCGCCATCGACGCCCTTGGCCGGCTACCCGAGTCGGCATTCGTGGGCTCGCTGCGCGCACTGGCGGATTTCGCGGTCGGTCGTTCGTACTGACCCGGATCCGGCGAGATGGCGACGGGATGTAGCTCAGCCTGGTAGAGCACTACGTTCGGGACGTAGGAGTCGAAGGTTCAAATCCTTTCATCCCGACCACTTTCCTGGCGCACCAGCACCTTGTCCACGCGCCGGCCGTCCATATCGACGACCTCGAAGCGCAACCCGTCCCAGTCGAAGTGATCCGCGGGCCGTGGAATGCGGCCGAGCTGGTGCAGCACGAAGCCGGCCACGGTCGTGTACTGGTGCTCGTCCTGCCCGGGCAGCGGCCCGAACTCCAGTTCGTCCTCGAGCACCTCGACCGGCAGACCTCCGTCGACCAGCCAGGAGCCGTCCGCGCGCCGCTGGATCCCGGAGGGTGCCGGCTCCCCGGTGGCACCGATCTCACCGACGATTGCGCCGAGGAAATCGGAGTCCGTCACGAGGCCCTGCACCTCGCCGTATTCGTCCATCACCAGCGCAAGCTGCCGGCCTGCCGCGCGGAAGGTCTCGATCAGCGACGTCGTCGTGGCCGTCTCCGGGACGCGCAAGGGCTCGCACACGCGCCCGGCCACGTCGAGCGGCCGCCCGGCGAGCAGGTCCGCCAGCAGTTCGTTGGCCTCGACGATGCCGAGCACGTTGTCCGTGCCGCCCCTGCAGACCACGATGCGCGTGTGCGGCGAGGCCGCCACCTGCGCGCGCACCGTTTCCGCGTCGTCCTCGAGGTCCACGGCATAGAACTGCTGCCGCGGCGTCATGATGCTGGTGACGCGCCGCTCGTCGAGGCGCAGCACGTTCGACACGAAGGCCTGCTCGCTCTCGTGGAACACGCCAGCCGCCGCGCCCTGCTCCATCAGCACGGCAATTTCCTCGTCGGTCACGGGCGGCTCGCTTCCGGTGCGCTTGGGCACCAGCGCCAGCACGGCATCGCTCGACTTCGACAGCAACCACACGAACGGCGCCGCCACTTTTCCCAGCACCAGCATCACTGGCGCGACGAACAGCGCGATACGCTCGGGTGCGAGCATCGCGAGACGCTTCGGCACGAGCTCGCCGAGCACCACGGACAGGTAGGTGATCAGGACGATGGTGACCGAGAACGCGATCACCCGCGCGTACGGCGCGAACAGGGGCCAGGTCGCCAGCGTACCCATCATTGGCTCGGCCAGCGTCTGCTCGCCGACGGCACCAGCCAGCACGCCGACGGCCGTGATGCCGATCTGGATCGTCGACAGGAACCGCGACGGCTGGCGGTGCAGCGCAGCCGCCGCCACCGCACCGGGCCGTCCCTCCTGTTCCAGAGTCTGCAGCCGGGCGCTGCGCGAGGTGACGATCGCCATTTCCGACAGGGCGAATACGGCGTTGAGCGCTATGAGAAACAGGATCAGCGTGAAGTCCATAGGGCAATCCAGGCGGGTAACCGCGGACAGCCATGATATCGGCTCGGGACCCTGACCCGCGTGCGGGGTTCTCGCGCCCGGCATAGCCTGCTACGGTGCGCGCCTGATTCCCCGGAGTCATCCATGACTGCAACGTACCAGCGCATCGTGCTCGCGAGCCGGCCCACCGGGCCGGTCACGCCGCAGAACTTCCGCCTCGAGTCCGCGCCGCTGCCTGAAGCGGGCGAAGGCCAGGTGCTGATCCGCGTGCACTATCTCTCCCTCGACCCGTACATGCGCGGCCGCATGGTCGAGGCGCGCTCCTACGCGCAGCCACAGAAACTCGACGATACGATGATCGGCGGCACGGTTGGCGTGATCGAGGCATCGCGCAACCCGAACTTCGCAGTCGGCGACACCGTGCTCGGCACGCTGGGCTGGGCCGAGTACGGCTTGTCCGACGGGCGCGGTCTGATGAAGGTCGACACGCACGCCGTACCGATGTCCGCGTACCTCGGTACGGTCGGCATGCCTGGAGTGACGGCGTGGTACGGCCTCAACCGGATCTGTGCGCCGAAGCCCGGCGAGACGGTACTGGTGTCGGCCGCGAGCGGCGCCGTGGGCAGCGTGGTCGGGCAGCTCGCAAAGCAGGCAGGCTGTCGCGCAGTCGGCATCGCCGGCGGGCCGGATAAGTGCAGCTACGTCACCGCGGAACTCGGCTTCGATGCCTGCATCGATCACCGTGAGCACACGGACGTCGCGTCGATGGCGCGCGCGATCAGAGCCGCGGCGCCGAACGGCGTCGACTGCGTGTTCGAGAACGTCGGCGGCGTGTGCCTCGACGGTGCGCTCGCGTGCATGAACCCGTTCGGGCGCATCGCCGTGTGCGGGCTGATCGCAGGTTACGACGGCGTGCCGATCCCGATCCGCAACGTGTTCATGCTGGTCGGGATGCGGCTCAAGGTGCAGGGCTTCATCGTCAGCGACCACCTCGACGTGTGGCCGCAGGCGCTCGCCGAACTCGCGCGCGGCGTGGCCGAGGGCAGGCTGAAATACCGCGAGTCGGTGGCGCAAGGCCTCGCCGCGGCGCCCGAGGCGTTCATCGGCATGCTGGCCGGACGGAATTTCGGCAAGCAGATCGTGAAGCTCGCCTGATGCACGCCGCCGCGACGGTGCTGCTGCTGCGCGAGCGGGCCTCTACGCTCGAGGTGCTGATGATGCGGCGGGGCTCGACGCTGTCGTTCATGGCCGGCATGTGGGTCTTCCCGGGAGGCCGGGTCGAGGTCGCGGACCGGTCGGCCGAGGCACTGGCCCGACTGCATCCTGCGGGCCTGGAGCGCTGCGCCGGCCGGCTGCGATCGATGCAGGGCGAACACCTGGACCACGACTCGGCGATCGGGATGCACGTCGCCGCCTGCCGCGAGGCGTTCGAGGAAGCGGGCGTGCTGCTGGCCGTGACCGAGTCCGGTGCGCCGTGCGATCCCGGGGTCGTGATCCGGCTCGGGGCGGATCGCGATGCCGTCACGAAGGACGCGACCGCGTTC
Organism: uncultured Gammaproteobacteria bacterium; assembly: GCA_963696545.1. Lineage (GTDB taxonomy): Bacteria > Pseudomonadota > Gammaproteobacteria > Steroidobacterales > Steroidobacteraceae > RPQJ01. Next base: position 250,880 of record CAVOKQ010000007.1, read on the forward strand.
GTGCGCATGCTCGAGCGCGAAGGATTGCGCCTCGACGTCGGTCAGCTCGTCTACTGGTCGCACTGGATCACGCCGTCGATCGAACCGAAACGCTTCGACACGCGGTTCTTCGTCACCGCATTGCCCGCTGGCCAGCAAGTGAGCGCCGACCTGTCCGAACTCACCGAGCACGCATGGATCGAACCGGCATCGGTCGCGGGTGCGATCGAGCGCGGCGAAATCAAGGTCGTGCCCCCGACGCTGCTGACGCTCGAGGACCTGGCCGAGAGCCACTCGCGCCACCGCGGACTCGCGGCCATGCTCGAAGCCGAACGCAACCGGGCGACGCCGCCGGTGATGCCGCGGATCGACGTGCGGCCCGACGCAGTCGACGTCGTCATGCCGTGGGATCCGCGCTACTCGCAGGTTGCGGGTGAAGGCTGCGGCGAGGGTATCGAGTATCCGGGGCACTTCACGCGGCGCCGTTCGGCCGTGACGGTGACACTGAAGCGCGAGGTGCGCCAGTAACGCAAAGGCCCCGGGTCCCGAAGGGCCCGAGGCCTTGCGCGCCGTCCCGCGGACGGCCGGCCCGATCAGTGCGAACTACTTCGACTGGCCCGGGATCACGTTCTCCACGACCCCTTCGACCGCGTCGCTCGCCTTCTTGAACAGGTCCATCGCCTGGTCCATGACGGTCGCCGCGCCCTTCTCAGCGGAGTCCTGCGCTTTCGAAACGGCCGCCTCGGCCTGCTTCACGGTCGCGCTCGCCTGCTTCTTGACCGCATTCACGGTCTTCGTGAACTGGCTCTCGGCCTGCTTGGTCTTCTTCACGACCAGCTTCTCGCCCTTGACCATGGCCTTCTCGGCCTTCGCGACCGCCTTCTGCGCCTGCGGCGGCAGCTTCTTCACGGCCTTCTTCAGCGCGGCCTGCGCCTTCTTCGGCGCCTTGCGGACGGCTGCACGCACCGCGGCTGCCTGCTTGCGAGCGCGAACCGGGGCCTTCTTCACGGCCCGGCGGATGGCGAGCTTCGCCTTGGCGACGCGCGTCTTCGCCTTCACCGTCGTCTTGCGCTTCGCCTTGGCCTTGACCTTGGCCTTGCGCTTCGCCGGTGCTTCACCCTTCGCCTTGCGCTTCAGGTCGGCGCCGTGCGCCCGCTTGTAGGTCTGGATGTCCTTGATGCGACCCTTGGAGTCGCGGACCGCGTACAGCTTCGTACCCTTCTTGCTGCGGTGCGTGGTGCGCCGTGCCTTCTTCTTCGCTGCCATGGAGAATCCTCTCGTGTGTTCGGGGGCGCGGCGACGGCCGCACATGCCCGTGCTCGCATCGGACGCTAGTGCAGCGTCACACGGGAGTCAACAAGGGAAACGTGCAGTCAGCCCGATCCCTGTATGCCCTGCGAGATCCCGTTCACCGATGCGACCAGCGCCTCGAAGACCTCGCGGTCCTGGCGGTCGCCCTCGCGCCAGCGACGCAGCAGGTCGACCTGAGTCAGGTGGATCGGGTCGACGTATGGATTTCGCAGCCGGATCGACCGCTGCAGCGTAGGCTCGGAATCGAGCAGCCGGGCGCATCCCTTGATCGCAAGTACCCGCTCGCTACTGCGCTGGAATTCGGCCTCGATCGCAGTGCCGAAACGGGCGTACTCGGGCCGGGCCAGCTGGTCATAGAACGCCGCGATGCCCATATCCGCCTTGGCGAGCGTCACCTCGATGTCGTCCAGCATCGCCTCGAAGAACGGCCAGCAGCCGTACATGTCGCCGAGCAACTCCGTGCCGAACTGCGCGGCGACTGCGTCGAGGCCCGCGCCGGTGCCGAACCAGCCAGGCAGCATGTGGCGGCTCTGGGACCACGCAAAGATCCACGGGATGGCGCGCAGCGACTCGATGTCCCCGCCGTCCGAGCGCGCGACGGGCCGCGAGCCGATCTGCATCCGCTCGATCACGTCCACCGGCGTTGCCGCCCGGAAGAACTCCACGAACGCCGGATCGTCGTGGACCATGGTCCGGTATGCGCGCTGGCTTTCGAGACCAAGCACGGCCATGGCCTCGCGCCAGCGGGGGTCGACTTGCTCGGTGCCGTGCACCCCGGCCGAGGTCAGCGTCACCGCGCTGACGGTCTGCTCGAAACTCCTGAGTGCGATGGGCCTGAGCCCGTAACGCTCGTTGATGCTCTCTCCCTGCACCGTCACCCTGAGGATGCCGCGCACGGACCCGGGAGGCATGCTGCGCACGAGAGCCTCGGTGCGGCTGCTGCCGCGATGGATAGTGCCCCCCCGCCCGTGGAAGACGATCAGCTGCACGCCGACCGCGTCGCAGGCCTGCACCATCGCCTCCTCCGCTTTCCGGACCAGCCAGCGCGACGCGATCATGCCCGCCGACTTGTTGCTGTCCGAGTAACCGATCATCACGGCCTGGCGGTCGCCGAGCGCGGCCAGGTGCTCCCGATACGCGGGGACCGCCAGCAGCCGCGCGATGATGTCGCCGGCCTGATCGAGCGCCACCGCGGATTCGAACAGTGGCGCGACGTCGATCGGCATCTGCGTGCCCGGACCCTCGGTCATGCCCGCCCAGCGCGCGAGCAGCAGCACCGACAGCACGTCGTCGACGTCGCGGGCCTGGCTCACGACGTAGGTGCCGATTGCGGCCCGGCCGAAGCGGTGGCGGCAGTACTCCATGGCCTCGAAGACCCAGAGCGCGCGCTTGCCGGCCGGCCCGAGATCCTCCGCCGGCGACTCGTCATCGGAGATCGCCGCGGCGAGTCGGTCCGTACGCTCCACCGCGGTTCGCGTGCTCCACTGTGGGTCGCCCAGCGCATGTCCGACGATCTCGCGATGCACCTTCGCGTTCTGCCTGACGTCGAGCGTGGCGAGATGGAACCCGAACGTCCGCACGCGGCGCAGCATGCGGCGCACGTGGAACAGGCCGGCACTGTGTCCGCGATTGTCCGACAGGCTCTGGGCGATCAGCTCCAGGTCGTCGATCAGCTGCTCGACCCGCTCGTACTGGCCCGAGCGGCCATCGTAGGTGGCCCGCAGTCGCTCGGCGATCTGGCCGAGGAACACGCGGTAAGGCATCCGGTCATGGCTCGCTGGCGTGGTCGCCCGGGCACCGGGTACGAGGCTGCGGTAGGCCTCGATCCTCGGGTCGATCTTCGGCGACACCGCGACCCGGCTCTCGCTCTGGCTCAGCTTCTCCGCCAGCGCCTGGGCCTCGAGATAGTAGCGGTTCACGATCAGCTTCTGGTGCCGGCTGCAGCTCTCGCGAATGGTCTTCGCGTGCACGTCCGGGTGGCCGTCCATGTCGCCGCCGACCCACGAGCCGAAATGCAGCATCTCGGGAATGCGCAGTGTCGCCGCCTGCTCGCCGAACACCTTTGCGAGCGCGACCTCGAGCTCCTCGTAGAACCCCGGGATGACCTCGTAGATCACCTCGACCAGGAAGAACAGCACGTGCTCGCGCTCATCGGCGACCGTAAGGCGTTCGCGCGAGTTATCCGCTGTCTGCCACCCCGTGGTGAGCTCGGTGCGCACTCGCTCGACCGTCGCGTGCCGTTCGGCCGGCGTCAGCGTCGGGTCGAGCCGGCCGATCAACAGCCGCGCGATCCGCTGCTGCTGGCGCAGCAGCGTGCGCCGCGTGGACTCGGTCGGGTGCGCCGTGAAGACCGGCTCGATGCTCACCTGCCCGAGCAGCTCCACGACTTGCGACAGGTCGAGGCCGCGCGAGCGCAGTCGCGCGAAGCACTCATCGAACCCGCCCGGCTGGGGCGTGCTGCTGTCGTTCATGTACTGCCGGCGCCGGCGCACGCGGTGCACCTTCTCCGCCGTGTTCACCATCTGGAACCACGCCGAGAACGCGCGGATCAGCTCGCGGGCCTCGGCCGGCGGCCGCCCCTGGGTGCGCACGACGAGGTGCACGCAGTCGTCGGCATCTCCCTGGCGCCGGCCGATTGCCGCCTGCCGGTCGCCCTCGACGGCGTCGAAGACCTGCTCGCCGCACTGGTCCTTGATGACCTCGCCCACGAGCTGGCCGAGCGCATGCACGTCGTCGCGCAGCGCCGCATCCTTGATCGGGAAAAATATGCCTTTGCGGGCCATGGCCGCCGGGCCGCGGGTGATGAACGCCTGGATCGTTTGTTCTGGACGCTGCGAATGCTACCAGAGCCTCGGCCCCAGCCGTTGTTGCCCCACAGCAACAAAGGCGGCGGCCCGGGTCTGCTGCTGGCTCGCTACTTGACTGAATTTGACGGCTGCAATCGCACTGTCACAAGCAGTCCCTAATTTCGACGGCTCCGCGACGGGCGGAATCACAATGAACTGGGGATGTCCATGAATCGAATCAGCCTGGCCGTGGCGACGGCCTTGATCGGATTTTCGACGGTCGCGCAGAGCGCAATAACACTGCAGCCGGTCGGCCGGTACCAGAGCGCGACCGCGAAATTCGACAGCGGAGCCGCCGAAATCGTCGCTTACGACGCCGGCACGCAGCGCATTTTCGTCGTGAATGCGCAGGACGGCAAGGTGGACGTGCTCAACGGCTCGAATCCCGCGAGCCCGGTCAAGGTCGGGCAGATCGACGCGAAGGAGGTCCCGGGCTACGATCCGGCGAAACTCGGTGCCGCGAACAGCGTCGCCGCGCGCGATGGCCTCGTGGCCGTCGCGATCGAGGCCAATCCCGTCACGAACCCTGGCGTGATCGCGTTCTACGACGCGTCGACGCTTGTCTTCGTTCACAGCGTCACGGCCGGCGCGTTGCCGGACGCCGTGACGTTCTCGAACACTGGCCACTTCGTCATCGCCTCGAACGAAGGCGAGCCGCGGAAGCCGATTGATCCCGAGGGATCGGTGACGGTCGTCGACGTGCGCAAGAAAGGCAAGAAGCCGGGCTTCGAGTCCTGCACCGTGGACTTCAAGGCTTTCAATTCGCAGCGTGCCGCGCTGGTTGCCTCAGGCGTCTACATTGACCCGGGCGCGGCCTCGGTCGCGCAGGACCTCGAGCCCGAATACGCGTCGGCGGAGGGCAACAACGCGTACGTGACGCTGCAGGAGAACAACGCCATTGCGGTGGTGCAGCTCAACCAGTGCCGCGTCGCACGGATCATGCCGATCGGCGTCAAGAACCACGGCCTGGCGCAGAATTCGCTCGATACTTCCGATCGCGAGGTCGACGGCGACAACGGCAAGATCGCCATCCGCAGCTGGCAGAACCTCTATGCCCTGTACCAGCCGGACTCGATCGCGAGCTACGAAGGCGGGGATGGCCAGACCTACCTTGTGATCGCCAACGAAGGCGACGTGCGCGACAGCGTCAATTCCGGCCGGGCTTCGACGGACGCGGTTCGAGTGAGCTCCCTCATGCTCGACTCAACGGCGTTTCCGCCGGTTCCGCCGTCGCCGCTCTCTTCCGACCCAAGCCCGAAGTCCCCGAAGAATCTCGGCCGGCTGAACGTCATCCGCTCGCTCGGCTGCGAAGTGCCGCTCGACGCGAATGCCTTCTGCCCCGGTGAGTACAACCGCCTGTATACCTACGGCGGGCGCTCATTCTCGATCCTGACGAACGACGGCAAGCTCATCTACGACAGCGCCAACGACTTCGAATCCATCATCGCGAGCAAGGTCGGCTCGGGCGAACTGGCGAAACAGGCATTCAACGCAACGAACAGCAACAATTCGCCCGGACCGACTGCCGGCTCGTCGTCGACTGGCTACACGTTCGACACGCGCAGCGACGACAAGGGTCCGGAGCCCGAGGGCGTCGTCGTGGGCCGCGTCGGCGACCGCACCTATGCGTTCATCGGCCTCGAGCGCATCGGCGGCGTGATGGTCTACGACGTGACCGACCCGCGCGATGCGTTCTACGTGACCTACGTGAACGGCAAGGACGTCCGCAACTTCGATGAGCAGGTCTGCACGACGGTGAACGGATCCGGTGGCTGCACGAGCGGCATCCCGAATTCGAAGGCGGGCGACCTCGGCCCCGAAGGCCTGGCGTTCGTGCCGGCGAAGGACAGCCCGAGCGGCAAGCCGCTGCTGATCGTCGGCAACGAGATCAGCGGCTCGACGCGGGTCTACGAGGTCGTCTCCACCGACTGATCCCGGACACGCGCGGCGCTTTGTCGCGCGACGCGAGCCTGCGGGCCTCGGCGTTCAAGCCGAGGTCCGCGGTGGGACGATGCATTGTCCGCAGGCAGTCGCGCTGCTATACAGGCCGCGTGAACGCCGCCCTGCCCCTGTCCGGCATCCGTGTCCTGACGTTCGAGAACTTCGGCGCCGGCCCGTATGGCTCGATGTATCTCGCCGACCTCGGCGCCGAGGTGATAAAGATCGAGAACCGCGACCAGGGCGGCGACGCCACGCGCGGCATGGGCCCGTTCTTCCTCGGCCCGCACGACAGCCACTTCTTCCAGGCGTTCAACCTGAACAAGAAGAGCGTGACGCTGAACCTGAAGCACGCCGACGGCCGGCACGCATTCCACCGCCTCGTGCGCACCGCTGACGTGGTGATGAACAACCTGCGCGGCGACCAGCCGGCAAAGCTCGGCCTCGACTACGCGGCGCTCGGGGACGTCAACCCGCGGATCCTGTGCGGGCACCTGTCGGCTTATGGTCGCGACAACGAGCGACGCGGCTGGCCGGGCTACGACTACCTGATGCAGGCCGAGGCGGGCTACCTGCACCTCACCGGCGAGCCCGGCTCGCCGCCGGCGCGGATGGGACTGTCGATCGTCGACTTCATGACCGGGATCACGCTCGCCGTTGCGCTGCTGTCGTCGCTGATCGGCGTGATGAAATCCGGGCGTGGCCGCGACGTCGACGTCTCGCTGTTCGACGTGGCGCTGCACCAGCTCACGTACCCCGGCAACTGGTACCTGAACGAAGGCCACCGCACCGAGCGGATGCAGAGGAGCTCGCATCCGTCGGCGGTTCCGGTGCAGCTGTTCCGCACTGCGGATGGCTGGCTGTTCGTGATGTGCATGACCGAGAAGTTCTGGCAGGCGCTGGTCGCGGAACTTGGCCGGGCGGATCTCTCGGCGGATCCACGCTTCGCGACGATGGACGCGCGACGGCGCAATCGAGAGGAACTCACCGGGGTGCTGGACGCGGAGTTCGCGCGCTGCACGACGGCCGAGTGGCTCGAGCGGCTGCAGGGGCAACTGCCCGCCGCGCCGGTTCACGACATTGCCCAGGCCCTCGACAATCCATACGCGCAGGCGATCGGCATGGTCCGCGGGCTGCCCCACCCGGCGCGCGAGGATTTCCGCGTGCTCGCGAACCCGATCAAGCTCGACGGCGCGCGCCTTGCGTCCAGGATCGCGCCGGGGCTTGGACAGCACACGGAAGAGCTGCTGCGCGAGGTGGGTTATGCGGACTCCGAAATCAAGACCTTGCGGGCAAGCGGCGCGGTTTGAAGCCGATCGCGGCCTGGGGCCACTTCCACCGGTATTCTGTTAAAGTCGGCGACCTCACGAACCCAACCCAGAGAGCCAATGCAGAGATTCACCGCCCTCCTCACTCTCGTCCTCGTACTCGTGTTCAGCAGTTCGCCGGCGCTGGCGGACGACAAGACCGACAAGCGGCTCCAGGAGTCGCGCAAGGTGTTCGAGTCCTTCACGGACCTGTCCGAGCAGTCGGTACCCATCTGGATGCTTGAACGCGCCTACGGAATCGTCGTGGTGCCGCAGGTCATCAAGGGGGCGGTCTTCTTCGGCGGACGCGGTGGACGCGGTGTGATGTCGGTGCGCAACCCGGACGGCAGCTGGTCGGACCCGGTGTTCGTGACGCTGGGCGGCGGCAGCTTTGGCTTCCAGTTCGGCGTGCAGTCCTCCGACGTCGTGCTGATACTGATGTCGCGCAAGAGCGTCGAGGGCATCAGCGGCGGCAAGGTTACGCTCGGTGCGGACGCCAGCGTCGCAGCCGGGCCGCTCGGCCGCAGCGCGTCGGCCAACACCGATGCGACGCTGAAGGCGCAGGTGCTTTCGTACGCGCGCAGCGAAGGACTCTTTTTCGGCGTTGCACTAGACGGCAGCGTGATCTCGGTGGACGACAAGTCGAACGCATCGGCATACGGCGTGCCGGACGTTTATGCATCGCAGATACTCGAGGGCAAGATCACGAGCCCGCCGCAGGCCGCGGTCGAGTTCAAGGCTGCACTGACCCGCGCCACCGCGGCAGCCGAAGCCGCCGGCGCAGCCGCGGCGGAAGTTCCGGCGTCCGCCGCGAAGCCCGCCGCCTCTTCCGCGCCAGCCGCTCCGGCAGCCCCGGCCGCGCCGAAGGACGGCACGGACACCAAGACCTACCCGATGGAAGATCCGCAGCCGGGCGCGCCACCGCCGCCCTGACCGCGACCTGCACCGGGGAGTCGCGATCGTGAAGGTCATCAGGCGTGTTCTTTACGCTCTCGTCGCGCTGTTCGCGTTGCTGCTGGTGGTCGGCCTGCTGCTCCCGAACTCGGCTCACGTCGAGCGCGCGATCACGACAACCGCGAGTCCGGATACGGTCTACGGCATCGTGAACGGCTTCGCGCGCTTCAACCAGTGGTCGCCGTGGGCGGACCTCGACCCGAAGACGCGCTACTCCTATTCCGGCCCGCCGACCGGCGTCGGGGCAAAGATGGCGTGGGCCAGCGACAAGGCCGAGGTGGGCTCCGGCAGCCAGGAAATCCTCGCAGTCGAGCCGGGCCGCACCGTGCAGACACGACTCGACTTCGACTCGAACGTGGCGACGTCGACGATGCGGATCGAACCCGCAACCGGTGGCGGCAGCCGGATCACCTGGTCGTTCGACACCAGCTTCGAAGGCAACTTCGCCGGCCGCTACTTTGGACTGCTGTTCGACCGGATGATCGGCGCCGACTACGACAAGGGCCTCGCCCGCCTGAAGGCGCTGGCCGAGGCGTCGCCACCGGCGTCCTGAGCCCAGATCTCAGCGCGCCTTCTTCACCGCCTCGGCGAGACCCGTCCAGATCTCCGGATCAGCGAGCACCACGCTCAACCCGTTGATGATGAACTGCACGCCAATGCAGATCATCAGGAACCCCATCAGCCGCGTGAGCGCCACCATGCCGGTGGCGCCCAGGATGCGATGGAACTTCTCCGCGCCACGGAGCACGAACCAGGAGATCATTGCCACGGCGAGGATGCCGGTTGCGACGCCGAGGAAGTCGGCGACACGATCCCACCCGTGACGCGCACTCGCCTGCGAAGACAGGCTCATCACGACCGCGAAAGTGCCCGGCCCGGAGAGCCCCGGCATCGCGAGCGGCGTGAATGCGATGTCGTGCCTGATCTCGCCCGGCCTGGGCTCCTTGCGTGTTTCCTCCGCGCCGCCGGGAAACAGCATGCCGAAGCCCAGGAACGAGACGATCATGCCGCCCGCGATCCGCATGCCCGGGATCGAGATGCCGAAGAAGCTCATGATCAGGCTGCCCGCGACCAGGAAGCTCGACATCAGCACGAACGTGTACGTGCAGGCGCGCCGGACCTGCCGCAGACGCTCCTGCTCCGGCAGGTGCGCGGCGACCGACATCACCAGCGGCACGGCCCCGAGCGGGTTGACGATCGGCAGGATGGCGAGCAGAGCGCCCGCCGCATAGCCGAGATAAGCGGTGATCCATTCCATGTGCGAACTGTACCCGGCGGCTAGAATCCGCGCATGTCAACGTCGCGCAGCACACCCCGCCTGCGCCTCACCGCGCTGCTGCTCGCGGCGACGGTCGGGCTCGTCGCGGTCTCCGAGCGAGGCCTGCTCACTGGTTCAGCCGGTGAAATCGCGCAACTCGCGGGCCTCGCCTGCATCGCGGTCGCCGCGCTCGGGCGCGTGTGGACCTCGGCATTCATCGCAGGATTCAAGGACTCGAACCTGGTCCGCGAGGGGCCGTACTCGGCGCTGCGCCACCCGCTTTATGCACTCTCGATGCTGGCGATGCTGGGCGTTGGCCTCACCACACGCAGCGTCACGCTCACTGGCGCGCTGCTGGTGACGTTCGCCGTGACGTACGCGGCGGCGGCCAGGCGCGAGGACGAGTTTCTCTCCCGGATGCACGGCGAAGCGCATGCTGATTTCGTGCGACGTACACCGGCATTCTGGCCGGCCCCCGGGTCGTACCGCGTGCCGGAGTCGATCGAAGTTCGCCCACGGGTCTTCTGGAAAGCGTTTCTCGATGCGGGCTCGATGATCGGCGTGTACCTGCTGCTGAGGCTGGCCGACCTCGCACAGCTGTCAGGCGTCACGCCGACGTTGCTGCAACTGCCATGAGCGTGCCGACGCGGCGTCGCGAACTCAAGCGAGACCACTTCGGCAGCGTCGCGTGCCTGATCGACCCCGCAGCGCCGGAGTACTCGCTGTGCGTGGAACGCGACACGGATTGTGCCGCCTGGTGGGTTCGCTGGCTCGCACGGCGACTGGCCGCGCGCGAAGCACGAGCGCTCGCCGCGCTTGCACGCGTGCCGGGAGTGCCGCGCATCGAGGCATGGGATGGCTGCAGGCTGCGACGCAGCTGGATGGCGGGCGCGCCGATGCATCGCAGCCCGCCCGCGGATCCCGGGTATTTCCGCGACGCGCTGCGGCTGTTGCGACGGATGCATGCCGCGGGCGTGCTGCACAACGATCTCGCGAAGGAACCGAACTGGCTGGTCACGCCCGACGGCTTCGCTGCGCTGGTCGATTTCCAGCTGGCGATGCGGCCGAGGCTGCGGGGAAGGCTGTTCCGCGCGCTCGCTTACGACGACCTGCGGCACCTGCTGAAGCACAAGCGCACGTATTTTCCGGCACGCCTGACCGCAAGGCAGCTGGCAATCCTGCAGCGACGCTCGGCGCTGTCTGCGCTGTGGGCGCATACCGGCAAGCCGCTCTACCTGCTCGTCACCCGGCGCGTGCTCGGTTGGTCCGATCGCGAGGGCGCGGGCGACCGGTCTCAGGCCTGAGGATCGACCCGCTCGAAATCGAGCGCGGGCGCATCGCCCGGCCGGAAATACACGTAGCGGCCGCTCATCTGCGCGAGCGCGTCGTCACGCTCGATGCGCGAGGCGAACCAGTGCTGCTTCTCCCAGCCGTCGCCGAGCAGGTTGCGGAACGGGTCGCCCTTGCGCAGGCGCACGCGGATGCCATACGGGCAGGTCCCGGGCAGCGGCGCCCTGAGATTGTGGTCGTGACAGATGGTCATGGCGTGAATTCTAGCTCGAAACGAGCATGCCTCCCGCTCAGAAAGTCTTGCCGAGTATCAGGTAGAAGGCGCCGTCGCCCTCGGCCAGTCCGCCGGCGAGATACAGCGGCCCGAACGGAGTCTCGGCCGCGAGGAACAGGCTGCCTCCGGTCTTGAGGTCGCCGAAGTCCACGGCGTCCTGGTTCGGCCAGACGTTGCCGATCTCGAACGACGCACCGATGTAGGCCGGGAATTCGAACAGCCCGGTGCCGCCGCGGCTGACGCGGCGGAAAGCGATCGTCCGGACGATGCCGAACTGGGTGCCGATCAGCGCGTCGGGCGCCAACCCGGAGAGGTTCAGGAATCCGCCGAGCGTGAAGAGTTCCTGTGGCGAGACGACCCGGTCGTCAAGCGCCGACCCGCCTTCCATCGACAGCACCAGGCTGTTGCGGCCGCTCGTGCGCGCCAGCACCCAGGACGCCTCGACGATGTTCGCATCCGCGCTCGCACCCAGCGCCTCGTTCTCCGACTGCCAGCTGGCGCGGAACGCCTGCCCGTGCTTCGGGAAATAGGCGCTGTCGAGCCGGTCGTAGCCGAACTCGAGGTATGCCGCGCCGAGGTCGAAGTTCTCGCCGGGCACGATCGGCTCGCCGACCATCAGCCGGCTGCTGCCGGTGCCGCGCCTCACGCCGAGCCGCACTTCGCCCCAGTTAGAAAGCTCCGCACCAAGTGCGAGCGAGACCTCGGTGTCGCGGACCCGGTACTGCGCGACACGTCGGCCGTCGTCGACGATCTGCAGCGTCTCGAGCTGGTAGCGGAATCCCGGCGCGATAAACAGGTCGGTCGTGAGCGAGAGCGGCTGGAAGAGCTCCGCAACGAACCGCGGGTCCTCGCCGAGCTGCGTGTCCACCAGCACTTCGCCGTCGAGGGAGTTCACTCCCGTCATCAGCAGTCGCGCACCGGCGTTCGCGACCGTCCCGCCCTCGTAGTCGCTCTCGATGCTCATGCCGACGCGCAGGAAATTCGGTCCCCACGACTTGCGCCTGAGATCGATCTCGAGGCCGCGCTCACCGTCGTCACGCACGACCCGGTAATCGACCGCCTCGAACCGGTCCAGGCCGTACTGACGGTACGCCTTGCTCTGCAAGACGGCCGTGTCGAAAGGATGGCCAACGACCGAGCCGAACACGGCGTCGATTCGCTTCGCGTCGGCTTCGGACCGCGGTGCCGGCCGGACGAACGCGACGTTGAACGATGGGTCGACGGAACGCTGCCTCGCGGACGCATACGTCTCGTACTCGCTTGCCGGAAGCGCGAGCGCCGCAAGCTTCTCCGCCTGCTTCGTGACTGCAGCCTGTCCGGCCGTGATCACCTGCGGCATGCGCGCGAAGTCGATCGCGGTCATGCGCCCGAGGTCGGGGGAAACCAGCACGTCGCGGTTGCCGAGCTCCTTCAGCGAAGCCGTGGTGCCACGCCGCACCATGATCGCGATCATCTGGTTCGTGACGTCGAGCGGCGACTGCAGCCCGTCGCGGCGCGCGAGCGGGAAACTCACGTCCACGGCGATCACGATGTCGACGCCCATTTCCCTGACGAGGTCCACGGGCAGGTTGTCAACGACGCCACCGTCGACCAGCAGCCGGCCGCCGATTTCAACCGGGGCCAGCACGCCGGGCGCCGACATGCTCGCGCGCAGCACGGTCGCAAGGTCGCCCGAGCGGAGCACCACTGCGTCACCGCTCTCGAGATCGGTGGCGAGCGCGCGGAACGGCGTAGGCAGCCGGTCGAAGTCCTGCACGTCGGCCACGCGCATCGTGGAGGTGCGCAGTACCTGCGTGATCTTCTGGCCCTGCACGAGGCCGAGCGGCAGCACCACGCCATCGTCCGCTCGAATGCCGAGGCCGCCGCTCGCGAGGAAGCTGCGGTCGTCCTGCTTGCGCCGGTACACCAGGTCCTTGCGCGGCGCGCGGTCCTGGAACAGGTCCTGCCAGTCGAGCGTACGGAACACCTTCTCGATCTCGTCACCGCTCAGTCCCGCGGCGTAGAGTCCTCCGACCACCGCCCCCATGCTCGTCCCGGCAACGGCATCGATCGGGATCTTCATCTCCTCCAGCGCCCGGATCACGCCGATGTGTGCCGCGCCCCGCGCTCCCCCGCCGCTCAGCACGAGGCCGATGCGCGGACGGTCGGCGCCCGGCTCCGGTGGCGCGTCGGTCGCTCCCGCATGGCCGGCCACGAGCGGCAACCCCAGCATCAGGGCGGCCACCAACAAGCGTCGCATCTGCATCTGCATTGCTCCGGAGGAACTGACGGCGATACTAGCAAACGGCTCGCCGCATCCCTCGCGGGGCCGGGAACGAACAGGTGGCCGGTTCTCTGCTACCTTGCGACTGCATGCCCTTCGACTGCGACAGCCATCGCCGCGCCAGCTGCAGCATCAGCCGCCCCGGGCCCGCGGCGGCCCTGCTTGCCGCGATCGCCGGCGGAGCCTGCATGCCGGCGATCGCAGCCGGCCCGCTCGAGGAAATCATTGTCACGGCCACGCGCAGGCCCGAGCCCGCGCTGCAGGTGCCGCTCAGCATCGGCCAGGTCGGTCCCGAGACGATCCGGCTCGTCGACCCCACGCATCACGCGGAACTGCTGAACCGCATTGCCGGCGTCATGATCCAGCGCGGCAGCGGCCAGGAGAGCCTCACGGCGATCCGCTCCCCCGTGCTGACCGGAGCCGGTTCGTGCGGCGCATTCCTGTTCCTCGAGAATGGCGTGCCGATCCGGCCCGTCGGCTTCTGCAACGTCAACGAGCTGTACGAGGTCAATACGGAACAGGCGCGTGCGATCGAGGTTCTGCGCGGGCCGGGAAGTGCACTCTATGGCTCGAGCGCGATGCACGGCACGGTCAACGTGCTGCAGCCGTCTGCCGCGGAGCGACCGCGCGGCGCGTTCGGCGTCGACGGCGGCCCGTCGAACTACTGGCGCCTGAAGGCCGCGGGCCGCGCCGACTGGGGCGAAACGTCGCTCGGGCTTGCGGGCCTGTATGCGAACGACGGCGGCTGGCGTGCGGTCTCCGGCTATCACCAGACCAAGGTGAATGCGTCGCTGTCGAGCCGCGTAGATGCGACGCCTGTGCGATTCGATCTCGCAGCCACGTCGCTGGACCAGCAGACGGCCGGCTTCATCACCGGCAAGGACGCGTACGAGAGCCTGCAGCAGAGCAAGTCGAACCCGACGCCCGGCGCCGGTCGCGATTCGACCGCGGTGCGCCTGACCGGCCTGATCGAGCCGCAGCTGGCCGATGGATTGCAGCTCGAATTGCGACCGTTCCTGCGCACGTCGCGGATGGAGTTCCTGCAGCACTTCCTGCTCGGACAGCCGGTCGAGCGCAATGGCCAGGACAGCGGCGGGCTGCTGACGAGCCTGGCGTGGGATGCGGCCGCGGGGCTGGTGATCATCACGGGCGTCGACCTGGAGTTCGGCAGCTCATCACTGGTCGAGGACCAGGAGGAGGCCACCACCGGCGGATCACCGCCGGCGAACGCGATCCGTCCCGCCGGCAAGCACTACGACTACGACGTGCACTCGAGCGTGGCGTCGCTGTACGGACAAGGCGAGTGGCGGTTCCTCGAGCGCTGGCGACTCACTGCGGGCGTACGTGGCGAGTACGTGACCTACGAGTACGACAACCGCATGCTCGACGGCAATACGGACGAGAACGGCGTGCCTTGCGGGTTCACGGGCTGCCTCTACACTCGCCCTGCGGACAGGACCGATCACTTCAAGAACTGGGCGCCGAAGCTCGCGCTGCTGGTGGACGTGACCCCCGAATTCACCGCGTACGTGAACACGACGCAGGGATTCCGCCCTCCGGAGATGACCGAGCTCTACCGCCTGCAGCGCGGCCAGCAGGTGGCGGACCTCTCTCCGGAGCAGCTGGATTCGATCGAGGTCGGTGTGAAAGGCGCATGGCCCGGCGTCGAGCTGGCGCTCGCAGCCTTCGACATGGACAAGTCCGGCGTCATCCTGCGTGAAGCGAATGGCTATAACGTCGCGAACGGACGCACGACGCACCGTGGCATCGAGTACGACCTGCGCTGGCGGCCGTGGGCCTCGCTCGAGCTCGCTGCGGTGGGCACGTACGCCCAGCATCGCTACGATTTTTCGCGCCGCGTGGACGGCGGAGAGACGATCGAGCGAGGCAACGACATCGACACGGCGCCGCGCGAGATCTATCGCTTCGGACTCGGCTGGCGGCCGACGCAGGCGATCGACATCGAAGCCGAGTGGCTCGTGGTCGGCGACTACTGGCTCGATGCCGCGAACGAGCATCGATACGCGGGCCATGAACTGCTGAACCTGCGGGCCGCGTGGCAGCCAGTGAGGAACTGGTCGCTGTCGATGCGGGTCACGAACGCGCTCGACGTGCGCTACGCGGATCGGGCCGACTACAACTTCGGCACCTACCGTTACTTCCCGGGCAGGCCGCGGGCGATGTTCGCCGAGGTGGCCTGGCAGTACTGAGCCGTGCGCGGCGGACCCGAAGGTACCGCCTATGCCGCGCTGCGCATCCTCTGCCAGAGACGCGGCGCCTCGCCGAACCAATGCAGGTGGCCTGCCAGCGCAGCAACTTCGCCGACGATCAGCAGTGCAGGAGAACGCACGTTGCCACGGGCGGCAAGGTCTTCCAGTTCGTCCAGCCGCGCCAGAGTGACGCGCTGATCCGGCCGCGACCCGTTCTCGACGATCGCCACCGGTGTTCGGCCGCTGCGGCCGTGGGCAACCAGTCGTTCGCCGATCTTCGCCATGCCGGCGACACCCATGTAGAACGCGATCGTCTGCCGGTCTTGCGCGAGCCCGGCCCAGTCGAGCGTATCCAGCGAATCGCCGCAGTGGGCAGTCACGAGACGCACCGATTGCGAGTGCTCGCGATGCGTCAGCGGCACGCCCGCGTATGCGCCACAGGCCGCTGCGGCGGTGATTCCCGGCACGACCTCGAACGGCACGCCGTGACGCACCAGGAATTCGAGCTCCTCGCCGCCCCGTCCGAAGATGAACGGGTCGCCGCCTTTCAGGCGAACCACCCGGCGTCCGGCGCGCGCGTGCTCGAGCATCAGCTCATGGATTCGATGCTGCTTCACCGAATGCCCGCCTGCCTCCTTGCCCACTGCAATCCGCGTTGCATCGCGTCGGGCAAGGTCGAGTACGTCACTCGAGACCAGGCGATCGTGCAGGATCACGTCCGCCTGCTGCAGTGCGCGCAGCGCGTTCAGCGTCAGCAGGCCCGGGTCGCCGGGACCTGCTCCCACGAGCGCCACGGAACCGCGCTCCGGGTCCGCATATCCGGCGAGCGCCTGCTCCAGCGCTCGCTCCGCTTCCGCTTCGCGACCATCGCGCACACCTCGTGCCACCGCGCCACGGACGATCCCGTCGTAGAAGCGCCGACGGGCTGCCACGTCGGGAATCCCCGACTTGATCCTCGATCGCCAGCGCTCGAGCAGCCTGGCAAGCACGCCGAATGATCCGTCGACCAGCGTCTCGATGCGCTCACGCACCAGTCGCGCGAGCACCGGCGCCACGCCACCGCTCGAGATTGCAATCACCAGCGGCGACCGGTCCACGATTGCCGGCACGATGAAGCTCGATCGTTCCGCGTCGTCCACGACGTTCGCGAAGACGTTCGTGGCCCGGGCCGCCTCTGCGATCCGCGCATTGACGGCAGCTTCGTTCGTTGCAGCGACCACGAGCGCGACACCGGCGAGATGCGACTCGTCGAAATCTTGACTTAGCCACGAAAGCGAAGTCGCGACGCGCGCGGCCGCGGCATCCTGATCGCTCGACGGCCGCAGCCGATCCCGCAGCCATTCGTTGATGTCCGGCGCGACCAGCTGCACGTCGGCGCCGGCCTCGAGCAGCAGTCGCACCTTGCGCTCGGCGACTTCGCCACCGCCAACGACGAGCACGCGGCGACCACGCAAGTCCGCAAACATCGGGAAGTAGCGCAACTGCTATCCCTCGAGACCGTGCAGCCCGCACTCGCGCTTCAGGCCGAAGAAGCGCGTCGCCTCGGGATCGCCGGCCTCGGCCAGCGTACGCGTCGTGTGCCAGTCGCCGATCGACACGTAGCCCTGGTTCCACAATGGGTGGTACGGCAGGTCATGGCGGGACAGGTACTGGAACACCTGCCGGTCCGTCCAGTCGAAGATCGGGTGCACTTTCCAGCGGCCGCGGCGGAACTCGAGCGGCCGGATCGTGCTCCGCGAGCGCGCCTGCTGACGGCGCAGGCCCGCAAACCAGCTGCCAACACCGAGGTCCGCCAGCGCACGCTGCATCGGCTCGCTCTTGCGCAGGTCGTTGTAGCGCTCGATGCCCTCCACGCCTTGCTCCCAAAGGCGGCCGTGCCGCGCCTCGAGCCACGCCGGCGACACCGACGGCTGGTATACCTTAAGGTTCAATCCGAGCCTGAGCACCAGCTCGTCGACGAACCGATAGGTCTCCGGAAACAGGTAACCGGTATCCACGAGGATCACCGGTATCGACGGCGACGCGCTCGAGACCATGTGCAGCGACACCGCCGCCTGCGCGCCGAAACTCGACGACATCGCGTGACCGCCGGGCAGGTGCTCGAGCGCCCACTCGACACGCTGCGGCGCCTGCATGCCCTCGAGACGCGCGTTCACTTCCTCGAGCAGTACCGGCTCGTGCCGCGCGCGCTCCGGATCCCACGCCAGCTGTCTCACGACGCCGCCACCGGCACTGGCGCCACTACTGCGACGATGCCTGCCCGCCGCACGAAGTCACCGAGGCGTTCGCCGGCGTCGCGCTCGGCGAGCAAATCGCGCGAAGACCTCATCCAGGGCCGCGAGGATCGCCGTCTCGTCGATGTTCTCGCGGTACAGCGTGTTGAGGCGTTGCCCCCGGCCGTCGCCGCCGAGATGCAGGTTGTAGCGTCCAGGCGCCTTGCCGATCAGCGCGATCTCCGCCAGATACGGCCGCGCGCAGCCGTTCGGGCAGCCCGTGATCCTGAGCACGATCGGCTCGTCGCGCAGGCCGTGCGCCGACAACCGCTGCTCGACCTGCGGATGAACCCGGGCAGGTACCGCTCCGCCTCGGCCATCGCCAGGCTGCAGGTGGGCAACGCCACGCATGCAAGCGCGTCGCGATGCACCGGCGTCGAGCGCGCGTGCGCGTCCAGCCCGTGGCGCACCACGAGCGCGTCGATGAACTGCGCGCGCGGACGGCTCCACGTTGGCGATGATCAGGTTCTGGTTTGGCGTGAGGCGGAAATCGCCGCGGTGCACGCGCGCGATCTCGCGCAGTCCCGTGAGCTTCGCGCCGGCCGCCGTATCGGCCACGCGGCCGGATTCGATCCGCAGCGTCAGGTGCCAGCGACCGTCGTGACCTTCGACCCACCCGAAACGGTCCCCGACCGACGTGAACTCGAACGGCCGCGCTGGCTGCAGCGCAAAGCCCTGCCGCCGCGTGATCTCGGCTACGAACCAGTCGAGCCCGCGATCGTCGATCGTGTACTTGAGCCGGGCACGCCTGCGGTTCGTGCGGTCGCCGAAGTCGCGCTGCGTCGTGACGACCGCCTCCGCAACGGCGAGCAACTGGCCGGGCTCCACGAAGCCGACCACGTCGGCCAGCCGCGGATACGTGCTGGGGTCGCCGTGCGTCGTGCCGAGCCCGCCGCCGACCGTCACGTTGAATCCGACGAGCTCGCCGTTGTCGATGATCGCGGTGAAGCCCAGGTCCTGCGCGAAGATGTCCACGTCGTTGATCGGCGGCACGGCAATCGCGGCCTTGAACTTGCGCGGCAGGTACGTCGGCCCGTAGATCGGCTCGACCTCCTCCGTGCCCGCGACCTTCTCGCCGTCGAGCCAGATCTCGTGATAGGCGCGCGTGTGCGGCAACAGGTGCTCCGAGAGCTTCCTGGCCCACTCGTACGCGACCGCATGAGCGCGCGACTCGACCGGGTTTGCGCTCGCGAGCACGTTGCGATTGACGTCGCCGCACGCGGCGATCGTGTCGATCAGCGTGGCGTTGATCGCCGCCATCGTCGCCTTGAGCTCGGTCTTGACGACGCCGTGCACCTGGAACGCCTGCCGCGTCGTGAGCCGCAGCGTGCCGCTGCCATAGCGTTGCGCGATCTCGTCCAGCGCCAGCCACTGGCGCGGCGTGCAGACGCCGCCCGGCAACCGCGTGCGGATCATGAAGCTGTACGCGGGCTCGAGCTTCTGCAGGCGGCGCTCCTCGCGAATGTCGCGATCGTCCTGCTGGTAGCTGCCGTGAAACTTGATGACGGACGTGTCGTCCTCGCTGATCGCGCCCGTCAGCGGGTTCGCGAGGCTCTCGACCAGCGTGCCGCGGAGCAGCCGGCTTTCGCGCTTGATGCGTTCGACGGGAGAAAGCTCGGCCATGATCAGTACACGTCCCGCAGGTAGCGGCCCTCGTCCGCGAGCCGGCGCACATACGCCTCGGCGGCCTCGCGATCGAGCCCACCGTGGTCCGCGGCGACGTCGATGAGCGTCGCGTGCACGTCGGGCGCCATCTGCTGCGCATCGCCACACACGTACACGCTCGCGCCCGCCTCGAGCCACGAGTACAGCTCTGCGCCCGCCTCGCGCAACTTGTCCTGCACGTAGGCGCGGGGAGTGCGATCGCGGGAGAACGCGAGGTCGATGCGATTCAGCAGGCCCTTGCGGAAGGACTCCTGCCATTCGACCTGGTAGAGGAATTCGCTGTCGAAGTGACGCGCACCGAACACGAGCCAGTTGCGACCGGTCGCACCCTGCGCCTCGCGCTGCTGCAGGAATCCCCGGTAAGGCGCGACGCCCGTGCCCGGGCCGATCATGATCACGTCGCGGGACGGATCGGCTGGCAGCCGAAACCGCTCGTTTGGTTCGATGAAGACGCGCAACGTCGCCTCGTCGCCCGTCAGGCCTGCGAGGTGCCCGGAGGCAGCGCCGAGGCGCCGCTCTCCGTCGATTTCGTAGTCCACGACCGCGACGGTCAGGTGCGCCTCGTCGCCCACGACATCCTGGCTCGACGCGATCGAATACAGGCGCGGCGCAAGCGGCCGCAAAGCCTGCACGAACTCTTCGGCGGTCCAGTTCGCAGCGTGGGCTTGCAGCACGTCCACGACCTGCAGGTCCTGTAGCGTGCGACGCAGCTCCGCCTCGTTGCCCGGCGCGAGCGCGGCGGCGAGCGCCTCCCTGCCCGATCGCTCGGCGTGGCGCTGCAGGAAAGGCCGCGTCAGGCGCGTGATCTCCCGCCCGCTGGCGAGCCAGTCGCGCAGCGTCCGCGTCTGCCCGTCGATCGTGACGGACTGATCGCCCGGCAGGCGCAACGCCGCAAGCACGGCGTCCACGACCAGCGGCGGGTTGTCGTGCCACACGCCGAGCGCGTCGCCCGGCTCATAGCGCAGGCCGGACCCTTCGAGCGAGATCTCGACGTGACGGACATCCTTCGTGGCGCCCCGGCCGGTCACGCGCTGGTTGGCGACGACGCTCGCCACGAACGGATTCTCGCGCGTGTACTGCGGCGCGGCCGGCACCGGACGGAGACGGGTGACGGTCGCGACCTGCGGCGCACCGAGTTCCTCTCTTGCCTTCGATACCAGTTGCTCGACCCAGGGCGCCGCAGGCCGGTCGTAATCGACGTCGCAATCGACGCGGGACAGCAACTGCCTCGCACCGAGGGCCGCCAGCCGCTCGTCGACCAGCCGACCGGTCTCGCAGAACTTCGGATAGCTCGAGTCGCCGAGCGCAAGCACGGAATACGACAGGTTCTCGAGACGTGGCGCGCGCCTGCCGGTGATGAATTCGAAGAAGCCGCGCGCGTCGTCCGGCGGGTCGCCGTCGCCGTGCGTGCTGATCACGAGGCTCAGGAATCGCTCCTTCGCGAGGTCCTTCAGCGGATAGTCACGCGCAGCGTATACGCGGACCGCCAGCCCGGCCGCCTCGGCCGCGCGCCCCAGGCGCTCTGCGATGCGCTTGCCATTGCCTGTCTGGGAGCCATAAACCACGGCAAGCCGCGCTGCGGTTTCAGCCCGCGCCGCCGGTAGCGGCGCCGTAACGTGAGAAGCTTCTATCCCGGTCGGAACGGCCTGCCCGCGCGCGTATGCGACGCCCGATGCGAAACCCGAGAGCCACTGCAGCGTCGCGGGCTCCAGACCGTCAACGACACGGCGCAACAGTTCGCTGCGCTCGGGGTCGAGCGGGCCCAGCGGCAGGGGAACGGCAGCAGTCGCGGTCATGGCATCGCCTCGAGTCACTTGGGCTCGGGACGATGCTAGGGACCGAGGCCCCCTGAGCGGAAAGGCCGCTTGGTTATCAGCTCATGTCTCAGGCCGGGAAGAAGTCGATCGGCTTGGTGGTGGTCATCGACGCCACGTCCCGGGACTCGAACCTGAACATCCTGACCCGCGCGACCAGCTTGCGCTCCAGGTCGGCGTCGCCAAGCTCGCTCGAGACGATGCGGCACTCGGTGACCTCGCCGGACGGTGCGATCGTCACCTCGAGCACGACCTTGCCCTGCAGTGCCGGATTGTCGCGCAGCGCGCGGCTGTAGAGCGCATAGATCGCCGACTTGTTGCGGTCGAAGACGAGTTCGATCTCCTCGCGTGTACGCGCCGCCTTGCTGCTCTTGCCGGAGCGCTGGGCCTCGGACGCCGGCGCCGAATCGACGCTGGATGCCACTTTCGACGTCGCAACGCCCTTGAGGCCTGTCGAGCCGCCGCCGAAGCCGCTGCTCGCCTTACCGACCGATATCCCGCCGCTGCCTTCACCCACCCTGGCCGTCAGCAATGCGCGGTCCACTCGCGTCTTCTCGCCCGCACCGGCATTGAGCGGCTTCGCGTCGGCCCTGGTGTCCACGTCGAGGTCGCGCAGCTCCGCGAGCTGGTCCTGCAACGCGAGCAGGCCGGTCGCAGCCGCCTTCTTGCGCGGGTCGGGTGCCGGCGCCGCCTCGGCCACAGGCGCGCGAACGGGCGCCGGCTTCACGGTCTCGGGCAGCACGACCGGCTTTGGTGGCGGCGGCACCTCGAGCTTCGGCTCGGGCTTCGGCTTCGGGCGCTCCAGCAGGAACTCGACGATCCTCTCGGGCACGGCAGGCGCGGCCGACTCGGGCCGCGGACGATCGGGCAGCAGCGGGATGACGATGCCGAACCCGATGAAGAGCCCGAGCGCCGCGCCAACCACGCGCCGGAAGCGCCGCTCCTCGGCCTCGGTCGGGGTCCACGGCAGCTCATAGATACGGAAATTCGGGGCGGTCATGACGGTCATGCTGCTCGCTCCCTCAAGCCCCGGCGTGCGCCGTCAGCGCCTGCTCGCGCTCGACGACCGCGAGCGACACCTTGCTGTAGTCGGCCGCCGAGCAGCTCGCGACGATCTTGCGCAGCACCGCGTATGGCAGCGACTTCTCGGCCATCACCGTCACCTCGCGCTGTTCGCTGGCGCCCGGCAGCACGTTTGCGGCCTGGCGGCCGAGCGCTGCCCGCAGCGGCTCCACCACCGGATCAGTGGTTCCGCCGACCTCCGCCACCGAGACGACCGCCTCGCCATTCACGTACAGCATGTCACGCGTGACGGTCACGACCGTGGCCTCGTGCGGCTTCAGCTCGGAGATCGATTGCGGGATCGAGATGTTGCGCGCGTTCGGCAGGATCTCGGTGTCCGCCGCGTGCACCAGCAGGTACACGACCATGATCGTCAGCATGTCGATCATCGGGATCAGCGTGAGCGGCCCGTGCCCTCCGCCGCCCTTGCCGTGGCGCGCGTGGCGTTTCATTCCAGTGCGGATCATGTCGGCGCGTCTCCGAGTGAAATCTGCGGGAACAGCTCCGTGCGCACGACTTTGGCGCCGTCCGCACGCTGGCGCATGCGCACCGCGTCCATCACCTGCACGATGGTGTCGTAATCCACGTCTTCGGCGACCAGCAGCGTCGCGTTCATCTTGTCGGGAAATCGCGTCTTCAACCCTTCGAGATACGCGGAAAGCCGCACGACGTCCTGGCCGTTCGCGGTCGCCGGCACGCTCTGCAGCACACCCGTGTTGCGGTCAGCCACTTCGAGGCCGCTGCGCCTGACGATGACTTCAAGCTCGAGCGTCGGCGCCTGGGTCGCCGCCTTGGCCCCCGGGCCCGGCAGGTGCACCTCGAGGATGCTGGTCTTCGAGAATACGGCCGTGAAGATCAGGAAGAACGTGAGGATCACCATCACGTCGAGCATCGGCACGATGTTCAGGTCGTTGCGGCCGCGATAGCGCGCGTGATTGCGCTGCTGGCGGCGCGCCAGCTTCGAATTCCTCATGCGCGCGCGGCTCCACGCGGGACTTCACGGGCGCGCGCCACGACGTCGCCCGCCGTCGTGCCCGCGATCTCGGGACCCTGCTGGCGGCGCTCGGTCACGCTGTTCAGGAACTTGATGGTGGCGACCTCCAGGCTGTCCACCAGCTCCGTGGTCTTGGTCTCGAGGTACATGTGGCACAGCAGCAGCGTGATCGCGAGGCCGAGGCCGAGCGCCGTGTTGTTCATCGCGACGGAGATGCTGGCCGACAGCAGGGCTGCCTTTTCGGACGGGTTGACCGCGGCGACCGCGGCGAACGCGTTGATGAGGCCGATCACCGTGCCGAGCAGGCCCATCAGCATGCCGATGTTGGCGAGCGTGGCCAGGTAGTGCGTCCGCTTCTCCAGGCGTGGAATCACCTCGATCAGGCTTTCCTCCATCGCCTTCTCGATGTCCTCGCGCCGGCGGGCGGTCGCGATACGCGACATGCCGTAGCGCATGATCGTCGACAGCGCCGAATCGGTCGCGCCCGCCACTTCCATCGCCTTGCGGAAGTTGCCGGCCTGGATCAGCGGCGAGAGTTCCGCCCACAGCCGACGGTTGCCGCTGGCAACCCGGTGCAGATAGACGAAGCGCTCGACGGCGACCGCGAGGCCGAGCGCGAATACCGCGGCGATGGGGTACAGGAACACCCCGCCCTGCTTGAAGAAATTGATGACCAGGTCGATGGCGTTCATGGCTGAGTGGCTCCGGGGGACGTACTGGACGGTTTGGATGGAATGGACGGACTCTGCGACGTCAGGTCGCGGAAATATGTGATCTCGCGCCGGAATTCGTCGCGATCCACCGGCGCGAGGACTTCCTCGATCAGGCTGCCCATCGGACGGTCGGGACCGCCGGGAGGCTCCGCCGATTTCCACGGCACGATGCTCATCACCTTCGGCAGCTCGCGGTTGCCGGTGATGGCGGTCGGGTCGAGTTGCAGCCGGTCAATGACGCGCGCGTCCTTGCCGGCGGCTGCGACCTTCGCAACGGACTGGGACTTCCCGACCGGTTGATCAACCGCAAACGTGGAGCCCGGTGCCGTGAGCAACATTGCAAACAGGGTGGGAATGCAGCGCCTCACTGGTGTGCCTCCGCGGTCCGGGTGACCTGGCCGAGCCGGGTGCGAAGCTCCACCAGCCACGGTTCGACATCGGGGTCCGCGCCAGCGGTCAGCACCTGGTAGCGCTCGTAGTGCTGCAGCGCGGCGGCCGGGTCGCCCAGGTAAAGATCGAGCAGCACGCCGAGGTTGCGCTGTGGCGCGGCGAAGTCCGGGGACACACTGATCGCACGCTCGTATGCGGCGCGCGAGTCGGCGAATCGCCCGAGCCGACGCTGTGCGACGCCGAGCAGATTGAGCGCCGCCGCATTGGTCGGTTCGAGCACCAGCACCTCGTTGATCTGCTTCGCTGCGGGCTCGGTGTCGCCGGCATCAAGCGTGACCCGCGCCGACGCGAGTGCCTGGATCACGTCCGGCGTCGTCACCGGCACAGCCGCGGGGCCATCGAGGATTTCCTTGCGGTCGTAGCGCGCGGGCTTCATCTCGGCGAGCGCGACGTAGCTCATGCGCACCCACTGGTCGTAGATCCCCTCGGCGGCGCGGCGCGTGTTGACTTCGTGGATGCCGATGGCCTTCTCCTCGAACGGATAGGCCTGTTCCTCGAGCAACAGGTCGTACTGCTCCAACTCGTCCGCCGACAACCCACGCGGCCGCTCCGAAGCCAGCAGCGCACGGCCGAGGTCGCGATAGAGATCGGCCATCGCGTAGCTGGCCGCCGTGGTGAACTCGGCGATTCCGTAGTCGGCGGCGCGAGCGTAGGCCGACAGCGCAGCCTCCAGCGCCGCCTTCTTCGCTGCGAGCGCGCGATCGAGCGGGATGGCGAGCCGCACCGCACGTGCCGCCTCGTCCTGCGGGCGCGCGAGTTCCAGCGACGCCTGTGCCGCAAGGAACCGGCTGCGATCGGAGCGGGCCGCGCCGGCAGCCGCATCGGCCGCCACCAGTTCCTCGAGCCAGCGCTTGCGCGCGGCGGTATCGCCGGCCGCGGCCGCGAGATCCGCCAGTTCGTGGCGCGCCTCGATCGCGGGCTCCACGGGTGTCGGGAACTGCTGCACGTAGTCGGCGTATGCGCGACGCGCCGACGTCGCGTCGTCGGTCTCCGCATAGAGTTCGGCTGCCTGCCAGAGCGCACTGCGGCGCACCGCGGCATCCTCGGCGCTGCTGCCCGCGACCCGTTCGAGTTCGACGGCCGCGTCGTGGCGGCGTCCCGCCTCGAGATAGGCGACCGCGAGCTTGCGCGTCACCTCGGGCTGCAGCTCGTGCTGCGGATGGGCGCTGCGGAAACGCTCGAGGACCTGCGACGCCTCGTTCCACCGCTGTGCCGAGAGCAGCAGCGCGGCGGCGTCGTACTCCGCCTTGGCGCTGGCGGGTGAACCCGGCGCGACCGCGGCAACCCGCAGGTATTCCTGCACCGCACCGTTCACGTCACCGGACGCCTGCTTCGCTTCGGCCTGCCGGTAGACGGACGCGGCGAGGCGCTCGCTCACCTCGGCCAGCTGCGGATCGCCGGCAGGCAGGCGCGCAGCGAGTTGCGCATAGGCCCGCTCCGCGTCGGCGTAGCGGCCCGCGTCGAAGTAGGTGTGAGCCAGCACGGTCCAGGCGACCAGCTGTTGGCCGGCGTCGGCCCGCGGTCCGAGCGCCAGCACGCGCTGCGCCACGGCCTCGGCCCGCAAGCGGTCGCCGGAATCGAACAGCGACTTGGTCGCGCGGGTCAGCACGGCCGGAGTTTCCGGGTTATCCGGGAAGGTATCCGCGAATCGAAGCCCCGATTCGATCGCGCGAGCCTGCAGCGCGCCGCGCTGCGACTCGGGTAGCTGAGCCTCGGCCTTGTCGTACGCCACCAGCGCCGCGTAACCAGCGCGCGTGGCTTGCGGGTTCGATGGGTACGAGTATGCGGCGCGCTCGTACTCGGCGGCCGCCTCTTCGAACCGCGCGCCATCGAACAGCAGGTCGGCCAGCAGCAGCCTGGTTTCCGGCGCCTCGGCCGAGGAGTCGAAGCCATCCAGGTAATCCCGGTACCAGCGCACGGCGACGTCCCGGTCGGCGGCGGACCCCTTCTGCGCAAGCGCGTGATGATGCCGCGCAAGGTCGAGCAGGTTTGCCTGGACCGCGGCGCTGACGGGCGGGTCGATGTCCGGGGCATGCACACGCCAGAACTCGCTGTGCGGCCCGTACTCCTCGACCAGCTGGCGCTTCCCGTCGAGGACCAGCGTGGTGAAGCCTCCCTTGGCGTAGGCGTCGGTGGCACGCACGATCAGCAATGCCGCCTGCGGATCCATGGGCTGGCGCGCGGCATACGCCCGATACGCCTCCGCGCCATCCTGGTAACGTTCCTTCTCGACGTACAGGTCGCCGAGTGCCGCGTACAGGCGCGCCTCGTAGGCTGCGGGACCGTGTCGATCCACTGCCGAGCGCAGCGATTCCGGTCCGTCGGCGGCAGCGAACGTGATCGCTAGTGCGCGCAGAGCGTCTCCGCTCAACTCCTGCTCGGCGCGAGACAGGTCCGACGCTGCCCGCAGACGGCCGTCGCGGACCAGTACGCTGTCCAGCAGCATCAGGAACGCGGCGTTGCTCTCGGCATCACGCGACTGCTTGAACAGCGACCAGCCTCGCTTGTAGATCGCCTGCTCGTAGAAGGCGGACTGCGGGCCGAGCGACAGCACCGACGCATAGGCGTGCTCGGCGTCCGCGTAGCGCTGCTCGCTGAAGAATGCTTCACCGCGCCTGAACTGCGCTTCGTCGAAGTGCGGGCTCCGCGGATACTGGGCGACCAATCGGTCCAACACGGCCAGCGCCTGGCCGGTGTCGCCGAGGCTCTCGTACGCCCGTGCCATCTGGTAGAGCACGGCATCCGTCCCCGGCGCGTCTGGCTGCTCGTCCAGCAACCGCTGGTAGGCCGCGATGGATTCGCGAGCCGCGGTCGTTGCCGCCTCCGAAGCCTGGCCGTCCTGCGCCCGCAACGACTCGGCTTCCGCGAGGCGCAAGTCGCCAAGCCTGTGCAGCGCCTGGGCGCGCATGCCGGGATCGGCGCCCTGGATCTGCAGGAACTCCTCGTAGCTGCGGGCCGCCTGTCCCGCCTCGGCCTCGACCGCTTCGTCGCGGTGGATGGGCGCGGTGCGCGACGCGAGGTCGCCCAGCGTCGCCGGTTCGCGCGACTTGCGCGCAGCCTCCGCCGCCGGAGGTATCGTCACCAGGCAGATGAGCACGCCAACGGCGATGCGCGCGCTCATCGCACCACCCCGGCCGTGGCGCCGTCGTAGATCGCGGCAAGCGCGAACTGCGCCTGCGTGGAATAGCTCGCCAGACGGCGCTTCTGCGCCTCCAGTTCCTGGACCGCGATCGCCGCCAGCACCCTCTGCTGCGCCGCGCTCGCCGCATCGATGCGGGGGCCGATTTCGTCGATGCGCGCGGCAAGTCCACGCACGCGGGAAGCGAAGCCGGCAGTCGTGCGCGGCGCGGTCTCTCCCGCTGTCACGACTCCGTCGGAGCGGCCCCGCGCCCGGGCCAGCAGGTCCGCGGTCTCGTGCAGGTCAGCCTGCACATGATGCAGCCGGACCTTGTAGGACGCGTCCATCTGCCACAGCAGCGAGCCGCGGAGCAGCCGGGCGCGCTCCGACAGTGCGTCGCGCTGCGCTCCTGCGGGCAGTGCGTCGATGCGCACCTGCGCGTCGGCCAGCATCCGCCAGGCGCGGCCCTGCTCGTCCGTCGCGAGCGCGGCCACGTCGCGCTCGGACTCGATTGCGGCCACCCGTTGCTCGAGCAGCGCCTGCCGGCCGGCGAGACCATCGAGATCCGTTGCCGCGAGGGTCGCCGCCTTGCGCGGCTCACGCTCGCTCGACGCCTGCTCCCGTGTCGCCACCATCTCGTCGAAGGCGGCGAGCGATTCGCGCCAGCCGTCGAGATTGCGCTGCATGATGCGCAGGTCGCGGTAGTTCTTCAGGCCCTCCTGGAACTGGTGCGAAGCGAGCAGGTGATACAGGTAACGCGTCTCGGGCGCATCGGGGACTTTCTGCAGCTGCCAGAACCAGTCGACGACGTCGCCATCCTTGGCGGGAGCGGCCGCGAGGACCGCGTCGAGAAATCCACCGCCACGAATCGCAGCGATCGATTCGTCGATGCGTCGTCCCTCCTTCGCGTAGGCCTGGACGGCGAATCGGTACTGCTGCGCAGCCTGTCCGTTCGACGCGAGTTGCGTGTAGGCATACGGCACGGCGAGGAAGGACTCCTGGACCGCCGCGTCGAGCAGACGCCGTTCACGCAGTTCGAGCCACGGCACGAGCGCGCGGTCTGCACGCCGGGCGTCCGACTCCGCCCAGCCGAGACCGAGCAGCGCACGGTTCGTGAACGGCCCGTCCAGCCGGACTCGAGCAAGCGCCGTGGCAGCCGGCTCGGCTTCGCGCTGCTGGAGCATTGCGTAGCCCAGCGCGAGATTGGCACGATCGCGCAGCGACAGCTGCTCATCCGAGCTCGCGGGCATCGTGCCGACCGCCTCTAGCCAGCGCCGTCCCTGCGCGACGTCGCCGGACCGCACCAGCGCGACACCCAGGTTGAACTGTGCAAACGCCAGCCAGTCATCGTTCGCACCACCGGACTGCAGCGCTGCAGCCGCTTCCGGGTAGCGACCCTGCTGCATCAGCACGTTCGCACCGAGCAGCCGCTTCTCGGACTCGAGCGATCCCGGCAGCGGCGCACGGATCTGCTGCAGGCTGTGCCAGGCTTCGTCGTAGTAGCCGCGCTGATAACCGATGCGCGCCAGGTAGAAGTGCGCCCGGTCGCTCACGGACTGCGGCACGGGCCCGGCCAGCAGCCGGTTGAAGATCCGCGTGGCTTCCGTATGCAGGCCGAGCGACAGGTACAGCCCACCCGACAACAGTTCGGCGTCGGCGTCGTGGTGCGCCATGCGACCGAAATCACGCGCCGCCTCGAGGCGCACCAGCGCGCCGAAGTAGTCATCCTGGAAGAAATGGAACAGGACGTCGCCGTAGTCGAGGTCGCGGATCTTGCCGGGCGGCGGCAGGTCGCTCGCGGTCTCCGCGGCGCCGACACCTGCCGATGCCGCGAAGCACGCGACGAGGACCGCCATGGGAATCCAGGCGCGGCGGCGCTGGATCCAAGTCCTCGATCTGTCCCGGATCTCCTGCATCGATGTTGCGGGCGTCCCGCCTATTCCCACTGGCGAACGACGAATTCCGGCTGCAGCGATGCCTCGCGGTCGCTGATGCGGAGTTCGACGTACTTGGCGCCGACGGTCTTCTCGAACGACAGCGTCGTGCCGCGGCGATAGTCGCGCTCATGCGGGCCCTTGCCCGCGAAGAACGCCACCAGTTCGTGCTTGCCCGCCTTCAGATTGCCGAGATAGAGCTTCTGCACGCCGCCGCGGTGCAGCGCCTGCACCTCGCGCTCGGTGTACAGGTAGTTGGCGACCTCCTTGTCGTCGAGCTTCAGCGTCACTGAGTCCAGCGCGAAGAACGTGCCGACGTTGACGGACAGGAACACTGCGACCTGGGTGCTGGCCGGATAGAGAATCTCTTCCTCGAGCTTGAACAGGTCGCGATTCAGGTCGACGAGCTGCTTCTTCAGGTCCTGCACGTCCTGGTCAACGGCGCGCGTTTCCTGCGCAGCGTCGGCGGCAGTCGCGTGCCGAGCGAGAAGCAGACCGCCGGCGAGCAGCAGCATGCTTGCGCACGCCAGCCAGCGCAGGCGAAGGTGTGAGTCCGGGGCTTGCCGCATCATTGACCGATCTCCAGGAGCAGGCGGTTAAGTTCGGCCCGGGGGGCCGGAGCGGCCGCCCACGTGCCGCGAACGATGCCGTCGCGGTCGACCAGCAGCGTCAGGGGGAGCTTTTCGACGTCGTACAGACGACCGACCGTCTGCCGGGCGTCGACCAGAGTCGGAAACCTGAGGCCGAGCGACTGCGCGACCGCCGCGGCCCGGCCAGCGTCGCCGTCGAGGCTGACACCGAGGACCACTGGCCGTCCGGATTGCGCGGTTGCCGGCATCGCGTTCAATTCGCCGAGCGCTGCGCGGCACGGACCGCACCAGCTGGCCCAGAACGTCAGCACGACCACGTCGCCCCGGTACTCCGACAGGCGCAGGTTGCGGCCGTCGGTCGACTTCAGCACGAAATCCGGAGCGGCCGTGCCGTCGGATACGGCGGTCGCCGACGATTTCGCCGCGAGTGGATAAGCCAGCAACGCCGCCATGGCGGCAGCCGCCAGGGCAAGCGTATGAATGCGCGCCGTTACGCGGGCGCGTGCGAAATGATTTCTGCGTCGCATCCTGGCAACCCCGCTGTCATGGGTAAGACCCCGAAGACCGGAAGCTTTGCGTCCCCGCCTTTCGACGGGTTTGCCCTTGTCAGTCCAGTGAATCGTTGTCTGGCGGGCGTGGCCGTGTCAATTCACGGGGCGCCCGATGTCCCCCAGCAGGCACTGCGTCACAAAACGCAGCACGGCCGGCGCCGGCTACTGTCGCGGCTCGAGTCCGGGCGAGTAGAAGATCCGGCCCTCGTTGTCGACGATGACCGCCTCCACGCCCCCGACGCGCTGCACGAACTCCATGCCGCGCTCGACGCCGAGAATGAACACCGGCTTGGTGAGGCCGTCCGTACGTGTAGCGGTCGGAGCGATGATCGTGACGCTCCTCACGGCCCCTGGCGACTTGCCCGTGCCCGGCACGAGGATATGGTGATAGCGGACTCCGTCTTCCTCGAAGAATCGCTCGTAGTCGCCGGAGGTCGACAGCGCCTCGTCCTCGAGCGGGATGCGGGTCACCACCGCGCCTTCCTTGCGCGGATCGCGAATGCCGACGATCCACGGCTTGCCGAGGCGGTCACCCAGCAGTCGCGTGTCGCCGCCGGCATTGACCATCGCGTGCTCGATGCCGAGCGCACGCAATATCTCGACTCCGCGGTCGACGGCCCAGCCCTTGGCGATGCCGCCGAGGTCGATGCGCATGCCAGGCCGCAGGAACCTGATCGTGCGGGCCTCGCGATCGACGCGCAGCTGCCGGTAGTCGACCGCCTGCAGCGCTGCCGCGATCTGGCTGTCCGTCGGGTGCACGTGCGCGCGGTAGTCGTACAGGTACCCGACGCTCGCGTATGTGACGTCGAATGCGCCGTCGCTGAGGCGCGAGTACTCGAGCGACTTCTCGACCACGTCGATGATGTCGGCATCGACCTGCACCGGCCGCTCGTACGCGTGCGCGTTGACCTGCGACAGCTGGCTCTCGGGCTTGTAAGTGCTCATCAGCTGGTCGGTGCGGCGCATGTCGGCCATGACCGCGCCGATGGCGCGCTCCGCCAACTGCGGGTCCGTCGCCCAGAGCTGCACGGCCACTCGCGTGCCCATGATGGCTTCCTCGCGCTCGTACCATTCGGCATGGGCAGCCGGCACAGCCAGCAGCGTTGCGAGCGCGAACAGCGAAAATCGGATCATCGGTTCGAAGCCTCCGTGAAGAGTCGCTGCACGAAGGCGCGCACCGCTGGCAGCGCCTCGTCTTCAGGCATCAGCCGCTCGCGCACCAGCACGTCCGCAATGTCGCGCAGCGAACGGCGGCCGTCCACCAGCGAGGCGACGAACGAGTGCACGCGCAGCGCCAGCGTTTCGCTCGCGACCTGCGGCGGCAACGGCACCGGCAGGTCGTCGCGATCGAGCCACGGCGGCGCGGTCCGATGGGCCGGCGGCGCCGCGACCCGCGACTGCAGCACTGCGCTGAACGTGACCAGCCGCTCCATGCGGCCGTTGCTGCTGGCGGGCGACGCGAGATAGGGCACGACTTCCTCCGACCATTCTACGTCGGCGAAACCAGCCGCGGTGAGCAGGTCGGGCAACTCGTCGGTCGAATAGCAGCGGGCCGCCTCCGCGTGCTGGAAGAACAGCGAGCCGCTGTTCACCCAGCGCCCCCCGGGCCTGAGCCACTGGCCCAGCCGCGTCGCAAACACCGCCAGGTCCTCGTCGATGATGTCGATCAGCCAGGGCGTGATCACGGTATCGAATGCGCCGGCGGCGAACGGCGCGCAGGTTGCGTCGGCGACGACGGGCCACAGGCCATGTGTCGCCGGAGCCGGCGCGTGAAGGTCGCGGAGCACGGCGTGGCTCGCCAGGTCCCGCGGCGCCACCGGAAACTCGTAGAGTTCGACGTGATCTCCCGCGAACATCCGCCGTGCGACGATCATCATCAGCGGATTGAGGTCCGCGGCAATCGTCACGTCGGGATGGCGACGCATGTGCAGGTCGTACGCGAGCCGACCGGCGCCGCAGCCGACTACGAGCGTCCGGCCCGGATTCGCCTGGCCGAGCGCGCGGTCCACCGCAGCAAGGGCCGCGTCGTTCTCCGCGCTGCCCCAGCACCAGTCGCGATGCAGGTTCGCATAGTAGCTCGTGAGCCCCTGTCCCGCCGGTACCCGCGGGCCGAGCGCACGATAAGTCTCGGGCGCCGCGGCCGCTGCGGAAACGTCGAGCGGGGCCAGCAGCGCGGCGAGGCGCCGCGCGTGGTCGCTGCAAGCACTCGACAGCAGCTTCAGACGGTTGCGGGTCGCGGCCCGCGTGACGTCGTCGGTCAACGCGGCGCGGTAGCGGGCCGCCTGCACGTCGAGTTCCGTCGTGAACGCACGCAGGCGCGTACGCCATTCGCCGAGCGTCGCTTCCGGCTCCGCGCAGAGCCAGGGAATGCCGTCAACCAGCGGGAAGCGCGCCGCGCACGAGCCGCAGGACACGACCGGCCCCGGCAGCAGCGGGCCGGCGCATACCGGGCAACAGAGCAGTTCCCAGTGATTGTTAGCGGATGCCTTGTCCAATGCCCCGCATGCTAGCCGATCTTGCCGTTCACGATCGGACTGAACGCGGTCACGCTGTCCTGCAGCGCGGCCGAGCCCAGGCCGTGGCCCGGGAACTTCTGCGCGAACAATCCCTGCTCGCCGTGCAGCGCCATGTAATTGAGCACGACTGTCTCCACGAGCAGGTTGACGTTGTTGGCCGCCGGACTCGATGCTGTCTCCACGGACGCGTCCGCCCGGAAATAGCCGATCTGCTGGTGCCGCGCCGCGCCGCCGGCGCCACTGGATAGAAGTCCCGGCCTGCCCCCGGGGTTGTAGACCAGGAAGAACGACGCCGCGGTCGACTGGTTGTCGCTGGTCCACATGAACTTGCCGCGCCCGTCGGCGCTGTTGTCCACCTGGCCGCTGGCGGAGATGGACCCGTCGGAGAAGACGTACAGCATCAACGGCAGGCCGCGCCGCGCCGCGTACTCCAGGCACGCGCCCATGCAACGCCCTGCCCGCAGGTCGCGCACCTCGCCTGTGGCGCGCCCCTGGCCGTGGTAGTCGTATCCGCCGAGTGCGATCGTGCCGGCTCCGGCATAACCGGACAGCACCATCTTCATCACGGCGGCCGTCTTGCGGAACTCCGCATCGCCGTCGTACTCGGCGCGACTGAACACTCCGCTGGCGCCGACGATGTCGGGATCCAGGTCCGGGTTCAGGCTGGTCGGGTCGCCGAAACGGTCGACTACGTCGGCCGCCTTGACGTAACCGCACGACACCAGCTCGCGCACGACCTCGTTGCGCGTCACCGTCGTCTTCTTCGGGTCCGCCCACGGCTGCTTCGGATCGACGGCCTGCAGCTTGCGATGACTGATGCGCTGGATCGCCTCCATCACGGCGACCGTGTCGTCGACGCTCAACAGGCTGGCCAGCTGACCCGTGTCCACCAGTCCGGTGACGTCGCTCGCGCGGTCCACCTTGGTGGGCCGCACTGAAAGATCGATCATGCCGGCCGGCGCGACGGAGTTGCCTCCGGAATCGGCGGCCCGCGAACCGATCAGGGTCGCGAGAGATCCGTCCGCACCGGCACGGTGGATCCCATACATAGGATTGTGCGGGTTGTTGCCGGTATCGTTCTCCGAGCGCGCAGCGATCACGGCGCCATTGATCGAAGCCGCCGTCGCCGGGGAAACGCGGTCCATGATGCCGCGCAGGAACGCGCTGTCCGAGTGGAATGCGAGGCCGAGCCGCGTGTCGGTGAAGCTGGTGTTGGTCGCGGGATTGTTCATGCCCGGCAGCATGTCGCCCGGCAGGCCGAGCTTGCCGTAGCCCGCGGTGCTGAGGAAATCCAGCTGCCCGCCCGGACCACCGATCAGCACGTTCGAGCCCACCATGTTTGCGCCGCCGGCGAGGTCGATGCAGATGAACGGGATCTTGCCGGCACCCAGCACCTCGATGCCGCACTTGCTCTTCAGCGCCTGCAGGTCAGGGGAGAGCGCGGCCATGGCTGCGCGCGGATCCGCGAACAGCCCGAACACCGTCGGTGCGATGACCGTACCGAGTCCTGCGGTAAGGCCCTGGGCGATGAAGTCGCGTCGCGAAACCGGGCGCTTGTGCGACGACTCGTGCCGGATCGGTTCGTCCAGGCCGAGCTGGCGGGGAGGTGCCTTGCGAATGATCATGGTTGTTTCCGTGGTGCGTGCCTGACGGCACCTCAGTTGATCAGTGTCACGGCGCTGCCGAGCAGCGCCGCGCAGGTCGCCTTGACGACGATCGGCGTGCGCCCGGCCGGGCAACTGTTGCCGCACGCCGCGAGCCGCGTGATCAGAGCATCGAGGTCGGCACGAACCTGCGCCGGCTGCGGATCCGTACCGATGTTGGCCCGCATCATGCGGCCGACCAGCGAGTCGAGCACGATCGAGCGCCCTGCCCCGCCGAATGCCGCGGCGGGGCTGGCGTTGAAATCGAATCCCGGGAAGTACGCGGCCCGTGCCGCAGCATCATCCACCAGCGCGTTGCAGTACTGGATCGAGAGCTGCGCCACCGCGACCGGATGACCCGAGACGAACGCATCGACGCTCTCGACGGTGGGTAACGCCTGCTTGACCGTGTCGAACGTGGACTTCACGGCCGTGTTCTGCGAACTGACGCCGGTCAGCCCGGACATGGTCGCGTTGATCTCGTCGAACGTCCGCAGGCCGACGTCGGCCGGGCGCCGCACGTCCACCGGCGTGCCTGGCGCCAGCGGCACCGGATCGAGGCGCACATTGCTGCGCGTGCCGAGCACGTCGAACGTGAGGAAGAACTGGTCGGACTCGGGTCCCTTCTGCAGGCCGATGATCGTGCCCACGGAGGCCAGCGGCTGTCCGAGCGGACCATACTGCGAGTCGGTGATCGTCGTGTCGATGGTCCGGTAAGCCTGGCCGACCTCAGCCTCGGTTCCATTGATACCGATGCGCAGGCCCTTCACCGGGATCGAGCCGGGCTTCGCGGCCGGATCGAGACTGATGAACGTCGGCTTGTCGAACAGGTAGCTGTAGCTGTCGAACTGGCTCACCTCGAACATCACGAAGGCCTGTGGCACGTCGACCAGGTGACTCACGGAGAACAGCAGGTAGAACTTCTCGCCGACACCGGCCTTGAAGTTCGTCTCGATCTGCTGCGGCGTGAGCGCGCGGTTGTACACCGCGACCAGCCGGAACACGCCCTGGAACTGCCGGTTCCCGGAGACCTCGTTGCCGAGCACGAACGCGAACGTGTCGTCCCAGTCCGCGATCGTCCCGCCGGCGGCCGGATCGGCGTCGCCGGTGTACTTGCCGTTTACGTAGATGCGCCGGCCGTTGACCGGGTCGTAGGTCGCGACCACGTGCTGCAGCGTGGCCTGCAGGTCTTCGTCCGCTGC
The DNA here is from genome assembly GCA_963696545.1 of uncultured Gammaproteobacteria bacterium. Taxonomy (GTDB): domain Bacteria; phylum Pseudomonadota; class Gammaproteobacteria; order Steroidobacterales; family Steroidobacteraceae; genus RPQJ01. The sequence continues at coordinate 287,035 of CAVOKQ010000007.1, forward strand.
CGCGGTCGTCAGCTTCGGGTCGCCGGCCTGGTTGGTGCGGCTCGACCGGTTGTAGAAGTCGTAACTGTAGAGCGTCTGGCCGAGCATGAAGTTGAGCGTCGTCGTGCCACCGGAGTAAGTCACGATGCGCGCGTCCTCCTGCGCGACGTTGCCCGGCGCGACCCATGCCTCGATCGAATACTCGCCCGTGGCAGCGATCAGGCTGTGCAGCTTCCTGCTGGCCGTGGTCGAACCCTGGGCCTTGCCGCTGCGCACATTGATGCCCCAGCCGCCGACCCACGTGACATCGCCCGACAGCGTCAGGTTCAGCGCCGGCTCGACGCCGCTGGTGTCGTACGCGACGCTGCCCTTGCCGGTCTTGAATTCCCAGAGCCCGATCATGTTCGCCGTGTAGCGATTGCCACCGCTCGCGACCAGGCCGTCATAGAGCCCGAGGGCTTTCGACAGCACCAGCGAAGGATCGACTGCCATTGGCGCAACCTGGCCGGCGAACGCGCGGATCGCCGTCTCCATCTCGGTCGCATTGGCGGCGCAGTCACTCCAGCAGTTGTGGAACTCGTTGCGCAACCGGAGCACGAGCCGCGACTGGTCGGGCTGGTCGAGGTCGATCTTCACCTTGGCCGCCGCGTACGCCTCGTCGAGGTCGTTCGAGGCGAAGAACGGGGATTGCGATGCCGCGGAAGTCGAGGTGTGACACCGCGAGCAGTACTCCTTGACGACCGGGTGCACGGTCGTCGCAAACAGGGCCGGCGAGGACGGAAACGGCTTGCTCGCGCCCGCGTCCCTGATCACGGGCGCCTTGAGCGTGATGCCCTTCGTCGCGCCACCGGCCACGGCGCCCGCCCAGTTCGCGATCCACGTCGTGAGGATGTCGCCGCAGGCAGCGGGACTCGCGAGCCAGCAGTTGTGGCCGCCAGCCACCTTCTGCACCATCCGCGAATCGCGCGGCGATGCGAGATTGACGATGCCGTTCGCCGCCGCATAGGCGAGGTTGATGTCGTCCTGGCGCACGAACTGCGGCGCCTGTCCGCCGCTGACGTGGCACTGGCCGCAACGATTGCCGGCCTTGAGGTTGTCCCAGACGTTGATCTTGAAGGCCTGCACGTCGGCAGTGGATGGCGGCGGACCGCTGTACGCGGCCGGCGTGCCGACCGTCGTGACCGGATTCTCGACCGTCTTGGCACCGCCGCCGCAGCCGCCGAGCAGCAGCGCGACGACCCCGATGGCAGCGGCACGAACCGCCCAGTAGCGCGAAATTGCGGTATCCACGGCTGCCTCCCTAGTCACCCATGCAGTAGGTCGCAGCCTCGGCGAACACTCGCTTCAGCTGGTAACCACTGGACTTGAACGAACCCGCCATCGCCTGGACCTTGGCCCGGTCCTGCGCGTCGCTCGGATCGCGAAAGCAGACGTTGCGGAACACCTTGCGCACCTGGCACCCGGCGAACGCGTCCGTATGCGAGAGCTCCTGCCCGAGGGACTTCGCGCCCTGGCCACGGCCAGGCTGCGCCGGGTCCCACCCGAGCAGCGAGTTACGGCCCTTGCGCCAGTAGTTGTCCCAGTGGTCGTCGGGCGTCGAGTAGCCCGGCGGGAACGTGTCCTTGTTGTTGAAGTACTTCGGGCGCACCACGCCGGACGTGTAGATCAGCCGTCCGCCGGTCTCGTCCCAGTCGTGGTAGGCGAACGCCTGCACCAGCGGATCCATGCCGCTGTGGCAACCGACGCAGTTGTTCAGGTAGAGGCGGCTGTCGCCGCCGGGGCTGCGGCTCACGTCCTGGCGCACGCGATCCGGCGGGCGCGTCGTGTCGGACACCTGCTCCATGTCGAGGCACAGGTGATTGATCAGCGTGAAACGCAGCATCGCGCGGTTCGTGCCGGCGATGAAGAACGCCTGTGCGGCCGCGCGCGACGTCATCACGCCTGCAGTCGCATTCGGCGGCAGTCCGGTGACGGACGACTGCGTCGTGCGCACCAGTCCCTCCTTCAGGTTCACGCCCCTGGCCTCGAGCGCCGCGTAGTGCTCGTTGTTCGATGGCGAGTACGCCGGCACCCCGGGGTCGCCGCGGCCGACGTAGAGAATGTCGTCGTACAGCACGCGGTCGAACGGCACATCGTCCCGCACCATGCCGATCACCGTGGCGACATAGTCGTTCAGCGGCGCGAACACCGTCTGGTCGCGGTTCGTCCACGGCATCGCGAAGTTCTTCAGCGTGACGTCGTAGAACGCGCGGTTCTGCATGGCTGTATAGGCGGCGTCGGTCGCACGGCCTGCGGCGATGTCGCTCGCCATCGCGGTCAGCACCTCCTCGGTCGGCGGCACGCCCGCGATCCGGTCGTGCAGGCGCTTGGCCTGCGTGCGCGAGTCGGCCAGCACGGCCACCGGCTGCAGGATCACGAGACCCGCCAATGCGATCACGGCAGCTCGACCGAGGTCGGCGAGCCCGTGCAGTGCGAGCGTGCTGAAGCGCATCCGGTGTCTCCCCCGACCGGGCACAGCCGGTCGCTGGCAGCGAATGTGAGCGGTGAAACCCATATCGCCAAACGGTATGCGCAGTACTGAGAGGCAACTCACACAACTGGCCGCGGCCGGTGGAGCGGCGTGAGCGTTGTGAGAGAAAGTGCCCCGCACGGCGCACGGGCGTCGCGGCGGATTCCCTTACTGAGGAACCTTCGGATGCGCACTCTTTCTCGGGAGGCCGCCCGGGCCACCCGGCCGCTCGGTCCGGTCGCGGGCATGCTGCTCGCAATCGTGGTCGCCGGCTGCAGCAGCAGCGACGGTGGCGGTGGCCTCAGTCCGGGCAGCGGCCAGGCTCCGGACCCGATCGTGCTCGACTTCCCGATCGCCTACGTGAAGCGGCCCGTGCCTGCGAGCGACGCGCCCAGCGTCGATGCGCGCGAGTTGCTCGATTTCGAACCCGGCGGCGACCTGTACGTGCGCGACCGCGCTTCTCCTTCGGCGGTCGAGCGCAACGTGACCACGGAGATCACCAAGGGCAAAGGCGACGTGCGCGACGTCGAGCCGTCATACGACGGGACGAAGGTCGTGTTCGCGCTGCACGAACCGCTGGTGCCTGGGGCGGATCCTGAAGACCAGCCGACCTGGGACATCTGGCAGTACACGATCGCGACGCGCGAGCTGCGCCGCGTCATCAGTTCGAATATCGTCGCCCGCCAGGGCAACGACGTTGCGCCGAACTACCTGCCCGACGGGCGCATCGTGTTCAGCTCCACTCGACAGCGGCAGTCGAAGGCGATCCTGCTCGACGAGGGCAAGCCCCAGTTCGATGCGCAGGACGAGGATCGCCGGGAGCCGGCGTTCGTGCTGCACGTGATGACCGCAGACGGCTCCGACATCCACCAGGTCTCCTTCAACCAGAGCCACGACCTCGACCCCGCAGTGCTGGACGACGGCCGCATCGTCTTCAGCCGCTGGGATGCCGCGCCCGGCCACGACGAGATGAGCATCTATGCGGTGCGGCCGGACGGTTCCGGCCTCGAACTGCTCTACGGAGCGAACAGCCACCAGACTGGAACGGACGGTTCGGACGTCCAGTTCCTCGATCCGCGCCCGATGTCCGGCGGCAGGCTGCTGGTCCGCGCGCAGTCGTTCGTCGCGCCGGAGCGTGGCGGCGAGTTGCTCGAAGTCGAGATCGCGAACTACGTGGAGAACACGCAGCCAACGGCGGTGAACCGCGGCGTGCTGTCCGGTCCGGCGCAGAAGCCGGCGACCGTGAACGTCGTGCGCACGCTCGCCGGCCCGTCTCCTGGTGGTCGCTACCAATCCGCGTTTCCGCTACGTGACGGTACCGGTCGCCTGCTGGTGAGCTGGACCCAGTGCCGCCTGCAGCAGGGCACGAGGATCGTTCCGTGCACGGCGGATCAACTTGCAGCGAACGGCACGACGCCGGCCGCGCCGCTGTACGGCCTATGGATGTACGATCCGTCCGCTCGCACGCAGCTGCCGGTTGCCAGCCCCGTCGAGGGCGTGATGTACACGGAGGTCGTCGCCCTGCAGCCGGTTGCCCTGCCGCCGGTGCTGCTGGACCGCGTGGCCGGCGTCGACTTCAAGGCCGAGCTCGAATCGGAAAGCGTCGGCATTCTCGACATTCGCAGCGTCTACGACGTCGACGGCGTGGACACCGCACCGGGCGGCATCGCCGCGGTCGCGGACCCGCGGCGTACGACAGCGCAGCAGCGCCCGGCACGGTTCCTGCGGATCGAGAAGCCGGTGAGCCTGCCGGACCGCGACGTGCGCGACTTCCGCAACAGCGCGTTCGGCGTCAGCTCCGCGCTCGGCATGCGCGAGGTGCTGGGCTACGTACCGATCGAGCCCGACGGCTCGGTAAGGGCCAAGGTACCCGCCAACGTCGCGTTCGCGATCTCGATACTCGACGCGAACGGCCGGCTCATCGGGCCGCGACACTCGAACTGGCTGCAGGTGCGTCCAGGCGAGGAACTACGCTGCAACGGCTGTCACGACCCCGCCACCGGCCTGTCGCACGGCCGGACTGGCCTCTTCAAGACCGTGAACGCTGGCGCAACGACCACCGGACTGTCGTTCCCCAACACGAACCCGGCCATCTTCGCCGACTTCGGCGAGACGATGGCCCAGGCGCGGGCACGCATCAGCTGCCAGACCGACTGCGCCGCGCTGAAGCCGAGCGTCAACGTCGTATTCGAGGACGTCTGGACAGATCCAGTCGCCGCCGGACGCGCGCCGGACGCACCGTTCACGTACAGCTACATCGATCTGGCGACGGCAGCGCCAACGCCGGCGGACTGCGTCACCGCGTGGCGCTCGGGTTGCCGCATCACGATCCACTACGAGAAACACATCCACCCGTTGTGGAGCCGGCCGCGCGTGACTCTCGCCGCCGATGGCGTGACGGTGCTCAGCGACAACACCTGCACGAGCTGCCATTCGAATCGCTCGGCCGCGGGCGTCGCGCAGGTGCCGATGGGCCAGCTCGAGCTGACCGACGGCGCGTCCGCAGACCAGCCCGACCATTTCCACGCCTACCGCGAGCTGCTGGCGACGGACAACGAGCAGGAACTGGTCGGCGGCGTCGTGCAGGACCGGCTGGTCCAGGTCGGCGTCGATCCGGTGACCGGACAGCCCCAGTTCGCAACGGTACCGGTGGCGTCCTCGCTGCGGGCTGGCAGCGCGAACGCATCTGTGACGTTCTTCTCAAGATTCGCAGCGGGTGGCACTCACGCGGGCCGACTCACGCCGGCGGAGTTGAGGCTCGTCTCGGAATGGGTCGACGGAGGTGCGCAATATTTCAACGACCCGTTTGCCGCACCGGCTGATTGAGACAATGCGCCGAATCGTCCTCACCGCCTGTCTGATGCTCGTCGCGCTGGTCCCGGTCGTGACCGGCGCGGCGCCCATCGAGTCCGTCGTGGTGCAGGACCCCTATCTCGACCTGCGCAGCGGGCCCGGGCGCGGCTTCCCGGTGACGCAGGTCGTGGATCGCGGCGCGAGCGTGGCCCTGCTGCGCCAGCGCACCGACTGGATCAAGGTACGCACCGATCGCGACCGCGAGGGCTGGGTGCACCGCACGCAGCTCGAGAAGACGCTCACTGCAGGAGGGCGCCGAGGTGCAGCTCGCCGGTCCGGACCCGGATTCACGCACCCGGCATCGCTGGGAGGCGGCGATCGGCGCGGGCGACTTCGACGGTGCCGACATGGTGACCGTCTCGGCCGCATACGCAATGACGGAATCCCTGCTGCTGCGCGCCGACGTTTCCCAGTTGCTCGGCGACTACTCGAACGGCTGGCTCGGCACGCTGGGCATCGGCCACATTTTCATGCCCGGCTGGCGCGTGTCGCCATTCGTCGCGATCGGGGGCGGCGTCGTCTACGTCGAGCCCAAGGCGACGCTGGTCCAGGCCCCGAACCGGACCAACCAGGCCGCCTACGCCGGCGCCGGCCTGCGCGGCTATCTGAGCGATCGGTTCCTGCTGCAGGCGGAGTACCGCCAGTTCGTGGTCTTCACGGACACCAACGACAACGAGGTCATCAACGAATGGACCGTCGGCTTCACGCATTTCTTCTGAGCGCCGCCGTCGCCGCCGGCATCCATGTGGCGCCCGGCAGGGCGCACGCGGAAGACCCGGTCGGCGCGACCAGCGGGACGCCGCAAGTGGTCGAGCCGCGCGTCAGGCGGCGCGACGTAAGCGTGCCCGCGATCGATACCGAGAACTTCGAGGCCGGCCTGTTCATCGGCACGATCGGCATCGAGGACTTCGGCTCGAGCTTCCTGTACGGCGGTCGCTTTGCCTATCACTTCTCCGAGGACATCTTCGCCGAGGCGACGATCGGCTCCGCGAAGGCCGGCAAGACCAGCTACGAGGACCTGAGCGGCTCGGCCGAACTGCTCACCGACAGCGAGCGCCAGTACACGTACTACGACCTCGCACTCGGCTGGAACGCCCTGCCGGGCGAATCGTTCTTCGGCAGCCAGCGCGCCATGCCGAGCGCGGTCTACTTCACGCTCGGCGCCGGCAGCACGCGTTTCGGCGGCGACGATCACTTCACGATGACCCTCGGTGCCGGGTACCGGCTGCTCGTGACGGACTGGATCGCGGCGCATCTCGACGTACGCGACTCGATGTTCGACAGCGACCTGCTCGGCAAGGACAAGCTCACCCAGAACCTGCAGCTCACGCTGAGCCTGACCGCCTTTTTCTGAGCCAGGAGAATCCACATGCGCCGCATCGGACTTGCCGTGTTCGTCGCCCTCGCCGCGATCGCTGCTTCGGTCGCAAGTGCTGCTGCACCGTCACCAGCACCGGATTTCTCTCTGCCGGCACGCGACGGCGGCAACGTTCGCCTGAGCGAACTGAAAGGCCAGGTGGTGATGATCAACTTCTGGGCAACCTGGTGCGGACCGTGCCGCCAGGAGATGCCGTTGCTGCGAGCAGATCCAGGCCAAGTACGAGCCGCTCGGGTTCACGCTGCTCGGCGTAAACGTGGAGCCGGACAGCGCCGCGGCGAAGAACTGGCTGAAGCAGGTACCGGTTAGTTTCCCGATCCTGTTCGACCAGAAGAACCAGGTTGCCGAACAGTTCGGCGTGCAGGGCATGCCGAGTTCCGTGTTCGTAGACCGCAACGGCAACGTCCGCTACGTGCACCGTGGCTACCAGCCCGGCGACGAAGCCAAGTACGCCGACATGGTCCGCAGCCTGGTGAAGGAGTGACCCGCATGAACCCTGTCCGCAGCGTCACGCTGCTGGTGCTCGCCTGCCTCGCCTGCCTGTCCGGCTGCAGCGGCGTCGAGCCCTGGGTGAAGCCCTACGAGCGGCAGAATTTCGCCGACCTGGTCATGAGCGCCGACCGCGACCCTGTCTCGCAGGCCTACATCGATCACGTGTACGAGGCCCGCGAGGGCGCGCGCGGCGCGCTGGGCGGACATGGCGGCGGCTGCGGCTGCAACTGAGGCGACATCGATGCGTGCGCGATTCCACTCCGCCCTGCTCGTAGCGCTGCCGCTGACGCTTTGCTGGCTGACCCCGGCCGCTGCGGCCGTGCTGCCGGACGATCGCGCCGACGCGCTGTACCACCGCTACGAGGGTGGTGGCGTCACGGTGGATGGCCCGTCGCTGCTCGTACGCAAGAAGTTCGACGAGAAGTACTCGGTGGCCGCCAACTACTACGTCGACATGGTCTCCAGCGCGTCGATCGACGTCGTGACCCAGGCGAGCCCGTACAAGGAAGAGCGCCGCCAGGCGAGCCTCGCCTTCGACATGCTGAACGGCAAGACGCAGTACACCGTCGGGTACACGAACAGCACGGAGAACGACTACACCGCGAACACCGCGACGTTCGACCTGAGCCAGGACTTCTTCGGCGACCTGACTACCGTCTCGTTCGGCTTCAGCCGGGCCTGGGACGACGTGCGCAAGCGGGGCGACCCCGACTTCAACGAGCCGGTCGACCGCTGGAGCTACCGGCTGGGCCTGTCCCAGATCGTCACGCCGACGCTGATGATGGGCCTCTCGCTCGAGACCATCTCCGACGAAGGGTATCTCAACAATCCGTATCGCTCCGCGCGGTACCTCGACCCGGATGTCGGTGCCGGTTACGCCTGGGAGCCGGAGGTGTACCCGAACACGCGCACCAGCAGCGCCGTGTCCGTCAACGCGCAGTATTTCCTGTGGTATCGCGCCTCCGTGCAGGGCACGTACCGGTACTTCACCGACACCTGGGGCGTCGACGCCAACACGCTGCGCGTGGGCTACACGCACCCGCTCGGCGATCGCTGGATCCTCGAGGCCGCCTATCGCTGGTACGACCAGTCCGCGGCGGATTTCTACTCGGACCTGTTCCCGCGCGAGGACTCGCAGAACTTCGTGGGCCGCGACAAGGAACTCAGCACGTTCCAGAGCCAGATGGTCACCGTCGGCGCAACCTGGCGCCTGCCGCCGCTGCGCTGGGGCGGGCTCGAGCGGACGACGGTGAACCTGTTCTACGACCACGCGCTGTACGACTACGCCGACTTCCGCGACATCCCGAAGGGCGGCGCGCCGGGTACCGAGCCGCTCTACCACTTCAGCGCGGACGTGCTGAGGCTGTTCTTCTCGGTCTGGTTCTAGTCGAGCGCGGACTCGATCCGGTCGCAAAGGCGCCGCAGTACCGTCAGTCGCGCGTACCGCTTGTCGTCCGCCGGAACGATGACCCACGGCGCGTGCCGCGTGCTGGTCAGGGCCAGCATGTCACGGGCGGCGCGCTGGTATTCGTCCCAGAGCTTGCGGTTGATCCAGTCCTCAGGATCCACCTTGAAGCGCTTCAGCAGGTTGCGGTCGCGCTCCTTGAAGCGGGCGAGTTGCTCCGCGGGGCTCACCGACATCCAGAATTTCGCGACGATGATGCGATGCTCCGTGAGCTGCCGCTCGAACTCGTTGATCTCGCCGTACGCGCGCTGCCAGTCGGGCTTCGACGCGAATCCCCGCACGCGCTCCACCAGCACGCGCCCGTACCACGAGCGGTCGAAGATCGTGTAGTTGCCGCGCGGTGGCAGCTGGAACCAGAAGCGCCACAGGTACGGGCGCGCCAGTTCCTCCTCGCTCGGCGCGGAGATCGGCACCACCCGGTATTGCCGCGCGTCGAGCGCGGCCGCGATGCGCCGGATCGCACCGCCCTTGCCGCCCGCGTCCATGCCCTCGAACGCCACGACCACTGCGCGCTTTGCGAAACGCCGCTTGCGCGACGCCAATGCGAGCCGCCCCTGCAGTTCCTCGAGCTCGCGGTCGTAATCCTCCTCGGCAATGCGTGGCCCGCGGTGCGTGGACTGCATCTTCACGCGTGCAGCCCGGCGCCGGACCGTCGCTGCCGGCGGCAGCACGCGATCCGTCGGGACGCGGCCGATCCGCCCCTCGATCCCGGCGAGCAGCACACGCCCCACCTCGAGCGCACGGTGCTGACGGTCGGTACCGTCGACGAGGTGCCAGGGCGCGCTCGGCTGCTCGGTGACCTCGAGGCAGTGCTCCATCACCCGCTCGACCCGGTGGAAATGCCGTGCCTGCCAGAGATCCTCGCGCGTGACGCGCCAGTGCGTGAGCTTGTCGGCCCGCAGCTTGCTGAGTCGCCGGCGCTGCAATTCCGGCCCGATGTGCAAGTGGACCTTCACGACGGCGACGCCGTCCGCCACCAGCGACCGTTCGAGCGCACGGATCCTCTCGACCTCACGCTTCACGACCGCAGCGGCGCGGTTCTCGTCGAGCAGCGAGTCGCGCAGCAAGTCCTCGTACCAGCCCGCATGCAGGATCACGATGCGCCCGCGCGGCGGCATGACGCGCCAGAATCGCCATAACGGCGGGCGCTCCACCTCGACCTCGTTCGGCTCGCGGAAGCCGTAGACGATGACGAATTTCGGATCCAGCCAGCCGAGCAGTTCGTTCACGACCTCGCTGCGTCCCGCGCCCGGGATACCCGTGACGATCATGGCCACGGCACGCGCACGGGACTTGCGCAACTCGAACTGCGCGTCGAGCAGGCGGTCCTGCAGTTTCGGCAGCTCGTGCTGGTACTCGAGCTTCGTCAGCCGCCGGCCATCGAGGACTTCATGCAGCATCGCGCTTTCCTCTCGGCACCTGCTGCGTGATGCAGTGGATGTTGCCGCCGCCGAGCAGGATCTCTCGTCCGGGCACGCCCACGACGTCGCGTTTCGGGAACAGTGACTTCAGCATCCTCAGCGCCGCGCCATCGCGCTTCGCATCAAGGAGCGGCACGACTACCCGCCGCGTACCGATGTAGAAATTGACGTACGAGCCCGCGAGGCGAGCACCGGCCTGGCGCGGCTGCGTGCCCTCGGCGGCATCGACGCCTTCGGCCTCGGCCTTCGTCATGTGCAACGGCCCGGGCTGCGCGAGCTTGTGCACTTTGATCCGCCGGCCACGCGCGTCCCGCGCCTGCATCAACCGCTCATATGCGTCGCACGAGATCTCGTATTGCGGGTCGCGACGGTCGTCGGTCCACGTGAGCACGATCTCGCCGGGCTTCGTGAACGCGCAGAGGTTGTCCACGTGCCCGTCGGTCTCGTCGAGATGCACGCCCTTGCCCAGCCACACGACGGTCTCGATGCCGAGATAGCGGACAAGCAGCCGCTCGATGTCATCGCGTGTCAGGTGCGGGTTGCGGTTGCGATTCAGCAGGCACTCTTCAGTGGTGACCAGCGTCCCCTGCCCGTCCACGTGGATCGCGCCGCCCTCGAGCACGAACGGCGCGCGGTATCGATCGCGCCCCTCGATCTCGAGCACTTTCTGCGCGATGGCATCGTCCTTGTCCCACGGAAAGTAGAGCCCGCCGTCGAGTCCGCCCCACGCATTGAAGATCCAGTCCACGCCGCGCACGCCGCCGCGACCGTTGACGACGAACGTCGGGCCCACGTCGCGCATCCACGCGTCGTTAATGGTGATCTCGACGACTCGCACCCCCGGCGGCAGCAGTCGCCGTGCGTTGGCGAACTGCGCCGCAGACACACCGACCGACACACGTTCGCTGCCGGCGATCGCTGCAGCCACCGCGACGAACGCCTGCTGTGCCGGCTTGCCGCCGAGGCGCCAGTTGTCGGGACGCTCGGGCCAGAGCATCCAGCAGCCGTCGTGCGGCTCGAATTCGCCCGGCATGCGGTAGCCGTCGCGGCGCGGGTCGCGGGAGAGCGTATGGGTCATTTGCCGGGGCACCTCGGAGTCGGTGCCCCGATGTTACCCGGCCCCTGCCGCAAACGAGAAGGTCAGGCTTGTCGCTTCCTCGGTAGTCTCGCGAATCCGAGCGCGAGCAAGGTGAGCATGCCCGTGCTGCCGCCGCCACCCGAGCCGCTGCCTACCTGCTTCGTGTCGGTGATCGTGGCCGTGACACTGGACTTGCCCAGGACTGCTCCGCCGGTCGGCGCGGACAGTACGACGGAAAACGTCTCGTCACCTTCTCTGACTTTGTCACTCAGCACGGTTACGTTTACCGTGCGGTACGCCGAATCGCCGTTGCCCCAGGTCAACGTCACCGGAGTCGCCTGGAAATCGTCGCCGGGCGTGGCACTGCCGGGCTGAACCGACACAGTGACCGACACTGGACCCGCGTAGTAATTCTCCCGCCGAACGACCAGCTGCAGCGTGGTGTAGCTGCCCGGAATGGCCGGTTCCGCAACTCGTGTCGAGCCCTCCACGATCGTCAGCACGCCGGCCGGGTAACCGTCCCCCAGGATGCTGACGGTCGTCGCGCTGGCGCCGACGCCCGCTCCGCCTTGCGCGTCCTTCAGCGCGATGCCGAAGCGCTCCTCCGGCTCTGCGCCCGCGTCGCCCGACACGATCGGCACCGTGATGCTCCGCTCGCCGCTGTCGCCGTCGGCCCAGTCGAGCCGCCCTGAAACGGGCGTGTAGTCGACACCAGGCTGCGCGAGTCCGGGGACCGTCTCGTAAGCGACGCTGACCGCTCCTGCAACGCCGCCCGTACGCCGGACCGCTACGACGGCCCGCTGGTCCTTCTCGTCGACCAGCATGGCGAGCCCTCTGAATCCCAGGACGCCCGGACCCGCGCCGGTCGCGAGCAGCCTCGCAACGAATGGCTTGCGGCCGTCACTCACGTAGGCCTGGTAGCTCCTGCCGCCGACGAGCACGCCCCCATTCTTGAGCACGCGAACAACGCGTGCCTCGGCAACGGACGCCGTCGAAGATTCGACGTCGATCCGGGCGCGACCCGCGATTCCGAAGCCAGGGTCGAGCCGTCCATCCGGCCTGAGCCGGACCACCAGCGCCCCGGGCGACGGGTCCTTGTCGCTGACGCCCGCGATGATTGAACCGTCGGCCGCGAGCGCCAGGCTGAACACCTGCGCCAGCTGGCCCTGGACGTCGGCCCCGACGAACGTCGGATCGGCAGTCCCGTCGGCACGGAGTCGCGACGCGAATGCGCCTGCCCGCTCGACGCCCCCGACGATCACGCGCCCGTCGGGCTGGACGACCATGGCGCGGCAGTTGCTCTGGGAATCGCCTCCCGATCCGACGACCGCCGTACCGAGCTGACCGAACCGGCCGTCGAGCGCGCCGCTGCCGGTAATGGCGGTCACCAGGCAGCCAGTGACATTCGACGACAGGAGGCGGTAACCGCCATCCGGTGCTTTCGCGAAGTCGACGGCGGCGTAAGTGTCCGGGACATAGGGGCCGCGAAACGCGCCGGCCTCGCCGAACGTTTCGTCGAGCGTACCGTTCGGCTTGACCCGCAGTACGATCAGCCGCGAGCCCTCGATGCCGGCGATGACGATGCGACCTTCTGTGTCGATCTCGACGGCCTTGCCGACGATGGGCCCCTGGCCCGCAAGGACGAACGAGCCATCGGTGCCAAACGTCGCATCCTTCGAGCCATCCGGCATGAGCCGGTAGGCGATCAGCGTGAATGGGCTGCCGCGCGTGCGGCCGACGACGACCTGCTTTCGGTCCGCTTGCCGCGCAACATCGCGGACCTCGACCGAATTGAGCTGTGTCGTTGCGAACCCCGGGTCCGGAAGCCCGGCCTCGGTGAGGCCGCCGGTGAAGCCGTCGTCGCAATTATCGTAGTAATAGTCGCAGTACTCTTCCTCGCCACCACCGAACGTGTATTGGCCGTCGACAGAGGTCTCGAGTGCCCACACGGCGCCCTCGAGGTACGAGGGCAGGCTGGCGCGACCGACGCTGCCAAACGCGGGGTCGAGATCACCTGGTGCGGATACGGCTGGCTGGGACGCGAGCCCGGCGGCAATCGCGGCGGCGGGAATGATGAAACGCCCCTGGATCCCTTCGACATCGGTCGGGTTCTTCATGTCGACTCCTCCGTGTCGAGCACTCAGCGTTCGAGCGCTCTGCAAGAGAACGATGGCCCAACTCGTCTGCAGGAATAGCGTACGCCTCCGCGACCCGGATGCAAATGCTTCCGACTAGCGTTCGCGATTGGATCAGATCCTGGCTTTACGGAGCCGCAGCGCGTTCGAGATCACGCTCACCGAGCTCAACGACATCGCAGCCGCAGCCACCGCCGGCGCCAGCAGCGTGCCGGTCAGCGGATACAGCACGCCGGCGGCCAGCGGCACGCCGAGCGAGTTGTAGCCGAACGCGAACAGCAGGTTCTGCCGGACGTTCGACATCGTGGCTTCGCTCAGCTTCATTGCCCGGCCGATGCCGCGCAGGTCGCCGCTGATCAGCGTGACGCCCGCCGTCTGTTTCGCGATGTCGGACCCTGCACCCATCGCGATGCCCACGTCGGCCTCGGCCAGTGCCGGTGCGTCGTTGATTCCATCGCCGGCCATCGCGACCTTGCGACCTTCGCTGCGAAGACGACGGATCACGGCCGCCTTCTCTTCCGGCCGGACGCCCGCGTGTATCTCGTCGATGCCGAGCTGCTCCGCCACCGCGCGCACGGACGCCTCATGGTCCCCGGACAGCAGCACGACCCGCAGTCCCTCGCGCTTGAAATGCTGCACCGCGTCCCAGCTGTCGGGCTTCAGCGGATCGGCGATGCCCAGCAACCCGATCGGAATCTTGTCTACCGCGACGAACACGATCGTCTGGCCGAGCGCACGGAGTCGCTCTGCCTCACGCTCGAGCGCGCCCACATCCACGCCCGCCTCTTCCATCAGCCGCGCGTTGCCTACGGAGACGTTGCGCAACTGCACGACGCCCATCGCGCCGGCACCTGGCAACGCCTGGAAGCCGTAAGTGCGACCGAGCCTGAGCCCCTTGCGCTGCGCGATCCGCACGACGGCCGCGGCGATCGGATGCTCGCTCGCCTGCTCGAGGCTCGCCGCATAGCGCAGCAGCTCGGACTCCGCGACGTCGTCTACCGGGATGACGCTCACGACCTCGGGACGGCCGGCCGTCAGCGTGCCCGTCTTGTCGAGCACGAGCGTATCCACTTCCTCGAGTCGCTCCAGCGATTCGGCGTTGCGGAACAGCACGCCAGCCTGCGCGCCGCGCCCCATCGCGACCGTCATCGACATCGGTGTCGCGAGCCCGAGCGCACAGGGACACGCGACGATCAGCGTGCTCACCGCGATCAGCAGCGCGTTTGCAAGCCGCGGCTCGGGCCCGATGAAGGCCCAGGCGAGTGCGGCCACGACGGCCACGAGAACCACCGCCGGCACGAACCAGCCCGAGACGCGGTCGGCCAGCGCCTGCACCGGCGCCCGGCTGCGCTGCGCCTCGGCCACCGTCTGCACGATGCGAGCCAGCACCGTCTCTGATCCGACGCGTTCGGCGCGCATCACGAGCGACGCAGCGCCGTTCAGCGTGCCGCCAATCAGTGCTGCACCGGCCGACTTTTCGACCGGCACCGACTCGCCGGTGACCATCGACTCGTCCACGGTGCCGCGACCCTCGACGACCACACCGTCCACGGGCACCTTCTCGCCCGGCCGCACGCGCAGCTGGTCGCCCACCCGCACCTGCTCGAGCGATATCTCGCGTTGCTGCCCGTCTGCCTCGATGCGATGCGCCAGCTTCGGCGCAAGGTCGAGCAGCGCACGCAACGCAGCGCCCGTGCGGCTCCTGGCCTTGAGCTCGAGCACCTGGCCGAGCAGCACCAGCGTCACGATCATCGCAGCGGACTCGAAGTAGAGTGCCGCGTGACCGCCATGCCGGAAGGCCTGCGGAACCAGGCCCGGGGCAAGCGTCGCCACCACGCTGTAGCCGTAGGCCACGGAGACGCCGAGCCCGATCAGCGTGAACATGTTCAGGTTGCGGGTCGTCAGCGAGCGCGCTCCGCGCTCGAGCAGCGGCCAGCCGCACCAGAGCACGACGGGCGTGGCGAGCGAGAATTGCAGCCACGCGACGGTGACCGGCGACAGGGCCGACAGGTGCCACCCCAGCATCGAGGCCATAGCGAATCCGACCAGCGGCACCGTCAACGCGAGCGCGACCAGGAAGCGCCGGCGCATGTCTATGAGTTCGGGATCCTCCCCTTCGGACAGCAGCGGCACCGCCGGCTCGAGCGCCATGCCGCATATCGGACAGGCGGCCGGCACCGGGCTCTCGACGCCAGGGCACATCGGGCAGATGTACAGCGACTCGCCGGGCCGCAGCACGCGCGCCACCGGTGCTGCGGTCGCACCCGCAGTTGCAGCCGCGGCGTGGCAACAATCGTGTTTCGCCGGGGCGGTCACCTCAGGCGCAGCCACGGGCGCGGAAGCCGGTGCAGCCGCGGCATGGCAACAGTCGTGGGCGGGCGGCGCGACGGTCACGGGCACCTCGACCGGCGCTTTCTGCTCGCCATGGCAGCAACTGCCGCCCTGCGTCTTCGTGTCGTTCATGCGACTAGTTTACCGCCCGCGGCAGCCGCCAGCCGTTCACGATGAGGTACAGCGACGGAATGATCACCAGCGTCAGCACCGTGGCCGAGACCATGCCGCCCACCATCGGTGCGGCGATCCGGCGCATCACCTCGGAGCCGGTCCCGGTGCCCCACATGATCGGCAGCAGGCCCACGATGATCGTGATCACGGTCATCAGCTTCGGCCGCAGCCGCAGCAATGCCCCCTCGACGATCGCGTCGCGCAGCTCGGCACGGGTGGCCTCGCGACCCTCCGACCGGGCCTTCGCCTGTCGATCCTGCCAGGCATGCTCCAGGTACATGACCATCACGACGCCGGTCTCGGCCGCGACGCCGGCGAGTGCGATGAAGCCCACGGCCGCCGCGATCGAAAGGTCGTAATCGAGCAGGTACAGCAGCCACACGCCTCCTACCAGGGCGAACGGCAGCGCACCGAGGATCAGCAGCACGTCGCGTGCGTTGCGGAAATTCAGGTACAGCAGCAGCACGATGATCGCGAGCGTGAGCGGCACGACGACCTTCAGGCGCTCCACGGCCCGTTCCAGGTACTCGTACTGCCCGGACCACGCGAGGCTGTATCCGGGCGGAAGCTTGAGTTCGGCCGCGATCTTCTGCTTCGCGTCCCGCACGTAACCGCCGAGGTCGCGTCCCTGGATGTCGACGAAGACCCAGCCCGACGGTCTCGCGTTCTCGCTGCGGATCATCGCGGGACCGTCGGCCACCTCGACTCGAGCAACATCCGAAAGCGTCACGTTCGCGCCGGTCGGCGTGACGATCGGCAGCGCGCGCAGCTTCCCGAGCGAGTCGCGGAAGTCCTGCGGGTAGCGCAGGTTGATCGGATAGCGCTCGAGTCCCTCGACCGTGTAGCTCACGGTCATGCCGCCGACAGCACTGCCGACTATGTCCTGCACGTCCTTGACGTTGAGTCCGTAGCGCCCGGCTGCGACCCGGTCGATGTCGACGTCGAGGTAGCGGCCGGTCGCGGTCCGCTCGGCGTAGACGGACGTCGTCCCCTGCACCGGGCGCAGGATGTCCTCGATCTGTCGCCCGAGACGCTGGATCGCCTCGAGGTCGGGTCCCATGATCTTGATGCCGACCGGCGTGCGGATGCCGGTGGCGAGCATGTCGATGCGGGTCTTGATCGGGTAGCCCCACGCGTTCGACAGACCCGGGAATTTCACCACCGCGTCCAGCTCGGCCTTGAGCTTCGCGGGCGTCATTCCCGGCCGCCACTGGTCGCGTGGCCTCAGCTTGATCGTGGTCTCGAACATCTCGATCGGCGCCGGGTCGGTGGCGGTCTCTGCACGACCCGCCTTGCCGAACACCCGCTCGACCTCGGGCACGGTCCGGATCAGCTTGTCGGTCTGCTGCAGCAAGGCGCGCGCCGCATCGGTCGACAACCCAGGCAGCGTCGTCGGCATGTACAGCAGGTCGCCCTCGTCGAGCTCGGGCATGAACTCGGTGCCGAGCCTGGACGCCGGCCACAATGTCGCCAACACGAGTACAGTGGCGATCACGGTAACGGTCCACGGGGCTTTCAGCGCCACCTCGAGGAACGGCCTGTACACGGCCATCGTGGCGCGATTCACCGGGTTCGCCGACTCCGGGCGGATCCGACCGCGCACCAGCCAGTAGATCAGCACCGGCACCAGCGTGATCGACAGCAGCGATGCCCACACCATCGCATAGGTCTTGGTGAAGGCGAGTGGCGCGAAGAGCCGCCCCTCCTGCGCCTCCAACGTGAACACCGGCAGGAACGACAGCGCGACGATCATCAGCGAGAAGAACAGCGACGGCCCGACCTCCTTGCAACCGTCGTAGATCGCCTGCATGCGTGCGTCACCCTCGAGCTCGCCGTGCTCGAGCTTCTTGTGCACGTTCTCGATCATCACGATCGCCGCGTCCACCAGCGTGCCGATCGCGATCGCGATGCCGCCGAGCGACATGATGTTGGCGTTGATGCCCTGCAGGTGCATCACGATGAATGCACCGAGCACGGCGATCGGGGTGACGATCACCACGATCAGGCCCGAGCGCACGTGGAACAGGAATACGAAGCAGACCAGCGCCACGACGAGGAATTCGTCGAGCAGCTTGCGCTTCAGGTTGTCGACCGCGCGCTGGATCAGCGACGAGCGGTCGTACGTGGTCACGATCTCGACGCCCGCCGGCAGGCCGCCCTTCAGCTCATCGAGCTTGGCTCGCACGCGCTCGATCGTCTCGCGGGCATTGTCGCCGTTGCGCATCACGATCACGCCGCCGACCGCCTCGCCCTCGCCGTCGAGTTCGCCGATGCCGCGGCGCATTTCGGGACCGAGACGCACCTCGGCGACGTCGCGCAGCAGCACGGGCGTGCCCTGCTTCGTCGACATCACCGGGATGCGCTCGAGGTCCTGCACGCTCTTCACGTACCCGGTCGCGCGCACCATGTACTCGGCCTCTGCCATCTCGACGACCGAGCCGCCGATCTCCTGGTTGCCCTCGCGGATCGCTTTCTCGACCATCATCAGCGACAACCCGTAGCCACGCAGCCGCAGCGGGTCCACTACGACCTGGTACTGCTTCACCATGCCGCCGACGGTCGCGACCTCGGCGACGCCGTCGAGCGCCTGCAGCTCGAACTTCAAGAACCAGTCCTGGATGGATCGCAGTTGCGCGAGGTCGTGCTGGCCCGTGCGATCCACCAGTGCGTACTGGTAGATCCAGCCGACGCCGGTCGCATCCGGGCCGAGCGCCGGCCGCACGCCCTCCGGCAGCCTCGCGGCCGCCTGGCTCAGGTACTCGAGCACGCGCGACCGCGCCCAGTACGGATCGGTGCCGTCCGCGAACAGCACATTGACGAACGAGTCGCCATAGAACGAGTAGCCACGCACCGTGGTCGCGTCTGGCACCGACAGCAGTGCCGTCGTGAGCGGATACGTCACCTGGTCCTCGACGACGCGTGGCGCCTGGCCGGGGTACGGCGTGCGCACGATGACCTGCACGTCAGAGAGATCGGGCAAGGCATCGACAGGCGTGTGCACGAAAGAGTACGCACCGATCGCGGTGAGCATCACTGCGAGCAGCAAAACCAGCGCACGGTTCTCGAGCGAGGCGCGAATGATCGCGTTGATCATGGGGACGCCTCGAGCCGCTCCATGCCGGCACGCAGGTTCGCCTCAGAATCGAGCAGGAACTGCCCGGCGACGACCACGTTGTCGCCCGCCGCGATGCCCTGGACGATGGCCACGCGTTCGCCGCTCTCGGCGCCTGCGACGACGCGCCGTGCCGAGAATCTTCCTTCGCCGAGTGCGATCACGACGCGGTCCTCGCTGCCGCCGCGGATCAGCGCGCTGCGCGGGATGGTCACAGCCTGCGGCCCGCCCTCGCCGACGAGGCTCACGGACACCAGCATGTTGGGACGCACGCCCGCAGGCGGAGTCTCGAGCGTGATCCGCGCCTTCAGCGTGCGCGTCTCCATGTCGAGCTCGGGGTAGATGTACTCGACGCGGCCCATCACCGGCTGGCCCGGCAGCGAGACAAATCGCAATTCGGCCGGGGTACCTGCGACGACCCACGCCGCCTGCGCCTCGGGCACCTCCGCGATGACCCACAGGCTGCCGAGTCCGGTGATCGTCATCGCCACCATGTCGGGCGTGACCATCGAGCCTTCCTTGAGTTCCAGTTCAGTGACGACACCGGAAATCGGCGCAACGTACGGCACTCGCCCGGAAGCGCGCCCCGTCTTGCGGATCCGTGCCGCGGTACCCGCGTCGAGCCCGAGCGCGCGCAGTCGATCGTTCGATGCATCGACCAGGTCACGATTGCCGATTCGCAGCGCGTCGAGGTACTCCTGCTGCGCGCTCTCGAGCAGCGGCGAATAGAGCGTGAACAGCACCTGCCCGGCCTTGACGGTCTCGCCCATCGAGCGCACTGCCAGGCTCTCGACCCAGCCCTCGGCCCGCGGTCGCACCTGCTGCACGTGCCGCTCGTCGAACCCGACGTAGCCGACCGTGTCCGCGCGACGCGGCAGCGAGCCCAGCACCGCGGCCTCGGTGCGCACGCCGATGTTGTTCACGACGGCCGGCGAGATGCGTATCTCCGGGCCGGCGGCGTCGGCGAGCACGGGCACGTAGTCCATGCCCATCTCGTCCTTCATCGGCACCTTCGAAGTGCGATTCGGGTCGTGTGGATGCCGGTAGTAAAGCGGCTTCGCTGCAGCTTCGGGCGACACGGCAGCCGGCGCGCCCGTGGTGCCACTCTCGACCTTGACCAGAGTCATGCCGCAGATCGGGCATTGGCCAGGCGCGTCGCGCACGACGTCCGCGTGCATGGGGCACCGGTACTTCGGGTTCATGTGCTTCACGGCATGCTCGACGGCGGTGTCGTCCGCCGCCGACTTGGGCGGCTCAGAAGCCCCGGGCAGGTCCTTGCGGGAGCATCCGGCGATTCCGAGCGCAAGCAGCGCCAGGGCGACGACCGCGATGCGCACGCCTGCTGCGGGACCGCTCGACCGCCAATGGTTCGACTTTCGCATTGTGACGCTCACGGCCCTTCTCCCACGAGGTAATCCACTTGGTACTGCGCCTGCGCGCGATCCGCAGACAGTCGCAGGTGCTTCAGCTTGGTCTCGAGTGCCGTGCGCCGCGCATTGACGACCTCGTCCACCATGGCGCGATTGCTGCGGTAAGCGAGCAGCGCGGCCTGCACCGACTGGTCGGCGAGCGGCACCAGGTCGGTCTCGTAGAACTTCTCGAGATCGCCGGTGCGCTCGACCACGGCCACGGTCTCCGCGAGCATCGCCTGCATCTCGCGCTGGTGATCGACGTGCATCTCGTGCAGTCCGCGCGCTTCGGCCTGCGCGGCCGCGATTTCGCGGTTCTGCCTGTCGCCACGGAACAGCGGCAGGTCCACGCTCACCATCGCGGTCAGCATGTCCGGGCGGTTCTGGCCGTCCATCTCACCGCCGCGGAACCCGTAGCTGACGTCGAGCATCCAGCCGGGCTTGTTGGCCTGGCGCGCCAGGTCGACCGCAGTCTGCGCCGCCTCGATCCGGTGCTCGAAATCGACTTGCGCCGGGTGCCTTTGCAGTCCGGCCTCGAGCGAAGCGAGCGCCTGCGTCTCCGGGCGACCCGGAAGCGTGAACGGACCGGCCCGGGCCGCATCTTCGTCACCGAGCCAGCGGGCGAGCTGGGCCCGTCGCATGGACTCATCCCGATCGAGGTCCAGCTGCTGCTCGCGCAACATGGCGACGTCCAGGCCGGCCTGCAGCACTTCGATCTGCTTGCCCTCGCCCGAGGCATACCGGGCACGCGCCGAGCTGCGCATCTGCTCGACCCACGACTGCTGCCCGACGATCAGCTCGCGCGCCGCATCGAGGTACGCGAGTTCCACCCACACGCGGCGCACCTCGCGCTGCACGACACGCCGACGGTCCGCCGCCTCCGCGTCCTTGGCGGTCGCAATCTGGTTCATCCGCTTGCGGGAGAGCTCACGCGTCCGGCCGGACGGAAACTCCTGGCTCACGCCGACCTCGACCATCGTCATGTCTTCGTCGGTGAAGCTGAAGTTGTTCACCGGCACGTTGACGGCGCCGACCCGCAGCCGCGGATCCATCAACTGCCCTTCCGCGATGGCCTGCTCGCGCATGCCCCCGGATTCCGCGGCCAGCTGCTGCAGTACCGAATCGCGCTCGACAGCGAGTCGCTCAGCCTCTGCGAGCGCGAGCGTCTGCTCCGCACGGGCGCTTGCGATCCCAAGCGCACAAAGCAGTACGAACGCCGTCAAGGCGGCGAGCGATGGATACCCTGTTCGATGTGACCGGCCTCGGTCGAGGACCGGACGGACGTGTGCCATTGTTGAGCCTCCCGGGCATTGAAACGCGAACGCGCCCTTCGCGGGCGGGATCCGGGGAAGGCTCTACTCGATGTAGCGGCAGTAACTGACTGGAATCGGTACGCGCGGAATGGGTTCGGTACGCGCCGCTTGCGGAAGGACCAAAGCTGGTACTGCCGAATCGACGCGAGGCAGTACGAACGACGCCGGAACCGCCAGGAACATCGACGCCGCGACGCGCGCGTCAACCTGCGGCTCGTGTGGATATGAACAGGTCCCTTGATCGTCACACCCATGGTGCGCGCCGTCCGCCGGCGGGCAGTACGGGCAATCGTGGCTGGGTGGAGTCGCACCTGACGAACCCGCATGCGCCATCACGCACGGCAGCGCAGCGGCCTGCAGCCAGGCGAGAACGAACAGCGCCAGCACGGCCCTCGTCAGGACGCGCTGGCGCTGCCTCACCCAATTCAGTCCGGTGGTCACTTCAGGTCATGATCCAGGGTTGCGGCGCGACCGTAGCGCGATCGAGGCCGGGTGGCAAGGAAACGACGCGGCCTGGCCGATTTGCTGCGGCAAATCCCCAGGAATCAGTCACAATCGCCGCCCTGATGCACAAGCCGGCCGTTGCAATCCTGCTGACCGCCCTGGCGGCGTGCCAGCGCCCCGCGCCCGACGCGCGCTGGCTGGATGGTCCGTCCGCCTTGACGACCCCGGCGGCGGCAGGCAGCCGGTTTCCGCATCTCGCAGCGCACGGCAGCGGTGCCGTCATGAGCTGGCTCGAGCCGGGCGCTGGTCACGATTTCGCACTGCGCTACTCGAGGTTCGAGGCTGGCGCATGGAGCGCGCCCGCCACGGTGGCGGGCGGCAGCGACTGGTTTATCAATTGGGCGGACTTCCCGTCGGTCGTGCCCGTCGACGAACGCCTCTGGGCGGCCCACTGGCTGCAACAGAAGCCGGGGGATGTGTATTCGTACGACGTTCGAATCACGATGAGCAAGGACGGCGGCAGTACGTGGTCGCCACCCTTCTCGCCTCATGATGACGGCACGCCAACCGAACATGGCTTCGTCACGCTGCTGCCGCTCGGAGAAACTGTGCAGGCCGTCTGGCTCGATGGCCGGCACACCTCGGGCGAGCACGACCATGCCGCGGGTGGTGCGGCTGGCGCGATGACCCTGCGCGGCGCCGTCATCGGAGCCGATGGGGCGAAGCAAGGCGCCGATGCCGAACTCGACGGGCGGACCTGCGACTGCTGCCAGACCGACGCGGCACTGACACGCGAGGGGGCCGTGGTCGTCTATCGCGACCGTAGCGCCGACGAGATCCGGAACATCGCGATCGTACGACGGACGGAAGGCGGCTGGTCCGAGCCGGTTCACGTCTCGAACGACGGCTGGCGCATCGACGGCTGCCCGGTGAACGGCCCGGCGATCGACGCGCGCGGCGACGAAGTCGTCGTCGCGTGGTTCACCGCGCCGGACCGGCCCAGGGTGCGCGTCGCGTTTTCCGCCGACGGCGGGCGCACCTTCGCACCGCCCGTCGAGGTCGCGTCTGGCAAGGTCACCGGTCGCGTAGACACGGTCTTGCTGCCCGACGGCCGTGCTGCGGTCAGCTGGCTGGCCGACGAGCCGGGCGCCGCCGAAATCCGCGCCCAGGCGTTCGACCGAGCCGGCCCGGCCGGGGCGGTCGCGACGATCGCGCGCTCGGACGTGGCCCGATCGTCCGGGTTCCCGCAGATGGTGCGCGTCGCCGGCGGACTGCTGTTCGCGTGGACCGCCCCCGGCGATCCGGCGCAGGTCCGGACTGCAGTCGCACGGCTGCGATGACCACCGTCCGGGCGCATCTGCACGGATGCCCCTGTGCTACGATTCCTCCCCTGAATTTCCCAGTCTCGCGAACCCCGGAGCTCGACAGATGTCCAGCACGCTCAAGCTCGACGTGCCCGCCCAGGGCCAGAAGATCACGATCGCGAACGGACGGCTGCAGGTGCCGGACCGGCCCATCGTTCCATTCATCGAGGGCGACGGCACCGGCCCCGACATCTGGCGCGCCTCGGTGCGCGTGCTCGACGCCGCCGTGGCCAAGGCCTACGGCGGCAAGCGCAAGATCGAGTGGATGGAGGTCTACGCGGGCCAGAAGTCGAACGACCTGTTCAACACCTGGCTGCCGGAAGAGACGGTGCAGGCTTGCCGCGACTACCTGGTCTCGATCAAGGGCCCGCTCACGACGCCGATCGGCGGCGGCATCCGCTCGCTGAACGTGGCACTGCGGCAGATGCTCGATCTGTACGTGTGCCTGCGCCCGGTGCGCTGGTTCAAGGGCGTGCCCTCCCCCGTGAAGGCGCCGGAGAAGGTCGACATGGTGATCTTCCGCGAGAACACCGAGGACATCTACGCCGGCATCGAGTTCGAGGCGGGCAGCGCCGACAACGAGAAGTTCAAGGCGCTGTTCAAGGACGCGTTCCCGAAGCTCTACGCGAAGATCCGCTTCCCGGACAGCTCGGGCATCGGCATCAAGGCCGTGTCGCGCGAAGGTACCGAGCGCCTGGTGCGCTCCGCGATCCAGTACGCGATCGACAACAAGCGCAAGAGCCTGACGATCGTGCACAAGGGCAACATCATGAAGTTCACGGAAGGCGCGTTCCGGAACTGGAGCTACGCGCTCGCCGAGCGCGAGTTTGCCGAGCACACCTACACCTGGGACCAGTGGGAGCGCACGCGCGCCGACAAGGGCGAGAAGGCCGCGAACGCCGAGCAGGATGCGGCAAAGAAGGCCGGCAGGATCATCGTCAAGGACGCGATCGCCGACATCACGCTGCAGCAGGTGCTGACGCGTCCCGAGGAGTTCGACGTCATCGCGACGATGAACCTGAACGGCGACTACCTGTCGGACGCACTCGCGGCGCAGGTCGGCGGCATCGGCATCGCGCCGGGCGGCAACATCAACTACATGACGGGTCACGCGGTGTTCGAAGCCACGCACGGCACGGCACCGAAGTACGCGAACCTCGACCGGGTGAACCCGGGCTCGGTGATCCTGTCCGGCGAGATGATGCTGCGCTACATGGGCTGGTACGAGGCGGCCGACGCCATCATCACCGCCATGGATCGCACGATTGCGCAGAAGACCGTCACGTACGACTTCGCGCGCCTGATGGAGGGCGCCACCGAGGTTAAGTGCAGCGAGTTCGGCGACGCGCTGATCCGCAACCTCTAGGTCGCGGGCGGTGGGCGGCTGGGAAAGGAAGACCGACGCATTGAATCTTTCCGCCGCCACGCCGCGCACGCGCGACGAGCTGGTGCAGGACTGCGCGCAGGCGCTGGTCGACGCGTTCGCCGACTACAACGCGGAATTCCGCTCGGTCACGCAGCGGGCGCGGCAGCGCTTCGAGGACCGTGACTGGCGCGGCAGCCAGCGCGACGCCGTAGAGCGCATCGGACTGTACTCGAAATACGTGGACGGCGCCGTCGAGCTCATGCACCGCATGCTCGGCGAGGACGTTCACGAGCGCTCGATCTGGTCCAGCATCAAGCGGCGCTTCGCCGAGATCATCGACCCGCTGCCGGACAACGAGTTTCCGAAGACGTTCTTCTGCTCGATCACGCGCCAGACGTTCGTCACGGTGGGCGTCGACCCGGCCGTCGAGTTCGTCGCGCTCGACCTCGACCCGCTCGGCAGCGTAACCACGCACGTCGAGACCAAGGTCTACGTGAATCGCGGCTCGATCGAGCTGCTGGTCGAGGAGCTGCTCGCCGACTTCCGCTTCCGCGCGCCGTACCGCGACTTCGAGCGCAGCGTCAAGACGGTAAGCGACGAGATTGAAGGCCCTGCTCGAGGGTGGCGGCGAGCGGCGCACGATCGAGCGGCTCGAAGTCATCAAGGAAGTCTTCTACCAGATGACGCGGGCCTACCTGGTCGGCCGCATCAGCGGCCGCGGCTGGACGCTGCCCTTTGTCGTGGCGCTGCGCAACCAGGAAAGCGGCGTGCTGGTGGACGCGATCATGCTCGACGAGAGCACGGTCAGCGTGCTGTTCAGCTTCACGCGCTCCTACTTCCACGTCGACCTCGCCCACGTGGGCGAAGTCGTGAAGTTCCTGAAGGACTACCTGCCGCGCAAGCCGGTGAGTGAGCTCTACACCGTGCTCGGCCGCGCCAAGCAGGGCAAGACCGAGCGCTACCGCGAGCTGTTCCGCCACCTGCAGCACTCGGACGACCAGTTCATGCTCGCCCCAGGCGAGAAGGGACTGGTGATGGTCTGCTTCACGTTGCCGTCGTTCGACGTCGTCTTCAAGCTGATCCGGGACAAGTTCCCGTACCAGAAGAATATCCTGCGCCAGGACGTGCTCGCCAAGTACGACCTGGTGTTCAAGCACGACCGGGCCGGCCGGCTCGTGGACGCGCAGGAGTTCAAGATGCTCAAGTTCCCGAAGTCGCGCTTCGCCCCGGACCTGCTGCACGAGCTGCTCACGGAGACGGCGAACACCGTGCACGACCTGGGCGACGAGCTGCTGATCGACCACCTGTACATCGAGCGGCGCATGACGCCGCTCAACCTGTACATCCGCACGGCGTCCCGCGACCAGGCCGAAAAGGCGGTGCTCGACTACGGCCAGGCCATCCGCGACCTCGCCGTGACCAACATTTTCCCGGGCGACTTGCTGCTGAAGAACTTCGGCGTGACTCGCCACGGCCGCGTGATCTTCTACGACTACGACGAACTGTGCCTCGTGACCGACTGCAAGTTCCGGGAGATCCCGGAGTCGCGCTACGAGGAAGACGATATGCGCGGTGACGACTGGTTCTACGTCGGCGAAAGCGACGTGTTCCCGGAGACCTTCATCAACTTCCTCGGCTTCGATCCCGGCCTGAAGAAGGTCTACCTCGATGCACACGCCGAGACGCTCACCGCCGACTGGTGGCGCGGCATCCAGGAGCGGCTGCGCGAGGGCGACCTGCTCGAGGTGCTGCCGTACCACAAGCACCGCGTAAGGGTCTTCAGCAGCCTCACATGACGGCACCCAGTCATCCGCCGCTCTGGCTCGTCGCACTGCTGGTGCTGATGGCATTCGCGTTCCAGGGCACGCGCGGGCTGTGGGAGCCCGACGAAGGCCGCTACTCCTCCGCCGGCGTCAACATGGAGCGTAGCGGCGACTGGCTCGTGCCGACGATCGACGGCGAGCACCCGCACCTCACCAAGCCGCCGATCGTGTACTGGGCGCTGGCCTCGAGCTTCGCCGTCCTCGGTGAGAACGAATGGGCGGCACGGCTACCGGCGGCGCTGGCATTCGTCGGGACCGGACTGTTCCTGTTCGGGCTCGGCAGGAGGCTGTGCACTCGCAGTCCGTGGCTGCCCGCTGCGGTGTGGGCGACGTCGTTCGCTCCGTTGACGGGTTCGAACATCGTCTCGACCGATGCGCTGCTGGTCATGTGCGAGGCCGGTGCGATGTACGCATTCGTCGAGGCCTGGGCGGCACCTGCCGCTGATCGCCGGACCTGGGTGCGCCTGATGTGGATCGGCTGGGGTATCGCGTTCATGACCAAAGGCCCGCCCGGGCTGCTGCCGCTGCTCGGCATGGCGCTGTTCCTCGGCGTGCACGACCGTGCGCGGTTACGCAGCCTGTTCGACCCCGTCGGATTGCTGGCGTTCGCAGTCGTGGCGTTCACGTGGTTCGCCGTGGTGATCCTGCGGGACCCCAGCCGCCTGCAGTACTTCCTGGGCTATGAGGTCTACGACCGCGTTTTCACGGCAACTCATAACCGTAACGCGGCTTGGTACGGCGGATTCACCGTCTACCTGCCGGCGATCATCGCGGGTGCGCTGCCGTGGTGGGTCCTTGCAGTGATCGCCGCCGGCGGCCCCAGGTCGGCATGGGCGAAGGTTCGCGACAAGGTGGGTGCCCGCGACCCGCAGTGGCTGCTGTTGCTCTACTGGTTCCTGGTGCCGCTTGCGATCTTCATGCTCGCTCGCTCGCGCCTGCCACTGTACGTGCTGCCGCTGTTCGTGCCGCTGGCACTGATGCTGTCGCGCCCGCTCGCGAACTGGCCGTGGCTCACAAGCCGAAGGCTCTACGCGATCCTCGGCGTGGCGGCGCTCGCGCTGGTCGCGATCAAGGGCTACGTCGCCCACGTCCACACGGATCGCGATTCGCGCACGATGGCGAGCGCCGTCCGGCGAACGATCGACCCCCAGGCCATCGACGGCATCACGTTCGTGGACATGAGGCCGTTCTACGGGCTCACCGTCTACCTCGGGCGCCCTGTCAAGGGCGTCCCGATCGAAACTGGCTCGCGCAAGTCCACCGCATTCGCCGCGGGCGAAGATCTCTGCTCCGAGCTGGCGAGGGACCGTCGCGCGCTGTTTGCGCTGAAGCAGAGCCGAAGGGATCGCTTCCGCGAGGGCGTCGTCGATTGCGGTGGTGCCGAACCCGTGGAAATCGGGCACTTCGACGCAGACGGCAACAAGATCGTGCTGTTTGCGGTACGACGTTAGAGCGCGGCCCGACGCACAGGGTGTGACCGCGACCGGCTCACAGGCTTTGCAGCCAATGGGTTCGAGGGGCTAGGCTGCTGCTGGTTTCGAACCAGGGGGACATGCCATGAGGCGAACGACCGGTCGTATTGTGGCGGCAGCGGCTTTGGCCTGGGTCTCGGCCGGCTTTGCACAGGACGCCAACATCACGCTCCCGGTCCCTGAGATCGAGCGGATGATGGCCGCGCCCGAGCTCACGATCGTCAGTGCGGAGATCAGCCGGCCGAAGGCGAAGGGCGACATCACGCTGAAGGCGGACGTATCTTTCGAGGGCCAGCCACCGGTCCGTTTCAAGTTGCGCAAGGCCGAGCCCGGCGCCGACATGTTCAACAACGTGCCGCGCTACGACATGGCGGCCTACGAGTTGCAGAAACTGTTCCTCGACCCGAACGAATACGTCGTGCCGCCCACGGCGTTGCGCTTCATATCGCTCTCGGAATTCAGCAAGTACTCGCCCGGCGTCGAGCGCACGTTTCCCGGTGCCGAGCAGGTGCTGGTCGTCGTGCAGTACTGGCTGCAGGAAGTAAAGGTGATCGCCGACGTCTACAACGCTGAGACGTTCGCGACCGATCCGGTCTATGCGCGGCACATCGGCCAGCTGAACATCTTCACCGACCTGATCGACCACTCCGACTCCAACGCCGGCAACTTCCTGATCTCGCGCACGACGCCGGGCGCGCGCGTCTTCTCGATCGACAACGGCGTCGCGTTCGCATCCGAGGAAAGCGATCGCGGCAAGCTCTGGAAGGACCTGCGTGTCGATCGATTACCAGCCGACGCCGTTGAGCGGCTGAGGAAGATCACCCCGGATGTCCTGCAGCAGACGCTCGGCGTCGTCGGCCAGTGGCAGCTGCAGGATGGCAAGTACGTGCCGGTGCCGAAGGGCGAGAACCTCTCGCCGAACCAGGGCGTGCGCCGCGAAGGTGCAGTGCTGCAGATGGGACTGAAGAAGTCCGAAGTATCCCGGATCGCGCGCGCGCTGAAGAACCTGCTCGGAAAGATCGATGACGGCGATGTGAAGACATTCTGAGGAGATGCAACGCATGACCGCCCTCGCCCGCCCGCGCCATCGTCGCCTTCGGTCCCTGGCCCTCGCAGCCGTGGCAGCCGTGGCGCTCGGCCTCGCATCCGGTGGCTCGCCTGCCGGCGCTGCGACACAGCAAGTCGAGTGGAAGGGCGTCGACCGCGTCGTCGCGTTCGCCGACGTGCACGGCGCGTACTCCGAGCTCACTGCGCTGCTCCAGTCGGTCGGCATCGTCGACTCGAGCCTCAATTGGACCGGCGGCAAGACGCACCTGGTGAGCCTCGGCGACCTGCTCGACCGCGGCGCCGACTCGCGCAAGGTGATGGACCTGCTGATGCGCCTGCAGCAGGAGGCGGCAGCCGCCGGCGGCCAGCTGCACCTCGTGCTCGGCAACCACGAAGCGATGAACGTGCTGGGCGACCTGCGTTACGTGGAAAAGGGCGAGTTTGCGTCCTATGCGGCGGACGAAGATCCGGCCGAGCGCGCGGCCATGAAGAAGGATTACCTGGCGCGCGTGCCCGGCTCGACCGACGCCGATTTCGAGCGACTTTTCCCGCCCGGTTTCTTCGGCCACCGCAAGCTGCTCGGCCCCGACGGCAAGTACGGCAAGTGGCTGCTCGAACAGCCCGCCGTGATCGCGATCAACGACACGATATACATGCACGGAGGCCCTTCGACGGACCTCGTTGGCCGCGGTGTGGCACAACTCGACGCCGACTACTCGGCAGCACTGGCCAGGTACGTGGCCGCCGAGGCCGAAATGCGCAAGGCCGGACTGGTCCAGCCCGAGGACGCCTACTCGAAGCGCCCGGATCTCGCCCGGTCGCGGCTCGATGCAATGCCGGCGGGTGACGCGAAGGTGGCACTGACGCCCGCGGTGATGCGCTTTGCGGAAGCCGACGACAACCCGCTGCTCGGCGCACGCGGCCCGAACTGGTATCGCGGCGCGGCGCTGTGCAACGAGTGCTCCGAGTCGGACGTGCTGAAGCCATTCCTGCAGCGCACCGGCGCGAAGCGCATCGTCGTCGGCCACACGGTGGCGCGGAACGGTACCGTGGTATCACGCTTCGATGGCGCCATCGTAAAGCTCGACGCCGGCATGAACCACGCTGTCTACAAGGGCCGGCCGGCCGCGTTGATTTCGGACGCGTCGGGATCGAGGGTCGCCTATGCCAACCCGACCGTCGCACCGGCCGCCGTCACGGCCGAGCCGCTGTACCTGACCTCGCAGGACTTCGGCGAGGGTGACGTTGCCGACATCCTCGCCCGCGGCACGATCCAGGTTACCGAGACCTGTTCGCCCGGCATCGCCGAGGTTCGCGTGACGCTGGACGGACGCAGCGTCGAAGCCATCTTCGAGGCGGCGTCTGGCGACTCGGTGCAGCACGAACTCGCTGCCTACCACCTCGATCGCCTGCTCGGACTCGGCCTCGTGCCGGCCACGGTCGCACGCGAGTTCGACGGCAAGGGCGGCTTGCTGCAGGGACGCCCCGCCACGTGGGTCAGCGAGCAGGATCGACAGAATGCGTCGAAGGGTACCGCGGCCGGGCTCGTCTGCCAGGCGATCACCGGCGCGCCGAAGGACGTGCTCGCGCGCCGTCCGCTGCCGCGCGAAGGTCGGCCGGCGAAGATGCCGGCCGGCGGCTGGTGCGACCTGCCGCCGCAGTTCCAGCTCTCCTATGCGTTCGACGCGCTGATCGACAATCGCGGCCGCACGTTCGACCGCTACCTCTACGATGCGGACACGGCGATGATGTTCCTGACCGGCCACGGCGCCGCGTTCGGCACCGGCACCGAGGTCCCGAAGGCACTCGAGCCGGCGCTCGCGAAGACCGGCCCGGAGATGCAGGCCCGGCTGCGCAGGCTCGATCCCGCCAGCGTGCAGGCCGCGGTCGGCAAATACGTTGGCGACAAGGAAATCAAGGCGTTGCTCGAGCGGCGCGACCGCATCCTGAAGCTCGCGGGCGGTGCGTCCGGCCCGTAATGGCCGGCCTCTGCGTGACTACCGCGCGGAGCAGCGCATCACGAACGTGCTGGTCGCCTCGAGTCCGTCGACATCGTTTGCGACCACGGTGATCCGGAGTTCCTCGTAGTAGCCCTCGGGCGCGTGCCCCGCGAAGACGCGGGCCCGCGGGTCGAACCTGAGCCAACCCGGCAACGGACGTCCGTCCTCGAGCCGCGCCGACAGGTACAGCACGTCGCCCGGATCGGCATCCATGAATGCATCTTCGGTCACGACGTGCCGCAGCGGACGGCCCGGCTCGTACGCGATGTCCCCGATCGGCCTGCCCGCCTCCGGCGCGACGTTGGTGACGTTCTCGAGCGCCTTGCGACCGAACTCGCGGCCGATCGCCACCGCAAGCACGATCCACGCCAGCGCGAGCCCGAGGTTCAGCAGCGCGAACGTCGGCGCCGTCCACCCCAGCACGTTGAGCCCGAGATACACGACGCCCGCCTGCAGCAGGTCGCCGAAGCGCCAGAAGAACGTGTCGATCGCGGTCTTGCCTTCGTACTTGGCGTCACGGTCCACCGGCAGGAACAACGCCTGCCGCGTCGTATTCATCAGCGAGTAGTCGGTGGCGTTCTCGGCGATCTTCACCAGCCGGATCAGCGTGAAGATCGGCACGAAGCCGCCGAGCAGCGGCGACAGCGCGAGCAGCCCATAGCCGATCGCAACGACGACCGGGTGGATCACGAGCGCGCCCTTCACGCCCACGGTGCGGTAGATCCGCGCCACCAGGAACAGCTGGATCGCCAGGCCCACGACGGTCACCCAGAACTGGAAACTGCCGTAGAACTCCGTGATCAGCACGCTCGCGCTCAATGCGCCGCCGCTCGCCGCCACGCGCGCCGCCGCGTCGCGCTGCACGAAGTCGGCGAGGATGAACTCGCCCGTGGTGTTGATCCAGTTCAGCAGCACGACCAGCAGCGCGATCAGCCGCAGGTAGCGGTCGCGCATCACCAGGCCGAATCCGCCGAGCAGCTTCGGCACCGGCCGGCCGTGCTCGGCGGCGATCGCGCGCGAGCCTTCGGGCACTGCGGCCCGCTCGGGAGCAGCCAGCCACAGCGTGCAGAGCAGCAGCAGCGTCGAAAGAACCAGCAGGCCGACCGGTGTCAGGGCGGCCGCGGCGAGCTGGGCCGTCTTCGCGCCCGCCAGCGCCCCCACGTTGGCGCCCACCATGATGACCGGGAAGATCCGCTGGCCGCTTTTCAGGTTGAAGCTGTCCGCGGCGAAGGCCCACAGCTGCGAGACGACCATGATCCCGTAGATGCTGGCCCAGACGAAATACGGGAACGCGATCGACATGCCCGACCACGCGGCAGCCGCGAAAACCAGCATGTTGGTGGCGAAGAACACCGTGATCGCCTGCAGCAGCCGCGCCCCGTCGATGTGCCGGCGCACGGCACCGTACAGAGGGACGAGCAGCATCAGTATCAGCGCAGTGATCGCCACGGCGTAGGAGCGCACCTCTGCCGTGAACTTCGCGAGCATGAACGCCTCGCGCAGCGCCTTGACGACCTGGTACGAGAACAGCAGCAGGAATGCGTGCAGCACGAACAGCAGCACGGTGCGGCCTTCGCCGGGACGGACCCGGGTGAAGACGGTCAGCAGTCGCTCGAAGGGACTCAGGCCCGACCGGTCGGTGAGCATCAGGCTTTCTTGCGCGGCAGCAGCCGCTTCAGGACCGGGTCCGCTTCGATCAGCTTGCGCGGATAGCCGGCCTTCAGCGCGTTCTCGATCGCCGTGACCGACGCCGCCTGGTCGCCGCGATCCGCAGCCGTCAGCGCCAGGAAGTAGTGCACGTACATGTCACCGGAGCCCAGCGCCTCGGCACGCGCTCCGGCCCGCGCCGCCGTCTGCTGGTCGCCCGCGCGGCCACTGTAGTACGCGAGCTGGGCCCAGGTCATGGCCTCCGATGCGTTCACCTTCAATGCGTCCTCCGCGAGCCGTACAGCGCGTTTGTACAACTGCACCGCCTCCGGACGCCGCCCGTCGATCAGCCACAATGCGTCTGCAAGTGAGCCGACCATCTGGTGATCCGATGAGGCGATTGCCTGCGCCTGGTCGTACTCCCTGGCAGCCTCCGGGTACCGGCCAAGGTAATAGTAGACGGTCCCGAGATTGGCGTGCGCGGCGCGCGACGGCTCGATCGCGATCGACTTTTCGAACGCGGCGGTCGCTTCGTCGAACCGGTTCGCGAGCATCAGTGCCGCACCGAGGTTGCTGTAGACCTGCGCACTGCCTGGAGCCAGTTCGGTGGCCTTGCGATACGCGGCCGCGGCGTCATCGGCGCGGCCGAGATGAAACATGAAATTGCCCAGCGCTGTGTGCGAGGTCACGTAACCCGGCTCCGCCGCGATTGCCTGGCGGTACGCACGCTCGGCCTCTTCGTTGCGACCCTGCCCTTCCAGCGCGCGCCCGAGCCCGATGTAGACGTCGGCGTCCTGCGGGCGGCGCTTGACCAGGCCCGAGTAGATAGCTTCTGCCTGCTCGTTGCGCCCGCCGGTCAGGTACAGGGTCGCCAGCGCCATCTCGGTTTCGTCACGCGACGGATCGAGTTCCAGCGCCTTGCGGCATGCAGCCTCCGCCTCCGTCACGTCGGCAATTGCCCGGGTGCGGTCGTAGCGCCGCACCGCCACGTCGCACAGTCCGGCATAGGCCCGCGAGAACCCGGGATCCAGCCGGAGAGACTCCTTGAACAGGTCGGCCGCCTTGGTGAACGAGCTCAGGTCGCTCGACCTGTGCAGCGTCGACACGCCGGACAGATAGGCATCGTATGCGGAGAGGTTGGCCACGTCGTTGCGCTGCAGCTTGCGCGCCGATTCCGGCGTCAGCACGATCTCGAGCGCACGCGCGATCGATTGCGAGATGTTGTCCTGGATCGAGATCACGTCGGACCAGTCCTTGTCGTAGCTGCCGGCCCACACGTGATAGCCGTTGGCGGCGTCGATCAGCTGCACCGTGACCCGCAGCTTGTCGCCGTCCCGCCGCACGCTGCCCTCGAGCACGTGGTGCACGCCGAGCGCCTGGCCGATCTTGCGGACGTCCAGGTTCTTGTCCTTGAACTCGAACGCGGATGTCCGGGCCGCTACGCGCAGGCCGGGGATCTGCGCGAGCTGGGCCGAGATTTCCTCGGCGAAGCCATCGCCCAGGTACTCATTGCCGCCGCCCGGCGTCATGTCCACCAGTGGCAGGACCGCCACCGACTGCGCCGCCGGCGCGCTTGCGGCAGGAGCCTCGTCCGCGACTCGATTCGCCTCGGCGATCGAGCGCCACCAGGCGAAGCCCGTGACACCCATCATCGCGGCCACTCCAGCCACGAGCCACGGTGCGATGGCTCGGCGCGCCCTCGGCATCGGCAGCGTGCCCGTGTCGCCGG
This sequence comes from uncultured Gammaproteobacteria bacterium, assembly GCA_963696545.1. GTDB lineage: Bacteria > Pseudomonadota > Gammaproteobacteria > Steroidobacterales > Steroidobacteraceae > RPQJ01. The sequence goes on from CAVOKQ010000007.1 coordinate 321,576, forward strand.
AATCGAGCACGATGCCGGCCGCCGTGATCTCGTACGACCAGGCCAGCATGCCCACGATCGGGATTCCGATCACGGCCAGGATCGTGAGCGCCGTCATCCACCACTCGGGAAAGTGCAGCGGCGCAAACGTGGTCTGCGCCACCTGCAGCATGATCCACATGCCGAGCAGGTACGCGCCGAGCACCTTGAAGACGCTGCGGCGGCGCAGTTCCGATACGAATTTCTGGACGCGAACTATCAACGGGCTTTCGACGACGACCGCGTCCGGCGACACCGCCCGCTGCGCGCCGGCGGGATTCGCGAGCGGCTCGAAGTGCGCCACCATCGCGTAGCCGCGCTTCGCCACGCGGACGATGTAGTGGGGGTCCTTCGGCGAATCACCCAGCAGTTGCCGCAGCTCGCGCATGGCCGCGCGCAGCATGTCGTCGGTCGTCTGCTGGCAGGGCCAGGCCCGTTCGCGCAGCACCTGTCGGTCGACGACCTCACCGTGCCTTTCGGCCAGCACGTGGAGGATGCGAAGCTGGTGGAAACTGAGGGGATGGGAGACACCATTACCGGAGATACGGCCATGCCGCGGCTCAACGACCCAGTCGCCGAGACGAAACCCGCCCTCGAGGTCGCCGGCATCCATGACGATTCGACCCTGACGCTCCCCGTGTTGTTCTGCGCATCATAACACCGCAAGTGCCTGCCGAAGATCGTCCACCAGGTCATTGGCGTCCTCGATGCCGATCGACAGCCGCACCGTGCCGGGCCCGATGTCGGACCACGCGACCTGCTCCGGGCTGTAGCCGCGCGGCTGCTGCAGCGCCGGCGCCACGACCAGCGACTCGGTCGACCCCAGGCTCGCCGTCAGCTCGAACAGCTGCAGCGCCTCGGCGAACCGGGTCCCAGCCTCGAGACCTGCGCGGAGATCGAAGGTCACCATCGTGCCGAAACCCTCCATCTGTTGCGCCGCGAGCGCATGACCGGGGTCGGCGGCGAGCCCCGGATACCGGACCCGTCCCACCGCGGGCTGCGACTGCAGGAACTCGGCCACCCGCGCTGCGTTGGCGCATTGGCAGTCCCAGCGCAGGAAGTACGTCTTCAGTCCGCGCAGGATCAGGTACGCGGCGTGCGGGTCGAGCGTAGGCCCGAGGTTGACGAAATCCTCGCGCATCGCGTCAATCAGCTCGCGCCGGCCGATCACGGCCCCGCCCATCACGTCGCCGTGCCCGGACGCGTACTTCGTCAGGCTGTGCGCATACAGGTCGATCTCGTACTGGCCATGGTTGTGCAGCCCCCCGAGCGTGTTGTCGAGCAGCGTCAGCGCACCGTGGGACTTTGCCAGCGTGGTGATGCGCTCGAGATTCGCGATTTTCAGCACCGGGTTGGTCGGGGACTCGAACACGACCAGCCGCGTCGGCGTCGCGGCGAGCGTGCGCTCCAGCGATGCGAGGTCGTCGATCGACAGCATCGTGCTCGCGACGCCGTAGCGCTTCAGGATGCGCTGCAGGATCACGCGCGTCGGCTGGTAGGTCTCGGCGAACAGCACGACGTGGTCGCCCGCCTTCAGCAGCGCCAGCAGCGTCATCGAGATCGCCGCCACACCGGAGCCGGTGAGCAGGCAGCCGTCGCGCCCCTGCAGGTCGGCCAGCGCGAGCTCGAGCTGCCGCAGCGTCGGGTTCGAGACGCGCGAGTAGGAGAAACCGTCGCGCTGGCCTGCCCATTGCTTCTTCGTCTCGGCGACGCTGCCGAGCGTGAACTTCACCGACTGGTAGATGGGCACGACCAGCGGCCGGTTGTCCGGCGGCAGCGGAACCACTGGCAGGTGGGTAACGCGGGTGCGCTTCCTCATCTGAGCTCGAACTCGTCCGCGTCGAGGTGCGCAGGGAAGCTCGCGCGGTAGGCACGCAGCGACTCCATGTCGAGCACGGCGGTCTCGACGCGGTCCCCGCCCCCTTCGCTCGACAGCGGCTGGCCAAGGAAGTCGACCGCGACGCTGTCGCCGGCGTAACTGGCGCCGTTGCCGTCGCGGCCGATGCGGTTCACGCCCACGACGTAGCTCAGGTTTTCGATGGCCCGCGCCCTGAGCAGCGCTGACCACGCGTGCGCACGCCGGGCGGGCCAGTTCGCCACGTACACCAGCAGGTCGTAGTCGCCGCGGCTGCGGCTCCACACCGGGAAGCGCAGGTCGTAGCAGACCATCGGACAGATGCGCCATCCCTTGACCTCGACGGTCACGCGGCGTGACCCGGCGGCGTAGTGCTTCTCCTCGCCTGCCATCCGGAACAGGTGGCGCTTGTCGTAATGCTCGAGCGCGCCATCCGGCCTCGCCCAGACGAACCGGTTGTAGTGACGCCCGTCGTCGCGAACGATCAGGCTGCCGGCGACGACGCAACCCATCGCGGCCGCCTCCTCGCGCATCCAGCCGATCGTCGGGCCGTCCATGTCCTCCGCAAGCGCCGCGGCAGCCATGCTGAAGCCGGTCGAGAACATCTCGGGCAACACCACGAGGTCGGTGTGGCCTGCCAGGCCGCGGAAGTGGGTTGCCAGCCTGTGGCGGTTCGCTGCCGGCTCCTGCCAGGCGAGCTCCGTTTGGACCATCGTCACGCGCAGATGGGGATTCATGATTCGACCAGCCTCCTCAGTCGCTCACCCGCCGCGTCGAGCGTCGCTTCGTGCTTCGCGAAGCAGAAGCGCACGATCCGGGACGGGGACGTGTTTGCAGAAAAAACGGAAATCGGAATCGCGGCAACGCCGATGTCGCGCGTCAGCCAGCGCGCGAACTCCACGTCCGGCAGGTCGCTGACGGCGGAATAGTCGGCGAGTTGGAAATAGGTCCCGGCCGACGGCGTGAATTCGAGCGGCGTCGAGCGCAGCAGGCTGCAGAAATGGTCGCGCTTTGCCGCGTAGAAGGCAGGCAACTCGAGGTGATGCTGCGGGCACTCGACCAGGAAATCAGCGAGCCCCGCCTGCATCGGCGTGGCCACGGCGAATTGCACGAACTGGTGGACCTTGCGGAACTCGGCCGTGAGCGCCGCGGGCGCGATGCAGTAGCCCACTTTCCAGCCGGTCGCGTGATAGGTCTTGCCGAAGGACGACACGACGAAGCTGCGTGCCGCGAGCTCGGGATGCGTGAGGACGCTTGCGTGCACGCGACCGTCGAACAGCATGTGCTCGTAGACCTCGTCCGAGAGCACCAGCGCCTCGGTCGGCCGCAGGATCTCCGCCAGCGCCTCGAGGTCCCGCGCGTCGAACACTGCGCCACTCGGATTGTGAGGACTGTTGACGACGACCAGCCTCGTGCGCGGCGACACCGCGTCCCGCACGCGATCCCAGTCGACGCCGAAGTCCCTCGCGCGCAGCGGCACGCGCACCGCCCGGCCGCCGGCGAGTTGCACGGCAGGCTCGTACGAGTCGTAGGCCGGCTCGAGCAGGATCACTTCGTCACCCGTGCGCACGACTGCCTGCACGGCGCAGAACAGCGCTTCGGTTCCGCCCGACGTGACGGTCACTTCGTCGGACGCCGCAACCTTGCGGCCATAGAGCGCCTGCACCTTGTTCGCAATCGCCTCGCAAAGCGGCGGCCATCCCGCCATCGGTGCGTACTGGTTGCGCCCGGACCGCATGTACCCCGCGACGAGATCCACCAGGCGCTCGGGCGGATCGAAGTCCGGAAAACCCTGCGAAAGATTTATTGCGCCGCATTCGGCCGCGAGACGCGACATCACGGTGAAGATCGTCGTGCCGATGTGCGGCAGCTTCGATGCCGGCAACGCGGTCACGGCAGCCAACTGGCCGCGCATGCGTACCGGACCGAGGCGGGGTCCGGGAGACCGTCACGCCGCATGGACGCGGCGTGCGAGCCTACAGGGATGTATTCACGGCGTGTCTCCCGGACCCCGCCTCGGTCCGGTACGCACGCGGCCGACATCAGGCGGCCCCGCCTCGCGTTGCCGGCATCGAAGCCGCCGCCATCGCGGCACCGATGATTCCCGCGTCGTTGCGGAAATGCGCCGGGACGATCTCGGCGCTGCTCTTCAGCAGCGGCCCGAAATGCTCCCAGTTCTCGGTCACACCGCCGCCGATGATGAACACGTCGGGCCACAGCAGCTCGTGGTACGCCGCCATCACTTCGTTGACCGCAGCGGCCCATTCCGACCAGCCGAGCCCGCGGTCGGTCTTCACTTTCGCAGAGGCACGATGCTCGGCTTCCTCGCCGCGAACCTCGAGATGCCCGAGCTCGGTGTTCGGCAGCAGCCGGCCGTCGACGAAGATCGCCGTCCCGATGCCGGTGCCGAGCGTCAGCACCATCACCGTTCCGTCACGGCCCTTGCCGGCGCCGAGCGTCATCTCCGCAACGCCCGCGGCATCCGCATCGTTCAGGAACGCGACGGGCCGCCCGATCCGCGCTTCGAGCAATGCCTGGGCGTTAGTGCCGATCCAGCGCCGGTCGATGTTCGCGGCGGTCCAGGCGACACCTCTCTTGGTCACCGCCGGAAAGGCGAGCCCGACGGGCCCGGTCGAAGGCAGTTCACGCGCGACGGACGTCAATAGCGCGATCACGTCCGCCGGACTCGCGCCCTCCGGCGTCGGACGCCGCAGCACTTCCCCGGCAACTGTCCCTGCGGCCGGGTTCACGAGGCCGGCCTTGACGAACGAACCGCCGACGTCGAATGCGAGGATCGGGGTGTCCCGCATCGCTGTCACCCCTGCTTCATGCTCTCGATCATCTGCTGGTTCGCCGCGAGCGCCATCTGCGCATCGCGGTCGCGCGCCTTCTGCTGTCGCGTCATCATGACGCCCGCGATGGCCACGCCAACCGCGACGACGGTCACGAGGATCGTCGCCAGCGCGTTGATGTCAGGGCTCACGCCGAGCCGCACCTTCGAGAAGATCACCATCGGCAGCGTGCTCGAGCCGGGGCCGGCGACGAAGCTCGCGATCACAAGATCGTCGAGCGACAGCGTGAACGCGAGCAGCCAGCCCGACAGCAGCGCCGGGAAGATGATCGGCAACGTGATCAGGAAGAACACCTTCCAGGGTCGAGCGCCGAGGTCGAGCGCCGCTTCCTCCAGCGACTCGTCCATCTGCGTCAGCCGCGACTGCACCAGCACCGTGACGAACGCCATCGTCAGCGTGACGTGCGAGATGATGATCGTGGTCATGCCGCGCCCGGCCGGCCAGCCGATCAGCTGCTCCATCGTCACGAACAGCAGCAGCAGCGACAGGCCCGTGATCACCTCGGGCATCACGAGCGGCGCGGTCGTCAGGCCGGAGAACAGCGTGCGTCCCTTGAACGGCCCGAAACGCGCCAGCACCATGCCGGCGAGCGTGCCGAGGATCACCGCGATCGTCGCCGAGATCGCCGCGACCCGCAGGCTGAGCCACGCCGCGTTCAGGATCTGGTCGTTGTGCAGCAGCGCTCCGTACCACTTCGTCGAGAAGCCGCCCCACACGGTCACGAGCTTCGACGCGTTGAACGAGTAGACGATCAGCGACGCGATCGGGATGTACAGGAACGCGAACCCGACGATCAGCGACAGGATGCGGAACCATGACTTGCCCTGCATTACTTGTGCTCCCCTTCCTCGTTCGCCGCGTTCTGCGCGCGGTCGAGGTACATGATCGGCAGCACCAGGAACAGCAGCAGCGCGATCGCCACCGCACTGGCCACCGGCCAGTCACGGTTGTTGAAGAACTCCGTCCACAGCACCTTGCCGATCATCAGCATGCCCGGGTCGCCGAGCAGCGACGGGATGACGAACTCGCCGACGGCCGGGATGAACACCAGCAGGCAGCCGGCGACGATGCCCGGGATCGACAGCGGCAGCGTCACCTTCATGAACGCCTGCCACGGCTTGCAGCCGAGATCCGCGGCCGCCTCGAGCAGCGTGAGGTCGAGCTTCTCGAGGTTCGAGTACAACGGCAGGATCATGAACGGCAGGTACGAATAAACCATGCCCACGTAGACCGCGAAGTCCGTCTGCAGCATCTGGATCGGCTGGTCGATCACGCCCAGCGCCATCAGCGCGTTGTTCACCAGGCCGTTGTTCTTCAGCAGCCCGATCCACGCGTACACGCGCAGCAGGAACGACGTGAAGAACGGCAGCACCGCGAGCAGCAGCAGGATGTTGCGGTTCGACGGGCTCGCGCGCGCCATCGCGTACGCCATCGGGTAGCCGATCAGCAGGCACAGCAGCGTCGAGATGCCGGCGACGAAGATCGAGTTCAGGTAGGACTTCCAGTACAGGTTGTCCTCGACCAGGAACGCGAAGTTGCCGAAGTTCAGCTTGACCTGCAGCAGCTTCTCCGAGGCCCAGTGGAACAGCGGCTCGTACGGCGGCATCGCGATCGCCGACTGCGAGAAGCTGATCTTCAGCACGATCACGAACGGGATCAGGAAGAACAGCAGCAGCCACAGGTACGGTACGGCCGTGACGAGCGTGCGCCCGTTCGGCAGCCAGCGCTTCAGCAGGCCCATTACTTGGTCACCACGACCGGGCTGGTGGCGTGCCAGCGCAGGTACACGCGCTCCTCCCACGTGAAGTTGTCGTCGGCGTGGCGGTATACGTTGGGCTGCGTCACGCGCACGACCTTGCCCGAATCGAGCCGGACCAGGTAGATCGACACGTCGCCCATGTAGGCGATGTCCTGCACCACGCCGCTGGCCCAGTTGTCCGCGTCGGCCGGCTTGTCGCGGCTCAACTGGATCTTCTCGGGCCGGATCGCGGCCCACACCGTCGCCCCGGGCGCCGAGCTCACGCCGTGGTCGACGTAGATCGGGGCCTCGAGGTCGTCGCTCGCGATGCGCACGTAGGACGGCTCGTCCTCGCTGAGCTTGCCCTCGAACGTGTTCACCGAACCGATGAACTCCGCGACGAAGCGGGAGTTCGGGTACTCGTACATCTCGCTCGGCGTACCGACCTGGATGATCTCGCCGTGGTTCATCAGGCCGACGCGCGTGGACAGTGTCATCGCCTCTTCCTGGTCGTGCGTCACGACGACGAACGTGACGCCAAGCGTCTCCTGGATGTTGATCAGCTCGAACTGCGTGTGCTCGCGCAGCTTCTTGTCGAGCGCGGCGAGCGGCTCGTCGAGCAGCAGCAGCTTCGGTTTCTTGACGAGCGCGCGAGCGAGCGCGACGCGCTGCCGCTGGCCGCCGGACAGCTGGTGCGGCTTGCGCTTGCCGAACTGGCCGAGCCTCACCAGCTCGAGCATGTCGGCGACGCGCTTCGTGATCTCGGCCCTGGCGAGGCCCTCCTGCTTCAGCCCGAAAGCGACGTTCTGCTCCACCGTCATGTGCGGGAAGACCGCATACGACTGGAACATCATGTTCACCGGCCGCTCATACGGCGGGATCGTGGTCATGTCCACGCCGTCGATGAAGATCTTGCCGGTCGTCGGCTTCTCGAACCCGGCGAGCATCCTGAGCAGCGTCGTCTTGCCGCAGCCCGAGGCGCCGAGCAGGCAGAAGATCTCCTTCTTGTAGATGTCGAGGGTGACGTCGTCCACGGCGATGAAGTCGCCGAACTTCTTCGTCACCTTCTCGATCCGGACGTAGGGCTTCGCGTCCGGATCGGTCCAGGGCTGGAACTTCTTCTGGGTCGCGTGCGGTGATGTGGCCATGGAATCTCTGGCGTTTGATGATTGATCGTAAGGGGCGGTCAGCTGCCGGTCGTGAACCGGGTCCACGCGCGGTTCAGCAGTCGCGTGTACTCGGCCGACTTCGAGAGGTTCGGCTGCAGCCGCGCCTTCGTCGCGGCGTCCGGGTAGATGCCCGGGTCGCTGCGGAGTTCTTCCTTCACCAGTTCCGTGGCCTTCGCGTTCGCGTTCGCGTAGTTCACGAAGTCGGAATTGCGCGCCGCGACGTCCGGGCGCAGCAGGTAGTCGATGAACAGGTGCGCGTTGCCGGGATGCTTCGCGTCCGACGGGATCGCGAGCGTGTCGAACCACATCAGCGCACCCTCTTTCGGGATCGAGAAGCGTATGTCCACCGGCTTGCCCGCTTCGGCGGCCCGGTCACGCGCCTGCAGGATGTCGCCGCTGTAGCCGACCGCGATGCAGAGCTCGCCGTTCGCGAGCCCCTCGATGTACTGCGCGCTGGTGATCATGCGGATGTAGGGCCGGATCGCAAGCAGCTTCTCCTCGGCGAGCTTCAGGTCCGCCTCCGATTGGCTGTTCGGGTCCTTGCCGAGGTACAGCAGCATGGTGCCGACCATGTCGGTCGGGTCCTCGAGCACCGAGACGCCGCAACCCTTGAACTTCGACACCACCGCCGGATCGAACACCAGCTTCCAGCTGTCCACCGGCGCATCGGGCATGATCGACTTCACTTTCCCCGCGTCGTAGCCGATGCCGGTCGTGCCCCACATGTAGACGACGCTGTGCTCGCTGCCGGGGTCGTGCCCTGCAGCGCGCTGCACGATCTCGGGATCGAGGTTGCCGAGGTTCGGCAGCTTCGACTTGTCGAGCTTGCCGAACACGCCCGCCTTGACCTGGCGCTCGAGGAAGTAGGCACTCGGTACGACGACGTCGTACCCCGAGTTGCCCGTGAGCAGCTTGGTCTCGAGGACCTCGTTCGAGTCGAAGACGTCGTAGCGGACCTTGATGCCGGTTTCCTTCTGGAAGTCCTCGATCACCTTCGGGTCGATGTAGTCCGACCAGTTGTAGACGTTCAGGACTTTTTCCTCGGCTCCCGCCGGGGCCGCGGCCGGACCGGGCGCCGCGGCTGCCGCCGGAGTCTCAGGCTTCTTGCCGCAGCCGAACGCTGCAAGGGCCGCGAGCGCGGCGATCGTGGCCGTACGGGTCGTGCTTCTCATGGGTCTCCGTGCTCCAGACTGTCCGTGCCGCCGCCTGCCCCCGCGGCCGCGAGAGGCTCGGTTATAGCTCACCGGCCTTGCATTGGGTAGGCGGGGGGCGGCCCGAAACGAAGCGGGGCGGCCGGAGAACGCTGCCCCGACCGCCCCGCGCGTCATCCAGCCGCTGCGGCCCTTACTTGCCGGTCGTGAACCGTGTCCAGGTGCGGTTCAGCGAGCGCGTAAACTCCGGCGACCGGGCGAGGTTCGGGAACAGCTTCGCCATGGTCTCGGGCGGCGGATAGACGCCCGGGTCGTCGCGGACCGACGGGTCCAGCAGCGGCGCCGACGCGGCATTGCCGTTCGCGTAGTGGATGAAATTCGAGTTCGCCGCCGCAACCTCGGGCTTCATCATGTAGTTGATGAACGCGTGGGCATTGTCGGGGTGCGGCGCGTCCGCCGGGATCGCGTACATGTCGAACCAGATGATCGTGCCTTCCTTCGGCACGGTCATCGCGATCTCGACGCCCTGCCCGGCCTCCTCGGCGCGGCTCTTCGACATCAGGATGTCGCCGCTCCAGCCGAGCGAGATGCAGATGTCGCCGTTCGCGAGCGAGTCGATGTACTGCGAGCTGTGGATCATGCGGACGTAGGGACGGATCTTCATCAGCACGTCCTCGGCGGCCTTCAGGTCGTCGAGGTTCTCGCTGTTCGGGTCCTTGCCGAGGTAGGCGAGCACCACGCCCACGACCTCGTCGGGCGCGTCGAGCACCGAGATGCCGCAGCCCTTGAACTTGGCAGCGTTGGCCGGGTCGAGGATCAGCTTCCAGCTGTCGACCGGGGCGTTGGCGTCGATCGCCTTCACCTTCTTGACGTTGTAGCCGATCGCGTCCGTGCCCCACATGTGGTTCACGGCGTACTCGTTGCCCGGGTCGTGGCGGGCGATGCGCTGCAGGATGCTCTGGTCCAGGTTCGACCAGTTCGGCAGCTTCGACTTGTCGAGCTTGCGGAACACGCCCGCCTTGATCTGCACCTCGAGGAACGAGGCCGAAGGCACCACGACGTCGTAGCCGGTGTTGCCGGCGAGCAGCTTCGTCTGCAGCACCTCGTTGGAGTCGAACACGTCGTAGTTCACCTTGATGCCGGTGTCGGCGGTGAACTTCTCGAGCATCTTCGGGTCGATGTAGTCCGACCAGTTGTAGACGTTGACGACCTTTTCCTCGGCCGGTGCGGCCGCGGCGGCAGGTGCGTTCGCAGTCCCGGCGGCAGGGGCCGCCTGTTCCTGCTTCTTGCCGCAGCCGACGAGCGCAACCGCAGCGACCAGGCCCGCGAGCCCGGCGCGAATCGTGAGTTTCATCGTGTCAATTCCCCGTAATGGCGACTCTGGGCAGCGCGACCGGCGGGCCGCGCCGCATGGGTCGACTGTATATCGCAACACGCGACCCGAGCCAAGCGACCCGGCGTCAGGCGTCAGAGCCGGCCCTCGGCCCGGCAGCGCTCCAGCGTCAGGTCGAGGCAGCGCCAGGCCTTCTCGGCGAGCTCGTCGAGCTGCTCGCGGCCGATCACCAGCGGCGGCGAGATGATCATCGTGTCGCGCACGGCGCGCATGATCAGCCCGTTCTGGAAGCAGAAATCACGGCAGATCGTGCCCACCTCGCCCCGCTTGTCGAAGAACTGCCGGCGCTGCTTGTCGCGCACCAGCTCGAGCGCCCCGATCAGGCCGACCGACCGCGCCTCGCCCACCAGGGGGTGCTCGGCCAGCGCCTTCCACTTGGAGGCGAGATAGGGGCCGGTCTCGTCCCGGGTGCGGGGCACGAGGCCTTCCTGCTGGATCAGGCTCAGGTTGACGCTGGCGACGGCGCAGGCCACGGGGTGGCCGGAGTATGTATAGCCGTGGGCGAACTCCCCGCCCTTGTCGATCAGCACGTCGGCCACGCGATCACCGACCATGACGCCGCCGATCGGCAGGTAACCCGACGACAGGCCCTTGGCGATGGTCATCAGGTCGGGCCGCAGGCCATACAGGTTCGAGCCGAACCAGTGGCCGGTGCGGCCGAAGCCGCAGATCACCTCGTCGGCGACCAGCAGGATGCCGTGACGGTCGCAGATCTTCTGGATTTCCGGCCAGTAGGTCTCGGGCGGGATGATCACACCGCCCGCACCCTGGATCGGTTCGCCGATGAATGCCGCGACTCGGTGCGCGCCCAGTTCCACGATCTTCTTCTCGAGTTCATGGGCCGCCTTGAGCCCGAACTCGGCCGGCGACAGGTCGCCGCCGTCGGCGAACCAGTAAGGCTGCGCGATGTGCACGATGTCTGGGATCGGCAGCCCGCCCTGCTCGTGCATGAACGCCATGCCGCCGAGGCTCGCGCCCGCCATCGTGCTGCCGTGGTACGCGTTGACGCGACTGATGATGACCTTGCGCTCCGGCTGCCCGAGCAGGTCCCAGTAACGGCGCACCAGGCGGACCACCGTGTCGTTGCCCTCCGAACCCGAGCCGGTGAAGAACACGCGGTTGAACTGCGGCGGAGTCAGGTCCACGAGCTGCTTCGCGAGCTCGATCGCCGGCGGGTGGGCCGTCTGGAAGAAGCTGTTGTAGTACGGCAGCTCCAGCATCTGGCGGAAGGCGGCCTCCGCCAGCTCGCGCCGGCCATAGCCCAAGTTGACGCACCACAGGCCGGCCATGCCGTCCAGGATCCGGTTGCCTTCCGAGTCGTACAGGTACACGCCCTCGGCCTTGACGATGACCCGCGTTCCCTTCGCGTGCAGGAACTTGTAGTCCGTGAACGGGTGCAGGTAGTGCTGGCGATCGAGTTCCTGCCAGGCTGCGGTCGTGCGATCGGCGACGTAGGGCGTGGGTGTCGTCATGGAAGCACCGGAGGGGCTTGGCGGGGTTGAGCTACACGTTCAGCAGCAGGTGCTCGCGCTCCCACGAGCTGATCACCTGCAGGAACGTGTCGTGCTCGCTTTCCTTCACCGCGGTGTACGCAAGCACGAAGCGCTCACCGAGCAGGTCGATCAGCTGCCGGCAGTCGCGCAGCATGCGCACGGATTCCTCGAGGCTGCGCGGCAGTCCGAACGGCAGGTCGTAGGCGCTGCCCGACACGGGCTCCGACGGCTTCAGGCCCTCGATCATGCCAAGGTAGCCGCACGCGAGCGATGCGGCGATCGCGAGATAGGGATTCGCATCAGCGCCGCCGAGGCGGTTCTCGACGCGACGGTTCTCGGCATTCGAGATCGGCACCCGCAGCCCGGCGGTGCGATTGTCGTAACCCCACTGCGTGTTGATCGGCGCGAGGTGCCTCAGGATGATGCGGCGGAACGCGTTGACGTTCGGCGCGAACAGCGCCATCGCGGAGGGCAGGTATTTCTGCAGCCCGGCGATGTGCGAGAAGAACAGCTGGCTCGGGTTGCCGTCCTTGTCGCTGAAGACGTTCTTGCCGGTCGTCGAGTCCACCACGCTCTGGTGGATGTGCATCGCGCTGCCGGGCTCGCGCGCCATCGGCTTCGACATGAACGTCGCATACATCTTGTGCCGGAACGCGGCCTCGCGCGCCGTGCGCTTGAACATGAACACCTGGTCCGCGAGCGACATCGCGTCGCCGTGGATCAGGTTGATCTCCATCTGCGCCGCGCCGTCCTCGTGGATCAGCGTGTCGATCTCGATTTCCTGCGCCTCGCAGAACGCATAGATGTCGTCGAACAGCGGGTCGAACTCGTTCACGGCGGCGATGCTGTACGACTGGCGGCCCGACTTCCGGGCGACCCGAGCGGCCGATCGGCGGCTTCAGCGGGTAGTCGGCGTCGATGTTCGGCTCGACGAGGTAGAACTCGAGCTCCGGCGCGACGATCGGCTTCCAGCCCTTCTGCGCATAGAGATCGAGGATGTGTCGCAGCACGTAGCGCGGCGCCATCGTGACCGGGCGGCCGTCGTGATAGTAGCTGTCATGGATGACCTGAGCCGTCGGCTCCGGCGCCCAGGGCACGACGCGGGTCGTGTTGGGGTCGGCCTTCAGCACGATGTCGATCTCGGACGGGCTGATCGCGCGGTCGTCCTCCGGGTACTCGCCGGTGACGGTCTGCAGGAAGATGCTCTCGGGCATGCGCATGCCCTCGTCCTCGGCGAACTTCACCGCGGGCATCACCTTGCCGCGCGCGATGCCCGCCATGTCGGGGACGATGGCCTCCACCTCGGAGATGCCGTGTTCCTTGAAAAACTGCTGGATGGGCGTGCTCATGCTTTGCTTCCTTTTGCGTGCGCCCGCGCCGCCTGTCCGAAGGCGGCGAACAGTGCCCGCGAGAACGGGTTCTTCATTGCTTGCCACTCGGGGTGCCACTGCGCCGCGAGCGCGAATCCTGGTGCCGAGCGCACACGGAAGCCCTCGATGAGGCCATCCGGCGCCTGCGCCTCGATCTCGAGTCCGTCGCCGAGCCGGTCCACGCCCTGCGAGTGCAGCGAGTTGACCTTGACGCGGTCGGCGCCCGCGATGCCGTGCATCATGCCGCCCCGGACGAGCTCGACCTCGTGTGCTGGCGCGTACTGCACCTCGAGCGGCGCGGTCTTGTCTTCGCGGTGGTCGAGCTTGCCAGGCACGTCCTGCACCTTCTGCCAGAGCGTGCCGCCATAGGCGACATTCATCTCCTGGAAGCCACGGCAGATCGCGAACAGCGGCATTCCCGACTCGACCACGCGCGGGATCATCGGCAGCGTCGTCGCATCACGATGCGGATCGAGCATCGTGTCCGGATCGCCGAGCTGGCCCGCATAACGCTGCGGTTCGACGTTCGACGGGCTGCCCGTCAACAGGATGCCATCCACGCTCGCCAGCACCGCATCGAGATCCGTCTCGTCGCCAAGCGACGGGATAAGCACCGGCACCGCGTCCGCAGCCTCGGCGACCGCGCGAATGTACTTCTCCCCGACGCAGTGGAAGGGGTGAGGACCGAGGATCCGGCGATCCGCGGGAATGCCGATCAGAGGTTTGCGCTCAGCCACGTTTAAGATCCTAGACAGCCCATGTGGGGCCGCCGGATGAGGGCGAAGGGGATTAAACCACAGCGGCGGGCCGGCCGTCGCCAAGCAGCGCAAAAAACTGTCAAAAAATAATAATAAACAATGGGTTGCAAACCCGCGCCAACTCCGGGCCGAGCTTGCCGCGCCGGGTCGCGAACGGCTATCCTCGGGACACTTGCACGGCCTGTCCGTCGCTAAATCCTAAACATTCGGGGATCCCATGCCGCAGTTCGCGGATTTCGAGCAGGCCCGGGCCTGGCTCCAGCGCCATCCACAGGTTCGCGCCGTCGACCTGCTGCTGCCGGACCTGATGGGCATCCCACGCGGCAAGCGCGTCACGGTTGCGGAACTCGAGACCGTCCATCGCAGCGGGCTGCTGTTGCCGGGCTCGATGTTCGCGCTCGACGTGCTCGGCGGCACCGTGCAGGCGACGGGCCTCGGTTTCGACGAAGGCGATGCCGACCGCGCCTGCCTGCCGCTGCCCGGATCCCTCGCGGAGGTGCCGTGGCTTGGGGCGCATGTCGCACAGATGCAGGTTGCGATGTACGAGCACGACCGCACGCCTTTCTACGGCGACCCGCGCCATGTGCTCGAAAACGTGCTCGGCAGGTTCGCGCCGCTCGGCCTGCGACCGGTGATGGCCGTCGAGCTCGAGTTCTACCTGGTCGATCGCGAACGCACTCCCGAGGGACACGCCCAGCCGCCGAAGCAGCCACTGTCCGGGCGGCGCGAGCACAAGACGCAGATCAATTCGATGGCGGAACTGGACGAGTACTCGGCCATGCTCGGCGCGATCCACGCTGCAGCAGCCGTACAGGAACTGCCGGCGGGGACGGTGCTCGCCGAGTACGGCCCTGGCCAGTTCGAAGTGAACCTGCATCACGTGGACGACGCACTTCTCGCCTGCGACCACGCGATCCGCTTGAAGCGGCTGATCAAGGGCGTCGCGCTGCAGCACGGCATGGACGCGACGTTCATGCCGAAGCCGTACCGCGACCACGCGGGCAGTGGCGCGCACCTGCACGTGAGCCTCGTCGATGCCGACGGCCGCAACATCTTCGCCGCCGAGGATCCGGCAGGAAGCCCGTCACTGCGCCACGCGATCGGCGGCCTCGCAGCGACCATCAACGACACGATGGCCGTCTGCGCACCGACCGCGAACTCGTACCGCCGCTTCCAGCCCGAAGCCTACGTGCCGCTGAATCCGAGCTGGTCCGTGAACAACCGCGGCGTCGCATTCCGCGTGCCGCACGGTCCGCCGGCCAGCCGCCGCGTCGAGCACCGCGTGGCCGGAGCCGAGGCGAACCCATACCTGCTCGCCGCAATGGTGCTCGCCGGCATGCACCTCGGCATCACGCAGCAGCTCGACCCGGGCCCGGTGCTCGCCGGCAACGCCTACCGCGACACCACTCCGACGATTCCGCTCAGCTGGCCCGAGGCGCTGAACGCGTTCGAGGGCAGCGCGTTCGCGCGCGAATACCTTGGCGAGCGCTTCACGCGCCTGTACGCGCAGACGCGTCGCGGCGAGATGCAGGACTTCAGCTCCTACGTGTCCGCGCTCGAGTATTCCTGGTACCTGACGACGAGCTGAACCATGGAGCACATCCGCTCGTACTACGCGGCGTCCGCGCACGCGGCCCCGACGCACCCGCCACTGCGGGGCGAGACGACTGCAGACGTGTGCGTCGTCGGCGGTGGCATCGCCGGCTGCTCGACCGCGCTGCACCTCGCCGAACGCGGCTACAAAGTGGTGCTGCTGGAAGGGAAGCGCATCGCGTGGGGCGCCTCGGGGCGCAGCGGCGGCCAGGCGATCTTCGGGTTCGCCGCGGGCCAGGACAAGCTCGTCGCCCAGGTCGGCAGGGACGACGCGCGGCGGATGTTCGACGTTTCCGTCGAGGCGCTCGACCTGCTGAAGGATCGTGTCGCCCGCCACGCAATCGACTGCGACCTGAACTGGGGCCAGATGCACGTCGCGATCAAGCCGCGGCACGAGACCGAGCTCAAGGCATGGCGCGAGGAACTGGTGCGCGACTACGGCTACGATTCGCCGCGCTGGCTGGATCGCGGCGAAGTGCGCAGCATGCTCGCGACCGAGCGCTACATCGGCGGCCTGTACGATCCGCGCAGCGGTCACCTGCACCCGCTGAACTACACGCTCGGGCTGGCGCGCGCGGCCGAGGCCGCAGGCGTGCGGATCTTCGAAGACAGCCAGGTCGTCCGCCTGGATCACGGCGACACCGTCGCCGTGACGACCGATGGCGGCACCGTGCGTGCCCGCCATGTCGCGCTCTGCTGTAACGCCTACATCGATGAGAAGGTCTCGGCGAAGCTGCGCGCACGGATCATGCCCGTCGGCACGTACATCGTCGCGACCGAGCCGCTCGGCAAGGCACGCATCGAGGCACTGATGCGCGACAACGTCGGCGTCACCGACATCAACTGGGTGCTCGATTACTTCCGACGCTCAGCGGACCACCGCCTGCTGTTCGGCGGCCGGGTCAGTTACTCCGGCCTCGACCCGCTCAATACCGAGCGCGCCACGCGCGCGCGCATGGTCAAGGTTTTCCCGCAGCTCGACGACGTGAAGATCGAGTATTCGTGGGGCGGCTACGTGGACATCACGATGAGCCGCGCACCCGACTTCGGCCGCATCGCGCCCAACGTCTACTACCTGCAGGGATTCTCCGGGCACGGCATCGCGCTCACGGGCATGGCCGGCAAGCTGGTGGCAGAAGCGGTGGCGGGCCAGGCCGAGCGCTTCGACATGTTCGCGAAGCTCGAGCATCGTGACTTCCCGGGTGGACCGGCACTGCGCACACCCGCGCTGGTGCTCGCGATGCTGTGGTTCCGATTGAAGGACCTGCTGTAAGCCGACGAGACTAGTCGCGCCCCTCGTACCGCGCTCCGCTCGTGCACGTCTCGTGCACGACGACGCACGATAGCTGCGGCAGCCTGGGCTGCAACTCGCGCCAGATCCAGCGCGCCAGGTTCTCGCTGGTCGGGATTGTCGAGTCCAGGCACGTCGTTCAGGTAGTGGTGATCCAGCCGCTGGAACAGCGGCTCGAACGCCGTCTTCACGTCCGCGAAATCCATGACCCAGCCGAGCTGCGGATCGACCGGGCCGCTGACGTGGATCTCGACACGGAACGAGTGCCCGTGCACGCGCGCGCACTTGTGTCCCGGCGGCACGTTCGGCAGTCGATGCGCGCTCTCGAGCGTGAAGACCTTGAATATGTCCACGTGAAGTCATGCCGGGCGATGGGTCGAGGGCCGCAAGGATGCAAGGCCGGCCCAAAGATGTCGAGAGTCTGCATTTCCCGCGATCTCCGGTTCCCCACCGGCTGGTAAGCTGGGCCGCATGAAGTTCGCGGACGTGGTGTCATCCCTCACGCAGGATGAGGACGGCTGGAAGGCGCACATTCCCGTCGAATGGGGTAACGGACGGACGGTGTTCGGCGGACTGCAGGCCGCGCTGATGGTGCGCGGCATGCGCGCAGTACTCGGCGCGGCGCGTCACCTGCCGCTGCGCAGCCTGCACGTGACGTTCGTCGCGCCGGTTGCGGCCGGACAGGACGTGAGGCTGCGCCCGGAATTCCTGCGAGCGGGCAAGTCGGCCGCACACGCCCGTTGCGACCTGCTCGCCGCCGGTGAACTGGTATGCACGGCCGTGGCGATCTACGGTGCGGATCGGTCCTCGATCGTGACGCTCGAGATTCCCCGCGTCGAGGTCGACGCTGAGTCCCGACCGGCTGCCGGACATGCCCTATATCCGCGGCATGACGCCCGAGTTCATGCAGCACCTGCAGATGCGCATCGCGCGAGGCTCCCTGCCGTTTTCCGGCAAGGAGGAAGCGCATTCGACGATCTTCGCGCGGCTCCGCGACACGGACTGCGGCGCCGAGGAAGCGCTGGTGGCGCTGTCCGACTCGATCCCTACGCCGGCGCTCTCGATGCTGAAGACTCCGGCACCGGCGGCGTCACTGAACTGGATGCTGGAATTGATCGGCCACCCGTCCGACCTGGACCTGAATGACTGGGCGCTGATCGATACCAGCGTGCGCGCCGGCAGCGATGGCTACCTGAGCCAGACGTCGGTGCTGTGGGGCCCCAGCGGACACGGCTTCGCGATCAGCCACCAGAGCGTGGCGGTTTTCGGCTGACCGGCGTTGCGTTGCCGCCGGCACTGCCCGCAGCCGCGGCACGGCGCTTCAACAGGTATGCGACGTGGATCTTCGGGTTGCGCCGGAAATCCTCAGGAATCGTCGCGCGCGTAATGTCCCTGACCTCGAAGTCCGCGAGTCCCTCCGAATCGATGCGGAAGCGCTGGTAGTTGTTCGAGAACAGGATCGTCCCGTCTGGCTCGAGCACCTCGCCGATCCGGTGCAGCAGCGCCACGTGGTCGCGCTGCACGTCGAATTCCTTGTCCATGCGCTTCGAGCGCGACAGAGTCGGCGGGTCCACGAACACGAGTCCGAAGCGGGGACCGCCCTCCTTCGCCCGGTCTTCCAGCCAGGCGAGGCAGTCCGCGTGCACGAACCCGTGATGCGGGCCTGCGAGGCCGTTCAGTTCGAGATTGCGTTTCGCCCAGTCGAGATAGGTCCTCGACATGTCGACAGTGGTCGAGCTCGTCGCGCCGCCACCGACGGCGTGCACCGTCGCAGTGCCGGTGTACGCGAACAGGTTCAGGAACCGCCGACCCGCCGCCAGCTCGCCCACGCGCCGTCGCGTCATGCGGTGATCGAGGAACAGCCCGGTGTCCAGGTAATCCGTGAAGTTGACGAGGAACCGGTAACGGCCCTCGCGCACGGTGTGGAACTGCTGCTCGCTGTCCACCTTTTCGTACTGCTCGCCGTGGCGCTGGCGCCTGCGCACGCGCAGTGCGATGCGCTCCGGCGGCAGCCCCAGCACTTCGGGCAGCACCGACAGCGCCTCGTCGCGACGACTGCGCGCTGCATCTCGCGACACCGTCGCTGGCGCCTCGTATTCCTGCACGCAGGCATGGCGCTCGTCGTTGCCGTAGAGGTCGATGGCGAACGAATACTCGGGCATGTCGGCGTCGTACACACGGAAGCACGCGACGTCCTCGCGGCGTGCCCAGGCGTCGAGTCGCGAGAAGTTCTTGCGCAGGCGATTCGCGAACATTGCCGCCCCGGGACGCTCGCGCGCTGTCTCGAGGCGTTCGCGGCGCACGGTCTCCGGGTCCGGCTCGACCGCGTCCGGCCCGAGCTCGAAGCGCAGCAGGCGGCATTCGATCGGCCCGTTGAAGAACGTATGCGACCGGTACGCGCGCAGCCCGAGCGCACGGCCAAGCGGCGGGTTACCGGTGAACACTCCGGCCTCCCAGCCGGGGAACCGTCCGATCAGTGCCTGGCCGAGTTGCGCGTACAGCGGGCCCAGCGTGCTCGCGTCCTCGAGTCGCGCCCCGTACGGCGGATTCACAAGCACGAGTCCGTTCGGCCCGCTCGCCGCTGGCAGCGAAGCGACGTCGCGGCGCTCAAAGAACACGTGATCACCGACGCCGGCCCGCCCCGCGTTTGCCAGCGACGCACGAATTGCCGTCTGGTCGCGGTCGTAGCCGCGTAGTCGCCCGCTGCCAAGAGCGGCCAGGTCGCGCTGCGCAAGCGCCGCCTCGCGCAACCCACTCCACACCGTGGCGTCGTGCTGCAGCCAGCGCTCGAATCCGAACCGCCGCCGCAGCAGCCCGGGCGCCACGTGCGCCGCCATCAGCGCGGCCTCGACCACCAGCGTGCCCGACCCGCACATCGGATCGGCGAACGCGCCGCCTTCGGCCGCAATTGCCGGCCACCCGCAGCGCATCAGCAATGCGGCTGCGAGGTTCTCTTTCAGCGGCGCCTCGACGCCGGACTGTCGATAACCGCGACGATGCAGCGGCTCGCCACTCAGGTCGATCGAGACCGTCGCGTGCGTGCGCGCGAGACGCAGGCTCACGCGCAGGTCCGGGGACCGAAGGTCCACCGATGGGCGCTCGCCGGTGCGTTCGCGGAAGCGATCGACGATCGCGTCCTTGGCCTTCTGTGCCGCGAACTGTGTGTGACGCAGCCAGTCCGGACCCTCACCGACGATGTCCACCGCGAGCGTCCCGAGCGGCGCCAGGTGTTCCTCCCACGGAATCCTGCGCAGCGACTCGTACATCGCATCGACGGTGTCGAGCGGCACCGTCGCCAGCGCGAGCAGCACGCGACTCGCGGTGCGCGAATGCAGGCAGGCCACGTAGCCGCTCGCGAGCGGCCCGGCGAAGCTCACGCCCGCCGGGTGCTCGCGCGTGACATCGACCTCGAGCGCACGGAGCTCGGCGGCCAGCAACTCGGACACGTGCCGGGGACAGGCTGCGAAGAATTCGAGCCGGGGAGTTTGCGTCACTTCATCCATCGCTCAGCGCCCCGCTCGCGCGAGCATCACCAGGTCCCGCGCCGGCAGCCGCTCCAGGCACCGCGCGACGATGCGATAGCTGTCCGGGTCGAACGGCCGTCCGCCCGGGCCCTGCAGCAATTCCGCCACCTCGGTGTCGTTGCGCGCCGTGCCGAGGTGCTGCCAGCGATCGACGACGTGCAGCAGCGTGCCCGGGCCGTCCGCTGCCCGCTCCCTGATGCCCACGGCTCCCGGGAACGGCCACGACCGCAGACGCAGCGACGCGAGCGCAAGCCGCAAGCGTGCGTCGTGCAATGGCAGCGGCTCTTTGCCGACGCAGGCGCCTCGACAGCGGCCGACCTGGAGCCCGAAGCACGATCCCGGGCCGGTCTCGAGGCCGAGGACTTTGATGCAGAGCCCCGCCTCGCGCGCCTTGCCTTCGAGCGCACGCCGTGCGTCACGCTCCGTTCGAAACGGTCCATATGCGTCGGCACCGGGCTCGAGGTCCTCGATGCCGAGCTGCTCGATCTGCGGACGCAGCGCGCCCTCCTCCTCGACGAGACGGATGCAGTGCATGGACTCGGTCCTGCGCAGCCGCTTGTTCGCAGTCGGTGCAAGATCCTTGACCATGCGCGACTCGAGCAGCAGCGCACCAAGCTCGCCCCCGGTCTCGATCCACTCAACCTCGCGCACCTGCTGGCCGAGCTTCGCCTCCTTGCTGGAGCGGTGACCCGCGGAAAAATGCTCCAGCACGCGGCTCCTCAGGTTGCGGCTCTTGCCGACGTAGATCAGCGCGCCGCCCTCGCCGCGAAACAGGTAGACGCCCGGGCCTTCGGGCAGTTCGTCGGCAAGGTCGGCCGGCAGATGCGGCGGCAGCCGCGACTCGAAACGCGACGCCTCGACGACCTGCTGCACGCGGTCCGAGCCCACCGCCCCTTCGAACGCCGCAAGCAGGTCCGGCAGCACTGCGGCGTCGCCGAGCGCGCGGTGACGCTGTCCGCACTGCAGGCCCCAGCGCTCGATCAGCGTATCGAGATTGTGGCGGCCGTGGTCCGGGAACAGCGAGCGGGACAGGCGCACGGTGCAGAGCACCGGCGCCGAGAACTTCTCGCCCATCCGGCGGAACTCGCCACGCACGAATCCGTAGTCGAATCGCGCATTGTGAGCGACGAACAGGCGCCCTTCGAGCCGCGACCGGACCTCGGTGCGCAGGTCATCGAACGTCGGCGCGTCCGCGACCATCTCGTTCGTGATGCCGGTGAAGCTCTCGATCGACGGCGGGATGCGCTGGCACGGATTAACTAGGCTCGCCCATTCCTCGACGACCACGCCGTCGTCGAGCAGCACGATGCCGACTTCAGTGACGCGATGCTGCGAAGCCGTGCCGCCCGTCGTCTCGAGATCGACGCAGGCAACCGGGCCGCGCAGCACGGGCGCCTCGAGCGAGACGGGCCCCGGCCGTCGCTTGTCGCCTGGAACGCTCAAAGCGTCGCGTCGCCATCCAGCGTCATGATCGGGCCATACAGTTCCGGACGGCGGTCGCGGAAGACTCCCCACGCGTGGCGCTGGGCGCGGATCTCGTCGAGATCGAACGTCGCGGTGAGGATCGCCTGCGAAGTGCGGTCGGCCTCGGCGAGTTTCTCGCCGGTCGGCCCGGCAATGAACGAGGAACCGTAGAACGTCATCTCGTATTTCTCGCCCCGCTCGACGCCGATACGATTCGAAGCGACCAGCGGCATCACGTTCGCGGCGGCGTGACCCTGCATGCAGCGCTGCCAGTGATCGCGCGAGTCGATGCTGGCGTCGTGCGGCTCGGAACCGATCGCGGTCGGGTACATCAGCACGTCGGCACCCATCAGCGCCATGCAGCGCGCGGCCTCGGGGAACCACTGGTCCCAGCAGATGCCGACGCCGAGTGCACCGTAGCTCGTCTGCCAGACGCGAAAACCCGTGTCGCCCGGAGAAAAGTAGTACTTCTCGTGGTAACCGGGACCTTCGGGGATGTGCGACTTGCGGTAGACGCCGAGCGCGCTGCCGTCCGCATCGATCATCACCAGCGAGTTGAAATAGGCGTTGTTGGCCCGCTCGAACACGCTCAGCGGCAGCGCCACGCCGAGTTCGCGCGCGAGTGCCTGGAACCGCCGGACGACGGGGCTGCCGGCGACCGGCCGGGCAAGCTGGAAATGGCTCGCCAGGTGGTCCTTGCAGAAGTACGGCGTCTCAAAAAGTTCCTGCAAAAGAATGACTTGCGCGCCTTTCCCGGCGGCATCGCGGACCGCCGACTCGGCGCGATCGAGGTTCTCGGCCGCCGCCGTTGAGCAGGCAAACTGGGTCGCGGCGAAGGTGACTTTCATGCGGGGCCTCGTGGGCGGCGGGCTCGGGCCGCCGAGTCTAACTGGCGTTCGAAATCCGGCAACTGGCGGGACCCGTGCATTATGTCCAGAATGTAGGGGTTGGGTCGCGCTGCGGCGTCGGGGGTATCCGCCGGTTGCGCCTCACGGACGAACAATCGATCAACAACCTAGCGGGAGTACTGAATACCATGTCCGAAAACCTACTCGAAAGCCTGACCGGGCTGCTCACCCCTGACCTGCTTGGCAAGGCCGCGGGCGTCCTCGGCGATTCCGAACCCGCCGTGTCGAAAGGCATGAGCGCGGCGTTTCCGCTGCTGCTGAGCAGCCTGGCCCATCGTTCGAACGACAGCGACTTCACGTCGCTGCTGTTCAACCTCGTCCGCGATCCCGCGAACGACGGCAGCCTGCTCGGCAACGTCGCGAGCCTGCTGGCTCCCGGCGCATCGTCGTCGCCGATGATGGCGCTCGGCGGCAAGCTGCTGACCGGCCTGTTCGGCAACAACACGAACAGCCTGGGCGGTGCACTGGCGAACTACGCTGGCGTCAAGCCGTCGACCGGCCTCTCGATGCTGAACGTCGCCGCACCGCTGGTGCTGTCGGTGCTCGGCAAGGCCGTGCGCAGTGGCAACCTGAACCTCTCGTCGCTGCTCGCGATGCTGACCGGCCAGCGCAACACGTACTCCGCCGCGCTGCCGGGCCCGCTGTCGAAGATCGAGTCCTATTTCGCGGCGCCGGTGCGCGAAGTGCGCGACACGTACGTGCCGCCGCCGGTCGTCGAGAAGAAGTCGTCGATCTGGCGCTGGCTGCTGCCGTTGCTGATCGCGCTCGCGGCGCTGTGGCTGCTGTCGCGCTGCATGGGCCAGAAGGAGCAGGTCACCGAAGTCATCGAGACCGTGCCTGCGCCGGCAGTCGAGCAGGCTCCTGCGCCGGCTCCGATGCCCGAGGCGACGCCTGCCCCGGCCGCGGCCGTCCCGGCGGCGAACTTCTATTTCGAAGTAGACAAGTTCGAGCTGCCCGTCGCGCGCGAGGGCTCGATCGAGGCCGTCGCGACCTACGTGATGGCCAACCCGACGTCCATGGTCGTCGTTTCCGGCTACCACGATCCGACGGGTGACGCGGCCCACAACGAAGAGCTCGCCAAGCAGCGCGCGCAGGCCGTGAAGGCCGCACTGATGGCAGCCGGCGTGACTGAGGCGCAGATCGAAATGGTGAAGCCCGTCGTGACGACCGGCTCCGGCGACCTGGCCGAAGCGCGTCGCGTCGAGGTTACCGTCCGCCAGTAAGCGAGGCCCAACAGGCCGAAGCTCACGGGGCCCCTTGCGGGCCCCGTGTCTTTTTGGGCCTCAGCCGAGCAGTGCGGCGACGTGCCGCGCGATCATCAGTTCCTCGTTGGTGGGCAGCACGTACGCCGCGACGCGACTCGCTGGCGCACTGATGCATTGCTCGCCGCGCGTGTTCGCTGCCTCGTCGAGCTGCAAGCCGAGCCAACCGGCGTCGTCGCAGATGCGGCGGCGCACCTCCGGCTGGTTCTCGCCGATGCCACCCGTGAAGACGATCGCGTCGAGCCCGCCGAGCGCGGCGGCGAGCGAGCCGAGCTCGCGGCGCGCGCGGTACACGAATACGTCCACAGCGACACGTGCGGCCGATGAGTCGCTTGCGAGCAGCTCGCGCATGTCGCTCGACAGGCCGGACATCCCGAGCAGCCCCGACTCGTGGTACAGCAGCCGTTCGACGTCGCGTATGCCAAGTCCCAGCTCGTCCATCAGGAACAGCAGCACGCCGGGATCGATCGAGCCGCTGCGCGTGCCCATCGGCAGGCCTTCGACCGCGGTGAAGCCCATCGTCGTCGCGACGCTGCGACCGGCCTGCAGTGCGCACATGCTGGCGCCGTTGCCGAGGTGGAACACCACGGTGCGGCCCTGCGCGGCGCGGCCATCGAGCGCCGGCAGCACCGAGGCCACGTACTCGTACGACAGGCCGTGGAAACCGTAGCGCCGCACGCCTGCCTCCGCGAAGCGCGGCGGCAGTGCAAAGAGTTGCGCGACCTCAGGAATCGTGCGGTGAAACGCCGTGTCGAAGCACGCGATCTCGGGCACTCCCGGCAGCCGCTCGAGCAGCAGGCGGATCGCGGCCAGGTTGTGCGGCTGGTGCAGCGGCGCGAGCGGCACGTACTTTTCGAGCCGCTCGATCACCTGGACATCCACACGCGTCGGCGCCATGAACTCCAGACCGCCATGCACCACGCGGTGACCGACGCCGGCGATGTGCAAGCCACCCAGTTCCTCGGCCAGGAAATCGAGCAGCAGGCCGAGCGCGGCCTCGTGACTCATCGGTCCGTCGCCGAGCGTACGATCTGCGATGACCGTTGCGCCGTGCTTCACTGCGAGGTGCGGCTCCGTGCCGAGCCCGGAGATCTGTCCGCGCAGCTCGTGTTGCAGCGCGCCTCCCGGCCGCCGAAACGTGCAGAACTTGACGCTCGAGGAGCCGGCGTTCAGGACGACGATCGCGTCCCCGCCGCCGCTCACTGCAGGCCCCTCCATCCCGGCTTGCGGCGGGCGTGTGCAAGCAGCTTTGCGACCGCCGCGGAGCCGATGCGCATCCGCACATTGTCGGCGCGGCTGGTGAGCACGACCGGCACGCGCGCTCCGAGCACGACGCCCGCACTGTCGGCACCGGCGAAATACTGCAGCTGCTTGGCGAGCATGTTGCCCGACTCGATGTTGGGCACCATCAGGATGTCGGCCCGCCCGGCGACCGGCGACTTGATGCCCTTGGTGCGGGCGGCATGCTCGCTGATCGCGTTGTCGAACGCCAGCGGACCGTCGAGGATGCCGCCCTGGATCTGCCCCCGGTCGGCCATCTTGCAGAGCGCCGCCGCGTCCAGCGTCGAGCCGATGTTCGGGTTGACCATCTCGACGGCAGAGAGGATCGCGACCTTCGGCATGGCGATGCCGAGCACGTGCGCGAGGTCGATCGCGTTGCGCACGATGTCCGCCTTCTCGGCCAGCGTCGGCTCGATGTTGATCGCCGCGTCGGTGACGAGCAGCATCCGGTCGTACGCCGGCACGTCCATCACGAACACGTGGCTCACGCGGCGCTCGGTCCGCAACCCCGACTGGGCCGAGATGATCTGGGCCAGGATCTCGTCCGTGTGCAGGCTGCCTTTCATCAGCATCTCGACTTCGCCGGCGCGGGCGAGGCCGGCGGCGACCGCAGCCGATGCGTGGCTGTGCTCGGTCGGGACAATCCTGAGAGCCGAGATGTCCACGCCGTTCGTGTCCGCCACGGCCCGGATCCGTGCAGGCGGGCCGACGAGCACCGGGACGATCAGGTTGCGCCGTGCCGCCTCGAGCGCACCGAGCAGTGAATCACGATCGCATGGGTGCGCGACGGCGCAGCTCACCGCCTCGAGCGGCTCGCAGTCGAGCAGCAGCCGCGCGAATATGTCGTTGCGCCGCAGGATGATTTCCGGCGTGGCGATGTCGGAGTAGGCGAGCCGGCGGCGCGGCGCCTCGACCACGGCCCGTCCCCACAGTACGCGACGGTCCCCGACACGGGCATCGCAGTCGAACTCGACGTAGCCGCTGTTGGCGTGTTTTGCACGCGCGGTGACCGACGCCGAGAGATTCTCGCCGACCTGCACCTGGCCCGCGTACTCGAGCTGCATCGATACGATCCGCGTACCCGGCCCCGGCAACCTGCGCTCGAGCAGGCCCGAGATCACCGCGCTGACGCCCACCGCATCCACGCTCAGCAGCTGGGTGGACGTGGCGCCCGGGTCCTCTAGCTGGAACGGCTCGATGTCACCGGACACCAGCACCAGCGCCTCGATCTCCGTCTGGGTCAGGGCGCGCTGCGCGCTCGCCGAGGCGCCAACCTCGATCTCGTCGAACGTGACGTTCTTGTAGTCGCTCACGACAGGTCGATCCAGGTGGTCTTGAGTTCAGTGTACTTGTCGAAGGCGTGCAGCGACTTGTCGCGGCCAGTGCCCGACTGCTTGAAGCCGCCGAACGGTACGGTGATGTCGTCGGCATCGTAGCAGTTCACGTAGACCATGCCGGAGCGCAGCGCCCGGGCAATGCGGTGTGCACGCGTGATGTCGCGCGTCCACACGGCGGCCGCGAGACCGTAGATCACGGAGTTGCCCACCTGCACGGCCTCGTCGGCGTCGCGCACGGTAATTGCCGCCAGCACCGGCCCGAAGATCTCCTCGCGCGCGATCCGCATGTCGGGGCGCACTTCGCCGAAGATCGTGGGCTCCACGTAGAAACCGCCCGACTCCTGGCGCGCACGCCTGCCGCCTGCGAGCAACCGCGCGCCATCCTCACGGCCGGCATCTATGTACCCGAGCACGGTCTGCAACTGCACGTCGTCGACGATCGCGCCGAGCCGGGTAGCCGCATCGAGGGGGTCGCCCGGCACGAGCTTGCGGCCGGCCGCGACGACCTTCTCGAGCACGGCGTCACGCACACTCTCCTCGATGATCAGCCGCGAGCCCGCGGAACACATCTCGCCCTGGTTGAAGAAGATGGCGGACGCCGCGGCCTCCGCGGCACGATCGAGGTCGGGGCAGTCAGCGAGGATGATGTTCGGCGACTTGCCGCCACATTCGAGCCAGACACGCTTCATGTTCGACTGGCCGGAGTACTGCAGCATCAGCTTGCCGGTGCGGGTCGAGCCCGTGAACCCGATGCAGTCCACGTCCATGTGCATCGCGAGCGCCTGCCCTGCCGTGTGGCCGAACCCCGGCAACACGTTGAACACGCCATCCGGAATGCCGGCGCGCGACGCGAGCTCGCCGAGGCGGATGGCGGTGAGTGGCGATTTCTCCGAAGGCTTCAGGATGAACGAGTTGCCGGCCGCGAGCGCGGGAGCGATCTTCCACGCCGCCATGATCAGCGGGAAGTTCCACGGCACGATCGCGGCCACGACGCCGATCGGTTCGCGCGTGATCAGCGCGAGCGCATCGTGGCTCGTCGGCGCGACCTCGTCGTAGATCTTGTCGATCGCTTCCGCGTACCAGGTGATGCAGCGCGCGGTGGACGGTATGTCGACGGCGAGGCTGTCGGAGATCGGCTTGCCCATGTCGAGCGTCTCGAGCAGCGCAAGCTCGTCGCGGTGCTCGAGGATCAGCTCGGCGAAGCGCAGCAGCACGCGCTTGCGCTCGCGCGGCGGCTGCCGGCACCACGCGCCGCTGTCGAACGACCGCCGCGCCGCTGCGACGGCACGATCGACGTCGGCCGCGCCGGTCGAGGCGACCTTCGCGATCACGCGCCCGTGGATCGGGCTCACGCAGTCGAACGTCTCGCCGGTAGCGGCGTGCACGTAGCGGCCGTCGATGAACGCACGGCCTTCGATTTCGAGCGCCCGGGCGCGCTCGTGCCAGTGGACATGAGTGTCGGTCATGGCTGCTGCCTCAGAAAGTCGGCGGCGTGCTCGCGGAGATGATCTCGCACGGTTCGTTGCCGACGTTGCGGAACCGGTGCGGAATCGCACTGGTGAAGTAGTACGCATCGCCGGGGCCGAGCACCCGGGTCTCGCCGCCGATCGTGAGCTCGATACGTCCGCGCACGACCACGCCGCCCTCCTCGCCTTCGTGGCGCAGCATGTCCGCGCCGGTGTCGGCTCCCGGCGCGTAGCGCTCGTGCATCACCGACATCGCACGATTCGGGCGGCGGGCGGCAACGAGCTTCAGCGACACGCTGCGATCACCGAGGTCGGTGAGCTCGTCGCCCTTGTAGAACACCTGCGGGCTCGCCGACAGGTCGAGCGTGAAGAACTCGGCCAGCGACATCGGGATACCCTCGAGCACCTTCTTCAGCGAGCTCACCGAGGGGCTGACGCGGTTCTGCTCGATCAGCGAAATCAAGCCGTTGGTGACCCCGGCGCGCTTGGCGAGCTCGCGCTGCGAGAGGCCGTACATCGTGCGCACGGCACGCAGGTGGGCACCGACGTCGAGGGTCATGCCGGTCACGGGGTGTTCAATATCCTGCACACGAAGCGCGTAAGTAGCGGAATTTTCGACGTCGTTTGAGGTGGGTGTCAATTTTTCTTATCATCGGGAGTCTCCCCACCCTCCCGGAACACCGCCATGTCCGTCCAGCCGAAATTCGACCGCGCCGAGCTCGAAGCCTTCTGGATGCCGTTCACGGCGAACCGGCAGTTCAAGTCGAAGCCCCGGCTGCTCGCGAAGGCGAAGGGCATGCATTACTGGACGCCCGAGGGGCGCCAGATCCTGGACGGCGTGGCAGGCCTCTGGTGTGTGAATGCCGGCCACGGCCGCAAGGAGATCGCCGAAGCGGTCAGCCGCCAGATCGCCGAGATGGAGTACGCGCCGCCGTTCCAGATGGGACATCCGGGCGCGTTCCAGCTCGCGAACGACGTGGTGCACTGGCTGCCCCAGGGTCTCGATCACGTGTTCTTCACGAACTCGGGATCCGAATCGGTCGACACCGCGCTGAAGATCGCGCTCGCGTACCACCGCGTCCGCGGCGAGGGCACGCGCACCCGGCTGATCGGCCGCGAGCGCGGCTATCACGGCGTCGGCTTCGGCGGTATCTCGGTCGGCGGCATGGTCAACAACCGCAAGTTCTTCGGCACGCAGCTGCCGGGCGTCGATCACCTGCCGCACACGCACGACCTCGCGCACAACGCATACACGCGCGGCGAGCCGGCCTGGGGCGCGCACCTCGCGGACGAGCTCGAACGGATCGTCGCGCTGCACGATGCGAGCAACATCGCCGCCGTGATCGTCGAGCCCGTCGCAGGCTCCACCGGCGTGCTGATGCCGCCCCAGGGTTATCTCAAGCGCCTGCGCGAGATCTGCACGAAGCACGGCATCCTGCTGATCTTCGACGAGGTGATCACCGGCTTCGGCCGCCTCGGCACACCGTTCGCGGCACAACGCTTCGACGTGCTGCCCGACATGATCACGATGGCGAAGGGCCTGACGAACGGCGCGGTGCCGATGGGCGCCGTGGCGGCAACCAGGCAGATCTACGAAGCATTCATGCAGGGGCCGGAAAACGCGATCGAGCTGTTCCACGGTTACACGTACTCGGCGCACCCGGTTGCGTGCGCGGCGGGTATCGCGACACAGGAGATCTACCGCCGCGAAGGACTGCTCACGCGCGCCAACGACATGGCCGAGTACTGGGCCGATGCAGTGCACTCGCTGAAGGGCCTGCCGCACGTGATCGACCTGCGCAACCTCGGGCTCATCGGCGCGGTCGAACTCGCCTCGATCCCGGGCAAGCCTGGCGCCCGCGCGTTCGACGTGTTCGTGCGCGCGTTCGAGAAGGGAATCCTGATCCGGACCACCGGCGACATCATCGCGCTGTCGCCGCCGCTGGTCATCGAGAAGAGCCACGTCGATGAGCTGTTCGGCAAGCTGGCCGAGGTGCTGAAGGAAACGGCGTGACGAGACCGACCGGCGATCCCGCGGGCCGCGGTGACCAGGCAGCGATGGCAATGAGATGCGGCTCACGCTTTGGCGCGCGGACTGTCGGCTACGCTCGCCGTCAAAGCAGGTCGCGGCGTCCGGATCCGCCCGAGACCGGCGCGGAATGGCGCGGACCGGCCGCCCGGACAATGACGATTACCATGACGAACAATTCGTGACCGCGCCTCACGAACCTGCGGAGCCGTCCGAGCACGCTGCCGCGCGCAACACGCGGCGGCAGCCGGGAATCGCAGCGCACCTGGCGGTGGCCTGTGCCGCCGTCGCGGCGTTCGCACTGGCGGCCAACTTCATGGCGGAGCACGGCACGCTCGTGGTGCACACCACGGAAATCCGCCCGGTGGCCGCGCCGCCCGTCGCCACCGCGGATCCCGTCGTGACCGTCGAGCCAGTGGTGGTCGAGTCGATCGAGCGCATTTCTTCCGCGGCACTCGTGTCGGCCGTCGAGCGTTTCGGTCATGCGGCGCTGTCCCGCGCGGAGGACCCGGGCCCGGAACCCGTGAGCCAGCTGGACGCAGCGGCCAGGGACCTGCAGGCAGAGAGCGCCGCATATTTTGCCGCCGTCCGACCTCACGTCAGTTCCACCAGGCTGCGCAATCTCAGGGAGACCACCGAACGGCACGCGGCGCTGGCCGAGGAACTGGTACGGATTGCGGATGCCAGGCACGCCCATCTGCAGGAGTGCTGGGAACACTTCGAGGCGCTCGATGCGAGGTTCAAGGCCACGCTGGACCGGGCCTGGAAGATCTTCGGACGAGTCGTGGCGCGCGGGTCGCTGATCGAGATCAGCCACCACCTCGACGAGATTCGCAAGGACCTGTCGAGTTTCGCGACGCCGCGCGGTTACGACGATGGCGACGTTGCAGCGATCACGGCCCACGAAGCGGCGCTGCTGAAATCGCTGCAGGACAACCAGCAGTCGCTGGGCGGATCCCAGGGCGCCGACTGGATGCAGCGCAACAGCGACGATGCCCGGCTGCTGGTGGCGGCGCGCGAGTCCCTGCTCGAGGCCGACCGGCAGCGAAGCCAGGCCATCGAGAGTTTCCGGGCGGCGAATACAGCGCTGGCGGCATCGGCCGGAGAAAAGGTCACTCGCAAGCGCAAGACGACCACGATGCGGACCCGGGCGGTCGCTCCAGCTGCACTTGAGCCAGCGGACGCACCTGCGCTGCAGCCCAGCACGATCAGTACGACGTCGGAACACATGGAGGAGCCCGGCCAGCGCGCCACTTTCGCGTGGATGAGCGCCGGCGTGCTGGCCCTGCTGCTGCTGGTGTCCGCGACGATGTTCGTGCGGATCGTCGGCCCGGTGCGCCGCCTGATGCTGGCGTCGCGCAGGATCGCGGAGGGCGACACCGACATTCGCGTTGCACGCGGCGGCGTCAAGGAGCTGGATTCGCTGGCGGTGTCGTTCAACCAGATGGCCGAGCGCCTCGCCGCGGCACAGGTCGTCACCCGCGAGTACCAGGGCGAGCTCGAAGCGAGGGTGGAAGAGCGCACACGCCAGCTGCTGCATCTGGCCGAACACGATCCGCTGACCGAACTGCCCAATCGACGCCAGCTCTTTGCGCAGCTGGCGGCTGCGCTGCGCAATGCGGAAGCGGAGAGCCGTTATGTCGGTGTCTACTTTCTCGACCTGGACAACTTCAAGAACCTGAACGACAGCGTCGGCCACGCCTACGGCGACCGTGTGCTGCAGAGCGTGGCCCACCGGCTGGAGGAAGTTGCCGCGCCCTACGGCTTCTCCGCGCGCCTCGGCGGCGACGAGTTCACCGTGGTCGTCGCGAGCGCGGACAGCGTCGAGCAGATCCGCGACGCGGGCCTGGCGCTCGAGCGTGCATTCCAGCAACCGCTGGTGGTCGACGGACGTGACCTGCTGATGAGCATCAGCATCGGCGTGAGCTATTTCCCCATGCACGCCGAGGACGCGGAGTCACTGCTCCGTGCAGCCGATGCCGCCTTGTTTCGTGCGAAGGCCCTCGGGCGCAGCCAGCTCAGCGTCTTCACTCCTGATCTGCTTGCCGCGGCCACCTCGCGCTTTTCGACCGAGCAGGGCCTGCGTCGCGCCGTGGAGCGCGGCGAACTCGAGCTGGTGTTCCAGCCCGAGGTTCACGTCCAGACTCTGGAGGTCGGACTGGTCGAGGCGCTGCTGCGCTGGCGCCTGCCGGACGGGCGGCTCGCCTCACCGGCCGAGTTCCTGGCGGTTGCCGAGGAATCCGGGCTGATCATCGAGATCGGCGACTGGGTCCTGCGCACCGCCATCGAGGCAGCGGCGCAATGGCACCACGGCGAGTGGCCGGAAGTGCGTGTGGCGATCAATGCGTCGGCTCGCCAGGTCCTCGATACGCAGTTCCTGCGCCGGGTACAGGGACTGCTCGACGAGCACAGGTTGCCTGCGCGGTGCATCGAGATCGAATTGACCGAGAATGTGCTGCAGACCGGTCGTGCCACGGTGGATGTGGTCCGGCAGCTGCGGGAATGCGGAATCGGCATCGCGCTCGACGACTTCGGTACCGGATACTCGTCGCTGGCGTCGCTCGAGCGCCTGCCTCTCACGCGCGTCAAGCTCGACCAGAGCCTGATCGCGAGCATCGACACGAACGAGCGCTCGCGGGTCATTGCAGACGCGATCGCCGCGCTGTGCGGCAACCTCGGCCTGGAAATGACAGCGGAGGGCATCGAGCGCCCCGAGCAGCTCGCGACACTGCTGCGGCACCGTTCGACCTACCTGCAGGGTTACCTGCTGTCGCGACCCGTGCGCGGCCAGGACCTGCTCGCTTGCATCAGGGACGTACCGGCTCGCATACAGTCGATGCTGGTTGCCCATCCCGGGTTGCGGCCCGCGCCCGCCGACCTTGTGGGCAGGCCCGCAAAGCCGAAGCTCGTGCGCTCGACGTAGCGCAACCTCGCCGTCATCGAGCACCTCGACGAGCAGCACCAGAACAAGAACGCCCGGCCCCCTCGCGAGGACCGGGCGTTTTTCGTTGGCGCTGGTTCAGTTGCGCCGTCAGCTTACTGGCCGGCGGCCTTGGCTTCCGACTCGCTCGTGACGGGCTCCGACTTGCTCCAGGGGAACGTGGTCGAGACCGAGAAGATCGCACGCGCCTCGGTGCTGGAAATGTCGTCCGGCGTGTCGCGCAGTGTCTTCAGGTCCTCGCCGTCAACCCACTTCAGCGCGAAGTCGAAGTGACCCCACGTGTAGCCGATGCCGGCCGACCAGTCCATGTAGTTGTCCTGGCCGTAAGCGGACTCGATGCCGTCGCCGTCGCTGTAGCCGAGATGGCCGAGCAGGCTGAAGTTGGCGGGCAGCGGGTAGTCGACGTTGCCCTCGTAGTAGAAGGCATTGTCGCCCGTGCCGGCGAAGTCCCATGAATACGAGATCTTGCCGGTGATCCACTCCCAGCCGAGGCTGCCGTAGATCTCCGGGAAGTTGAAACTGCTCTCGCCCGCGTAGGTGTAGTAGACGATGCCCGTGTCCCACACGATCGTCTCGCCGCCGCCCCAGCCCGCGTACAGGTCGATCTCGATATTGGGATCGCCGCCGCCGAAGTCGACGTTGCTCGCCCAGGCCCCCATGTGGAAGCCGATGTCCGACGCGTAGTCGAGGCTGCCCTGCAGGGCCGGATCCTGGGCGGTCTGCGTCACGCCGCGCCAGTCGTAGTCGCTCGTAGCCGTGACCGTGCCGGAAAACTCGGCGTGGGCCACCGCAGCCGACGTCAGCAGCACCAGCGCCGCCATGCCTTGTGTCAATTTCATGAAGAACCCCTTCGTTGCGTTAAAACTACACAGGGAAGCCGTCCATGAGCGCGATTGTAGCAGACACGACACGAATGGCACCCGGTCAGCCGGCTCCCCGCCGCTGCCGGGAAAGCTAGCAGGATTCGTGCCAGCCGTAAGATCTTGAAATTACTGACGTCGAGCCAGGCGGCTGCACCAATCGGGCGCAACGCGGCGGATTGCTGCATCGCAACGCACGATTCGGGTGCAGCGTGGCCCGCTCAACCGGGCTGCGGTGGTTCGTAGATGGCGTAGAACTTGCGGGCCGGCTCCAGCACTTCCCAGACGCCACGGAAGCCAGCCGGCATCACGAAGCAGTCGCCCGGCCCGAAAGTCCACGAGCGCCCGTGGTCGTCGGAGATCCTGACGCGCCCTTCGGTCAACACGCAGAGCTCGTTCTCGGTGTAGGTGACGTGCCAGGCGCCGGGGCTGCTGCGCCAGATGCCGCCGAAAAACCGGCCGCTGTCGTCCGTGTAGAGGTTGCGCACGTGCTGTGTCGGCACCGGACTGCCCGTGACGAGCCGCGCCGGATCGAGGCCCAGCGGTTCCTCGCGACCGTTGAATTCGTCGATGCGGATGACTTCGGGACCGAGTTCACTCATCTGCGTCTCCCTGCGCCCGGAGGCACGTTCGAGCGTATCACGGGGCTTTGGCGCTGCCATCGACCTCAGGCGGCACTCTTGCGAGCAGCTCCTCCACTTCCGCGTCTGAGGTCTGACCGAAATCCCGGTACCACTGCCCGACGGCGCTGAAGCATGTCGGCGCCTCGAGGCAGACGACGTCGTCGGCGACGGCCGCGATGCGGTCGAGGGCCTGCGTCGACGCGACCGGGACGGCGACGACCACGCGCTTCGCGCCGAGCGCCTGCAGTGCCCGGACGGCCACTTCCATCGTCGCGCCCGTCGCGAGTCCGTCATCGACGAGGATGCCGACGCGGCCCGCCATCTCGAGCGGCGGACGATTGCCGCGATATTGCCGCTCGCGGCGCTCGAGCTCGGCCTGCTCGTGGCGCCTGACCTGCTCGAGATCCTCGCGGCGCCCGGCCACGAAGCGCAGCACGTCCTCGTTCAGCACGATCGCGCCGCCGCTCGCGATCGCGCCCATCGCGAGCTCGGGCTGCGACGGCAGGCCAAGCTTGCGCACGACCAGCACGTCGAGCGGCAGGCCGAGCGCCTGCGCAATCTCGAACGCTACCGGGACGCCGCCGCGCGGCAGTGCGAGCACGATCGTTTCCGCGGCGCGTCGATAGGCTGCGAGCGCCCTGGCGAGCGCGCGGCCCGCGTCCTCGCGATCGTCGAATACGCGCGTCATGGGCTTTGTCTTGCGGACATCTGCCATGTTCCGACGCTCGCCGGCGCGTGTCATTCGCGTATGTACCTAAGTGCTAAGCTGGTCTCGTGCCGGCCAGCCTCGCAGACAAGGTGGCGTTCCTCCGCAGCCGCTGCGGCCCCGGGGACGAGGCCGTGGAGACTCATTTCGCGTGGGTATTCCTGGTCGGCCAGCGTGCGTACAAGCTGCGCAAGCCGGTGCGGCGCGACCCGATGGACTATGGTTCGATCGCCGCGCGTCGCGCCGACTCCGAATCCGAAGTCCGCCTGAATCGCCGTCTCGCATCCGACGTCTACCTGCGCACGGTCGCACTGACGCTGGAAACGGACGGATGCCTGGCGATCGGTGGGGCCGGCGAGACCGTCGACTGGCTCGTCGAGATGCGGCGCCTCGATCGTCGCTGGATGCTCGACGTGGCGCTCGAGCGCGGCGAGGTCGGCGACTCTGAACTCGGGCGCGTGACGACGTTACTGGCGGCGTTCTACGCGGGCTCGCCGCCGGCGATCACGAACCCTGGCGAACTTGGGCGAAGACTGCACAGGCAGGTCGAAGCCAATCACGCCGTCATTCGCGCGCTGGACGAAGAGCGCGCGGCACGGCTCGCCGCACAGCAGCGGCAGGCGATCGATCGGCTTGCAGTGGAACTCGATTCACGCACGGCCCGCGGCTGTGTCGTCGAGGCGCACGGCGACTTGCGGCCGGAGCACATCCTGGTCTCGGATCCGCCGGCAGTGATCGATTGCCTGGAGTTCGATCGTGAGCTCAGGATCCTGGACCGCGCCGAGGAACTGAGTTTCCTCGAACTCGAGTGCGGACGAATCGGCCATGCCGCAGCGGGCCGCCGACTGCGGGATCAATGCCTGCGGAAGCTCGCGGACGACGCGTCGCCGGCGCTGCTCGACTTCTACCGCGGGCACCGCGCAACGTCGCGCGCAAAACTCTACGTGTGGCGGGCCAGCGAGCCCGACGGCGGCACACCGGAAGACTGGCGGGCCCGCGCACGCGAATATCTCGAAGAGGTGCCGAACCTGGCGCCAGAGACCGTGTCACCCGCTCCCTTGCCCGAGGCCTAGGCCTTCGAAACGGCGCCTCCGCGCATTTCGCGCAGCGCCACGACGGATCCGCCCTCGCAGATGCGTCGGATGGCCTCCGCATAGAGGCTGGACGCGCGCAGCACGACCGGCGAACGCGCCGCGCCCCCGCTGCCGATCCGCGTCGGCAGGATCGAGTCGGTGACGATCAGGCTGTCCGGCCCGTCGGGACCGAGCAACTGCTGCGACTCGGGCACGAACACGCCGTGTGTCGCGAATGCGTCCACCCGCGCCGCGCCTGCCGCGCGGCACGCCTTCACGCCGCGCATCAGCGTCGTGCCGGCACTGATCAGGTCATCTACGATCACCGCGCGGCAGCCGGCGACCGGCCCGATCACCTGCTCGCCTCCGCTGACGACGCCACCGCTGCGCCGCTTCTCGATCAACGCGAACCCGACTTCGCGCCCCGTTCGTGCAGCGAGGATCTCCTGAACGCGCTGTGCCCGCTTTGCGCCGCCGATATCGGGCGACACGATGCAGACAGGCATGTCGCCCGCGCCGGCCGCGAGATGGGTAGCAAGCAGCGGCGCCCCCTCCAGGTGATCCACGGGGCAGCGGAACGCGCACTCGAACGCAGCGAGGTTGTGCGCATCGAGCCCGATCAGGTGATCGGTGCCGACGGCCTCGATGACCTGCGCGACGTAGCGCAGCGTGACGGGATCACGCTCCTTGGTGCGACGGTCCTTGCGCGCATATGCAAGGAAAGGGGTGCACGCCGTGACGCTCGCCGCACCGCTATCCTTCAGGCCTGCGATGAAGAACAACAGGCGGCACAGGCGGTCGTTGGCGCTGCCGGCGTCGTCACCACTCAGCGACTGGATGACGAACACGCGGCGGCCGCGCACGCTGACCAGCGGCCGCGTCTTGTGCTCGCCGCCCTCGAACTCGCGCTCCTCCATCGGTGACAGCGGCCATGCCCAGCGCGCCCGCGACACGCTCGCCGAACTCGCGCGAGGCCTGCGGTGCGAACAACAATGCATCAATCATCACGTCACCCCTTCACACAGACGAGCGGCTCGAGGCGCGCCACCTTGCGAGCGAGCCCCGCGCGCTCCGCGACATCCACCACGCGCGCCACGTCCTTGTACGCGCCCGGCGCCTCTTCCGCCACGCCACGCAGGGACGGGCTGCGAATCAGTATCCCGCGCGCGGCAAGCTGATCGACCAGTTGCCGGCCCTGCCATTGCCGGGTCGCCTGGTGACGCGACATGCTGCGGCCCGCGCCATGGCAGGCTGAGCTGAGCGAGAGACTCTCCCCGGACAGCGCACCGCACAGCACGTAGGATGCCGTGCCCATCGAGCCGCCGATCAGCACCGGTTGCCCGTGCGCGCGCATCGACTCGGGCACCGCCGCGTGCCCCGGCCCGAACGCTCGCGTCGCGCCCTTGCGGTGCACGAACAGGCGCCGGCTCGCGCCGCCCACGGCGTGAACCTCTTCCTTGCAGATGTTGTGCGACACGTCGTACAGCAGCCTCAGGTCCGAGCCCGGCAGGATCCGCGCGAACGAGTCGCGGCACAGGTGCGTGAGGATCTGGCGGTTCGCGAGCGCGCAGTTCATCGCGGCCCGCATCGCGCCGAGGTAGCGCTGCCCGAGCTCCGAGCGAAGCGGCGCGCAGGCCAGTTCGCGATCCGGCAGATGGATGCCGCAGGACGGCGCCCCGAGCGCCATGTCGCGCAGGTAGTCCGTGCCGATCTGGTGGCCGAGACCTCGCGACCCGCAATGGATGCTCACCACCACTTCGCCGACCTCGAGCCCGAAGCCCGCCGCGATGCCGCGATCGAAGACTTCCGTGACCGACTGCACCTCGAGGTAGTGATTGCCCGAGCCGAGCGTGCCCATCTCGTCACGCTGCCGCTGTCGCGCGCGCTGTGAAATCGACTCGGGCTCCGCACCCGCGATGCAGCCTTCCTCCTCGATGTGCGCGAGATCGCCCGCATCGCCGTAGCCGCGCTTCACCGCCCACCGCGCGCCGCGCGTCAGCATGGCGTCCATCTCGTCACTCGAAAGGCGCAACTGTCCCGTGCTGCCGACACCGGCGGGGATCGCACGTGCAAGCTCGTTGGCCAGTGCATGCTGCACGGCCACGACCGCGTCGCGCCTGAGACCGGTGAGCAGCGTGCGGACACCGCAGGAGATGTCGAATCCGACGCCGCCTGCGGACACCACGCCGCCCTGCTCCGCGTCGAACGCCGCGACGCCTCCTATCGGGAAGCCGTAGCCCCAGTGCGCGTCCGGCATCGCATAGGCGGCGCCGACGATGCCGGGCAGCGAAGCCACGTTGCAGATCTGCTGACGGACCTTGTCGTCCATGTCGCGCAGCAATGCCTCGTCTGCATACAGCACGGCGGGCACTCGCATCGCTCCCGTGGGCTCGACGATCCACCGGAAGTCCGAATCCTTCTGCAGGCCTGCGAGATTCATGAGGCGGACGGCGCCATTACACGTCCAGCACGCATTGTGCGAGCCAGCGACCGTCCGGCGCCTGCCGGACCGCGAGTTCGGTGAGCGTGGCGCCCTTCACCTCGACCGCCGGCGCATGGCGTGCGACGTCCACGGGCTCGCCCCAGGCGTCCGCGATGAGCGCGTCGCCCTCGAGGCGCACGTCGAATCGGGAGAACAGCATGCGGCGCGTGGCCATGTGGAAGACGAGGGAATTGAGCCACTCGAAGAGCAGGAGTTCGCGGTCGGGCACGCGGCACTCGATCCGCACCGAGGCATCCTGGCGAACCTGCGACGGGTCGGTGACTACCGCGGTCAGCGCGAGCGCCGCCCGAGCAAAGGCCTCGTCCGGCGTGGCACCGTGGCCCCGGATGCCGATATCCGCCCCATGCGCGAAGTGCTCCCAGCCGCTCATCGCGCCCGTGCCAGGCGGATCCGCCACCGCGGGCCCCGCAGCCCCTTTACGACAACTTCTCGCGTCGCTTCTCGTCGTTGCGCAGCGTGGACATGCGCGCCTGGAGCTGGCGCTTCGCGGCGTCGAATGCGTCACGGAGCACGACGTAGATGTCTTCGTGCCCGTCGCGCTCAGGACGCTCCATGTCGACGACCACGTCGTCGCCGGGCAGCATCAGCTGGACCTTGACGTTGAAGACCTTGCCCTGGTGCTGGTGACGGTGAGGCGAGTCGACGACCACGCGACAGGACGTGATCCGGTCGCTGAACACGCCGAGATGGTTCGCGAGTTCGCGCACCCGGGTCTCGACGGCCTGGGAAGATTCCATGTGACGAAACGTGATTTGAACGGGAATGGTCACGATGTTTGTCCTTCTCTGCTGTTTCCCCTGCAGGACGAGTTCATTGTCGAACCCAGCCCGCCCGCGAACATAAGTATTGCCCGCAGGGACTCGATCCGACGTCTCCAAGGGTACACTGCAGGGACGGCCGCGCGTGAGTGCCAAATGCGGCGCTTTCGCCTGCAAAGTCGCCGGCCGCCGCCGCACCATGCCGGTCATCCGCCCCATCATCGACGGACTGCTCGCCCCGGAGGCCTACCCGCACGCGGTCGTGACCCCGATCCGGGTGCGCCGAGACCCACATTTCATGGGTCCTGCTGACCGGGGCGTATGCTTACAAGATCAAGAAGCCGCTGCGGCTCAGTTTCCTCGACTACTCGACGCCGGACCTGCGCCGCCGTTGCTGCGCCGAAGAAGTGCGGCTGAACAGCCGGTACGCGCCGGACCTGTACCTTGGCGTCGCGACGATCAACGGCCCCCCGGACTCTCCGCGCGTCGACGGAACCGGTGAGGTGCTCGAGCATGCCGTACGCATGCGACAGTTCGACCCGCGCGACGAGCTCGACGCGCTCGTGGCGGCGCGTGCCGTCGATGCGTCCGAGGTCGCGACACTCGGCGAACACGTTGCGCGCTTCCATGCAGACGCAGCGCGAGTTGATCCGGCGAGCACGTATGGCTCGCCCGAAACCGTGTGCCGCGTGATCGGCGACAATTTCGCGGAGCTGCAACGGCTGCCTGAGGCCGGGCGCTGGACTGACTCGCTCGCGATACTGCGACGATGGGTCGACGAGACCCACGCCCGCCTCCGATCCCGCATCGAGCAACGCCGCGACGCGGGCCGCGTACGCGAATGTCACGGCGACCTGCACTGCGGCAATATCGTTCGCTGGCAAGGCTCGCTGACGCCGTTCGACGGCATCGAGTTCGACCCTGCGCTGCGGTTCATCGACGTGACCAACGACATCGCGTTCCTGACGATGGACCTCGCGATGCACGGTCGCGCCGATCTGCGCCGTACGCTCCTGCAAGCCTGGACCCAGGTGCTCGGCGATTTCGGCGGGCTGCCGTTGCTGCCCTATTTCGAAACGTATCGGGCGCTGGTGCGAGCCAAGGTCGCTGCGCTCCGCGCGCAGCAGGAGCGCGACGGCAGCCCGGAACGGTCCCGCGACAGCGAACTCGTTGGACGGTACCTCGACTGGGCCGTGGAGCGCACGCGGCGCAAAGCTGGCGGCCTGGTGCTGACCTGCGGCTTTTCAGGGTCCGGCAAGACCTGGATCGCCCGTGAGCTGGCAGCGAAGCTCCACGCGCTGCACGTACGTTCGGACGTCGAGCGCAAGCGGCTCGCGGGCCTGGGTGCGCTCGAGGATTCCCGCTCGCCGCCCGATGGCGGGATCTACACGCGCGAATTCACCGTGCGCACTTACGCGCGGCTCGAAGAGTGCGCGGCGGATGCAATCGCAGGCGGTGAAAGCGTGATCGTGGATGCAGCGTTCCTGAAGCGCGACGAGCGCAGGCGCATGCTCGCACTCGCGCGTGAATGGTCGGTGCCGGCAGCGATCGTGCACTGCGTTGCGCCACGCGAGGTGCTGCGCTCGAGACTGGAAACCCGTGCGAAATCCGGCGCGGACGCATCGGAAGCCGGGGTATCGATCCTCGACCGGCAGCCGGGTTTCTGGGAAGACTTCGACGCCGACGAACACGAGTTCGTCGTTACTGCACTCACAGACAATGCCGTCGCGACCGAGGTCGCGCTCGGCGGACTCCATTCACTCGGAATCCGCTGATACCGGCTACGCGGCCGGCGCTGGTTTCTCGACCCAGACGTTGCAGGGAAGACGGTCCAGCGCGGACTCCGCGGTGCTGCCGACGAACCAGCGCTCCAGACGGCGACGCGACACGGCTCCCATCAGCACGAGCCCCGCGTCGATCTCGCGCGCCATCGCGACGATGTCCCGCGCGGGCACACCCACCCGGAAGTACATGTTGTCCAGCGCGAGACCGTTCGCGATCGCAAGCGAACGGCAGGCCAGCCGGGCCATCTCGATCGACTCCTCGACCGGCGGCATCGCTGCCGACGCGATGAAGGCGTCACCGATCACGCCGACCGGCGCCGGAATCGAGAACACGTTCAGCGCATGCAGCTCGCCGCCGAGCCGTTGCGCCAGTTCCGCACCGTGTCGCAGCAACTGGTGGTCGAGCGCCGCGGGCTTGTCGTGCGTGTGCATCGGGTCGACGCAGACCAGCACTGGCGCGCCGACGAGTCGCGCCGGGTCCTTGACCAGCAGCAGCGGCACCGGGCAGTCGCGGATCAGGTGCCAGTCGGAGCCGGTGAACAGCGTTCGCTCGACCCGATTGTGGTAAACGCTGTGCTTCACGACCAGGTCGGGACGCGTCGCCGCGACGCGCGCGAGCACGATCTCGTGGAACGGCGTGCCCCACAGGGCCTCGCCGAGGGCGCTGACCCCTTCGTCACCGGCGATCTTCACGTAGCGCTCGAGCATGGCACGATGCCCGGCCATGATCGCGTCGTGGAACTCCTGCAGCGTCGCCGTCATCGGCTCGAAGTACGCGACGTGCAGGTCCTGGAACACGCCGATCAGCAACTCGAGACGGCTGCCGTAGCGTTTCGCCAGCACCATCGCGGCATCGAATGCGGGCTGCGACTCGGCGCCGGGATCCATCAACACCAGGATTGTCCGGAGTGCGTCCATCGGGCACCTCCAGCGGAGCGAGGGCCACGAAGCGGGCCCTGTACGGGCCAAGCATACGGTGCCGGAGCCTCGCGCGAATCGTGAGCCGATCGCGGGTTGTACCTAGCCGCGGAGCCGTGGCCGGGTGACTAGTTCCCGTACTGCCTGCGCTGTCCCGCGTCCACTACCGCCGTCGTCACGAGGTCCGCACCGACGTTGGTCATGGTCCGCGTCATGTCGAGGATGCGATCGACGCCGAGGATGATGCCGATGCCCTCGGGCGGGATGCCGAACGCCACCAGCAGGCCCGCGATCAGCGGCAGCGACCCGCCTGGGATTGCTGCGACCGCAACCGCGCTCAGCACGGACAGGAACACGAGCGTGGCCTGCTGTGCGAGGTCGAGATGCACACCGAAGACCTGCGCGACGAACAGCACGACGCAGCCTTCGTACAGCGCCGTGCCGCTCATGTTCATGGTGGTGCCGAGCGGCAGCACGAACCCGGCGGTCGACGGCGAGATGCCGAGCCGCTCCCGCGCCGCAGTGAGTGCCGCGGGCAATGTCGCGCTGCTCGAGCTCGTGGAAAACGCCGTGACCAGCACGTCCTTGATGTCGCGGAAGAACTGCGCCGGACTGCGCTTCGCCAGGAACTTGAGCCACAGCGACATCGTGCCGAACAGGTGCAGCATCAGCATCGCAACGCAGCCGATCACGAACAGGCCGAGTGCAATGATGATCTCGAAGCCGACCTTGACGATCACGCTGAAGATCATCGCGGGCACGGCGATCGGCGCGAGCTTCAGCGCGAAGTGCACGATGCCGGTCATCAGCTCGCTGACGGTCTCGAGCCCGTACTGCAGGCGGTGCTTGCGTTCCTCCGGCAGCCCCAGGCCCGCGGCACCTACCAGAATCGCGAACAGGATCAGCGGCAGTACGTCGCCGAGCACGTTGCGCTGGTTGCCGACGAATGCACCGAACAGGTTGCGCGGCATGAACATCTCGACCACGGCCGACGGCGTGATCGCCGGCCGGGCCTCGCTGGTCTCGACGTGCTTCGCCGCCTGGCCGCTGTACTCCGCGATCAACTGTACCGAGGTCTCCTCCCCCAGATGATTGCCCGGCTGGAGGATGTTCATCATCAGCAGGCCCAGCGTCGCCGCGATCGCCATGTTGACGAAGAACAGCGTGAACGTGCGGCCGGCCAGTGGCCCGAGGTGCGAGAGCTCGCCGAGCTGCACGACCCCGTTTGCGAGCGACGCGAACACCAGCGGAATCACCACGAAGAACAGCATCCGCAGGAATACCTGGCCGATCGGGTCGAGCCAGGTGGTGGCGAGCCACTGCGAGGCCTCCAGCACCTGCGGCGCGAACCGGCCGATGACCAGTACGATGGTCCCGAGCACGGCGCCGAGCACCAGGCCCAGCAGGATACGGTTCGCGAGGCGGGTGTCGATTTCGGCGGCCACGAATCTGCCTGGTGGTTGCGGGCGAACCGGCACTTTGGCGAATCCACCCCCTGCCCGCAAGCCCGCCGCGCCCGGAGCTGCCTCACCGCGCTTTTGGTAGGGTAAGCTGCCGCGTCCGGAAACGAGTCCCTACCCCATGAAGCAGTTCATAGCCGCGTCCTTGCTTGCCTTGACCATCGCCGCCGCGCCATTGCGCGCCGACGCCGACGACACGAAGCCGGCAAGCGTGCCGGGCTTCAAGTACGTCCGGACCGTGGGCTCCATCTCCGAGTACACGCTCGAGTCGAACGGCCTCACGGTGCTGGTGATGCCCGAGACCTCCGCACCCGTGGTCACGTTCATGGTCACGTACCTCGTGGGATCGCGTAACGAAGTCACGGGCACAACCGGGGCAACGCACCTGCTCGAGCACCTGATGTTCAAGGGCACGCCGAACCACAACCGGCAGAAGGGCAGACAGCATCGACCAGTACGTCGAGACCGTCGGCGGGATGATGAATGCGACGACGTGGCTCGACCGGACCAATTACTACGCGGTGATCGGCAAGGATGCGCTCGAAGGCTACGTCGCGATCGAAGCGGACCGGATGCGTAACCTGTGGCTGCGCGACGCAGATCGGCAACCCGAGATGACCGTCGTCCGCAACGAGTTCGAGCGGGGCGAGAACGACCCGCGCGAGTCGCTGCAGAAGGAGATCTGGGCCACCGCCATCATGGCGCACCCCTACCACCACTCGACGATCGGGTGGCGCAGCGACATCGAGAACGTGCCGATCGAGAAGCTGAAGGCTTTCTACGACACGTTCTACTGGCCGGACAACGCGACGGTCTCGGTGATCGGCGACATCCGGCCCGCGGCGGCGCTGGAGCTCGTCCGCAAGTACTACGGCGCCATCCCCCGCTCGCCCAACCCGATCCCGAAGGT
Organism: uncultured Gammaproteobacteria bacterium; assembly: GCA_963696545.1. Classification (GTDB taxonomy): domain Bacteria; phylum Pseudomonadota; class Gammaproteobacteria; order Steroidobacterales; family Steroidobacteraceae; genus RPQJ01. Next base: position 366,064 of record CAVOKQ010000007.1, read on the forward strand.
CTACACCGTCGAGCCCGAGCAGACCGGGGCGCGGCGCGTGACGGTGCGGCGCACCGGCGAAGTCGGTGTCGTCGGCATCGCATTCAAGAGTCCGGACGGCCGCAGCGCGGATTACGTCGCGCTCGACGTACTCGGGTCGATCCTGGGCAGCGGCAAGACGAGCCGCTTCTACAAGGCGCTCACGGACAAGAATCTGACGCTGAACGCGGACGCGAGTGCGGGCTTCTACCATGACCCGTCACTGTTCGAGATCAATGCGTACGTCGCGCCGGGCGTCGAGCACGCCGAGGTTGAACGAGTGGTGCTGGCCGAAATCGAGCGCGTGAAGAAGGACGGCGTCACCAATGAAGAGGTCGCCACGGCGATCGGCAAATACGCGGCGGCCACGGCTTTCGGCCGCGACGGACCGTTTGCGATCGCGAGCAACCTGAACGAGGCGATCGCGACCGGGGACTGGACGCTGTACGAGTCGCTCGAAGGCGCGACGAAGAAAGTCACGCCCGCCGACGTGAAGCGCGTCGCGAACACCTACCTCGACGTGAACAAGAGCACGACCGGCTGGTTCGTTCCAATCGCCGAGACGGCGGCGAGCGAACAGGCCGCGCCGGTCCAGAAGTGATGAGCACCCGCATGCGAGTCTTTCCGATGAAGCACCTGCAGATCCTCGTGGCGTGCATGGCCTGCCTGTTCGGTGGCAGCGCGGCGCTGGCCTCCGTCGCCGCAGACGCAGTCCGCGCCGACATCAACGGCATCGACGTCATCATCGTCCGCACCGACGTCAAGGACGTGGTGACGTTCGCGGGCTCGCTGCGCGCCGGCGACGACCGTAGTCCACCCGGCAACTCGGCGCTCGCGACGCTGACGGGCGAGATGCTCGACCAGGGCACGACGAAGCAGGACAAGTTTGCGATCGCCCAGAAGCTCGGCAGCGTCGGCGCGATGCTGTCGTTCGGAGTGGGCCCGAGCACGCTGCAGATCGGCGGCAAGTGCCTGCGCAAGGACCTGCCGCTGGTCGTGTCGCTGATGGCCGAGCAGCTGCGTGAGCCCGCGTTCGCCGAGGCCGAGTTCGCCAAGCAGAAGAAGCAGATCGAAGGCGGCGTCCGCCAGCAGCTCGAGGATCCGGACTTCCGTGCGAGCGACGCTTTCTCGCGCGCGATCTTCCCGCCTGGCCACCCGAATCGGCAGCCGTCGCCCGAGCAGTTCCTCGCGGACATGGGCAAGACCTCGGTCGCGGACCTGAAGCAGTTTCACTCGCAGTATTACGGCCCGACCGGCATGCGGCTCGTGATCGTCGGCGACGTTGATCCGGCCGCGGTACAGGCCGAGATCCGCAAGGCGTTCGCAGGCTGGAGCGGAGGCTCGATTCCTAGCGCAGTTGCGAAGGCCCCTGCCCTTGCGGCGGCCCGGACCGAGACGATCTTCATGCCCGACAAACCGAGCGTGAGCGTCGTCATGGGACAGCCGACCGAGCTCCAATACGCGGATCCCGACGCACTGCCACTGCGGCTCGGCACGCGGATTCTCGGCAGCGGCGGATTCACCAGCCGGCTGATGGCGACCGTGCGCGACAAGGAAGGCCTGACCTACGGCATCTCGTCGTTCCTGACAGACGACACGTTCGCCGACGGCGCGTGGAGTGCGCAGGCGACGTTCGCACCGAACATGCTCGACAAGGGCCTGGCGTCGACGCGGCGCGAGCTCGAGGACTGGCGCAACAATGGCGTGACCGAGGCCGAACTGGCGCGCGCCAAGACGGAACTGGCCGGCACCTACCAGGTGGGCCTCGCCACCAGCGGCGGCCTGGCCGGGGCGATCCTCGTGATGCTGAACCGCGGCATGCCGCTGTCGTTCGTCGACGAGTACCCGAAGCGGATCGCGGCCATGACCCGTGAAGAGGTCAACGGGGCGATCAAGCGGCACATCGATCCCGGCAAGCTTGTGGTGGTGCAGGCGGGGACGGTGGAGAAGGCGGCGGGCAAGTAACGCGAAATTCGACCAATGCACCAGGAATGAGGGAGGACGTTCGGGCTTACGCAGGCCAAAGTGCGGCATGCCCCGGCTCCACCCTGACCGACACCTGGCGAGCGGCGTCCCAGCCGCCATTGCGCGCTTCGCACTCCCATTGCGGTCGTTGTCCGTTACGCTTGACGTAACTCATAACGGTCGTCTAGGATTGATCCGGACATGGTCCGCGGGTTCCGCAACAAGCGGACGCGCGATTTCGCCGCCTGCAGACGGATCAAGGCGTTTGAAGGCATTGCCGAGAGGGCCTCCATGAAGCTTGACCAGCTCGAAGCCGCAGTCTCGCTCAATGACCTGGCCGCGTTGCCCGGCAACCGCTTCGAGGCGCTGAGGGGCGACCGAGGCGGTCAGTTCAGCATTCGCATCAACGATCAGTGGCGAATCTGCTTCGAGTGGCCCCATGAGTCGGACGGCCCCGTCAACGTCGAGATCGTGGACTATCACTGAGGCAACCATGGCACGCGCCCCGATCCATCCCGGCCGACACCTCGCAGAGCAGCTCGACGTGCTGGGCATGAGCGCAGCGGAGCTGGCCCGTCGGATCAAGGTACCCACGAACCGGGTGACGCAGATCCTGAATGGTCAGCGGGCAGTGACGGGCGACACCGCCCTTCGGTTGGGCCATTTCCTCGGGACCAGTGCGGAGTTCTGGCTGAACCTGCAGATGCTCTACGACTTGAGGGTCGCCGAGCGGGATTCAGGTCGAGCCGTGAGGTCGCTGCCCACTCTGGCTGGGAACCGGAGTCGGTCGCGGGCGGCATGAGCCGGCTCGTCAAGGCGTCCCGCAGGGCCGGCAAGCGATTTGCTACAAACTAGCGCGCGCCACCAATGCTTCAATTGAGATGGACCGACCTGAGCCTCCACCCGGACGTTTGGCAGTCCAAGCAGAGTGCGCGGCGCATTGCCGAGCTACCCCACTGCCCACGGGTTCAGGACGTCGAGATCGAGTCCCGCAAAATCCTGCGCGTTGCGGGACGCAAGCACCAACCCATGGTGCGAGGCAACGGCGGCGATCTGCAGATCGATCGCCGGGCGCGGGCGTCTGGCGCTGGCCGCCCGGGCGACGAGCACGCCCCATCGCCAGGCGACGTCGGCATCGAACGAGAGGATTCGTCCCTGGAACTGCGCCACCACCACGTCGCCCAGCCATTTCTCGAGCGCGCGTCGACGCGCGGTCGACTCGAGGCGCCGAATGCCGGCCACCAGTTCGCCCAGCGTGATCGCGGACTTCGAACCATCGCAACACGGCGGCTGACGGCCGCGGACGCATCGGCTCGCTGATCACATTCGTATCGAGCAGGAAGCGTTTCACGCGCTGAGATCCACGTTCCGGAGCGGAGTGCGATCCCGCTTTAGATCGAGCTCGATGCCGCCCGACGGGATGCCGCGGAGCAGATCGATCAACGCTGCTCCTGTTCGTGCCTGCGGTTGCGCCACGGCCGCGACCAGCAGCGACCGCGCCCTGGCTGCATCGGCCGGCGATGCCCGCAACCGCTCGGCAAGCTGCTTGATGAGCGCGATGTCGCGGGCGGGTACCACGACCTCGACTCGTTTGCGCCCGGCCTGCGTCAGTCGCACTCGATGACCCGCCACTCGCGCGGCAGCCGCCATCGGCGCAGATTTCGAGCGCCGTGGCGCTGAGGCACTTCTACGCGACATCGACAGCTCCGATCCGGATCATTACCGGTAACGTTTCCGGTCCCTGCCGGTGTCTTTAATCCGTTCGGCGCGCTGGGTGGTGGCGGACCATGGAAGAGCGTGGACATGTCCATGGCGTCAATCCTGCAGCCCACGGCCCCGAGATGCCGCAGGGATATTCAACGCGAACGTGGAGGAATGGGATCACTCGGAAGCGAAAGCCCGGCGATCAGTGCCGCGTTGCGCGGGGCGACGGACGACTGGTGGCGAGGGGGACTCCCGCAAGGTTTGTCCAAGCGGTTGATTGCGGTGAGTTGCGCGTCTGTTGATGCGGCGAGCTGCACCCAGGAGTACCCACAGGGGTCGCGCTTCCGTCGGATTTTTTCAGACGAATTGCTGCGACTGTTTCTGTAGTGCTGAAAATCGCCAGCCCCAGAAACAAGTAGCCCGGCACGTGGCCGGGCTGCTTGCTTGCTGCGTTGAGCGTGTCGCTTACGCTTTGCGGCGTCGGCTCAGGCCCAGACCCGCAAGGCCGAGACCGAGCAGCGCGAGAGTGCCTGGCTCAGGGACCGGCTGTCCATACAGGCGCCACCCGGTCCGCGCCCCTGCAGGATACCAGCCGAGAGGCCGATCGATTCCTGTTTCCGGGTCGAGGTCCGGGTCGGTATAAACGGCTTCGAACTTTACTGGACTCGGCAGGCAGCTCGCATCCAAAGCGGAACAGTAGGCAGATCGCCAGAACGCATCCGACGAACTGGTCACCATCCAGTACGTGCCGGGTCCGAGCAACCAGTCCAGGCCGCTTACTCCGTACCAGCCTTCGGGGATGCCCCGCGCCGGAATTGCAAAGGTAGCTAAGAGACCAGCGATCGGATCGCCCGGCAGGTCCTGACCGGCGTCGGGATCGTCAGGGGAATTCGTAAAGATACGGAACTCTGCCGTGCCTGCAAAAAGCCCCCGCGGTAGCAAGTAGCGCTCGAAACCCGTGATACGTGTCTGGGTAGACAGGGTGAATTGGCCGGCGCGGAAGGTTAGGCCAGTGTAGTCGGTGCTGAGGGGCGTGCCCGTATCCACGATCGTCCCAGCGGAGGCTAAGTGGCCTGCTGCCAGCAATCCCACAGCCAGCAATCCCAGAATCTTCGAATTCATGTAGCTCCCCTTCGTTGTCTATCTGCCCTTACAGCTGGGCAGTTGGTCGTCTTAAACCACAACCGTGAACCACGTCGCAATAGTTTCCTGACATAAGGCCCAAGAATTCTTCGGCTCTTCTCTCTGCGGCGCAGCAATCTGTAAAGAACTCCGACAGTAACGCGCAGCGATCCGGCTCACGCTGTGAGCCCGCCTCGCGCGTAATCTCGCCGCATGATCGACCTCGGCAGCATCACGGGCCTGCGTGACCACGAGCACGAGTTACGCGCGTACTGCCTGCGTTGTGATCGCTGGGCGGTGCTGCCGCTCGCGAAGCTGGTCAGCGCTGGGAAAGGATCGCTGCGACTGCCGATCACCGTGCGGTGTCGGCAGTGCGGTGAGCGTGGACAGCTGCAGGTGCGCCCGCCGATGCCGGCGTGGACGAACGCCAATGGCTGGATGGAGTTGCGCTGAAGAAGGTCTGACGGCCTTTCAGTGGTCAGTCCCCGCGACGCCGGGTGGGCGACTCGCGACGCTGCGGCCCTGCATACCAGACCGAGCGGGCTGCGCTGCCCGAGTGTCGTCGATCTTCGTCGCCGTCGCGTCGGTCCGCAAACTTCCTGAAGCGGCACACGCGCTGCAACGGCTGCGCGCAATCGGCCAGCGACAATCGAGTACGCTCCGGCACAAGCAGAAACCCCGCCGCAGCGGGGTCCCTGGACTGGTGGCCTCGCTCGGTGCGCTGAGCGGGATCAAGACGGATGCCTGACCAGATCCTCAGCAATGCACCGGGCGGGCCGGTTCGAAGCTGTCAGTTCACCCTGCGTCGTCGTTACCTTTTCTGCCTGCGCGAGGATGGCCAGTCAGGATGCCTTTTGCACCAACACGAACTGCATCACAAGAGTTTCAGGACATAACGTCGGAGCAACTTCGGCGCTCACTCGCCAGAGCCGCGATTCCAGACGCTGCGAGCCACAGACCTCGGCAGCATCTCGGCGACGTACGAGCGCAGGAAAGGAGACCCCGGCGGTCGGCCGGGGTCGCGTCATCGATCAGTTCTGGCGAACCGACTACTGGTTCGTAAAAAGCCCGGATACCGTAACGCCGCATTCAACGCCCAGAGGACCGAATGCCGTCATCGCGATTCTGCGCACCGCATTGGCCGGCAGCCGAACTGGAACCGGTAACGCCTGCGTCTCTGACGCAAAATTGTCCGCATTCCATGTGACAGCCGCAAAGTATCGAAACTGGATGCCGTCCTCCGACAAATAGACGAACGCCTGACATTTCGTGGCCTTGAAATCTGCCGTGATTTCGCCGGCCGGCCGGTGCTTGCGGAATATGATCGTCCGCATGACGACGGGAACGGACGCTACGACGTTGTCGCAGTTCACCAGGCCGTTACCCCCTGTCACCGGCGACGTTACGCAAGTGTTGGAGAACGAACCCTGGGAAACGGGTACGTCGTTCAAATTCAGCATTTGCGGAGGAGTGTCAACGACCTTCACGGGCACGGCGCTGGAAGCACCGTTCGTAATCAGCGCGTCAATTGTCCCTCTGACCGGCACCGTGTTGCCGACCGTCACCGTTGGCGTGTTGACGACGCTGACGCTTTGAATGGCAGGCGGCTGCGCCGCCAGGCCTGATGAACAAGTCAGCGAGAGACTGGCGAACGCCAGTGCAACGAGCATCCTTCTCATGACTCCCTCCTTCTCCTCGGGGGATTGGGCGCACCACCAACGGGGCGTCGTCGCCCCCCACGGAAGATATGTTGGGCCGATCCGGCGCAGCCACAAGTCGGAATAGGTGAGGGGGAAGCCAGGGGAAATCGCGAGCGATAAAGTTAACTGGCCGCGGGCGCTCCCACCCGCAGCTAATACCTATTGCCGCCACTCCCGGCGCGAATCTCTCGTACCTCCGGCGGCGGATAATGTCAGTAGTAAAGGCACAGCGGCAGCCGGTGCTTCCCGGCAAGCGGCGCCGGTCGCGTCTGGCACACGGTCCACGTGTAACCACAGGAGGTGGCTATGAAGACATCAGGACGTTTCTGGGTCGCCGTGACAGTGGTCGCGGCACTTCTCGGCCTGCTCTCACCTTCGAGCTCTGCGGTCGCCCAGCCGCGGGTGTTTACAGCGAATTTTGATGACGACCAGCCCGAACAGCCGCCAGCCACGGGCGGGCGCGAATCAGCCGTGCGGTCAGTAGGGACCAACGCATCCTTCATGCTCCGTGCTGGTTCAGCGGGAGGCACTGGGATTGGTCAACCAGCCAGTCGTGACGACCGCCGTCGGAACGAACCACTACGCGGGCCTCGGATTCGAGTTCGCACCCGTAACGCACGGCATCGTTCGCACCGAAGTAACCGTATCGGTCGAACGCTTTGTCGATGCGGACTTCCTGCAGGCGGCTGATGCGACAACGACTTCTATACGCTGCTGATGCTCAGCGTCCAGGGCGAGATCCGCGCGGACCTGGATGCGGGCGGCATTACGCTTGGTCGCTACGCGCCGTACCAGCCGTTCCGCATCCGCATGGACATCAACCTCGACACGATGACCGCCTCGGTCGTGGTGGACGACGAGATGAACGGGTTCTTCGATGACACGGTGCATGCGGGCCTGCCCTTCAGCGACGATAACAAGGACCTGCAGGGCGTAACGGGCGTATACGCGCTCATGGGAGTCGCCGAGGCCACGCCGGTGAGCGCCGCCTACGACGACTTCGTGACCACGATCGGTGCGTCGGGCGATGCGATGGCCGGCGACATGGACCGCGACGGCAATGTCGACCGCGACGACGTCAAGGAGTTGATGCACTCGATCCTGAATGGATCGATGCCGACGCAGGCCGACATGGACGGAGATGGCGACTTCACCTCGCAGGACTTCCTCGAGATGCTGTGCAAGGTCGGCGGCCTCGGCAAGCATTGCGGGCGGTAACAGCGCCGAGACGTTGCGCCGGTCCTCAGGCGTGAATGACCCTCGCCGCTGCACTCTCCCGCTGCGGCGGGAGAGCGGCGCGGGCGTTGGATGGGTATGTTGCGGGAACGTGCAGAAACAAGAAGGGAAGCAATTGGCACTGCCTGCCTGCGACGCGGCAAATTCAGTTGCATGCGGCGCCAGCGCGCGCAAGGGCGATCGACAGCAACGCCGGCTCCTGTCGGCGGGAAACCCCGCGTTAAGTCACGTGAATTTTCGAAGCGAATCTCGTTATGTAGCGACGCGGCCGTCGCCGTTCTTTACAACGGTCCACGCAAGTCGCTGACAGACTTGGAACGTACTCCGGCCAACACTTTGCGCGCGCTGCCTTTTCTCCGGTTGGCACGGCTCTTGCTCCGATGACTGGTGACCAGTCCAATTCCTGGACGAGACGGGGCGATTAAAGAAATGAATAAGTCAATTGCCGTGGCCGCGCTAGCCGTGATGACGATGCCGGCCGCCGACGCCGACTCGATCCGTTTCTACACGGGCACCGGCGCGAACTCGACCGTGAATTCCGCCACGTATGTCACACCGACGACAGGCATCAACTGCAGTGGCGACTACTGCGGCACGACTCTCGTCTACAGCCTGGGGGGCGGGCTGACGCTGACCGCGAGCGCCTCTGGCTCCGGTGGATCGGCCACGATCCAGGACATCAGCCCAGCCAATGGCGGACTTGGCGACAATGGCGCCCAATTCGGCGACAACACGGGCGGCTTCAACGGCGGTGTCGAAGAGTTCGTACGGCTGACGTTCAACAAAGCAATCAACCTGACCGGCTTCTTTTCATTCTGGGATCACAAGCTGCCCAACGGGACGAGCAGCACCGTCCTGATCAACGGCGGCTCCTTCAATTCGAACAGCAACCTGTGGATCTCGACCAACCTGACCGGCACCACGTTTACGTTCAAGCGCGGCGATGACGGCTACGCGAGCGCGAACTACGGCACCTACGTCAGCGCGCTGAGGTTCAACCGCGTCCCTGAGCCCGGCACGCTCGCGTTGCTCGGCCTCGGCCTCGCTGGGCTTGGGCTCGCACGCCGTCGCAGAAAGCGCTGAATCGCGCGGTTCGGCCATCAACTCAGACAGAACCCCGCTGCGGCGGGGTTTCTGTTGGTGGAGAAGAGTGGTGGTGAGGGGGAGAATCGAACTCCCGACCTAGGGGTTATGAATCCCTCGCTCTAACCGTCTGAGCTACCTCACCACGAGGGGGTCGAAATTGTCCGGACCGGGAGCACCGGAGTCAAGGAACCGGGGAAATTCGGTGCCAGGCACCAATTATTCCGTCGGAAAAATCGGTGCCTGGCACCGAATTTCCCCAATCACACGTTGAAGCGGAAATGCATGACGTCGCCCTCCCGGACGACGTACTCCTTGCCCTCGAGCCGCATCTTGCCGGCCTCCTTCGCGCCCTGCTCGCCCTTGCAGGCGATGAAGTCGTCGTAGGAGATCACCTCGGCGCGGATGAAGCCCTTCTCGAAGTCCGTGTGGATCTCGCCGGCTGCCTGCGGAGCGAAGGCCCCGATGTGGCTGGTCCAGGCGCGGGCTTCCTTCGGGCCGACCGTGAAGAACGTCAGCAGCCCTAGCAGGTGATACGCCGCGCGGATCACGCGGTCGAGTCCCGGCTCGTGCAGGCCCAACTCCTCGAGGAATACGGTCCGGTCGGCCTCGTCGAGCTGCGCGATCTCCGCCTCGATCGCCGCACACACGGGCACGACGTCCGCGCCCTCGCCCGCCGCGCGCTTCGTCACAGCATCGAGATAAGGATTGTCCTTGAAGCCGCCCTCGGCGACGTTCGCCACGTACATCAGCGGCTTCATCGTGATCAGGCACAGCTCGCGCAGCAGCGGCCGCTCGGTCGCGTCCATCTGCAGCGTGCGCGCCGGGTTACCGGCGTCCAGGTGCGCGAGCATGCGCTTCAGCAGGTCGACTTGCCGGATCGCGTCCTTGTCGCCCGCCTTCGACGCCTTCTCGGCGCGCCGCAAGCCGCGCTCGACGGTATCGAGGTCGGCGAGCCCGAGCTCGGTATTGATGACGTCGATGTCGGCGAGCGGATCGATTCGCCCGGCAACGTGGACGATGTCGTCGTTGACGAAGCAGCGCACGACTTGTGCGATCGCATCCGTCTCACGGATGTGGGCCAGGAACTTGTTGCCGAGCCCCTCACCCTTCGACGCGCCCGCGACGAGTCCGGCGATGTCGACGAACTCGATGGTGGTCGGGATGACCTTCTCGGACTTCGCGATCGCCGCGAGCCTCGAGAGGCGCAGGTCCGGTACCGGCACGACGCCGACGTTCGGGTCGATCGTGCAGAAAGGATAGTTCGCGGCCGCGGCGTTCTGCGCCTGCGTCACCGCGTTGAACAGCGTCGACTTGCCGACGTTCGGCAGCCCGACGATCCCGCACTTGATGCCCATGCTCTATTCACCACCCTTCGTGTGCAGCTGCTTCATGGCCTTCTCCGAACCTTCGCGCAGGAAGGTCGGCAGCACGTCGAGCGACATGCCCAGGCTCGCGACCGTCGCTTCCTCGTCCTCGGGGGCCGCACGTTGCAGCACGTAGTCGATCACCTGGTTGCGATCACCCGGGTGGCCGATGCCGAGCCTGAGGCGCCAGAAGTCGGCGCCGCAGTGCGTAATCGTGTCGCGCAGGCCGTTGTGACCGCCGTGCCCGCCGCCGAACTTGAGCCGCGCGACGCCCGGCGGCAGGTCGAGCTCGTCGTGCACGACCAGCACTTCGGCGACCGGCGCCTTCATGTAGTCCATCAGCGAGCGGATCGAGAGTCCGCTGCGGTTCATGTACGTCTGGGGCTTCAGCAGCGTGAGCTCGATGCCCTCGACGTTCACGCGCGCAATCTCGCCCTGGTAGCGCGAGTGCGAGCGGAACTGCGCGTTCTGGGCGCGAGCGAGCGCGTCCACGAACCAGAACCCCGCGTTGTGGCGCGTGAGCCTGTGCTCGGGGCCCGGATTGCCCAGCCCGACGACGATCTGCAGCGGTGTCCCAGCCATCGATGGATCCGTAAAAAGACCGGGCCGCCCCGGAGGGCGGCCCGCATCCCTCGGCCCGGGGGCCGATTACTTCTTCGCGTCCTTGCCCTTTGCTTCGGCAGCGGGCTTGGCCGCAGCCTTGGCATCGGCAGCAGGAGCCGCAGCCGCGGCCGCAGGCGCCGCACCAGCCGCGACCGCGCCAGCCTCGACGGCTGCCGGAGTCTCGACTTCCTCGGCACGCGCGTGGTGCACGGACACCACCGGCGAGTTGCGCCCGTGCGCGAGCTCGATGATCTCCACGCCCTCCGGAACCTTCAGGTCCGCGAGGTAGAGCATCTGGTTGATGTCGAGGCCCGACAGGTCGACGTCGACGAACTCGGGCAGGTCCTTCGGCAGGCAGGTGACCGCGACTTCGTTCTTCAGGTGCGACACGACGCCGCCCTTCTTGACGCCCGGCGCCACGCTCTCGCCCTTGAAGTGCAGCGGGATCGCGATGCGGATCTTCTCGTCCTCGAGCACGCGCTGCAGGTCGACGTGGACGATGGCGTTCTTCGCAGGGTGACGCTGCACGTCCTTCAGGATCGCGGCCTGCGACACCTCGCCCACCTTCAGGTTGATGATGGTCGAGTAGAAGCGCTCGTTGTCGAGCATCAGCAGCAGCCTGGTGTGGTCGAGCGCCAGCGCGCGCGGCTCACGGTGGCCACCGTAGAGGATGGCGGGCACCTTGTTCTCGTGACGCAGGCGGCGGCTCGCACCTTTGCCCTGCGCGTCACGGAACTCGGCGTTGAGTTCGAATGCGGTCTTCATGGTTAGCTCCGTTCAACAACAGTAAATGCCGTCCGCTCGCGACCAGGCTGGACGACTCCAGGAAAGTGATCAGTGGATAGTGGATAGAAAGAACCGGAAGTTGCGCCGGAGGCGACCCTTCACTATCCGCTGGTCACTGATCACCAGTCACTAATCTATGTACAGCGAGCTCACGCTCTCTTCGTCGCGGATCCGGCGCATCGTCTCCGCCAGCAGCCCGGCCACCGTGAGCTGGCGGATCTTGCGGCACGCGCGCGCGTTCTCGCGCAGCGGGATCGTGTCCGTCACCACCAGCTCGTCGAGCGCCGAGGCCTCGATCCGTTCCACCGCCGGGCCCGAGAGCACCGGGTGGGTGATGTAGGCCGCGACGCGCTTCGCGCCGTGGTCCTTCAATGCCTTCGCCGCCTGGCACAGCGTGCCCGCGGTATCCACCATGTCGTCGACCAGCACGCAGCTCTTGCCCTCGACCTCGCCGATGATGTTCATCACCTCGGACACGTTGGCCCGGGGCCGGCGCTTGTCGATGATCGCGAGGTCCGCGTCGTCGAGCCGCTTCGCGATCGCCCTCGCTCGCACCACGCCGCCGACGTCCGGCGACACGACCACGAGGTCCGCGTACTTCTGCTTCCACACCTCGCCGAGCAGCACCGGCGAGGAGTACACGTTGTCCACGGGGATGTCGAAGAACCCCTGGATCTGGTCCGCGTGCAGGTCGACCGTCAGCACGCGGTGTATCCCGACGCCAGCCAGCATGTTCGCGATCACCTTCGCCGTGATCGCGACGCGCGTGGCGCGCGGACGGCGATCCTGACGGGCGTACCCGAAGTACGGCATCACCGCGGTGATGCGGCCGGCGCTCGCGCGGCGGCACGCGTCCACCATCACCAGCAACTCCATCAGGTGGTCGTTGGCCGGCGGGCACGTGGACTGCACGACGAACACGTCGCGCCCGCGCACGTTCTCCATCAGCTCGACGGTCACCTCGCCGTCACTGAAGCGCCCGACGTGGGCGCGCCCGAGCGGCACCTGCAGGTAGCGCGCGATGTCCTGGGCCAGCTGCGGGTTGGCGCTGCCGGTGAACACCGCCATCGTCGGGCCATCCATCGCGTCACTCCTTAGAAAATAGGTGCCAGGCACCTATTTTTTCCCGCCAAAAATAGGTGCCTGGCACCTATTTTCTCAGTGGCTGGGGTGGAAGGATTCGAACCTCCGAATGGCGGGATCAAAACCCGCTGCCTTACCGCTTGGCGACACCCCAGCGCATTCGTCAGCGGCCGCGTCCCGGCCCTTCGCGTTCGAGCACCCGGCGCGCGATCAGCGGCGAGCGGTTCATCCCGCGCACCACGTAACCGCTCCACCGCGCCGGCAGCTGGTTCAACGCCTCGCGAGCACTCACCTCGTCCGGCATCGCAGCGTACACGCAGGATCCGGTGCCGGTGAGCCGCGCGGGCGCGATACGCCCCAGCCAGTCGAGCGCCTCCGCCACCGCCGGAAAACGCTTCCTGACGACCGGCTCGCAGTCGTTCCGCCCGCCCGCCATCAGGAAACCGCGAATTGTGATCGCGGGAGAATCCCTTGTCAATTCAGGGGCTTTGAACACATCTGCGGTGCTGACCGTGGCGTCGGGCCGCACCAGCAGGTAGACGGGCTCCGGGAAATCGACGGGCGTGAGCTGCTCGCCGACGCCCTCGGCCCAGGCGGCCCGGCCGCGGACGAACACAGGCACGTCGGCGCCGAGCTCGAGCCCGATCCCGGCCAGCGTATCGTCGTCGAGCCCCAGGCCCCACAAGGCGTTCAATGCAACCAGCACGGTGGCCGCATCGGAGCTACCACCGCCCACTCCGCCCTGCATCGGCAGTCGTTTGTCTACCTCGATCGCCACTCCGGCCAGCCCAGCCGCCGCCCGCGAGGCCAGTCGCCGCGCCGCCAGCACCGTCAGGTCCGCCTCGGCCGGCACGCCCGACACGTCACCCAGCCGCTCGATCACTCCGGCGGGCCGCTTCCAGAACCGGATCTCGTCGGCGAGGTCGATGAACTGGAACGCCGTCTGCAGCAGGTGGTAGCCGTCGTCCCGCCGGCCGACGACGTGCAGCAACAGGTTCAGCTTGCCGGGCGCCGGCCAGGCCTCGGGACGCCCCAGGGGCTCGCCGCGATCCATCAGGGACCCTGCCCCGACGCGCCGACGACCCAGTCATCGACGACGACCTTGAGCCGGACGTCACCTTGGGTCGCCGAGAATCGCTGCGGCAGGGCCAGGCCGGCCGCGGACTGGAACGTGTCGTAGTCGATCCTCCAGCCGGACTGCTCGATCACGCGGCGCGGCGCCTGCGCTGCATCCGCCACGCTTGCCGGGCTGCCGGGTGCGGCGACGCCGAGCATCCAGTAGCGCAGTTCCGCCAGCGGCAGGTCCATGCCGAGTCGTTGCCGGAGCAGCCCCTGCGCCTGTTCGTTGCCGAGATGCCGGCCCTCCGCATCGGTCACGCCGAGCGTCTGGCCGTCCGTCGTCACCTGCACTGCGCCCGCGCCCAGCGGTCCGCGCAAAGAAAGCGTCGTGCCGGCACTGCGTTGTTCCCAGGTGAACGAGCCGCTGCCACCCTCGCCATGCGCCGCGAGCGCCATGCGCCCGGACGCCGTCCACTGCTGCAGCAACTCGGGATCCGGCGGGACGGACGGCGGCGCGACCGGGGCCACGGCACACCCGCCGAGCGCCGCAGCAAGCACGAGCCATCCCGCGCGACGAATCACGGCCCGGCCCGCTCGAGGCGCTCCTTCACTTTCGGATCATCGGGATGTTTCGCGAGGGCATCCTGCCAGGTCCTGCGCGCGCCCGCCTTGTCGCCCATCGCCCACTGGACCTCGCCGAGGTGCAACTCGATCTCGGCGTCGTCGGCGAGTTCCTGCGCGCGCTTCAGGTGCTCGAGCGCCTGCGGGTACTGCTTCTCCCGGAAAAGCACCCAACCCATGCTGTCGAGCACGGCCGCGCTGTCCGGCATCTGCGTCAGCGCCGCGGCGACCAGCGAATGCGCTTCGGCGAGCTCGCGGTCGTGGTCCGCCAGCGTGAAGCCGAGCGCGTTCTGCACGACCGGATCGCCGGGACGATCGGCGAGCAGCTTGCGCAGGTCGCGCACCGCCGCATCGGGCTTGCCGGCGCGCTCGTAGGCAAACACGCGCGCCATCCGCAATTCGAACACGTCGGGATACTTCGCGAGGCCCGCATCCAGCATTTCGATCGCACGACGCTCGTCCTTGTACGAGGACAGCAAGCCGGCGCGCGCCATCACGACCTGCGGGCCGAGCGACGGCTGGGCCGCGCCGAATTCCTCGAGGTAGGCGAGCCCCGCATCGACGCCCGATTTCCCGGCCTTGATGCGCGCGACTCGCTGTTGCGCGGAGATTGCGTAATCGCCGCCGGTGACGCGCTGGTAGTTGCGCAGGGCCCGCTCCGTGTCGTTGCGACGCTCGGCGATTACGCCGAGGTAATACAGCGACTCGTACGACTGCGAGCCGGTGGAAAGCAGGTCGTCGAAGCGCTTCTCAGCCGACTTGAGATCGTCCTGCTGCAGGTCCATCAGGCCCAGGCTGCGCACGGCCGCCGGCACCACGGTCTGGCCGGACGCGTACGGCGTCAGCACGGCACGCGCTTCCTCGTCGCGGCCCGTGCTCGCGAGCATCAGCGCGTACTCGATGTGGGTCGAGATGTCCGAGTCCGGGGCGACGACCAGCTCCCGGGCCGTCGCGAGCCCCTGTTCGTCCTGGCCGGACGCGATCTGCGCCCGCGCGAGCAGCATCTTCGCGGGCACCCAGTACGGGGCCAGCTCGACGGCCTTGTGCGCGTTCTGCATCGCGAGACCGAAGTTCTCCGAACGGAGTGCGGCCGTCCCGACTGCGTCGTACCCCTCGGCGACCTTCGGGTGCCGCGCCGAAAGGCGGCGGAACAGCTCCGTGACGTCGGGAGGATTACCCTCACCCATGATCACCGGCAGCAGCGCCAGGAACCCGGCCCCGGGCGAGATGTAGGCCGACTCGATCAGTCGTGCGAAGTGCTGCTCTGCTTCGTCCAGCCGGTGCAGCGCCAGCGCCGCCACGCCGGCATAGCGCTCGGCCTGCTCGCTGGTGGGGTTGATCGCCAGCCAGCGGTCGGCCGACTTCGAGGCCTCCTCCAGCTGGAAATTGTCGAATGCGATCCGCGTCGCCTGCTCGGCCACGGTCTCGTCGTCCGACAATTCGGCCGCCTGCCGATAGTCGCGCGCGGCCTCGGGCAGTTCGCCACGCTCGAGCGCCGCATCGCCGGCCGCCAGCAGGGTCTCGGGATCCGACGGGGTCGGGCCGGTCGAGGGCCGCTCGGCGGGCGCGCCGGCACAGGCGACGAGCATGGCGAGCGCGGCGGCCACGACGGGCCGCCGGGCGAGAATGAGGGGTTTCCGCATGACCCGCCCACTATAGCGGATGCACCGGCGCGCTTGTGTTGCCACCGGCCATCACCCAGAATTTCGCGTTTTCCGCGCTCGGATACCGGATGTCCCTGGTCGTCGTCGGCATCAATCACCGCACCGCGCCTCTCGAGGTTCGCGAGCGCGTGGTATTCGAGCCGGCACGGATGCCCGAGGCGTTGCGCGAGCTCACCAGCCTGCCCGAGGTCCGCGAGTCGGTAATCGTCTCGACGTGCAACCGCACCGAGCTGTATTGCGTCACCCAGACCGGCGAGCCCGCGCTCGGCGACTGGCTGCAGCGCTACCACCAGCTCGGGTCGAGCATCCACCACTGCCTGTACCAGCACGACGACATGCGTGCGGTGAACCACGCGTTCGCCGTGGCGTCCGGCCTCGACTCGATGGTGCTCGGCGAGCCGCAGATCCTCGGCCAGCTCAAGGATGCCTATCGCGCTGCGCAGGAAGCAGGCACGGCCGGTCCGATGCTGAACCGGCTGTTCCAGGCCGCGTTCTCGGTGGCGAAGCGCGTGCGGACCGAGACGCAGATCGGTGCCAACGCGGTCTCGGTCGCCTCCGCCGCCGTTGCGATGGCGAGAAACGTGTTCTCGAGCTTCGACTCGCGCACCGCGCTGATGGTCGGCGCCGGCGAGACGATCGCGCTCGCGGCCCGTCACCTGCACGCGGACGGACTGCGCCGGATGATCGTCGCGAACCGCAGCGTCGATCGGGCTCGCGAGCTCGCGGCCGAATTCCAGGGCTTCGCGATCACGCTGGACGAGATCCCGTCGCACCTGCGCGAGGCCGACATCGTCGTCGCCTCGACCGCGAGCCCCAACCCGATCATCACCCGCGCGATGACCAGCGACGCGCTGCGCGCCCGCAAGCGCCGCCCGATCTTCATGGTGGACATCGCAGTGCCGCGCGATATCGAGCCCGCGGTCGCGGAGCTCGAGGACGTCTACCTGTTCACGATCGACGACCTGCAGACGGTCGTGAACGAGAACATGGAGGGCCGGCGGGCGGCTGCGAAGCAGGCGGACCAGATGATCGCCGCCGAGGTCGACCGCTTCGCGATGCAGCTGCGCACGCGCGATGCGGCACCCACGATCCGCCGGCTGCGCCACCATGCGGAGCAGGCCCGGCAGCACACGCTCGACCAGGCGCGGCACATGCTTGCCGCGGGCCGCAGCCCGGACGAGGTGCTCGAGTTCCTGTCGGCGACGCTGACGAACCGGCTGATCCACGCACCCAGCCAGCGGCTGCGTGACGCCGCAGAAACCGGCGACGACGCGATCGTCGATGCGATCGCCGACATCTACCACCTCGACCGCGAGTGATGAAGGACTCCATCCGCCGCCGGCTCGAGAAGACGGTCGAGCGATTCGAGGAAGTGGGTGCCCTGCTCGCGGATGCCGAGGTGATCGGCAAGCCCGGCCGCTTCAAGGACCTCTCCGTCGAGTACGCGCGCCTCGAGCCCGTCGCAATGCGTTTCCGCGAATTCGGCCGCCTCGAGGCCGAGCGCGTCACCGCGGCCGAGATGGCCGGCGGCGCGGATGCCGAGATGCGCGAAATGGCCGAAGAGGAAGTGCGCGACCTCGACACGCGCATCGAGGCTGAGGCCGCGGAGCTCGCGAAGCTGCTGCTGCCGAAGGACCCGCGCGACGACAGCAACATCTTTCTCGAGGTGCGCGCAGGCACCGGCGGCGACGAGGCCGCGATCTTCGCCGGCGACCTGTTCCGCATGTACTCCCGCTACGCCGAACGACAGGGCTGGCGCGTCGAAGTGCTGAGCGAGAACCAGGGGGAGCACGGCGGCTATCGCGAAGTGATCAGCCGCGTCGTCGGCAAGGGCGTCTACTCGAGGCTCAAGTTCGAGTCGGGCACGCACCGCGTGCAGCGCGTGCCTGCGACCGAGGCTCAGGGCCGCATCCACACCTCCGCCTGCACCGTCGCGATCCTGCCGGAGCTCGAGGAAGTGGACGAGGTCGCGCTCAATCCCGCAGACCTGCGCATCGACACGTATCGCTCCTCGGGCGCAGGCGGCCAGCACGTCAACAAGACCGACTCGGCGATCCGCATCACGCACCTGCCGACCGGCATCGTGGTCGAGTGCCAGGACGAGCGGTCGCAGCATAAGAACCGCTCGCGGGCGATGTCGCTGCTGCGCGCACGTTTGCTCGAGTCCGAGCAGCAGAAGCAGACCGCGCAGCAGGCGCAGGAGCGCAAGCTGCAGGTGGGCAGCGGCGATCGCTCCGAGCGCATCCGCACCTACAACTACCCGCAGGGCCGCGTCACGGACCACCGGATCAACGTGACGTTGTACCAGCTGGCCTCGGTGATGGAAGGCGCGCTCGACGACCTGATCGGGCCGTTGCAGCAGGAGTGGCAGGCCGAGCAGCTCGCGAGCCTGCAGTGAACTGCCGCGCCGCATCAGCATGGCCACCGAGATTCGCGAACTGATCGACGAAGGCGTCGCGCGACTGAAGCGCGTCGCGGACGATCCACGCCACGAAGCCGAGATCCTGCTCGGTGCCGCGCTCGGCGAGCCCCGTTCGTTCCTGCTCGCGCATCCCGAGCGGCAGGTTCTCGACTGCGAGGCAACGGATCGATACGAGGCCCAGATCACGCGGCGCTCACATGGCGAGCCGATCGCCTACATCCTCGGTGAAAAGGAATTCTGGTCGTTGCCGCTCGTGGTCGAACCGGACGTGCTGATACCGCGGCCCGAGACCGAACTCGTGGTCGAGCGCGCGCTGGCTCATCTGCCGCAGGATGCGGCGTGCGACATACTGGACCTCGCCGCGGGCAGCGGCGCGATCGCGCTCGCGATCGCCAGCGAACGGCCGCGCTGCCGCGTCACGGGCACCGATCTTTCGCCCGCTGCCGTCACGCTCGCGATCCGCAATGCGGTACGCGTTGGACTCGAGCGAGTCGAGTTTCACGTCGGTGCCTGGTTCGCGCCGGTGCATGGGCAGGCCTTCGACCTGATCGCGAGCAATCCGCCATACATTGCCGAGGGCGACACACGTGTCGAGCCCGCGGTCCGACGCTATGAGCCACACGCAGCACTCTATTCGGGGCCGACCGGACTCGAGGCATTGACCGAGATCGCGAACGGCGCCGGCAAGCACCTGAGGCCCGGCGGCTGGCTCGTGCTCGAGCACGGCGACACGCAGGGAGAAGCCGTGCGCGGGCTGCTGGCTGCGGCAGGCTTCGACTCGATCGCTACGCACCGCGACCTGGCCGGCCACGAACGCTGCACTGAAGGACAATACGCGGTCAGGAATCCGACGCAGGATCGGTGAGTTTCCTGCGCTGTAGTTTCCCTGCTGCGGTGCGGGGCAGCGAACCGACGACGCGGATCTCGCGCGGCCGCTTGAAACCTGCAAGCCTGTTGCGGCAGTGCTCGGCGAGCGCCGCGATGTCGATCGACGAGCCTGCGCTTGCGACGACCCACGCCGCGACCCTGGCGCCGAGATCCGCGTCGGCCACGCCGGTCACACCGGCCTCTGATACCGACGGATGCTCGAGCAGCACGGCCTCGACCTCGGCCGGATAGACGTTCTCGCCGCCCGTGACCACGAGGTCGTCGCGCCGGTCGAGCACGTGCAGTCCGCCATCCGCATCGAGGTAACCGACGTCCCCGGTGTGCAGCCAGCCGTCGCGCAGTGTTCGTGCCGTTGCTGCTGGGTCGTTCAGGTAGCCAATCATCACGGTCGGGCCGCGAACCAGGATTTCGCCCGCTTCACCGACTGCTGCGATCCGGTCCTCGACCACGATGCGGATGTCGGTACCTTGCAGCGCGAGCAGCGGCGACGGACTGCGACTGCCGGGCACAGGCGGCCGGGCCGTAGCGACCTGCGACGCGGCCTCAGTCAGCCCGTAGGTCGGGCACACGGGATATCCCGCAGCCAGCGAGCGCTCGACCAGTGCAGGCGGCGCAGCGGCGCCGCCGAGCAGCAGCACTTCGAGACCGGGAGGTGCTTCACGCCCGGCGCGGTAATCGAGCAATCGCGACAGCATCGTCGGCACCAGCGACACGCCCGCAATATCGCCCGCATCGAGCGCACCGCTGACGGCAGCTGCATCGAACCGCGGACTGCAGCCGGATCGGGCCGCCGAACAGCAGGCTGCGCACGACGATCGACAGCCCACCGACGTGGAACAGCGGCATGCACGCGAGCCAGCGCCGGTTACCGCGGGCCCGAGACGCTCCGCAGCCGCGACGGCGCTCGCTTCGAAGGCGCTCCAGCTGAGACAGGCGCCCTTCGCCCGACCGGACGTCCCCGACGTGAAGAGCACCGCCAGCGTCGAACCGGCAGCGACGCCCTCGCCTGGCGAGCGCCCCCTTGCCGCCGGCAACGTTGCCGGGTCCTGTGCCCGAACCGCAGTCAATCCCGGCACGCGAGCAACCAGGTCGTCGGTTCTCGAGTCATCGGCTGCGCAGATCATCGTCGTCACCTGCGCATCGCTCAATTGCTGCGCAAGTTCTGCTGCGGTGAGCCGCGTGTTGAGCGGCAGCACGACGCGCCCCGCCAGTGCGACGGCCATGAACCACGCGACGAACCGCGCGTCCCCCGGCAGCAGCAGCGCGATCGGAGCCGGGCCCGGCGTCGAGTGAGCGAGCACGTACCCAGCCCCGCGACTAGCGTCATCCGCCAGCCCGGCGAAGGTACACACGCAATCGTCGAACTCGATCGCGGGTGCATCGGGAGACCGCGCAGCTCGCGACAGCAACGCGAGGCTGAGGTTCACGGCGCTATCCCGAGTCCGGAGGCCTTGGACAGCGCCGCGATCCCGCCAGGACAAGCGACAGGATCGGCGACGTCGCCGACGAAGAGCCCCTGTGTGCACAGGCCGTGAATTGCGCAGGGGTCTGCGAAAGCGGCTGCGCAGTGCAACGCATGTCGCGCGCCCACGGCGCTCTCGAAGGCGTGCGTGAACACGACTTCGCATCCGGCGTCACGCGCCATGGCGGCGATCTCGAGCGCCCGCGCAGGTCCACCGAGCGTGGCGGGCTTCAGTACGCACACTTGCGCGGCGCCGGTCGCGATCGCCCGCAATGCGCCCTCCTCGGTCGCAACGGACTCATCGAGTGCGATGCGTACCCGGCAACGATTGCGCAGTCGCACGACTCCAGCGAGTTCGCCGGCCGGAAGCGGCTGCTCGACGAAATCGAAGCTGAATTCCGCGAGCGCGGCCAGTGCTTCGATCGCGGCGGACTCGGTCCATGCGCCGTTCGCATCGCCGCGGAGCCGCAGATCCGGTCCGAGTCCTTCGCGTGCGGCCCGGGCACGTATCACGTCGTCCTCGAACCGCTCCGCACCGAGCTTGATCTTCACGGCACGAAATCCAAGGGCCCGTGCCCTCGCGGCCTCGCTGCGCAGCGCATCCGGCGATCGCTCCACCAGCAGCGCATGCGATGCCACCTTGCTGAGCACCGCGCGGCCGAAGGGCGCCACACGGTCCGCCAGGTAATCTGCCAGCGGACGCCCAGCCTGACGTGCCGCCAGGTCCCACAGCGCACCCTGCACGGCCGCGCGGGCCGCAGAAGCATTGCGCAGGCGCAGCGCGAGCGCGGACGGCCAGTCGCCCGGCCCGATCTCGGCTTGCTGCAGCATCCGACCGGCATCCTCGAGCGCAGCGACCGACTCCTCGACGCTTTCGGTGCCGAATCCCGGCCACGGGGCAGCCTCGCCGAGTCCCTCGCGTCCGTCGCTATCGGACAGCGCGAGGATGACGCTGTCACGCACCGTGAACTCACCGAGCGACGTGTGCACCGGCCGTGCGAACTCGAGTCGCTGCAGCCGGACGCGCGCCGCAGCAATCCTCACAGCGCGAGGCCGACCGCAAACAACAGGCCGAACACCACTTCGAGACGCGCGGTCTGCACCAGGCAACCGTTCAGCGCCAGGCCGTGCTCGTGACGCATGCGGCCCGCGAGCCGCAGCGCAAGCGGCAGCGACAGCCACGGCAGCATCACCCAGGCATCGGCGAGCCCGCGCCACCACAGGTACGGCGGGACGAGATACGCGATCGCGAGCAGCAGCAGGTAGTAGTTGCGCGTCGCCGCGTCACCGAGCCGCACCGCGAGCGTCAGCTTGCCCGCGCGCTTGTCGGTGCCGATGTCGCGCAGGTTGTTCACGACCAGGATAGCGGTCGCGAGCGCGCCGATCGGGACCGCCGCCCACAGCACCAGGCGCGACACGTGTTGCGCCTGCACGAAATACGTGCCGGCCACGGCGCCGAACCCGAAGAACAGGAACACGCTCAGGTCGCCGAGGCCGAGGTAGCCGTAGGGCTTCGGGCCGCCGGTGTAGAGGTAGGCTGCCGCGATCGACAGCAGGCCGAGCGCCATTACCGGCCAGCCCGCGACTGACGTCAGGTAGATGCCCGTGAGCAGTGCGCCGGCGAACGCGAGCCACATCGCGCGCTTCATCTGTTCCGCCGAGATCCAACCTTGTTGCGTCGCACGCTGCGGACCGAGCCGTTCCTCGTTATCCGCGCCGCGCTCGAAGTCGAACACGTCGTTCGCGAAGTTCGCTCCGACCTGCAGCAGCGAGGCTCCGATCAGCGCCGCGATCGCCGGCCAGAGCGCGAACACTCCGTCGGCCCACGCCGCGCCGGTACCGACGAACACCGGCGCCGCCGACGCCGTCAGCGTCGCGGGCCGGATCGCCAGCCACCACGCCGAACGCGCGCTTACGGACGCCATGGAAAGCGCGAGAAGTCGGGGGGGCGCTTCTCGTTGTAGGCGTCGCGCCCCTCCTGGGCTTCCTCGGACATGTAGAAGAGCTGCGTCGCGTGACCGGCGAGCTCCTGGATGCCGGCCTGCCCGTCGAGCTCGGCGTTGAACGCCGCCTTCAGGCAACGGATCGCGAACGGACTGTGCTGCAGGATGCGCCGGCCCCACGCGACTGCGGCCGACTCCAGTTCCGCAAGCGGCACGACCTTGTTGACGAGGCCCATCGCGAGCGCCTCCCCGGCATCGTACTGCTCGCACAGGTACCAGATCTCGCGTGCCTTCTTCTGGCCGACGATCCGCGCGAGGTACGACGAGCCGAAGCCACCGTCGAACGATCCGACCCGCGGCCCGGTCTGCCCGAAGCGCGCATTGTCCGCAGCGATCGTGAGATCGCAGACGACGTGCAGTACGTGTCCGCCGCCGATCGCGTAGCCAGCGACCGCCGCGATCACCGGCTTCGGCAGCGAGCGGATCAGCCGCTGCAGGTCGAGCACGTTCAGCCGCGGCACCCCGTCCTCACCGACGTAGCCTTCGTTGCCGCGAATCCGCTGGTCGCCGCCGGAGCAGAACGCGAGATCGCCCTGCCCGGTGAAGATGATCACGCCGATCGTCCCGTCCTCGCGTGCACGCGAGAACGCGTCGATCAGTTCGAACAGCGTCTTCGGCCGGAATGCGTTGCGTACTTCCGGCCGGCAGATCGTGATCTTCGCGAGACCGCCGTCCTTCTCGAAACGGATGTCCTCGTAGGTGCGGACGGTCTGCCAGTTCGGCGGGCTGTACGCCGCCGCTGTGGTGTCGGTCATGACGCGGTCTCCTGAACCGGAATCGAATGTGTGGCCTGCGCACGCGACGAGGCTCGGCGCAGGAAATCACGCACGGATGCGATGAACGCCGCCGGCTGCTCGAGATGCACTGCATGCCCGGCCCCGGCGACTTCGCAGATCTCCGCATCGGGCAGGCGACGGGCGAGCTCACGCGCATGTCCGACGAACGGCAGGTCGAGCGCGCCCACCACGAGCAGCACGGGTACGTCGACGCGCTCGAGTTGATCGAACAGTGGCGGCTGCACGCCCGGCCCGTGGGCCCGCAGGCTCGCAGCGAGTTCACGTGCGTCGTTCGCGAGCCGTTCGCGACGCTGCCCCGCCATGAACTCCACACCGAGGCGGCGCTGCGTGGCGAAGATGGGCTGTGACAGCCATGTGTCGACGAAGGCCTCGATGCCCTGCATCTCGAGGCGCTCTGCCAGCGCCGCGTCGCTGCGCTGGCGCGCCAGGCGCTCGTCGGCGTTCGCGATTCCCGCACGCCCGCCGACCAGCACCAGCGATCGGACGCGCTGCGGGAAACGCACGGCGCAAGCAAGCGCCAGCCGCGCACCCATCGAGTAGCCGAGCCAGTGGGCCCTTGCGTGCCCGGCGTTGTCGAGCGTCGCCACCAGATCTTGCCACGCTGCGATCGAACGCGTATCCGTCCGCATCCGGCGTACCGATCGAGCGGCCGTGTCCCGGCAGGTCCGGAACGATCGTCGCGAAATCCCGCGCCAGCGGCCGCGCGACGACGTCGAGGCCGCGGCCGCTGCCGGTGAAGCCATGCAGCATCATCAGCGCCCGCCCGCGACCACGACGCTCGAAGTAGAGCGCGTCGTCGTTCACGACGGCCGCTCCTGCGCAAGGCGCGCGCCGACAGCCGCGTGAATCGCCGCATGGAACGCGGTGTTGGCCGTGCGATCGATCTGGACTTCGATCACGTGGAGTCCGCCCGCAAGGGAGTGTCCAAGCGCCGACGCGAATGCCTGCGCCGACTCGACCCGGGTCGCTTCCCAGCCCATTCCGCGCACCAGCGCGAGCAGGTCGAGCCCGTGCGGCACGGCGAACATTTCTTCGAACACCGGCCGCTCGATCGTCCGTGCCGCGGGCAGGTACTCGAAGATTCCGCCGCCGTCGTCGTTGCTCACGACGATCGTCAGGTTCGCATGCTGCATGCGGCCCGCGACGAGGCCCGACACGTCGTGCAGCAGCGCGAGGTCGCCGCACCAGAGGACAGTCGGTACCTGCAGTGCCGCGGCCGCGCCGAGCGCCGCGGACACGAGGCCGTCGATCCCGTTCACGCCGCGATTCGCCAGCACCCGCAGGCCAGCCGCGCGCGGTCCGGCGAACGAGTCGACGTCGCGGATCACCATGCTGTTCGCGACGAAGAGTACCGAATGCTCCGGAAGCCGGCTCCACAGTTCATGCGCCACATGCGGCGCCAGGAAGCGCGGATCCGCGCCGATCGCGGCGGACGCGGCCTCGCGCGCGACCCGGTCCGCACGCCGCCACTCATCACGCCACGCCTGTGATCGCTTCGCGGATCCAGTCGCTGCCGCGGCTGCTGACGCACAAAAATGCGACGCGGACATCCGGAAAGTACGGCTCACCCGATGTTGCGGGTCGCGGAATCCCGCCGCGGGATCGACGAGCCAGACATCCGCCTGCTCGTGAATTGCGATCCATGCGGAGACCGCGGCGCTGGTTTGCAGGCTGCCGAATCGCACCACAACGTCCGGTCGCAGCCGAGCCGCGACGTTCGCGTGCCGCAGCAACAGGTCCGCGCCGGACGACACCACCGCGTCGAGCCCGGCGCCGCAACGCAGACCAGATCCCGGATCTGCGATCACCGGCCAGCCGAGCGCCTCTGCCGCGGCACGCGCCGTCTGCGCGAGCGATGGATCCCACGCGTCCGGCCCGAACAGCAGCACGCCGCGTGCGACGCCGCGCAGCTCCTGCAGCAGTGCGGTCGCGTCGCCTGCTGGTGGTTCGATCAGCGCTGTGCTTGCGACGATTTCCTCGCTCCTCGCGTCTGGCACAGCGACCGACAAGGGCAGCAGTGGCTCGCGGAACGGGATGTTCAAGTGGACCGGGCCGGGCGCCGGACCCGTTGCCTCGGCGACGGCGCGGCGTCCCAGCGCCTGCGCGTACCTGATCTCGGCCGGCCGCTCCGACGGGCATGGCGGCTCTTCGCTCCAGCGGGTGAAACCCGCATAAAGGTCGCGCTGTTCCATCGTCTGCGCGGCGCCCCACGAACGCAGTTCTGGCGGGCGATCGGCCGTCAGCACGATGAGCGGCACGCGGGAATGAAATGCCTCCGCGATCGCCGGCAGGAAATTCGCGCCCGCCGTACCGGACGTGCAAACGAGGATCACCGGCCGACCGGAAGCCTTCGCGTATCCGAGCGCGTGAAATGCCGCGCTGCGCTCGTCGATGAGCACCGAGCGCGGCAGCGCAGCGGCCTCAGCGATCGCGAGTGCAAGCGGCGTCGAGCGCGACCCGGGGCAGACGAATGCAGCCGCCGCGCCAGCGCGATGCAGCTCGCCGACCAGCGCCCGCGCGAACCGCAGGTTCGCGGTACCGACGTCGGTTGCCGCGGTCCGGTCGTTCATCAGGGCGCTCCCCACAGCAACGGACCCAGCACGGTCCGCAGCTTCAGCTCGGTCTCGGTGAATTCGGCCATCGGCTGGGAGCGGGCCACGATGCCCGCCCCTGCCCACGCGGTTGCGAATCGCCCGCGCGCCAGCGCCGAGCGCAAGGCTACCGCAAACTCGCCGTCACCGTCGGATTGCAGGAAACCGACCGGGCCAGCGAACCAGCCGCGATCGATCGTCTCGTGCTCCGCGAGCCACTCGAGTGCGGCCTGGCGCGGCGCGCCTCCGACGGCCGGCGTCGGATGCAGGCGTCCGACGAGTTCGAGCAGCGACACCGGCGCAGCAGCGCGGCGGCGCGCCCTGATCTCGGTGCACAGGTGCTGCACGGTGCGCGTCCTGAGCAGCACCGGTTCGCGCGCGACATCGACATCGTCGCAGCAGTCGGCGAGCACCGACTCGAGGTGCCGGACGACGATCGCGTGTTCCGCACCGTTCTTGCTGCTGTCACGCAATGCCTCGCCGATCGCCTGGTCCGCGGCACGAGACGCGCCTCGCGGCGCCGTGCCGGCGAGCGCGGCGGTCTCCACGATATCGCCGCGAACACTGACGAGCCGCTCCGGCGTCGCACCGAGGAAGACCGAGTCGCCGTAGCCGACCGCAAACAGCGTGCAGCTGGAAAAGCGTTCGCGCAGCGCGACCAGCCACGCGACCGCGTCTATCGGCGAGCCCGCAGTGACGTGGACTTCGCGCGCGAGCACGACTTTCTGCAGTACACCGTCGCCGATGCCAGCGAGGATCTGCTGGACGCGCCGCACGTAGGCCTCGGGGCCGCCATTGCCGATCTCGACCACGCCACGCACCGGGTGTCCGAACGAGAGCTGGCGTGGTCGCAGGTCGGCCCAGCGGCTGCCCACGCATGCGTCACGCACACAGCGTCCGCCTTCCTGCGAGTACACGAGCTCGGGCAGCCGCAGTTCGCCGTTCGGAAAGTCCCGCCAGACGCCGTCGGCCCGTTCGACAGGCGCGAACGCGAATCCGCCGACGAGGTGGCCGACGCGTGGGCCCGGGCCTTCCCAGGACACCGAGTCGAAGAGACTCCGGACGCCCTGGTCAGCCTCCTCGAATCGGTGCTGGCCCGCGACTGTGATGCGGGCGGCCGCGCCGACGGCGACCCGGAAGCGACCGGCCGTCGGCTGCTCCCAGTAGAAGCGCGGAGCGGTGTCTGCCGCGGCGAACACCTGCAACGGGTCGATCGCGTCGCACGTTTCGGAGCGGAACACGAGCGGCCGGACGCGGGACGATTCCCCGCCCGCGGACACCCCTGAACCGATTGGCCCGACCCGTAGCAATGCCACTTTTCACTCTCGCCTGCAGGCCGGCCCGCGACCCCGGGCCGACGACAGCCCGACACTTTAGGCGTGACATCGGGGCCGCGTCCATTCACTATTCCCGGCCCGTCACCGACTCGCCACGGACCCCCGCCATGATCCGCTTCGACACCACGCTTGGCAGCTTCACGATCGAGCTCTTCGAAAAGGAGGCGCCGATCAGCACGAAGAACTTCCTCGACTACGTGGACGCGGGGCATTTCGACGGCACGGTGTTCCACCGCGTGATCCCCGGCTTCGTGATCCAGGGCGGCGGAATGACGGCTGACATGCGCCAGAAGCAGACCAGCGCACCGATCCGCAACGAGGCGGACAATGGCCTGAAGAACCGTCGCGGCACGCTCTCGATGGCCCGCACGAACGACCCGCACAGCGCGACGTCGCAGTTCTTCGTCAACCTAGTGGACAACGCGTTCCTCGACCCGGGTCGTGGCGGCGCTGGCTACGCCGTGTTCGGCACGGTGGTCGAGGGCATGGACGTCGTGGACAAGATCGCCGCGGTGAAGACCGGCAGCAAGGCCGGCCACCAGGACGTGCCGGTCACGCCGGTCGAAGTCCGCAGCGCGAAGCGGGTCGACAAGGCCAGCTGACCCAGAGCCGCCTGCCGCCGGATCCTTCGTAAGGGTGGCCAAGCGTCGCAAGGGCCGGGTCGGCCGGTGGCTCCGCATCCTCGGGCTCGCGATGCTGGCCTGGGCGGCCGTGACCGTGCTCGCCGTCGTCGCGTTCCGCTGGATCAACCCCCCGATCACCGCGTTCATGGTGCAGGGCCGGATCGCGGCCCTGTTCAAGCAGCCGCCGGGCTACGACTTCGAGTACCAGTGGCGCGATTGGGGCCACATCTCGAAGAATGCGGCGCTCGCCGTAGTCGCTGCAGAGGACCAGAAGTTCCCCGAGCACGGCGGCTTCGATTTCAAGCAGATCGACAAGGCACTCGCGGATCGGGAGCGCGGCCGTCGCGTACGCGGCGCGAGCACGATCTCGCAGCAGGTGGCGAAGAACCTGTTCCTTTGGAAGGGCCAGAGCTGGTTCCGCAAGGGACTCGAGGCCGGGATCACGGTGCTGATCGAGGCCGCGTGGAGCAAGCAGCGCATCCTCGAGGTGTACCTGAACATCGCGGAATTCGGGCGCGGTGCCTACGGCGTGCAGGCCGCGAGCACGAGGTTCTTTCGCAAGGACGCGGCAAGTCTTTCCCGCGCCGACGCCGCGCTGCTCGCCGCGGTGCTGCCGGCGCCGTCCCACTTCAAGCCCGACGCGCCTTCGAACTACGTGCGCCGCAGGCAGGCGTGGATCCTGCGGCAGATGACGGCGCTCGGCGGCCCGGCCTACGTTCAGGCACTGGACTAGCTCCGGAATCCTAGGACGGCCGGGAACTTCTGATGTCCTGCCGGTCCAAGCAGTAAGTACATCCGGCAGGAGAATTCCCCTGATTTCCATAAGATTGCGAACATCGGCGCTGGTCGTCCCGGTCGCAGCAGCGATCGCCATGCTCGGAGGCTGCGGCAAGTCCGAGGAGGCCTCACAGCGCGCGGCCGACGCGACGGCTGCTCAGGCGCCGGTTGTCGAACAGGTCGCTCCTCCCGGGACCGCCGACGCAGCCTCGCAGGCCGAAGCAGATCGCGCGGCTGAACTGGCCGCGAAGGAAAAAGAGTTGGCCGATCGCGAGGCCGAGCTGAAGCAGAAGGAGATCGAGCAGGAACTCGCGCGTCGCGACAGGGAGAATGCCGCGGCAGCCGCTGCCGCAAAGAATAAGGCGCCGGCGCGAGCGCCGGCACCAGCAAGGGCACCAGCAAAGCCCGCTGCCGTCGCCGCCGCCGCGCCCGCCGCGCAGCCGGCACCGCCTCCGCCGCCGATCCTCGTTCCCGCCGGGACGGGAATCTCCGTCCGACTCGGCGATGCGATCAGCACAAAGACCGCACAGGTCGGAGACTCCGTCCGGGGCCAGCTCGCTTCAGATCTCGTGGTCGGCGGCCGACGAGCGGCCGCCGCCGGCTCGCCCGTCCTGGGCTCGGTGACCAAGGTCGTGTCGGGCAGTGGCAAGGTTGGCGGCACGCCGACCCTGGTCATCAAATTCGACAGCCTGGTCGCGGCAAACGGTTCGCGCGTCTCGATAAATGCGCCGTTCAAGCAGCAGGCGGCCAGCGATTCCGGCAAGGACGCCGCCAAGATCGTCGGCGGCGCGGCCGCGGGAGCGATCATCGGCCACCAGGTCAATCACAAGAACGGTTCCGTCGTCGGCGGGATCCTCGGCGGAGCTGCGGGAACTGCCGTAGCCGCCGGCACAGGCGGCGAGGTAGCTCTCGAGGCCGGTACGGTCGTCAACGTAGCGACCGGCAGCGCGTTCCAGGTGGAGGGGGGCTGACGCGCCGCAACCCCGCGCGCTGGCGCGTCAGGCCGCGTCGACCGACGGCTCGTAACCGATCACCGGCGCGAGCCAGCGTTCGGCCTCCCGCAAGGTCATGCCCTTGCGCTTCGCATACTCGGCCACCTGGTCGGCGTCGATCTTGCCGACCGCGAAGTACGTCGACTCCGGGTGCGAGAAGTACCAGCCGCTGACGGCCGCCGTCGGATGCATTGCGAAATTCTCGGTGAGCCGGATGCCGGTGTTGCTCTCCACATCGAGCATCCTGAACAGCGTCGCCTTCTCGGTGTGGTCGGGGCACGCGGGATAACCGGGCGCCGGGCGAATGCCGCGATACTTCTCGCGCACCAGGTCGTCGTTGGTGAACCGCTCCTCGGGCGCGTAGCCCCAGAACTCGCGTCGCACGCGTTCATGCATGCGCTCGGCCAGCGCCTCGGCGAGGCGGTCGGCCAGCGCCTTCGCCATGATGCTGTTGTAGTCGTCGTGCTTCGCCTCGAACTCGCGAACCTTCTCGTCGAGGCCGATGCCCGCGGTCACGGCGAACGCGCCGATCCAGTCCTTGACGCCCGCCTCGCGCGGCGCGACGAAATCAGACAGCGCGTAGTGCGGCTGGCCCGCCGGCTTCGGCTTCTGCTGGCGCAGGTGATGCAGGCGCCACGCCGGAGCGGCGCGTGACTCGTCCGCATACACCTCGATCTCCTCGTCGATTGAGTTCGCCGGGAAGAAGCCGATCACGGCGCTCGCCTGCACCCAGCGCTCGGCGATCATCTGCTTCAGCACGCGCCGTGCGTCGGCGTACAGGTTGCTCGCGGCCTCGCCGACCACCGGGTCCGTGAGGATGTCCGGGAACTTACCCGCGAATTCCCACGCATTGAAGAACGGCATCCAGTCGATGTAACGGACCAGCTCCTCGAGCGGGATGTTGTCGAAGCGGCGCACGCCCGCCATCTTCGGCACCGGCGGACGATAGGCAGACCAGTCGCAGCGGAACCGGTTGGCGCGCGCCTCGGCCAGCGTGAACGCCGGCGCCTTGACCTTGCGGCCCTTGTGCTGCTCGCGCCGCAGCGCGTGGTCGCTCTTCAGCTTGCGCGTGTATTCGAGTTTCTCCGCGCCGACCAGCGACTGGCACACACCGACGGCGCGCGAGGCGTCCTTCACGTAGGACACCGCACCCTCATACTCCGGGTCGATCTTCACGGCCGTGTGCGCCGGCGAGGTCGTGGCACCCCCGATCAGCAGCGGCACCACGAAGCCGCGACGCTTCATTTCACGGGCCACGTGCACCATCTCATCCAGCGACGGCGTGATCAGCCCCGACAGCCCGATCATGTCGGCGCCCTCGCGCTCGGCCGTCTCGAGGATGCGGTCGGTCGGCACCATCACGCCGAGGTCGAGCACCTCGAAGTTGTTGCACTGGAGCACGACGCCGACGATGTTCTTGCCGATGTCGTGCACGTCGCCCTTGACGGTCGCGAGCACGATCTTGCCGTTCGAGCGCGCCGCCTCGCCGGGCTCGCGCTCGAGATACGGCACCAGGTGCGCGACCGCCTTCTTCATCACGCGCGCCGACTTCACGACCTGCGGCAGGAACATCTTGCCGGCACCGAACAGGTCGCCGACCACGTTCATGCCGTCCATCAGCGGCCCTTCGATCACCTTCAGCGGGCTCGCGAGCTCGACGCGCGCGACCTCGGTGTCGGCGACGATGAACTCGTCGATGCCCCTGACCAGCGCGTGCTCGAGGCGCTTCGTCACGGGCCAGGAGCGCCAGGCGTCGTCCTCGATTCGCCTCTGCCCGGCCTCGCCCTTGAACCGTCCGGCGATCTCAAGCAGCCGCTCGGTCGCATCGGGCCGCCGCGCGAGGACCACGTCCTCGACGCGCTCGCGCAGCTCGGGCTCGATCTGCTCGTAGATCGCGAGCTGGCCCGCGTTCACGATGCCCATGCTCATGCCCGCGCGGATCGCGTGATACAGGAACACCGAGTGCATCGCCTCGCGCACCGGCTCATTGCCGCGGAACGAGAACGACACGTTGCTGACACCGCCGCTCACCTGCGCGTGCGGGCAGGCGGCACGGATCTTCGCCGTTGCCTCGATGAAGTCGAGCGCGTAGCGGTCATGCGCCTCGATGCCGGTCGCGACCGCGAAGACATTCGGATCGAAGATGATGTCTTCGGGGTCGAAGCCGGCCTGCTGCGTCAGGATCTCGTATGAGCGGCGGCAGATCGACACCTTGCGCTCGACCGTGTCGGCCTGCCCCTGCTCGTCGAACGCCATCACGACCACGGCGGCGCCATACGCGCGCACCCGCTTCGCCTGCTCGAGGAATGCCGCTCGCCTTCCTTCAGGCTGATCGAGTTCACGATGCCCTTGCCCTGCAGGCACTTCAGCCCCGCCTCGATCACCGACCACTTCGACGAATCGATCATGATCGGCACGCGCGCGACGTCCGGCTCGGCGGCGACAAGGTTCAGGAAGCGCACCATCGCGCCTTCCGAATCGAGCATGCCCTCGTCCATGTTGATGTCGATCACCTGCGCGCCGCTCGCGACCTGCTGGCGCGCGACGTCGAGTGCGCCCGAGTAGTCCTCGGCCTCGATCAGCCGGCGGAACTTCGCCGAGCCGGTGACGTTGGTGCGCTCGCCCACGTTCACGAACAGGGTGTCGGCGCCGATGTTCAGAGGCTCGAGGCCGCTCAGGCGGCAGCGCGGCTCTGAGCACGGCCGGCCGGCGTGGCGGCAGCCCTGCGACCGCTGCGGCGATGTGCCCGATGTGGTCGGGCGTCGTGCCGCAGCAGCCGCCGACGATGTTGACGAAGCCGCTCGTCGCGTAGTCGCGGATCAGGTCCGCGGTCTCGCACGCCGTCTCGTCGTACTCACCGAATGCATTCGGCAGTCCCGCATTGGGATACGCGCAGACGTATGCGTCCGCGATCCGCGAGAGTTCCTCGATGTACGGCCGCAGCTGCCTCGCGCCGAGCGCGCAGTTGAGCCCGATCACCGTCGGCCGCGCATGGCGGACGGAGTTCCAGAACGCTTCGACGGTCTGTCCGGACAGCGTGCGTCCCGACGCATCGGTGATCGTGCCGGACACCATGATCGGCAGGTCGAGCGCCCTGCTCGTCGAGCACCTGCCGCACGGCGAAGAGCGCGGCCTTGGCGTTCAGCGTGTCGAAGATGGTCTCGACCAGGATCAGGTCGACGCCGCCTTCGACCAGCGCGCGCGTAGCCTCGCCGTAGGTCGCGACCAGCTCGTCGAACGTGACGGCGCGGTAGCCCGGGTCGTTGACGTCCGGCGACAGCGAGGCGGTGCGGTTCGTGGGCCCGAGCGCGCCGGCGACGAAGCGCGGCCGTCCGGTCCTGCGCCGCCACGTCGTCCGCGGCGCGGCGCGCGATCTGCGCAGCCGTGAGGTTCAGCTCGCGCACCAGCGATTCCAGGCCGTAATCGGCCTGCGAGGTCGCGTTCGAGTTGAAGGTGTTGGTCTCGACGATGTCCGCGCCGGCCTCGAGGTAGCGCCGGTGGATCTCGCCGATCACCTCGGGCCGCGTCAGCACCAGCAGGTCGTTGTTGCCCTTGCAGGTCGCGCGACGGAATCGCGGAACCGCTCGCCGCGGTAGTCCGCCTCGCCGAGCTTGTAGGACTGGATCACGGTGCCCATGGCGCCGTCGAGCACCAGGATGCGCTCGCCGAGCAGGCGGCGGAATTCGCGGATACGTTCGGGACGCAGCATGGTTCAGGCTCCTGTGGCGGCGCGGCCGGCCGCGGGCCGCACGCCGAGCGCGTGGCAGATCGCGTAGGTCGAGTTCGGCGCGGTTCAGCGTGTAGAAGTGGAATTCCTGCACGCCGTGCTCCTGCAGACGGTG
Source organism: uncultured Gammaproteobacteria bacterium (assembly GCA_963696545.1). Lineage (GTDB taxonomy): Bacteria > Pseudomonadota > Gammaproteobacteria > Steroidobacterales > Steroidobacteraceae > RPQJ01. Next base: position 399,809 of record CAVOKQ010000007.1, read on the forward strand.
CACCTGCTCGATCGCGACGTTGGCCGCGATCAGCCGGCGCGTGTCGGGGTCGTCGTCGAGGCCGTCGAAGCGGTGCTGCAGCCAGTCTGGCACGCTCGCGCCGCAGCGCTTCGCGAAGCGCAGCATCTGCGGGAAACGCGTGATCGGCAGGATGCCCGGCACCAGCTGCGCGTCGAGGCCGCGCGCAGCGCAGCGGTCGCGGAAGCGCAGGAACGCGTCGGTGTCGAAGAAGAACTGCGTGATCGCGCGGTTCGCGCCCGCATCGATCTTGGCCGCGAGCTTGTCGAGATCGAAGTCGGCGTTCGGCGCCTCCGGGTGCATCTCCGGATAGGCCGCGACCGAGATGTCGAAATCGCCGATGGTGCGCAGGCCCTTCACCAGGTCCGTGGCGTACGCGAAGCCGCCGCGGATGCGGCTGGTATGTGCGCCTGGCCGGCCGGCGCGTCGCCGCGCAGCGCCACGATGTGCCGCACGCCGGCATCCCAGTACTTGCGCGCGATGTCAAGGATCTCCTCGCGCGGCGCACCGACGCAGGTCAGGTGCGGTGCGGGCGTGAGCGAGGTCTCGGCGAGGATGCGCGTGACCGATGTTGTGCGTGCGTTCGCGGGTCGAGCCGTCGGCGCCGTAGGTCACGGACACGAAACGCGGCGCCAACGGCGCGAGACGCTGGATCGACGCCCACAGCGTCTTCTCCATCTCCGCGTCGTTCGGGCGGAAAGAATTCGAACGACACCAGCACCGGCTGCGCAGCTTCGAAGCCGCCGACTCGATACTGTCACGCAGTGCATTTGATTCCATCTTTGATTCCTCGTTGGTCTCGGCCTTCATGCCGCCGCTCGGCCCGTTCGGGCGCCGCGGCCACGAGCACGGTGCTGTATGCCCGACGTCCACGGGCCGCAGCCGCGTGCAGAGGAGTCCGCGCCTGCGCGATCCAGTCGCGCAGCATGCCAAGCGGGTTGCCGCCGCGCGGCGCGCTCGGCCAGGGTCTCGTAATCCTCGATGAGCGATCAGCTGTCCGCCGGGCCGCAGCACGCGCGCCGCTTCGCGCAGCAGTCGGCCGGTCGGCGCTTGCCGCGCCAGCGCTCGGTCGAGCACGACGGCGTCGAAACTCGCCGACGCCGCGGACAGACTTGCGGCAATTCGCCGTGCTGCAGCTCGCAGTGCGCGAGGCCCCGCGCCGTGCAGGCTCGCACGCGCGCGAGCTGCACCTCGTGGCGTGATTCGCTGATACCCACGACGCGACGCGCTTGTGGGCCAAGGGCCTGCAACATCTCGGCGGGCGCACGGCCGACATAAAGCACCGCGTCGAATCCCGTTCGCCCAGCTCGGCAACGACGACCCGCGCGAGTTCCCTGCTGCGGCGATGCAGCGCCGCCGGCGCGTCGTGATTCGCGCCGCTCCGACGCGTGCCCGCTCGGCCAGGACCGCAGTGGCTCGCTCCCGGTCCAGCGCGACGAGCGCATCGTCGCGATCGAGCAGGTCGAGCAGCGCGCGAACGAGTTCCGCGCCCTCGCCGTCCGCCGGCACCCGGTGGAAGACCCAGTGCTGCTCCCGGAAGCGCTCGAGCAGTCCGCCATCGCTCAGCAGCTTGAGGTGCCGCGACACCCGCGGCTGGCTCTGGCCGAGGATCCCGGTCAGCTCGGACACGGTGAACTCACCGAGCGCCAACACCGCCAGCAACCGAAGCCGGCTGGGCTCGGCGGAAGCCCTGAGCCCTCGCAAGCAGTTGATGAGGACTTGCGGCATTGAATGCAAATATAAACAACTCTTTATACTATTTACCAGCCCGCTCTTGGTGCCAGGATCGCCTTCAAACCTGCGGCCAGCGAGCTGGTCGCGCAAGTTGTTAACATATCTCGAGATCCTGTCCAATCCTGAAACCGACGACAGCCCGTGCCGACCGCGGGGCAGCCCGAGATCCCGCACCGTTGCACCCAGCCTTTCACCCGCGCCGACCTCGAGCAGGGGCCGCGCCAGCGCCTGAGCGAAGGCCGGTGGGCCAACGCCGTGCTCTATCGCTTCGAGCACGGCGGGGCCTCCTGGGTCGTCAAGGACTTCTCGTCGCGTTCGTTCCTGGTCCGCAACCTGATCGGCCGGTTCCTGGTCCGTCGCGAGGTCGGGTGGCTCAGGCGCGTGGACGGCATCGCCGGCGCGCCGAGCGACGCATTCCGCGTGGACGCTCACGCCCTCGCCTATCGTTTCGTGCCAGGAATCAGCCTGCGGCTCACCGACCCGGCCGCGCTCGCGCCCGAGTATCTTTCCGGAGCTGGAGCGCGACCTCCGCGAGATGCACGCGCGGGCCCGGATGGTGCACCTCGACCTGCGCAACGCACACAACATCCTGGTGGGCGGACACGGCACGCCGTCACTGCTCGATTTCCAGTCGTGCCTCGGCACGCGCTGGATGCCGCCGCCGCTGCGCCGCTTCGTCGAGACGCATCGACCTCGCGGCGATCTACAAGCACTGGGTCAGGCGCAGCCCGGACACGATGGGACCGGAGCGCACCGCGGCGCTCGCACGCATGAACCGATTGCGCCCGATCTGGGTGCTGCGCGGGTATATTGGCTCGCGCCGCCCCCGCGGAAGCCGGGACTGCGCGCCCGGACACGACTCGATGAACCGCATTGGAGCTATCGTGCTCGACGCCATCCACCGCCTGTTCAACAACCCGCCCTGCGCAAGGTGCTCGTCAGGAGCCGCGTGCTGCTCGCAATCGCCGCCGTCGCGGCGTCATCTGGTACATGGACCCGCGTGGCTGCTCCCCGGGTTCCTGGTCTCGATGCTGGGCGAGGCGATCCAGCTGTGGTGCTTCGCCTCACTGGACAAGGGCCGCACGCTCGCGTGCAACGGGCCCTTACGCGATGGTGCGCAACCCGATGTATCTCGGCCGCTACTTCATCCTGCTGGGCGGCCTGATGCTGCTCGGCAACTGGTGGCTGCTGATCGCGTTCACCGTCATCTATTACTTCTACATGGTGAACCGCGTGCAGCGCGAGGAAGAGTACCTGCGCGGCGTGCTCGGCGCGCCTTACGCCGAGTACCTGACGAAGGTGAACCGCTTCCTGCCGGGCGCGCCGCTGCCGGGCAACCCGCTTGCGTTCTGGGACTGGAAGCTGCTGAAACAGAACCACGGCACCACGAATCTCGTGGCCACGCTGGTGTTCTGGATCGCGGCGTTCCTGCGCGTGGGCTACGCGTTCGGCTGACACCGGGCCGGAGCCGCGGCACCACGGGGGCTCAGTGCACTCCGCCCGGCGTCGGATCCGGGCCGCGCGAGAACAGCGCCCCGACGTCCACGGGGTCGAAGCGATACGCCCGGCTGCAGAACTCGCAGCGGACCTCGACCGATCCCCGCTCGGCGATGATCGAATCGACCTCGTCGCGCCCGAGCGAGCGCAGCATCGTCTCCACGCGCACGCGGGAACACCGGCAACGGAAAAATACCGGCGCGGCCTCGAACATCCGCACGTCGTCCTCGGCGAACAGGCGCCGCAGCAGCTCGCGGTCGGCGAGCTCGGCGAGCTCGGGATCCGTGACCGTACCGGCGACGAGCTGCACCCGTCGCCAGGCATCCTCGATCTCATCCTCGCTGACACCGCCCGCACCGGACTCCGTCACCGACGCGGGTCGCGTCGTCACCGGCAGCCGCTGCAGCAGCAGGCCGCTCGCCTGCTCGCCGTCGGCGCGCAGCCAGAGCCGCGTCGGCAACTGCTCGGATGACTCGAAGTACTCGCGCAGGCAGTCGCTCATCCGCTCGCCGGCAAGCGGCACCACGCCCTGGTAGCGATTGGCGAGGTCCTCGCCCTCGAGCGTGACGGTGAGCGTCCCGTTGCCGGAGAGCTCGCGCAGGTCGCGCGTCTCGGGCGGATCGCGGAAGCGCGCGACGGCGCGGAGCGCCAGCCCGTCGCTGCACTCGACCAGCATCAGGTGCATCGGGCCGGCACCGCGCAACTGCAGCGACAGCTGGCCCTTGAACTTCAGCGTCGATGCGAGCAGCGCCGACGCCGCGACCGCCTCACCCAGGCTGTCGCGCACCGCGGCCGGGTAGTCGTGGTGCTCCATCATCGCGCGCCACGCCGGCCCGAGATGCACCAGCTGGCCGCGGAACGGATAGCGCTCGAAGACGAAGCGGCGCAGCGAGTCCGACTGCTGCATGTCTCAGGCGACGCAGACCGGAATCTTGAGCGTGCGGATCTTCTCGGACCACTCGGCGGGCGCGGTGTTGTGCACCGACGTCCCCTGCGCATCCACGGCGACGGTGACCGGCATGTCCTTGACGTCGAACTCGTAGATCGCCTCCATGCCGAGGTCGCCGAACGCCACGACGCGCGCGGAGCGGATCGCCTTCGAAACGAGATACGCCGCACCGCCGACCGCCATCAGGTACGCGGCCTTGTGCTTGCGGATCGCCTCGATCGCGACCGGGCCACGCTCGGACTTGCCGATCATCGCGATCAGGCCCGTCTTCTCGAGCATCATGTCCGTGAACTTGTCCATGCGCGTTGCGGTCGTCGGGCCCGCCGGGCCCACGACCTCGTCACGCACCGGATCGACCGGGCCGACGTAGTAGATCACGCGATCGGTGAAGTCCACGCCTTCCGGCAGCCCCTGCCCGCTCGCATACAGGTCGGCGATACGCTTGTGCGCTGCATCGCGGCCCGTGAGCATCCTGCCGTTCAGCAGCAACGTCTCGCCCGGCTTCCACGCCTGCACTTCCTCGCGCGTGAGCGTATCGAGGTTGACGCGGCGCGAACCGGGACCGGCGCTCCACGTGACCTTCGGCCAGTGCTCCAGCGACGGCGGCTCGAGCACCGCGGGACCCGAGCCGTCGAGCACGAAGTGCGCGTGCCGCGTGGCCGCGCAGTTCGGGATCATCGCGACGGGCTTCGAAGCCGCGTGCGTCGCGTAGGTGCGGATCTTCACGTCGAGCACGGTCGTGAGGCCGCCGAGGCCCTGCGCGCCGATGCCGAGCGCGTTCACCTTCTCGTATAGCGAGACGCGCAGTTCCTCGAGCTTGTTCGCCGGGCCACGCTCGAGCAGCTCGTGCATGTCGATCGGGTCCATCAGCGCTTCCTTCGCGAGCAGCATCGCCTTCTCGGCGGTGCCGCCGATGCCGATGCCGAGCATGCCGGGCGGGCACCAGCCCGCGCCCATCGTGGGCACGGTCTTCAGGACCCAGTCCTCGAGCGAGTCGCTGGGGTTCAGCATCACGAACTTCGACTTGTTCTCGGAGCCGCCGCCCTTCGCCGCGACCGTCACTTCGACGGTGTTGCCCGGGACGAGCTCGACGTGGAACACCGCCGGCGTGTTGTCCCTGCGTGTTCTTGCGCGCGAACACCGGATCGTCCACGACCGAGGCGCGGAGCCGGTTGTCCGGGAACTCGTAGGCGCGATGCACGCCCTCGTTCACCAGCTCGGCGAGGCTGCGCTTCGTATCCCAGCGCACGTCCATGCCGACCTTGAGGAACATGTTGACGATGCCCGTGTCCTGGCAGATCGGACGGTGCCCCTCCGCGCACATGCGGGAGTTGGTCAGGATCTGCGCAATCGCGTCCTTCGCCGCCGGCGACTGCTCGCGCTCGTAGGCGCGACCGAGGTGCTCGATGTAGTCGACCGGGTGGTAATAGGAAATGAACTGCAATGCGTCGGCGACGCTCTGGACGAAATCGTCCTCGCGGATCACGGTCATGGTGCTGCTCCTCAGCCGCCGAGCCTGCGCTTCAGCAACTCGTTCAGCTGTGCCGGGTTGGCCTTGCCCTGGGTGGCCTTCATCACCTGTCCGACGAAGAAGCCGAACAGCTTGTCCTTGCCCGACCGGTAGTCGGCGAGCTGCTGCGGGTTCTTCGCCATCACTTCGTCGATGGCCTGCTCGATCGCCGAGGTGTCGGTGATCTGCCGCAGGCCGCGCGCGTCGATGATCTCGTCGGCGCCCTTGCCCTCGGTCCACATCGCCTCGAACACTTCCTTGGCGATCTTGCCGGAAATCGTGTTATCGCCGATGCGGGTGAGCAATTGCGCGAGCGCCGGAGCGGCCACGCGGCTCTGCACGACCTCGAGGCCGTCCTTGTTCAGCGCAGCGGAAAGATCGCCCATTACCCAGTTCGCGGCGAGCTTGTGCTGGCCGCCGAGGCCCCTGACGACGGTCTCGTAGTAATCGGCGATTTCGCGGCTCGCAGTCAGCACGCCGGCGTCGTAGGCCGAGAGCCCGTGCTCCGCGACGAACCGCGCAGCCTTTTCGTCCGGAAGCTCGGGCAGCGTCGCGCGCACCGCTTCGATCAACGCGTCGTCGATCGCCAGCGGCAGCAGGTCCGGATCCGGGAAGTAGCGATAGTCGTTCGCTTCTTCCTTCGAGCGCATCGAGCGCGTCTCGCCACGGTCCGGGTCGTACAGGCGGGTTTCCTGCACCACCTTGCCGCCGCCCTCGATCAGGTCGACCTGGCGCTCGACCTCGTAGTTGATCGCGCGCTCGACGAAGCGGAACGAGTTCAGGTTCTTGATCTCGGCGCGCGTGCCGAACTTCGCCTGGCCCTTCGGCCGTACGGACACGTTCGCGTCGCAGCGGAACGAGCCTTCCTGCATGTTGCCGTCGCAGATCTCGAGGTAGCGCACCAGCGTGTGGATCTTCTTCATGTACGCCACGGCTTCCTTCGCCGAGCGCATGTCGGGCTCCGAGACGATCTCGAGCAGCGGCGTGCCGGCGCGGTTGAGGTCGATGCCCGAAAGCCCGTGGAAATCCTCGTGCAGCGACTTGCCCGCGTCCTCCTCGAGGTGCGCGCGGGTGATGCCGATGCGCTTCAGCGTGCCGTCCTCGAGCACCACGTCGAGCGAGCCCGTCTGCACGACCGGCAGCTCGTACTGGCTGATCTGGTAGCCCTTCGGCAGGTCCGGGTAGAAGTAGTTCTTGCGGGCGAACACCGAGCGGCGCGCGATCGTCGAGCCGGTGGCGAGCCCGAAGCGCACGGCCATGCGCACGGCCTCGCAGTTCAGCACCGGCAGCACGCCCGGGTAGCCGAGGTCGACGAGGTTCGCCTGCGTATTAGGCGCAGCGCCGAACGCCGTGGACGAGCCTGAGAAGATCTTGCTCTTGCGTCGCGAGCTGCGCGTGGATCTCGAGGCCGATGACGGTTTCCCACTCCATCACGCGTACTCCGCAGGCAGGCGCTTGTGCCAGTCGGTCAGCTGCTGGTACTGGTGCGACACCGCGAGCAGCTGCGCCTCCGACGAAGTGCGGGCCGACGAGCTGCAGGCCGACCGGCAGGTCGCGACCGCCTTCCTGCACGAAGCCGCAGGGGATCGAGATCGCGGGCAGGCCGGCGAGGTTGGCGCCGATCGTGTAGATGTCGTTCAGGTACATCGTGATCGGGTCGCTCGTCTTTGCGCCGAGGCCGAACGCGGTCGTCGGCGCAGTCGGGCCGATCACGACATCCACCTCGCCGAACGCGCGGGCGAAATCCGCCGCGATCAGCTGCCGGACCTGCTGCGCCTTCAGGTAGTAGGCGTCGTAGTAGCCGGCGGAGAGCACGTAGGTGCCCGTCATGATGCGGCGCTTCACCTCGGCGCCGAAGCCCTCGCCGCGCGAGCGCTTGTACAGGTCGAGCAGGTCGCGCGGCGACTCGCAGCGGTGGCCGAAGCGCACGCCGTCGAATCGCGACAGGTTGGACGAGCACTCGGCTGGTGCCACGACGTAATAGGTCGGCACCGAGAGCGGCAGCGCGGGCAGGCTGACTTCCTTCAATCGTGGCGCCCGCGGCGCCGAGCGCCTCGATCGCGTCCTGCACGCGCTTGCCGACGGCGGGCTCGAGGCCCTCGCCAAAGAACTCGCTGGATGATGCCAACCCGCACGCCCTTCAGCGGCTGTGCAGAGCTCCGCGGCGTAATCGGGCACCGGCCTGTCCACGCTGGTGGAATCGCGCGGGTCGAAGCCCGCCATCGCGCCGAGCAGCAGCGCCGCGTCCTCGGCCGAGCGGGTCAGCACCCCGGCCTGGTCGAGGCTCGAGGCGAACGCGATCATGCCGTAGCGGGACACGCGGCCGTAGGTGGGCTTGATGCCGGTCAGGTTCGTGAGCGCGGCCGGCTGGCGGATCGAGCCGCCGGTGTCGGTGCCGCTGGCCGCCGGCGCGAGACAGGCCGCGACCGCCGCGGCCGAGCCACCCGACGAGCCGCCCGGCACCCGCTCGAGGTCCCAGGGGTTGCGCACCGGCCCGTAGAAGCTCGTCTCGTTCGACGAGCCCATCGCGAACTCGTCCATGTTCGTCTTGCCGAGCATGCACCATGCCGGCCGCCTGCCAGGCGCTCGACGACCGTCGCGTCGTAGGGCGCCACGAAGTTCGACAGCATCTTCGACGAGCAGGTCGTCAGGACGCCGTCCGTGCAGAAGATGTCCTTGTGGGCGATCGGCACGCCGGTCAGCGGGCCGCCCTCGCCCCGGGCCAGGCGCTCGTCGGCGCGCACGGGCATCGGCCAGCGCACGGTCGGCGGTGACCGTGACGAAGGCGTTCAGCGCCGGCGCCGAGCCGCTCGATGCGGCCGAGGAAGTGCAGCGTCAGGTCGAGGCTGGAGAACTCGCGCGGGCCCTGCAGGCCGGCCGCGAGCTCGGCGACGGTCAGCGTGTGCAGCGGACATCGGTCCGGGCCTCACTCGATGACTTGGGCACGAGGTACAGGCCGGCCGCGACCGCCGGGGCGTTCTGCTGGTAGTTCTCGTGCCGGTCGGTCTCGGTGACTGCGTCGGGCCGCAGGCGCTGGACCTGGTCGGCCAGCGGGTGGGCCATGGGCTCGACGCCGCCGGTGTCGGCCGCTGCGAGCTGCTCGACGAAGTCGATGATGCGGCGAGAGGCTCTCGACGTAGACGGGCATCTGCGCCTCGGCTGATCTCGAGGCGGGCAAGGTGGGCGATGCTCTCGACCTGGGCGCGCGTCAGACTCATGCGGAACGGCTCGCGGACACCGGAAAAATCAGCCGATAAATCATACACGTCGCCTTGCCGAAAGTCCTGACAATGGTTAAATTGCCGGATCCCGCGCGCACGTCCGGCGCGCCCCCTCATTCGCTGTATTCCCCCTCAGATGTTCAAGAAACTCCGCGGCTATTTCTCCAACGACCTCTCGATCGACCTGGGCACGGCCAACACGCTGATCTACGTGCGCGGCAAGGGCATCGTGCTGAACGAGCCCTCCGTGGTCGCGATCCGCGAGGAACCCTCGCGCGGCGGCAAGAAGATCGAGGCGGTGGGCACCGAGGCCAAGAACATGCTCGGCCGCACGCCCGGCAACATCACGGCCATCCGCCCGCTGAAGGACGGCGTGATCGCCGACTTCACCGTCACCGAGAAGATGCTGCAGTACTTCATCGAGAAGGTGCACGGCAACCGCCTGATCCGCCCGAGCCCGCGCGTGCTGGTCTGCGTGCCCTACGGCTCGACCCAGGTCGAGCGCCGCGCGATCCAGGAGTCGGCCGAGGGCGCCGGCGCCCGCTGGGTGCGGCTGATCGAGGAACCCATGGCCGCGGCGGTCGGCGCGGGCATGCCCGTGCACGAGGCGCGCGGCTCGATGGTGCTCGACATCGGCGGCGGCACCTCCGAAGTGGCGGTGATCTCGCTGAACGGCATCGTCTACGCCGCGTCGGTGCGCATCGGCGGCGACCGCTTCGACGAGGCCATCATCAACTACGTGCGCCGCAACTACGGCATCCTGATCGGCGAGGCCACCGCCGAGCGCATCAAGATCGAGATCGGCTCGGCCTACCCCGGCCAGCAGGTCGAGCGAGATCTCGGTCAAGGGCCGCAACCTCTCCGAGGGCGTGCCGCGCAGCTTCACGCTGAACTAGCAACGAGATCCTCGAGGCGCTGCAGGAACCGCTGCAGGGCATCGTCGGCGCGGTGAAGGCCGCGCTCGAGCAGACGCCGCCGGAACTCGGCTCGGACGTCGCCGAGCGCGGCATCGTGCTCACCGGCGGCGGCGCGCTGCTGCGCGACATCGACAAGCTGCTGATGGAAGAAACCGGCCTGCCGGTCGTCGTCGCCGAGGATCCGCTCACCTGCGTCGCCCGCGGCGGCGGCCGGATGCTGGAGCTGATCGACGAGCACGGCCCGGGCCTCTTCGGCCTGGATTGAGCGCCGGATGACCGCCGCAGCCGCACGCTCCGTGGTCGAGTTGAGCCACGACTCGCGTCCGATCATCGGCCGCGGCCCGCCGCTCGGCGCCACGTTCATCGCGCTTGCGGCCGCTGTCGATCGCGCTGATGGTGGCCGACCAGCGCTACGGCCAGCTCGAGCAGGTGCGCGGCTGGCTGAACGCCGCCGCGTATCCCGCTGCAGGTCGCCATCGACTTGCCCTTCCGCGCGCTGGGGCTGGCTCACCGGCTCGTTCGCCGATCGCGAGCCGCCTGCGCCAGGAAAACCTCGCGCTCACCGCGCGACCTGCGGCTCGCCGACCTGCAGCTGCAGCGCTTCGCGGCGCTCAGGAGGAGAACCGGCGGCTGCGCGAGCATGCGCGGAGCTCCGCCGGCGTCGCCGAGCGCGCGATCGTCGCCTCGATCCTGCAACGTGGACCTCGATCCCGTTCCGCCACCGCGTGCTGCTCGACAAGGGCGGCCGCGGACGGCGTCTTCAAGGGCCAGGCGGTGCTCGACGCCGACGGGCATCTTCGGCCAGGTCTGGCGCGTCAAGCGCGCACGTCCGAGGTCGATCCTGATCACCGACGCGGAGCACGCGATGCCGGTGCAGTCGAACCGCAGCGGCGTGCGCACGATCGCGGTCGGCACCGGCGACCTCGAACCGGCTGTCGCTGCCCTTCGTCACCGTGGAGCCGGACATGCAAGGGGGTGACCTGCTGCTCTCCACGGGCATGGGCGGCGTGTTCCCGCCGGGCTACCCGGTCGGCACGGTCACCGAGGTCGAGCGCGACGTCGAAGGCCACGTTCGCGATCGTCGAGGCGCGGCCGACGGCGCGCGCTGGACCGCGATCGCGAAGTGCTGCTGGTGTGGTTCGAGCCGCCGCGCGCCCGAGCCAGCGCCGCGACTGGCACGGCGACACCGGCGGCACCCGCCGCAACCGCCGCGCCGCCGCGAGTCAGCCAGCAGCGACATCTACCCCCGGCAGCTGCACCGGCAGCGTCACCGCCTGCCGCGACGCCACCGCGCGAAGGAGCGACGCGATGAGCCGCGGCACGCGGCCGGCGCATCCTCTACTGGATCTCGGTGGCGCCCGGGCTTGCGCTGTGCTGACTCGTCCCGCTGCCGGCTGGCTCGACGTCGTGCGCCCGACCTCGCGCTGCTCGCCGTCATCTACTGGATCCTGACGAGCCCGCGCTTCGCGGGCTCGGCTACGCGTGGCTGGCGGGCTGTTCCTCGACGTGCTGCGCGGCATGGTGCTCGGCCAGCACGCGCTCGGCTTCCTGGTGGTCGCGTTCATCACCCACCGGCTGCAGCTGCGCATGCGGATGTTCCCGATTCCGCACCAGGCGGCAACGGTAATGCTGCTGCTCGCGCTGTACCACTTCATCATCTTCTGGACCGACGGCCTCACCGGCCACGGCTACACCGGGTGGAACCGCTGGTTGCCGGTCCTGTCGGGCGCGCTGCTCTGGCCGCTGATCGTTGCGGCCGGCGACACGCTGACGCGCCGCTCGCGCTGAGCGCAGGGCTCCACGATGGCACGCTCCGTCCGCCTGAAGGACCACTGGGCCGAACAGCGGCTGTTCGGGAGGCGCGTCCTCGCAGCGACGATCGTGATCCTGATCTGCCTCGGCGCGCTGTTCGCGCGACTCTTCTTCCTGCAGGTCGTCAAGCACGACTACTTCAGCGACCTGTCGCAAGGCAACCGGATCCGCATCGATCCCGTGCCGCCGAGCCGGGGCCTGATCTACGACCGAACGGCACCGCGCTGGCACTGAACCGGCCTGCCTACCAGCTCGAAGTCACGCGCGAACAGACGCCGGACCTGCCGGACACGCTGCAGCGCCTGGTCGCGCTCGGCCTGCTGCCGAAGGAAGACCTCGAGCGCACGCTGCGCACCGTCAAGGCGCGCCGCAGCTTCGAGGCTGTACCGGTCCGGCTGCAGCTCACGCGAGGAAGAACTCGCGAAGTTCGCCGTGCAATCGCCCGGACTTCCCGGGCGTCGAGGTGCGGCCGCGCCTCACCCGCTATTACCCGCTCGGCGGCACCGGAGTGCACGCGCTCGGCTACGTGTCCGCCATCAGCGAAAAGGACCAGGAGCGGATCGACACGGCGAACTACGCCGGCACGACGCTGATCGGCAAGCTCGGCGTGGAGCGCGCCTTCGAGGACGAGCTGCACGGCGAGACGGGCTATCGAGCAGCTGCTGGTGAATGCGCAGGGCGCGGCGCGTCGAGCGCGTCGGGATCACGGCCCCGGAGCTCAAGCGGCGCGAGCCGATGGCCGGCAACGACCTGTACCTGTCGGTCGACGCGCGCGTACAGAAGGCGGCGGAGGAAGCGCTCGCGGACAAGCGGGCGCCGTGGTCGCGATCGATCCGCGCAACGGCGACGTGCTGGCGTTCGTCAGCACGCCGACCTTCGACCCGAACGCTTTCTGCGCGGGCTCAGCCTATGCCGAGTACGCGGCGCTGCCGGAGAACATCGACGGCCGCTGTTCGACCGCGCGCTGCGCGGCGCAGTACCCGCCGGGATCCACGATCAAGCCGCTCGTGGCGCTGGCCGGGCTGCAGTACGGCGTCATCGGCACCGAGGACACGCGGCTTTGCCGGGGCTCGTTCCAGCTGCCGGGCAGCAGCCACCGCTACCGCGACTGGAAGAAGGGCGGCCACGGCACCGTCAAGCTGCGCTACGCGCCATCGAGCAGTCCTGCGACGTCTACTTTTACGGCGCTCGCGACGGGATCTGGCATCGAGCGGCATGCGCGGCTTCCTGGTGCAGTTCGGCCTCGGCGCGGCAACCGGCGTCGACATCGGCGGCGAGCAGCCGGGCCTCGTGCCCTCGCCGGCCTGGAAGAAGAAGGCGTTCAAGCGCAAGGACCTGCAGGCCTGGTTCCCCGGCGAAACCGTGATCGCCGGCATCGGCCAGGGCTACATGCTCGCCACGCCACTGCAGCTGGCGCATGCCGCCGCGACGATCGCGATGCGGGGCAAGCGCTTCAAGCCGAGCCTGGTGAAGGCCATGCGGGACGCGGCAACGGGCGAAATCGACGCGAGTTGCCGCCGCGCGACGCTGCCGCACGTGAAGGTGAGCGACCCGGCGTACTGGGACGCGATCATCGAGCGGCATGCATCGGCGTGACGCAGGGACCCGGCGGCACGGCTCGGCGCAGCCGGCGGGCGCTCCCTACGCATGGCCGGCAAGACCGGCACTGCGCAGGTGTTCACCATCGGCCAGAACCAGAAGTACAACGAGAAGGACGTCGCCGAGCGGCTGCGCGACCACGCGCTGTTCATCGCCTTTGCGCCCGCTGGAGCGACCCGCGATCGCAGTCGCGGTGCTGGTCGAGAACGGCGGGAGCGGCAGCGAGCGCCGCGGCGCCCATCGCGCGCAAGGTGATCGACGCGTACCTGCTGCCGCCGGAGGTGCTGCCCGCAGCCGAGCCCGGAACTCCCGAGCCGCCTCGGAGCAGCGAGGAATGAAGACCGATCGCGGACCCGGCTATTCCAGCCGCGCACAGCGGACGCTGACCGTCACGGGCCGCGTGCTGCGAGCCGCTGCACCTGGACGGGCCGCTGCTCGCCTCCGTGCTCGCCGTGCTGTGCGGTTCGGGCTGGTGGTGCTCTACAGCGCCGCAGGCGAGGAGATCACGTGTTCTGCTTGCGCAGGCCGTGCGGCTGCCTCGCGCTTGGCGTGCTGGTGGTCATGGCCCAGATGCCGCCGCGCCTGCTGCGCATCGGCGCGCCTTGGCTGTTTGCATTCGGCGTGCTGCTGCTGGTCGCCGTGGCCGTCAAGGGCGACGTCGCAAGGGTGCGCAACGCTGGCTCGACCTCGGGTCGTCCGCTTCCAGCCGTCGGAGATCATGAAGATCGCCGTGCCGCTGGCCTGCGCTGGTTCCTGCACGAGCGGCCACTGCCGCCGACCTTCGGCGAGCCTCGTCGTGCTCGGCGTCGATCATCCTCGTGCCGGTGCTGCTGATCGCCGAGCAGCCCGATCTCGGCACCGCGATCCTGGTCGTGCCGGCGGCGGGCTCGTCGTGCTGCTCCTTGCGGGCCTGCAGCTGGCGCTACATCGTCGGCCTCGGCGCGCTGCTCGCGGCGCGCCGTGCCGGTCGCATGGCACTTCATGCACGACTACCAGCGAAGCGCGTGCTGACGTTCCTGGATCCGCAGGAACGACCCGCTGGGCGCGGGCTACCACATCATCCAGTCGCAAGATCGCGATCGGCTCGGGCGGCGTGTTCGGCAAGGGCTGGATGAACGGCAGCCAGGCGCCAGCTCGAGTTCCTGCCCGAACGCTCGACGGACTTCATCTTCGCCGTGATCGGCGAGGAGTTGGGTCTGGTCGGGCTCGGCGTGCTGATGTTCCTCTACACGCTGATCATCGCTCGCGGGCTGTACATCGCGGTCGCAGGCACAGGACACGTTCTCGCGGCTGCTGGCGGGCAGCACTCACGCTGACGTTCTTCTTCTACGTGTTCGTCAACACGGCCATGGTGACGGGCCTGCTGCCGGTCGTCGGCGTGCCGCTGCCGCTGGTGAGCTACGGCGGCACGTCGATGGTGACCCTGATGGCGGGCTTCGGTATCCTGATGTCCATCCACACCCATCGAAAGCTGGTCGCAACGTGATCCATCACCGCCCGCGGCAAAGGATGCCGCGACGACTGCTGCCCGTGATTCTCGCGGGATCGGCTGCCGCCGTCGCACAGCCGGCCGCGGCGCTGGACGAAACGCGTCCCGACGTGCAGGCGTTCATCGGTGACGATGGCGAACCGCAACGGCTTCGACGTGGCCGCGCTGAACCGGATCTTCGCGCAGGTCGAGTCACGTCAATCGATCATCTCGGCGATGAGGCGCCCAGCCGAGAAGACCATGCCCTGGCACGAATACCGGGCCCGTTTCATCACGGACCGGCGGATCTCGCGCGGCGTCGAGACGTCGCGCCAGCATGCCGAGGCACTCGGGCGGGCCGCGACCAGCGGCGTGCCTGAAGACGTGATGCTGGCGATCGTGGGCGTCGAGACGTTCTACGGTGAGAACATCGGCAAGCACCGCGTGATCGACGCGCTCTCGACGCTCGCATTCGACTACCCGCCACGCAGCAGGTTCTTCAGCGGCGAACTCGAGCAGTACCTGATCATGACCCGCGAGGAGTCGCTCGATCCGCTGCTGCCGGTCGGCTCCTATGCCGGCGCGATGGGCGTCCCGCAATTCATGCCGTCGAGCTTCCGCAACTACGCGGTGGACGGCGACGGCGATGGCCACCGCGACCTGTGGAACGACTGGGCCGACGTCTTCGCAAGCGTGGGCAACTACCTCAAGGTGCACGGCTGGCGCGCCGGCGAGCCCATGATGTGCCCGGCCGACGTCAGCACCGCCAACCTCGACGGCGTCGTCACAGACAAGCTCGATCTCTCCGAAACCGTGAAGTCGCTGCAGGAACGCGGCGTCAGGTTCAAGACGTCATTGCCGCCGGAAGCGCCTGCAGTGCTGGTCCAGCTCGCCGGACAGGGCGGGCCCGAGTACCGCGTCGGCTTCACCAACTATTTCGCGATTACCCGCTACAACCGCAGCGCCCTCTACGCCTCGGCGGTCAACGACCTTGCCGAGGCGATCGGGTCGGCGCGCGCCCCAACCACCGAATCCAACTTCTCAATCACCCAATGACCCGACTCACACCGACGATCCCCGCGCTTCTCCTCTCCTTCGCTCTGCTGGCCGGTTGTTCCGGTTCGAAGCAGGACGCATCGGCCCCGGTTGCCGGCTCGGCGACACCCGCCGCCGGTACCGCAACGGCCGCCGGCGCGACCGCGGCCCCGGCCGCGGCGACTCCGGTGCCGCCGCCGCCGCAACTCAAGGCCCGCAGCTTCATCGTGATCGACGGCGACAGCGGCCGCGTGCTCGCTGCGCTCGACCCGGACTCGCGCCAGGAGCCCGCGAGTCTCACGAAGCTGATGACGGCCTACGGCGTGTTCCACGCGCTGAAGGAAGGCCGCATCAAGACCACCGACATGGTCACGATCAGCGAGAACGCGTGGAAGCAGGAAGGCTCACGGATGTTCGTCGAGGTGGGCAAGCAGGTGTCGGTCGAGAACCTGATCCTGGGCATGATCGTGCAGTCGGGCAACGACGCCACGGTCGCGCTCGCGGAATTCGTCGGCGGCACGGAGCCGACGTTCGTGCAGATGATGAACAACTACGCGAAGCAGCTCGGCATGACGGGCTCGCACTTCACGAACTCGGCCGGCATGCCGGACCCTGAGCACTACATGACCGCGCGCGACGCGGCGACGCTCGCCGACGCCGTGATCCGCGAATTCCCGGAGTACTACCGCTGGTACTCGCACAAGGAGTTCACCTGGAACGGCATCACGCAGCAGAACCGCAACGGCCTGCTGTGGCGCGACCCGACCGTGGACGGCGTCAAGACCGGTCACACCGAGACCGCGGGCTACTGCCTGATCGCATCTTCGAAGCGCGACGGCATGCGGCTCGTGTCGGTCGTGCTCGGCACGGATTCGATGAAGGCCCGCGAGGACGCGAGCGCGGCGCTGCTGAACTACGGCTACAACTTCTTCGAAACCAAGCGAATATACGCCGCGGGCCAGGCCCTCACCACCACGCGCGTGTGGAAGGGCGCCGTGCCCGAGGTCGGCCTTGCGCTGAAGCGCGACCTCTTCATCACCGGCCAGCGCGGCCACGTCGGCAGCGTGCAGGCCGAGTTCGAGCTGCCCGAGAAGCTGATCGCGCCATTGAGCACTGCTACTGCGGTAGGCAAGGTCAAGGTCGTCGTCGACGGCGCCACCGTGGCGACGTACGACCTGTACCCTGCGCAGGACGTGCCAGCGGGCGGTTTCTTCCGTCGCGCCGTCGACTCCGTGCGCCTCTGGTTCAAATGACATGGCCACACCCTGCCCCACCTGTTACCTGAACGGCGCCTACCTGCCGCTCGCGGAAGCGCGCGTTTCCCCGCTCGATCGCGGCTTCCTGTTCGCGGATGGCGTGTACGAGGTAATTCCGGTGAACCGGGGCCGGCCTTTCCGCATGCAGGCCCACCTGCGCCGTCTCGACGACAGCCTGCGCGGCATCCGCGTGCGCAATCCGCACAGCGATGCCGAGTGGCTGGCGATCGTGCAGAAGCTCGTCGCGGAGGCGGGCGAGCAGGAATTGCTGGTCTACCTGCAGGTCACGCGCGGCGCGGAGTACGGACGCAATCATCTTTTCCCGAAGGACGCGGCGCCGACGGTGTTCGCATTCGTGAATCCGTATCCGCAACCTTCGAGGACCGTGCTGGAACAGGGTCTCTCGGCCGTGACGCTCGAGGACATCCGCTGGGATCGCTGCGACATCAAGTCGGTGGCGCTGCTCGGCAACGTGCTGCTCAGGCAGGAAGCAGCTGATCGCGGAGCCGACGAGGCGCTGCTGGTGCGCGACGGCCTGCTGCTCGAGGGCTCCTCGAGCAGCGTGTTCCTGTGCATCGGCGGCAAGCTCGTCACGCCGCCGAACAGTCACCGCATCCTGCCCGGCACTTCGCGCGACGCGGTGCTCGAACTCGCCGAAGGCTGGCTGCCCACCGAGGTCTGCTTGCTCGAGGCGCGCGAGCTCCTGAGTGCGGACGAGGTCTGGATCGCCTCGGCGGGCCGCGGCGTGCTGCCGGTCACGCGCGTCGACGGCGAACCGGTCGGCGACGGCCTGCCCGGTCCGTTGTGGAAAGAGATGTATGCGCGGCTGCAGCGCCATCTCGACCAGCTCGCATCGACGCCGGCGCTCTGACCATGGCCGAGGACACGCTGCTCGAGTTCCCCTGCCGCTTCCCGATCAAGGTGATGGGTGCCGCGACGGACGAGTTCCGCAGCCTCGCACTCGGCATCATCACGCGTCACTTCGGGCAGCCGGCCGCATCCGACATCGAGGAACGCCCGAGCAGCGGCGGACGTTACCTCGGCATCACGATCACGGTGAACGCCGAGAGCAAGGCACAGCTCGACGCGGTCTACACCGAGCTCACGTCGTGTCGCCAGGTGCTGGTCGCGCTCTGAGCCGGTGCCGGCAAGCCCAGTGATTCGAGCAGCAGCGGCGCCAGCGCGGCCGCCACCAGCTGCAGGTCCGACGGGCCGCCCAGCTCACTGACCTGCGTCATCTCGAGACCCGCGTAGCCGCAGGGATTGATGCGCCGGAACGGCTCGAGGTCCATTGCGACATTGAGCGCGAGCCCGTGGTAGGAGCGCGCATGGCGAATGCGCAGGCCGATGCTGGCGATCTTGCGACCGTTCACGTACACGCCGGGTGCGTCGCGTCGCCCGACCGCCTCGATGCGCCACTGCGCGATCGTCGCGATGATCGCGCGCTCGATTCCCTCCACCAGCGCACGCACGCCGAGCCTCGCTCGCTCGAGATCGACCAGCGGATAGACGACGAGCTGGCCCGGGCCGTGATAGGTCACCTGGCCTCCGCGATCGACGTGCACGACCGGGATGTCGCCCGGCGCGAGCAGGTGCTCGTCCCTGGCATTCATGCCCATCGTGAATACCGGCGGATGCTCGAGGAACCAGAACTCGTCCGGAGATCCCGGGCCGCGCGCATCGACCTGCCGCTGCATCGCGCGCCACGTGGGCTCGTAGTCCACGAGCCCGAGCCAGCGCAGCACGGGTGCGGGCACGTCGGCGGTCACGTCATCTCGCGGCGATTCCGCCCGCGCCGAGGCCCGCGTTGTTGCGGGCGAGCGCCTGCTCCGCCCGGTAGCTCGAGCGAACCAGCGGCCCTGCGACGCATTCGATGAATCCGCGCTCGAGCGCGGCGGCACGATAGGCCTCGAACTCCGCCGGTGCGACGAAGCGCTCGACGGCCAGGTGATTGACGGTCGGACGCAGGTACTGCCCGAGCGTGAGGATGTCTACGCCGGCGGCGCGCAGATCGTCCATCGTCGCGAGGATCTCGTCGTCGGTCTCGCCGAGGCCGAGCATCAGGCTGGTCTTCGTGAGCACGTCCGGCCGGTGACGCTTCGCGTGCGCAAGCACGGCGAGCGTCTGCTCGTATGAGGCCCGCGGGTCGCGCACCGGGTGCGTGAGCCTGCGCACCGTCTCGACATTCTGTGCGAACACGTCGAGGCCGCTGTCCACGACCGTCTCCACGTCCTCGAGCACGCCCTGGAAGTCCGGCGTGAGTGCTTCCACGGCCGTCGCGGGGTTCACGCGCTTGATCTCGCGCACGCAGGCGGCGAAGTGGCCCGCGCCACCGTCCTCGAGGTCGTCACGATTCACCGACGTGAGCACGATGTAGCCGAGCCGCATCAGTTCGACCGTGCGCGCGGCGTTCGCAGGCTCCTGCTCGTCGAGCCAGCCTTGCGGATTGCCAGTGTCCACGGCGCAGAAGCGGCAAGCGCGCGTGCACACCTCGCCCATCAGCATCAGCGTCGCGGTGCCTGCGTTCCAGCATTCGCCGATATTGGGGCACTTCGCTTCCTCGCACACCGTCGCCAGCCGATGCTCACGAACGGTCTGGCGGACGCTGTCGTAGCCCTCGCCGCCCGGCATCGGCGCGCGCAGCCACGCGGGCTTGCGGCCGGCGGGCAGCGGCGCGGCGCGGACGCCGGCCTTGATGCCGTCCTTGATCGCAGTCGTGCCCTGCGGCGTCACGTACTTCTCGCCGCTGCGGGCGGGGGTCGTGACCAGCGGGATGCCTTTGAAGTCGCTCATGGGGTCCTGTCGGTGTGAGGCGGCATTGTAAGGCCCTCGCCCACGATGCTGCGCACCCTCGGCTGGTCTTTCGGGTTGGAGAGGGGTTGGCCGGGACGCCACGAGCACATCCATGTGGGCTCCGCGCGCGACGTCCATGTCGCGCGACGGCCCGGCCAACCCCTCTCCAACCCGAAAGACCAACCGCCGCGCGCCATCCGGGCGCTCGCCGATTGGCTACCGCATTACTTGGTGCCGCCGGTTCGCCAATCTGGCTGGCGGCTCCAACCATTGAACATCGCTTCGGGCAGTGCGTGCCGAATACGGTACCGCGGCTAACGGTTGGCTGTCGAAGGGAATCGGTATCGCGGGCCGTCGCGCGACATGGACGCGCGCGCGGAGCCCCCAGGGATGTATTTACGGCGTCCCGGGATAGCCGATTCCCTCGACAACCAACCTATCGCTGCCGCGCGGTGACTGGATTCAGCTCGCGCCACTCCGCAGTCGCCGGTCGAGCTCCGCAAGCCGCTGCGGGGTTCCGATGTCCAGCCACTCGCCGTCGTGCACCTCGCCGCCCACGCGGCCAGAGCGCGCCGCGCCGCGCAACAGCGGCGCGAGCTTGAAAATCCCGTCCTCGCAACCTGCGAAAAGCTCGGGACGGTAGACGCCGACGCCGGAGAACGTGAGCCGGTCGCCCGGCTCCTCGACGATGCGGCCGTTCCGGAGCACGAAGTCGCCGCTCGGATTGTGCACCGGGTTCGGCACGAGCACGAGGTGCGCAAGGTCCGCCGGGCGCAGCGATTCACGCAGCTTCGCGTACGGGTAGTCGGTCCAGACGTCGCCGTTCAGCACCAGGAACGGCGCGGGACCGAGCAATGGCAGTGCGCGAAAGATGCCGCCGCCGGTCTCGAGCGGCTCGGGGCCCTCGTCGCTGTAGGCGAGCCGGACGTTGTAACGCGAGCCGTCGCCGAGCGCCGTGCGGATCTGCGGCCCGAGCCACGACAGGTTGACCACGACGTCGCGAAACCCCGCCATAGCGAGCGCATGCAGGTGGTGCACGATCAGTGGCAGGCCGCCGACCTCGAGCAATGGTTTCGGCCGCTCGAGCGTCAGCGGGCGCATTCGCTCGCCACGGCCCGCTGCGAGGACCATCGCCTTCACGCCGGCCGCGCCTCGAGACTCGCCTGCATCGCGGGCAGTACGCGGCCTCTGACGAGATCGCCCAGAGCTGCGAGGTCCGCGTGCCGCGCGCATGCCTGCTCGATGTAGCCGAGCGTGCGTGGCACGTCCGGGAGGTAGCCCGGCTTGCCGTCGCGATGCCAGAGCCGCGCGAAGATGCCGCTCGCCTTCAGGTGGCGCTGCACGCCCATCAGGTCGAACCAGCGCAGGAACGTCGCCTCGTCACGACCGGTGTCGAGCCCGGCCTCGGCCGCCTGGCGCCGGAAATCGAGCGCCCACGCGACAACCTGCTGCTGCGGCCACGTGATGTAGCAGTCCCTGAGCAGCGACACGAGGTCGTAGGTCAGTGGCCCGTGCACCGCGTCCTGGAAATCGAGGATCCCTGGATTCGCATCGCCGCAGACCATCAGGTTGCGTGAATGGTAGTCGCGGTGCACGAACACTCGCGGCTGCTCGAGCGCGGACTTCACGAGCAGGTCGAACGCCGACTCCAGCTGCCGTTGCTCCGCGCCATCCAGCTCGAGGCCCAGGTGCCGCCCAAGCAGCCAGTCCGGAAACAGGCTCATCTCGAAGCGCAGCAGCTTCTCGTCGTACGACGGCAGCTCGGCAGCATGGCGTGCGCCCTGCGCCTGGATGCGAATCAGCGCAGCGATCGCGTCGGCATAGAGCGCATGCGCCCGGGAGCGATCCTCCAGCGCGTTCAGGTACGTGACCGACCCGAGGTCCGTCAGCAGCAGGAATCCGTCCTTGGCCTCGCGCGCCAGCACTCGCGGCGCATTGACCCCGGTCGCGAGCAGCATCGCGGCCACCTTCAGGTACGGGCCGACGTCCTCCTTGTCCGGCGGAGCGTCCATGGCGATGAACGTCCCGTCGGGTCGCGTAACGCGGAAGTAGCGCCGGAAACTCGCGTCGGCGGACGCCGGGGCAAGGTCGGAGTCGCGCCAGCCAAGCCCTTGTTCGAGCCAGTCGCGCAGCAATTCGAGCCGTGGGTCGTCGCGGCCGGGTTCGGACAAGGTGTGCCTCGGAAAGTCGGCTTCGGTTCGGGCGCGGCAATTATAATCGCAACGATGAAGCCGTCCGTCCGAATCGCGCATCACCGACGGCGGCTCCCCACGGCCCTGCTGCTCTGCTCGCTCGCAATGCCCGCGTACGCGACCGAAGAGCAGTCGTGCCGGGTTCCGATCACGACCGATCCGCGGCTCGACGCCCTGCTGAAGGCGGACCCGAACGACCCCCACATCGAGATCTCGAGCGACACCGGCGAACTCGGCCGCACCGGCGATGCCGAGCTCAAGGGCAACGTCCAGATCCGGATGGGCCAGCGGCTGATGACCGCGGACGAGGCGCAGGTGGACGCCGAGAAGCGCAGCGTCACGGTCAGTGGCCGCACCGAATACCTCGACCCGACCGTACACGTGACCGGACAGGGCGGCTCGTTCGCCAATGGTGACGGAGACTTCAAGGGCGCGACCTTCGAGCTCGTTGACGGGTCGGGGCGCGGCGCGGCAAAGAGCGCGCAGCTGCAGAACGAGTCCTTGATAAGACTGCAGGGCGTGCGCTACACCGTCTGCCCGCCCGGCAACGAGGACTGGCAGCTGAAAGCGGACAGCATCTCGCTGAACCAGGAAACGAGCCTCGGCACTGGCCGCAACGTGCGGCTCGACTTCAAGGGGGTACCGATCCTCTACACGCCCTGGATCTCGTTCCCGGTCGGCGACCAGCGCAAGTCCGGCCTGCTATTCCCGGCCTTTGGCAGCGGCGGCAAGACCGGAACACAGATCGTCGTGCCCTGGTACTGGAACATTGCGCCGAATTACGACGCCACGATCACGTCGCGCTGGTTCTCGTCGCGCGGCTACCGCATCGACCCCGAGTTCCGCTACCTGACCGAGCGCAGCCGCGGCGCCTTCGACGTGCAGTACCTGCCGCACGATTCGGAGCGCGACGACTCGCGCGGCCTCTTCGAGCTGCACGACGTGACGCGGTTCGCGCCACGCACGCGCGCGCTGATCAGCGCCGGCTACGTCACCGACGACGCGTACTTCGAGGATTTCGGTGTCGGATTCGAGGGCACGAGCATCGTGTTCCTGAACCAGCTCGCCGAGCTCCGCAGCGACACGGACCACTGGACCCTGCTCGGTCGCACGCAGAACTACCAGGTGATCGACAACGCGCTCGCCGACGACGAGCGGCCGTATTCGCTGTTGCCGCAGCTGTATGCGGCCGGACGATGGAACGGCCTGCCGCTCGGGTTCGGCGCGACGTTCGACGCTGAAGCCACGAACTTCTATCGTGAACTCGGACCGGAAGGCATTCGTCTCGATACCCAGCCCGGCATCTCGTGGGGCACCGGGCGTCGTGGCGCATACGCGCAGGGCAACGCCGCGTGGCGATATACGACGTACTCGCTGAGCAACACCGAGCCGGGTGTGGACCAGAGCCTGTCGCGCTCGCTGCCGATACTGAGCCTCGACTCGGGCCTGGTCCTCGAGCGCAGCGCCGGATCGAAGCAACAGCGCGTGCAGACGCTCGAGCCGCGCCTGCTCTACCTGTACGTGCCTTACCGCAACCAGGACGCGATACCGATCTTCGACACCGACACGCCCGACCTGAATATGGTCGAGCTGTTCCGCACCAACAGGTACGTTGGCGCTGATCGTGTCGGCGACGCGAACCAGGTCAGCGTCGGGCTGACGAGCAGGCTGCTCGACGCCACCGACGGCCGCCAGTACCTGAGGGCGACGCTCGGCCAGGCGTTCTACTTCGAAGACCCGAAGGTGACACTGCCGGGCGAGTCGCCGGACGATCGTTCCACGTCGGACCTCGTGGCCGAGCTCGAGCTCGACGCGTTCAAGAACTGGAACGCGCGGCTCGCGTACCAGTGGGACCCGAGCGCCTCGCAGACCGAACGCACGGAGGTCGGCGTGCAGTACCGGCCCGCGAGCGACAGCGTGCTGAACGCCGCGTACCGCTACCGGCGCGACCTGCTCGAGCAGTTCGACGTTTCCGCGGCCTGGCCGGTGGCCCAGGACTGGCACCTCTACGCGCGATGGGTGTACTCGCTTTCCGAGCAGAAGACCCTCGACCAGTTCGTGGGCTTCCAGTACTCATCGTGCTGCTGGTCGCTGCGCGTGATCACGCGACGCTTCGTCAGCAGCCGCACGGGCGACTCGGACACGTCGGTCGGGTTGCAGCTGGAACTCAAGGGATTGTCCAGTGTCGGAGTGGACAACGAAGCTTTCCTGCGCGACGCGATTCGTGGATACTCCGCGCTGCCGTCCGCGCCCGGGTCTTGAGATGCTATTGATTTTAAAGAGATTTTTTGCCACTTCGCTGCTGCTGGCGGCAGCCGCCGGCCACGCGCAGACGGCGCCGCCGCCAGCCCCGGCCGCAGCCGCTCCTGTCGCCACCGCGGCGGCTGCTCCTGTTGCCCCGCGCGGGACATCTCTCGACCGAGTCGTGGCGGTGGTGAACGATGGCATCGTGCTGCAGAGCGCGCTCGACCAGCAGATCCAGCTGATCTCCGGACGCTTGCAGCAGGGCGGGCAGCAGCTGCCGCCGCGCGACATCCTGCGCCAGCAGGTCCTCGAGCGGCTGGTCGTGCAGGAGATCCAGATGCAGCGCGCCAGCCGCGGCGGCATCAAGGTATCGGACGAGCAGGTGAACCAGTCGCTGAACGAGCTTGCACAGCGCAACGGCGTGAAATTCAGCGACCTGCCGGCAGTGCTCGAGCAGCAGGGCATCGACTACCGGACGTACCGGGAAGAAATCCGCCGCGAGTTGATCCTGGGCCAGCTGCGACAGCGCGACGTCTACTCGCGCATCTACGTATCGCCGCGCGAGATCGACCAGTGCATCGCGAAGGCCAAGTCGACACCAGAGGCCGCGCAGGAGTACGACGTCGCGCACATCCTGGTATCCGTGCCAAACTCGGCAACGCCGCAGCAGGTCGAGGAGCGCGCGGCCCGCGCGCAGGGCGTGCACGAGCGCGCGAAGCGGGGCGAAGACTTCGGTGACCTCGCGGTCGCGTACTCCGACGCCGGCACGGCGCTCGAAGGCGGCAAGCTCGGCTGGCGCAAGGCGGACCAGCTGCCGTCGATCGTGGCCACGGCGGTTCCCACTATGAAGCCCGGCGACGTGACCGAGGTCATCCGCACGCCGAGCGGCTTCAACATCTTCAAGCTGGTCGGTGAGCGCGGCGCCCAGCAGGCGGCCCTCGTTTCGCAGGTGCACGCACGGCACATCCTGATGCAGCCGTCGGCCGTCGAGGACGACGAGACGGTGCGCCAGAAGCTCGAGCGCATCCGCGAGCGCGTGCTGAAGGGCGAGGATTTTGCCGCGATCGCGTCGGTCTCCTCGGCGGACAAGGGTTCCGCGGCGCGCGGCGGCGACCTCGGCTGGACCAGTCCCGGCTCGTTCGTCGGCGAGTTCGAGAAACAGCTGAACGCGCTGCAGGTGAATGAGATCAGCCAGCCTTTCAAGTCGCAGTACGGCTGGCACATCGTGCAGCTGCTCGGCCGGCGCGACTACGACGCGTCCGAGGACGTGACCCGCAACAAGTGCGTGCAGCAGCTGCGCGAGGCGCGGGCCGAAGAGGAAACGGAGATCTGGCTGCGTCGCCTGCGCGACGAGGCCTACGTAGAGTACCGGTGAGCTCGAGCCCGCTCCCGACCGTCGCACTGACGACCGGGGAGCCGGCCGGCATCGGTCCGGACCTCTGTGCCGCACTGGTCGGCAGGCGCTGGAACTGCCGCGTCGTGCTGCTTGCGGACCGTTCATTGCTTGGGCGTGTCCGCGGCGAGCGCCGCCGCATGGCGGCGTTGCCCGACTACGACCCGGCCGCGCCCGCCAGGAACCGCGTCGAAGTGCTGCACGTCCCGCTCGCGGTTGGCTGTCGAGCAGGGACGCTGGATCCTGCGAACGCGCGCTACGTACTCGACCTGCTCGACCGTGCCGTCGACGGTTGCCTGTGCGGCGAGTTCGCGGCGATGGTCACCGCGCCCGTGCACAAGGGCGTCATCAACGATGCCGGCGTACCGTTCACGGGCCACACCGAGTACCTGGCCGCGCGCTGCGGTACACCGCTACCCGTGATGATGCTGGTCGGCGGTGGCCTGCGCGTCGCACTCGCGACGACTCACCTCCCGCTTGCTGCAGTCCCTGCCGCGCTCACACAGCACCTGCTCGAAGACGTGCTGCGGGTCCTCGACCGCGACCTGCGGCTCATGTTTGCGATACGCAAGCCACGGGTTCTCGTGTGCGGGCTCAACCCTCACGCGGGCGAAGGCGGCCATCTCGGGCGCGAGGAGATCGAAGTGATCGTTCCGGTGCTCGAGCGTCTGCGGCGCGCCGGACTCAGGCTCGACGGGCCGGTACCGGCGGACACAGCGTTCCTGCCGGAGCGGCTCGCCCGCACGGATGCGGTACTCGCGATGTACCACGACCAGGGCCTGCCGGTGCTGAAGCGCGCCGCCTTTGGTAAAGCCGTGAACGTCACGCTGGGCCTGCCGATCGTGCGCACATCGGTTGATCACGGCACCGCGCTCGACCTCGCCGGCTCCGGCCGCGTGGACACGGGCAGCCTGGTGGCGGCGCTGCGGCTCGCCACGGAGTCGGCGAGGCAACGAACGCGGTGAACCGGGCCAAGAGGCGCTACGGCCAGCACTTCCTGCACGATCCCGGCACGATCGACCGGATCGTCCGCGCAATCGATCCGCGCCCGGGCGACCGGATAGTCGAAGTGGGGCCCGGGCGCGGCGCGATCACGGTCCCGCTGCTTGCGGCCGCGGGCTCGCTCGACGTGATCGAGATCGATCCGGACGTGGTGCCAAGACTCGAGGAACGCTGCGCGGGCGCCGGGCACATGCGCCTGCACCTCGCGGACGCGCTCGAGTTCGATTTCCGCGCGTTGCGCGGCGACGGGCCGCCACTGCGCCTGGTGGGCAACCTGCCGTACAACATCTCCACGCCGCTGCTGTTCCACTTCGTGGCGCAGCTCGACGCGATCGCGAGCATGCACTTCATGCTGCAGAAGGAAGTCGTGGCGAGGATGGCGGCGTCGCCCGGCGGCAAGGACTACGGCCGGCTGACCGTGATGCTGGCGCCCTGGGTGCGGGTGGAGCCGCTGTTCGACATCGGTACCGGCGCGTTCTCGCCACCGCCGAGGGTGGTGTCAACTTTCTTTGCGCTGCATCCCCACTCCGCGCCGCCGTTCGACATCGGCGACCACGCGACCTTCGCCAGGGTCGTATTCGCGGCTTTTTCGCAGCGGCGCAAGACGCTGCGCAACTCGCTGTCCGGCCTGCTCGACGCGGCAGCGATCGCGGCGGCCGGGATCGACCCGGGCACCCGCCCGGAAACGCTGTTCCCCGCCCAGTTCGCAGCCCTCGCGAATCGCATCCGGCCCTGAGGTTTAGCGCGATTGGTGCCCCGTTGCGCTCAGCCTATAATCGGGCGACGCTCGACAAACGCGCGCCCCTGGAGACACCGATGCGCGACTACAAGAAATTCCTGCTCTGCCTCGACCTGACCGACGACAGCGAAGTCATCGCGGAACGCGCGAAGTCGATGGCGGACAAGTGCGGGGCCAGCCTCACGGTGCTGCACGTCGTGGAGTACGTGCCGGTCGAGCCGATGGGAGAGGCGCTGCTGCCCGCGGTACAGATCGAAGGCGAACTCGTCGAGCGGGCTACCGTCCGGCTCGCCGAACTGGCGTCGAAGCTCGGGCTCGGCCAGGCCGACCGCCTGGTGCTGACGGGCAACATCAAGTCGGAAGTGGTGCGGGTCGCGCAGGAGCGCGGCGTGGACCTGATCGTGATCGGCAGCCGCGAGCGCCACGGCGTCTCGATCCTGTTCAATTTCACCGAAGACACCGTGCTGCACGCCGCGCCCTGCGACGTGCTCGCCGTTCGCCTGCAGAAGGAATGAACCGCCCGGACGGCGTCCGATGAACATGATTTCCCCCTACCGCATCCGCGTGGACGTGAGCACCAACTACGTCGAGGACCAGTCGAACCCGACCGACGGCCGGTTCGTCTTCTCGTACACGATCACGATCCGCAACGAGGGGTCGGTGCCCGCGCGGCTGCTGACGCGCCACTGGATCATCACCGACGCGAACGGCAAGGTGCAGGAAGTCGTCGGCGAAGGCGTGGTCGGAGAGCAGCCGCACCTGCAGCCCGGCGAGGGCTTCCGTTACTCGAGCGGCACCATCCTCGAGACTCCGGTGGGCGCCATGCAGGGCAAGTACCGGATGGTTGCGGACGACGGCGAGCAGTTCGACGCGCAGATTGCGCCGTTCACGCTCGCCATGCCGGGCCTGCTGCACTGACGACTGATGGCGACCTACGCCATCGGCGACGTACAGGGCTGCGCTGCCGAACTCGAGAGCCTGCTGGAGAAGATCGCCTTTTCACCGGCGCGCGATCGGCTCTGGTTCGTCGGTGACCTGGTCAATCGCGGCCCGCGCTCGCTCGAAGTACTGCGGCTCGTCCGCGGACTCGGCGCCGCAGCGAGCGTCGTCCTCGGCAATCACGACCTGCACCTGCTCGCGATCGCGCGGGGCCATGCGGCGCCACGCGACGACGACGCGAGCCTGCAGCCCGTGCTCGACGCACCGGACCGCGAACAGCTGCTCGACTGGCTGCAATCCCGGTCGATGCTGCATCACGATGCGTCGCTCGGGACGACGATGCTGCACGCCGCGTTGCCGCCGCAATGGGACATCGAGCTGGCACGACGCTGCGCCGCCGAGCTCGAGCAGGCGCTCCGCAGCGATCGCAGCGGCGAACTGTTCGCGAGGATGTACGGCAACCAGCCCGACCTGTGGCGCGACGACCTGGAAGGCGCCGATCGGCTGCGATTCATCACCAACGCGTTGACGCGGCTCCGGGCCTGCGATGCCCAGGGCCGGATGCTGCTCAAGTTCAAGGGTCCGCCCGACCGGATCCCGGCGGGCGCCATGCCGTGGTTCCGCGCGCCGGCACGCCGGTCGGCCGGGTCGCGCATAGTCTGCGGGCACTGGTCGGCGCTCGGCTACCTCGACGAGGGCGGCGTGCTCGCGATCGACACGGGATGCGTCTGGGGCGGCACCCTCGCCGCCCAGCGCATTGACACACCCTCGGCGCCGGTCTTCGTGCCGAGCGAGCAACCGGTCGCGGACTTCAGCTCCGCATGAGCCATGCCGACACGCTCGCCATCCGCGAGCCGAGCAACCGTGTTGCCAGGTTGAACAAGCGGGCGTCCATGCCGACGCGCCAGTGCGATCGATTGCCGTGCACGGCACGCCACACCACTTCCGCGACCTGCTGCGGCGTGACCTTGACGCCGAGCCGCTCGATCGACGCAGGCTTCACCTTCGCGTCGAACACCATTGCGGTCTGCACGTAGGCGACGTAGATCGCGGACACCCGCACGTCGTGGCGTCGCCACTCGATTTCGAGCGCCTCGGTGAGACCACGCACGAAGAACTTGGTCGCGCTGTAGACCGCGTGCTCCGGTGCGCCGTACTCCGCCGACGTCGAGCACATCGCAACCGCGTGGGCGCCGGGCGTGCGCTTCAGGTGCGGAAACGCCGCGTCGAACGTGTGCAGCACACCGCGCACATTCACGTCGACCAGCAGGTCTTTCTGCGCGCGTTCGATCTGCTCGTGCGGGCCCATGAACAGCACGCCGGCGTTCGCGAACACCGCGTCGAGGCGGCCATCGGCCCCCGCGGTGAAATCCCGCAGCGCCCTTTCGATCGCCGCGAAATCCCTGACGTCGACGACATACGTGTTGACCCGCTCCGCGCCGGGCGCTTGCTGCAGCGCTGCGAGCCGGGCCCCGTCCAGGTCGGCGGCTCCGACACGCCAGCCGCGGTCCAAGAACAGCCGCGCCGTCGCTTCGCCGATGCCGGCGCCGGCGCCAGTGATGAAGATGGACTGTGGCGCAGTCACAGCTGCGGCCTCGGCTGCAGCACTTCAAGTGTCATGCGGATGCTGCCTGGCGTGACCTGCTTCGGCACGCAGGCCATCTGGTTTTCGATGATCCTCGCGCCGAGCGGCACGAATGCCATCTCGGCCATCTGCTCGACGAGCTCGCAATCGCCGAGCTGCACCGGGCCCGTCTGTGTGCCACGAATGCTGACCTGCTGCCAGCTTGCCGGGAACTGAGCGGTGGCTTCCTGCGCCGGCGCGCCCTTGCCCTGCACGCGGGAAACCAGCTCCTGCTCTGAATCGGGCTTCGCGAGCTCCGCCAGCAGTTCCGCAGTCGCCGGCTGCGGCAGTGCCGCCGTGATGTACACCCAGGGCATGACCTCGGGACGCGGATAATTCGGGCACATCCGCACGTCGACCTTGAAACCGGGACGCGCACCGATCGCCTTCAGGATCGACGCGACCTTGAGGCGGAGGCCGTCGCACGTGTAGTACGCGGTGAGGCCCTTGTACGGGAAGTTGACCTCTTTCTGCACCCACACCGCCATCACGGGCGCCGCGTCGGCCGTCGTTTTCGAGGGTGACTGGGTCGCAGGGGCTGCCCCAGCGACGGCCACGGGGACCAGCGACGCCGTCAGCACCAGCAAGCGCAGGTTCTTCATGTCGCCCTCCTGCCCCGTTGCCGGGGTCACCTGACTATACTGCCACACCCGCGGGGCAGGCCGCGGGGCGTGACCCGCCGCCAACAAACCTCGCACAAACGGTCGATGAACCAGCTCGAATTCAGTACGCCCGGCCGGCGATGGCGGGTCGATCTCCGCTCTCCTTTCGACCTCGCGATCCGGGTCGAGTTCGACGGGCGGCAGCCGCGATTCTTTGCAGAGCAGGGCGCCGATGCCACGCCGCTCACCGTTGGCAGCTTCACGGGCGAAGTCGGTCGCGGTGCAAGCTGCAATTGCGGTGTCTACACGCTCGCCCCGCACTGCCACGGGACGCACACCGAATGTGTCGGACACCTCACCGCAGATGCCACGCATGTCGCGGCGTTCACGCCGGTGCCGCCGACGCTGGCACTCGTGCTGACGGTGCAGCCGGCCGCGCGCGGCGTGGTCTCGCCAGAATCTTCCGCGGTGAGCGCACCGACCGACCTCGTGATCACGGGCGCGATGCTCGATGGCGCCGCGCAGCCCTGGGCGACACACCCGTGGACGGCGCTCGTCGTGCGAACGCTGCCGAACGACGCCGGCAAGGCGCATCGACTTTACGCAGGCCCCTGCCCCGCTCCATATTTCACGGTGGACGCGATGGAGTGGATCGTGCAGCGCGGCGTCACGTCGCTGGTGGTGGACCTGCCGAGCCTGGATCGCGCGGATGACGGCGGCGCGTTGCTGGCGCATCGCACGTACTGGGGCCTGGCACCGGGCGCGACCGAGGCGCGGCATGCCGAGCGCGGACGCGCACTGGTCACAGAACTCGCTTTCGTGCCGTCCTCGATCGCCGACGGCCTCTACCTGCTCGACCTGCACGTGCCTGCGTTCGGCGCCGACGCCGCGCCGAGCCGGCCCGTGATCTATCCCGCCGCGGAGATCCCGTCTTGAGGCTCGATCGCGGACACGCGCTCGCCCTGGACGCGGCCGACCCGTTGCGCGACTGGCGCGAGCGCTTCGTGATTCCGCAGGACCGCAGTGGCCGCGAGCTCGTCTACCTCTGCGGCCATTCGCTCGGCGCACAGCCGACGCTCGCCGCGGACTACGTCGAGGAGGTGATGCGTGACTGGCGCACGCTCGGCGTCGAGGGGCACTTCTCGGGCGCGAACGCGTGGATAGACGTCCAGCAGCGACTCGCGCCCGCGCTCGCCCGACTGACCGGCGCGCTGGAGCACGAAGTGGTGGCGATGAACACGCTCACCGCCAACCTGCACTTCCTGCTGGTGGGGTTCTACCGGCCCGCCGGCGAGCGAACGGCGCTGCTGATCGAGAAGCACGCCTTCCCGTCCGACCGCCATGCGGCGGAATCGCAGGTCCGGTTCCACGGCCTCGACCCGGCTCGCGACCTGATCGAGATCGACGCGCGCGACGGTGAATCCTGCCTGCGCACCGACGACATCCTCGCGGCGATCGAGCGCGAGGGCGCGCGCATCGCGACCGTGCTGCTGCCCGGCGTGCAGTACCTGACCGGCCAGGTACTCGACGTCGCGGCGATCACGGCTGCGGCGCACCGGTCCGGCTGCACGGTCGGACTCGACCTCGCTCATGCGATCGGCAACGTTGCCGTGGACCTGCACGGAGCCGGCGTCGATTTCGCGGCCTGGTGCAGCTACAAGTACCTGAACGGCGGGCCGGGCTGCGTCGGCGGTGCCTTCGTCCACGAGCGCCACGCCCGGCGCACCGACCTGCCGCGCTTCGCCGGCTGGTGGGGACACGATGCCGCAACGCGCTTCGACATGAGACCGGACTTCGATCCGATCCCCGGCGCTGCGGGCTGGCAGGTCAGCAACCCGCCGATGCTGGCGATCGCGCCGCTGGCGGCCGTCGCTGGAGCACTTCTCGGCCGTTGGGCTGCCTGCGCTGCGTCGCAAGTCGGTCGCTCTCACCGGATATCTCGAATCGCTGTTGCGCGCGCGATTGCCCGGCAGGTTGTCGATCATTACTCCGTCCGATCCCGCGCTCCGCGGTGCCGCGCTGTCTTTGCGACTCGAGTGCGATCGCGCCAATGCTCGCGCCGCCTTCGACGGCGTGGTCGCCCGTGGCGTGCTCCCCGACTGGCGCGAGCCCGGCCTGATCCGCGTCGCACCCGTGCCGTTCTACAACTCGTTCGACGATGCGTGGCACTTCGTCGATGCGCTCGCCAGGGAGCTCTCCGCTGAGGAGGTTCCATGCGCGACCTGACAGTCGGCCCGGTTCGACAGCATCTGCTCGCGATGGCGACGCCGATCGCGGCCGGCATGCTGATGCAGACGCTTTATTACCTGGTCGACCTGTATTTCGTCGGCCGCCTGGGTGATGCGGCGTTGGCCGGCGTCGGCGCGGCCGGCAACGTCATGATGGTGGTGGTCGCGCTGACGCAGGTGCTGGGTGTCGGCACCGTCGCGCTGATCGCCCAGGCCGTGGGCCGCAAGGACGCCGCAGACGCCAATCTGGTCTTCAACCAGTCGCTGCTGATGGCGGCCGGATGCGCTGCAGTTCACGATCGTCGGCGGCTACGCGCTCGCCGGGCCGTACATGCGCGCGGTCGGCGCGGACGCTGCGACATTCGAGGCCGGGATGACCTACCTCTACTGGTTCCTGCCCGGCATTGCGCTGCAGTTCGCGCTGGTGTCGATGGGCTCCGCATTGCGCGGCACGGGCATCGTCAAGCCGACGATGGTGGTGCAGATGGTCACGGTGCTGCTGAACGTGGTGCTGGCGCCGGTGCTCATCGCCGGCTGGGGCACGGGCCACCCGATGGGCGTCGCGGGCGCGGGACTCGCCAGCACGATCTCGGTCGCCTGCGGCGTCGTGGTGCTGTGCCTGTATTTCCGGCGGCTCGAGAAATACGTGGCCGTGCACGCCGACCAGCTGCGGCCGCGCTTCGACGACCTGGCGCCGGCTGCTCGGCATCGGGCTGCCGTCCGGCGGCGAGTTCCTGCTGATGTTCGTGATCATGGCGGTCATCTACGTCATGATCCGCGGACTTCGGCCCGGACGCCCAGGCAGGTTTCGGCGTCGGCTCGCGGCTGATGCAGGCGATCTTCCTGCCCGCCATGGCGCTCGCATTCGCGGTCGCGCCGGTGGCCGGTCAGAATTTCGGCGCCCAGCACCACGACCGCGTGCGCGAGACGTTTCGCTCCGCGGCCGTGATGAGTTCGGTCCTGATGCTGGCACTCACGTTCGCCTGCCAGTGGCGGCCCGAATGGCTGGTCGCCGCGTTCGCGGACGATCCGGGCGTGATCGCGGTGGGCGCGCTCTACCTGAGCACGGTCTCGTGGAATTTCGTAGCCTCGGGCATCAATTTCTGCTGCTCGGGCATGTTCCAGGCGCTGGGCAACACCGTGCCTTCGCTGGTGAGCAGCGCGAGCCGGCTGGTCACGTTCGTGCTGCCTGCGCTGTGGCTCGCGCAGCGCACCCGGCGTCGAATTGCGCCACTTCTGGTACCTCTCCGTCGCGAGCGTGGCGTTGCAGGCCGCTGACGAGCCTGCTGCTGCTGCGGATGGTGATGCGCCAGCGCCTGAGGGCGGCCGCCTGACGATGCGCGTGCTCGAGACGGAGCGACTCGTCCTGCGGCGCCTGACGCCCGGCGACGCAGCCATTCATGCTGCGAACTGCTGAACGACCCGTCCTTCATCCGCAACATCGGTGACCGCGGCGTGCGGGACCAGAGGCTGCGCTGCAGGTACGCGATGGACGGCGCGGTCGCGAGTCACGAGCGAGCACGGCTACGGCTTCGACGTGGTCGAACTGAAGTCCACGCGCGAGCCCGCCGGCATCTGCGGACTCGTGCAGCCGCGATTACCTCGATGATCCCGACATCGGGTTCGCGTTTCTGCCGCGGTTCACCGGGCGGGGCTACGCGGTCGAGTCCGCCGCCGCGGTGCTCGCGCACGCGCGCGCAGTGCTCGGCGTGCCGCGGGTGCTGGCCATCGTGTCGCCCGGACAATCGAGCGTTCGATCCGGTTGCTCACGAAGATCGGGCTGCGCTACCAGCGGATGATCACGCCGCCGGACGCGATGAAGTGCTGCGCCTCTTCTCGATCGAGGTCCGTCGCCGCCTTCAGCGCGGTCGCGGACGCGCGAGCGTCACGAAGCTGTACGCGTGCGCGTGCCGCTCGTCGGCGGCGCGGTCTTCGCGGGACGATCTCCTCCCATTCCGCAGCGTCGAAGGCCGGGAAGAACGTGTCGGCGCCGACGTCGCGTGCACGCGCGTCAGGTACAGCGTCCGGCGCGGGGCAGCGCGAGACGATAGATCTCGGCCCCACCGATCACGAAGATTTCACCGGCCGTCGCCGGCCGCCTCCAGTGCGGCGTCGAGCGAAGGCACGACGATGCAACCGTCGATGCTGAGCCCGGGCTGGCGGCTGACGACGATGTTGTGCGCCCGGGCAACGCGCGGCCGATCGAATCGAACGTGCGCCGGCCCATGACGATCGGCTTGCCCATCGTCAGCGCCTTGAAGCGCTTCAGGTCCTTCGGCAGGTGCCAGGGCAGCGCGCCGCGCAGGCCGATGCCGCCGCGGTCGTCGGTCGCGACGATGATCGAGACCGGCCGTCACCTGCGACGGCTCTTCCCGGCTTCTTCGCTGGCGTCCGCCTTGCCGCCCGCCTTTGCCCTTCCGGCCTTGCCCTTGGTCTTCTTCCTCGGCCCGCGTCTTCGCCTTGGTCCTGGTCTTCTTTGCGCCTTCTTCCGCCTTGCGCTTGCCGCGCCTTGCCTTGTCGAGCGGATCCTCGGCCAGCATCGTGCCGCGGCATCTTCGCGCCCGCAGCGGCAGGCGTAGTTCCGAGCTCGTCCGGATCGTCGGTGCTCTCCCAGGTGAGCCCGTACTCGTAGCCGAGTTCCTCGCCCGGCTCGATGTCGCGCAAGGCTCGATGAACACCCGCTCGTCTTCGATCACCGTGTCGCAGTTCGGCTCGCAGGAGTGGTTGATGAAGCGCGCGTCGTTGCCGTCGACGCCCGCGTCGATCACGACCCGCCGGCTCACGACGAACAGGAACGTGTGCCCGTCGTCCTGGCCCTTGGCCTCGTAGCGCGTCATCGGCCTGCTCGTGCGTGATGCGATCGCCGAGGTACTCGATGATGCGGGTTCCCTTCGGGATGGACCGCGCGGCGTACACGCCCCGGCCGTGGATGCCGGAACGGCGCACCTCGAACAGCGGTGCCGCCTCGAATGCGGCTCGACCCGCGGCTGGCGTGACGCATGTGCGGGTGGTGGCTGCCCGGCACTGCGAAGGGGCGGTACTTGGCGGACTTTTTCATACGGCGATCGGGGCCTTGATGGCTGGATGTGACTGGTAGCCGACGACCTCGAAGTCCTCGAAGCGGTAATCGAAGATCGATTGGCGGCCGGCGCCGCAACTCCAGCCGCGGCAGCGGCAGCGGCTCGCGCGCGAGCTGCAGGCGCGCCTGCTCGAGGTGATTGACGTACAGGTGGCAGTCGCCGCCGGTCCAGATGAATTCGCCGGGGACGAGGTCGCACTGCTGCGCCAGCATGTGCGTCAGCAGCGCGTAGGAGGCGATGTTGAACGGCACGCCGAGGAAGATGTCGGCGCTGCGCTGGTACAGCTGGCACGACAGCCGGCCGTCGGCGACGTAGAACTGGAACAGCGCGTGGCAGGGCGTGAGCGCCATGCTGTCGAGCTCCCCCACGTTCCACGCGTTGACGATGATGCGGCGCGAGTGCGGGTCGCGCTTCAGCAGGTCGAACGGCGGCCTGGATCTGGTCGACCGTGCGCGCCGTCCGCGCCGCGCCACGAGCGCCACTGCACGCCGTAGACCGGCCCGAGCTCGCCGTCGCGCATCCGCCCACTCGTCCCAGATCGTGACGCCGTTCTCGCGCAGGTAGCGCACGTTGGTCTCGCCGCGCAGGAACCACAGCAGCTCGTGCACGATCGACTTGAGGTGCAGCTTCTTCGTCGTGACGAGCGGGAATCCCGCCGCGAGGTCGAAGCGCATCTGCCAGCCGAACGTGGCGAGCGTGCCGGTGCCGGTGCGGTCGGTCTTGCTCGCGCCGTGCTCGAGCACGTGGCGCATGAGGTCCAGGTACTGCTGCATGTCAGGCGTAGTTGCCGGACGGCTGCTCTGCGACGGTAGGCGACGGCGAGCATCCACAGCCCGGCGATGATCATCGGCAGCGACAGGATCTGGCCCATCGTCACCCAGCCGAACAGCAGGTAGCCGCGATTCTCGTCAGGTACGCGCACGAATTCGACGGCGAAGCGGAAGACCCCGTAGCAGAGCAGGAACAGCCCCGAGGGTGCCCAGCGCGGCCGCGGCCGCGAAGTGAACCACCAGATGATCACGAACAGCACGAGGCCCTCGAGCAACGCCTCATAGAGCTGCGATGCGTGACGTGGCACGCCGTCCACGACGACCGCCCACGGCACGTCGGTCGGCTTGCCCCACAGCTCGCCGTTGATGAAGTTGCCGATGCGTCCGGCACCGAACCCGATCGCGGGCAGCGGCGCCGCGAAATCGAACACGTCCACGAGCGCGCGCCCGCGCTGGTTTGCGAACATCGCGAGCGCGGTGAGCACGCCGATGAGCCCACCGTGGAATGACATGCCGCCTTCCCAGATGCGCAACACGCTGAACGGGTCCTTGAGGATCCCCTCGGTGCCGTAGAACAGCATCCAGCCCAGGCGTCCGCCGAGGATCACGCCCACGGCGCAGTAGAAGATCAGGTCATCGACGTCGGTCGGCGACCAGGTGGAGCCAGGCCTCGCGGCCCGGCGGCGGGCGAGCCACCACGCGCCGAGGAACCCCACCAGGTACATGAGTCCGTACCAGCGCACGTGGAGGGGCCCGATCGACAACGCGATCGGGTCGAGATTTGGATAGGCGAACATGAGGGGGTTAGTTTACCGTCTGCCGTCGTCACGCGCCCGACTGGATCGGGATCACCTCGGCGCCCTCGGCGAAGAGTTCCTGCCGGATCTCGTGCACCAGCCCCCATTCCAGGGCCGCGTCGGGATCGAGCGTCGTGCGTCCCAGCATGGCCCGGAACACCTGCTGCTTCGTCTTGCGTGTGTTCGCCGCCACGACGCTCGCGCAGTTGCCCATGTCGACGCGCAGGCTCTTGACGAGTTCGACCAGCTTCGGCTCCTCGTAGCTCGCGCCCTGGGAGAAATTCATGCTGACCGGGTGCATCAGGAATCGCGCCTGCGGCACCGACAGCCGCACCTTGCCGGCGCAGAAGAGTGCCACGCCAATCGAGTCCACGCTGCCGATGTTGTGCGTCGTGACCTGGGCCGGGATGCCCTTCAGGTAGTTGTACGCGGTGAGCCCGTGGAACACGGAGCCGCCCGACGTCGAGATCAGCACGGTGAACTCGGTAACGCCGGTCGAGAGTTTCTGGTCCACGGCCTTCATCAGTGCGCCGATGCTCGCCTCGCTGACGGGCGAATAGAACTTGATCACCGTTGCGTCGGGCATCGTGTCACCTCACTCGTGGAACACGCGGCACGTGAGCGACTTCAGGTAGCGCGTTTCGGGAATGGCCGGGTGGATCGGATGATCCGGGGCCTGGCCACCGACCTCGATGATCTGCGCGAAGCGGTTCAGGTGGCGTGCGGCCTGCTGGATGGCGCCCACCAGGTCGTCGGTCGCGAGATGGTGCGAGCAGGAGCAGGACACGAGGATCCCGTCCCGCGGCAGCAGCTGCATTGCCAGCTGGTTGAGCTTGCGATAGGCCGCCTGTCCCTTCGGGAAATCCCGCCGCCGCTTGATGAACGCCGGCGGGTCGACGACCACGACGTCGAACTTCTCGCCGGCGTCGCGCAGCGCTGCGAGGGCGTCGAAGGCGTCGTCGCGCAGCGTGCGCACTGCGAGGCCGTTCGCCTCCGCCGACTCCGCGAGCAACTCCAGCGCCGGCGCCGACGAATCGACGCACACGACCTCGCTGGCGCCCGCCTTCGCGGCCGCCAGCCCCCACGCCCCGAGATAGCTGAAAACGTCGAGCACGCGACGGCCCTGCACATACTTGAGGAACGCGCGGCGATTGACTGACTGGTCATAGAACCAGCCGGTCTTCTGCCCGGCGCCGATCGGCACCTTGTAGCGCACGTCATTCTCTTCGATCCAGGCGTGATCCACGGGATCGCCGAACGCGGTCTCGACGTACGTGGGCAGGCCCTCGAGTTCGCGCGCGCCGGAATCGTTCTTCCAGACGAACGCGGCCGGGTCGATCACCTTGCGCACCGCCTCGACGACGTCGCCTTTCAACGCTTCCATGCCCGCCGTTCCAGCCTGCGCGACGATCACGTCGCCGTAGCGATCGAGGACCAGCCCCGGCAATCCGTCCGACTCGCCATAGACGAGGCGGTAGTACGGCGCGGCGTAGATCCGCTCGCGCAGCGCCAGCGCGACCTGCAACCGGTGCACGACCAGCGACTTGCCGGGCGCCATCCGTCCATCGCGTGTCAGGATCCGGGCGCAGATCAGCGCATGCGGGTTTACGTAGGCGTAGCCTAGAAAGCGGTCCTTGTCCCCCACGACGCGGCACAACGCGCCGTTCGCAAACGCCGTGAGCGGCGTGCGGGCCGTGTCCAC
Source organism: uncultured Gammaproteobacteria bacterium (assembly GCA_963696545.1). Taxonomy (GTDB): domain Bacteria; phylum Pseudomonadota; class Gammaproteobacteria; order Steroidobacterales; family Steroidobacteraceae; genus RPQJ01. Next base: position 438,930 of record CAVOKQ010000007.1, read on the forward strand.
CTCGTTACTGAATACCCAGAGATGGCCCGCGCCCAGTCGCCGGTCCTCCCGGGGCTTGAGGCGCAGCTCGGGCAGTGCCGGCCCGTCGTGCGTAGCGTCCGGGGCATGCGTCATCTGCGGGTCACTCGTTCCGATATAGTGCCCGCATTCTATCCGAGCGCCCCACCATGCATCGCCCGCATCCGAGCAAGCACCGCAACCGGCTCGCCGACGAGACCAGCCCCTACCTGCTGCAGCACGCGGACAATCCGGTGGACTGGTACCCGTGGGGCCCGGAGGCACTCGAACGCGCCCGGGCCGAGGACAAGCCGATCCTGCTCTCGATCGGCTATTCGGCCTGTCACTGGTGTCACGTGATGGCGCACGAGTCGTTCGAGGACGAGGCGACCGCGGCCGTCATGAACGAATCGTTCGTGAACGTTAAGGTCGACCGCGAGGAACGGCCCGACCTCGACCGCATCTACCAGACCGCGCACCAGATGCTCACGCAGCGTGGCGGCGGCTGGCCGCTGACGATGTTCCTGTCGCCGCGCGACCACCGCCCGTTCTTCGGCGGCACCTATTTTCCCGGTGAGCCGAAGTACGGCATGCCGGCCTTCAGCGACGTGCTGCAGCGCGTGGCCGCGTATTACGCCCAGCATGGCGCGGAGATCGAGCGCCAGGGCGATGCGCTGGTGCAGGTGTTCGGTGAGCTGCTGCCACCTCCTGCCGCGGCGGGCGCGCAACTTTCCCGCGCGCCGCTCGATGCGGCCCGCGCGGCGCTGCAACGCGATTTCGACGGGCGTTTCGGCGGGTTCGGCGGCGCGCCCAAGTTCCCGCACCCGGCCAACATCGAGTTCCTGCTGCGCACGTGGCGCGCGACCGCGGACGGCGAGCAGCCCGACCTGCAGGCGCTGTACATGGCGACGCTCACGCTCACGCGCATGGCCGAGGGCGGGCTCTACGACCAGCTCGGCGGCGGCTTCTGCCGCTATTCGGTCGACCGTTACTGGATGATCCCGCACTTCGAGAAGATGCTGTACGACAACGGCCAGCTGCTCGCAGTAAGCGCGCAGGCCGCGACCGCGACCGGCGATCCGCTGTTTCGGCGCGTCGACGGCCGAGACCGCGGACTGGATCCTGCGCGACATGCAGCACCCGGGCGGTGGCTGGTACTCGACGCTCGACGCCGACTCGGAAGGTCACGAAGGAAAGTTCTACGCCTGGACGCCCGACGAGGTTCGCGGCCTGCTGGCACCGCAGGAATACGCGGTGCTCTCGCGACGCTTCGGCCTCGACCGCGAGGCTAATTTCGAGGGCCAATGGCACCTGCACACGTTCGAGCCGCTCGAGAAGGTTGCCGAGGACGCGGCACTGACGGAGGACGAGGCGACCGCCGCGCTCGACTCGGCGCGTCGCAAGCTGCTCGTCGCCCGCAATGCCCGTGTCTGGCCCGGGCGTGACGAGAAGATCCTGACCAGCTGGAACGGGCTCGCGATCGCGGGCATGGCCGCCGCGTCGCGCACGCTCGAGCGCGACGACTGCATCGAGTCCGCCGCGCGCACCGTCGATTTCCTCCGCGAGCACTCGTGGTACCAGGGTCGCCTGCTCGCCGTGCACAAGGACGGGCGCTCGCGCTTCCCCGCATACCTCGACGACCACGCCTATCTCGCCTGGGGTCTGCTCGAACTCGCGCAGGCCCGCTGGCACGGCCCGTGGCTCGCGTGGGCCGTCGAACTCACCGAGACCATGCTGCGGCATTTCGAGGACGAGGCCGGCGGCTTTTTCTTCACCGCGGACGACCACGAGCAACTGATCCTGAGGCCCAAGACGTTCGGCGACGACGCCACGCCGTCGGGCAACGGCGTCGCGGCGCGCGTGCTGATCCGGCTCGGGTTGCTGCTGGGCGGGACGCGCTATCTCGACGCCGCGGAGCGAACGATCCGCGCAGCCTGGTCGATGCTCGAGAAATACCCGCACGCGCACACGACGCTGCTGATGGCGCTCGACGAGTTCACCGCCCCGCCGGCGATCGTCGTGCTGCGTGGACCGCCCGAGGACCTGGCGACCTGGCGCACGGAACTCGACAAGCTCTACGATCCGCGCCGGTTCGTGGCCGCGGTACCGTCGGACGCAACGGACCTGCCGCCGGGACTGGCCGCCAAGGCTCCGCGCGACCGCACGGTCGCGTACCTGTGTCGCGGGATGACCTGCTCGGCACCGATCACGACGCTCGGCGAGCTGGTCCGCGAGTTGCGGGCTCCCACCGGGGCTCAGTAAGCCGTCAGCGCGCGTCCGGTAATCGGAGTGACGCTCTCCCCACCCTGGCCGGCAAACGACACGGGTACCGATTCACTGCGGAAACCCGCATTGCGCACGACCACGAAGTGCAGGTGCGGCCCGCTCGAGAAGCCGGTGTTGCCAGAATTGGCGATGTACTCGCCGCGCGCGACGCGCTGCCCCGGGCGCACGCGGATCGTATCCATCTGCAGGTGCGCGTAGATGGCCGTGGTGCCGTCGTCGTGCAGGACCTGCACGAAGTTCGCCTCGTCGCCGAACTGCGGGCTGAGCCCGCTGCGATAGAACTTGTGCGCGACATTGATGACGAGGCCTTCGCGGGCTGCGTGCACGGCCGTGCCGACCGGCATCGCGATGTCGATCGCGTTGCGGCTCGAGGGGTCCGTGTGCGTGATCGCCGTCGGTGGAGCCTGCGACACCGTGAACGTCTCCGCGACGGCGAACGGCGCGCGGTACGGGCGCGTCGGCGCGTGCACTGCGCCCGGCTCGCCGATGACATAGCCATAGTCGAAGGCGATTCTCCCGGTGCCGGGCGGTGCGGGCATCTCGATCAGCAGCAGCTGCGACCGCTCCGGCACGACCGCCTTGGCGACCCTCTCCTGCCCGTTCGCGCCCTTGACCTTGATCGCGAATTCGACAGGGCAGCGGCACTCATTGACCGCGATCATGCCGAGCGAGCCGCCAGCGGTGCGTGGCTCGACGACGATGCGCGGAGATGCGGCTTCGGCCTGCGTGCGAACCGACTCGGCCGCTTGACCGGCCGCCGGCGGACGATCCGCGTACACCCAGTTGCCGCGCTCGTCCTTGTAGCGATAGACCTGCGCGCTTGCGGGCCCGCACGTCGAGATTGCCACGACGATCGCGAGCGCAGCCGCCCACCGACGCAGGCTGTGTCGCCCGGACCTCACTTTCGAAGCCTGGTGCGCAGGTCCGCCAGCAACGGCCCGTCCCTGACGGCATCGAAAGCGCGCGCACGGGACCAGTCGTACGCCCACGGATGCGCGTGGCGCAGCGCCGCAGGCTCGGTCTCGAAACGGGGAAACACGTGCGCATGCAGCGCCGGCTCGAGGTTGCCGAACAGCGCGTAGTTGATCCGGACCGCGCCCGTCAGTTGCTGCACAGCCTGGCCGAGTCGCGCCATGTCGGTGAGAAACACTGCCTGCGTGTCCGTGGTCATCGCATTGAGATGCGGCACCACCGGGTCGGGCAACAGCAGGCAGTAGCCCTCGAGCACCTGCGGATCGCCCATCACCGCCCACCCGGATACCAGCCGTGCGATGCAGGTGGGGTCCGTCCCGGCGCGGCACGCCTCGACCCTGCGGTGAATCGCGGTGCTCACTTGCGGAAGATGAAGTACACGGCGCCCATCACGCAGAGCGCGGCCCACAGGTAGTCGAGCTTCAGCGGCTGGCGCATGTAGAACACGACGAATGGCACGAACACCGCCAGCGTGATCGCTTCCTGCACGATCTTGAGCTGCGGCAGCGTCATCACGGTGTAGCCGATCCGGTTGGCCGGCACCTGCAGCAGGTACTCGAACAACGCGATGCCCCAGCTCACCAGCGCCGCGATGTACCAGGCGCTGCCGCTCAGGTTCTTCAGGTGCGCATACCACGCGAACGTCATGAACACGTTCGACATAATCAGCAGCAGGATCGAGATCGGAATCGCCTGCACCGTTCAATCCTCGCCGAAGGGCTCCGGCAGGCGCACGCCCAGTTCCCGGAGGCTGCGCCGCGTCTCGAGCGGGCTGCAGTGCTGGATGGCCGTCCAGCCGCATGCGCGGGCGCCGGCCACGTTGCGCGCGAGATCATCCACGAACACGGTCGCCGCGGGATCGAGGTCGAAGCGCCGTTCCGCCTCGCGGTAGATCGCGGCGCTCGGCTTGACGGCGCCGACACGGAACGAGGCGATCGCCCCGTGCCCGACACTCGCGATACCGTACTCGGCGTCGAGGTGGCTCCAGTGCAGGTCACCGACGTTCGACAACAGATACACGCGGTACTCGCCCATGAGGCCCTGCGCGAGCTCGAACATCTCCGCCGAGCGGTCGAACATGTCGAGCCAGCGGCGCTCGAGGTCACGCGGGTCGAGCGGGCGCAACGCCGAAGCGGCGATCCGGTCCAGCAGGTCGCGACCCGTGATCTCGCCGCGCTCGTGGGCGTCGAGGTCGATCGTGGCGAGCCACCCGGGCAGGTCGGCCATGTCGATGCCGGCCTCGGTGAGGTACTGCACGAACGGCTGGTAGCGCAGGCGCACCAGCACGCCACCGACGTCGAAGACCACGTTGCGGATCATGTGTGGGGTTGCCATCCGAGCGTGAACAGCAGAACCAGGAAGCCGGCGACGTAGGCGAGCGCGACGTGCCAGCCGCCCACGAGCCAGCGGCCGACCGAACGGCTCTCGGGAAACAGGTTGGTGATCGCCACGCCAGCCGACGATCCGAACCAGATCATCGAGCCGCCGAAGCCCACGGCGTACGCGAGCATGCCCCAGTCGTAGCCGCCCTGCTCCAGCGCGAGCTTGGTGAGCGGGATGTTGTCGAACACGGCCGAGACGAAGCCGAGGCCGAATGCCGTGTGCCACGAGGCCGCCGGCAAGCGCTCGACCGGCATCAACGATGCCGCGAGCACGAGGCACAACAGGAACAGCGTGCCACGCAGCGCGCCTCGCAGCACGGACCAGTCCGGTGCACGCCAGGGCGCGGTCGCAAGCAGCGCGACCCACACCGCGAGGCCGATGAAAGGGAAGCGCGATCCGAGGTCGGGGAATTCGATGTTCACGACGACGTTGGTGACGATCGCGGCCGCCAGGATCAGGCCGACGATGGCAACGCGAGCCAGGTCTACGGACAAGTTCTTCGCGGCAAGCCTGACGATCGGCGCGTAGCGCTGCTGCTGCAGCGAGGCCGGCACACCGCACACCAGCAGCGCCACGCCCGCCGCCACGTACGCATGCACGACTTCGCGCGGACTCACGCCGTCGATCCACATCATCGTGGTCGTGGTGTCACCGACCACGCTGCCCGAGCCGCCGGCGTTCGATGCGGCGACGATCGCGGCGATGTAGCCGACGTGCACCTTGTGCTTGTACACCGAGGCCGCGACCGTGCCGCCGATCAGCGCCGCCGCGATGTTGTCGAGGAAGCTCGACAGCACGAACACCAGCACCAGCAGCACGAAGCCGCCGCGCCAGTCGTCGGGCAGCAGGTCCGGCAGCCGGTCCGGCACGCGGCTCTGCTCGAAATGTCGCGACAGCAGCGCAAAGCCCATCAGCAGGCAGAACAGGTTCGCGAGCACGACCCACTCGTGGCCCAGGTGTTGCAGCAACCCGAAGGGCCCCGAAATGCCGTGGAATCCCGTGACCGCGAGCTTGTAGGCGACGATCGCAGCCAGCCCCGTCGCCGCGACCTCGAGCGTCCGGTTGTGGAATAGCGCGACGCCCGCAAGCGTGAGCGCGAATAGCACGAATTCGAGCGGAATGCCCATGCGTTCATCAGGCCGCGGGCCAGATTCGCTCGAGTTCGAGCGGCTGGCCCGGCTTGTGCGCCAGCCTGAGCACGAAGTCGAACCGATCGACCTCGGTGCAGTAGTCGAAATCCTCGAGCGGCGCCCAGTCGCAGGCCGGGTCGAAGAACTTCCGGGCGGCGGGCGCATTACGCAGCCGGTCGCGGACCTCGCCGAGCGGCGCGCTGCCGCCTTCCAGCAGCGTCTTCAGGCATTGCGCGTACAGGTCGTCCTCGGCACAGCGTTCCCGCGCCTCGTGTCCCATGCGCACCAGCGACACGCGCTGCGGAGCCTTTGCCACGAGGTAGCGGTGCACGGCCGAAATGTTGACGAACGAGCCGGTCAGCACCTCGTCGGCCGCCGAGGCGTTTACCAGTCCCTGCGTGCCGGCATGGGTCGTGTGCACGAACACCTTGCCGCTCAGGTCGAGCGCGCGGACCTCGGTCGGTGAGTTGCCGATGTCGAATCCAGGCAGCTTGCGTGCGTGCCGTTCTCCTGCCAGCACCGCACCGGGAAAGCGCCGGCTGAGTTCGAACGCCTCGGCGATCTCGCCGACCGGGAAGACCCGCGCCGCTCCCCGGTCGAACGCGTGCGGTGCCACCGAGAACGCACGGAAGACGTCGATCACGACTGCGATGCCGCGGGCGTCGAGCGCACCCGCGACGTGGTCCAGAACTTCAACCTGCATTGCGTCGCCTCCGTCGCTGATTCACCGCGATGATCTTCGCGCGGGGAACGAAATTGAAATCGGTCGCGGTCGCTGCCGTGTAAGCGCCCATCACGCGGCCCGTCAGCAGGTCGCCGATCTGGAGCTCCGGCAGCGGGATGTCCTCGCGAATCACGTCGATGCTGTCGCAGGTGGGCCCCGCGAGAACGCTCGGCAACCGCGGACCCTTGCGGTCGAGGCAGTCCACCGGGTAGAGCATGTGGTCGTAGAGCTGGCCGCTGAAAGAGCCGTACAGTCCGTCGTCGAGGTAGTACCACCAGCGACCTCCGCGCTCGGCCCTGCCCACGACCGAGGCGATACACGTGCCGGCGGGTCCGGCGATGAAGCGACCGGGCTCCGCGATCACGCGCACGCCGCGCGGCAACGTCCGCAATTCGCGGCGGATCGGCTGGCAGAACTTGCGTATCGCCTGCACCTGCCCCGAGTAGGCAACCGGGAACCCGCCGCCGATGTCGAGCACGTCGAGGTCGTGGCCGTCGCGCCGTGCCTGCAGCATCAGCTCGCGGCACGCGTCGATCGCCTCGACGTACTTGGTCGTGTCGGCGACCTGCGATCCGACGTGGAACGACAGCCCGCGCACGCGAATGCCGAGCGACCGCGCGAGCTCGAGCATCGGTCTCACGGCAGCGGCCTCGCAACCGAATTTTCGCGACAGGTCGACGACTGCCGCCGGATTACGGAACGACAGGCGCAACAGCAGTTGTGCGCGGCTGCGACAGGCGGCGAACTTACGCACCTCGTCCGGGTTGTCGGCGACGAACACCCGGATGCCGAAGCGCAACGCGGCCACGATGTCCCGCTCGTGCTTGATCGGGTGAGTGTGGATGCAGCGGTCCGGCGACACGCGCTGCGAACGGACGAGCTCGATCTCGCCCGTGGTCGCGACGTCGAACGATGCACCGAGGTCACGCAGCGTCGCCACGACGGGCGCGACCGGCAACGGCTTCAGCGCGTAATGGAGCCCGACGCCCGGCAGCGCGGCCGCGAGCGCACGGTACTGCTCGCGGATTGTCTCGCAGTCGACGACGACGAGCGGCGAGCCGTGCTGCCGTACGAGCTTGCGGAAGTCTTCCGGACCCGGCCGCGGGAATACGCGCCGGCCACTCGTCACTGCCCGACGTCCTCACCGAAGTCCGCGCGCAGCGCCGCGATGTCGGGATCCACCGTGACCACGTTCTCCGCCGATGCGGCGCGATGCAGCCGGTCGCGAACCGCGTCCCAGGCCTCGCCGGCGGGGACTTCCTCGACCAGGATCTCGGCCGCCCCGGACTTGTCGAGCGCGCGCAGGTTGACGTAGAGCTCGCGCGCGTAGACGTCGGCGCGCCGCCCCGCGTTGATCCACGTCATGAACTTGTTGGCGACGCGCGGCGGCCGCATCGCCAGCACGGCCACGCGCTCGTGTTCCGCGGTGAGGTGCGAAACCACTTCCTCGAGCCTGCGGCTGTTGACGATGCTGAGCGGCGTCGCCGGCGCGTAGTGCTTCACGTCGGAGCCCGGCACCCGCGGCGACTCTGCTTCCGCGCGGCCCTGGACCTCCGGGACGACCGTGCGCAGCTGTGTCAGCGTGATGAATCCCGGGCGCAGCATGCGCGGCACCGTGTCGACGCATGAGACGATCGTGGACTCAAGGCCGATCTTGCAGTCGCCGCCGTCGAGCACGACGCGGACCGCGTCGCCGAATTCCTCGCGCACGTGCTCGACCCGCGTCGGGCTGACGTGGCCATACCGATTGGCCGAGGGCGCCGCGATGCCGCTGCCGAACGCGCGCAGCAGCTGCTGTGCGACGGGGTGCCCGGGCACGCGGACCGCGACGGTGTCCTGCCCTCCCGTGATGGCGAGATCGACGGCCGGCGCGCGACGCAGCACCAGCGTCAGTGGACCGGGCCAGAAGTGCTCGGCCAGCGTCTTCGCCGCCGGCGGGACCGTCAGTGCCCAGCGCTCGAGCAGCCGCGGGTGATCGATGTGCACGATCAGCGGATGCGTGGCGGGCCGGCCCTTGAGTTCGAACACCTTGCGGACCGCATCCGGATTCTGCGCGTCGGCGCCGAGACCGTAGACCGTCTCGGTCGGAAACGCGATGACCTCGCCCTCGCGCAGCGCTTCGACGGCGCGATCGATGTCTTCCTGGGGCAGGCGGGCCGTAACCATCCGCGAATGATAGCCGCAATGAAACAGGGCCGCTCGCGCGGCCTTGGCGTCCGTGACGGGGATCAACCGATCGGGGTGCGCACCCACCCGGCAGGCGTGAGGTCGAGCTCGGACGTCGGCCAGTAGTGCAGGTCGAGCTTCAGCGTGATCACCTCGACCGTCCCGTTCCAGGTGATGGTCTTGAGCCGTACCGCGGATCGATCAGCTCGGCCGCGGACCGCGGCGATGAACGCGTCCAGGTCGGGCGTCGGGCGGCCATCCACTTCGACGATCCGGCGACCGGCGAACAGCTTGTACCGCGTCGATGGCGAACCGTAGGAGAAGTACGCAACGAACACGCCCTCAGGCGGAATGCCGCGCTGTGCGGACATCGCGCGATGCGGCTCGTGCAGCACCGCGCCTGCCCACAGCAACAGCCGGTCTATGTCGTGGCCACTGAGCGCGACCGTCTCGACATCGATGATCTTCTCTTCCCCGTCGCGCAGCACCATGACGGCGACGCGCTTTGACTGGGTAGCGAGTTCGACGTCGCGGAACCTGCTGACCGCGCGCCCGTCGATGGCGAGCAGCAAGTCGCCCTCGCGCAGCAGGCTGGCAGCCGGCGAACCTGCGACGACGCGGGCCACGCTCAGCACCTGCCGGTGCGCGCCGCTGGCCGCTTCGAGGCGCTGCACCCACTGATCCGGCAGTCCCAGCTTGCGTGCCTGGGAGATCGGCACCGCCTCGAACTCCGCCTCGAGCGAGTAGATCGGACGGTTCGCCCGCACGGCCTCGACCGCTTCCTCGACCAGTGCGACCGACATGCCGCGGTTGACCTGGCTCAGGTCGCGCCCGCCGTCGACGGCGAAACTCGACCACAGCGCCTGGACCTTGCCGTTGCGCCCGACGATCACACCGTCGAAATCCGCGGGGCCGTTCACCAGCGTCGCGACTTCGAGGTTCGCCTCGCGGAACTGCAGCGTGCGCGACAACGGAAAATTGACGTCGTCGACGGACGCGACCGTAGTCGCGATCGAGCGGACCCTGGAATCGCTGGCGAGACCGATCACGGTCACCGGCTCGCCGGACACGAGCTCGCGGGAATCGAGCCGGGCCGAGCGGATCGGCGTGCCGTCCAGCAGCGCCGGATCGAACGAGACGATCGCGAGGTTGTGCAGCGGATGCACGTACTCGACCTTGCCGGGCACCTCGACCGAGCCGCCGAACGTCAGCCGCACGTCGCCCACCGGCACCGGCACAGTGTTGCGATCCACGGCAACGAGGCCGCGCCCCGCGTCGACCACCAGGCCTGTGCCGTGGTAATTGCGCTCGGTGACGCCCGCCACCGAGAACGGCATGAAGAAATTGACCATCACCAGTGACGGCGCGATGCGATCCGCGAGTGGCTCGCCGGTCGCTGCGAACGAAGTACGCGCCGGCGTCGCCGTGACGGCGGGCGGCGCAGGCGGAAGCTCGCTGCACGGCCAGTAACCGCTCTTGTCGTCGCGAGCGCACCGGTCCGCCGCGAACCAGCGGCGGTCCATGCGCACGACGCGTGTCTCGCTGCCGGTCGGGTCGTCGAGCGTCGTGTAGCGCAGTGCCATCCGCGCGCCGTCCGGCAGGGCTGCCACGGCCGACTCGAACTCGGCGACGTTCCTGACGGACTTGCCGGCGACACTCGAGATCACCGCGCCGCGGGGCACGCCGGCCGCACCGAGCGCGTAGCCCGGATTCGCGACGAACACGCCCTGCACCGGGGCGTTCATGTGGCGGGCCATCTGGTACGACAGGTCGTGCACGACCGCGTCGCCGAACTCCAGGTAAGCCGCCGGTGTGATGGACGTCAGGTCCTGCACCACGAGCTGCTTCTCGATGATCGCACCGCCCCGCTCCAGCTCGACGCTGATCGACTGCCCCACCGACGAGTCGAGCACGTCGGCGAGCGGATCGAACGTGGCAACCAGGCGGCCATTGACGCGGACCAGGATGTCGCCGGGTTGCAGCGCCCCTTCGGCCGGTGAGCCCGGCTGCACCTCGCTCACGACCAGCATCCCCGTCAGGCCCGGCCCGGCCTTGCGTGCTTCCGCTTCCGTTTGCGGCTTGAGACCGAGCCGCGCGAGCTCGTCGTACGGCGTGTACGTGAAGACGGTCTGCAGCGTGCCTCGCGTCACCGGACGACCGGCACGGACCAGGTCGAACGCCCGCTGCACGCGGCCGAGCGGCAGGAAGAAACTCGACGCGGCGCCGGTGCTGCCGCCGGCGTTCAAGCCTACGACGCGGCCCTCGATGTCGATCACCGGCGACCCCGACGAGCCGCCGGAGGTGCCCGATGCCGCCTGGATGTAGAACGTGTTGAAGTCGTTGTACTTGCCGACGCCGTACTCCGGCGCGCTGCGATCGAGCCGCGCGAGCGTGCCCGCCAGGATCGACAGCTGCTCGCCCGCGTCGTTGCCGAGCACGCGGATCTCGACCCCGACCTTCGCGCCCTGCGGATAGAGCGGCAGCGCAGCGGGCTTCACGAAGCGCAGCTTCTTCGGGTCGTAGCGATAGAAGCCGAAGTCGTGCACGGGATCGCGGTAAACCGCCTGCAGCTCGACCTCTTCACGGTTCTGGAATACCGCGGTGGCCACGACCGGGCCCGGCGTCACGACGTGACGGTTCGTCAGGATCAGCCCGTTCTCCGCGTCGACGACGAAGCCCGTGGCCTGGCTCGACTGGTTCCACTCGGTGTCGAACGCACGGGCCTGGTCGATCTCGATCGTCACGACCGATGGCGCCACGCGGGAAAGCGTCTTGTCCCACACGGGCGTCTCGGCCCTGCCGACCGACGGCGCGGCGAGCGCGGCTACGAACGTGGCCGCCCACGCGATCAGGGGCAGCCGGGCAACGATCACAGCGCTCGACCGAAAGCCGACCGGAACCGGTCGCGGAACTCATCCATCGTGAATTCGTGGTGCTGCGTGCCCGCGTGGCCGACCTTGATCGCGCCCATCAGCGACGCCAAGCGGCCGGTCGTCTCCCAGTCGAGGCCGTTCATCAGTCCGAAGATCAGACCGGCACGATAGGCGTCACCGCAACCGGTGGGATCGACCACGGCCTCGGGGACCGCCGCAGGAATCATGTGCTCGCGGCCACCCGCGTGAATCACGCTGCCCTCGGCGCCGCGCGTCACGATCAGCGCCCGCACCCGGCTCGCGATCTCGCGGTGCGACAGGCCGGTGCGCTCGCAAAGCAGCTGGCCCTCGTAGTCGTTGACCGCGATCCACGTCGCCTGCGAAACAAACTCGAGCAGCTCCTCGCCGTCGAACATCGGCAGCCCCTGCCCCGGGTCGAACAGCACCGGGATGCCGGCTGCGGCGAACTGGGCCGCGTGCTGGACCATGCCGTCGCGGCCGTCCGGGGCCACCAACCCGAGCGTGCAGCCCGCCACCTGACCGACGTGATTCACGTGCGAGTGACTCATCGCGCCGGGGTGGAACGCAGTGATCTGGTTGTCGTCGAGATCGGTGGTGATGAAGGCCTGCGCAGTGAACTCGTCGTCCACGACGCGCACCTGCGAAACGTCGACCGAACGATCGCGCAGCCACTGCCCGTACGGCGCGAAGTCGTGGCCAACCGTCGCCATCGGCAGGCCCGAGCCGCCGAGCAGCCGCAGGTTGTAGGCGATGTTGCCCGCGCAGCCGCCGAAGTTGCGCCGCATCTTCGGCACCAGGAACGACACGTTCAGCAGGTGGATCCGGTCCGGCAGGATGTGGTCCCGGAAACGCCCCGGGAACACCATCACGGTGTCGAACGCGATCGAGCCGCAGATGAGCGCGGTCACGCGGCCTTCCAGGCAAGGTCGAGCTGCTTGGCCGCACGCACGTCGTCGAGCCGGCGCACCGGCAGCGTGTACGGGGCGCCCTTCAGCTTCGCCGGGTCCGTCCGCGCTTCCTCGCGGATCGCGATCATCGCATCGATGAACGCGTCGAGTTCCTGCTTCGACTCGGTCTCGGTCGGCTCGATCAGCAGGCACTCCGGCACGAGCAGCGGGAAATAGGTCGTCGGCGCATGGAAGCCGTAGTCGAGCAGCCGCTTCGCGAAGTCCATCGCCGTCGTGCCGTAGTCGCGCGCCTCGTGGCGCAAAGTGATGATGAACTCGTGGCCGGCGCGTCGGTCCGGGTACGCGAGCTCGAAGCCCGCGTCACGCAGCCGCACCATCAGGTAGTTGGCGTTCAGCGTCGCGAACTCGGACACGCGGTGCATGCCCTCGCGCCCGAGCATGCGCATGTAGATGTAGGCCCGCAGCAGCACACCGGTGTTGCCCATGTACGCCGACAGCCGGCCGATGCTCTGCGGCAGGTCGCGCTCGCCGAGCCAGCGATAGCGCTCGCCGTCGCGACCGACCAGCGGGATCGGCATGAACGGCAGCAGCCGCTCGCTGACTCCTACGGCACCCGAGCCCGGGCCGCCGCCGCCGTGCGGCGTCGAGAATGTCTTGTGCAGGTTCATGTGGATCACGTCGAAGCCCATGTCGCCGGGCCGCACCTTGCCGAGGATCGCGTTCAGGTTCGCCCCGTCGTAATAGAGCAACCCGCCCGCATCGTGGACGATGCCCGCGACTTCACGGATGCGCCGCTCGAAGACGCCGAGCGTCGACGGGTTCGTGAGCATGATGCCCGCGGTCTGCGGCCCCACCACCGCGCGCAGTGCGTCCACGTCGATGTCGCCGTTCGCGAGCGACGGAATTTCCTTCACGACACAGCCACACATCGTTGCGGTCGCCGGGTTCGTGCCGTGCGCCGCATCGGGCACGATGATCTCGTTGCGGCCGAGGTCGTTGCGTGCCTTGTGGTACGCGCGGATCATCGCGACGCCGGCGAACTCGCCCTGCGCGCCGGCCATCGGCGTCAGCGACACGCCACGCATGCCGGTGACTTCCTTCAGCATCTCCTGCAGCTCGTAGAGGCACTGCAGGATTCCCTGCCCCGTCGAGTCCGGCGCCAGCGGATGCCGGCCGAGGAATTCCGGCAGCATCGCGTACTGGTTACAGGCGCGCGGGTTGTACTTCATCGTGCACGAGCCGAGCGGGTAGAAGTGCGTGTCGATGGAGAAATTGAGCTGCGACAGCCGCGTGAAATGCCGCACGGCCTGCAACTCCGACACCTCCGGCAGGCTCGGCGGCGTGCGGCGGCGCAGGGCTTCCGGCACCGCCGTGACGGCGCGCTCGAGGGGATACTGGGCCTCGGCGCTGCGGCCCGGGCTGGATTGCTCGAAAATCAGCTGTTCGCGCATGGGTCTCTCCCGCCGCTCAGGCCGCGGCCGCGTTCTTCATCACGTCGGCGAGCGCACGTGCGTACGCCTCGACGTCTTCGGTGATGCGCGTCTCTGTCGCGCACACGAGCAGCCCGTTGCCGAGCGACGGGTAGTCCGCGGAAACGTCGCAACCGCCCACGATGCCGCGCGACGCGAGCGCATCGAGCACGCCCTGCACGGGCCGGTCGAGCAGCAGCAGCGCCTCGTGGAAACGTGGCCGGTCGAACGCGAGTCGCACGCCCGGCACGCGCGTGAGCGCGTCGACGAGCTGGGCGCTGCGCTCCATGCAGGCCGCGGCGACCTGCGCGAGGCCGCGCGGCCCGAGCAGCGACATGTAGATCGTGGCCGCCGTGACCAGCAGTCCCTGGTTGGTGCAGATGTTCGACGTCGCCTTGCTGCGCCGGATGTGCTGCTCGCGGGCCTGCAGGGTCAGCGTGAAGCCCGGCTTGCCGTCGAGGTCGACCGTGCGGCCGACGATGCGGCCCGGCATCTGGCGCACGTGCTCCATCCGCGTCGTCATGAACCCGAAGTACGGCCCGCCCGACGACAGCGGCACGCCGAGCGGCTGGCCCTCGCCGCAGACGATGTCGACGCCCTTCTGGCCCCACTCGCCCGGCGGCTTCAGCAACGCGAGCGAAGTCGGGTTCACCACGGCGATCACGAGCATGCCCATCTCGTGCGCGCGGTCGGTGAGCTCGTCCACGTCCTCGAGCGTGCCGAAGAAGTTCGGTTGCTGGATCACCAGCGCCGTGATGTCCTGGCCGCGGTATTTCTCGAGGCTCGCGAGCAAGGTCTGCCCGCCGCGCGCGTCGTACGGCAGCAGCTCGAACGCCAGGTTCTGGTTGCCCGCGACGGCCTGCACCGTGTCGCGATAGCGCGGGTTCAGCGCAACCGGCAGCAGGATGCGCGACGACTTCGACTTGCGGTGCGCGCGCACGGCCATCAGGCAGGCCTCGGCGAGCGCGGTCGCACCGTCGTACAGCGACGCGTTCGACACCTGCATGCCGGTCAGGCTCGTCATCATCGACTGGTACTCGTACAGCAGCTGCAGCGTGCCCTGGCTTGCTTCGGCCTGGTACGGCGTGTACGCGCTGTAGAACTCGCCGCGCGTCACGATCGCCCACACTGCCGCCGGCACGTGGTGCTCGTAGGCTCCGGCGCCGATGAAATTCAGCCGCCTTCCGTCCCGCGCGGCCCGCTCCGACATGATGCGGCCGATCTGCATCTCGGATGCGGCCGGAGGAATGCCGTCGAGTGCGCGCGAGCGGAGCTCGGCCGGGATTTCGTCGAACAGCGCGTCGGTACCGGGCGCGCCGATCGCGGCCAGCATGCCGCGGATGTCGTCGTCCGTGTGCGGGATGAAGGGCATGGTGTCACCCGTGAATCAATGTGTTTCCGCTGCGAGTGCCGCCTCGTAGGCTTTCGCGTCGAGCATCGCGGCGAACTGCGCCTTGTCGTCCGGGCGAATCCGCATCAGCCAGCCCGCACCGTACGGGTCCTGGTTGATCAGCTCGGGCTGCCCGCCGAGGTCGGCGTTGCTGGCCACGACCTCGCCGCTCACGGGGCTATATACGTCGGAAGCGGCCTTGACGGATTCGACGACCGCGCAGGCCTCGCCAGCGGCCACGCGCCGCCCCGCATCCGGGACTTCGGCGAACACGAGGTCGCCGAGCGCCTGCTGCGCGTGGTCGGAGATGCCGACGGTGATCGTGCCGTCCGACTCGAGTCGGGCCCACTCATGCGACTTCAGGTAACGCAGTTCGACTGGAACGTTGCTCATGGCATCCTCCGGGGAAAATGGTTCACAGTGCGACGGCGATCTTGCCGTGTCGCACGAAGGGCGGACGGACCACGGTCGCCGGGAGCAGGCGGCCGCGGATCTCGACCTCGCAGCGATCGGTGGTCTGCGACGGGACGCGTGCGAGGCCGATCGAGCGCTCGAGCGTCGGCGAGAAGGTGCCGCTGGTGACTTCGCCTTCGCCGACCGCCGGCACGATCACCTTCTGGTGCGAGCGCAGCACGGCGCGATCAGCGAGCAGCAGGCCCACCTGCTTGCGCGGCACGCCACGCGCCTTCTGTCCGGCGAGCGCCCCGCGACCGATGAAGTCGCGGTCCTGCGGTTCCCACGCGATCGTCCACGCGAGGCCGCACTCGAGCGGCGAGACGGTCTCGTCCATGTCGCTGCCGTACAGGTTCATCCCGGCCTCGAGGCGCAACGTATCGCGCGCACCCAGACCGCAGGCCATGACGCCGGCGGCGCGCAGCCTTGCCCAGAACCCCGTCGCTTCGCTTGCCGGCAGCATGATTTCCCAGCCGTCCTCGCCGGTGTAGCCGGTGCGCGCCACGAACCAACCGTCGGCTGCCGCGCCGAAGAACGGCCCCAACTCGAGTGCGCGCGAGGCGAACACGGGATCGAGCAGCGATGCGGCCTTCTGCCGGGCGTTCGGGCCCTGCACCGCGATCATGGCGAGGTCGAGACGCGGCTCGATCGACACGTCGTAGCCGCCCGCGTGCACGCGCAGCCACGCGATGTCCTTGTCGCGCGTGCCGGCGTTGACGACCACGCGATAGGACTGGTCGTCGATGTAGTAGACGATCAGGTCGTCGATGATGCCGCCGTCCTCGCGCAGCATGCATGAATACAGGGCCTTGCCGCGCTCGGTGAGCTTCGCCACGTCGTTGGCCAGCACGCGGCGCAGGAAATCGCGTACTCGCGCGCCCTTCAGGTCGACGACGCACATGTGCGAGACGTCGAACATGCCGGCATCGCGGCGGACGCCGTGGTGCTCCTCGATCTGCGAGCCGTAGTTGACCGGCATGTCCCAGCCGCCGAAGTCCACCATGCGGGCACCGGCGGCGACGTGCGTTTCGTATAAAGGTGTTCTTAGTGCCATGTCGTCATTCCAGGAAGCCCGAAACAAAAAAAGGCGGCAGGCCCCTCGGCCTGCCGCCCCTCTGTCCTGTGACCTGAGAGATCGGGAGCCGTTGGTCCGGCGCCGCACCCCTTCGGTGGGCCCCTCGCGGGGCCGCTCTCCAGAGCCCATCAGGCACCGCCGTTCCTTTGCCTGAGCGTTTCCGGGCGGGTTGCGCCTTCGGCGGGGAAACTGCTTTCCCTCTCTCCGGACGGGCCTTGCGATGGGTGGACCGATGTTACCCGAGCGCCCCGGCTTCGGCCAGCGCGCCCGGGCCACGTCCCGGCTTGTCAATTGGCGCCGGGAGCCGGAACATCCCGGACCCTGTACCTCTCCGGGACGTCCGCCCGATGCGCGTTGCATTCCAGACCCTGATCCTGCTGCTCGCGATGACCGGCGCCCAGGCGGCAACCCCCTCGCCTGCCCCGGCCAGCGCCGGGACGAAGCTGCACGCGCTGTTCGATTCCGAATGGGAGCGCCAGCTGCGCGAGAATCCGACCCGGGCGACCTACCTGGGCGACCATCGGTACGACGACCGCTGGCCCGACCTCTCGATACCGGCAATCGACAAGAGTCACGCCGGCGACGTCGCGGTGCTCGAGACACTGAAGACCGTCCCGACTTCGGCGCTCACTGGCGACGACCCGCTGAACAAGGAGCTGTTCCGCCGCATGTACCAGCAGTCGGTGGAGGCCTACGACTGGGGCCTGCAGTACCTGCCGATCACGCAGCGCGACGGCGTGCAGACGGCGGCCGAGACGACCGAGCTGATCCAGTTCTCGACGGTGAAGGACTACACCAACTGGCTCGCACGCCTCGACGGACTTGGCACCTACGTGGACCAGACGATCGGGCTGATGCGCGAAGGCATGCGCCGGGGCCTGGTGCAGCCGAAGGTGATCATGCAGCGGGTGCCGGACCAGATCGCCAAGCAGATCGTGGCCGATCCGACCACGAGCCCGTTCTATGCGCCGTTCCGGACGATGCCGGCGGCGATTCCCGCGGCCGAGCAGCAGCGGCTGCAGGCGGCGGCGCGCGACTCGATCACGCGCACGGTCGTGCCGTCGTACCAGCGCCTGCAGAAATTCTTCGTCGGCGAATACCTGCCCACCTGCCGCGACTCGGTCGGCGTGTGGGACACGCCGGGCGGCGAGGCGTGGTACCAGGACCGCATCGCATGGTTCACGACGACAAACCTGACGGCCGACCAGATCCACGAGCTCGGCCTGAAGGAAGTCGCGCGGATCCGCGGCGAGATGTTGAAGGTCATCGAGCAGGTCGGATTCAAGGGCAGCTTCCCGGAATTCCTGCAGTACCTGCGCACGGACCCGAAGTTCCGCTACACCGACCCGCGGCGGCTCTTCGACGCCTACCTGGTGATGGCAAAGCGGATCGACCCGCTGCTGCCGCAGTATTTCGGCAAGCTGCCGCGGATGCCGTATGGGGTGCGCCCGATTCCGGCCGAGTCGGCACCGGACACGACGACCGCGTACTACCAGGGTCCCGCGCTCGATGGACGGCGCGCCGGCTACTACTACGTGAACCTGTACAAGCCGGAGGAGCGGCCCTCGTACGAGATCCCGGTGCTGACGATCCACGAGGCGGTGCCGGGCCATCACCTGCAGATCGCGCTCGCGCAGGAACTCGGCTCGCTGCCGATGTTCCGCCGCAATTTCGAGGCGACCGCGTTCATAGAAGGCTGGGCGCTGTACAGCGAGAGCCTCGGCCAGGAGATGGGCCTGTACGCCGATCCCTACGACAAGTTCGGCCAGCTCACCTACGAGATGTGGCGCGCGGTGCGTCTCGTCGTCGACACGGGCATCCACCACAAGCGCTGGACCCGCGAGCAGGCGATCACGTTCTTCAAGGAGAACGCTCCGAAGACCGAGCTCGACATCGTCAACGAGGTGGATCGCTACATCTCGTGGCCCGGCCAGGCGCTCGCGTACAAAATCGGCGAGCTGAAGATCAAGCAGCTGCGCGGCCAGGCAACGCAGGAACTCGGAGCCGGCTTCGACATCCGGGCGTTCCACGACGTCGTGCTCGGCAGCGGCGCGATCCCGCTCGACGTGCTCGAGGCGAACGTGCAGCGCTGGATCAAGGAGCGTGGCGCGGCCACGCCGGCGCATCCATGACCAGCCTGCCGCGCCGCCGCAGCGTCCCGGTCCGCGTCGGCCGCATCACGATCGGCGGCGACCAGCCGGTCGTCGTGCAGTCGATGACCAACACCGATACAGCCGACGTCGAGGCAACGGCGCTGCAGGTCCGCGCGCTCGCCGTGGCCGGCTCCGAACTGGTGCGGATCACGGTCAACACCGAGGAAGCCGCGGCCGCGGTGCCCGCGATCGCCGCGCGGGTGCGCGAACTCGGTGCCGAGGTACCGCTGGTCGGCGACTTCCACTTCAACGGCCACAAGCTGCTGCGCGAGCACCCGGCCTGCGCGGAAACGCTGGCCAAGTACCGCATCAACCCCGGCAACGTCGGTCGCGGCAGCAAGCGCGATCCGCAGTTCGCGGAGATGATCGAGATCGCGTGCCGTTACCGCAAGCCGGTACGCATCGGCGTCAACTGGGGCAGCCTCGACCAGGACCTGCTCACGCGGATGATGGACGAGAACTCGGCGAGTACCGCACCACTCGACGCGAACGACGTGGTGCGCGAGGCACTCGTGGTCTCGGCGCTCGACAGCGCCGCCCGCGCCGAGGAACTCGGGCTGCCGCACGACCACATCGTGATTTCGTGCAAGGTGAGCGGCGTGCAGGACCTGATCGCCGTGTATCGTGTGCTCGCCGCGCGCTGCGACTACCCGCTGCACCTCGGGCTCACCGAGGCCGGCATGGGCTCGAAGGGCATCGTCGCCTCGACCGCGGCGATGGCGGTGCTGCTGCAGGAAGGCATCGGCGACACGATTCGCGTGTCGCTGACGCCGGACCCGGGTGGCGATCGCACGCGCGAGGTCGTCGTGGCGCAGGAGATCCTGCAGACGATGGGCCTGCGCTCGTTCACGCCGATGGTCATCGCCTGCCCGGGCTGCGGACGCACCACCTCGACGTATTTCCAGGAACTCGCGCAGAAGATCCAGTCGCACCTGCGTGAACGGATGCCGGACTGGCGACGCCGTTATCCGGGCGTCGAAGAGATGACGGTCGCGGTGATGGGTTGCGTGGTGAACGGGCCGGGCGAGAGCAAGCACGCGAACCTCGGCATCAGCCTGCCGGGCACGGGCGAGCGGCCGGTCGCGCCGGTCTACATCGATGGTGAGAAGGGCCCGACGCTGAAGGGCGAACGGATCGCGGAAGAGTTCCAGCAGCTCGTCGAGCAGTACGTCGAGAAAACGTATTCCAGGAGGATCACGCCATGAGCATGTTGCGCGATCGAAAGTGTGTCGCGTGCGCGCCGGGGACGCCGGCGCTCGCTGCCGATCGGATTGCGGCGCTGCATACCCAGCTCGCGCCGGGCTGGCGTATTGCCGACGACGGCAAGTCGCTGCGGCGCGCATACGGCTTTGCCGATTTCTACGAGACGATGGCATTCGTCAACGCCGTCGCCTGGATCGCGAACGTAGAGGATCACCACCCGGACCTGGAGGTGGGCTATAACTACTGCCGGGTGACGTTGGCGACGCACTCGATCGGGGGACTGTCGGAGAACGACTTCATCTGCGCCGCGAAGCTGGACGCGCTCGGGCCCTAGGGAGATCCGACGCAGTCCGCCGGCCAATATTCAGATAAGACGAGGGGGAGCCGCGCAATGGACGAAATCAACAGCGACGACGCGTCGAGCCTGCCGTTCGTCGCGTCCTGCCGGATGCTCGAACCACTGGCGCCGCTCGGCTGGGTCCGCCACGGCTGGCAGGACATGTGGGCCGCTCCGCGCCAGAGCCTCGCCTACGGAGCGCTGGTGATCCTGCTGAGCCTGACGCTCGCGATGGTCACCATCGAGTTCGGCGGCTACTGGGAGCTGCTTGCGCTGGTGTCGGGCTTCATCCTGATCGCACCGATCCTTGCCGTCGGCACCTACGTCATCAGCAGCCACCTCGAGCGCGGCGAGACGCCTTCGTTACGCCGCTGCATCCGTGAGGAACAGCGCGCGCTCGGCAACCTGATGGTGTTCGCGCTGATGCTGATGGTCGTGTTCCTGGTCTGGGCCCGCGCCGGCTCCGCGGTGCACGTGTTCTTCCCGATCGGTGAGGCGCCCGACTGGGGCGACTACCTGACCTTCTTCGGCATCGGCAGCGCAATCGGCTCGATCTTCGCCGCGATCGTGTTCTCGGCGGCCGCGTTCTCGCTGCCGATGCTGGTGGATCGCAAGGTCGACACCGTGACCGCCGTGGTGACCAGCATCAACGCGGTGCTGCGCAACAAGCCCGCGATGGTCGTTTGGGCGGCGTGCATCGTCGCTGGCCGTGGCGCCAGGTTTCGCGCTGCTGTTTCTCGGTCGCGACCACTTCAGCCACCTCGCCTGGCTGATGATTTGGCTCGGTTTCACGTTGCCGCTGATCGGGCATGCCACGTGGCACGGATATCGCGCCACGATCGACGCCAGCCAGTGGCCGCCGAACGAAGAGGTGACGTCCGTTTCCGAGGGCCCCTAGGTCGCCAGCGTCGAAGGGCCGGCGTGTGCTGGCTCACGTCTGTCTCTTGCGGCGCGCCATGCGAGAAGGGCGCTTGCTGCTGCGAAGAACAGGCCGCAGATGACACTCCCTTCCGGCCCCTGGGTGCCTCCGGTCAACGGCACCGGTCCCGCCGGAACCAGCCGGGCGATCAGCGCGTGCAGACCGGCGTCGAATCCTGTGACCGGCAGTTCGAATCCCGTCGCCAGCAGCCAGCCGCGGAACAGGATTTCCTCCGCGCTCGCCTGCAGCACGAAGCACCCCATCAGCACTGCGATGCTCAGTGTGGAATGCAGCGAACCGAACGCTCTGCCGTAGCCGTCGACGTTGTAGCCACCAGCGGCCCAGATTGCAGCAACGACCGCGAACGACGTTGCGAGGCCGACGAGGTGGCCACGATAGAACCTAGCCGCCCAGCCGCCACCCACCAGGCCAATCGTCGCCAGCGGGCGTCGCTCGACGAAGCGAACCCAGGCCAGCACGACGACGCCGATCAACGCAAAAGGGAACACGAGGAAGGCAACCAGCCCCTTGAGACCGATCGGATCGCCGTTCGCGTCCAGTAACTGGAGGTGCTCCAGCACGGCCGATACGCCGAGCAATGGCGCAGCCACGAATGCGACGGTCAGGACCGGAGCGAGGAGTCCCCAAGGCAGCCAGCCGGCGGCAGGATCCGTCGAGTAGATCGCGCGCGATTTCAAGGCGCATTGCTCCTGGGGCCGACTACGCCGGATGGTCGCACGCGCGGTGGGACTGCGCGAATTGGACTCTCCCGCACAGCGAATTACCGGTTATCGCTTATCCCTCAATGACGCCGTGCCACCGTGGCGATCACGCCATTGTCTGGGGCTCGCCCCTGCCCAGTTGCGGAAGGCTCTCGAAAAGACGTTCGGGTCTGAATAGTGCAGTGCGGCCGCAATCTCCATGACTGGCAGTGCGGTGTCCCGCAGCAGCTGCCGCGCCAGTCCGAAGCGCGCCTGATCGGCCAGCTTCTGCAGATGCGTTCCGTCCGCATGGAGCCGCTTTCTCAGGGTTCGCTGGTGAATGCCAAAGAAACGCGCCACGTCGTCCGCCGAGGTGGCGCCGTTCAGCACGAATCGTGGCAGCGCGCATTCGACCTGCTCCGCGAAGGTCATTGCGGCGTGCTCTTCCGCGCGCGCAATGGCACGGGTCAGCTTGCGGCGCAGTGCGGGGTCGGTGCCGGCGATCGGTTGCTCGAGCCACGACGCTGCGAAGACGACACCGCAGGCTTCGGCATCGAACCGGAGCCTGGTCCGGAACACGCGACGGAAAGCTGCCGAATCCGTCGGCCGCGAGTGTGAAAACTGGACGCATGTCGGCAACCACGACGGGCCGCAGAGTTCCTGCAGCGACCGGTAGCCGATCGCGATGGCAGCGTCGTAGATCTGTGCCCTTGATGAGGCGCCTTGTCCATATGCCGAGTAGCCAAGGAGCACGCTCGACGGCGCGAGTTCCAGCAGGACCGGGACGGCGCCGCGGTCATGCAGGTGAAGGTGCAGCAGCAACGCCCGCAGGGCTTCGCCGACGGTGGCCGAGTTTCGCATCAAGTGTCCGATCGCACCGAGCGCCTGGAGGCGAAAGCGCTCGCCGACCAGGAGGCCGAAGTGCCCGCATCCTGTCATGTCCGCGCACACGGACAGGAGGCGGGCGAGGTCCTCGAACGGGATGCGACTTTCCGGATCCCTGAACAGCCGCAGATCCATTCCGGCGCGGGCGAACGCGCGGCGGGGCGCGCCCCCGAGTTCCGTCAGCACATCGGGGATGGCCATCAGGGGGCCGACCCGGACGTCGCCGGCCATGCTGGAAAGCAGTGGCGACGGCGGTCTGCGCGCCGGATGCCTAGCCACCTCTTGTCCCTCGCAATTGCGCTCGCTCCATCAGACCCCTCGGCTCCCGTGCGTTGGTCCCTGCGACTCAGGAAGTCCGCGTGCAAACGCTAGTTGCTGTGGGCCGTTTTTGCAAGGTTTTGCATCTCCTGAGTTGCTAGTCTTCCCCTCGATTCCAGCCTCGCCGAACCGCTCAGGAGAGCGCAATGCCCAGATCCCGTATCGCCGGCGCGTTCGCGACCGCGCTGTTCCTGTCCGTAGTCCTCGGTTCCGTCAGCGCGCAGTCCCTGACCGGCGCGCAAGCCTCGCCGGCGTACAAGTACTCGACTCCGATCGCACCCGGCGTCGCCGTGCCGGACAGGCTCGAAAGCTCTATCGGCACCCTGAACCTGCACTACGGCTATCCCGAAGCCGGCACCGTCGAGAAGATCTACGACAACCTCGATCGGTCACGCGCGCTGCAGGCCTACCTGATGGCGATACCGATCGTGAACCAGGCCGGAATGCGTGACTCGATCCGCAAGTTCGGGCCGGACAACCAGACCGACGTCATCTGGGAAGACCTAGTCGACGCGAGGACGGTGGAACTGACGGCGAACGACAACACGATCTACAACTTCATCTGGCTGGACACGAAAAAGGGCCCGGTGGTGCTCGAGATTCCTCCCGAGGTCCTGGGCGGCATCAATGACTTCTGGTATCGCTGGGTCGCGGATGTGGGCATCACCGGCGAAGATCGGGGCAAAGGTGGCAAGTACCTCGTGCTGCCGCCCGGATACCAGGGTGACATCCCGACGGGCTACGTCGTGGTGAAGCCAAGCACGTATGGCAACTGGCTGTTCTTCCGTGCCTTCCTCGTCGATGGCTCCACCAAGCCCGGCGTCGAGTCGGTGAAGAAGCACCTGAAGATCTACCAGTTGTCGGACGCGGCCAATCCGCCGCCGATGAAGTTTGCAAATGGTTCCGGAGTCCCCGCGAACTTCGTCGCGCCCGGCGACTACGGGTTCTGGGAGCTCCTGAACAAGGTCATCCAGGAAGAGCCGCCGGAAGGAAGCGATCCGACGATGCTCGGCCTCTTCGCCTCCGTCGGTATCGTCAAGGGGCAGCCGTTCAATCCCGACCAGCGCATGAAGAAGATCCTCGCGGACGCCGCGAACATCGGCGCCGTCACGGCGCGGACGATCGCCTTCAAGGTTCGCTCGAGCGACGCCTACTTCTACCCGAACAGCGCATGGCGCCTGCCGTTCTTCGGCGGCTACAAGTTCGAAAGCGCGCCCGGCGTGACGAACATGGACGGCTACATCCAGTACTATTATTTCGCCACCGGCGTCACGCCCGCGATGGAGATGAAGATGGTCGGCAAGGGATCGCAGTATCCCTGGTCGGTTCAGGACGCCAATGGCAACCCATTCGATGGCGGCAAGTCGTACAAGATGCGCCTGCCGCCCAATGTCCCGGTGAAGGACTTCTGGTCCGTCATCGTGTATGACAACCAGACGCGGTCGATGGTCCAGACGGATCAGAAGTCACCGAGCGTCAGCAGCCAGAACAAGAACCTGAAGGTCAATGCGGACGGCTCGGTGGACGTCTATTTCGGCCCGAAGGCCCCGGCCGGCTATGAAAACAACTGGGTACAGACCATTCCGGGCAAGGGCTGGTTTATGATCCTGCGTCTGTACGGCCCGCTCGAGCCGTGGTTCGACAAGACGTGGCGCCCAGGTGAGATCGAACTGCAACGCTGAGCGGATCACGCAAACCTGCTCTCAGAGGGCCGGTGCGCCGGTGGCGTCGTGAGTTCACTTTCGCATGTGACGACGCTGGAAGAGGTGATCTGGGGCCTTGGGCTGACCGCGAGCACGATGATCATCCACGCGTTCGCGATGCCGATGACGATCGCCGTCTGCAGCGTCGCGCAGAAGCACCGCCCGAGCTGGCGCGGTTTCTTCGCCGGTGTCCGCGTGCTGCTGCTGGCAAGCGGCCTGATCGTCATCACGCACCTCGTCGAGGTCGCGGTGTGGGCCGCCTTCTTCCTGCTGCGCGATGCGTTCCCCACGAGGTCGGCGGCCTACTACTACTCGCTGCTGCAATACACGACGGTGGGCAGCGACCTGACGCTGCCCGACCGCTGGCGCCTGCTCGGCGGCATGATTGCCATCGCCGGGGTCCTCGCATTTGCGTGGTCGACGGCGGTGCTGCTCGCGCTCGCACAGCGGCTCCAGGACGAACAGCTCAAGCGGATGTCGATCGACGAGCCAGTCGACCTGGAATGACGGCGGCAGCCCGGGTCACTGCATCAGCAACCGGTCGAGCTCCGGATCCATCTCCTGCATCAGGTCCACCGGCAGCCGCGAGTACCGCAGCGCCGCGGCATACCCGCGCCGGTCGCCGCCGTGATCGAGCATCCACTGTGCATGCTCACAGAGCAGTGCGAGCTGCAGCGAACGCGCCAGCGTCAGTGCCAGCCGCCGGGCTCCGGCCTGCAGGTACTCCCGGTCCTGCCCTGACTCGAGCCACAGCGCGGCCCGCTCGAGCGCGGCGATCGCCTGCAGCGCGGCCGCGGCGAGCCGCGGCTCGCTGATCCCGCGCATGCACGACGATGCCCGGCCGATCAGTGCCGCAAGGCCGGCATTGAGATCGGAGCGCAGCAGCGCGTCGAGTGACAGCACGTTCGTCGTGCCTTCCCAGATCGGCAGCACCTGCGCGTCACGCAGCAGCGCCGGCAGTCCCGTGTCCTCGACGTAGCCCGCGCCGCCGAAACTCTCGACGACCTCGCTGACGACGGCCACGGCCTGCTTGCCGGTCACGAGCTTCGTCAGCGGCGTGATCAGCCGCAGCAGCGCACGCTGCTCATCGTCGATCTCGCCGCGCTCGTGCCGGCCATTGAGCTCGACCAGCAGGAACGTCATCAGGAACGCGCCCCACGTCTCCGCCTCGAGCGCTGCAAGCGTGTCGACGTGCAGCGGCTGCCGGGCGAGCGGCTGGCCGAACGCCTCGCGACGGGCCGCATAGGACCGCGCCAGTGCCAGCCCGCGGCGCATCGATGCAACCGCGCACACGCTGTTCCACATCCGCGTGACCATCAGCATCGGCTCGATCGCACGCGTGCCGTT
Source organism: uncultured Gammaproteobacteria bacterium (assembly GCA_963696545.1). GTDB lineage: Bacteria > Pseudomonadota > Gammaproteobacteria > Steroidobacterales > Steroidobacteraceae > RPQJ01. The sequence continues at coordinate 465,343 of CAVOKQ010000007.1, forward strand.
GAACGGCTGCGCTACGAGTTCCGCACGCGCCCCTTCGAGCATCAGCTCCGCGGTCGGAACCTTGCGCGTGCCGAGCTTGTCCTTCAGCCGATCGACGCGCAGACCGTTCAGGCGTCCCTCTGCGTCCCGGACCTCGACGTAGAACATCGCGAGACCCTTGCCACCCGGCGCGTTGCCCTCGGGTCGCGCCAGCGTCAGCGCCATCTGCGACGCGATCGCCGACGTGAACCACTTGCGACCATAGAGCCGCCAGCCGTCGCCGTCCTGCACGGCACGCGTCTGCGAGCGACCCACGTCCGAACCGCCCGTCGTCTCGGTCATCCACTGCCCGCTGGTCCAGAAAAACGCAGGATCGCGCGCCGTGAGCCTCGGGAGTGCTCGCTCGACCAGGCGCTGGTTGCCGGACTCGATCAGCGAACGCGCAGCCCCGTCCGTCATCGCGAGCGGGCAGCTATAGACATCCGAAGAGGGATGCAGCAGATAAACCTTGGCGAATTGCGCGATGCGGGCGTGCCGGCCGTGGGCAGGCTCATAGCCCGTGGCGACGAGGCCGTGCTTGACGGTCAGCCGCTCGGCTTCCTGCCAAACGGGTGTCACCTCGAGCTCGTCCACGCGATTACCCCACGCATCCCACTGCTTCAGCCGCGGCTCGTTCAGCCGGTCGGCGAGCTGCAAGCGATACAGCGGACCGCCCGAGATGGCACCGAGCTCGTCGAGCTCCGGCTCCAGATCGCGCAGCGAATCGGCCGAGAGAGTCCGGCGCAGCCACGAGACGAGCAGCGGATCGTCGCGGTACTGGTTGCCGAGCTCGGGCGCCGACTGGGTGAAGAGCGCCTGCTGCCACTGCGGATCGATCATCAGCTGACCCCCGGTCGGGAAACGATGGCCGGCAGGTCGCCGGCGAGGCCGAGCGCCCGCTGCACGAGCGCACGCCTGGCGAAGGGTTGCGAGGCGACGACCGCAAGGCCGAAGCGTCGCACCGCCGAAATGCCGACACTCCTTTCGCCGAACAGCCGGTTCAGCGTGTCCGTGGTGCCGAGCAGCAGGGCGTTCTCGCTGCGCCGCCAGCGGGCATAGCGGCGCAGCACACGCAGGCTCGTCGGATCGTCGCCGTTTTCGACGGCACGCGCGATAACCTCGGCGAGCGATGCGCAGTCGAGGAACCCGAGGTTCACTCCCTGCCCCGCCAGCGGGTGGATCGTGTGTGCCGCGTCGCCGACCAGGACCAGGCGATGGCGCGAATACTCGCGCGCGTGCCAAAGGGCCAGCGGGAAACCGGCGCGGCCGCTGTCGAGCGTCACCTCGCCGAGTACGCGCGCACTCGCCTCGGTCACGCGGCGACTGAATTCGGCGGGCTCCGCGGCCTGCAACGCAGCGGCCTCTTCCGGCGTGGTCGTCCACACCAGCGACACCCGACCATCCGCAAGCGGCAGGAACGCGATCGGGCCGTCCGGCAGGAAGCGCTGCCAGGCCGTGTGCGCATGAGGCCGCTCGGTGCGCAGGTGCGCCACGACGGCCGTCTGGCCATAAGCCCAGCCCGCGCGCGAGATGCCGCAGAGTTCGCGCGTCCGTGACTGGCCGCCATCCGCGCCGATCACCAGGCCGCAGGTGAGCCGGCGGCCATCGGTCAGCACGACCGTCGCGGCGTCGGCATCGAACTCGAGCGCCTCGAGCCCGGCGCGCAGCATCGTCACGCCCTCGAGCTCCGGCGACTCGAGCAGCTCCCACTGCACGCGCAGGTTCTCCACGATGTGCCCGAGGTTCGGCTCGCCGGTTTCGGCCGCAGAGAATCGCAGCGCGTCGCGTGCGTCCGGCGAACTGGCGGCATCCCAGACGACCATCTCCGAATACGGGCAGGCGTGCTCACGGATCGCCGGCCACGCGCCCGCGGCCGCAAGGATCCGCTCCGATGCGCGCGACAGGGCCGACACGCGCAGGTCCAGCGAGCGGTCGTCCGGAGGACGGGGCACCGCCGGCTCGACGATTGCGATGCGCCAGTCCGCGAGGCGCTGTTCGCGCTCGAGCAGTGCCGCGGCACAGAGCCCGACCATGCCGCCGCCGATGATCACGGCGTCGAAGTCGTGCCGGCGAGTCGCGCTCATCGTCCACCTCCTGCGAGCGGCACACCGCGCGCGAGCTTCGGGACGCGACCGGCCGCACCCACGCTCAACCGCGACATCGCGGCCTTCGCAGGCGGGAACGAATCGAACGCCAGCAGTCCGACACTGCGCAGCCCCCTCATCGCTCCGAGCGGCGTGGCGAAGAGGCGTACCAGCCCGTCCGTGAACGCGACGATCCGGCGCCGGTCCTCGTCACGCCAGTCCGCATAGGATCGCAGCAGCTTTTCGTCCCCGATGTCGGTCTGCCCGGACGAAAGCGCGTCGGCGATCACCTCCGCGAGGCTCGCCGCATCGCGCAGACCGAGGTTGAACCCCTGTCCCGCGATCGGGTGCAGCGCCTGTGCCGCGTTACCGACGATGGCGAGGCGCGGGGCCACGTGCCTTTCCGCACGCGAGAGCGCCAGCTCATACGAGTGTCGCGCGCCGACGCGCAGCAGCCGCCCGAGTCGAAAACCGAACGCCGTTTGCAGCTCCGCCAGGAACTCGGCGTCGGGCAGCGTGAGCAGACGCGCCGCCGCCTCCGGATGCCTCGTCCAGACCAGGCCGCACCTGCCGTCGGACAGCGGCAACATGGCGATCGGTCCTTCCGGCGTGAACCGCTCGTAGGCGACGTGGTCGTGGAAGCGCTGCGTGGTGAGCGTCGCGATGATCGCCGTCTGGCCGTACTGCCAGTGCTCGGCCGGGATGCCCGCCTGCTCGCGGATGATCGAGCGTGCTCCGTCCGCGGCCACGACCAGTCGCGCCCCGATCTCCAGCACCTCGCCGCCCCGTTCGATCGTGAGCGTGCGGCGGTCCGCTGCGAGCTCGGTCCCCGTCACCTTGGCAGGGGCAAACGTCTCGACGCCCGTCACGCGTCGCAGTCCCTCCCACAGGCCCGCGCCGATGACGCGGTTCGGCAGCACGTATCCGAGCGCCTCGAGGCCCTGCTCCTCCGCATCGATGCGGGCGACGCCGAATCGACCCTGTTCGGAGATGTGGATGCGGCGAATCGCAGTCGCCTCGCGCTGCATGTGGCGCCAGACGTCCAGGCTCCGGAACACCCGCACGGTGCCGTTCGCGAGCGCTGTCGTGCGCTCATCGAAGCTCGGGTGCTCGCCGCGGCCGGCGGCCGGCGCGACTGCCTCGACGAGGGCGATCCTGAGGCCAAGCGGCGCGAGCGCCAGCGCCAGCGACGCTCCGACGAGCCCGCCACCAGCGATGGCCAGGTCGAAGTCGCCCGGGATTCGCGTCTCGACCGTCATCCGGCGCTGGTCATCGTCAGGCGGCCATCACGCGCTCGATCTCGGCCGGCGTGCGCGGCAGGCCGGCCGTGAGGATCTCGCAGCCATCGGCGGTGACGGCGACGTCGTCCTCGATGCGGACGCCGATGTTCCACCAGCGCCGCGGCACCCCGCGCATGCCCGAGGGAATGTAGATCCCCGGCTCGACCGTGAGCACCATGCCCGGCTCGAACACGCGCCATTCATCGCCGACCTTGTAGTCGCCGACGTCGTGTACGTCCATGCCGAGCCAGTGGCCGGTGCGATGCATGTAGAACTTCTTGTATGCCTCTTCCTTGAGCAGCGTCGGCAGCCGGCCTTTCAGCAGGCCGAGCCTGACCAGGCCCTGGGTAATGGCGCGCACTGCCGCGTCGTGCGGCTCGTTCCAGTGGCTGCCCGGGCGGATGCGATCGAATGCGGCCTGCTGCGCCTCGAGCACCACTTCGTAGACCGCGCGCTGCTCGGGCGTGAAACGGCCGTTCACCGGGAAGGTCCGCGTGATGTCCGAGGCGTAGTACCGGTATTCGCAGCCGGCGTCGATGAGCAGCAGGTCGCCGTCCGCGAGCTCGGCATTGTTGTCGTGGTAATGGAGCGTGCAGGCGTTGGCACCGCCGCCGACGATCGGGTGGTAGGCGATGTCGGCGTCATGGCGGTGGAATTCGTGCAGCAGCTCCGCCATCACCTCGTACTCGTGGACACCGGGCCGCGTCGCCTTCATGGCGCGGATGTGCGCTCCCACGGAGATCCGTGCCGCGTGGCGCATCACCGCGAGCTCGGTCCGGCTCTTGAAGAGACGCATGTCGTGCAGCAGGTGGTCGAGCGCGACGAAGTCCTGGGGCGTGTGCATGCCCTGCTTGGCCTGGCCACGGAGCGTGTTCACCCAGCTGATCACGTGCTGGTCGAAGTCCGGGTGCACGCCCATCGTGTAGTAGACGCGGGCGCACTGCTCGATCAGGCCCGGAAGAATGTCGTCGATGTCGCCGACCGGGAACGCGTCGTCGGCCCCGTAGTCGCGGGTCGCGCCGTCCGGGCCCGCGCGCTTGCCGTCCCAGGTCTCGCGCGTGGGGTCGCGATCGCGGACGAACAAAACGTACTCCGCCTGCGCGCGACCGGGCACGAGCACGGCCACCGCCTCGGGCTCGTCGAAGCCGGTGAGGTAGTGGAAGTCACTGTCCGGGCGGTAGTTGTAGTGGACGTCGCTGTTGCGCTGCTTCTCGGTGGCGGCGGGCAGGATCGCGATGCCACCCTTGCCAATCATGCGCATCAGCTGCCGGCGGCGGCGGGCAAACTCGTCTTTACGTACGATCATGGTCCTGTCAGTGGTCGGCGCGCAGGGCGGGCTGCCCCGCGCGAAGGGCGGCGAGTTCATCGAATACCAGTTGCACGCCGACGCGAAGGAACTCGACCAGCTCCGCGTAGGCCTCTTCCTCGACTTCCAGCGCCTCGGTGCCGACGTCCCCGGCGTGCGACATCTGCGCGAAATCGGCCAGCACCTCGGCGACGCCCTCGGGCAGCGCCGCACGGTTCGCGGTGCCGGCCGCACCGAACCCGTACAGGAATCCCTGGCACCATGCGCCCAGCGCCTCGACCCGGGCGTCGAGCGCGTGCTCGTCATCGGGCAGCAACGGCTGGAAATCCATCTGCTCGCCGGCGAGCGCGGCGATGGTCGACTCGCGCAGGCTGGCGAACGCGCCGCCGTCGCGGACCGCCCCGTCCGGCAGGATCTCGTCGATCCATTCCACGAGGCCGTAGTCCCGGCGCGCGCAGAGCGCCCCGCAGAGGCACCCGTGCGCCTCGGCCGCATGCACCGTGGAACCGGCGGCCGCGAGCGCCCGGGCCACGTCGTCGAAAGCGACCGCTTCACTCATTGGAATTATCGTAACATCGCGCACCCGATCGCCGCCGGTTCAATTGATTCCCCTGGGGGGCGGCTCTATAGTTCCACGCATGACTGAAACCGCCGCAAGGTCCGCCGTGGACGCCGAGCTGCGCCGCCTCGAACGCCGGGTCGACGAACTCGTCGCCACGATCGGGCAGCTGAAGGAGGAAAACCGTGCACTCCGCCAGCGCCAGGACACGCTGATGTCGGAGCGTGCCAACCTGCTGCAGAAGAACGAGCAGGTGCGGGCACGCGTCGAGGCGATGATCGGCCGCCTGAAGGCCATGGAGCAGGGAACATGAGCGAAGACCGCGTCTCTCGCGTGAGCGTGCGGCTGCTCGACCGCGAGTACCAGGTGGCCTGCCCTGCCGAGGAGCGCGCGGACCTGCTCGACTCCGCCGAGTACCTCGATTCGAAGATGCGCGAGGTGCGGGACTCCGGAAAAGTGGTCGGGCTCGACCGCATCGCGGTGATCTCGGCGCTGAACCTCGCGAACGAGCTGATCAAGCTGCGCAAGCACGGCACGGCGCTCGACGGCGACGTCGGCGCGCGATTGCAGAAGCTGCGCGAGCGGGTCGAGGCCGCGCTCGAGCGCGGCCAGCAGATGGAACTCTGAGCAGCGGGACAGCCCGCTGCTTGACGATTTGGCGCCGCCTGCGGTGTTCGACACGGTCCGGGTTACCTCTCGACCGTAAGTTAAAACGCCCAGGGGAATCGGCCAGCCGGCACCGTTGTGCAAGTCCGCCTTCGAGCGGGAAGCCTGAGGTGCTGTGGTCCTCCCCGCCTATTGCTCCATGTCGAGAGCAATGGTCCGTGACGGCACAGGCGGGTGGCGCCATCCCCTTTCCCGATCCTTAGCGACCGGACGCATGGCGCAGCCCAGCCCTGAAACACGCGCCGCCCGTCGCAAGCTGACAGCGCTGCGGCTGGCACTTTCGCCCGCGAAGCGGTCGGCCGCGGAGCAGGCGATCGCGGACTCCCTGCGTCGCATGGGCGTCTTCCGGCGGGGGCGCCGGGTCGCCGTCTACCTCGCGATGGCCGGCGAAGTGAACCTCGAGTCGATGATCGCGGCCGCCTGGGGCGCCGGTTGCAGGCTGTTCGTGCCCCGCGTGACGAGCCGGCGCAGAGGAGCCATGCGCTTCGTACCGCTCGAGCGGGGAGCGCGATTCCGGAGGAACTGCTATGGCATCGCCGAGCCGGAGTCGTCGCCGCTCGACCGGGCGCGGCCGCTGACACTCGACACGATCCTGATGCCCGTCGTCGGCTTCGACTTGCGCGGCAACCGGCTCGGCATGGGCGCCGGTTACTACGATCGTGCACTTCGACACCGGCGCGACCCGGGACGGCGCTGGCGCCGGCCGCGTCTCGTCGGCCTCGCGTTCGCCTGCCAGCAGACCGACGACATCGTTCCTTCGCGCTGGGACGTGCCGCTCGACGCGGTCGTGACCGAGCGTGACGTGATCGTCCCCGGACGGGCGCCCTCCCCACGGCTGCGGAGCAATGCATGAACTACTGGCTCTTCAAGTCCGAGCCTGCGACCTTCGGCGTGGAGCACCTCGCGAAGGCGAAGAACGCGACGACGGCCTGGGACGGCGTGCGCAACTACCAGGTCCGGAACTTCCTGCGCGACACCGTGAAGAAGGGCGACCAGGGCTTCTTCTACCACTCGAGCTGCGACGAGCCTGGCATCTACGGCGTCGTGAGCGTGGTGCGCGCGGGGTATCCGGAGCCCGGCGCGCTCGATCCGAAGCACCGCTACTTCGATCCGCAGAGCGATCCGGAGAACCCGCGCTGGTATGCAGTCGACGTGCATCTCGAGCGCCGCATCGACCCGCCGATCACGCTCGAAAGCTTGCGCAAACATGCGCACGGAGCGCTCTCGGAGATGCTGATCCTGCGTCGCGGCAACCGTCTGTCGGTGACGCCAGTGACGCGCGAAGAGTGGCGCTTCATCACCTCGCTCGCGTGAGCGAATGCCTGCAAACACAGTGCGAGCGCATCGTCGGTCGCGCGGGTCGTGCGACGCGTGGAGCACGAACGCCTGAAGGGCGCAAGAAGAATTCGTGACGTACCTCTTGCAATCGGGTTTTGATTTCTGTAAATACTGCGCCCGGACTAACCCGACATGGAGATTTGAAAATGGCTGCGAAGAAGAAGGCGAAGGCAAAGGCGAAGACGAAGGCTAAGGCTAAGAAGGCCCCGGCCAAGAAGAAGTAAGCTTCTCGTCTGAAGCTTGACGACTGTGCCCGCGAAAGCGGGCACAGTTGTTTTCGGAGGAAGGAAACCGTGAGCCAGGACCTGAAGAAGCGGCGCGCCGCCGAAGCGGCCATCGAATACGTCCGCGACGGCACCGTGGTCGGCGTCGGCACCGGCTCGACCGTCAATTTCTTCATCGACGCGCTCACCGACCTGCGCAGCCGCATCGCCGGCGCGGTCTCGAGCAGCGAGGCGAGCACCGGGCGGCTCCGGAAGATCGGCATCGAGGTCCTCGACCTCAATTCGACCGGCGAGCTGGATCTGTACGTGGACGGCGCCGACGAGTCGACCCGCGCGCTCGAGCTGATCAAGGGCGGCGGCGGCGCCCTCACCCGCGAGAAGATCGTCGCGGCGGCCTCCCGGCAGTTCGTCTGCATCGTCGACGAGCAGAAACTGGTCGACCGGCTCGGTCGCTTCCCGCTGCCGGTCGAGGTGATCCCGATGGCGCGCGCCCACGTCGCCCGGCAGCTGGCACGCCTGGGCGGCGAACCGGTGCTGCGCGAGGGATTCGTCACCGACAACGGCAACCAGATCCTCGACGTGCGCGGCCTTGCGATCGAGGATCCCGCCGCGCTCGAGACCGAGATCAACCAGGTCGCCGGCGTGGTGACCGTCGGACTGTTCGCACTGCGCCCGGCGGATGTACTACTAGTCGGCACCACCACTGACGTCGTAACGTTGCGGCGTGGCAACTGACCCTGCACTGGTCCACGCACTCCGCGCGTCCCTCGGCCCCGCCGCGGTCCTGACCTCTGCCGAAGCGCGCGTCGCCTTCGAGTGCGATGCGCTCACCGCGCATCGCCGGATCCCCGATCTCGTCGTGCTGCCTGGCAGCACGGCCGAGGTGCAGTCCGTGCTGCGCATAGCCGCGGCACATGGCGCGCCGGTCGTCGCCCGCGGAGCGGGCACCGGTCTCTCCGGCGGCGCGCTGCCGGTCGAGGGCGGCGTGCTGCTGGTGCTGTCGAAGCTGAATCGCATCCTCGAGGTCGATCCGCGGCGGCGCCTGGCTCGAGTGCAGCCCGGGGTGACGAATCTGTCGATCTCGGAAGCGGCCCGTCCGCACGGACTGTTTTACGCACCGGACCCGTCCTCGCAGGTCGCCTGCACGATCGGCGGCAACGTCGCCGAGAACTCGGGCGGCGTGCACTGCCTCAAGTACGGCCTCACGGTGCACAACCTGCTCGAAGTAACGCTGGCCACCAGCGACGGCGAGCTCATGACGGTCGGCTCGCAGGTTGGAGATGAGCCGGGGCTGTCGCTGCTGCCGCTGATCACCGGGTCCGAGGGCATGCTCGGCGTCGTGGTCGAGGTCACGGTGCGCCTCGTGCCGCTGCCCGAGCGCGTCGAGCTGCTGATGGCGGCGTTCGACGACGTCGCACGCTGCGCCGGCGCGGTCGGACGCATCGTGGCGGCCGGCATCCTGCCCGCCGGTCTCGAGATGATGGACGGGCCGGCGCTGCGGGCGGCCGAGGCGTTCGCACGCTGCGGTTACCCGCAGGACGCGAAGGCGCTGCTGCTCTGCGAACTCGACGGCCTGGAGCACGACGTCGATTACCAGCTGGCCGCGACCACGTCCCTGCTCGGTGAATGCGGCGCGACGAGCGTGCGCGTCGCGGCCGACGCCGCCGAGCGAGCGCGCATGTGGTCGGGCCGCAAGTCGGCGTTCCCGGCGGTCGGCCGGCTGGCGCCCGATTACTACTGCATGGACGGGACGATCCCGCGTCGCCACCTGGCGTCGGTGCTCGAGCGCATCGACGGGATGTCGCGGCAGGCCGGGCTGCCGGTGGCCAACGTCTTCCACGCCGGCGACGGCAACCTGCACCCGTTGATCCTGTTCGATGCGGGCCAGCCCGACGAGCTGCATCGTGCCGAGCGGCTCGGCGCCGACATCCTCGAGCTCTGCGTCGCGGTCGGCGGGACGGTCACCGGCGAGCACGGCGTCGGCGTCGAGAAGCTCGGGCCGATGTGCACGCAGTTCGGGTCGGCCGAGCTCGAGGCCTTCCACTCGATCAAGCGCGCATTCGATCCGACCGGCCGCTTGAATCCCGGCAAGGCCGTGCCGACGCTGGCGCGCTGCGCGGACTACGGGGCTATGCGCGTGCACGGCGGCAAGCTGCCCTTCGCCCACCTGCCCCGCTTCTGAATCGTGAGCGGTCGCGACGCCACCACTGAACTGGTCGACCGCGTAAGGCACGCGACGGCGCAGCGCATGCCGCTCCGGGTCGTCGGCGGCGACACCAAGCGCTTCCTCGGCCGCCCGGCAGTGGGCGACGTGCTCGACATGGCCGGGCATGCGGGCGTCGTCTCCTACGACCCTGCCGAGCTCGTGATCACCTCGCGGGCCGGCACGCGGCTTGCCGATGTCGAGGCCGAGCTGGCGGCCAACGGACAACGGCTCCCGTTCGAACCGCCGTCGTTCGGCGAGGCAGCGACGATCGGGGGCACGGTCGCGTGTGGCCTCAGTGGTCCGGCACGCGCATCGTCCGGTCCGTTGCGCGACTACGTGCTCGGCGTGCGCGTCCTCGCCGGCGACGGCCGGGTGCTGCGCTTCGGCGGCGAGGTGATGAAGAACGTCGCGGGCTACGACGTCGCACGGACGATGGCCGGTGCGTTCGGCACGCTCGGCGTGCTGCTCGACGTGTCGCTGAAGGTGCTGCCACTCCCGCCCGCCACTCGCACGCTGTCGCTGCCTCTCGACGCTTCCCAGGCACTCTCACAACTCGAGCGGTACGCGGGTACGGCTCTGCCGCTCACGGCGAGCTGCTGGACCGGTGGCGCGCTGACGCTACGCTTCGAGGGCAGCGAGCGGACGCTGGACGAAGTGCAGCGCCGCGTCGGTGGGACGGTCGTCGTCGACGCGACACACTTCTGGCGTTCCGTTCGCGAGCAGACGCATCCTTTCTTCAATCGAGGCGCAACACTGTGGCGCCTGCACGTACCGGCGCGTGCGCCCTGCTCGCCTCCCGGCGAGGCGCTGATCGAATGGAATGGCACGCAGCGCTGGCATGCGACCGACTCGGGCTCCATGTTCGACTTAGCAGCCGCCGCGGGTGGCTACGCAACTCTGTTCCGCCCTGCGGGGCCGGCCGAGCAGGTGTTCGCCAGGCCAGCCGAACCGCTGCTGCGGCTGCACGCGTCGCTGAAGAAGGTCTTCGACCCGGCGGGCATTCTGAATCCCGGCCGCATGTACCCGGACTTCTAGCGCGATGTACGCCCGCCCGTCCGGCTCGCTCGAGAACACGGCGCGGGGTCGCGAGGCCCAGCAGCTGCTTCGCAGTTGCGTGCATTGCGGGTTCTGCCTGCCCGCCTGCCCTACCTATCGCGTCGAGGGCAACGAGCTCGACAGCCCGCGCGGTCGCATCTACCTCGTGAAGCAACTGGTCGAAGGCGGCACGGCCGGCGACGAGACGCGGCTGCACCTCGATCGCTGTCTCACCTGTCGCGCGTGCGAGACGGCCTGCCCGTCCGGCGTGCAGTACGGGCGCATCATCGACCTCGGGCGCGAACTCATCGACGAGCGGGCGCCGCGACCGGCCGCGGATCGCGCCGTCCGATTCGCGATGACCGAGGTGCTCGGACGCCGGCCGCTGTTCGAGATGCTGCTGCGTGTCGGCGGATGGCTGCGGCCGTTCGTTCCGGCGTCACTTCGCGGCAAGCTGCCGACCGCCGCCGCCCCGGCCAGCGAGCCGACGCAGGCGCGCCATGCGCGGCGCGTGGTGCTGCTCGACGGTTGCGTGCAGCCCGGTCTCGCGCCCGAGATAAATGCGGCGACGGCGCGGGTACTCGACCGGCTCGGCCTCTCCGTGGTTCGTGCGCGCGACGAGACTTGCTGCGGCGCGTTGAGCCACCACCTCGGCCGGACGGGACACGCTGTCGACCAGGCGCGGCGCAACGTCTCCGCGTGCGCCCAGCTGCTAGACGACGGCGCCGAATGCATCGTGAGTACCGCAAGCGCCTGCGGCCTGATGGTCAAGGACTATGGCCGCCTGCTCGCGGCGGATCCGTCATTCGCGCAGGCGGCGCAGCGCGTGAGCGCCGCGACCCGCGACCTGAGCGAGATCATCGAGCCCGCGGACTTCGAGCGTGCGGGCCTCGCGCCGGGCTCAGGGCCGCGCGTGGCATGGCAGGCACCGTGCACGCTGCAGCATGGCCAGCGCATCAACGGACGCGTTGAGTCGCTGCTTGCGGCTGCAGGCTGTCGGCTCGAGCCCGTCGCGGGCGCCACGCTCTGCTGCGGGTCGGCCGGCACCTACTCCGTGCTGCAGCCCGAGCTCGCGCAGGAACTGCGCAGGCGCAAGCTCGAGGGGCTAGCCGTCGGGCAGCCCGAGATCATCGCGACGGCAAACATCGGCTGCCTGTCGCACCTGCGCGAGGCGAGTCCGGTGCCGGTGCGGCACTGGATCGAGATCGTGGACGAAGCGCTGGCCCGCCTGCAGCCACCGCCGTAATTCAGCGCGGGTACGCCGCGATGCACTCGACCTCGACCCGTGCCCCGAGTGCGAGGCCGTTGGCGCCAAGCGCGCTCCGCGCAGGGTACGGCGCCGAGAAATGCTGCTTGTAGACCTCGTTGAACGACGCCCAGTCGGCGATGTCCGCCAGCATCACCGTGCACTTGACGACGTTGCGCATCGTGAGCCCCTGGGCCGCGAGTGTCGCCCAGATGTTCTCCAGCGTCTGCCGCGCCTCGGCCTCGAGCCCGCCCGGCACGAGCTTCAGCGTGCCCGGCGCAATGCCGACCTGCCCCGACAGGTAGAGCGTGTCGCCGACGCGCACGGCTTCCGAGAACGGGAGGTTGGTCGGCAGCACCTTGCCCGAGTTCAGGTACTCGACGCCGGTCGGCGGCCCGGCGTGTGCGGCGGAGATCGCATCCAGCAGCATCGCGACGGCCAGGCTCGAGGCGATTCCGCGCATGTCAGGACTTTCCCTGCAGCACCAGTTGCGTCTGGCTGACCACGGCACAAAGCTTGCCCTGCTCGTTGGTGATCGAGGTCTGCCAGACCATCGTCGTGCGGCCCCGGTGCAGCGCGACGCACTCGCCGCGGACCTTGGTGCCGACCTTCGCTGCCGCGGTGAACTTCGTGCTCGAGTCCGTGGTGGTGGTCGTGGTGCCGGGCGGCAGGTTCAGGAACGTGCCGACGGCACCGAGCGTGTCGGCGAAGGCCATGTAGGCGCCGCCGTGCAGCGTGCCCCCGGTCGTCGAGACATTCTGGCGAACTTCGAGTTCCCCGACGACACGCTCGGGTGAGATCTGGACCAGCTTCACGCCGATCAGGCCCGGGAACATCGTGTCGATCAGCGCCTGTACGGCAGACAGTTCGATCATCGCACTGCACCTCTCATCATTGCACTGCACTTCTACTGAGTTCGACTGCGCCAGGGCAGCGTCGCCCCGTCGTCTGCAGCCTGTACGACCGAAGCCTGGAGGGAAACGGCCTTGCTGCCGCCGGCCACCCGCTGGCGACCGACCTCGCTGAAGCCGAACCTTGCGTGGAACCGTTCCGAGGCCTCATTTGGCGGATCGACGTCGAACTCGCAGGTGACGACGGGCACGGAGGTCTCCGCGGCGCGAGCAAATACGTGACAGTACAGTGCCGCACCGGCACCCCTGCCCTGCATGCGCCGCGAAACGACGACGCGGTCGAGGTACAGGAAGCGCGGGTAGCGCTGCTGAAACCACCTGTAGTTCACGCTGTCGTAGTCGGCACCTTCGCGAAAGGCCAGCAGGAAGGCGCAGACGGCCCCATCGCTCTCGACGACGGAGTGGAGCTCCGCCTCGGCGTCCAGCTGCTCGAGACGCCCCTGTGACAGCGGGCTCAGGAATTCCACCGATTCCTGTTTCAGGGTCAGGACAGCGCTGAAGTCCGCGGGTCTGGCTGGCCGCAGGATCATCGGATCAATGCGCCTGCTTGCCCAGCGCGACGAACGCGTATGTGAGCACGAGAAGGCCCAGCAGTGCGACGCCGAGGAAGTCCGCGGACGACAAGGTCCCCGCGCTGGACGATCCGTCGCGCCTTGCCAGCGCCAGCTCGCGATGGACCAGGAACGCCGGGAACGCCACGCCGATCGCGATGAATGCGCCGGCCAGCACATATAGCCAGACGCCCCGCATCGACAGCCGGCGTGCCTCGAGCAGCATCCAGATGATCGCCGCGAGCCCCAGGAACAGCAGGTCGATGGTGATCGAGCGGCTGGCCGGATTGACGACGGTTTCCTGCCAGAAGCGCACGTTGGCGGCGATGAATCCCCCGCCGAGGTAGTGGATGTTGTTGGCCCAGCACCCGATCAGCGCCGCGAGGCCGACCAGGGCATACACGACGCACAATGCCTTGCGCGAGATCGTCATGGTGTCACCTCGCCGAATGGGCAAATCATTTTGCCGGTGCATCGCCGCGACCAGGTACGCGTGGATGCTTCAGTGCGCCTTCGAGCACGGCGCATTGCGACGAACCGGGCGGACTCATTGACCCGGCGGCGGCTGCCAGAGCTCGATGCGGTTTCCTTCCGGGTCCATGACCCAGCCGAACTTGCCGTACTCCGATTCCTCGACCTTCGTATCCACGTCGCAGCCTTCGCTGCGGAGCGCAGCCAACACCGCGTCGAGATCCTCGACCCGGTAGTTGATCATGAAAGACGCGGCACTCGGCGCAAAGTAGCCGGTGTCGTCGCTGAATGGGCTCCAGATCGTGGTCCCGGTGCCCGTCGCATTGTCCGGCGAGGCCCAGCGGAACGCGACGCCTCCCCACTCCTCGACATTCATGCCGAGGTGATTGCGATACCACTCGCCCAGCTTCTTCGGGTCCCGCGACTTGAAGAACACGCCGCCGATGCCAGTGACGCGTTTCATCGTCGATGCTCCTGTGGTGACGGGGATCGAGACATTGGCGACCGCCGGCTACCCTGGAATGTCCGGCTCGACGAGCGTCGCCAGTTGCGCCAGCGATTCCTGCCAGCCGAGGTAACACATCTCGAGCGGGATCACCTCCGGAATTCCGTCCTGCTCGATGCTGAGGTCGGTGCCACACAGCACCTGCTTCAGCGTGACGGTGACGTGCATCTCTCCCGGCAGGTTCGGATCGTCGAACTTGTCGGTGTAGCGGATCCGTTGCCCCGGAACCAGTTCGAGGTACTCGCCGCCGAACGAGTGACCATGACCCGTCGAGAAATTGTGGAACGTCATCCTGAACGTGCCGCCGATCCGGGCATCCATGTGATGCACCGTGCAGGTGAACCCGTAGGGCGGGATCCACTTGGCCATCGCTCCGGCCTCGAGGAATGCGCGGTAGACCTTTTCAGGCGGTGAGCGGAGCACTCGATGCAGTCGTACGGCGCGGGATGACATGGCTGGTTCTCACACGCTGGTCGGTGTTGAAGTGGATGCGGCACCCTGGTCACCCGCCAGAAGCGCGGACAGCCGATTCAGGTTCTGCTCATTGGCCGGTTCGACGATGTGCCGCACGGCTGCCGCAACCGCGGGATCTTCGAACGTCTGGGTCCACGTCAGAATGGTGCCGTCCACCGCGGCGGCGATATCGACCGTGAGGATGAATCGCGGCGCCGACTCGTGATGAATGACGACCCGGGAGCCCTGCACGAGTTCGACGAACCTGTTCTCGTTGCTGTGACGCGATCCATCCGGTCCGATCATGACAAACGTCCAGGCGCCGCCGGGTCGGAATTCAAAGCGTTCGAACTCGTTGCGGAATCCGTCCGGACCCCACCAGGTTGCCAACTGCTCGGCAACGGCAAATGCAGAATAGATCCGCTCCGGTGAGGACCGAAGCTTGCGGCTCGTGCGGAAGGATGCTGCGTCGAGGTTCATGCGGCCTCCGGGTCCCCGGGATCCTAACCGCGAAACCTCTCCGGGTGTTGCTTGCCCGCATCGCCGATTTCGTCCCAGACGGCCTTCGAGCCCACCCAGATGTGATGGGCGACCTTCAGCGCGTCGCCGCCTTCGGTCAGGGACCCTGCCGGCACGAACATGCGTGACGGATCGTTGTGGCCGGGAACCGGAGAGCCACAAACCCGGCAGAACCAGGTCTGCCAGTCCGCGTGCGGCTTCTTCCACGTCCCGATCTGATCCTCACCCCGGAGCCAGCGGAACTTGTCGTTCGGAACCACGACCACCGCAATGCCATTGCTGCCGGTGGACCGGCGGCAGATCGAACAGTGGCACACGTAGACGTCCGACAGTTCCGCGTCGATTTCGAATCGCACTGCCCCGCAATTGCACTCGCCTCCGGCCATGCGATCCTCCTCTGCGTTGACCCGGGTCGCCGCGACACATGGTCACGTCACAATCACATTGCTGCAAGCGCCACGACGGCATGCTCCGCCGGGCGCCGTTCATCGACGACTTAGCGGTCCGCCCTCGTTGACGGATAGCGGCGCCGGATCTCCGTCGCAGAGTGGCGGAGCAGCGACTCGAGTACCTCCAGGTCGATGTCCGAGAGGCGCTTCACGTACAAGCAGACTTTCGACGTCCTGTGCCTGCCCAGGCTCTCGAGCATCTGCCCGGCTCCTTCGAACCCGGCCACGACGTAGATGGCGAGTTCGGGCTTGCGGTAGGAGAAGCCCATCAGGCACGCGTCGCCCTCTCTGCCACTCTCATACCGGTAGTGATAGCTGTCGAAGCCGACGATCGAAGGCCCCCACATCACCGGCTTCTTCTTCGTGATCCTGGTCATCAGCCTGACCAGGGACCTGCAGTCGCCGGCCCTGTCGGGATCGGCGATCGCCGCGATGTAGTCACCGACGCTGGCGTCGGTGGGCCTGGTCTTCGCTTCCGCTGCCATTGGGTCAGCCGGCCTGCATGGGCCTCCGGTGTACGAACGTGTCCGTGTACTGCTGGAACGACACCGCCTTGCCGCCCTGGAGCTTCCAGACATGGGCAAATGGCGCTTTGAAGCTCTTGCCGGTGCCCTTGAACGTGCCGCTGTAGTCGCCGAGTGCCACGACGGTGTCGCCGCTCGCGACAAATTCCCGCGGAACGGCAGCGAAACCGTCCCACTCGCCGCCCAGCTTCATGAATACGTTCTGCAGCACGGCGTCGGGCCCGATGGATACGCCGCCATACGGCCCGCCTTCTGCCTCGGTCCAATGAACGTCGGCCGCGAGTGCCCCGAGCACGGCCGGAATGTCGCCTTTCGCAAATGCTGCATAGATCGCCTGCACGGACTGCAGAGAGTTGCTCATCGTTTCCTCCGTCAACCAAGTGTCAGCGGAACGCCTCGGATACTGCCATGACGAGTGCGCCGCCGCATGCCTGGCTGGCTAGCTGACTGACCAGGCGCGGAATTCTGCGGCGCTCTGGAAGAAGGTCGGCATCGATTCCGGCACGCTTGCGTTGCCTGACGCCCGGGCTCAGGTGCCCACGACAGCAGCCGACCAGCAACACGGACTACCTGTGCTGATCGATGAGAATCTGATTGCCATCAGGATCGGTCACCACGATGTGCCCCGGGCCTTGTGTGCTTTCGTCGACCTCCTGGCCGACACCTACGCCCTGCGACCGCAGCCGGCGCTGGATCTCGCGGACGTCGGTGAAGCTCGGAAGTGGCTGGGCGTCGCTGTCCCAGCCCGGATTGAAAGTGAGCATGTTCTTCTCGAACATGCCCTGGAACAGCCCGATCAGGGATGTTCCGTTCTTCATGATCAACCAGCGCTGCGCCTGGTCGCCGCCGAAGACCGTGAAGCCCAGCTTCTCGTAGAACGCCCGTGAAGCAGCGATGTCGTTGACGGCCAGGCTGATGGAGAAGGCGCCAAGTTCCATGTCTACTCCTGTGCAGGGCAATGGGCCGCTTTGGGCCGCCCTGCCGCCAGATGATACGCAATCAACGCATTGGTGGCGCCCAGGGCTCCAAGTACCGCCAGCCAGATAAAGGCGTGGATACCGGACGGTCGAATGCCGGGTTCCCCGCTCCAGGGAAACGCATGCAGCGCGATAGCGAAGCCAAGCCCTGCGGCCGTGCCCTCTGCAATCACGCGAAGTATTCGCCATGAGCGAGACTGGGACTTCCAGTCCGCATACGCTGGGATGCGCCAGTACACCAGCAGCCCGCCGACAAGAAACACCGGCAGGAGCACGAGGAAGCCGACGGGTGGCGGACGGTCCGCTCCAGCCAGCGCAATGAGCAGCCATGCGAGGCAGAAGCCGGCAGCGATGACGCTGCGCGACGGCGGCCTCATGGTATGTGCTCGGCCTCGGGGGGAGGAACGACCCACTGGTGCTTTCGAGATTCGTAGACAGAGACAGACGGAGCAGGGAAACCCGGATCCGCGAACGCTCCCACTGGGATTGCCACGAATTCGTCCAGCCCTCCGGGCTCGTAGTAGACCGTAGAGCCGCACTTTGGGCAGAAGTGAAACGTGGCTCCAGATCCCTCGTCGCCGACGCGGACGTACTCGGACGAGACACCGGAGATCGCAACGCCTGCGCGAGGAAACCTGGCCTGCTCACCGAAGACGCTGCCGGTTCGGCGTTGGCAGGCCAGACAATGGCAGACGGAGATGCGCACCGGCTCACCAACGACCCGGGCGGTGAGCTGACCACAGCTGCATGAAGCAAGGCGCGTCGGCATGTCGGGTTCTCCTCCCGTATCTATCGGCCCGGTTGAGCGTTACGGAGCGACTTTGGAGCCTTGTTTTCCCAGGCTTGACGTACCAGGGCCTTCACGGCCGCCTGCGGCGCCGACTCAAGTGCCAGACGGACACCGACAGCCTTCCCACCCCAGAGCAACTTCTCGGCGAAATCGCCGTAAATAGCCAATGCAAGTTCGCGCTGCTGCTCAGCCACGAACACGTGCAGGTGATCCTCTTCCGGCGGGAAAGTCACGAAGATCTTGCCCCGGACCCGAAACGAGCCGTACTGGTGGTGCGGCTCCTCGGTGACCTCGGGGAGCGACAGCGCGTACTTGCGAACTGCTGCGAGCTTCACTACCGGCGGGTCTCCATCGTTTCGAATCCGGTTGTTCGCACTCACCGCTTGCCGGACGTGCAACGCCTCGTCAGGCCTGGAGCTTACTTGTCCGGAAGTCTGTAGATCCAGTAAGCGATGGCGACCTGACACCCGAGGTTAGTCCTGGCTGGGAGTAGAGTCTGCTTCACCAGGAGCAGACGATGAAATCGAAGAGGTTCTCCGAAGAACAGATCATTGCGGTCCTGAAGGAAGCGGACGCCGGAGCCAAGACCAAGGAGATCTGCCGGCGGCACGGCATCTCCGAGGCGACCTTCTACAACTGGAAGGCGAAATACGCCGGGATGACAGTGTCGGAGGTCCGACGGCTGAAGGAGCTCGAGGCCGAAAACAGCAAGCTCAAGCGGCTGTTGGCCGAAGCGGAGCTGGGCAAGGCGGCGTTGAAGGACCTTCTGGGCCGAAAATGGTGAGCCCGCAGGCGAAGCGCGAAGCGGTCACGATCCTGATGACCGAACGGGACTTCGGTGTGACGCGCATGCGGGTTGATCAGCGTCTCCCGACGCTGTATCGGTATCGGAGCCGGCGGCCCGATCGCGGCCCGCTGCGCGCACGGATCGACGAGATCACTGCCGAGAAGCGTCGGTATGGCTATCGGCGGGTACACGTCGTGCTGCGTCGCGAGGGCTGGCAGGTGAACCGCAAGCTCACCTACCGTCTGTACCGCGAGGCAGGCCTCGCGGTGCGGCGTCGCAAGCGCAAGCGGATCGGGCCGTACGAGCGTCAGCCGTTGCCAAAGCCGTCGGTCGCCAACCTGAGCTGGTCGATGGACTTCGTCTCCGATGGCCTGGCCGACGGGCGGCGACTGCGCTGCCTGACCATCGTCGATGACTGCACACGCGAATGCGTCGCCATTGAGGTCGACACCTCGATCACTGGCGCACGTGTGCGCGCCGTCTTGCAACGCCGGGCGGAAACGCGCGGACTGCCGACCTCGATCACCGTCGATCACGGCCCGGAGTTCGAGGGCCAGGTGCTCGATGCCTGGGCGTACTCGAGCCATGTCCGGCTGTCCTTCATCCGTCCGGGCAAGCCCAACGGAAATGCCTACATCGAAAGCTTCAACGGGAAGTTCCGCGATGAATGCCTCAATGAACACTGGTTCGTGACGATGGCACAGGCACGGCGGGTCATCGAGACCTGGCGAGCCGAGTACAACACCGAGCGACCTCACAGCTCGCTCGGCGATCTCACCCCGGAGGAGTACGCCGATCGACGTATCGCCCAGCGCCGCGAGGCGTTATCGTTAAACGCGGACTCTAGCTTCGAGCCGGAGTAAATTGGGTGTCAGGTCGGATTCGCTGACGCGACTGGCTGCAAATGACGTCTCCTTCTGCCCGGACGGACTGGCTGTATAGATCACTCGGCCTAGCTCATCTTCATGCAGGCGCAGGAATTCGTACTCGACAGTTCTCCCATTCCGAATGGTCCTGCCGACACCCAGCAACGTGCCGCCAGCCAGAGGCTGCCAGAATTCGCCTGAGCCGGTTTCGGCCTTCGGGTTGGACCAGCATCCGGATAGCCAGGCCAACCCAGCCAGTTCGCCTGCTGAGACAGGCCCTGCGCAAGATTAGGACCAGGAGGATGCCGATCGAGAAGCGAACCTGAGGCATGTGTTCTCCGACGCACATCGTTCCAGCTAACCGGCCTTCGCCTTGGCTCGCAATGAAACGCAATAGCCGATGGTCACTGCCATCCCCAATAGCACCGCGCCACTCCCGCCCGCTACCGCTATCGGGATCGGGGCGAACGCCCATAGTCCGGCGTATACAAGCCCGCTGAGTACGAGGGACCAGGCTGCAACTCGCCTGGCCTGGCGGGCAAAAGAGTTGGGGACGAAAGCCTTGGGCATTCGATTACCAAACGACGCGATCATCAGCCCGATCATGCCGATGACCACTCTGGTGACAGTATCCCCGTCGATATAGCCCAGCTTGCGGGCGTAACTGGCGACCAAGGCTACAACTGCAATGCCTACGCCCCAGGCGAGGTCAGTCATCACTTGCCTGTTCATCGTGCAGTCTCCTTCTTTCGCCTCGGAGCTGAGTCACCTGGCGCAAACGAGTGGACAAAGCCCAGCAGCGCTTCTTCGAGCACTGAGAGCTTCAGGTGATAGATGACTGACTTGCCAGTCTTCTCGGCGTGCACCAGGTCGGCCTCCTTCAGCACCGCGAAGTGAGCCGACATCGTCGGCTTGGAGACATTGAACTGGTCGCTGAGCTCACCGGCGCTCATCGGTCCTTCGCGTAGAAGCTGAAGCACGCGACGACGAGTGGGATCAGACAGGGCCTTGAAGACCTTGCTCATAACACGATGTTTAGCTAACTATCGAATCGTGTCAAGGGCGTCGTGCGCGGACCCGGCCCAGTGTTTCAACGGCTGACGTCGATGAAACGGCCAGCGGCGGTATCCGGCGACGGCGCCAAGTCCGCTGGACCACGGCACGGTCTCGGCTGTGCTGCCTGACGCTTCGGTTCGGCGGCGAGCCGAGCAGCGCCGTCCGCTGCAACCGGTTGCCTCAGGCCGCAACGACATTGCACGTGATTATCGTGTAATAGGTAGCCAGCGCAGCGAGTGCGGCCGCCGTGAACACTTGCGCCCAACGCGCCTTGATGACGAACGCCAACATCGCGAGCGACAGTCCAATGAGAGAGAACACGCTGTCGCGCCACCAGTCCGCATAGTAATTGCCTCCCCCGAGCGCGAAATTCAGGCCCAGCGCCAGGGTGAACAGAGCGATCGCCGCAAGAATGTAGCGCCGATGTTCGCGTTCGTGGAAGTCGACAAGGTTGATCATCTTGCCTTCGGTCGGCGCATCGGGCGTCACAAATGCGCACAGGACGTACTGGGCGATCATGGTCGCCACTGACAGCAACACTGCCCACGCAGGCCAGGATGTCAGCGATCGCAACCCCCAGAACGAAGCCCAATTGCCAATCGTGAGAATGAAGGCCGCCCAAGCCCACAGAGCATGCAGCGCGGAGAACTGGACACGCCCCGCGTTGCGCAACAGGACGACGAATCCACTCATCAGATGGGTCAGTGCCAGCGACGTGACAATCGTCACAAGGCCAAAGACAAGCTCGAATGCAGTCATCCAGATCCTTTGCGACCTAACGCCGGAATTCGGCCGCGCCTCGAAGCGACGTCGGCCTGAATGTATTGGTGGGTCTCTGCCGCTTGAAGCGAGACCTGTTTGGTGCCGTTCGCGACCCAATGGGTTCCAAGTTCCTTGAACCCGAACTTGTCATGGAACCTGCGAGAGGCCGGATTTGGTGGATTAACGTTGTACTCACACACGATTCTCCCGATGCCTTCCGTACGCGCAAACGCAAACAGGCTCATATACAGCTTGCTGCCAATGCTTCGGCCAGCGAATTGCGAATCAACGACGATACGATCCACGTACAGAAAACTTGGGAAGCGTGTAGCAAACCAGGTGTAGTTGTCGTTTTCATAGGGCGCCCCTTCTCGAAGTGCGATCAGAAAAGCGGCGACCTGTTCCTGGACGGCTACAACCCTGCAATAAGCGGACATTTCGACAAGCGAACGGAGCCGAGCTAGATCCATTGGACTCGTCTGCTGGACCTCAGCCGCGTTGAGCTTGAGGACTGCTTCAAAGTCGGATTCTGCGACTGTGCGAAGCTGTTCCATGCAGAGACCTGACGATTGAGCCGAGGCGGGTCGGTTCCAGCAGAGGGTTGTGCGGCATTGCTTGAGCCAGCACTACGGAAGCGAGTACTCGAACTCGTAGAAGTGCTTGCCCTCGGTGATGATGATCTTTAAGGCGCCTGAGATTCCCACCAGGGCTCCAGTGCCGGAGCCAGGCACAACCGTGATGGACAGCCGCTGAGCCCCCTCGTCCATGATGCCACTGTGCTGCAAGACAAAGCTCCCGCTGCGGCCGTGGAGCGTTCCAGTGACTCGCTCAATGGCGACATAGCCAGCTGAGCTCTTGATTGGCGTGAGCGCAGTGAGCATTTCGCCTTTACCAGTAGCGACCAGGTCGCCCTCGAACCGCTTGTCCAGCGACATGCGGCCCAGACTGACGCCATCGGCGGTGCTTGGCTCCGTCTGGGGCTTCATCTCAACGGTGAAGGTGCCCTTGGCGAGCGAAGGCATACGCTGTTCTCCCTTTGGCTGCGCTGAGCCGACTCCCGGAGCGAGCAAGACTCCCGCAAGAGCCTTTAGCGTCGCACGTCGCAGTGTGTTGGCCATGCCGCCTAACGTTTGAGTTCAGGCCGCGGCCCGTCAGAGCCGTCGCGCCTGAACCGAATCGTTGGCCGCGTTCGCACTGAGAAGTTCCCATGCATAGGCGCGGGCGGCTACTTCTTCTTGAATACTGACTTCACCTTATTCCACGCTTCTTTGCCAAGCAAAGCAACGCCTGCGAAGAACGACACTTCGCCGCCTATCACCAACGCCGTAGTTATAGCCGCGGCACTCCCGATGGAAACGTCCATGAACGGCAATGCTGCAATGGCAGCCCAGGCCACGAAGGATAGGACGATAAGCACGTAGCCGGCGGCCTTCCTCATCAGCGATCAAATCCCATTGAACACGCTGCGCGCGGGCCCAACAGGCGTCACTCGCGTTGCTTGAACTGAACGACATTGCCCTCAGGGTCCCACCCATCGAGCACGATGCATCCGCGAAAGCGCCAGGCGCCCTCCGCGGGCTTCAGATAGCCACCTGTCTTGCTCGCAACAGCTCGAACCGCCTCGAGATCTTTGACCACGAAGGTTGGCTTGAACGGCGTGTCCTCGCGCACGACAGGCGGCTTGGCAATCTTGATCTGCGATGCGTACTCACGCGGAATTGCGTGCACGACCACCTCGTAGCCATGTCCCCGAAGAAGATCGTGCGTACTTGCGGACTCTTCCACCGTCAGGTTCAGTGCATTCCGATAGAAGGCTGACACTCGCTTCTTGCTCTTCGCAAACACCACCAGACCCTGCTGCGTGTTTTCAAGTCGATTCGTCGGCACGGCCGGACTCCCCTGTGATGCCTAACGTCAGAGATCACCGGCCCGCGAAAGCGGGCGAAGGCCGCTGTGGCGAGTCCGGTGCATCGACGGGTTGGGCGGCCATCTGTTGCCTCGGCAAGAAAGCGCCAGGCCTGTCCCCTGACCTATTGCACCCGCTTCACGCCGGGTGGGTTCCAGGTGCCTGCGCCGGCCGGCAGGATCGACGGCGGCGTTTCCTTCGGCCAGTACAGGCGCATCACCAGGTAGATCGGGCCGTTGGGCGCCGGCAGCCAGTTCGCTTCCTTGTCCTTGCCCGGCGAGTCCCTCTGGATGAATATCGTCAGCGATCCGTCCGGGTTCTTCTTCATCGCCGGCAGCATCGGCGAGTTGATCAGGTAGCGGTTGATCGGATTCTCGACGAGCAACTGGTTCTTGCTGTCGTACATCGTGATCGACCAGAACGCGTTGACCGGCGGCAGTTGGTCCTTGGCGAAAGTCAGCGTGTAGCTGTGCTTGCTGCCGTCCAGCGTCTGGCCCTCCGAATCGACGCGCGTCTGCGGGTACATCGCCTCGATCGCGTCGTTGCCGTAGATGCCGGCCTTGGCCGCGGCAGCACGCAGCAACCAGTCGCCCTTGTAGAAATCGCGGTCGCCGAAGGCGGCGCCGACCTGCCAGCCGTCGATGTTCTTACCGATACCTTCGGCGGCCTTGCCGATCTTCTCGAAACCTTCCTTGATCGCCAGGCCGACCGCAGCCTTGTGTTCGACCGACAGCTCCTTGAAGTCGAACTTCTTGTTGGGGCCGATGCCGATGCTGGCGAACCTCGCGCGCAGCGGTTCTTCCACCGCCGCCGTACCCGTGGGCGGGGCGAACTGAAGCAGGAAGTCGAGGTACTCCGGGAACTCGGTCTTGAACGGATCTTCGCCGACGAACTTCGGGAAGTCGATCGCGGGCGCCGCCGGCGGTGCAGGCTGGTTCAGGAATGCCGACAGCGGCTGCACCTTGTAGCCGGCCTGGACCTTCTTGACGTTGTCCATGTCCGCCGCGTTGAACAGCTGCGTGCGAAAGATGATGAAGCTGAAGTCGGTCTCGGAACGGAACACCTTGGCGATGCCGGGCGGCTGGTCGCCCTGCCAGCGCGGCCCGGCGACGAGGTAACACCCGGGCTCGCTGCCCGTGGCGCGGCTGCCGATGTAGCCGTAGTTGGAGCTGTACAGGTCGACGAGCTGCACCGAGTAGTAGCGGCTCTTGTCGACCTTGGGCACGCACAGCACGATCGGCTCGGCGCGCAGGTCGGCCTGCAGCATCGAATACGGTGTATCCGAGTTCGGCGTCGGGATCGCGGTGTCCTTCGGCGTAAAGGTCTGCGAGTCGTTCCAGATTGCGTTGAACGGCGTCTTGTACTGCGGCGAGCTCTTGTCGACGTTGAACTCGTACATCGCCTTGTAGGCCGCAACCATCGGGAAGCCATAAATGTAGGCCTCCTCCATGATTGCCTTGGTCTCGGCGATGCCGGGTGCCGGCACGCCGGTGGCAGCGTCCATCTTCGCGGCCTGCGAGACGGCGTCGTCCTGCTTGCCACAGCCGGCGAGGGCCACCACGACGACCGCCCCGCACAATGCGCTCGGGAAAAGGGCGCGTCTCTGCCTATTCATCTGCGTCTCCTATCAGGTTAATCACGACCCTCAATCGGTTCCGGGATCCCGCAGGGTCCAGCCGCCCAACGCTGCGGTTCATTGGCCCACGCCGGGAGGCGCACAGTTTACGAACGCAAATTGCGTGACGCCCACGTGGGTCCACTGCAACCGCTTGTTATACGGCACTCTTCATTCACGTCCATCGTCGGCTCTCGGCCAAAAGAGAACACATTAGGACTGCAGAGTTTAGGTCAAGCCATGGGGGGCCGGAATAGGTGATGGCTTCCCGTCGGGACGTGCTGTCAACTCGGCTTCGCTGGCGCCCGCGCGGTAACGTGCCAGCAGCGCCTCAGGGTCCACCTCGACCCCGACAGGATTGTCTGCAAACGCCCTACTACGCATATAGTCGAAGGCGTCTTTGGAACTGCAGGATTCGACCTGAAGTTCGACTCGGTTGCCGTCCGGATCCTGGTAGTAAAAGGAAAGCGTGAAGCCGTGATGTACTGGCCAGTAGGGGGTAAGGCCATGTTCCTTGAGTCTGGCGTAAGTCTCGAGCAGGTCTGCTGCTGAGGCGTAGGTGTAGGCAATGTGGTTGACGCCGATCTCGCCGGGGCCTGAAACCGCTGGCGCGCCAGGCTTCAGCACATCGAGATTGGCGATGGCGAAACGATGGCTTTCATCGTCATAAGTTAGGAAGGCAAGGGCGGGGTCCCCATGCACGATCCCTGCACCGAATACGTTGCCATACCAGGCCTTCATTTCCTCAAAGCGACGCGTCATGAATACAACATGCGAAAAGGTTGGGGGCGTTGCCATGTTTGTACCTCCTTTCACTTAAGTTCGCTGACCCCTTTGGGTCAGAAGCAATGGGATGGACCCCTCCCCACACCTACGGCATCGAGTGCCAGACTGGAGCTGTGAAGTCACCAGTCACGGAATGAGGAGGGGTCGTCATGAAGCTTACTCGCGTGGGTGTGGATTTGGCCAAGCAGGTCTTCCAGGTGCACGGCGTGGATCGGGCGGAGCGTCCGGTCTGGTGCAAGCGTCTGAAGCGAACTCGCTGGATCGCTGATCTTGAGCGTGACGTCGAGCCAGGTGCCGAGATCGGCATGGAGGCCTGTGGCAGCGCGCATCACTGGGCGCGACTGCTGCAGTCCAAAAGATACCGGGTGAAACTGATCGCCCCGCAGTTCGTGAAGCCGTACGTGAAGACGAACAAGACCGACGCGAACGATGCCGAGGCGATCTGCGAAGCGATGAGCCGGCCGAGCATGCGGTTCGTGGCGGTGAAGACCGTCGAGCAGCAGGATCTGCAGGCCGTGCATCGAGTGCGCTCGAGCCTGATCCGGGAGCGGACGGCGAAGGCCAACCAGTTGCGCGGGCTCGTCTATGAGTACGGTCTGGTGGCGCCTCAAGAGATCAGTTCCCTGCGCCGCGCGGTACCGCAGTGGCTGGAGGATGCGGAGAATGGCCTGACCGTACGCTTCCGATCGCTGCTGGCCTGCCTGTACCGTGATCTGAAGCAACTCGACGAGCGGGTGCGCGAACTCGATCAGGAAGTCGCCGCGATCACTCGTGAGCACGAGCTCGTCCGGCGACTCATGCAGATCAACGGTGTTGGCCCGTTGATTGCCAGCGCGCTGTACGCGCTGGTCGGCGATGCAAGGCAGTACCGCAACGGTCGTGATCTGGCGGTGGCACTGGGACTGACGCCTCGCCAGCACAGCTCGGGCGGCAAGGAGAAGGTGCTGGGCATCAGCAAACGCGGCGACAAGTACGTGCGCACGCTGCTGATCCACGGCGCACGCTCGGCGTTGCGCACGGCGCCAAGCAGGACGGATCGGATCAGTCGCTGGGCCTTGGCGCTCGCGGAGCGCTCACATCCGAACGTCGCAGTGACGGCGCTCGCCAACAAGACCGCCCGGGTCGCTTGGGCGATGCTGAGGCATGGAGCGAACTATGAACCGGAGCGCGTGGCGGCCTGAGGCCGTGCGTTCCAACTGATCGAGGAGAACATCACCGCGGTTGCGAGCACTCCGAAGGATGGCGAACAGGTCGAACCGGCGTCGGAATAACCTGGGAATGTCCACGGGCGAGAAGCCCGAAGAAGCAATGAGGAACCGGCGCGCGCATAGCCCATCGTGGCCCGACCTCGGCTGATCGAGGTCAGACAGAGGCCGGATATACGTGAGCAGTCGTACCTCGTCGCCGGAAAACGGAGTGCTAGCAAAGTGGGGTGGGGTCCATATACGGACATTGGAGCCGACATATTGAGTGCCGCATAACAAAATTTAGGCGCACGCATTCGGGCGCCGAAGTGCAGCTATTGTCGGCGGAGCAATGCCGCATTCCCGCAACATGAGGGAGTTGCTCCGTATACAGGTCCTCGGATGTACTAGACCACCGACGATTGGGTGCGTCAATTGGCTCCGGGAGAGTATTGGCATGGACGCCAGGCCCCGCCTCCTCGACCGCGTTCGCGACCACCTCCGCAAGCTGCATTACAGCTATCGCACGGAGCAGCAGTACCTGATCTGGATCCGGCGATTCATCCTGTTTCACGGCAAGCGTTACCCCTCCGAGATGGCGGCGCGACAGGTCGAGGATTTTCTCACGCACCTGGCGGTCAACCGGAAAGCATCGGCCTCGACGCAGAACCAGGCACTCGCGGCAATCCTCTTTCTGTACCAGAAGGTCCTTCAGGTCGAGCTGCCGCGAGTCGACGGCATCGTGCGGGCGAAGCAGTCCCGCTACCTGCCGGTCGTCCTTACGTCGACCGAAGTCCGCGCGGTGCTCGCACACCTGAAAGGCGAGTACCGGCTCGTCGGCAACCTTCTCTATGGCGCGGGACTGAGACTGAGTGAAGCGCTGCAGCTGCGGGTGAAGGACATTCAATTCGAATACCGGCAGGTGATCGCGCGCAGCGCCAAGGGTGCAAGGGATCGATCGACGATCCTGCCCGAGATACTGCTCGGTCCACTGCAACAGCATCTCGAGAACGTGAAGCTGCGGCACGAGTCGGCGCTGCGCAATGGCCGTGCTGGCGTCGAGCTGCCGTTCGCGCTCGAGCGCAAGTATCCGAACGCGTGCATCGAGTGGGGCTGGCAGTACGTGTTTCCTGCGGAGCGGCCGTCGCGCGATCCGCGTACGCGGCATGGCGGCGTCACCACATTTATCCGGACAGCGTGCAGCGTCACGTGAAGGCCGCGGTGAAAGCAGCGGGCATCGTGAAGCCTGCGTCGTGCCACACGTTTCGCCATTGCTTCGCGACGCACCTGCTCGAGCGCGGTTACGACATACGCACCGTGCAGGAACTACTCGGGCACAAGGACGTGAAGACGACGCAGACCTGCACGCAGGTCATGCGCAACGGCGCGAACGCGGTGCAGAGTCCGTTGGATCAGTGAGGCCTGTTGGGCGGAAGAAACAGATAGGAGAAACAAGAGGGGGACTAGGATTGCGCGCCCTCTCGTATTGCGCGCCCCGTTGGGGCCACCGCGATGGCGCCCTGAAGCGCGCGATCGCGGTGTCCAACGTCGCGAGCGCGACGTTGTCGAACCTAGGTTCCCCAGGTTCGCCTTCCTGGTCCCGGAGCCACAAACGCGAAGGCCCGCTTGCGCGGGCCTTCAGGTTTGTGGCTGGGGGACTAGGATTCGAACCTAGGTTGACGGAGTCAGAGTCCGTAGTCCTACCGCTAGACGATCCCCCAAGCGAATTAACGCTTCGAGAACTGCGTGCCGCGGCGAGCCTTGCGGAAGCCGACCTTCTTGCGCTCGACCTCGCGCGCATCGCGAGTGACGAAGCCCGCAACGCGCAGGGCCTTGCGCAGCGACTCGTCGTAATCCATCAGCGCGCGGGTGAGGCCGTGACGGATCGCGCCGGCCTGGCCGGTCATGCCGCCGCCGTCGACGCTCACTTCGACGTCGAAGCGGTCGACCATCTGCACGGTCTCGAGCGGCTGGCGCACGATCATGCGGGAGGTCTGGCGCCCGAAGAACTCGTCGAGCGGACGGTCGTTGACGCGGATCTTGCCGGTGCCGGGGCGCAGGTGAACGCGCGCCGTGGAGGTCTTGCGGCGGCCGGTGCCATAGTTCGTGTTCGCGGGCATCTGAAGAACCCCGGTCAGATATCGAGCGGCTTGGGCTGCTGCGCGGCGTGCGGGTGCTTCGCGCCCTGGAACACGTGCAGCTTCTTGAACATCGCGCGGCCGAGCGGATTCTTGGGCAGCATGCCCTTGACCGCGGACTCGATCGCGCGCTCCGGGTGCTCGGCCAGCATCTTCTCGAGCGACTTGCTCTTGATGCCGCCGATCGCGCCCGTGTGCCAGTAGTAGATCTTGTCGCGCAGCTTGTTGCCGGTGACGCGGATCTTCTCGGCGTTGAGAACGATGATGTGGTCGCCGGTATCCACGTGCGGGGTGTACTCGGCCTTGTGCTTGCCGCGCAGGCGCATGGCGAGCTCGGTCGACAGTCGACCGAGCGTCTTGCCGCTCGCGTCCACCACGTACCAGTCGCGCCGCACCTGCTCGGGGCGTGCAAAAACGGTGCTCATCGGGAGGCTCCAGGGAACCTGACAGTCCTGCAAAGAGCCGCGAATCTTACTGTACGGACGCCCGTATTGCAAAGCCCCCGGATGGGGTGCCGTCAGGGCCCCCGGCGGGCCGTGGCCGCCCCGGGGCGTACCCACATAACACCCATATAATGAGAGGCATGCCCACCATCCGCCGGCTGAGCCTCGCCGACCGCCTGATCCGGGAAATCGACCGCGGGCTGCGCACCGTGGCCGCCTCAAACGTGGCCGCGCGGCCCAATCCGGCCGGAAAAGCCGCGGAAACCGTGGCCGAACCGGCCGCCCGGCGCCATGCCGCCGGACTGATGCGGGTAAATCATGCCGGGCGAGATCGCGGCCCAGGCCCTGTACCACGGCCAGGCCCTGACCGCCCGGGACCCGAAGGTCCGGCAGTCACTGCTCGATGCTGCCCGCGATGAGACGGATCACCTGGCATGGTGCGAGGATCGCGTCCGCGAACTGGACAGCCACACCAGCCTGCTCTCCCCGTTCTGGTATGCGGGCGCGTTCACGATCGGCGCGATGACCGGGCTCGCCGGCGACCGCACGAGCCTGGGGTTCGTCGCCGAGACGGAAAAACAGGTCGTCGAGCACCTCGAATCGCATCTGCACGAGCTGCCGGAGGACGACGAGCGCTCGCGGCGGATCGTCGCGCAGATGCAGGCGGACGAGGATCGCCACGGCTCGGATGCACGCAAGGCCGGCGCGCCGGGAACTGCCTCGACCCATCCGCGAACTGATGCGCCGCACCGCGCGGATCATGACCCGGACTGCCTATCGGACTCTAAGAACTTGCGGCATGACGAGTACTTGCGATTAAATCCACAGAACTTTTGACATAAACCACGGGGCGTGACGCATGGAGACCGGGGGAAGACCACTGAGCGACATTCCGGCGATCAACCGGTTTCTGAGCTATTGCCGCATCCGCACGGTGCCTTCGAAGACGGTGTTGATCCACGCCGGCGACGTGCCGGACGTCCTCTACTACGTGATCAAGGGCTCGGTGGAAGTCCTGATCGAGGACGAGGAAGGCAACGAGATGGTGCTGGCCTACCTCAACAAGGGCCAGTTCTTCGGCGAGATGGGGCTCTTCCACGAGCAGCCGCAGCGCAGCGCGTGGGTACGTACACGCTAGCAGTGCGAACTCGCGGAGATGACCTACCCGCGCTTCCGCCAGATCGCTGCGGAGAGCCCGACGCTGCTGTTCGAGCTCGCCACGCAGCTCGCGAGCCGCCTCGACCGCACCAACAAGAAGCTCGGCGACCTCGCGTTCGTGGACGTCACTGGCCGCGTTGCGCACGCGATCATGGACCTCTGCAACGAGCCCGACGCCATGACGCATCCGGAAGGCACGCAGATCAAGGTGAGCCGCCAGGAGCTTTCGCGGCTGGTCGGCTGCTCGCGCGAAATGGCGGGGCGCGTGCTCAAGGTGCTCGAGGAGCAGGGGCTCCTCACCGCGCGCGGCAAGACGATGGTCGTCTACGGCGTGCGGCCGAAGTTGAAGGGCAAGGCCGCGCAGATGTCCACGCAGCCGAGTGCGCCCTCGCCGCTCGCGATGCGGGCCAGCAAGGCGACCACGGCCGACGAGGAGGACGAGGAGGACGACGAGGAATGAGAGAGCGGATGGTGACTGGCGGATAGTGGATAGAAGGAAGGCCGGCTCTGCCGGCCTTTCCGTCTCCGACTATCCGCTGCTCACTAACCGCTATTCACTTTCTTGATTTCCGCGTGCATCGCGGCGATCGTCGCGCGGTAGTCCTTCGATCCGAAGATCGCCGATCCGGCGACGAACGTGTCGGCGCCCGCCGCAGCGACCGCCTTGATGTTGTCCACCTTCACGCCGCCATCGACTTCGAGGCGGATCTCCCGGCCGCTGCGCTCGATCAGCTCGCGGACGCGCGCGATCTTGGGCAGCGCGGATGCGATGAAGGACTGCCCGCCGAAAACCGGGATTGACCGACATCAGCAGCACCATGTCGATCTTGTCGAGCACATGGTCGAGCCAGCTGAGCGGCGAGGCAGGGTTCAGCACGATCCCCGGGCGGCAGCCATTCTCGCGGATGAGGCCGATCGTGCGATCGACGTGCTCGCTCGCCTCCGGGTGGAAGGTGATCCAGGTGGCGCCGGCCTTGGCGAAGTCCGGCACGATCCGGTCCACCGGCTTCACCATCAGGTGCACGTCGATCGGAGCCGTGACACCCGCCTTGCGCAGCGCCTCGCAGACCAGCGGGCCGATCGTCAGGTTCGGCACGTAGTGGTTGTCCATCACGTCGAAGTGAACGATGTCCGCGCCGGCTTCGAGCACGGCGCGCACCTCCTCGCCGAGTCGCGAGAAGTCCGCCGACAGTATCGACGGGGCGATCCAGGGCTTCAGCATTGTAGGGCTCCTAGGCCAGCTTCGGCAACTCTAGCAGGGACGCCGCCTACTTCATCCCCCGGTGAGTGCGTATCAGTTCGTAGGCCTCCAGGATGCGGCGCGTGCGTTCGTGCGCGGCCTCGATCATCGACTCCGGCAGGCCGTTCGCGACCAGCTTGTCCGGGTGGTTCTGGCTCACGAGCCGGCGATACGCGAGCGTGACCTCGGCATCTGTTGCGCCGGCGGCAACTCCCAGCACCTGGTACGCATCGGCCAGCCGGCTGGACGCCGATTCCGCGCTCTGCGACGCCCCGTTGCCGGGACGGCCGCGCATGCGGGTCATCGCTTCGAGCGCCGCAAACTCAAGCGCCGTGATGCCGAGCGCATCGCACATCCGCGCGAGGATCGCCCTGGAGGCCGGGTTGGGCCCCCGCCCTGCAGCGCAGCCTCGAGCTGGATCTGCACGAAGAGCCGCCTCAAGTCGTCGCGACCGGCAGCGGCGGTGCGCAGGTAACGCAGCTCGTCGTCGAGCGGGAAGTCGGGGTGCTTGCCTTCGGTGTAGAGGTCCATCGCAAGGCGCATGTCGCGCTCGTTGAGCGAGAAACGCCGCATGGCATCGCGCGCGGCATCGATTTCCTGCTCGGTGACGCGGCCGTCGGCCTTGGCTACGTGGCCCATGGCCTGGAAGGTCGCGCGGAAGAACGCCACGCTCAGGCTGCGGTCGAGATCGCTCGCGAGACGAGTCCGGCGTGGCTGCTCGAGCGGCGATCGAACTGGTGCCCGATCAGCAGACCGACGATCGCGCCGAGCAGGCCGCGACCGATGATCGCACCAAGCACTGCTCCGATCAGCTTGCCGTACCAGCCCATGGATTCCTTGACCGCCGGGGAAGGCCCCTGCAACACTCGCCGCATGCAACAGCGCAGTATGTTATCAGCCCGCGGCCGCGCCCCGCATACCGGAATACTCCAATGCCCCACGACCCCGCCCTGCCCTCGCCGCCGATGCACGAATCCAGTCTCCGCGGGCTCAACCGGCTGCACCAGGGCAAGGTCCGCGACATCTACGCGGTCGACGACCGGCACATGCTGATAGTGACCACCGACCGGCTTGAGCGCTTTCGACGTGGTGCTTCCGGACCCGATCCCGGGCAAGGGGCGCGTGCTGACCACGATCTCGAACTTCTGGTTCGACGCGCACGCGCACATCGTGCCGAACCACCTCGCCGATTTCCCGCTCGAACGCGCAGTCCCGGACGCCGCCGAGCGTGCGATCGATCGCCGACCGCAGCATGGTCGTGCGGCGGCTCAAGGCGCTGCCGGTCGAGGCCGTGGTGCGCGGCTACCTGATCGGCTCGGGCTGGAAGGATTACCAGCAGACGGGCGCAGATCTGCGGCATTGCGCTGCCGGCGGGTCTGCGCATGGCGGACAAGCTGCCGCAGCCGATCTTCACGCCCTCGACGAAGGCGGCGAAAGGCCAGCACGACGAGAACGTGGGTTTCGCTGAGATCGAGGCTGCCATCGGCAAGGATCTCGCCGCGCGCGTGCGTGACACGGCGATCGCGCTCTACCAGTTCGCAGCCGCGCACGCGCTCGAGCGCGGCATCATCATCGCGGACACCAAGTTCGAGTTCGGCGTGGACGACGCGGGCACGCTGACGCTGATCGACGAGGCTCTGACGCCCGACTCGTCGCGCTTCTGGCCGGTCGATACCTATGCGCCCGGCTCGAGCCCGCCGTCGTTCGACAAGCAGTTCGTGCGCGACTACCTCGAGACGCTCGACTGGAACAAGACGGCTCCGGGGCCGCAGTTGCCGGCGGATGTGCTGCGCAAGACGAGTGAGAAGTATGAAGAGGCGTTGCGCAGGTTGACTGCGTACGGCACGGGCTCGGCGGCTTCGACAGGGGTCTTCACTTCCGGATCGACCATCCGCGGGGACGCCGGGAACCATCCATGGGGGCTCGCGCTCGGCGTCCATGCCTCGCGACGCCCCGCGATGGTCGATCCGGAAGCGAAGCCCGACGGATTCGCGAGCCCGCGTTTCGACTCGTCGCGTTCGCGAAGCGAGTTCACCAGCCACGACGTTGCGCACTGGGCGTGCCGAATCCACGCGGTGGCCGATCCGCGTGGCGTGAATCCATCGATGGGCGATGCGTCCGCAGAGCTGCTCGTTCGTGGTGACATTCCGCAGGGCGTCACGCGGCATGGACGCCGCGTGCGAGCCTCCAGGGATGGATTCACGGCGTCCCTGCGGAATGTCGCGCTGAAGGAGCAGCGCTAGGAGCGCGACGCCGCCCAGCGGGCAATCACGCGCTGCAGTTCACGCACGCCATCGGTCAGCGCCGCCGGCCCCGGCTGCAGGATGATCGACGACTTCACCTCGTGCAGCTCGCCGTTGCGCACCGCCGGCACGTCCTGCCAGCCCGGACGCTCGGCCACCGCACGCGGGCTGAACTTCTTGCCGCACCACGACCCGAACACGAGGTCCGGCGCGCGTCGCACGACCTCGAGCGGATCCGCGATGATCCGGCCGCGCCCAAGCGGCTCGCGCGCCAGCTCGGGAAACACGTCGTCGCCGCCGGCGATGCCGATCAGTTCCGAGACCCAGCGAATCGCCGAGATCTGCGGCTCGTCCCACTCCTCGAAATACACTCGCGGCCGGCGCTCGAGCCGCGACGCGGCGACGCGGATCTCGTCGAGTCCCGCCTCCAGTCGCTCCACCAGCACCGCGGTCTTGTGCTCGCAGCCGATCATGCCGCCAAGCGTTCGCAGCATCCGCAGGATGTCGGCCACGCTGCGCTGGTTGAAGACGTGCACCTCGATCCCGCGGCGCACGAGCTCCGCCGCGATGTCGGCCTGCAGGTCCGAGAACCCGAGCACGAGGTCGGGCTCGAGCGCGACGATGCGATCGAGCTTTGCACTCGTGAACGCGGAGACGCGCGGCTTCTCGCGCCGGGCCCGGGGCGGCCTCACGGTGAAGCCCGAGATGCCGACGATGCGCCAGTCCTCGGCGAGCAGGTACAGCGCCTCGGTCGTCTCCTCGGTCAGGCAGACGATTCGCGACGGAAATCCGGAAGTTGACGCTCGGGACATCGGGCTAATCTAGCATCGCGACGCCGGCCCTTGCCTGCCCGGGCCGCCGTGCAACGCTTCACCCGCCGTGGCCAGCCCTGCCGCAATGTTCCCGTCCCTGCACCTGCGCATCGAGCACTGGCTGTTCGACCTGCCCGAGGAACTGGGCGGCCGGCCGCTGCGCTTCATCACCACGCCGCTTCGATACGTGTACGCGCTGCTGCGCGATCTCGCCCGCGGCGACCTCGGGCTGCGCGCGATGAGCCTCGTCTACTCGACGCTGTTCGCGATCGTGCCGGTGGTGGCGGTCGCGTTCTCGGTGCTGAAGGCCTTCGGCTACCACCGCGAGCTCGAGCCGGTGCTGTTCGAGTTCCTGCGGCCGCTCGGCGACCAGGGCTACCAGCTCACCGCGAAGATCATGGAATTCGTCGAGAACGTGCAGGGCACGCTGCTCGGCACGATCGGCTTCGTGTTCCTGCTGTTCACCGTGTTCTCGACGATCCAGAAGGTCGAGGAGGCGCTGAACTTCGTGTGGCACGTGGAGCGCCCGCGGAGCATCGCGCGCCGGGTGACCGAGTACATCGTCGTGATGCTGGTCGTGCCGGCGCTCGCCGTGTTCGCGATGGTGACGCTCGCATCCTTCGAGGCCAGCGACGTCGTGGCGAAGTTGTCCGGCCTCGCAACAGGCCACGCCGGAACCGAGGGCAAGTCGCACCTCACGCCGTACCTGATGATCATCGGGCTGTTCGCGTTCGTGTACGTGTACATGCCGAACACGCGCGTGAAGCTCGTTCCCGCCGCTGCGGGCGCGCTGTTCGGCGGCTTTCTATGGGCCGCGGTGGGCGCGCTCTTCACGCGCATCGTCGTGTATTCGGCGCAGACGGCCGCGATCTACGCGGGCTTCGCCGTCGTGCTGCTGTTCCTGTTCTGGCTGTACGTGGGCTGGCTGATCGTGCTGCTCGGCGCGCAGCTGTCGTTCTACGTGCAGCACCCGGAACACCTGCGCACGGGCCATGCCGACATCCCGATGACGGGGGCGCTGCGGGAGCGGCTGGCAATGTCACTGATGTACCTGCTCGGCGAGCGCTTCGTCGACGGCGGCGCGCGCTGGACGACGAATGCGCTGGCCGACCGCCTGCAGGTTCCTGCAACGGTGATCGGCGAGGTCGTCTCGTCGCTCGAGTCGCACCGGCTCGTGCTCACCGCCGAGGACGACACCGTGGCCCCGGCGCGTGACCTGGGCTCGATCACGCTCGCCGCGATCCTGGACGCAATCCGCCACGAGGTGCCGGACCCGCGCAGGCCCGACCCGCGACCAGTGGCAGCCGCGGACGAGGCGGTGAAGCTGGCGGACGAGGCGCTGCGCGCCAGCGTCAGCGACCGCACGCTACGCGACCTGGTGCGGCCCGGCGGCTGACGCCGGGCGGGCTCAGTCGCCCGCGATCGTCATCTGCTCGACGAGGATCGAGCCCGTCCGCACGCCGCCGCGCACGTCCACGTCCGAGCCCACGTCCACGATCGCGCGGTACATGTCCTTGAGGTTGCCGGCGACGGTCACCTCGTGCACGGGATACGCGATCTTGCCGCCCTCGACCCAGAATCCGGCCGCACCCCGCGAGTAGTCGCCAGTCACGCCGTTCACGCCCTGCCCCATCAGTTCGGTCACCAGCAGTCCGCGCCCCATCAGCGCGAGCATGCCGTCGAAATCGCGGCCGCGCCCGGCCACGATCAGGTTGTGCGTGCCGCCGGCGTTACCCGTCGTGCGCAGCCCGAGCTTGCGCGCCGAGTACGTGCTCAGCACGTAGCCGAGCACCACGCCGCCCGCGACGAGCTCGCGGTCGCTGGTCGCCACGCCTTCGTGGTCGAACGGGGCGCTCGCCAGCGCCTTTGGCAGGTGCGGACGCTCCGAAAGTGCAAACCAGTCCGGGAACACCTGCTGCCCGGCCGAGTCGAGCAGGAACGACGCGCGCCGGTACTGGCTGCCACCGCGGATGGCGCCGATGTAGTGTCCGATCAGTCCACGCGCAACGTCCGGGCTGAACAGCACCGGCACCTTCATCGTGCTGAGCTTCCTGGCGCCGAGACGCCGTACCGCTCGCTCGCCGCTGCGCCGCCCGATGCTCTTCACGTCCTCGAGCTCGCGCCAGTCGCGCGCGGTCGAGTACCAGTAGTCGCGCTCCATCGTGTCGCCTTCCGAGCCGAGTACCGCGCAGCTGACGCTGTGCACCGTACCTGGGTACGCCGCGAGAAAGCCCAGCGAATTGCCGTAGGCGCGCATGCCGCGATGGCTGCTGACGCCCGCGCCCTCGGAGTTCGTGATGCGGGCATCCACCTCCATCGCCGCGGCCTCGCACTCTAGCGCGAGATCGCACGCACGCTCCGGCGTCACGTCCCAGGGATGCGACAGCGCAAG
Source organism: uncultured Gammaproteobacteria bacterium (assembly GCA_963696545.1). Classification (GTDB taxonomy): domain Bacteria; phylum Pseudomonadota; class Gammaproteobacteria; order Steroidobacterales; family Steroidobacteraceae; genus RPQJ01. The sequence continues at coordinate 502,843 of CAVOKQ010000007.1, forward strand.
ATCGGGAACGTGGGTCGCGAGCGTGTCCGGGTCCGCGAGGCCGGCGCACGGGTCGTCGGCGGTGAAGCGCGCAATGCTGCACGCCTTGCCGACTGTCTCGCGCAGCGCGGCGGGACTCAGGTCGGCGGTACTTGCGGATCCCTTGCGCGTACCGAGATACACGGTGACACCCATGCCGCGGTCGCGCTGGTATTCGACGGTCTCGACCTCGCCGAGTCGTACCGACACGGACAGGCCCACGTCCATGCTCACCGCGGCCTCGGCCTGCGATGCGCCGAGGGCTTTCGCTTCCTGCAACGCGACTTCGACCAGTGCGAGCAGGTCGGCCCCGTCCGCTTCGGGCGTCAGCGATCTTTCGGTGGACATGTCGTCGCCTGGAGAATGGGGTCGTGCATTCTAGCAGCGGTCGGGACCGCGCCCGCGCGTGCTAGCATCGCGCGCGGAGGCCCGATGAGCGACCGCCCCGACGATTTCGACGAGTCCGACGACCTGCCGAGCAAGAGCGAGCTCAAGCGCCAGAGCCGCGAGCTGCAAGATCTCGGCTGGGCGCTGGTCGAGCTGCCGGAAGCGGAGCTCGATTCGATCCCGCTGCCGGACGACGTCCGCGACGCGGTGGACGTGGGACGGCGCATCACCAGCGGCGGCGCCAAGGCCCGCCACAAGCTCTACATCGGCAAGTTGCTGCGGCACGTCGATGTGGCGCCGATCCGTGCGGCGCTCGATCGCCGCGGCGAGATCGACCGGCAACGGGTCCTGCGCGAGAAATCCATCGAGCAGTGGCGCGACCGGCTGCTCGCGGACGAAGCGGCCGCCTGGACCGAGCTCGCGGCGCTGGTCGACCCGACCGCACTGCAACCCCTGCGTGCGCTCGTGCGCCAGGCCCGCGCGGAACACGCGGCATCCCGTCCGCCAGCCGCCGCTCGGCAGCTGTTCAGGCGCCTGCGCGAGGCCCTTGCCGGCCCGGCGTGAGGCCCGGCCAGGGCCGGGTGCTACAATGTGGCGGTGAAACCGCTGGTGGGCATCATCATGGGGTCGACCTCCGACTGGGAGACCCTGAAATCCGCGGCCGAGACGCTTGCCCGGCTCGGCATCCCGCACGAGACGCGCGTTGTCTCGGCGCATCGCACGCCCGACCTGCTCTTCGAGTACGCCGCCTCGGCTCGTGGCCGCGGCCTCGAGGTGCTGATCGCGGGTGCGGGCGGCGCCGCGCACCTGCCCGGCATGACGGCCGCGAAGACGTCGCTGCCCGTGCTCGGCGTGCCCGTGCAGTCGAAGACACTGAACGGCATCGACTCGCTGCTGTCGATCGCGCAGATGCCGGCGGGCATCCCGGTCGGCACGCTCGCAATCGGCGCAGCGGGCGCGACCAATGCGGCGCTGCTGGCCGCGGCGATCCTCGGCAACTCGCACCCGGCCATACGCGAAGCGCTCGAGGCGTTTCGCGCCGAGCAGACCCGCAAGGTGCTCGCGCAACCCGACCCCAGCCAGCCGCCCAGCTCATGAGGATCGGCATCATCGGAGCGGGCCAGCTCGGTCAGATGCTGGCGCTGGCGGGCTATCCGTTCGCACTGCGTTTCCTCTTCCTCGACACCAGCGCCGACGCGCCTGGCGCAAAGGTGGGCCCGATCATCACCGGCGCGTTCGACGATCCGGCAAGCCTCGAGCGGCTGGCCGCCGAGACCGACGTCGTCACGTACGAATTCGAGAACGTGCCGGTCTCCGCGCTGCAGGCCGTCGCGAAGACGCGCCCCTGCAATCCTCCAGTCGAGGCGCTGCGGGTATCGCAGGACCGGCTGCTCGAGAAGGAACTGTTCGGGCGCCTTGGCGTTCCGACGCCTCCGTTCCGCGCAGTGGACAGCCTTGCGGACCTGCGTGCGGCCGTCGCAGCAATCGGCCTGCCGAGCGTGCTCAAGACCCGGCGCCTCGGATACGACGGGCGCGGCCAGCACTACCTGCGCAAGGCCCGCGGACGTCGATGCGGCCTGGGAAGCAATCGGCGGCGTGCCACTGATCCTCGAGGGCTTCGTGGACTTCGACCGCGAAGTCTCGATCATCGGCGCACGCAGCACGCGCGGCGAGACGCGCTGCTATCCGCTCTGCGGCAACACGCATCGCGAGGGCATCCTGCGCGTCACGCTGGCCCCGGCCACGAACGCTCGGCTGCAGAAGGCGGCCGAGCGTCACCTGCGTCGCGTGATGGATCACTTCGGCTACGCGGGCGTGCTCACGATCGAGTTCTTCGTGCAGCGCGGGCGGCTGGTCGCGAACGAGATGGCGCCACGGGTGCACAACTCGGGCCACTGGACCATCGAAGGCGCGGTGACCTCGCAGTTCGAGAACCACCTGCGTGCGATCCTCGGGATGCCGCTTGGCGATACGAAGCCGGTCGGGTATTCCGCGATGGTCAACTTCATAGGTACCATGCCGGAGTGGGAACGCGTGCTTGCGCTGCCGGGTGTGCACCACCACGATTACGGCAAGGCGCCGCGGGCCGGGCGCAAGCTCGGGCACGCGACGCTCGTCGCGAAGACGATGGCCGAGCGGGACCGGACGCTGCGCCGGCTGCTGCGGCTGGTGCCGCGTTGAGCGCCGGTCGGGCGCGAGGAGTGTGACGGGCAGCCCGGATCCGGGGGTCCGTTCTTTTATAGTAGGGTCTGGGGCACTCGATGTATCTCGACCACTTCCAGCTCAGCGAACTGCCATTCCGGCTCAGCCCGGACCCGGCATTCATGTACCTGAGCCAGATCCACTCCCGCGCCAAGGCGTACATGGAGTCGACGATCTGGTTCACCGACGGCTTTGTCGTGATCACCGGAGAGATCGGGTCCGGCAAGACGACGCTGATCGAGACCTTCCTGAAGGAAATCGAGCAGGACGTCGTCGTCGCCCAGATCAACCAGACGCAGGTCTCGCCGATCGAGTTCCTGCAGACCGCGCTCGCGCAGTTCGGCTTCAGCCCGTTCAAGATGCGCAAGGCCGAGCTGCTGGCGACGCTGAACCAGTTCCTGATCGAGCAGTACTCGAACGGCCGCAAGGTGCTGCTGATCGTCGACGAGGCTCAGAACCTGAGCAACAAGGTGCTCGAGGAAGTGCGGCTGCTCTCCGGCGTCGAGACGACCAAGGAGAAGGTGCTGCGCATCATCCTCGCGGGCCAGCCGGGACTGAACGACAAGCTCGACTCCCCCGAGCTCGAGCAGCTGAAGCAGCGCGTGCGGTTGCGCTTCCACCTGACCGCGCTCAGCGAGCCGGACACGATCGCCTACGTGCGCCACCGGTTGCGCGTGGCCGGCGCGGGCGACCGGGAGCTGTTCGAGCCGGAGACGTTCCCGGTGATCTTCCGCTACACGGGCGGCATCCCGCGGCTGGTGAATACGCTGTGCGACACCGCGCTGCTTGCGGCTTTCGCGCAGGACCGCGGCACCGTATCCACCGAGGACATGCAGGCGGCGGTGAACGAGCTGCAGTGGGAAGAGTTTGCAGCGCGCACGCACTCGCACCTGCAGGGATTGTCCGACGACACGGCGCCTCAGGAACAGCCGCCTGTCGGACGGCTCGTGCTTTCGCTGAAAGGCGTCGCGGTCTCGGAGACCTACCTCGTGCCGGGCCGCATCTTTCTCGGGCGGACGTCCGACAACGACCTGCAGGTCGAGAGCAAGTACGTGAGCCGCCACCATGCGCAGGTGATCACGACAGTCGGGCAGAGCTGCATCGAGGACCTGAACAGCACGAACGGCATCTTCGTGGGCGACAAGCGTGTGCGCCGCCATCAATTGCAGGATGGCGACGTCGTGAAGCTAGGGATGCACGAGCTCGCGTACCACCGCGCGGAGCCGCCGGTCACGGCGACCGTCGTGCTGAGCGAGGACAGCGATCTCGACGAGGATGAGGACGAAGACGCGGAAATCGAGGACGAGCGCGGCGCCTGAGGCACTCACTCATCGAGCGAGTGCGTGTCGTACTCCGATTGACTGTCACGGTAGTCACGCCGGCGCATCCACAGCACCAGCCCGAGCGTCAGTCCGAGGCCACCGGCCAGCATCAGCAGGCCGTGCGGCGCCTGCTCGACGACGAACGCCGCAACGAGCGCCGCCGCACCCGCCCCGATGAAGACGTACGGCATCGACTCGTAGAGCGGCCTCGGGATCCACATCTCAGCCGGTCCCCCCAACCGTCAGCCCATCGACGCGCAGCGTGGGCTGGCCGACGCCCACCGGCACGTCCTGTCCTTCCTTGCCGCAGGTACCGACGCCGTCGTCGAGCTTCAGGTCATTTCCCACCATCGAAATCCGGGTCATCACGTCGGGCCCGTTGCCGATCAGCGTAGCGCCCTTCACTGCCGGCCCGAGGCGGCCGTTCTCGATCAGGTACGCCTCGCTGGCCGAGAACACGAACTTGCCGGACGTGATGTCCACTTGTCCGCCGCCGAAGTGCCGGCAGTAGATGCCCTTCTCGACCGACGCGATGATCTCCTCGTGAGCGTGCGGGCCGGGCAGCATGTACGTGTTCGTCATGCGCGGCAGCGTGAGGTGCGCGAACGACTCGCGGCGACCGTTGCCCGTGGGGGCCACGCCCATCAACCGTGCGTTCAGCTTGTCCTGCAGGTAGCCCTTCAGCACGCCGTCCTCGATCAGCGTGGTGCAACCGGTGGGCGTACCCTCGTCGTCGACGTTCAGCGAGCCGCGGCGCGACGCCAGTGTGCCATCGTCGACCACGGTGACGCCCGGCGCGGCGACGCGCTGGCCGATCCGGCCGGTGAATGCGGAGGTGCCCTTGCGATTGAAGTCGCCCTCGAGGCCGTGGCCCACCGCTTCGTGCAGCAGCACGCCGGGCCAGCCTGGGCCGAGCACTACGGTCATCGTACCCGCCGGCGCAGGCACGGCGTCGAGGTTCACCTGCGCACCGCGCACGGCCTCGCGCACGAGTTCGCGCCAACGGTCACCCGCAAGGAACTCGGTGTAGGCGAAGCGCCCGCCACCGCCGGCGTAGCCCTGCTCGCGACGGCCGTCCTGCTCGATGATCACTGATACGTTGAGACGGACCAGCGGGCGCACGTCGGCCGCGAGCGTACCGTCGCTCGCCAGCACCAGGATCGTGTCGTGCGACGCACTCAGGCTCGCCATCACCTGCTTGATGCGCGGATCCATCGCGCGCGCCTCGCGATCGATGGTCTCGAGCAGCCGTACCTTGGCTCCGTCGTCCAGCGTCTCGACCGGGTCGATCGGCAGGTACAGCCCGTGACCGCCCTGCGCCCGCCACGCCTGCAGCGAACCACCGGAGCCCGACCGAGCGATCGCCCGCGCGGCGTGTGCGGCTTCGAGCAACGCCGGCAGCACGACCTCGTCCGAGTAGGCGAAGCCGGTCTTCTCACCGGACAGCGCGCGCACGCCGACACCCTGGTCGATGCTGTGCGCGCCATCCTTGACGATGCCGTCCTCGAGCGCCCACGACTCCTCGCGGATCAACTGGAAGTACACGTCGGCGTAATCCACCGCGTGTCCCATCACGTCGCCGAGGATGCGCGCGATGCCGTCCTCGTCGAGGCCCGCAGGACCGAGCAGCGCGGTGCGCGCAATCGCGAGCGGATCCCGCGCGGCACCCGTCGTAATCGGCAGCGACTGCGGCGCGAACAGCGCGGGCGGGATCGAAGGTCTCGGGGTGTTCACGACATCAGGCGCCTGTGTGCGACGGAAGGGAAATTCTGCCTGACCTCGCGCTGCCGCACGAGGTCGATGTCGCCGGCGACCACGCCCGTGCCGCGCGGCAAGCGCGCGAGCACCCGACCCCAGTAGTCCACGATCATCGAGTCGCCATAAGTTTCGCGGCCGTTCTCGTGGAATCCGGACTGGGCGGGAGCCACCACGTGACAGAGATTCTCGACGGCGCGGGCGCGCAGCAGCGTTTCCCAGTGCGCCCGACCAGTCGGTGCGGTGAACGCGGACGGCAGACAGAACCACTCCGCTCCCATCGCCAGCAGCCGCCGGAAGAGTTCCGGGAACCGCACGTCGTAGCAGACCGCCATGCCGAGCCGGCCGGCCGGCGTGTCGACGCAGACGGGACTCTCGCCCGGGCGCACTGACGCGGATTCCTGATAACGCTCGTCCTTGCCCGGCACGGCGACGTCGAACAGGTGGATCTTGTCGTAGCGCGCGACCAGCCTGCCGCCGGCGTCGTAAACGAGTGACGCTGCGGCAACGCGCGACTCACCTGGCACGCGCAGCGGGATCGTCCCGGCGACGATCCACAAGCCGAGTTCGCGCGCCTGCTGCGCGAGGAATGCCTGGATCGGCCCGCTGCCCTCGTCTTCAGCGATCGCGAGCTTGTCCGCCTCGGCCATGCCCATGAACGCGAAGTTTTCAGGAAGCGCCGCCACGAGCGCGCCCCGCTCGCGTGCGCCGGCGAGCAGGCGACCAGCCTCCGCCAGGTTGCGGTCCCGGTCCGCCGCCGAAGTCATCTGGATGGCTGCAACGATGGTCATTGCGCCAGCACCGGACGCCCGGGATTCACATCAGCACCACGTCGTACTGGTCGAGCATGTACAGCGACTCGGTCTGCAGCCGGATCGGCTTGCCAAGCTGTACTTCGAGCTCGCCCAGCGCCGCGGATTCCTCGTCGAGCAGCCGCTCGATCACGTCCTGGTGCGCAAGCACCAGCAGCTGTTGCAGGTCGAACTGCGCTACCTGCCGCAGCACCTCGCGGAAGATCTCGTAGCAGACGGTCTCCGGCGTCTTCACGAAGCTGCGGCCCTCGCACGCCGGGCACGGCATGCAGAGCTGGTGCACGAGGCTCTCGCGGGTACGCTTGCGCGTCATCTCGACGAGCCCGAGCGGCGAGACCGCCGAGAAGTGTGTCTTCGCGTGGTCCTTCGCGAGCGCCTTCTCGAGCGCCTGCATCACCTGGCGGCGGTGCTCCTCCTCTTCCATGTCGATGAAGTCGATGATGATGATGCCGCCGAGGTTGCGCAGCCTGAGCTGCCGCGCGATCGCCACGGCCGCCTCCAGGTTCGTGCGGTAGATCGTCTCCTCGAGGTTGCGGTGACCGACGTAGGCGCCGGTGTTCACGTCGATCGTGGTCAGCGCCTCGGTCTGGTCGATGACCAGGTAGCCGCCGGACTTCAGCGCCACCTTGCGCTCGAGCGAGCGCTGGATTTCCTCCTCGACGCCGTGCAGGTCGAACAGCGGCCGGGTGCCCGTGTAGCGCTCGACCCGCGCGCCAAGCGCCGGCATGAACGTCGCGGCGAACTCGCGCATGCTTTCGCAGGTGCGCTCGTTGTCGACCAGCACCCGATCGACGCCCTCGCCCACCAAGTCGCGCATCAGACGCAGCGGGAGCGGCAGGTCCTCGTGCACCAGCACACCCTGTCCCGTGGTGCGCGCCTTGTCGGTGAGCACTTCCCACAGCCTCCTGAGGAACAGCATGTCGGCCGCGAGCGCCTCCGCCGCGGCGCCTTCCGCCGCGGTGCGCACGATGTAGCCGCCCGCGGCTCCCGGAGGGCTCGCGGACTGCACGGCTTCGCGCAGGCGCTGCCGCTCCGCCTCGGTCTCGATGCGCGCCGACACGCCGACGCCGTGGCCGAACGGCATGTACACGAGATAGCGCGACGGGATCGTGATGAACGTCGTGAGTCGCGCGCCCTTGGTGCCGAGCGGGTCCTTCAGAACCTGCACCAGGATGTCCGATCCCTCACCGACCAGTTCGCGAATGCTGTCGGTGCGCGGAGCGTCGCCCGCGCCCTCGGCGTCTGCGGGCTGGACGATGTCGGACACGTGCAGGAAAGCCGTGCGCTCGAGGCCGATGTCGATGAACGCAGCCTGCATGCCCGGCAGCACGCGCGACACGCGGCCCTTGTACAGGTTGCCGGTGAGCCCGCGCTTGCTGGCGCGCTCGACGAACAACTCCTGCAGCACGCCGTTCTCGAGCAGCGCCGCGCGCGTCTCGCGCGGGCTCACGTTGACGACCATCTCGGTGCTCATGCGGCGGCGCCGTTGGCCACGAGGCCCGGGATTCCTGCCAGCAGTTGCCAGGTCTCGCAGAGCGGCAGGCCCATCACGCCCGAATAACTGCCGGACAGGTGACTGATGAAGACGGCAGCCCGTCCTTGCACCGCGTATCCGCCCGCCTTGTCGGCCGGCTCGCCAGTGCTCCAGTACCACTGCATCTCGGCCGGCGTGATCGAGCGCATCGTGACGCTGCTGGTACTCACGCGTGCCGCGGCCCCGCCGGCATGGATTACGGCGACCGCGGTATGGACCTGGTGCGTACGCCCTGATAGCCGGGACAGCATCGCGACGGCTTCCTCGCGATCGGCGGGCTTGCCGAAGATCTCGCCCTCGAGCGCAACAGTCGTGTCGGCGGCCAGCACCGGCGCCCGATCTGCCGCGTGCACGCGCTTCCAGCAGGCCTGTGCCTTCTCCTCGGCGAGCCGCAGCACGTACTCGGCCGGCGCCTCGCCGGGGCGCGTCGTCTCGTCGACGTCGACGGGCCGGATCTCGTGCGCAATGCCGATCTGGCGCAGCAGTTCGCTGCGTCGCGGGGACGCGGAGGCCAGCACTATGAACGGCCGCGTCATTCTGGCTTCAGCCGTAGGTAACCGCCGCTTCGAGGCGGCGCTCCGCCACCAGCGAGTTGCTGATCAGGCAGACATGTTCGGCCCGCTCGATGGCCTTCAATGCCTTTTCGTGATCAGTACCCTCGGGCACGACCAGTGCCGCCTTTACCAGGATGTGCGTGAAGTGGGTCTTGCCTTCGATCCGGTTCAGCGTGCCCTGCACTTCGCACTGCAGCGACGTCCAGGGCAGCTTCTGTGCTCGCGCTACGCCGCGGAAACTCAGGATCAGGCAGTCCGCCACGGCGGCGCAGAGCAGCGTCTCGGGAGACCAGCGGTCTCCGGGCCCGTCGAACTCTGCGGGCGGCGCAGTAGCCAGTGCCTGCAATCCCGGCGAGGCGACAGCGACGTCGCCTTCTGCGGTACCTGACGCCTGGACTGTGTACTGGTGCGGATATGGGTGCATGGGTGCGTCCTGCAACGGAGGTCAGTCGAGCATTCAAACCCGCCGGACCCCTGCTGTCCACCACGCAGTCCGCGGAATCAGGCCCGGTGGTAAGGGAGCCCCTTCAGGACGCTCACGGCCCGGTACAGGGCCTCCGCCACGACCACCCGGGCGAGGCCGTGGGGCAGGGTCAGCGCCGACAGGGACCAGCGCAGCCGCGCCCTCGCGTCCACCTCCTGCGCCAAGCCGTCGGGCCCGCCAATGCAGAACGCGATGGGTTGCCCGTCGCGGGACCGGTCCTCGAGCCAGCTGGCGAGTTGTTCGGTGGAGAGCGCCCGGCCTCCGACCTGCAGCGCGACGACACAGGCGCGTTCGCCGGCCGCCGCGAGCATCCTCGATCCCTCTGTGGCGATGGCCTTGCGCGGGTCGCCGTGGCCGCGCTGGCCGAGCGGAATCTCGACGATCTCGAGCCGGTAGTCGCCGCGCAGCCGCCCGGCGTAGTCGGCGAATCCTGCGTCAACCCATGCCGGCATGCGGGTGCCGGCCGCGATCACACGCATCAACATCGACGTCTCCGCCCGGTCAGGCCGCCGCGCTGCCGCCCTCCCAGAGCTTCTCGAGCGCGTAGAACTGCCGGATGCGCGGCAGCATCACGTGCAGCACGACGTCCTGCAGGTCGAGCAGCACCCACTCCCCGTCGCGCTCGCCTTCCATGCCATAGGGCCGGAAGCCTGCCTCCTTGCAGCGCTGCACGACGCGATCGGCGATCGATTTCACGTGCCGGTCCGACGTGCCGCTCGCCACCACCATCGTGTCCGTGATGTCGGTGATGCCGCGCACGTCGAGCGCCTTCACGTCCACCGCCTTCATGTCCGACAGCGCGTCGAGCACCACGTCCCGCAGTGTGGGTTTCGCCTTGGGTCGCGCCGTCTTCGCGGCGGCGCTGCCAGTTGCCCGGCCGGCCGTCTTCGCGGCTGTCTTCGCGACCGTCTTCGTGGTCGTCTTGCGCGTTGCGCGCTGCGCCGGTCGCGGCGTGGTGCCCTCGGAGCCCGTCTTGCGTCGTGGAGTCTTGCGCTTTGCCGTCATGCTCACCTCGTGGTCTGGCGTGTGTAACAACTCGTGTCGCGAATGATGTCGCGCACCGCGTCCGGCACCAGGTACCGGGGATCGCGGCCGGACAGGATGATGTTGCGCAGGTCGGTGGACGAGATCTCGAGCTGCGTGACCGGGTGCACGTAGATGCGTCCGGCCAGCGATTCGTGCAGGTCCAGAACCCGGTCGGTGCCCCGCTGCTGCAGCAGTTCGCCGAGCGCGCCGGACGTCGGTGCGCGCCACCCCGGGCGATGTGCGACGGCAACGTGCGCCAGCTGCAGGATCTCGCGCCACTGGTGCCACGTCGGGAGCCCGAGGAAAGCATCCATGCCGACGACCAGCACCAGCGGGCACTGCGGCTGCTCTGACCGAAGCTCCGACAGCGTCGTGACGGTGTACGAAGGCCCGACGCGGCGCACCTCGCGGTCGTCCACCGCGAAGCCCGGCTGGCTCGCGATCGCCGCGCGCACCATCGCAAGCCGCAGGCTGGCCTCGGCCAGCGGCACGTCGCGGTGCGGCGGATTGCCGGCCGGCACGAATCGCAGCTCACCGATTGACAGCACCTGCAGCAGCTCGAATGCCGTGCGCAGGTGCCCGAAGTGGATGGGATCGAACGTGCCGCCGAAGATGCCGAGCGGTTTCATGCAGCCAGCCGGACGCCGGCGATCCTCGCGACTAGGCCTTCGATCTCGACCCAAGCGTCACCGCGCAGGCTGCCCTTCGCCACTCGATCCGCCCGCGCGACCGCCTTGATCAACGCGTCGATCTGCCGCCGATCGAAGCGCGAGACCGCGGCCCGGAGGGGACCCTGCCGCGAGGACCATACCTGCTCGGCGCGGAACGCGTCCTCGAGCGAGCGCTCGTGCGCGACACGGAACGAGACGCGCGAGAGTGCGCGCAGGTCCTGCAGTAGTGCCCACAGGATCAGCGGCGGCTCCTGCCCTTCGGCGCGCAGTCCCGCGAGGATGCGCAACGCGCGCTCGGCCTGCCCGGCGAACGCCGCGGCGGACAGCTCGAACACGTCGTAGCGCGCGCTGTCGGCCACGAGCGCAGCCGCGTCTTCGACGCCGACCGTGGCGCCCGGCATCAGCAGCGCGATGCGCTCGACCTCCTGCTGCGCCGCAAGCAGGTTGCCCTCGACGCGATCGGCCAGCAGTTGCGCCGCGGCGGGCTCGATCATCACCTTCTCGCGCGCAAGCCGGTCGCGAATCCAGGCGGGCAATGCTCCCCGCTCGACCGGCTGCGCGACCACGAGCACGCCGTGCTCCTCAAACGCCTTGACCCAGATCGTGCCCTGGGCCTTGCGCTCGAGCTCGCCGTTGACCAGCAGGATCGTATCGGCGGGCGGCTGCGCGGCGAGGCCCGCGAGTGCGCGCTGTGCTTCCTGGTCGGGATTGGACGTGAACTTGAGCTCGATCAGGCGCCGCGACGCGAACAGCGAGAGATTCGCCGCGTCGCGCAGCAACTCGTCCCAGTCGAAACCGCGCTCGATGAAGTGCACCTCGCGGTCGGCGTAACCCGCTGCGCGCGCCGCGTGGCGCACGGCCGCTGCCGCTTCTGCGATCAGCAGGGGCTCGATGCCGGTGATCAGGTAGGCGCTGCGCAGGCCGCGCGCGAGGCCCGCCGGCAGGGCATCCGGGGTCGTCCTCACTGCGCCGTGAGTCTCATGCGCGGCGCGGCGCGGCGGTGCCGCCTGGGGTTTGACTCTGCATTCAGGGCCGATTATGCCGCCTTGACCCCGGCGGTGCCACCGGCTAGCGTTCAGCCCCCTTCTGCCGGCTCACCTGGGACCCGGACATGGCCGTCCCGGCGATCGAACTCCACGACCTGGCCTTCGGCTGGAGCACCGGCGAACCGCTGCTCTCCATCGCGCATTTCTCGGTGGCTCGAGGCGAGCGGGTCCTGCTGCACGGGCCGAGCGGCAGCGGCAAGAGCACGCTGCTCGGCTTGGTGGGCGGCGTGCTCCGGCCGTCGCGGGGCAGGATCCGCCTGCTCGGCGAGGAGCTGACCACGATGTCGGCGTCGCAGCGGGACGCCTTCCGTGCCGAGCACATGGGATTCATCTTCCAGCTTTTCAACCTGGTCCCTTACCTGTCGGTGCTCGACAACGTGCTGCTGCCGCTGCGCTTCTCGCGTCCGCGACGCGAGCGCGTCGTGCACCCGCACTCGGAGGCACTGCGCCTGCTCGACGCGCTCGGCCTCCAGGATCGCAGGCTGCTGCGGCGCCGGGTAACGGAGCTCAGCGTCGGGCAGCAGCAGCGGGTCGCCGCGGCGCGGGCGATGCTCGGACGCGCAGAGATACTCGTGGCGGACGAGCCCACCTCCGCGCTCGACGCCGATGCGCGCGAAGCGTTTCTCGGGCTGCTGATGCGGGAGTGCGCAGCCGCCGGCTCGAGCGTGCTGTTCGTCAGCCACGACCGTTCACTCGGGGCCAGTTTCGATCGCAGCGTGTCGCTGCAGGGCCTGTGTGACCTGCAGCCGGGCCGGGAGCCGGCATGACGGCGCTGCCCGGACTGGCGCTCCGCAGTCTGTGGAACCGTCGCGGCACGGTTGCGCTGACGGTGTTCGCGATCGCCGTGAGCGTGGCGTTGCTGCTCGGCGTGCAGATGCTCAGGACCTCGGCGAAGCAGAGCTTTGCGGGCACGATCTCGGGCACCGACCTGGTCGTGGGTCCGCGGGGCGGGCCGGTCAACCTGCTGCTCTACTCCGTGTTCCACATCGGCGAGCCGACCGCGAACGTGTCGTGGGCGTCATACCGGCTGGTGACGCAGCACCGCGACGTCGCGTGGACCGTGCCGCTGTCGCTCGGTGACTCGCACCGCGGGTTTCGCGTGGTCGGCACGGATCGCACGTACTTCGATCACTACCGGTACGCGGGCAGGCAGCCACTGCGCTTCGCGCAAGGCGTGCCGTTCGATGCAGCGGACGAGACGGTGCTCGGCGCGGAAGTCGCAGAGTCGCTCGGCTACCGGATCGGGGAGCGCATCGTCCTGTCGCACGGGCTCGGCGCCGGGAGCTTCGTGCAGCACGACGCAGTGCCGCTGCGCGTCACAGGTATTCTCGCGCCGACCGGCACGCCAGTGGATCGCGCGGTGCACGTCGGACTGGACACGCTGGACGCGGTCCACGGGCCTGCTGCGGACGCGGGCGAGCACGCGGCAATCACGGCCTTTCTCGTCGGCATGAAGAGCCGCGACACGGTCCTCGTGATGCAGCGCGCCCTGAACGAATATCGTGGCGAGGCCTTGCAGGCGGTGATCCCCGGCGTCGCGCTTGCGGACCTGTGGCGAGTCGTCGGCGTGGCCGATCGCGCGCTGCTCGCCGTTGCGGCGTGCGTGGCGCTGGCCGGCCTGCTGGGAATGCTGGCCGCGATCCTCACGAGCCTGAACGAGCGCCGTCGCGAGATGGCGATCCTGCGCTCGGTGGGCGCAAGGCCGCGCCACATCTTCGGCTTGCTGGTGCTGGAGGCCGGATTCCTCGCGGTCGCGGGCGTGGCGCTGGGCGTCGTGCTGTCGTACGCGTTGCAGCTGCTGGCGCGCCCGTGGATCGCGAGCCGCTATGGGATCACGCTGGCGGTCGGGCCGCTCGGCTGGGTGGAGGTCGCGATCCTCGCAGCCGTGGTCGTCGCCGCGCTGCTGCTGAGTGCCTATCCCGCATGGCGCGCGTATCGCGTTGCGCTGGCGGACGGGCTGAGCGTGAGGTTGTAGGTGACACGTAACGCGATAGTCGTCGCGATGTGGCTCTCGGCCGCACTGCAGCTCCAGGGCACGACGGCGTCAGGCCAGTCGCCGCCGCTGACGCCGGGCACGCCGCTGCCCCGTGCCGTGGAAGCACCGAAGTCCGCTGCGGCGACGCTGCAACTCGAATGGAAAGACCTGCTGCCGCCGGAAGCACGTGGCCAGGCGTCACTGTCCGCTCCGGTACCACTGCACGACTACCTGCTCGGCGAAGACTCACCCGCCGCACTGCAACCGACTGATGCGCGGGTCAACGCGAAGCTCGACGGACGCGTCGTCCGATTGCCAGGCTTCATCGTGCCGCTCGAGATCGACGCCGAGGGCCGCGTCACCGAGATGTTCCTGGTGCCGTTCTTCGGCGCCTGCATCCACGTACCGCCGCCGGCACCGAACCAGATCGTGTACGTGATCCTCGCCGCACCGCTGGAACTCGGGTCCATGACCGACGCCTACTGGGTCACCGGGCGACTGAAGGCGTCGAACCGGAAGACGCGACTCGGGTCCTCGGCATACGAGATCTCGAACGCCCGGACGGAGAACTACCAGTTCTGAACCGCTAGAATCCCCACATGAAGAAAGCCATCGCATCCCGCCGCACGCTGTACCCCGCCATCGAGCCCAACCGCAGCGGCTGGCTGCGCGTCTCGCCGGTCCACGAAATCTACTGGGAAGAATCCGGCAACCCGCAAGGCAAGCCCGCGGTATTCGTGCACGGCGGTCCCGGCGGCGGCGCGGACCCGCGCATCGCGCAGGTTCTTCGACCCGAAGCGCTACCGCATCGTGGTGTTCGACCAGCGCGGCTGCGGCCGGAGCCGCCCGCACGCGAGCCTCGAGGACAACACGACCTGGCATCTCGTCGCCGACATGGAGCGGCTGCGCGAGCACCTCGGCATCGAGCGCTGGCTGGTGTTCGGCGGCTCGTGGGGCTCGACGCTCGCGCTCGCCTATGTCGCAGGCGCACCCGACGCGCGTCAGCGAACTCGTGCTGCGCGGCATCTTCATGCTGCGCAAGTGGGAAATCGACTGGTTCTACCAGGACGGCGCGAGCGCGCTGTTTCCCGACCGCTGGGAGCATTACGTGGCGGCGATACCGCCGCGCGAGCGCGGCGACCTCGTGGGTGCGTATCTACCGGCGCCTGACGAGCCCGAGTCGCGCGACGCGCGTGCGCGCGGCCCGTGCGTGGTCGATCTGGGAGGCCGCGACGAGTCACCTGCAGACCGACGAGGCGAATATCGACAAGTGGGGCGAGGAGAAATTCGCGGTCGCCGTGGCGCGCATCGAGTGCCACTACTTCGTCAACAAGGGGTTCATGCGCCGCGAGGACCAGCTGCTGCGCGGCGTCGCCGAAGATCCGCGACATCCCCGCGGTGATCGTCCAGGGCCGCTACGACGTCGTCTGCCCGATCCGCAGCGCCTGGGACCTGCACCGGCGCTGGCCGGAGGCCGAGTTCCGCCTCGTGCCCGACGCCGGGCACTCGGCACTCGAGCCCGGCATCACCCACGAGCTCGTGGGTGCGACCGACCGGTTCGCGACAGTCAAAGCGACTCGAGGCGCCGCAGCACGAGGTCCGCGAGGTCGCGCGCCATCGCGTCGCGCAGGATCCGCTCCTCGCGGTCCTTTGCGAGCACGTCGGACTCGCTGAAGCTGATCGCGCGCGTGAGCTCGACCTTCTGCGGCGCGACGACCTGCTGGTCGCCGCGCTGCACCGAGTACTCGACTTCGTAGTAGACCTGGTACTCCTGCGGCGTGTTGCGGGTCGAAACCGAGAGCACGCGCCGCCCTGTGCGATCCTCCAGGATGCGCACCACCGCGTCGGATTCACTCGCCGAGGTCGCGGCCACGGCGCCCGCGTCGTCGAGCGCACGGCGCAGCTCCACGGCGAATGGCGTCAGCTCGTCCTTGGTGGCGAGATACACGCTGTCGAGGCCCGCGGGCAACTTCGTCGCGCCCTGCATCCGGAAGCCGCAACCCGCGAGCGCGAGCGCGAGTGGGAGTGCGAGCAGCGTGATGAACCGCGTGGCGGCGCGAATCATGCTCACACCACGACGTTGGCGAGCTTGCCTGGCACGTAGACGAACTTGCGCACCGGCTTGCCCTCCATGAACTTCTGCACGTTCGCGTCCGCGAGCGCCGCCTCGCGCACCTGCGCTTCGTCCGCGTCGGCCGGCACCGTGACCCGGCCACGCAGCTTGCCGTTCACCTGCACCACGACCTCGACGCTGTCGCGCGTGAGCGCTGCAGAATCGACCTCCGGCCAGCGCTCGTCGACCACCGCGCGCCCGTGACCGAGCTCGCGCCACAGCGCGTGGCACGCGTGCGGGACCACGGGCTGCAGCGCCAGCACCACGATCTCGAGCGCTTCCTGCATGATCGCGCGGCCCTGCGGCGTGCGGTCGTCGAAGCGGGCGAGCGAGTTCATCAGCTCCATCACGGCCGCGATCGCGGTGTTGAACGTGCGCCGCGTACCGATGTCGTGCGAAACCTTGCGCAAGGTTTCGTGCACCTGCCTGCGCAGGTGGCGCTGCTCGACGTTGAGCGCCTGCTTGTCGAGCGCAGTCGCCGGCCCCTGCGACACGTGCTGGTGCACGGCCTTCCACAGGCGCTTCATGAAGCGGAACGCGCCCTCGACGCCCTCGTCGGACCACTCGAGTGACTGCTCGGGCGGCGCAGCGAACATCATGAACAGGCGCGCGGTGTCGGCACCGTACTGCTCGACCAGCGCCTGCGGGTCGACGCCGTTGCCCTTCGACTTCGACATCGTACCGATGCCGCCCATTTCCACGGGCTGCCCATCGGCTCGCAGCACGGCGCCGATGCGCGCGCCCTTGTCGTCGACCTGCACGTCGACGTCGGCCGGGTTGTAGTACACGACGCGGCCCGATGCGGGCTTCCGGAAGTAGATTTCGTTCAGCACCATGCCCTGCGTCAGCAGGTTCGTGAACGGCTCGTCGAGCTGCGTGAGGCCGAGGTCGCGCATCACGCGTGTCCAGAAGCGCGAGTAGAGCAGGTGCAGGATCGCGTGCTCGATGCCGCCGATGTACTGGTCCACCGGCAGCCAGTACGCGGCGCGGTCGTCCACCATCGCGCGGCCGCTGTCGGCACTCGCGAAACGGAAGTAGTACCACGACGAGTCGACGAACGTGTCCATCGTGTCGGTTTCCCGGCGCGCGGGCTGGCCGCATTTCGGGCAGGTACAGGCGAGGAATGCCTCGTTGCGGTTCAGCGGGTTGCCGCTGCCGTCCGGCACGCAATCCTCGGGCAGTACCACGGGCAACTGCTCGTCCGGCACCGGCACGTCGCCGCAGGTCTTGCAGTGGATCAGCGGGATCGGGCAGCCCCAGTAGCGCTGCCGCGAGATGCCCCAGTCGCGGAGCCGCCAGTTGACGCGCCGCTGGCCGCGACCGTTTGCCTCGAACGATTTCGCGATCGCGTCGAACGCCTCGTCGAAATCGAGCCCGTCGAAGCGGCCCGAGTTGATCAGCCGCCCGTGCTCGACGTAAGCGCCTGGCGTCGATGTCCACGAGCGTGCCGTCCGCGGGCTGGATAACCTGGTGGATGCGCAGCCCGTAGCGCCGCGCGAATTCCCAGTCGCGCTGGTCGTGCGCCGGCACCGCCATCACCGCGCCGGTGCCGTAGCCCATCAGCACGAAGTTCGCGACCCAGACCGGCACCTTGTCGCCGGTGAACGGGTGGATCGCATGGATGCCGGTCGGCATGCCGCGCTTCTCCATCGTCTCGAGCGCGGCCTCGGTGACTCCCGTGCGCTGGCACTCGGCGATGAACGCCTGCAGGTCCGGGTTGCCCTGCGCTGCGCGCTGCGGCAAGCGGATGCTCGGCTGCGACCGCCATGTAGGTGACGCCGAACAGCGTGTCGGGCCGCGTCGTGTAGATGCGCAGCGGCGTCGCCGCCGCCGTCGATCTCGAACTCGAGCTCGAGGCCTTCGGAGCGGCCGATCCAGTTCGCCTGCATCAGCTTCACGCGCTCGGGCCAGCCGGGCAGCGTGTCGAGCGCCGCGAGCAACTCCTCCGCGTACTTCGTGATGCCGAGGTAGTACATCGGGATTTCGCGCTTCTCGACCAGCGCGCCGGTGCGCCAGCCGCGGCCGTCGATCACCTGCTCGTTCGCGAGCACGGTCTGGTCGACCGGATCCCAGTTGACGACGCCGGTCTTGCGGTAGGCGATGCCCTTCTCGAGCATGCGCAGGAACACCCACTGGTTCCAGCGGTAGTAGTCGGGCCTGCAGGTCGCGACCTCGCGGGCCCAGTCGATGCCGAAGCCGAGCGAGCGCAACTGCCGCTTCATGTAGGCGATGTTGTCGTACGTCCACTTCGCGGGCGGCACGCCGTTCGCCATCGCGGCGTTCTCGGCCGGCAGGCCGAACGCGTCCCAGCCCATCGGCTGCAGCACGTTGCAGCCCTGCATGCGCATGTAGCGCGTCAGCACGTCGCCGATCGTGTAGTTGCGCACGTGGCCCATGTGCAGGCGCCCGCTCGGGTACGGGAACATGCACAGGCAGTAGTACTTCGGCCGGGAGGAGTCCTCGCGGACCGCGAAGGTGCCACTCTCGTCCCAGTAGCGCTGGGCCTGGGGCTCGATGGCCGTGGGGTCGTATCGTTCCTGCATGGGGTCGCCGCGAGGGCTGTCTGGAACCCCCAAGGATACCCGAGGCCGCTATGCGGCGACGAACTCGAACGTGCCGTCGTCCCTCTGCCGCCGCTGCATCAGACCGCCGGAACAGGTAATTCAGGTGCGCGACCGTTTCGCCCATCGCCAGCACGCGGTGGAAACCGCGCAGCGGGCGGCCGAACATCACCGAGAGCAGGTCGAAGGCCGTGCGCGGCGAGCCGCAGGCCTGCTGCAGCTGCCGCGAGCTGGTGCTCGTGATGGGAACGGACGTCGGCCAGGCGCCCGTGCAGCCCCCTGAACGGCCGTCCGTGCGAGGGCAGCACCACGTCTGCTCCGCGCATTGCTCGAGCCTTGCCAGCGAAGCGAAGAAATCCCGCAGCGGGTCCGCCTCGGGGCGGCTCGAGATGACGCTGACATTGGGTGAGATCGTAGGCAGCACCTGGTCGCCACTCACCAGTACCGGGCCGCGCGCATCGTACAGGCACAGGTGGCCTCGGCAGTGTCCGCCGGTCTCGACGACCTGCCACGAGCGCCCTGCGGCCACGAACTCGTCGCCGTCGCGGGGTGCCGTATCCAGCGACGGGACGCCGCCGAACCAGTCTCCCTGCCGGAAAGAAAGGCCCCGGCCGGAGCCCGTTTCCTGTGGCACGCCGTGGGAGCCCAGGAACGAGCGCATGCGATTCTCGATCGCCTCCGGCGCGGCCTCGAGGAAGGCGCTGACCGAGCCGTGCGAGTCCGCGGACATCAGGACCGCCGCACCGTGCCGCTGCTGCAGCCACGGCGACAACCCCATGTGGTCGGGGTGGTCGTGGGTTACGAAGATCCGGCGGAGTGGCTTGCGGCCGAGCACGTCTTTCTCGAGTGCGTGCCACGCCTCGCGGCACGTATCGAGCGCCATGCCGGTGTCCACCAGCGTCCAGGAGTCGCCGTCGTCCATCAGCCAGACGTTGATGTGCGTCGGCTCCATCGGCAGCGGGATGCGCAACCACAGCAGGCCTGCGGCGATCTGCCGCGCCTCGCCGGGCAGCGGCGCCTCGATCGGCAGGTACTCCAGCTCACGCCGCGACGGTGGGAATTTCTCGCCCGTATGCGTGATCCCGCCGTGCTCGTCGCTCATCGCCGTCACCTGCGTTTAGTTCGTGCGCCCGCGAATCCCGCCGCGAAGCCAAGGTACAGCAGCGCGAGGACCGGCCAGTTGCCGAACCGGACGTACGGCGTGAGGCCGATCCGCGGCACCACGGTGCCGGTCAGCACGCCCGGCTTGAACTGCGGCAGTTCCCCGAGCAGCGCACCATCGTACGCGATCAGCGCGGTCACGCCGTCGTTGGTCGCGCGCAGCATGGGCCGGCCAGTCTCGAGCGAGCGCATGCGGCTGATGTCGAGGTGCTGGTGCGGCGCGGACGAGTCGCCGAACCAGGCGTCGTTCGTGACGTTCACCAGCAGCGTCGAGCGGCGCACGGTGTCGATCTGTTCGACACCGTAGGCGTCCTCGTAGCAGATCGTTGGCGCCAGCGTCTCACCGCCGGCTGCGAGCGGCGGCGGGCTCTCGGGCCCGGATTCGAAATCCGAGTACGGCAGGTTCATCAGCCGCATCCACTCGCGCACCATCGCAGGCACCGGGAAGAACTCGCCGAACGGCACGAGCCGGCGCTTGTAGTACCACTGCTCGGCGGGCGAGTACGCGACGATCGCGTTGTAGAACGATCCGGTGCCGGGCTCGCGTCGCACGATTCCGGTGATCAGCGACGAGCCTTTTTCCTGCGCGAGTGTGCGGACCGTAGTCCAGGTAGTCCCGCACGTCCTGCGCGAGCGCAGGGATCGCCGACTCCGGCCAGACCACGATGTCGGCGCCGAGGTGCGGCAGCGTGAGGTCGAGGTAAAGCTTCATCGTCTGTTCGCGCTGTCCAGGCACCCACTTCATCGACTGAGGCACCGCACCCTGCACGAGCGCCACCGTGACTGCGTCGCCCTTGGGCTCGGTCCACTGCACTCGCGCGAGCACGAGGCCGCCGACCCACAGCAACGCGAGCGCTGCGACCGCGATTGCCCGCGTCGCGCGGCTGCCGCGCACGAGCGCCGCCAGCGCCCCGGCCGCGACGGCCACCGCGAGGCTGACCGCGTAGACACCGCCGAGCGGTGCATAAGCGCCGAGCGGCGTATCAAGCTGGCTGTAGCCGAGCGCAAGCCACGGGAACCCGCTCATGAACCAGCCGCGCAACCACTCCGTGAGCACCCAGCCCGCGGGAATCATCGCCAACCAGCGCAGCGCGCCGCTGGCCGGGCCCCAGCGATTCACGGCGTAGCCGAGCAGCGCCGTGTAGCTGCCCATGATCGCCACCAGACCGAGCATCAGGACGAGCGCGATCCACACGGGCGCCTGCCCGATCAGGTGCACGCTGTGGTAGATCCAGTACGTTCCCGCAAGGAACGTGCCGCCGGTGAACAGGAAGCCGCGCCACGCGGCCGCGCGCGGCGTCACGTCGTGCCAGAGCAGGAACAGCAAGGCCGGGCACACGAAGGCAAGCGGTATGACGCTCGTGGGCGCGAAAGCCAGCGCGAGCGCGAGGCCCGCGGGAAACGCGAGCCAATGTCCCCAGCGCGCGATCAATCGGAGCCCGGCGCCTTGAGCTCGAGGTCGCGCGGCGTCGTCACCCTCAGTGTCTCGATGCGGCGACGGTCGGCGCGCACCACATTGAGCTCGAGGCCGCCGATCTCGATGGCCTCGCCGCGCCGCGGCATCCGTCCGAGCTCGTGCAGCACGAGCCCGCCGATCGTGTCGAACTCCTCGTCGGAGAAGCGCGTGCCGAACGCGCCGTTGAAATCCTCGATGCGTGTCAATGCCGGCACCGTGAACGTGCGCTCGCCCTCCTTGCGGATGCCCTCGCCCTCGTCCACGTCGTACTCGTCGCCGATCTCGCCGACGATCTGCTCCAGCACGTCCTCGATCGTGAGCAGGCCCGACACGCCACCGTACTCGTCGACGACGATCGCCATGTGGTTGTGGCTGACGCGGAACTCCTTCAGCAGCACGTTGAGCCGCTTGCTCTCCGGGATGAACACCGCGGGCCGCAGGCACTCGCGGATGTCGAAATGGCCCTCGTCGCCCTGGGTGAAGTAACGCAGCAGGTCCTTGGCGAGCAGGATGCCCGCGACCTCGTCGCGGTCCTCTCCTACGACGGGGAAGCGCGAGTGACCGGACTCGATGACGATCGGCAGGATGCGCTCCGGCGGCTCGTCGCGCTGGATCACGACCATCTGCGAGCGCGGCACCATGACGTCGCGCACCTGGATCTCGGAAACCTCGAGCACGCCCTCGAGCATCGCGAGCACGTCGGCGTCGATCAGCCCGCGATCGCGCGCATCCTCGAGCACCTCGGCGAGCTGCTCCAGGTCCTGCGGCTCGCCGGCGAGGGACTCGACGAGCCGCCGCAGCCAGCTGCCGGACGGGCGGGATCGTTCTTCGCTCATGGCTGGGGCTGTGTCACGGGGAGGTATGGGTTCTGATACCCGAATCGGTGCAGGATTTCCACTTCGAGCCGCTCCATCACGCGGGTGTCGCGCGGGCGCTCGTGATCGAAACCGTGCAGGTGCAGGATGCCGTGGACGACCATGTGCGCCCAGTGCACCGGTCGCGGCTTGAGCTGCTCCCGCGCCTCCCGGGCCACCACGGCCGCGCAGATCACGAGGTCCCCGAGGGCCCCGTCGAGCTTGCGCTCGGCGCGCGAAGCCGGGAACGACAGCACGTTGGTCGGCTTGTCGTTGTTGCGATACTCGCGATTCAACCGACGGCTTTCCGCCGGCCCCACGATCCGGATACAGGCGTGCCGGGCCGTTGCAGCAGCCGCGCGCCTGCGGGCGGGCATCGCCTCGATTGCCGAAGCGTGGGCGGCGACCGCCCAGCGCCGCAGCGCCGCCTGGGTCGGTACCCACGGCCGCACCGCGACGAGCTGCACCGCGATCGCGAAATCGGTGGCCGGCGCTGCGATCACGCCTCGGGCTCCGCGTCGCCGGACTCGCGCTCGTAGGCCTGCACGATGCGCTGCACCAGCGGATGACGCACGACGTCGCGGGCGCTGAAGAACGTGAAGGCAACGCCGTCGACGCCGCGCAAGACTTCGATCGCGTGCCGCAGGCCCGAGCGCTGCTGCCGCGGCAGGTCGATCTGCGTGATGTCGCCGGTCACGACCGCCTTCGAGCCGAAGCCGAGGCGAGTGAGGAACATCTTCATCTGCTCGACCGTCGTGTTCTGCGCTTCATCGAGGATGATGAACGAATCGTTCAGCGACCGGCCGCGCATGAACGCGAGCGGCGCCACCTCGATCACCTGGCGCTCGACGTTGCGACCCACGCGGTCGAACCCCATCATCTCGTAAAGCGCGTCGTACATCGGGCGCAGGTAAGGGTCGACTTTCTGCGCCAGGTCGCCCGGCAGGAATCCGAGCCGCTCGCCGGCCTCGACCGCGGGACGCACCAGCACGATGCGGCGGACGGAGCCCGATTGCAGGGCCTCGACCGCGCTCGCGACCGCGAGATAGGTCTTGCCCGTGCCGGCGGGCCCGATGCCGAACGTCAGGTCGTTGACGCGGATGTTGTCGAGGTACTGGCGCTGGTTCGCCCCGCGGCCGCGAATGCCGCCGCGCTGCGTCTGCACCACCACGTCGCCGGAGGGACCGCGCAGCTCGCCGGGCCCGGGGAACCCGAACTCCTGCACGCAGAGGTGCACGCGCTCGGGCGACATCGACTCGCCCGCCGAAAGCTCGAACATGCGCTTCAGCACCGTCTCCGCGTTCTGCGCGGAGCCCGGCGCACCGTAGACCTGCAGCTGGTGGCCGCGCCGCCGCACCTCGACGCCGAGCCGCTCCTCGACGTGGCGCAGGTTCTGCTCCATCGGGCCGGCGAAATTCGCGAGCCGCGCGTTGTCCGCGCCCTCGAGCGAAATTTCGCGCATCTCGACCTGTGCGTTCAAGCGATGCTCCGCTCGGGCACGGCAACGCGCCCGCGCAGCGAGTTCGGCATGGCTGCGGTGATCGCGACGTCGGTGAACCGGTCGATCAACGACACCGGCCCGTCGAAGTTCACCCAGCGGTTGTTCTCGGTGCGTCCCGCGAGCTGCCGCGCATCCCGCCGCGACGGGCGCTCGACCAGCACCCGCTGCACGGATCCGACCATCGAGCGGCTGATCTCGAGCGAATGAGCATTGATATGCTGCTGCAGGCGCGCGAGACGCTGCTGCTTCTCGTCGTACGGCACGTCGTCCGGCAGCGACGCGGCCGGTGTGCCCGGGCGGCGGCTGTAGATGAAGCTGAAGCTCTGGTCGAACCCGACCTCCCTGATCAGGTCCATCGTGGCCTCGAAGTCCCGCTCGGTCTCGCCTGGAAATCCGACGATGAAGTCGGACGACACACTGATGCCGGGCCGCGCCTCGCGCAGACGGCGGATCTTCTGCCGGTACTCGAGCGCGGTGTGCCCCCGCTTCATCAGCGCGAGGATCCGGTCGGAGCCGCTCTGTACCGGCAGGTGCAGGTAGCTCGCGAGCTGCGGCACGTCGCGATAGGCCTCGATCAGGCTGTCGCGAAACTCGACCGGGTGCGACGTCGTGAAGCGGATGCGCTCGACCCCCGGCACCTCGGCCACGAAGTAGATCAGCGCGGCGAGGTCCGCGTGCCCTCCGCCAGGCGTGTCGCCGCGGTAGGCGTTGACGTTCTGGCCCAGCAGCGTGATCTCGCGGACGCCCTGGCGCGCGAGGCCGCGCACCTCGTCCATCACCTGCGACAGCGGACGGCTCACTTCTTCACCGCGCGTGTAGGGGACGACGCAGAACGTGCAGTACTTGCTGCAGCCTTCCATCACGGAGACGAAGGCCGTCGCCCCGGAGGCGCGAGGCTCGGGCAGGCGATCGAACTTCTCGATCTCGGGAAAGCTCACGTCGACGACCGACCGGCCGGCGCGCTTCAACTCCGCGATCATGTCCGGCAGCCGGTGCAGCGTCTGCGGGCCGAACACCAGGTCGACGAACGGCGCACGGGACGTGATGCCCTCGCCTTCCTGGCTCGCGACGCAGCCGCCGACGCCGATGATCACTTCCGGCCGCTGCTGCTTCAGCATGCGCCACTGGCCGAGCAGCGAGAACACCTTCTCCTGCGCCTTCTCGCGCACCGAGCACGTGTTGAGCAGCAGCAGGTCCGCCTCGGCCGGCTCGTCCGTGGGCTCATAGCCACCGGATTCACGCAGTACGTCCGCCATCCGGGCGGAGTCGTACTCGTTCATCTGGCAGCCGAAGGTCCTGACGTGTACGCGCGGCATGGCCCGGCCCGGAACCAGCGTCAGAACGGGATGTCGTCGTCGAAGCCTTCGTCGCGCGCCGGCGCAGGCGCCGCCGGCCGCTCGCCGCCGCCGGCAGCTCGTGGCTCCGACCGCGACTCGGTGCCGGCACCGCCACCCGCGCGACTGCCGAGCATCTGCATCTCGTTCGCGATGATCTCGGTCGTGTAACGGTCGCGGCCTTCCTTGTCCTGCCACTTGCGCGTGCGGATCCGGCCCTCGACGTACACCTGCGAGCCCTTGCGCAGGTACTCCGCGGCGATCTCGGCGAGGCGGTCGTACATGACGATGTTGTGCCACTCCGTCTGCTCGCGCTGCTCGCCCGTCTGCTTGTCCTTCCAGCTCTCGGACGTGGCGATCGAGAAATTGGTGACGGCCTTGCCGTTCGGCATGTAGCGCGTCTCGGGATCCTTGCCGAGATTGCCGACCAGGATGACTTTGTTGATACCGCGTGCCATGGCGATTACCCGCGTGGAAAGGATTGGAAGTTTACGGCACCCGGACGCCCCGGGCGAAACCGTGAATCAGGCGTGTTCGTGCGTAATCTGCCGGCCGCTGCCGCCCGTCCAGGCGATGACCGCCCAGGCCGCGGCAATGGTGGCACTGCCCCAGAACACCCCGGACAGGTGGTACCGGCCGAGCAGCACACCGCCGAGCGCTCCGCCGGCGAAGGCGCCCAGGAACTGCGACGTGGCGAAGACGCCGAGCGCCGCGCCGCGGTCGGTGCCGGGTGCCGCCTGGGTCAGCAGCGCGGGCAGGCGCGCCTCGAGGTAGTTGAACACCGCGAAGAACAGCGTGAGCGCGGCCAACACGCGCCACAGGTGCGCGTGGTCCAGCCCGAGCAGTGCCTGGGCACAGGCGACCAGCATGATCGCGAGCACGAACACGAGCCGGCCCCGGCCACTGCGCTCGGTGGCGAGGATCAGCGGGATCGTGCCCGCAAGCGACGCCACGAACACGCCGAGGTACACCTTCCAGTGGTCGCCGGTCGGCATGCCGAGGTCCGTCACCAGCACCTGCGGCACGGACAGGAAGGTCGCGGTCATGATGAAGTGCAGTGCGAACACGCCCGCGTACAGGGGGCGGAGCGCAGGCCGGGCCAGGATTTCGGCCATGGCCGCCAGTTTCCGGCCTTCCGCACCCCCGGTGCGCGCGGGCTCGGCCGGAACGGCGAGGTACAGCAGCGCAAGACCCGCGAGCGCCATCGCCAGCATGACGACGAAGATGCCCGGCACGCCGATCGCCGCATCGAGCACGGGCGCCAGCACCAGGGCGACGACGAACGACAGCCCGATGCTGATGCCGACGACCGCCATGGCGCGGGTGCGGACTTCGACCCGCGTCAGGTCGGCAAGCAGCGCGGTGACCGAAGCCGACACCGCGCCCGAGCCCTGCACCAGCCGCGCCACGAACAGCGCGGCAAGCGAGTGCGCGAATACGCCGATCAGCGAGCCTGCCGCATACAGCGCGAGGCCGATCGCGATGATCGGCTTGCGGCCGTACCGGTCGGACCAGCGCCCGAACGGGATCTGCAGCACCGCCTGCGTCAGGCCGTAGGCGCCCATTGCGAGCCCCAGCAGCTCCGGGGAATAGTCCGGCATCTCGCGGCCATAGAGCGCGAGTACCGGCAGCAGCAGGAACAGGCCGAGCATGCGCGTCGCGTAGATCGCGGCGAGCGCGCCGACGGAACGGCGCTCCTGCGGCAGCAGCGCCGGCTTGGGCTTGGAATCGCGGGTACGGATTGGCGTTGCCTCCGAGGCAGGGCCTATATTAGCAGGCTGCCCGCCGACGATCTGGATCCGGACACCTGCCATGGACGTAATTCGCATCCGCGGTGCGCGGACCCACAACCTGCAAGGCATCGACCTCGACCTGCCCCGGGACCGGCTGATCGTCATCACCGGGCTCTCCGGCTCCGGCAAGTCCTCGCTCGCGTTCGACACGATCTACGCCGAGGGACAGCGACGCTACGTCGAGTCGCTGTCGGCGTACGCACGGCAGTTCCTCTCGGTGATGGAGAAGCCCGACGTCGACCACATCGAGGGCCTCTCCCCCGCCATCGCGATCGAGCAGAAGGCGACGTCGCACAACCCGCGGTCGACCGTCGGTACGGTCACCGAGATCTACGACTACCTGCGCGTGCTGTTCGCCCGTGCCGGCACGCCCCGTTGCCCTGAGCACGGCCAGGAGCTTGCCGCCCAGACGGTCAGCCAGATGGTCGACCAGGTGCTCGCGCTGCCGGAGGGCACCGCGGTACTGCTGCTCGCCCCGGTCGTGCAGGACCGCAAGGGCGAGCACGTCGAGGCGCTCGAGCACCTGCGGGGCCAGGGCTTCGTGCGGGCATTCGTCGATGGCCGGCTGGTCGAGCTCGACGCGCCGCCGGCGCTGGATGCCCGCAAGCGCCATTCGATCGACGCCGTCGTCGACCGGCTCAAGGCGCGGCCCGACGCGGGCCAGCGGCTCGCGGAGTCGTTCGAGACGGCGCTGGCGCTGGCGCAGGGCGTGGCCCGCCTCGCCTTCAACGACGAGCCCGAGCGGGCGCCGGTCGTGTTCTCGAACCGCTACGCGTGCACGACCTGCGGCTACAGCCTCGCCGAGCTCGAGCCCCGCATGTTCTCGTTCAACAACCCGAGTGGCGCCTGCGGCACCTGCGGCGGCCTCGGCGTGCAGGAGTACTTCGATCCCGGCCGGGTCGTGGTGAATCCGTCGCTGTCGCTCGCCGGCGGCGCGGTCCGCGGCTGGGATCGCCGCAACGCCTACTATTTCCAATTGATCCAGTCGCTCGCGCGGCACTACCGGTTCGACATAGAGACCCCGTGGAACGACCTGCCCGAGGCCGTCCGCCACGTGCTGCTGTGGGGGAGCGGCGACGAACGCATCGACTTCCGGTACTTCGACGCGCGCGGTGGCAACGCGAAGCGCAGCCACGCGTGGGAAGGCATCGTGCCGAACCTCGAGCGCCGCTACCGCGAGACGGAGTCCGCGACCGTGCGCGAGGAGCTGGCGAAGTATCGCGGCACCCGGGCGTGCGCAGACTGCGGTGGCAGCCGCCTGAGCCTCGCAGCACGCAACGTGTTCGTCGCCGGGCGCACGCTGCCGCAGCTGGCCGCGCTGCCGATCGCGGACTCGCGAAAGTTCTTCTCTGAGCTGCGGCTCGAAGGCTGGCGCGGCGAGATCGCGAACCGGCTGGTGCGCGAGGTGTCGGACCGGCTCACGTTCCTGAGCGACGTCGGGCTCGACTACCTGTCGCTCGATCGCAGCGCGGAGACGCTCTCCGGCGGCGAGGCGCAGCGCATCCGGCTCGCGAGCCAGATCGGCTCGGGCCTGGTGGGCGTGATGTACATCCTCGACGAGCCGTCGATCGGGCTGCACCAGCGCGACAACCAGCGTCTGCTCGACACGCTGAATCGCCTGCGCGACCTCGGCAACACGGTGCTGGTCGTCGAGCACGACGAGGATGCGATCCGCCAGGCCGACCACGTCGTGGACCTCGGCCCGGGCGCCGGAGTGCACGGCGGCCGCGTCGTCGCCCAGGGCACGCCCGCGGAAATCGAGGCCGCCGCGGATTCGCTCACCGGCGCGTACCTGAGCGGCCGGCGGCGAATCGCAGTACCCGCGGTGCGCACGCCGGCACAACCAGGCCGCGCGATCCGGATCGTCGGCGCGAGCGGCAACAATCTCCGCGACGTGACGGTCGAGATACCGCTCGGGCTGCTCACGTGCGTCACCGGCGTGTCGGGCTCCGGCAAGTCGACGCTGGTCGTGGACACGCTGTACCGGCACGTGGCCGCGTCGCTGAATGACTCCGGCGAAGGCGGCGCACCCTGTCGCTCGATCGAGGGGCTCGACCAGATCGACCGCGTGATCGACATCGACCAGAGCCCGATCGGCCGCACGCCGCGCTCGAACCCGGCGACGTACACCGGACTGTTCGGGCCGGTCCGCGAGCTGTTCGCCGAGGTGCCGGAGTCGCGGGCGCGCGGCTACGACCCGGGCCGCTTCAGCTTCAACGTGCGCGGCGGTCGTTGCGAGGCCTGCGAGGGCGACGGCGTCATCAAGGTCGAGATGCATTTCCTGCCGGACGCCTACGTCACCTGCGACGCGTGCCGCGGCATGCGCTACAACCGCGAGACGCTCGAGATCCGCTACAAGGGGCGCAACATCCACGAAGTCCTCGAGATGA
Source organism: uncultured Gammaproteobacteria bacterium (assembly GCA_963696545.1). Taxonomy (GTDB): domain Bacteria; phylum Pseudomonadota; class Gammaproteobacteria; order Steroidobacterales; family Steroidobacteraceae; genus RPQJ01. The sequence goes on from CAVOKQ010000007.1 coordinate 531,792, forward strand.
CGGTCGAGGACGCCGCCGTGTTCTTCCGCAACGTGCCAGCGCTGCAGTCGCGGCTGCAGACGCTACTCGAGACGGGACTCAGCTATGTGCGCCTCGGCCAGAACGCGACCACGCTCTCGGGCGGCGAGGCGCAGCGCGTGAAGCTGTCGCGCGAGCTCGCGAAGCGCGCGACCGGCCGCACGCTCTACATCCTCGACGAGCCCACGACCGGCCTGCACTTCCACGACATCGAGCAGCTGCTCGGCGTGCTCGCGCGGCTGCGCGACGAGGGCAACACGATCGTCGTGATCGAGCACAACCTCGACGTGATCAAGACGGCGGACTGGGTGATCGACCTGGGACCGGAAGGCGGCGACGGCGGCGGCAAGCTGGTGGCGGCCGGGACGCCGGAAGACCTGGCGGGAACGGCCGCATCTCACACCGGCCAGTACCTGAAGCGCGTGCTCGCGGCTGCGGAGCGCGTGCCCACTCCGGCGCGTCGACGGTCGGCCAGGCGCTAGCCGGTCAGGCCGGCGCGACCGGCGGCCGGGCGAGCGTGCGGAAGCGGTGGCAGACCTCGCCGGCACTGCGGGTCTCGGTGAACTTGCCGCCGGTCTGGCTGCCGATCACGCGCCGCCAGAAGCCGAGCGCGGGCCGGTTGTATTCGTCCTCGACCACTTCCCAGTCGCCGCTGAACCGGCTGAACAGCAGCGCGGCGGCACCTGCGCCCACGCCGCGGCGACGGGCCTGGCCCACGACGAAGAACTCCGCCATGCGGTAATCGGCGGTGCGCCGCGGAAACACGGCCGGACGCGAGACCAGCGCGAAACCGACGCGCAGTCCGTCCTTGAGGATCACGAAAGGATGGGCAGTGGAGTCGCTGAACCAGCCGGCGAGGAACTCGCCTTCGCGGACGCCCCACTCGCCGAGCGCGGGGAAAATTCCCGACTTGCCGGCGGAGAGTTCGGACAGATAGTCACGGTAGACCGCTCGAATCCACTTGCGGTCGTCTTCGGAGTCGCGCGCGTCTCGTAACGTGACGGGCACTGCCCTCGAGCCAGCCTCCTGCTGGGGATACGCCGGGCCGTGCACCCGGGGCCGGTTTCTGCTCTGGAGGTCGGGCGGGCCCCGGCCGGGACCCGCCCTTCCTGTTCAGCTTGCGCTGAGCGACCGATTACTGCTTGGTCGCTTCCTGCACGGCCTGGCCCGCGTCCTGCGCGGCAGCGCCGGCAGCGGCAGCGGCGTCGCCAGCGACTGCAGCGGCATCGCCAGCGGCAGCAGCGGCGGTGCCAGCGGCGTCAACGGCGGCGCCAGCAGCGGCGTCGGTGGCGGCGCCAGCAGCGGCGGCGGCGTCGGCAGCGGCGGTGGCAGCGGCGTCCGTGGCAACGGCAGCGGCGTCAACGGCGGCGTCGGCAGCCTGGCCGCCTGCGCGGCGGCTTCCTGGGTGGCTTCCTTGACTTCTTCCTTCTTGGCGCAGCCGGCGAGGGCGAGGGCGGCCAGGGCGGCGGCGAGAGCGATCTTCGAGTTCATGTGCAATACCCCGTGGTGATAGGACGAACGATGATTCAGCAACCATCCGGGAGGGCCTGCGCCCGGGCCCGGCGTTTGCGCGGAGTGAATGATAGGGTCGCCGCGCCTGCAGTGAGCCGCTGGAACTGTCTCTGAATGGCGACAGCGGCCGGTCTTCGGCAAGATGTCGGCTTCACGCAGCCCGGGTCCCACCCATGAGCACCGATCTCGACACCCTGTTCCCGTCCCATCTCGCCGAGTTGCGACGGCGCACGGACCTGGCCCTCGCGAGCCACGGCTTCGACGGCCTCGCGATCTACTCAGGCAGTGCGGGATTCGCGTTCCTGGACGATCACAGCTACCCGTTCCGGACGAATCCGCACTTCAAGCACTGGGTGCCGCTGACCGACGTGCAGCAGAGCTTCGTGGGCTACGCGCCGGGGCAGCACCGCTGCTGCTGTTCCACCAGCCCGCGGACTACTGGCACAAGCCGCCCGCGCTGCCGTCTGGTCCGTGGCTGCGGGAATTCGCCTCGAGGTATGCTCAATCCCGACGAGGCGCGCGGGCACCTCGGGCTCGCGGCACGCCGCATCGCGTTTATCGGGGAGTGGCAGCCGGGCTTCGCGGACTGGGGATTCGCTGCGGTCAATCCCGCAGGGCTGCTGGATCAACTGCATTACGACCGCGCCGTGAAGACTCCGTACGAGCTCGAGTGCATGCGGCGCGCGTCGCTGATGGCCGCACGGGGTCACGTCGCCGCACGGGATGCGTTCCGGTCCGGCGCATCGGAATTCGAGACCCACCTCGCCTATTGCGCGGCTGTCGGCCAGCGCGACGAGGAGCTGCCTTACGGCAACATCATCGCGTTCAACGAGAACGCGGCGGTGCTGCATTACCAGCACCTCGGGCACGAGCGCGGCGGTCCACGCCGTTCGTTCCTCATCGACGCCGGTGCGCAGTTCCGCGGCTACGCAGCGGACATCACGCGCACCTACGCGGCCGGTGACGGCGAGTTCGCGACCTCGTGCGGGGATGGACGAGCTGCAACTGATGCTGTGCGCCGCGATCCGCAGCGGCAATGACTATCGCGAAATCCACCTGCTCGCCCACCGCCTGATCGCGGGGCTGCTGGGCGATGCGGGGATCATCGACTGCGGCGCGGATGACGCGGTGGCGACCGGACTGTCGAGCGTGTTCTTTCCGCACGGCATCGGGCACCTGCTCGGCCTCCAGGTCCACGACATCGCGGGACTTGCGCGCGACGCGTCCGGCGGGGAGATTCCTCGCCCGGCGGGCCATCCGTACCTGCGCCTCACGCGCCGGCTCGAGCCGGGGTTCGTCGTGACGATCGAGCCGGGGATCTACTTCATCGACCTGCTGCTGGACGAGGCGCGCGCCGGAGCGAACGGCCGCGGATCCGCTGGGACGCGGTCGAGCGGTTGCGCCCGTATGGCGGCATCCGCATCGAGGACGACGTCGTCTGCACCGTGGGCGCGCCCGAGAACCTGACGCGCGACGCCTTCGCAGATAATTAGGAAATTAGGTGCCTGGCACCGAATTTCGAACCGAAATTCGGTGCCAGGCACCGAATTCCCTGCTACTTCTTCAGCAGGTCGCGGATCTCGGTCAGCAGCGCGACATCGGCCGGGGGCGCCGGGGGCGCGGCCGGCGGCGGCGCCTTGAGCTTGTTGATGGCCTTCATCGCCATGAAGATCGCGGCCGCGATCACCAGGAAGTCGAACACGGACTGCAGGAACGCCCCGTACTTCAGCAGCACCGGCTCGCCCGCCGGGTCGGTGCCGAGGGAGATCGCCAGATCCGTGAAGTTGGCCCCGCCGACGAGCTTGCCGAGCAGCGGCATGACGACGTCGCCGACCAGCGACGAGACGATCTTGCCGAACGCGGCTCCGATCACGACGCCGACCGCCATGTCGACGACGTTGCCCTTCATCGCGAATTCCTTGAATTCCTTCATCAGGCTCATGTTAAACTCCTGTGTCCGGCCCGTACGACTCGCGGCCGTGGCAGGCGCTGCACTGGTCCCGGCCAACGATATGTTCATGGCCGCCGAAAAAAAGAAGCCGGGCTGCGGCCCGGCTTCTCTCGCTCAACCCGCGCGGCCCGTTCAGGCCGCGGCGGTCTTCTTCTTGCGCGGCGCGCGCGGCTTCTTCGCCGGCTCCTCGCCGCGCTTTCGGCCGCCGGCGCGGCGGCCTTCTTCTTGCGGGCCTGCGGCTTCGCCGCGGCCTCGTCGGCCGGCTTCGCGGCCTCGCGGCCGGCGCCGCCTGGTCGACCAGCGCCATCAGCGCCATGTCGGCATTGTCGCCGGCACGGTTCGCCATGTGCAGGATGCGGGTATAGCCGCCCGGGCGCGCCTTGAAGCGCGGGCCCAGCTCGTCGAACAGCTTCACGACGATCTCGGCGTCGCGCAGCCTGGCGAACGCGCGGCGACGATTGGCCTGGCTGTCGATCTTGCCGAGCGTGATCAGCGGCTCGACGTAGCGGCGCAGTTCCTTCGCCTTCGGCACGGTCGTGCGGATGGTCTCGTGGCGCAGCAGCGATGCCGCCATGTTGCGCAGCATCGCCGAGCGATGCGTGGAGTTGCGGCTAAGCTGCCGCCCGGAAAGTCCGTGTCTCATCTTCGTCTCTCGCCTCGATCCGCGGTCGGTGCTCCGACTAGCCGCTGATCACTGATCATTGGTCACTTCAGATGACGTCGCGCTCTTCGTCGCGCTTCAGGCCGGCCGGCGGCCAGTTGTCGAGGCGCATGCCGAGCGTGAGCCCGTGGCTCTCGAGCACTTCCTTGATCTCGGTGAGCGACTTCTTGCCGAGGTTCGGCGTGCGCAGCAGCTCGACCTCGGTCTTCTGCACGAGGTCGCCGATGTAGTGGATGTTCTCGGCCTTCAGGCAGTTCGCGCTGCGGACCGTGAGCTCGAGCTCGTCGACCGGGCGCAGCAGCAGCGGGTCGAAGTGGTGCTCGCTCGGCTTCGCCTTGTCCTCGTCCTGGCCCTGCAGGTCGACGAACACGGACAGCTGGTCCTTCAGGATCGAGCCGGCGCGGCGGATCGCCTCTTCCGGGTCGATCGTGCCGTTGGTCTCGATGTCGATGATCAGCTTGTCGAGGTCGGTGCGCTGCTCGACGCGCGCTGCCTCGACGTTGTAGGTGACCTTGCGGATCGGGCTGAACGACGCGTCGAGCAGCAGGCGGCCGATCGGGCGGCTCGCCTCCTCGAACGCGAGGCGCTGGCCCGCCGGGCGATAGCCGCGGCCGCGCTCGACCTTCAGCGTCATCACGAGCTCGCCGGCCTTGGTCAGGTTCGCGATCACGAGCTCCGGATTGAGGATCTCGACGTCGTGGTCGCCCTGGATGTCGCCGGCGCGGACCGGGCCCGGGCCCTTCTTCGACAGGCGCAGCTCGGACGTCTCGCGCGCGTTCAGGCGCAGCGCGACCTGCTTGAGGTTCAGCAGGATCTCGACGACGTCCTCCTGGACGCCCTCGATGCTGGTGTACTCGTGCAGCACGCCCTCGATCTCGGCCTCGGTGATCGCGCTGCCCGGCATCGACGACAGCAGCACGCGCCGCAGCGCGTTGCCGAGCGTGTGGCCGAAGCCGCGCTCGAACGGCTCGATGACCACGCGGGCGTGGCGGGGGGCCGTCGGCGTCACCTTGACGACGCGCGGGCGGAGGAACTCGCCAATGGCTGAGTGCATGGTGGTCACCCTGCGTGATTACTTGGAGTACAACTCGACGACGAGGCTCTCGTTGATGTCCGGGAGGATGTCGCCACGCTCGGGCAGCGACTTCAGGACACCCGAGAACTTCTTCTCGTCGACTTCGACCCAGTCGGGGAATCCGACCTGGCCACGGATCTGCAGCGCCTGCTGCACGCGCGCCTGCTTCTGCGCCTTCTCGCGCAGCGCGATCACCTCGCCGCCCTTGCACTGGAACGACGGGATGCTGACCATCTCGCCGTTCACGGTGACCGAGCGGTGGCTCACGAGCTGGCGCGCCTCGTTGCGCGTGGTCGCGAAGCCCATGCGGTACACGACGTTGTCGAGGCGGCCCTCGAGCAGCTGCAGCAGCGTCTCGCCCGTGGCGCCCGGACGGCCGGCGGCCTTCTGGTAATAGCCGCGGAACTGGCGCTCGAGCACGCCGTACATGCGGCGCAGCTTCTGCTTCTCGCGCAGCTGCAGGCCGTAGCCCGACACGCGCGCGCGGCGCTCGCCCTTGACGCCGCCCGGCGGCACTTCGAGCTTGCACTTCGACTCGAGCGACTTGACGCCGCTCTTCAGGAAAAGGTCGGTGCCCTCGCGGCGCGAGAGCTTGCACTTCGGTCCAAGATACCTGGCCATTTCGATCTTCCTCGGCTGCGCGCGATCAGACGCGGCGCTTCTTGGGCGGACGGCACCCGTTGTGCGGGATCGGCGTCACGTCCTCGATGCTGGTCACCTTGAGGCCGGCGGCATTCAGCGCGCGCACGGCCGACTCGCGGCCCGGGCCCGGCCCGCGCACACGCACTTCGACCGTCCTCAAGCCATACTCCTGCGCGGCGGTGCCCGCCTTCTCGGCCGCAACCTGCGCGGCGAACGGCGTGCTCTTGCGCGAGCCGCGGAAGCCGCAGCCGCCCGACGTCGCCCAGGACAGCGTGTTGCCCTGCCGGTCGGTGATGGTCACCACCGTGTTGTTGAACGACGCGTGCACGTGCGCGATGCCGTCGGTCACCATGCGCTTGACCTTCTTGCGCGGCTTGCCGGCGCCAGACGTCTGCTTCTTGTCATCGGACATGAGGATTCAGGCCTCGTTCAGAGGGCGCGGCCGATCAGGCCTTGCCAACAGGAGCGTTCAACTTCACCGCCGCCTTGCGCGGGCCCTTGCGCGTGCGCGCATTGGTGCGCGTGCGCTGGCCCCGCATCGGCAGGCCCTTGCGGTGACGGATACCGCGGTAGCTACCGAGGTCCATCAGCCGCTTGATGTTCATCGAGACTTCGCGTCGCAGGTCGCCTTCGACCGGCAGGCGGGCGATCGCGGAACGCAGCGCAGCCACCTCGGGCTCGGTCAGGTCCTTGACCTTGGTGTCCGGCTTGACGCCCGCCGCCTCGCAGGCGCGCTGCGCCTGGCTGCGGCCGACGCCGTAGATGGACGTGAGGCCCACCCACACGTGCTTGTTCATCGGAATGTTTATGCCGGCGATACGGGCCATTTGAGGCTCACTCCGGGGCGCGAAAAGCCCGAAATAATAACTGAATTACGCTGGTTACTCAATGCAGTCGGCCTAGGCTCAGCCTTGCCGCTGCTTGTGCCGCTTGTCACTGCTGCAGATGACGTAGACCACGCCGCGGCGGCGCACCACCTTGCAGTTCTTGCAGATCCGTTTGACTGAGGGTCGAACTTTCATGGGTCATTCTCCGACGGGGGCGGCCGCTCAGCGCAGCTGCCCGGCTCGGCCGTAGCCGCGCAGGTTGGCCTTTTTCATCAGCCCCTCGTACTGGTGCGACATCAGGTGCGCCTGCAGCTGGGCCATGAAGTCCATGATCACCACCACGATGATCAGGAGCGAGGTGCCGCCGAAATAGAACGGCACGCGGAACTGGGAAATCAGGATCTCGGGGATCAGGCACACGAGCGGTCACGTACAGCGCGCCCCAGACCGTGAGCCGGGTGAGCACCTTGTCGATGTACTCGGCGGTGTGCTGGCCCGGGCGGATGCCCGGGATGAAGGCGCCGGACTTCTTCAGGTTCTCCGCCGTCTCGCGCGAGTTGAACACCAGCGCGGTGTAGAAGAAGCAGAAGAAGATGATCAGGCCGGCGTAGAGGATCATGTGCACGGGCTGGCCGATGCCGAGGCTGGCGGCGACGTTCTGCAGCCAGCCGAAGTTCTCGGAGGTGCCGAACCAGCTGGCGATCGTCGCCGGGAAGAGCAGCAGGCTCGAGGCGAAGATCGGCGGGATCACGCCCGACATGTTGAGCTTGAACGGCAGGTGCGTGGTCGTCCCCGCGAACATGCGGCGGCCCTGCTGGCGCTTGGCGTAGTTGACCGGGATGCGGCGCTGGGCGCGCTCGACGAACACGACGAAGGCCGTGACCGCGCCGACCATCAGCACCAGGATCAGCGCCAGCGCCGGGTTGATCTCGCCGTTGCGCACCAGCTCGAGCGTGCCGCCGATCGCGGCCGGCAGGCCCGCGACGATGCCCGCGAGGATGATCATGGAGATGCCGTTGCCGAGGCCACGCTCGGTGATCTGCTCGCCGAGCCACATCAGGAACATCGTGCCCGCGACCAGCGTGATCGTGGCCATGAACACGAACTGCGGCCCCGGGTTGAGCACGACGCCCTGGTTCTGGAACGCGACGGCGGCGCCGGCGCCCTGGAAGGCCGCGAGGCCCACCGTGCCCCAGCGCGTGTACTGCGTGAGCTTGCGGCGGCCGGCCTCGCCTTCCTTGCGCAGCGCCTGCAGCTGCGGCACCACCACGGCCATCATCTGCACGATGATGGACGCCGAGATGTACGGCATCACGCCCATCGCGAAGATCGACAGGCGCTGCAGCGCGCCGCCCGAGAACATGTTGAACATGCTCAGGATCGTGCCCTGCTGGTCCTGGAAGAAGCGCGCCAGCGCCACCGGGTCGATGCCGGGCACCGGGATGAACGTGCCGATCCGGTAGACGACCAGGCCACCGAGCAGGAAGAGAAACCTCCTCCGCAGTTCGGTGAACCGGCCGGCCTCGCCGAGCGCGGCGACGGGATTCGATGAAAGGGGGTTGGCCACTTAGGGATCCTTGCCTGGTCGGTCCGCTCAGGCGGCCTCGACCGTGCCGCCGGCGGCTTCGATCGCCGCGCGCGCGCCCTTGGTGACGCCGACGCCCTTCACGGTCACGGCGGTCTTGATCTCGCCGGACAGCATGACGCGGGCACGCACGGCGTTCGCCGGCACGACACCGGCCTTCTTCAGCGCGTCGAGGTCGACGACGCCACCCGCGACGAGCGCGAGTTCATTGAGGCGGACCTCGGCCACGAGCGGCGAGATCTTCGAGCGGAAGCCGATCTTCGGCAACCGGCGCTGCAGCGGCATCTGGCCGCCCTCGAAGCCGACCTTGTGGTAGCCGCCCTTGCGGGCGCGCTGGCCCTTCACGCCACGGCCGCAGGTCTTGCCCTGGCCGGCCGAAGCGCCGCGACCCACGCGCCGCGCGATCTTCTTCGAGCCCGCCGCCGGGGAAATGCTGTTCATTTTCATGATGTGCTCAGGCCTCTTCCACGCGGAACAGGTGCCGCGAGGCGTTGATCATGCCGCGGTTCTCCCGCGTGTCCGCCACGACCACGGTCTGGTTCATGCGGCGCAGCCCGAGCCCGCTCGCGGTGGCGCGATGCCGGCGCAACTGGCCGTAGACGCTCTTCACCAGCGTCACCTTGACGGTCTTCTGCCGAAGTGCTGTCTGCTTGTCCATGTCGCTCACCCCACGAGGTCGGCGAGGCGCTTGCCGCGCTTGGCCGCGATCTGCTCGGGCGACGGCGCCAGCGTGAGCGCGTTCATGGTCGCGCGCACCACGTTGATCGGGTTGCGCGAGCCGTAGCTCTTGGCGAGGACGTTGCGCACGCCCGCGCACTCGAACACGGCGCGCATGCTGCCACCCGCGATCACGCCGGTGCCGTCCGCGGCGGGCTGCATGTACACCTTCGCGGTGCCATGGCGTCCCGTCACCGCGAAATGCAGCGTCGTATTGCGCAGGCTGACGTTCGTCAGGTTCTTGCGCGCCTGCTGCATCGCCTTCTGGATGGCGACCGGCACTTCGCGCGCCTTGCCATAGCCGAAGCCGACGCGGCCGTTGCCGTCGCCCACAACCGTCAACGCGGTGAAGCCGAACTGGCGGCCACCCTTGACGACCTTCGCGACGCGATTGACCGCCACGAGCTTCTCGATGAACTCGTCGGCGGACGCGGCCTTTTCAATTCTCGCCATTGCTGCTCCTCGGAATCAGTACGGTGACGGGCTCAGAACTCGAGCCCGTGCTCGCGCGCGGACTCCGCGAGCGCCTTGACGCGCCCGTGGTACCTGAAGCCAGACCGGTCGAACGCCACGCGGGTGATGCCCTTCGCCTTGGCCCGCTCCGCGATCGCCTTGCCCACCGCCTTCGCGGCCTCGACGTTGCCGGTGCCCTTGAGGCCCTCGGCGACGGCGTCCTGCAGGGTCGATGCGACCGCGACCACGCGCGACTGCGGGTCGAACACCTGCGCATAAATGTGCTGCGCGGTCCGATGCACCGAGAGGCGCATGACCTTCAGCTCCTGGATCTTGGCGCGGCCGCGGCGGGCGCGCTTCAGACGACTGTCTCTCTTTTCCATGCGGCACCCTTACTTCTTCTTCGTTTCCTTGAGCTCGATGCGCTCACCGGAATAACGAACGCCCTTGCCCTTGTAGGGCTCAGGGGAACGGAACGCGCGGATCTCGGCGGCCACCTGGCCGACCTGCTGACGATCCATGCCCTTGACGAGGACCTCCGTCTGCGACGGCGTCTCGATCGTGATGCCCTCGGGGGCCTCGTAGACGGCGGGGTGCGAGAAGCCGAGCGTGAGGTTGAGGTTCTTGCCCTGCGCCTGCGCGCGGTAGCCGACGCCCACCAGCTCGAGCTTCTTCTCGTAACCCTTCGAGACGCCCACGACGAAGTTGGCGAGGTGCGCGCGCAGCGATCCCGCGTGCATCATCGCCTCGCGGCTCGGCTCGGCGACCTGGACCTGCACCGTCTGGCCTTCCTGCACCAGCGTGAGCCCGGGACGCAGCGACAACTTGAGCGCGCCCTTGGCGCCCTTCACGGTGACGGTCTCCCCGTCCACCGTGGCGGTTACGCCCTGGGGCAGCGCGACCGGCTTTTTTGCGACTCGTGACATGTTTTGAATCCTGTTTCCGCCGCCGTGGTCAGGCCACGATGCAGAGAACCTCGCCGCCGTGGCCGGCAGCGCGCGCCTCGCGGTCCGTCATCACGCCGCGCGAGGTGGAGATGATGGCCACGCCCATGCCGCCGAGGATGCGCGGCAGTTCGTCCTTGCCCTTGTACACGCGCAGTCCCGGACGGCTGACGCGCTCGAGGCGGTCGATGACCGGGCGGCCCTGGTAGTACTTGAGGTGCACCGTCAGCGTGGGCTTGCCGTCGCCGTCGGCGACGCCGAAGTCCTCGATGTAGCCCTCGTCCTTCAGCACCTTGGCCAGCGCCAGCTTGATGCGCGAGGTCGGCATGCCGACTTCGGGCTTGCCGGAGCTCTGCCCGTTTCGGATGCGGGTAAGGAAGTCCGCGATGGGATCCGTCATGCTCATGTCTTGCTCCAGTCCTGGCCTTACCAGCTGGCCTTGCGCAGGCCCGGGACGTCGCCGCGCATCGTGGCTTCGCGCAGCTTGTGGCGGCCGAGGCCGAACTTCCGATAGACGCCGCGCGAACGGCCCGTGATGGCGCAGCGATTGCGCATCCGCGAAGCCGACCCGTCGCGCGGCAGCGCCTGGAACTTGCGCAGTCGCCTCCTCGCGCTCGGCGTCCGTGGACTTCGGGCTGCGGATCGTCTCCTTCAGCCGGGCGCGCTTCGCCGCCTGCTGCTTCACGAGCTTGGCGCGGCGCGTCTCGCGCTCGATCATGCTGGTCTTGGCCATTTGCCGGTCCTTACTTGCGGAACGGGAAGTTGAAGGATTCGAGCAGCGCCCGTCCCTCACGGTCGTCCCGTGCCGTCGTGGTGATCGTGATGTCCATGCCGCGGATCGCGTCGATCTTGTCGTATGCGATCTCGGGGAAAATGATCTGTTCCTTGACGCCGAAGCTGTAGTTGCCGCGGCCGTCGAACGAGCGGGCCGACACGCCGCGGAAGTCGCGGATGCGCGGCATCGCCACGTTGACCAGGCGGTCGAGGAACTCGTACATGCGCGCGCCGCGCAGCGTGACCTTCGCGCCCACCGGGATCCCGGCGCGCAGCTTGAACGCCGCGATCGCCTTGCGCGACTTGGTCACGAGCGGCTTCTGGCCCGTGAGCGCCGTCAGGTCGCCCACCGCGCCGTCCATCGCCTTCTTGTCGGCGACCGCCTCGCCCACGCCCATGTTCACCGTGATGCGCGTGATCTTCGGCACGCGCATGGGGTTCGTCACGCCGAGGCTCTTCATGAGCTCGGGAACGACCTTGTCCCGGTAATACGTCTGCAGCCTAGCCATGCCAGCAACCCTCGCCAGATCAGGCGTCCACGACTTCGTCGTTGGACTTGAAGTAACGCACGCGACGGCCGTCGGCCAGCGTACGGATTCCCACGCGATCGCCCTGCTTCGCAACCGGGTTCCAGAGCAGCACGTTCGAGAGGTGGAGGGAGGCCTCCTTCTCGACGACGCCGCCCTGGGTGCCGGCCTGCGGGTTGGGACGCGTGTGGCGCTTCACCATGTTCACGTTCTCGACGAGCACGCGGTCGTTCTCGAGCACCTTGATGACGGTACCCCGACGGCCCTTGTCGCGGCCGGCGATCACGACCACTTCGTCGCCCTTGCGGATCTTTCTCATGCCTCGTTCCTCTCCGGCGCCGGTGCTCAGAGCACTTCCGGCGCGAGCGAGATGATCTTCATGAACTGCGCCGTGCGCAGCTCCCTGGTCACCGGCCCGAAAATGCGCGTGCCGATCGGCTCGAGCTTGTTCGTGAGCAGCACGGCCGCATTGCCGTCGAAGCGGATCAGCGAGCCGTCCGGACGGCGCACGCCGTGCGCGGTGCGCACCACGACCGCGTCGTAGACCTCGCCCTTCTTGACCTTGCCGCGCGGGATCGCGTCCTTGACGCTCACCTTGATCACGTCGCCCACGGAGGCGTAGCGGCGCTTCGAACCGCCGAGCACCTTGATGCACATCAGTTTGCGCGCGCCGCTGTTGTCGGCGGCCTGCAGCATTGTCAGCATCTGGATCATGGTCCGGACTCCTTAAGACTGCTCGGCTCAGGCCTGGTCGGCGCGCTTGACGACGCGCACCAGGCGCCATGCCTTGCGGCTCGACAGCCGGCGGCACTCCGCGATGTCGACGATGTCGCCTTCGCGACCCTCGCCGTTCTCGTCGTGCGCCAGCAGCTTCGTCGTGCGGCGCACGTACTTGCCGTACTTGGCATGCTTGACCAGCCGCTCGACCGAGACGGTGATCGTCTTCTGCATCTTGCTGCTGACGACCGTGCCGGTCAGCGTGCGCTGCGCGCCCACGGCGGTAGTCTCGACGGCCTGCTCGGTCATCACTTGGCACCCCTGTTGCCTGCCACGCGGGACTGCTCGCCCTGCACGGTCTTGACGCGCGCGATGTTGCGCCGCACCTTGCCGGACTGGTCCGACTTCGCCGACTGGCCCGTCGCCGCGGCCATGCGCAGGTTGAACTGCTCACGACGCAGCTTCAGCAGCTCCTCCTGGAGCTCGCCGACGCTCTTCTGCCTCAATTCCTTCGCCTTCATCACCGGACCTGCCGTTTGACGAACAACGTGTCGACCGAGAGCTTGCTCGCCGCGAGGCGGAAAGCCTCGCGCGCGATCGCCTCGGTGACGCCTTCCATCTCGAAGAGCACCTTGCCGGGCTGGACGCGCGCGACGTAGTACTCGACGTTGCCCTTGCCCGAGCCCATGCGGACCTCGAGGGGCTTCTTGGTGATCGGCACGTCCGGGAAGACGCGGATCCACACCTGGCCGCCGCGCTTCACGTAGCGCGTCATGGCGCGACGGGCGGCCTCGATCTCGCGCGCGGTCATGCGCGCGCGGCTCGTGGCCTTGAGCCCGTACTCGCCGAACGCGACGGAGCTGCCGCGCTGCGCGAGGCCCGCGTTCCTGCCCTTGTGCTGCTTGCGATACTTGGTTCGCTTGGGTTGCATCATGGTGGTATCTCCTGGCGCTCAGCTCGCGCGGCCTCAGGCCGGCTGCTCCTGCGCGGGGGCGACGACCTCGGCCACTTCGACCGGCGCCGCGGGCTCGTCGAACACCTCGCCCTTGAAGATCCACACCTTGACGCCGATCACGCCGTAGGTCGTGCGCGACTCGGCGAGACCGTAGTCGATGTCGGCGCGGAACGTGTGCAGCGGCACGCGGCCCTCGCGGTACACCTCGGTGCGCGCGATCTCGGAGCCGTTCAGGCGCCCGGACACGCGCACCTTCACGCCGAGCGCGCCGCTGCGCATCGTGTTCATGACGGCGCGCTTCATGGCGCGGCGGAACATCACGCGCCGCTCGATCTGCTGCGCGATGCCGTCCGCGACCAGCTGCGCGTCGACCTCGGGCTTGCGGATCTCGGCGATGTTGAGCCGGACGTCCTGCACGCCCATGCCCATCATCTTCGCGACCTCGAGCCGCAGGCGCTCGATGTCCTCGCCCTTCTTGCCGATCACCACGCCCGGGCGGGCGGTGTTGATCGTGATGTTCGCCTTGCGGGCGGCACGCTCGATGTGGATGCGGCTCACCGACGCTTCCGCGAGCTTCTTCTTCAGGAACTCGCGCACCTGCCAGTCCTGGAAGAGGTAGGACGGGAAGTTGCGCGTGTTCGCGTACCACCTCGACGTCCAGTCGCGGGTGATGCCGAGGCGGATGCCGACCGGATTGACCTTCTGACCCATGTCGCCTGCTCTCCTCAGTCCTTCCGGCCGTCGCCGACGAGGATCATGATGTGGCTGTTGCGCTTGGTGATGCGGTTGCCGCGGCCCTTGGCGCGGGCATGGAAGCGCTTCAGCGTGGGCGCCTCGTCGACCTCGATGCGCGCGATCTTGAGCGCGTCGATGTCCGCATTGTGGTTGTTCTCGGCGTTGGCAATGGCCGACTCGAGGACCTTGCGCACGATCTCGGCGCCCTTCTTCGGCGTGAAGCGCAGCGTCGCGAGGGCACGGCCCACGGGCTGGCCCCGCACCATGTCCGCCACGAGGCGGCACTTCTGCGGCGAGATGCGCGCGTACTTGAGCTTTGCTGCAACCTGCATGGCTTACTCCGCGCTCGCCTTTCTGTTGCCCGAGTGGCCGCGGAACGTGCGGGTCGGCGCGAACTCGCCGAGCTTGTGGCCGACCATGTTCTCGGACACGAGCACCGGGATGTGCTGCTTGCCGTTGTGCACGGCGATCGTGAGCCCGACCATGTCCGGCAGGATCATCGAGCGGCGCGACCAGGTCTTGATCGGACGGCGATCGTTCTTCTCGGCCGCAACCTGCACCTTCTTTGCGAGGTGCAGATCGACGAACGGGCCTTTCTTGACTGAACGGGGCACTGCGAGTTCCTCTTCAGGCTCTAGTTGCGACGCCGGACGATCATGCCGGCGGTGCGCTTGTTGGTGCGGGTCTTCTTGCCCTTGGTCTGCCAGCCCCACGGCGACACCGGGTGCGGGTTGCCCTGGCCGGACTTGCCCTCGCCGCCACCGTGCGGGTGGTCGACCGGGTTCATCACGACGCCGCGGACCGTCGGACGGATGCCGCGCCAGCGCTTCGCGCCGGCCTTGCCGTAGACGATCAGGTTGTTCTCTTCGTTGCCCACCTCGCCGATCGTGGCGCGGCAGTCGACGTGCACCTTGCGCATCTCGGTCGAGCGCAGGCGGATCGTGGCGTACGAGCCTTCGCGCGCGACGAGCTGGACCGAGGTCCCGGCGCTGCGCGCGAGCTGGCCGCCGCGACCGGGCTTCAGCTCGACGTTGTGCACGATGCTGCCGATCGGGATGTTGCGCAGCGCGAGCGCGTTGCCGGCCTTGATCGGCGCCTCGGCGCCCGACGCGATCGGGTCGCCGGCCACGACGCCCTTCGGCGCGAGGATGTAGCGGCGCTCGCCGTCGGCGTACAGCACCAGCGCGAGGTGCGCGTTGCGGTTCGGGTCGTACTCGAGCCGCTCGACCTTGCCCGCGACGCCGTCCTTGTTGCGCAGGAAGTCGACGATGCGGTAACGGTGGCTGTGGCCGCCGCCCTTGTGACGGGTCGTCAGGCGGCCCATGTTGTTGCGGGCGCCGGTGCGCTTCTGGCTCGACGTGAGCGCGTGGACGGGCTCGCCCTTGTGCAGGTGCGAGCGGTCCGCCTTCACGACGAAGCGACGGCCTGGCGACGTCGGTTTGGTCTTGATGAGAGCCATCTTGGTTTCCGTCAGGTTGCCTGCGACGTCACTTCGCGACGCCGGCGAAATCGATGGTCTGGCCGGCGGCGAGGCTCACGTAGGCCTTCTTGAAGTCCGAACGGCGCCCGGTGCGGCCGCCGAAGCGCTTGGCCTTGCCGGCGACGTTCACGACGCGCACGGCATCGACCTTGACCTCGAACATCAGCTCGACCGCAGCCTTGATCTCCGGCTTGGTCGAGTCGCGGCGCACGCGGAACACGAACTGGTTGGCCTTCTCGGCCACCGTCGCGCTCTTCTCGGACACGTGCGGGGCGACCAGCACGGTCATCAGTCTTTCCTTGCTGCTCATGCCAGCTTCTCCTCGAGCATGCGCACGGCGCCAACCGTGGCGAGCACGTGCTCGTGGGCGAGCAGGCTCTGCGGATCGATCGCGGACACCGGCAGCACCGTCACGCCCATCAGGTTGCGGGAGGCGAGATCCAGCTTCTCGTCGTAGGCCTCGACCAGGATCAACGCGTTCGACAGGCCGAACTCCTTGAGCTTCGCCGCGAGCAGGCGCGTCTTCGGCGCCTCGAGGGCGAACGACTCGACGACGACCAGGCGCTCGAGGCGGGCGAGCTCCGAGAGCATCGCGCGGATCGCGCCCTGGTACATCTTGCGGTTGACCTTCTGCGAGTAGTCGCGCGGTCGCGCGGCAAACGCGCGGCCACCGCCGACCCAGATCGGGCTGCGGATGCTGCCGGCACGGGCGCGACCGCCGCCCTTCTGATTCCACGGCTTCTTGCCGCCGCCACGAACCTCGGCACGGCTCTTCTGGCGCTTGGTGCCCGCACGGCCGGCGGCCATGTAGGCCGTGACGACCTGGTGGACCAGCGCCTCGTTGAACTCGCGACCGAAGGCCTTCTCGGAAACCTCGAGGCTGCCTGCCGCAGCGCCCGCCTTGACCATCTTGATCTGGGTGGCCATGACTTACTTCCTCGCGACCTTGGTCTTGCGCAGCGCGCGGCGCGCGGCCTTGACCGAATGGCGCACGATCACCTGGCCGCCCGGCGCGCCGGGAACGGCTCCGCGGACCAGCAGCAGGTTGCGCGCCGCATCGACCTCGACGACCTGCAGGTTCTCGATGGTGCGACGGATGTTGCCCATGTGACCGGACATGCGCTTGCCGGGGAACACGCGGCCCGGCGTCTGGCGCTGGCCGATCGAGCCCGGGGTACGGTGGAACAGCGACGCGCCGTGCGAGGCCGGGCCGCCGCCGAAGTTGTGGCGCTTGATCGTGCCCGCAAAGCCCTTGCCGATGGTGGTTCCGGCAACGTCGACGACCTGCCCCGCGGCAAAGATGTCGACCTTGATCTCGGCGCCCGGCGCCAGGTCGGCGCCCTCGCCATCGGCGAGGCGGAACTCGACCAGCGATTCGCCGGCGGCCACCTTGGTGCTGGCGTAGTGCCCGGCCAGCGGCTTCGAGAGCCGCGAGGCCTTGCGCTCGCCGTAGGCGACCTGGATGGCCCGGTAGCCGTCGCCCTCGACACCCTTCACCTGGGTGACGCGGTTCGGCAGGGCCTCGATCACCGTGACCGGGATCGATTCGCCCGCGTCCGTGAAGACGCGTGTCATGCCGGCCTTGCGGCCAATCAGACCGATCGTCATCGATTCTTCCTCATACACGGTCCCGACTGCGATTGGCCGGGACTCGAAAAAAACTCACCCGCCCGTCCTCGCGGACGGAACAGCGGGCAGGTACTCGTCAAGGGGCTGAGAGGTGCCGCCACCGCGTCGGGTGACTGCGCCGCTCGAGCGGTACCGGTCGAACCGGCCAGGCCTCGGCGAGAGAGCCGCCTATTGTAGCGGCTGAAATCTGTCTTTGCAAGCGTCCAAAAGAGCGGTTAGGGACCAGGCGGTTGGCGGTTAGTGCCGGAACCTGGCCGCGCCAGCCGCCCATCCTCACTAGCCGCTGATCACCTGCGATCACTGATCACTAGTTGAGCTTGATCTGCACGTCCACGCCGGCCGGCAGCTCGAGCTTCATCAGCGCGTCGACGGTCTTGTCCGTCGGGTTCAGGATGTCCATGAGCCGCTTGTGCGTGCGCAGCTCGTACTGGTCGCGCGCGTCCTTGTCGGCGTGCGGCGAGACGAGCAGCGTGAAGCGCTCCATCTTGACCGGCAGCGGCACCGGGCCACGCACGGTGGCGCCCGTGCGCTTCGCGGTCTCGACGATCTCCCGCGCGGAGCTGTCGATCAGGCGGTGATCGAACGCCTTGAGGCGGATGCGGATGTTCTGGCGAGCCATGTGCAGTACCTACGGAAAGTGACTAGCGGATAGCGGTCAGCGGTTAGTGAGGAAGGGGCGCGCAGCGCCGCAACTATCCGCTACCCGCTAATCACTACTCACTTCAGAATTTTCGACACCACGCCCGCGCCCACCGTGCGTCCGCCCTCGCGGATCGCAAAGCGCAGGCCTTCTTCCATCGCGATCGGGCTGATCAGCTCGATCGTCACCTTGATGTTGTCGCCGGGCATCACCATCTCGACGCCCTCCGGCAACTCCACCGCTCCCGTCACGTCCGTCGTGCGGAAGTAAAACTGCGGACGATAGCCCTTGAAGAACGGCGTGTGACGACCGCCCTCCTCCTTCGTCAGCACGTACACCTCGCCCTCGAACTTCGTGTGCGGCGTGATCGAACCGGGCTTCGCCAGCACCTGGCCACGCTCGACTTCCTCACGCTTCGTGCCGCGCAGCAGCACGCCCACGTTGTCGCCCGCCTGACCCTGGTCCAGCAGCTTGCGGAACATCTCCACGCCCGTGCAGATCGTCTTCAGCGTCGGACGCAGACCCACGATCTCCACTTCGTCGTTCACCTTGACGATGCCGCGCTCGATGCGCCCCGTCACCACCGTGCCGCGACCCGAGATCGAGAACACGTCCTCCACCGGCATCAGGAACGCACCGTCCATCGCGCGCTCCGGCACCGGGATGTAACGGTCCATCTCCTCCACCAGCTTCACCACCGACGGCACCCCGATCGGGCTCTTGTCGCCCTCGAGCGCCTTCAGCGCCGAGCCGGTCACGATCGGCGTGTCGTCGCCCGGGAAATCGTACTTCGACAGCAGCTCGCGAACTTCCATCTCGACCAGCTCGAGAAGCTCCGCGTCGTCCACCATGTCCGCCTTGTTCAGGTACACCACGATGTACGGAACGCCCACCTGCCGCGCCAGCAGAATGTGCTCGCGCGTCTGCGGCATCGGGCCGTCGGCCGCCGACACCACCAGGATCGCGCCGTCCATCTGCGCCGCGCCCGTGATCATGTTCTTCACGTAGTCGGCGTGCCCCGGACAGTCCACGTGCGCGTAGTGCCGCGTCGGCGACTGGTACTCCACGTGCGCCGTCGAGATCGTGATGCCGCGAGCCTTCTCCTCCGGCGCCTTGTCGATCTGGTCGTAGGCCATGAACGTGCCGCCGTGCGTCTCCGCCATCACCTTCGTCAGCGCCGCCGTCAGCGTCGTCTTGCCATGGTCCACGTGACCAATCGTGCCCACGTTCACGTGCGGCTTCGTACGCGCAAATTTTTCCTTAGCCACGACTCTTACCTCGAAAATCTAGTGACTGGTGATCAGTGATCAGCGGTTAGCGCGGAGCCTCAGCTCGCCTTCTTCATCACCGCTTCGGCGACGTTGTTCGGCACTTCCTGGTACTTCGCGAACTCCATCGTGAAGGTCGCGCGACCCTGGCTCATCGAGCGGACCGACGTCGCGTAGCCGAACATCTCGGCGAGCGGCACTTCCGCGGTGACGACCTTGCCGGACGGACCGTCTTCCATGCCCTGGATGTGGCCGCGGCGGCGGTTGAGGTCGCCGATCACGTCGCCCGAGTAGTCCTCGGGGGTGACGACCTCGACCTTCATGACCGGCTCGAGCAGCACGGGCTTCGCCTTGCGGACGCCTTCCTTGAGCGCCATCGAGCCCGCGATCTTGAACGCCATTTCGTTCGAGTCGACGTCGTGGTACGAGCCGTCGATGATCGTGACCTTGACGTCGACGACCGGGTAGCCCGCGATCACGCCGCCCTCGAGCGCTTCCTTGACGCCCTTGTCCACCGCCGGGATGTACTCGCGCGGCACGACGCCGCCGACGATGCCGTTGACGAACTCGTAGCCCTTGCCTTCTTCCTGCGGCTCGATCTTGAGCCACACGTGGCCGTACTGGCCGCGGCCGCCCGACTGGCGGACGAACTTGCCTTCCTGCTCGACCTTGCCGCGGATGGTCTCGCGGTAGGCGACCTGCGGCTTGCCGACGTTCGCCTCGACCTTGAACTCGCGCTTCATGCGGTCGACGATGATGTCGAGGTGCAGCTCGCCCATGCCGGAGATGATGGTCTGGCCGGACTCCTGGTCGGTGCTGACGCGGAACGACGGGTCTTCCTTCGCGAGGCGCTGCAGCGCGAGGCCCATCCTCTCCTGGTCGCTCTTGGTCTTCGGCTCCACCGCGACCGAGATCACGGGCTCCGGGAACTCCATCTTCTCGAGCGTGATGATGTGGTCGGGGTCGCACAGCGTGTCGCCCGTCGTCACGTCCTTGAGGCCCACGGCCGCGGCGATGTCGCCGGCGCGGACTTCCTTGATCTCCTCGCGCTCGTTCGCGTGCATCTGCAGCAGGCGGCCGATGCGCTCCTTGCGGCTCTTCGCGGGCACGTAGACCTGGTCGCCGGAGTTGAGCACGCCCGAATAGACGCGGAAGAACGTCAGGTTGCCGACGAACGGGTCGTTCAGGATCTTGAACGCCAGCGCCGAGAACTTCGCATCGTCGGTCGCCGGACGGATGGCTTCGGCACCGTTGTCGTCGATCCCCTTCACCGGCAGCACTTCGGCCGGGGAGGGCATGTACTCGATGACCGCGTCCAGCATGGCCTGGACGCCCTTGTTCTTGAACGCCGAGCCGCACAGCGTCAGGCAGATCTCGTTCTTGAGCGCGCGCGCGCGCAGCCCGCCCTTGATCTCCTCGACGCTGAGCTCGCTGTGCTCGAGGTACTTGTGCATCAGCTCGTCGTTGGCCTCGGCGGCGGCCTCGATGAGCTTCTCGCGCCATGCCTTGCATTCGGCCAGCATGTGGTCCGGGATCGCGCGGTACTCGAACTTCATGCCCTCGGTCGAGTCGTCCCAGTAGATCGACTGCATCGGGATCAGGTCGACGACGCCCTCGAACTTGTCCTCGGCTCCGATCGGCAGCTGCAGCGGCACGGGGTTGCCGCGCAGGCGCGTGCGGATCTGCTCGACGCAGCGCAGGAAGTTGGCGCCGGCGCGGTCCATCTTGTTGACGAACGCGAGGCGCGGCACGCCGTACTTGTTCATCTGGCGCCAGACGGTCTCGGACTGCGGCTGCACGCCGCTCACGGCGCAGAACACGGCGCAGGCCGAGTCGAGCACGCGCAGGCTCCGCTCCACCTCGATGGTGAAGTCGACGTGCCCCGGCGTGTCGATGATGTTGAAGCGGTGCTCGGGGAGCGTGGCCGTCCATGCCCTTCCAGAAGGCGGTGGTCGCCGCGGCCGTGATCGTGATGCCGCGCTCCTGCTCCTGCTCCATGTAGTCCATGACGGCCGCGCCGTCGTGCACCTCGCCGATCTTGTGCGAGACGCCGGTGTAGAACAGGATGCGCTCCGTGGTCGTGGTCTTGCCGGCGTCGATGTGCGCCGAGATGCCGAAGTTACGGTAGCGCTCGATCGGGGTTGTGCGTGGCACGATGGAAATCCTCGGACGGTCGTCGTCGGTAAGGCCGCGAGGCCCTTACCAGCGGTAGTGGGCGAACGCCTTGTTGGCGTCGGCCATGCGGTGCGTATCCTCGCGCTTGCGCACGGCGGCCCCGCGGTTCTCGGAAGCCTCGAGCAGCTCGGCCGCGAGGCGCTGCGACATGGACTTCTCGCTGCGGGCCTGCCGCCGCGTCGATCACCCAGCGCATGGCGAGCGTCTGCCGGCGGGTGGAGCGCACTTCGATCGGCACCTGGTAGGTCGCGCCGCCGACGCGCCGCGACTTCACCTCGACCATCGGCTTGACGTTGTCGAGCGCCTGCGTCAGCAGCTCGATGGCCTGGTCGGGCTGCCGCCCGGTCTTCTCGGAGATGCGGTCGAGCGCGCCGTAGACGATGCTCTCGGCGACGGACTTCTTGCCGCGCTCCATGACCATGTTCATGAACTTGGCCAGCAGCACGCTGTTGAACTTCGGGTCCGGGAGGATGCTGCGGGTCGGGGCTTGGGATCGACGGGACATGTGTGAATTACCGCTTTGGCAGTGACTAGTGACTAGTGGGCTAGTGGGCGGCGGGCTGACGGCGCATCAGCCCTTGGGGCGCTTGGCGCCGTACTTCGAGCGGCTCTGCTTGCGCCCGCCGACGCCGGCAGCAGTCGAGCGTGCCGCGCACCGTGTGGTAGCGGACGCCCGGCAGGTCCTTGACGCGGCCGCCGCGGATGAGCACCACCGAGTGCTCCTGGAGGTTGTGGCCTTCGCCACCGATGTAGCTGATCACCTCGTAGCCGTTGGTGAGGCGCACCTTGGCGACCTTGCGCAGCGCCGAGTTCGGCTTCTTCGGGGTCGTGGTGTACACGCGCGTGCACACGCCGCGCCTCTGCGGCGAGTTGCCGAGGGCGGGCACCTTGCTCTTCGCACCGGCCAGGCGGCGCGGGGCACGGATCAGCTGATTGACGGTTGACATGCCAGACCGACTCCAGATCGAACCGGCGCGCCGAAATCGGCTCGGCGCGCCCAAGAAACACCGGGCCGCCCTGCGGCGGCCCGATGTGAAAGTTGCAGGGCCGCGCGGGTGTGTGCCGGCGGCCCTGAGGAAAGGCCGAAAATTTTAGGGTCAGGAGCCGCCGCTGTCAACCTGACGCACTGCGGCAACCGACCCCGCTGCCGTCAGACCGCCGGCGCTTCGGCCTCGTCCGGGGGCAGTTCCTTGTCGAACTCCACGCCCACCGGGGTCGGCGGCGTGTCCAGGAACCCCGCCGCCAGCGCTTCCTCCGGCCGGCGGCGCCGCGCCAGGTGGTAGAACGAGCCCGTGCCGGCCGGGATCAGGCGCCCGACGATCACGTTCTCCTTCAGGCCCCGCAGGTCGTCCTTCATGCCGCGCACGGCCGCCTCGGTCAGCACCCGGGTGGTCTCCTGGAAGGAGGCCGCCGAGATGAACGACTCGGTCGCGAGCGACGCCTTGGTGATGCCGAGCAGCATCGGGTCGGCGATCGCCGGCAGCTTGCCCTCCGGCGCCAGCCGGTCGTTCGCCTCGAGCACGCGGGCCCGGTCCATCTGCTCGCCGCGCAGGAAGCCGGCATCGCCCGGCTCGACGACCTCGACCTTGCGCAGCATCTGGCGAATGATCACCTCGATGTGCTTGTCGTTGATCTTCACGCCCTGCAGCCGGTACACGTCCTGGATCTCGCGCACGAGGTAGTTCGCGAGCGGCTCGACGCCCTGCAGGCGCAGGATGTCGTGCGGGTTCGGCTCGCCGTCCGCGATCGTCTCGCCGCGCTCGACGTGCTCGCCCTCGAACACCGTCAGGTGGCGCCACTTCGGGATCAGCTCCTCGTGCTTCTCGCCCTGGTCGTCGGTGATGATGAGCCGGCGCTTGCCCTTGGTCTCCTTGCCGAAGCTGACCGTGCCCGAATACTCGGCGAGGATCGCCGAGTCCTTGGGCTTGCGGGCCTCGAACAGGTCCGCCACGCGCGGCAGGCCGCCCGTGATGTCGCGCGTCTTCGAGCTCTCCTGCGGGATGCGGGCGATGACGTCGCCCACCGACACCTGCACGCCGTCCGACAGGCTCACCAGCGCCCCGGGAGGCAGCGCGTAGACGGCCGGGATGTCGGTGTTCGCGAAGCAGATTTCCTTGCCCTTCGTGTTCAGCAGCTTGATCACCGGGCGCAGGTCCTTGCCGCCGGCGCCGCGCTGCTTCGGGTCCATGACCTCGGTGCTCGAGAGGCCCGTGACCTCGTCCACCTTGCTCTGGACGGTGATGCCGTCGATGAAGTCCTGGAAGCGGATGAAACCCGCCACCTCGGTCACCACGGGGTGGGTGTGCGGATCCCAGGTCGCGATGACCTGGCCGGACTGCACCGAGTCGCCCTCGTTCACCGAGATCACGGCGCCGTACGGGATGCGGTAGCGCTCGCGCTCGCGGCCGAAGTCGTCGATCACGCCGACCTCGCCCGAGCGGGACACGGCCACCAGGTGGCCCTTGTCGTGGCGCACGGACTTGAGGTTGTGGAAGCGCACCGCGCCCTTGCCCTTCACCTCGACGCTGTTCTGTGCCGCGGCACGGGAGGCCGCGCCGCCGATGTGGAACGTGCGCATCGTGAGCTGCGTTCCCGGCTCGCCGATCGACTGCGCCGCGATCACGCCGACCGCCTCGCCGATGTTGATGCGGTGGCCGCGCGCGAGGTCACGCCCGTAGCACTGGGCGCAGACGCCGTGACGCGTCGCGCAGGTGATCGGCGAACGGACCATCACGTGGTCCACGCCGGCCTGCTCGAGCTGGCGCACGAGCTTCTCGTCGAGCAGCTCGCCCGCCTCGACGACCACCTCGTCCGAGCCGGGGCGGAACACGACGCTCGCCGTGACGCGGCCGAGCACGCGCTCGCCGAGACCCTCGACCACGTCGCCGCCCTCGACGATCGGCATCATCGCGATGCCGTTCTCGGTGCCGCAGTCGGGCTCGGTCACGACGAGGTCCTGCGCCACGTCGACGAGGCGGCGGGTCAGGTAGCCCGAGTTCGCGGTCTTGAGCGCCGTGTCGGCGAGGCCCTTGCGCGCGCCGTGCGTCGAGATGAAGTACTGGAGGACGTTCAGGCCCTCGCGGAAGTTCGCGGTGATCGGCGTCTCGATGATCGAGCCGTCAGGCTTCGCCATCAGTCCGCGCATGCCGGCGAGCTGGCGGATCTGGGCCGGCGAGCCGCGCGCGCCGGAGTCGGACATCATGAAGATCGAGTTGAACGACTTCTGGCGCACCTTCGCGCCGCTCGCGTCCTTCACTTCCTCGCCGCCGAGCTTCTCCATCATCGCCTTGGCGACCTGGTCGTTGGTGCGCGACCAGATGTCCACGACCTTGTTGTAGCGCTCGCCGTTGGTCACGAGACCGGAGGCGTACTGCCCCTGGATCTCCAGCACTTCGCGCTCGGCCGCGCCGAGGATCTTGCCCTTCTGCTCAGGCACCACCATGTCGTCGACGCCGATCGAAACGCCGGCGCGCGTCGCGTAGTGGAAGCCCATGTACATGAGCTGGTCGGCGAAGATCACCGTTTCCTTGAGGCCGAGCGTGCGGTAGCAGGCGTTGATCACGCCCGAGATCGCCTTCTTGGTCATGTCCTGGTTGATCAGGTCGAAGGACAGCCCCTTCGGCAGGATCTCGAACAGCAGCGCGCGGCCGACCGTGGTCGCGACCCGGCGGCGGCGCTCCTCGAGAGCGCCGTCGGGCTGCCTCGACGTGCTCGACGATGCGCACGTGGCACTTCGCCTGCAGGTCGGCGACGCGGTTCTCGTAGGCGCGGTGCACCTCGGCCACGTCGGTGAAGATACGTGCCCTCGCCGGGCGCGTTGACGCGGTCGCGGGTCATGAAATACAGCCCGAGCACGACGTCCTGCGACGGCACGATGATCGGGTCGCCGTTCGCGGGCGAGAGGATGTTGTTCGACGACAGCATCAGCGCGCGCACTTCGAGCTGGGCCTCGAGCGACAGCGGCACGTGCACGGCCATCTGGTCGCCGTCGAAGTCGGCGTTGAACGCCGTGCAGACCAGCGGGTGCAGCTGGATCGCCTTGCCCTCGATCAGCACGGGCTCGAAGGCCTGGATGCCGAGGCGGTGCAGCGTCGGCGCGCGGTTCAGCATCACCGGGTGCTCGCGGATGACCTCCTCGAGGATGTCCCACACCTCCGGGCCCTCGCGCTCGACCATGCGCTTGGCGGCCTTGATGGTGGTCGCCTCGCCGCGCAGCTGCAGCTTCTGGAAGATGAACGGCTTGAAGAGCTCGAGCGCCATCTTCTTCGGCAGGCCGCACTGGTGCAGGCGCAGCGTCGGGCCGACCACGATCACCGAGCGGCCGGAGTAGTCGACGCGCTTGCCGAGCAGGTTCTGGCGGAAGCGCCCCTGCTTGCCCTTGATCATGTCGGCGAGCGACTTGAGCGGGCGCTTGTTGGTGCCGGTGATGGCGCGGCCGCGGCGGCCGTTGTCGAGCAGCGCGTCGACCGACTCCTGCAGCATGCGCTTCTCGTTGCGCACGATGATGTCCGGCGCGTTCAGCTCGAGCAGCCGGCGCAGGCGGTTGTTGCGGTTGATGACGCGGCGGTAGAGGTCGTTCAGGTCGGAGGTCGCGAAGCGGCCGCCGTCGAGCGGTACCAGCGGCCGCAGGTCCGGCGGCAGCACCGGCAGCACCGTGAGCACCATCCACTCGGGGTGGTTGCCCGAATCGATGAACGACTCGATCAGCTTGAGGCGCTTCGACAGGCGCTTGATCTTGGTCTCGGAGCTCGTGGCGCCGATGTCCTCGCGGACCTTGACCACCTCGGCCTTCAGATCGAGGCTCTTCAGCAGCTCGTGCACCGCCTCGGCGCCCATGCGGGCGTCGAACTCGTCGCCGTGCTTCTCGATCGCCTCGAGGTACATCTCGTCGGAGAGCAGCTGCCCGCGCTGCATCGAGGTCATGCCCGGGTCGATCACCACGAAGGCCTCGAAGTACAGCACGCGCTCGATCTCGCGCAGCGTCATGTCGAGCATCAGGCCGATGCGCGACGGCAGCGACTTCAGGAACCAGATGTGCGCGGTCGGGCTCGCGAGGTCGATGTGGCCCATGCGCTCGCGGCGCACCTTGGCCTGCGTGACCTCGACGCCGCACTTCTCGCAGACCACGCCGCGGTGCTTCAGGCGCTTGTACTTGCCGCAGAGGCACTCGTAGTCCTTCACGGGCCCGAAGATCTTCGCGCAGAAGAGGCCGTCCCGCTCCGGCTTGAAGGTCCGGTAGTTGATCGTTTCGGGCTTCTTCACCTCGCCGAACGACCAGGAGCGGATCATCTCCGGGGAAGCGAGCGCGATGCGGATCGAGTCGAAGTCCTCGATCGTCGGCTGCTGCTTGAACATCTTCAACAGGTCTTTCATGTGTTCACCCTGTGCGTCAGTCGGGCGGAGAGCGCCGGCCTCAGCGCCGTTCCTGGTCGAGCTCGATGTTGATGCCGAGCGAGCGGATTTCCTTCACCAGCACGTTGAAGGACTCGGGCATGCCCGCGTCCATCAGGTGGTTGCCGTCCACGATGTTCTTGTACATCTTGGTGCGGCCGGTGACGTCGTCCGACTTGACCGTGAGCATCTCCTGCAGCGTGTACGAGGCGCCGTACGCCTCGAGCGCCCAGACTTCCATCTCGCCGAAGCGCTGGCCGCCGAACTGCGCCTTGCCGCCGAGCGGCTGCTGCGTGACGAGGCTGTACGGGCCCGTCGAGCGCGCGTGCATCTTGTCGTCGACCAGGTGGTTCAGCTTCAGCATGTACATGTAGCCGACGGTCACCGGGCGGTCGAAGCGCTCGCCCGTGCGGCCGTCGAAGAGCCAGGTCTGGCCGCTCTCGGGGAGGTCGGCGAGACGCAGCATGTACTTGATCTCGGCCTCCGTGGCGCCGTCGAACACCGGGGTCGCCATCGGCACGCCGTTGCGCAGGTTGCCGGCCAGCGAGAGCACGTCGGCGTCGTCGAGCGAGTCGAGGTCCTCGGTCTTGCCGCCGCTCTTGTTGTAGACCTGGTCGAGGAAGCCGCGGATCTCGGCGGCGGCGCGCGCCTCGTCGAGCATGCGGCCGATCTTGATGCCGATGCCCTTCGCGGCCCAGCCGAGGTGGGTCTCGAGGATCTGGCCGATGTTCATGCGCGACGGGACGCCGAGCGGGTTCAGCACGATGTCGACCGGCGTGCCTTCCGCCATGAACGGCATGTCCTCGACCGGCACGATGGTCGAGATCACGCCCTTGTTGCCGTGGCGGCCCGCCATCTTGTCGCCCGGCTGCACGCGGCGCTTGACCGCGAGGTACACCTTCACCATCTTCAGCACGCCGGGGGCGAGGTCGTCGCCCGCGGTGATCTTCGAGCGCTTCTCCTCGAGACGGCGCTCGAACTCCTTGCGCTGCGTGCGCATGCGCTCGGCGGTGAGCTCGAGGGCGGTGTTCGCCTCCTCGTCCTCGAGGCGCACCTCGAGCCAGTGCTCGCGCGGGATGTCGGCGAGGTAGTCGGCAGCGACCTTCGAGCCGGCCTTGAGCTTGCGCGGGCCGGCCGCGGCCACCTTGCCGAGCAGCAGCGAGTGCACGCGCGAGAACAGGTCCTCCTCGAGGATGCGCTGCTGGTCCGCGAGGTCCTTGCGCACCTTCTCGATCTCGGACTTCTCGATCGCGAGCGCGCGGGAATCCTTCTCGACGCCGTCGCGCGTGAACACGCGCACGTCGATCACCGTGCCGTCCATGCCGGGCGGCACGCGCAGCGAGGTGTCCTTAACGTCGGACGCCTTCTCGCCGAAGATCGCGCGCAGCAGCTTCTCTTCCGGCGTGAGCTGGGTCTCGCCCTTCGGCGTGACCTTGCCCACCAGGATGTCGCCCGCCTTGACCTCGGCGCCGATGAAGGCGATGCCGGCCTCGTCGAGCTTCGCGAGCGCGGACTCGCCCACGTTGGGGATGTCCGCGGTGATCTCCTCGGGCCCGAGCTTGGTGTCGCGCGCGACGCAGGTCAGCTCCTCGATGTGGATCGTCGTGAAGCGGTCCTCCTGGACCACCCGCTCCGAGATCAGGATCGAGTCCTCGAAGTTGTAGCCGTTCCACGGCATGAACGCGACCAGCAGGTTCTGGCCGAGCGCCAGGTCGCCGAGGTCGGTGGACGGCCCGTCGGCCAGCACGTCGCCGCGCGCGATCGCGTCGCCCGCGTTCACCAGCGGGCGCTGGTTGATGCAGGTGTTCTGGTTCGAGCGCGTGTACTTCGTCAGGTTGTAGATGTCGACGCCCGCCTCGCCGGCGGTCGTCTCGGCGTCGTTCACGCGCACCACGATGCGCGAGGCGTCCACCGAATCCACCACGCCGCCGCGGCGCCCGACGACGGTGACACCCGAGTCGATGGCGACGGGGCGCTCCATGCCGGTACCGACCAGCGGCGTCTCCGAGCGCAGCGTCGGCACCGCCTGGCGCTGCATGTTCGAGCCCATCAGCGCGCGGTTGGCGTCGTCGTGCTCGAGGAACGGGATCAGCGAGGCGGCGACGGACACGATCTGCCGCGGCGACACGTCCATGTACTGGATCCGGTCCGGCGTCGAGAGCGTGAACTCGTTCTGGAAGCGGCTCGAGACCAGCTCGTCGCTGAAGCCGCCCTTCGCGTCGAGCGAGGCATTCGCCTGCGCGATCACGTACTGCGCCTCGTCGATCGCCGAGAGGTACTCGATCTGGTCGGTGACGCGGCCGTCGACGACCTTGCGGTACGGGGTCTCGAGGAAGCCGTAGTCGTTGGTGCGTGCGTACACGGCCAGCGAGTTGATGAGGCCGATGTTCGGCCCTTCCGGCGTCTCGATCGGGCACACGCGGCCGTAGTGCGTCGGGTGCACGTCGCGCACCTCGAAGCCCGCGCGCTCGCGCGTGAGGCCGCCGGGGCCGAGGGCCGAGACGCGCCGCTTGTGCGTGACTTCCGACAGCGGGTTGTTCTGGTCCATGAACTGCGAGAGCTGCGAGGAGCCGAAGAACTCCTTCACCGCGGCCGCGACCGGCTTCGCGTTGATCATGTCCTGCGGCATCAGGCCTTCGCTCTCGGCGATGGTCAGGCGCTCCTTGACGGCGCGCTCGACGCGCACGAGGCCGACGCGGAAGGCGTTCTCGGCCATCTCGCCGACGCTGCGCACGCGGCGGTTGCCGAGGTGGTCGATGTCGTCCACGGTGCCGTTGCCGTTCCTGATGTCGATCAGGGTCCGCAGCACGTCGATGATGTCGGAGGTCTGGCCCTGCGCCTCGACCAGCGACTTGGCGAAATCGTCGCCGCGGCGGCCGAAGTGCAGCGCGTCGTAGAGGATGCCCGCGCCCTTGACCTCGGCGCGCCCGACGCGGCGGTTGAACTTCATGCGGCCGACGGCCGAGAGGTCGTAGCGCTCGGGATTGAAGAACAGGTTCTGGAACAGGTTCTCGGCCGCATCGCGCGTCGGCGGCTCGCCCGGGCGCATCATGCGGTAGATCTCGACCAGCGCCTCCATGCGGTTCTTCGACGGATCGATGCGCAGCGTGTCGGACATGAACGCGCCACGGTCGAGGTCGTTCACGTACAGGACGCGGATCTCGGTGATGCCGGCCTGCAGCAGCTTCGCCACCGTCGTGGCGGCGAGCACTTCATTGGCCTTGGCGAGGATCTCGCCCGTCTCGGTGTTGACGACGTCGTGCGCGAGGACCTTGCCCACCAGGTACTCGGTCGGCACCGGCAGGCGGTCGACGCCGGCCTCCTCGAGCTGGCGCACGTGGCGCGCGGTGATGCGGCGGCCTTCCTCGACGATGACCTTGTCGCCGACCCGGATCTCGAAGCTGGCGGTCTCGCCGCGCAGGCGCTGCGGCACGAGCGCGAGCTCGATGCCGTCCGGCGAGAGGAAGAACGTGTTCTTCTCGAAGAAGATGTCGAGCACCTGCTCGTCGCTGTAGCCCAGCGCGCGCAGCAGGATCGTGACCGGGCAGCTTGCGGCGCCGGTCGATGCGGGCGTAGACGCAGTCCTTGGCGTCGAACTCGAAGTCGAGCCAGGAGCCGCGGTAGGGGATCACGCGCGCGGAAAAGAGCAGCTTGCCCGAGCTGTGGGTCTTGCCGCGATCGTGGTCGAAGAACACGCCCGGGCTGCGGTGGAGCTGCGAGACGATGACGCGCTCGGTGCCGTTCACCACGAACGTGCCGTTGTCGGTCATCAGCGGCAGCTCGCCGAGATAGACCTCCTGCTCGCGGATGTCCTTCACCGGCTTGCGCGCACCGGGGGCTTCCTTGTCGAGCACGATCAGGCGCACCTTGACGCGCAGCGGCGCGGCGTAGGTGAGGCCGCGCAGCTGGCACTCCTTGACGTCGAACACGGGCTCGCCGAGGCGGTAGCTCACGTACTCGAGGCTGGCGTTGCCCGAATAGCTCACGATCGGGAACACGCTCTTGAATGCAGCGTGCAGGCCGTTCTCGTCGCGCCGGTCTTCGTGCGCGTCCGCCTGCAGGAACTTGCGGTAGGAATCGAGCTGGATCGCCAGCAGGTAGGGCACCTCGAGGATGCTCGACCGCTTGCCGAAGTCCTTGCGGATGCGCTTCTTGTCGGTGAAGGAATAAGCCATTGCGATCACCCTCTAGAGGCCGGAGGCCCGGCCCACACGGCTCGACTCACTGAAAAACACGAAAGGCGGGGCTGGCCGGCGGGAATACCCCGCCAGCCAGCCCGCCGATGAACGGGCATGCGCCCGGGCATCGCGGTTACTTGATCTCCGCGGCGGCGCCGGCCTCTTCGAGCTTCTTCTTGATGCCGTCCGCATCGGCCTTCGGAATGCTCTCCTTGACCAGCGCGGGCACGCCCTCGACGAGGTCCTTGGCTTCCTTCAAGCCGAGGCCGGTGATCTCGCGGATCACCTTGATGACGCCGACCTTGTTCGCGCCGAAGCTGGTCATGGTGACCGTGAACTCGGTCTGCTCCTCGGCAACCGGGGCGGCCGCGGCAGCGGCACCGACGGCGGCAACGGCGACCGGCGCGGCAGCCGTGACGCCGAACTTGTCTTCCATCATCTTCACCAGGTCGACGACCTCCATCACAGTCATGTTGGAGATTGCGTCGAGGATCTCTTCCTTGCTAGCAGCCATTGTCGTGACTCCTCAAAAAAATGTCTGATTGATACCCGATAACTGAACGAGCAGCCGCCTCAGGCGGCCGCCTGCTTCTGGTCCTTGACCGCGGCGATCGTCCGCACGAGCTTCGCGTGAGGCTCGGCGAGCGTGCGCACGAACTTGCCGATGGGCGCCTTGAGCACACCCAGCAGCTGCGCGAGCGCCTGCTCCTTCGTGGGGAGATTCGCGACACGCTCGAGGTCCTTGCCGGACAGAACGCTCCCGCCGAGCGACACGAGTGTCGGCACGAGCTTCTGGTGGTCCTTGGCAAATCCCCTCATGAGACGCGCCGCTGCGCCCGGGTCGTCCTCCGAGAAGGCGAGGATCAGCGGGCCCTTGAGCTTGTCGCCGACGCACTCGAACTGAGTGCCTGCGACCGCCCGGCGGGCCAGCGTGTTCTTCACCACTCGCATGTAGACGCGGGAGGCGCGGGCCTTGGCACGCAGGTCGGTGAGCTGCGCAACCGTGAGCCCCCGGTACTCCGCGGCGACGACGGAGTGCGCTCGCAGCGCAACCTCGTTCACCTCGGCAACCAGTGCCTTCTTGTCTTCCAGTCTGAGCGCCATGTATTCCTCCTGGCCTGAAAGTCCCAAAACACAAACACCCGTCCCTGGGCGTTCACCCTTCTAGAGGGCGGCGACCTTCGGCAGTTAGGCACTGACTCGGGTACCACCATCTGCGCAGGCGACCATTAAGGGGAACGCGATCCCCGCCTGCGGTCTTCGATGATGACCGGCCCCGGCCACGCGCCACCTCGAGGAGGTGACGCGCGGCCCGCAGCCGGCCCTGCATCAAATCGTTTGCGACCCCGGCGCCTAGGCGCCGAGGCTCGACTGTTCCACCGCGATGCCGGGCCCCATCGTCGAGGACACCGACACGCGCCTGAGATAAACACCCTTCGCCGACGCCGGCTTGCCCTTCTGCAGGTCCGGCGAGCAGCGCGTGCAGGTTCTCGTGCAGCGCCTTGACCTCGAAGCTGGCCTTGCCGATCGTGCAGTGAATCACGCCGCCCTTGTCCGTGCGGAAGCGCACCTGGCCGGCCTTGGCGTTGCGCACTGCGCCCGCCACGTCCGGAGTCACGGTGCCGACCTTGGGGTTCGGCATCAGGCCGCGGGGGCCGAGGATCTGGCCGAGCTGACCCACGACGCGCATCGCGTCCGGGCTCGCCACGACCACGTCGAAGTTGAGCTCGCCGGCCTTCACCTTCTCGGCGAGGTCCTCGAGGCCCACGATGTCGGCGCCCGCCTCGCGGGCCGCGTCGGCGTTCTTGCCCGAGGTGAACACCGCGACGCGGACCGACTTGCCGGTGCCGTTCGGCAGCACGGTCGAGCCGCGCACCTGCTGGTCGGACTTCGACGCGTCCACGCCGAGGTTGATCGACACGTCGACCGCCTCGTCGAACTTGGCCTTGGCGAACTGCTTGACGAGCCCGAGGGCCTCGTCGATCGGATACTGCTTGCCCGGCGGGAGCTTGTCCGCCCAGGGCTTCATGCGCTTCGATACGGCAGCCATGTCACACCCCCTCCACTTCGACGCCCATGCTGCGGGCGCTGCCCGCGATCGTCCGCACGGCCGCATCGAGGTCGGCCGCGGTCAGGTCGGGGGTCTTGGTCTTCGCGATTTCCTCGAGCTGCTTGCGGCTGATCTTGCCCACCTTGGCGGTGTTCGGCGTGCCGCTGCCCTTCTCGATGCCGATGCTCTTGCGGATCAGCACCGACGCCGGCGGCGTCTTCATGATGAAGGTGAAGCTGCGATCGCTGTACACCGTGATCACCACGGGGATCGGCAGTCCCTTCTCGACGTTCTGCGTCTGCGCATTGAACTGCTTGCAGAACTCCATGATGTTGACGCCCTGCTGGCCGAGCGCCGGCCCGATCGGCGGGCTCGGGTTCGCCTGGCCTGCAGGAACCTGCAGCTTGACGTAGCCCTGTACTTTCTTTGCCATCTCTCTCTACCTCGTTGGGTCCAAACGCCGCCCGCGCGGGCTCCCCGGAAGAAAGCGGGTAGTGACCAGTGATTAGCGGATAGAGAGGAGACTCTCTCCACGCTGCCGCCGCTCTGCTCGACTAACCGCTAACCGCTAACCTCTATCCCTTCCTCAGGCCTTCTCGACCTGGCTGAAATCCAGTTCCACGGGCGTCGAGCGCCCGAGGATCTGCACCGCCACCTGCAGGCGGTTCTTCTCGTAGTTGACCGACTCGACGACGCCGTTGAAGTCGTTGAACGGCCCGTCCGTCACGCGCACCACCTCGCCGGGCTCGAAGAGCACCTTCGGCCGCGGCTTCTCGGCGCCTTCCTCGACGCGGCGCAGGATCGCGCTCGCCTCGCGGTCGGTGATCGGCGCGGGCTTCTCCGGCGTGCCGCCGATGAAGCCGAGCACCTTCGGCGTCTCGCGCACCAGGTGCCAGGTCTCCTCGTTCATTTCCATCTGCACGAGCACGTAGCCCGGGAAGAACTTGCGCTCGCTGCGGCGGCGCTGCCCGTCCCGCATCTCGACCACTTCCTCGGTCGGCACGAGGATCTCGCCGAACTTGTCCTCGAGCCCCTTCATGCGGATGCGCTCGCCGAGCGACTCGGAGACCTTGTGCTCGAAGTTCGAATACGCGTGAACGACGTACCAGCGCAGCGCCACGGTCAGCCTCCCTTCCGGTGAGGGCCGCGGTCACGGCGCCGAGGATCCAGTCGAGGATCCAGAAGAAGATGCCCATGACGAGGATCGCGACGAACACCACGAGCGTCGTCTGCAGCGTCTCCTGGCGCGTCGGCCAGACCACCTTGCGCAGCTCGACGCGCGAGCCCTGCACGAACTGCCAGAACTCGCGGCCCTGCGTCGACTGCAGCGAGACGAAGATGCCCGCCGCGAGCGCGGCGAGCACGATCAGCCAGCGAGCCGCCAGGGGCAGGTCGCCGAGCAGATAGAAGGCGGCGATGCCTCCGACCAGGATCGCGACGGCCGCAGCCAGCTTTGCGGTGTCCAGCATGCTGGCACCGGTTTCAACCTTTTCGGTCATTTCTCTCGCCGGGTCCCGCCCGATCGTCTTCCTGCTCATCGCTCGCCCGGACTGGCAGGGCAGGAGGGAATCGAACCCCCAACCTGCGGTTTTGGAGACCGCCGCTCTGCCAATTGAGCTACTGCCCTGCGCTGCGAAGCGAATTCCGGATGACGGATCGAACCTCATTAAGCCAAGTGACTAATGACTAGTGGTCAGGCGGTCAGTAAGGGCGGGCGCCGCATCGCGGCGCCACTATCCGCTAACCGCCAACCGCTAACCGCTTACTTCAGAATCTTCGACACCACGCCCGCGCCCACCGTGCGTCCGCCCTCGCGGATCGCAAAGCGCAGGCCTTCTTCCATCGCGATCGGGCTGATCAGCTCGATCGTCACCTTGATGTTGTCGCCGGGCATCACCATCTCGACGCCCTCCGGCAACTCCACCGCACCCGTCACGTCCGTCGTGCGGAAGTAAAACTGCGGACGATAGCCCTTGAAGAACGGCGTGTGACGACCGCCCTCCTCCTTCGTCAGCACGTACACCTCGCCCTCGAACTTCGTGTGCGGCGTGATCGAACCCGGCTTCGCCAGCACCTGGCCGCGCTCGACTTCCTCACGCTTCGTGCCGCGCAGCAGCACGCCCACGTTGTCGCCCGCCTGGCCCTGGTCCAGCAGCTTGCGGAACATCTCCACGCCCGTGCAGATCGTCTTCAGCGTCGGCTGCAGCCCCACGATCTCCACTTCGTCGTTCACCTTGACGATGCCGCGCTCGATGCGCCCCGTCACCACCGTGCCGCGACCCGAAATCGAGAACACGTCCTCCACCGGCATCAGGAACGCACCGTCAATCGCACGCTCCGGAACCGGGATGTAACGGTCCATCTCCTCCACCAGCTTCACCACCGACGGCACCCCGAGCGGACCCTTGTCACCCTCGAGCGCCTTCAGCGCCGAGCCGGTCACGATCGGCGTGTCGTCGCCCGGGAAATCGTACTTCGACAGCAGCTCGCGGACTTCCATCTCCACCAGCTCGAGCAGCTCCGCGTCGTCCACCATGTCGGCCTTGTTCAGGTACACCACGATGTACGGCACGCCCACCTGCCGCGCCAGCAGGATGTGCTCGCGCGTCTGCGGCATCGGGCCGTCGGCCGCCGACACCACCAGGATCGCGCCGTCCATCTGCGCCGCGCCCGTGATCATGTTCTTCACGTAGTCGGCGTGCCCCGGGCAGTCCACGTGCGCGTAGTGACGCGCCGGCGACTGGTACTCCACGTGCGCCGTCGAAATCGTGATGCCGCGCGCCTTCTCCTCCGGCGCCTTGTCAATCTGGTCGTAGGCCATGAACGTGCCACCGTGCGTCTCCGCCATCACCTTCGTCAGCGCCGCCGTCAGCGTCGTCTTGCCATGGTCAACGTGACCAATCGTGCCCACGTTCACGTGCGGCTTCGTACGCGCAAATTTTTCCTTAGCCACGACCCTTACCTCTGAATCTAAGTGACTAGAAACCTGGAGCCCACGACCGGAATCGAACCGGTGACCTCGTCCTTACCAAGGACGTGCTCTACCGACTGAGCTACGTGGGCCTCGACAACCGTTCCGACACCATTCCCACCACCCCGCGGATGGAGCGGGTGATGGGAATCGAACCCACGCCATCAGCTTGGAAGGCTGAGGTTCTACCATTGAACTACACCCGCCTCGCTCGCCGGCTCCGGCCGGCGGTCCCACGTGGCCCACGTCTCCCGCTCTCCTGGCCTGGTGGAGGGGGTAGGATTCGAACCTACGAAGGCATGAGCCGGCAGATTTACAGTCTGCTCCCGTTGGCCGCTTGGGTACCCCTCCCGGACAGAGAGCCGCGTATTTTGGTTGGGTGCCCACCCCGTGTCAATGTCGGTCTGGCCGGCGCCCCTGGGGGG
The DNA here is from genome assembly GCA_963696545.1 of uncultured Gammaproteobacteria bacterium. Classification (GTDB taxonomy): domain Bacteria; phylum Pseudomonadota; class Gammaproteobacteria; order Steroidobacterales; family Steroidobacteraceae; genus RPQJ01. Next base: position 568,092 of record CAVOKQ010000007.1, read on the forward strand.
CGACGGCGGCCCACTCCACGAGGCGCCCCCGACCGCAGGGCGCCCCGCCCACCACCCGAGCCCCGGACCGGGGCCTTCAATGTCAGGCAGGAGCACGGCAGGCGGGCCGCGGGACGGCCGAGCGAATCTACATAATGCCCCGGCGATTTCCGCCCCTTCCCTCTCCGCGCCGTCGGTGCATAATTGGCTGGAACGCGCCGATCGCGGACAACTAAAAAAGAGTTCGGCCAGTGGAACGACGAATCACGACGAGGCACCGGGCCCGCACCACGGTCTACGTGCTGTTGCCCGGCCACAAGCGCCGGCTTTGCCGCGCGAGCAACCTGAGCGCCAGCGGCGTGTTCGTCGAGACGGGCGACATGGGCCTGCGCAAGGGCCAGACCGTGGACCTCGCCTTCGCCATCAGCCTCGGCGTCGTGACCAAGATCCACCGGCGCACCGCCGTCGTCGCGCACATCTCGCGCGGCGGCACGGGCCTCATGATGGAAGGACACGGCGGCTGACGAGCGCCGCCGGGCGGCCCTGCCGAGGCCCGCCATTCCTGCCCTAAACCGTTGATCCGTAGGGGATACCCCCGATACGTCGGGCCGTGCCGCGGCGTATGTTTCATTGCAGTGCGAGGGCCGCAATGGAACGACGCACACCAGATGCCGCGGTGGCCGACGCCATCAATCGCGTCCTCGCGGCCGAATCCGAGGCGGCCGCAGAGATTGCGGCCGCCGGACGGGAAGCCGAGGCCATCATCGAGGCGGCGCGCGAACGCCGGCGGCAGATCCTGGAAACGGCCCGGCGCCGGGCCTCCCGCCTGCACGCCCGGGCCCAGGAACGGCTTGATCGGGCGCTCGCCGAACTCGACGGGCTCGAACCCAGGCAGGAAGCGGACCTCGAGACGTTGCGCACGCTGTCGCGCACTGCAGTCGGGAACCTCGCAGACCGGCTGACCTCGGACGATCATGAGCCGCGCTGACACCAGGTTTGCGTACGCACAGCCGCGCCTGCAGGCGCGCTACGGGTCGCGCCCCTCGGCGGCGGACTGGAACCACGTGGCGGCGACCGCCGACCTCGGGGCGCTCATACAGGTCCTGCGCAGTTCCCCTCTCGGGCGCTGGACGGCACGGCTCGGGACTCGGCCCGACGTGCACGAGATCGAACGGCGATTGCGCGAGGAATGGCTGCGCGACGTGGACGAAGTCACGCGCTGGCAGCCCGCGCCCTGGCGCGAGGGTGTGCGCTGGCTCAGGTGGATCGTCTACCTGCCTGCGCTGCAGAAGCTCGCGCGCGGCGGCCGGCCGCCGGCGTGGATGCGCGGCGACGCGGTCCTCGGTCCGATCGTGGCGCGCGACCCGCGCGAGCGCGCCGCAGCCCTGCGCGCCACGCCGCTTGCACCGCTCGCGGCCGGCTTCGCCCCGCCCGCGGACACGGGCGGGGCGTGGATCCGGCACTGGCGGGAGCTGTGGCCGTCGCGCGGCAGCGCACGCGGCCCCGCTCGAATCCCTGCTTCGCGAAGCGGCGCGCCTGCGCGTCGAGCTTGCGGCGCTGCCTGCGACTGCCAGCGCCGACGACGCGCTCGCGGCATTCGAGCGCCGCCTCGAGCTCACGTTCCGGCGCAACCCGCTCTCGCCGGCCGCGGCCGTCGCCCACCTCGGCCTGCTCGCGCTGGACCTGCGCCGGATCCGCGGCGCGCTCGCGACCCGCGCGCTCAAGGAGAGCCCGGCCGCGCCATGATCCTCCGGCCCGCCACCGCCAGCTGGTTCGAACTGCTCACCTCGCGCGAGGAACTGGGCGCGGCCCTCGACTGCCTGGCGGCGACCGGGTCGGTGCAGCTGCAGGCCCACAGTCAGTCCGAATCGAAGCTCGCGCTCCCGAACCTGCGCGTCACGCTGGCGGAGTTCGAGACCCTGGCGCGCCGCTACGCGCACTACTGGCCGGCCGCGAGTGCCCCGCCTCCGGCGCCCGAGCGCGACCTGCTCGAGGCGCCCCGGGTCCGCGCTCGAGCGGCTTCGCGCGTGGGCGACGACGCGGATCCACTGATCGCCGAACTCGAGAGCATCGCCCTGCTGCGCGAGGACACGGCGCTGCTCGCCACGCTGCTCGACCAGGCGGGCAGCGCGCGCTGCCGAGGCTCGACCGCATGGCCAGCGCCGGGCCCCGTGCTCGCCGGGCGCGTCTACGTCCTGCCCGAAGGCGGCCCGCCGCAGTCGCTCCCGCCCGCGGTGCTCGTGCACCGGATCCCGCGCGCGCAGGGAGAATTCCTGGTCGCGGCCGGCCCGCTCGAGGACGTCGCGGCGCTGGACCGCTCGCTCGCCGCGCGCAAGGCGCGGTCCGTGAGCCTGCCCACGGACCTGCCGGCGACGCCGGCGGACGGTCACCGCCTGGCTCGCGTCGCGCCGCGATTCCCTCGCCACGCGCGAGGAATCGGCACGCAGCGCGCTGGCGGCGCTCGCACGACAGCACGAGGTCCCGCAGGCGCTGGGCGAACTGTCACTGGCGTCGTGGCTCGTCACCCACGTGCCCGAACTGCCGGTCACCGAGCACTTCGCCTGGATCACCGGCTGGTGCGCGGATGCCGACGACTCGCGGCTCAAGGCCGCGCTGGATGCGCGTGGGCTGCATTACCTGCTGCGATTCACGCTGGCGCCGGAGGGCTGCGAACCGCCGTCGGTGCTGCGCAACCCTGCGTGGGCACGGCCGTTCGAGGTGTTCGCAGGTCTCATGGGCGTGCCGGGCACGCGCGACGCCGACCCGAGCGCGATCGTCGCGCTGATCGCGCCGCTGATGTTCGGGTTCATGTTCGGCGACGTGGTACAGGGCCTCGTCGTGGCCATGGCCGGATTCGTGCTTCGCAATCGCCTGCCTCCCCTGCGCCTGCTCATGGCGGGCGGCATCGTCGCCATCGTGTTCGGGTTCGCGTTCGGCAGCGTCATGGCGCGCGAGGACCTGCTGCCCGCGCTCTGGGTCCGGCCGCTCGAGCAGCCGCTGCTGGTGCTGGGCACGGCGCTCGCCTTCGGCGTGGTGGTGCTCACCGCCGGGCTGCTGCTGAATGCGGTGCAGTTCTTCTGGCGCGACGAGGGCTGGAAGTGGGTCGCGACCGACGCGGGCATCCTGGTCGCGTATCTCGGCATGGTCGGCACCGCGCTCGATGCGCGCGCGCTCTGGGCGCTGCCGGTGGGACTCGCCTGGGCGCTGGCGGGACCGGGGCTGGTCGCCAGCCAGGACCGGCTGGGCGCCGTCGGCCGCGCCGCCGGCGAGGTTGCCGAACGCATGCTGCAGCTCGGCGTCAACACGGTGTCGTTCGTGCGCGTCGGCGCCTTCGCGCTGGCGCACTCCGGCTTGTGCACGGCGGTGGTCGGCATGGCCGAGGCCGCGGGGCCCGGCTACTGGCCGGTGCTCATCATCGGCAACGCGGCGATCGTCGCCCTCGAGGGACTCGTCGTCAGCATCCAGACGACGCGCCTGATCCTGTTCGAGTTCTTCATCCGCTTCCTCACCGCGCGCGGCCGCCCGTTCGAGCCGCTGCCGTCGCCGGCCCCTGCTTCACAACCGATCACCCGGAGCAAACCATGAAACCTTCCCCACGCTGGATGGCCGCACTGGTCGTGCTGACCGCATTTACCGCGGCGCTCGCCACGATCGCCCTGATGCTCGCCGCGCCGGCGCTGGCCGCCGAGGCATCGGCGGCAGCGGTGGACCCGGGCGTGGTGCGCTGGGGATTCGCATCCGCCGCCGCGTCCGCGGGCCTCGCGGCCCTGGGCGCGGGCTACGCCGTGGCCCAGGTCGGCACGGCCGCGCTCGGCGCGCTGGCCGAGAAGCCCGAGCTCTTCGGGCGCGTGCTGGTGATGGTCGGCCTCGCGGAGGGCATTGCGATCTACGGCCTCATCGTGTCGATCCTGATCCTGAACCGGCTCGGCTGAGCATGGCGCGCATCTGGTACATCGGCGACGAAGCGACGGCGGCCGGCTATCGCCTTGCCGGCGCGGAACGGCGCATCCCCGCCGAGGGTGAGACGGCCGAGGTTTACCGCAGGGCCGTGGCCGACGGCGCGGAACTGATCCTGCTGTCGGCGAAATGCGCTCAGGAACTCGGCGCTGCGGAACTCGACGCGGCGCTCGTCGCCCTCCGGCCGCTCACGACGATCGTGCCGGACGCATTCGGCCGCCACGCGCCGCCCGACGTCGCGCGCGAGGTGCGCATCGCGCTGGGGATCGAACCGTGAACGCACCGCAGAGCATCGTCGAAGCCCAGACCGACGCGCTGTTGCGTCGTGTGGCGCGCGAGCAGGAAACACGCTGTCGCCACGCGCGCGAGTCTGCCGCCGAACAGGCCCGGACCATCTTGGACCGCGCCTGGGACGGAAGCGCGTGCCCGGCTGCGCCAGGCCGTCATGGAGGAACGCCACTCGATCGAGCAGACGCTTGCCGACCGCCGCGCCGCGCACGAGACCACCGCGCGCCGGCGCTCGCAGTCCTCGCTGCGCGCGGTCATCGACGAGGCCTGGCAGTCGCTGCCGGCCGCGCTCGGCTCGGCGTGGCTCCGCGCCGACGCGCGCGAGCGCTGGTGCCGGGCCGCCTGCGCCGCCGCGATGGCGGCACTGGACCCTGCCCGGGGTTGTGCGCTCGAGATCGACACCGACGCCAGCGGTGACGTGAGAAACCCTGGCGCTCGAATCACTCGGCACCTGGGCCGGCGCGGGCGCGCGCGTGCGAGCGCGTCGCGGGCCTCGGGCCGGGACTGCGCATCCGCTGCGGGCGCGCCTGCGTGGACGCGACGATGCCGGGCCTGCTCGCCTCGCGCGAGCGCATCGAGTCCGAACTCCTCGCCGGAGATGGAACGCCTCGGCGAGCCGACCCCGGAGGCGCCTGCATGAGTCGCGCGCGCATCTCCTGGATCGGCGGCCCGGTGCTCCGCGCGCGCATGGAAGGACCCTTCAGCGTGTACGAGGCGCTCGCGGTCGGACCCGCAAGACTGCTCGGCGAAGTGATCCAGCTGCGCGGCGACGAACTCGTCGCGCAGGTGTACGAGGACACGACGGGCCTCGAGCCCGGCACCATCGTGGAAGGCAGCGGCCAGCCGCTGTCCGTTCCGCTCGGGCCCGGGGCTGCTGGGCGGGATCTTCGATGGTCTGCTGCGCCCGCTCACCGGCGCGCAGGATTTCCACGTGCGTCCGGGAGCAACCGTCGCGACCCTGGGACGATTTGCGTTCACGCCTTCGCTCACGGCGGGCGTGGACCTGGGACCGGGGTCCGAGCTCGGCGTCGTCGCGACGGCGCGGCCGCAACCCCTGCTCGTGCCGCCAGGCGTCCGCGGCCGGCTCGACTGGATCGCCGCGGCCGGCGAGTACCCGGAAGACGAGCCCGTCGCGACCTGCACGGGCCCGGACGGACGACGGCACGAGATCGCGATGCGCCAGCACTGGCCCGTGCGCAGCGCGCGTCCCGTGGCGGCACGGCTGCCGGCCAACGCGCCGATGATCACGGGCCAGCGCATCCTCGACACGCTCTTCCCCGTGGCGCGCGGCGGTCGCGCGACGCTGCCCGGCGGCTTCGGCACGGGCAAGACGGTGCTGCAGGAAGCCCTCGCCAAGTGGTGCGACGCCGACGTGATCGTCTACGTCGGCTGCGGCGAGCGCGGCAACGAGATGGCGGAAGTGCTGGACGAATTCCCGCGGCTCGAGGACCCGCGCTCCGGCCGCCCGCTCGCTCGAGCGCACGGTGATCATCGCCAACACCTCGAACATGCCGGTGGCGGCGCGCGAGGCGAGCATCTACTCGGCCATCACGGTCGCGGAGTATTTCCGCGACCAGGGCCTGCACGTCGCGATCATGGCGGACTCCACCAGCCGCTGGGCCGAGGCGCTGCGCGAGGTGTCGGGCCGCCTCGGGGAACTGCCGGGAGAGGCCGGCTACCCGGCGTACCTGAGTTCACGGCTCGCGGAGTTCTACGAGCGCGCCGCGCGCGTCACCACGCTCTCGGGCAAGCGAGGGCTCGGTGACCATCATCGGCGCCGTGAGCCCGCCGGCCGGCGATTTCTCCGAGCCCGTCACGCTGCACACGAAGCGCTACGTGCGCTGCTTCTGGGCGCTGGACCGGCAGCGCGCGCAGGCGCGCTTCTACCCGGCGATCCACCCGCTGCTCTCCTACAGCGCGGATGCCGCCGCGCTCGCGGACTGGTGGAAGCTCCACGGCAACCCGGACTGGCTCGGTCAGCGGCAGCGCGTGCTCTCACTGCTCGAGCAGCAGGCGCACCTCGAGCGCATGGCGCGCATCGTCGGACGCGATGCCCTGCCTGCGCAGCAGCAGCTCGCGCTCGTCTGCGCCGACCTCGTGAACGAGGGCTTCCTGCGCCAGTCGTCGTTCTCCGCGACCGATCGCTACTGCTCGCCCGCGCGCCAGGTGGCGATGCTCTCCATCCTGCTGCACTACGCGGATCGCGCCGAGGCGGCGGTGCAGGCCGGGATCGCGCCCGCGCGGCTCGCGGAGATGGGGATCCTCCGCCAGCTGCAGAGGCTGGGCGAGGAATTCGGCGAGGGCGACTTGAAGCGCCTCGCCCAGCTGCCGAGGGAACTCGACTACGAATTCGACGCGCTGCAATCGGTGTCTGGCCATGTTCGCTGACCTGCTGCTCGAAGGCGCCGTCACCCGCATCGAGGGGCCGCTGCTCTTCGCGCGGCGCGAGGCGCGCGTCGGGATTGAACGCGGCGGTGGAGGTGCAGGGCGAGGACGGCGTCGTGCGCCTCGGCCGCGTCGCCGCGCTCGACGAGACCTCGATGGTCATCGAGGTGCTGCAGCCGACCGCGGGCCTCGGCCTCGAGGGCACGCGGCTCAGGCTGCGACCGGAGCCGCTGCTGCTCGGCGTCGGGCCGAACATGCTCGGCCGCGTGTTCGACAGCCTCGGCCGCCCCATCGACGGCGGTCCGCCGGTCCCGGCACGTGCGCGGATGCGGATCGAGGGCCTGGCGATCAACCCGTCGTGGCGCGCCCTGCCCCGCGACTTCATCGAGACCGGCGTCTCGGCCATCGACCTCATGAACAGCCTGGTGCGCGGGCAGAAGCTGCCGCTCTTCTCCGCGGGCGGACTGCCCCATGACCGGCTCGCCACCGAGATCGCGCAGCGCGCGCGGCTGCGCGGCGAGCGCCACGAGGAATTCGCGATCGTGTTCGTGGGCATGGGCGTGTCGCACGACACGGCCGAGCAGTTCCGCCGCGCGATGGAGTCGAGCGGAGCGCTCGGGCACACCGCGCTCTTCCTCAACCTCGCAGACGAGCCCGGCATGCAGCGGCTGCTGACCCCGCGCTACGCGCTCACCGCGGCCGAGTACCTCGCCTTCGTCGAGGGCAGGCACGTGCTCGTGATCCTGACCGACATGACCAACTACTGCGAGGCCCTGCGCGAGGTCTCGGCGAGCCACGGCGAGATACCGGGGCGCAAGGGCTACCCGGGCTACATGTACTCCGACCTCGCCTCGCTCTACGAACGCGCCGGCTGCATCCGCGGGTTGCCCGGGACGCTGACCCAGCTGGCCATACTGACCATGCCCGGCGACGACATCGGGCACCCGATCCCCGACCTCACGGGCTACATCACCGAAGGACAGATCGTGCTCGACCGCGAGCTCGACCGCCGCGGCATCTATCCGCCGATCAAGGTCCTGCCCAGCCTCTCGCGGCTCATGGACGCCGGCACGGGCGAGGGCTACACGGACCCCGATCACCCGGCGCTCGCCCACCAGCTCTTCGCCGCCTACGCCCGCGCGGTGCGGGTGCGCATGCTCGCGAGCGTGATGGGAGAGCAGGGCCTGCCGGAGGCCGACCGCGCCTTCCTCGCCTTCGGGTCGCGCTTCGAGACCGAGCTGCTGCAGCAGTCCGGCCCGCGCACGCTCGAGGAGAGCATGGACGCCGGCTGGAAGGCCCTGCGCGGACTGCCCCGCACGGACCTGACGCGGCTCTCGAACGACCAGATCCGCCGCCACCTGTCCGAGCCCACCGATGCCTGAGGCAGGCGGCGAAGTCCTCGCAACCCGGGTCGCGTTCCTCGAGCTCCAGGACGAGCGGCGGCTGGTGCGCGAGGGCTACGAGCTCCTCGACGAGAAGCGCATGCTGCTCGCGACCGAGATCATGCGACAGCTCCGCCGACTCCGCGAACTTCAGGAACGCCTCGACGTACTGACGCGCGAGGCGCGCGAGGCGCTCGAGGCCGCCGTCGACGCCTACGGCTTCGACGACCTCACCGTCCAGCCGCGGCAGAGCCTCGACGAATACGCCCTGCGCAGCGACGAGGAGCAGTTCCTCGGGATCACGCTGCTCACGGCCTCACTCGAGGAGGCCGGCCCGGGCGCCGGATCCCCTGCCCCACAGCCGCTTCCCGAGGCCAGGGCGTGCGCCGAAGCCTTCCACCGCCTGGCGGCAGGGCACGCGGCCGCGGCCGCCTGTGCGGGCAACCTGAGGCGCCTGGCGCGCGAATATGCCCGCACGGAGCGGCGCGCACGGGCACTCGAGAACGTGGTGCTGCCCGAGATCGACGTTTCGCTGCGCTACATCGAAGAGCAGCTCGACGCGCTGGACCAGGAAGAGGCCCTGCGGGTGCGCAATGCCGCCCGGGCACGGGGCTGACCGGTGCACCTGGTATTCGGCGCCAGCGGATACATCGGCAGCAACCTGGTGCCGCTCCTGGTCGCGTCCGGGCACTTGGTACGCGCCAGCGCGCGCAACGTCGAGGTTCTCGAGGCCCGGGGATGGAGCGGCGTCGAACTCGTCGGCGCGGACGCTCTTGACCCGATATCGCTGGCACGCGCGCTGGAAGGTGTCGAGGTCGCCTACTACCTCGTGCACTCGATGGCCGCCGGCAGTGACTTCGCGGCGATCGACCGCCGCGCGGCGGACAACTTTGCGCGCGCCGCAGCCCAGGCGGGCGTGCGGCGCATCGTCTACCTCGGCGGGCTGATTCCGCCCAATCCGCGGTCGCAGCATCTGCTCTCGCGGGCCGAAACGGGCGAGGTGCTGCGACAGCACCCGGTGCCGGTTACCGAGGTCCGCGCCGGAATGATCATCGGGCCGGGGTCGGCCGCCTACGAGGTGATCCGCGACCTCGTCAATCACCTGCCGGCGATGATCACGCCGGCATGGGTACGTTCGAGCTCGACGCCGATCGCGCTGCCGGACCTGCTCGCCTACCTGGTTGCCGTCGGTGACGTCGAACAGGCCGCAGGCCTGATCCTCGACGCGGGCGGCCCGGACAGGGTGACCTATGAGGAGATCATGCGCTGCTACGGCCGCCTGGTCGGCAGGCAGACCCGAATCCTCGCGGTTCCGGTGCTCACGCCCCGGCTCTCGTCCTACTGGCTCAGGTTCGTGACGTCCGTGCCCACCAACGTCGCGCGAGCGCTGGTCGAGGGGCTGGAGCACGATTTCGTCGCGAACGATGCCCGCCTGCGACAGCTGGTGCCGCGTCGGCTGATGGGCCTCGAGGAATCCATTCGCTCCGCCATCGAGGCGGATTCACGCAACGAAGTCGTCGCGCGCTGGGTCGAGGGCGCCATGGCCTGCCGCAACTTCCATCCGGAGTACGGGTTCTACGCGATGCGAGCGGGCGCCGACGCGGACGGCCCGGCCTCGCCCGAGGCGGTGTTCGCGACGGTGTGCACGATCGGCGGGGACGCAGGCTACTTCTTCGCCGATTCGCTGTGGAATGTCCGCCGTGCCGTCGACTGGCCGGTCGGCGGCCCGAGCTACAGGCGCAGGCGCCGCCACCCCACCGAGCTGCGGGTCGGGGACGTCGTGGACTCGTGGCGCGTCATCGCGCTCGAGCCCGGCCGGCGACTGACGCTGCTGATGGAAATGAAGGCGCCAGGCGCCGGCGTGCTCGAATTCGTCGTGAAGCCCGGGCCGGACGGGACCGGTTCGCGGGTCAATGCCACCGCCTACTGGCACCCGGCGGGCGTGCTCGGCCTCGCCTACTGGTATGCGCTCGTCCCAGCCCACTTGTTCCTGTTTCGGGGCCTGACCGGGGCCATCCAGGCCCGTTCGAAAAACCCCGGGTAACGCATCCTGGGCGGCGTGAAACGCCTCTCGACTTCGGGATACACTTATCCGTGAGGGCGTCGAGTTCAGCGAGAATCCGCCCGCATTGCGCCAGTCGGCGCGAGACCCCAACACTTCGAGGAGATTCGAGCATGAACAAGCTGACCCTGTCCGCCCTGCTGGCCGCCGGCGTGCTGATTGCCGCCCCGACCTACGCCGCGGATGTCGCCGCCGGCAAGACGATCGCCGAGAATTCCTGCGTCGACTGCCACGGCGACGACGGCAAGGGCGACGATGAGAACCCGGCGCTCGCCGGCATGGCCGTGGACAAGTTCACCAAGGCGATGACGGAGTACCAGAACGGCACCCGCACCAAGGACGCCAAGATGACGAAGGCCGCCAAGAAGCTGGACGCGGCCGGCGTGGCGAACGTCGCCGCCTACTACGCGAGCCTGAAGAAGTAATCTCTCCGACCGGGCCGGCGTCAGCCGGCCCGGGATCCGGCGGCTGCGGCGACCCCGCAGCCGGCCGGGTTCGCTGCGAACGCCGCTTCTCCGCCGCCCGTCGGCTCCCCGGCGCGCCTCACTCTTCCTTCGCGGCCTCGCCTTCCTTCTTGCCGAAGCTGTAACGCGCCGACAGCGTCACGTAGTTGACGGAGTAGTTGTAGGGGTCCGCGCCCAGCGACAGGATCGTCGGCAACGTCGCGGGGCCGATGCCCTGCAGCGCCCAGTCGCGGCTGTCGAGGTTCTCGTACCACCAGCTGAACAACACGTCGAGGCGATCATTGACCTCGTAGGTGAGGTCGGCCTTGAAGCCGTTCAGGGTGCTGCTCACGGTGGGGAAATTGCCCGCGTTGGTGCCGCTGATCTTCGTATCGGAGTCGCCGCTGGCATAGGTGTAGCCGAGGTCCAGCGACAGCTTTTCCATCAGCCGCGCCGTCAGCCCCGCGCCGATCGTGGTGAACGTGTCGCTCACAGTCCCCTTCCAGTCCCGGTAGGAGAACGTGCTGCTGCCCCACTGGTCGGTGTCGTTCGTGTCCAGGCCGCCGTTCACGTAGGCGGTGAACTTCTCGTTGATGACCCAGTTGAGGTCGAGCGCGTAGCGCTGGTACAGGCCAGAGGTGAGGCCGATCTGCGATTTCGTGTAGCCGTCGTCCGCGTAGTAGGCCGTGCCGGAGAGCGTCAGCGGCAGCGAGCCCAGCGCGAGATTGGCGGTGAGTTCGCCGTACTGGCGGAAGCGGTACGCCATGTTGTACTTGCGCATGAACGGGTTCTGGCCGTCGTCCTGCGCCACCGTCGTGTTGTACTTGTCCGGCTTCGTTTCCTGCGCGCCCGCGCGCAGCACGAGGCCGAGGTAGCCGCTCGGCCGGTAGCTCACCTTGCCCCAGCCGTCGAGCAGCTCGTCCTTCTTCACTTCCTGCGTCGTGCCGGTGCGCTTCAACTCGCGGTACTCGCCGCCGGCGCCGACCGCCCACTGGCTCGTCAGCGCCCAGTCCGCGCTGCCGAGGGCACGGAAGCGCTCGAATCCGTAGCGCGGGTTCGTCTCGCTGTCGACCAGCGGGATCATGTCCGTGTAGACGATGGAGTCGAACGCGGCCTGCTTGCTGTCGTTCTTGCGCTCGTCGTAGGTGAGCGAGCCGCGCAGCCGCAGCTTGTCCACGGGCCGCGAGGTGAGCGTGAGGTCGAGGCTCGTCACGGCCACGTCGCCGTTCAGGTTGCCCATCGGCAGCGCGTTCGTATAGACGTCCGGGTTGATCGTATAGGGGAGGAACGACTCGTCCTGCGTGCCCTTGCCCGTGGCCGCGGTGAACGCGACGGTCGTGTTCCCCGGCAGGCCGTGCATGCCGGCCGACAGCGCGATCTCGTTGTAGTCGTTGCCCGGCGCGCCCGCCATCTGGCCGACGTCGGCGCCGTCGACCATGGGCGTGAAGGGGTTCTGCCAGCGCCAGGACGGCGCATCGTTGTTGTAGAACGACCCGTTGTAGCCGACTTCCACGAACCACTTGTCCGTCTGGTAGCGGACCATGGCGGTCACGCGGTCGGTCGAGTCGTTGACGGGTGCGAGCAGCTGCGTCGAGGTGCTGCCGAACGAGCCGAACTGGCTGCGGAAACCGTCGCGCTGGTCGCTACGGAAATCCACCGAGAGGACGAGGTTCTGCCCCCAGAAATAGCGGCCTGCGGCACCGTAGCGGTCGCGGTCGTAGCCCACGTCCACGGAGTGCAGGTCGCCGTCCAGCGACGTCATGCCGCCCGTGGTGCCCGCGGCCACCCAGTCGGACGGCAGGGTCAGGTCGCGGTTGCCGGCGCCGTGGAACGGTGTCGCCGTCGTGTCCCAGATCGAATGCGGCACGCGGTCGTACCAGAGCGAGTAGTCGTAGGAACCCTGGCGGCCGCCCTCGAGGCTCACCGCGCGCGAGTCGAGCCCGAGGTCCGTGAGCTCGTAGGACATCGAGTAGCCGGACTCGCCGACGTACTCGCCCTCGGCGTTCGCGACCACGTAGCCGCCCTTGTCGTCGAGGCCGGTGTAGTCGCCGAACTTGGCCGAGGAATCGTCCAGGTAGCCGCCGCCCAGCTCGGCGTCGGACTTGTAGCCCGACTCGAACGGGCACTTCGAGCAGGACCATTGGCTCGTGTCCGGCGCGGCGGCTTCTTCGGCCGAGGCAGCGGCGGCGTACAGGCAGGACGCGACGGCGATCGAGAGCAGGAGGCTGCGGTTGGTCATGGGTGTCACCGTGTGAGCGTCGAGCCCGACGGATGGTTCGAGCCGTGCACCTGCGAGTGGCAGTTCATGCAGTTGCCGAGCGCGAGCGTCGACACCGACGGTCCGCTGCCGCCGGGCAGGTTGGACGGGCCGTAGGCGAAGCTCGGGTGGCCCTGCTGCGAGTGACAGGACTGGCAGAGCAGCGGTCCGCGCGCCTTCAGCATCCCGGGGTTCGACGAGCCGTGCGGCGAGTGGCAGATCGCGCAGTCCTCCGCCACCGGCGCGTGCTCCCAGAGGAAGGGGCCGCGCTTCTCGGCATGGCACTGGTAGCAGGTCTGGTTCACGCTGGACTTCACGAGCTGCGAGGCGGCGCTCGTGCCGTGCGGCTGGTGGCAGTCGCTGCAGGCGATCTTGCCCTGGCGGAGCGGGTGCGCGTAGGGGCGCAGGAACTCCGCGCGCTTCGTCACGTGGCAGGTGAAGCAGACCTCGTCCTGGGTGCGCGCCGAGAGGACCGGGTCCTTCGCCGTGTGCAGGTCGTGGCAGGAGGCGCAGGTCACGTCGTTGGACGCGTGCGGGCCGGCATGCCACTCGGCCGAGAGCGACTTCTCGTGGCAGGCGAGGCATACGCCGTTCTGCACCGCGACCGGCGCGACCGAGTCGCGACCGAAACGGATCATCGGCGGGCGGGTGTCACCCTTCTTGATCTTCCCGGTGTGCTTGCCGCCGGGCCCGTGGCAGGCCTCGCACTGCAGATGACCCTTGCCGAAGGGGCTGCGCGCGTCGTTCGGCTGCCCGTGCTTCGTCTGGAACACCGCCATCACGCGCTCGCTGTCGTGGCAGGTGAGGCAGGTGTCGGCGCCCTTCTTGCTGTAGGCGACAGGAGCGGAGGCATCAGCCGCTTTCGGAGCAGCGTCAGCCGGCTTCGGCGCAGGCGCTGTCTCCGCTGGCTTCGGCGCCGCGGCGGTCTCGGCTGGCGCGGCCGCTGGTGCGGTCGCGGTCTCGGCCGTTGCCGCAGCTGCTGGTGCCGCGGCCGGCTCGTCCGCCGCGAAGGCCGGCGCAACGATCGGCAATAGCCAGGCCAGTGCCAGCAGGCGACGGGGCAGCGCTCTGGTGTGGGTCATGTGTGACATCCGTTCTCGATTGCTCGGTCCGGGGCGGATACCTCGCGGCAACCGCCCCGGCTGCGTCAGTGATTGAACTCGGCGACGTGGTGCGCTTCCTTCACGTCCACGTCCTCGCCTGCGCCGTGGCAGTTCCCGCAGGTCTCGGCAGCCGCCTGCGGGCTCGTGCCGTCCGCGTTCTTCGTGGCGTCGAACGAGCCGCCGTTGAACTGCATGTGCTCCTTCGAGGTGTCGTCCGTGTGGCAGGCCGAGCACACGGCCGTGTTCGGCGTGATGGCGGTGTCGTCGGACGGCGTTGCTGCATCGGCACCCTGGTCGATCGAACTCGCGAACACGACCGTCGGGTCCACGGGGTAGTAGGTCCCCGGCAGGTGGCAACCCTCGCAGTTGTTCAGGTAACCCGGGTACGTGACCGGGTCCTGGCTCGCGCCACCATAGTTGCTCGAATTGTAGTTGTTGGCGTGCAGGGCGTGTATGAACAGCTTGAAGTCGAACGGCTCGCCGGTCGCAGCCGTCGTGCCCAGCGCGAGACCCGGGTTGTGACATGTCGAGCACAAGCCGGTGTTGTCGTTGCGCGCGTCGCCGTGCAGCTGCAGCCGGTTATGGCACTTGTCGCAGCGCGTGATGTCCACAACCTGCCGCGGAGGCACCGCCGTCGCGTCCGTGATCGGGAAGCTGACGCCGACCGACGCGGTTACACCCACCCGTTGCATAGTCGTCGTGGCCGGCGACGGATCCGTGTCCACGATCGTGCGTCCCTCGACGTAGGCCACGCCGGAGCCGCCGATCAGGCCAGCGGGGATTGCCGTCGCCCCGGCCTTCGTATACGTCCCGTCCGCGTTGTGCACCGGCGCACCGCCCGCGGCAGCCGGCGCCCCGGACGGCGCCGCGGCCGACGACAGGAAATCGATCTGGATCGGCTGCGAAGGATTGTTGCCGGTGCCCGGATTCGTGAGGTTCCGCGTCGTGTAGGCGACGCGCGCCCGGAGCCTCGCGGCCGTCGGCGTGCAGGGCGCGGGCGTGCAGGGCACGAGGTTGGTGAACGGCGCGTCGGTGAGCGCCCAGGTCGCCCCGGTGCGCGGGTTGGTCACCTTGATCGTGAGCTTGGCGTATTCGCCCTCACCCACCCTGCAACCGACGGTCGCGGGGGCGCAGGGCGTCGCACCCGGTGTGCCGTCCTGCTTGATGGCCTCGATCTTCACGATCTCGAACTTGAAATCGCCGGCCGCGATCTTGGTCGGGATCGCGTGCGCGCTCGCAGTCTGGACGCCGGCCATGCCGGAATTCGGGCCGTGGCAGGTAAAGCACTGCTCGTCGGTCGCGGCCACGCCGTTCCCGTGGTTCGCGCCCGTCGCGAAATTGACGTCGTCGTGGCAGGAGCCGCACGCATTGGTGTTGGCCGCCGTGCGCCAGGCGTTGCCCTGCGGCGCGTCCGCGTTGTTCTCGTGGTGGCAGGTCTCGCAGTTGCGGATGTCCTGCGGATACCCGACGTCGCTGAAGTTCGCGAAGAAGTTGCCGTAGCCGTAGATGCCGTAGGTGCCGCCGGCCGCGACGCTCGGCAGGTTCTCGCCCCTGTGGATCTTGTGGATCATCACGCGGAAGTCGAGCGAGTTGCCCGTCTGCGCGTCGTACGAGTACGACTCGTGGCACATGGCGCAGTAGTTGACGTCGCTGCGCCCGCCGCCGTGCGCCTCGAGCTTCTGGTGGCAGGCGTTGCAGTCGGCGTTCGCGACGATCGTGCGTCCGGACGCTGTGATCGGCGTCGGCGCGTTGTACTGCGGCACGAGGTCGTACAGCGCGTTGTTCGCGGGAATGTACGGCTCGCTGACTCCGCCCGACGAGTTGATGCGGATCTCGAACCCCACGCGGTGCGTGAGACTCGGGTTGTACGGGATGTCGGAAATGCCCAGCACGCTCTGCTGGAACGTGTACCTGTAGGTGCCGTTGTGATTGTCCGTCCACGCGGCCGGCGCGGCCGGCTCGATGTAACCCTGGTTCACGGACGTGCCGGGAGTGCAGGTCACGTAGGTCGGGGGCGTCGGGGCCGGCGTGCCCGGGCACGCCTCCTGGCGCCGCGTGATCGCGTGCCAGGTGCTCGACTTGCCGTTCAACTCCGGTTCGAGCCGCGACAGCACGAAATAGATGTTGCCGGCCGGCAGGCCCGTGAGCGGATAGTTGCGCTCGTCGTGCAGGTAGATCTCGACCACCGCGTGGCCGTCCGAAGGAATCGTGACCTTCGTGATCGACGCGACGATCGTGCCCGCCGTCGTGACCGGGATGGGCGCGCCGGTGCCAGGCCCCGGCGGTGGATCCGGAATGGGCGGCGGCGCGGAGTCCACGTGGCCATTGTCGCCGCTGCAGCCGGCGAGCCCGAGGGCGAGCGCGCCGAGGCCTGCGAGCAGGAAGCACTGCGCGCGCGGGATGCGGTTCTTCGACTTCATTGACATCTTTCGACTCCGACGGTCGGCCCCGTCAAGGCGCTCGCCGCGCATCGCTGCGCGCCGTACCCGATGCTGTGTGTTTTCCGGCGCTCACTGCGCGCACTGCCCGATCGGCAGGTGACTGCAGTGCTCCGCCTTGGTATCAAACGTGCGTCCCGGGCCGTGGCAGAAGGCGCAACCTTCGGCTGACGACGACGGCACGAGCGTCTTGGCCACGCCGAGCGAGCCTCCCTGGCTCGTCATGTGGTCCGCTGCGGCAGTCGATCCATGGCAGGACTTGCAGGTGCCGGCCGTCGCGGAATCCGCGAGGTCGTCCGTCCAGGCGAGTGCCGCCGGCCCGGTCGCCAGGGCCGTCCCTGCGTCGACCGTGATGGGCAGCGCCGTCGCGCGCGCGACGTTGAAGGTGCCCGCAAGGTGACAACCCTCGCAGCGCGCGAGTTCCTGTGGATAGGTGATCGCTCCCACCTTCGCCACGTTGCTGTTGTGCACGTTGTGGATGAATGCACCCAGCGCCAGCGGGCCCAGGTCGTCCGTTCCACCGCCGCTGGCCGGCCAGCTGCCGCCAACGCTCGGGCCGTGGCAGATCGTGCATATCATCGGGTCGCCGGCGCGGCTGCCATCGTGCGCGGACACCTGCTCGTGGCAAGCGTTGCACTTCGCCGGATCCACGATCTGCGGGCGCGGCGTGCTGCCCGCGATTGCGCAGGAGGTGCCTGGACGGGTGTCTGGACAGTAGGCACTGTCCGGGTAGGCATCGGACCCGTCGAACACGCGACGGCCTTCGAGCACCACCATCAGGCCGGTCCCCAGGACCGGATCGCTGAAGCCCGAAGGCAGCGGCTGCGCCAGCGTGTAGCTGTAGGTGCCGTTGCCATTGTCCACGACGCTCGCCATGTTCGCGATCAGGTCCACGACGATCGCCTGCCCGCGGTCGGCCTGGTAGGCGTTGCCCGCGACGTCCGCGATGTTGTGGATGTCCTGCGTGGTCCAGCCGAAGTCGAGGCCCAGCTGGCCGCCGTCCGTGATCTGATTCTTGTTCATCGGCACGCCGTCCAGCCGGATCTGGAACGTGACTGTCGGGCTCTGCCCGACCGCGGCGTTCTGCACGCCGAGTATCCGGTACGTGAACCGCTTGCCGTTCACGATCGCCCTGCGCGCCGGGTCCTGCGCGTGAACTTCGAGGATGTCGCCACCGGGCCCGCCCGCCTTGTGGCAGCCCTTGCACTCGCCGTCATTGAACGTGAGAAAGTCCGGCGGCAGGCTGCCGGCAGGATGCGTGAAGGTGTAGGTGTACCGACCAGTCGTGGCGCTCGGTCCCGTCTTGCCGAGGCCCGCGATGTGGCAGCCGCCGCAGGCCGCGGCGCCGGCATTCGTCTGCCAGTCGTCGCCCTGGGGCGTGGCGGCCGACAGCTGGTGGCATTTCTCGCAGAAGGTGATCGGCTGCGGGTAGGTGACGTCGCCCGCGTTGACCACCTCGTTGTTGAAGCCATAGACGATGTACGGCGTGCTGCGGTGCTTACCCAGGTGTATCGAGTGGGCCATGTACGAGAGTTCCAGCGACTCGCCCGAGTCCGGGTCGGTCGTCGCGGGGTTGTGGCAGACGACGCAGTACTCGACGTCGCGCCGTGAGCCACCGTGCTCTGCAAACCGCACGTGACAGCTGTCGCAGTTCGTCGTGGCCGCGACCAGCCTTTCCGTGGTCACGGGACCGCCGCTCGGAACGAAGTCCCTGAACGGGTTGTCGGGATCGAGGCCCACCGCGTTGCTTGCGAGGTTGAGCGCGATGCTGACGCGGTGCGTCAGCGTCGGCTCGTAGGTCACGGCGATCGGGGTGGTCACCGCGGTGAGGTTGACTGCCCCGATGTATCGGTACCTGCCGCCACCAAGTTCCGTCCAGCTGGAGCCTGCAGCTCCGCCTGTCTCGACATTCGCCTGGACCGCGCTCGGCAGCGCAGCGGCCGGGGTCGTGATGGTGCCGTTCTGCGTGCGGTTGATGTAGCTCTGCCAGCGCGACGCGAAACCGCTCGCGGGCGGCACCAGCTTCGCCACGCCGAGACGCAGCGTGCCAGGCGCAAGCCCCAGTACCGCACCGCCCTTGTCCGTCTTGACGGTGAACTCGACGACTGGCTTCGTGGCACAAGCCCCGCCGGCAGAGCAGAACGTTGCGACTGCAGCTGAAAACGTAGCCTCGGGCACGATCAGTGCGCCGATGTCCGTGATCTCCTGCGCGGTCAGGCCGGAGCCCGTACCCATGTTCCTGACGTCCCCGCCCTGTGCGATCGGGACGTCTGGCGGCCCCACCGGCCCCGGCGGACCGTTCCCGCCGGAACCGCCGGATCCCGGCGAATCCTTGCTGACGCTGCCTCCGCACCCGGCGAGGCCGACCGTGGCCGCAAGCGCCAGCATCGCAATCAGGGGCACGCGCGATCGCGTGATGCCCCGCGCGCTAGAGATTTTCATTCCTGGCTTCCTGGCTCGTTCGAACATGCGCTGCAACCAGCGGTCCCGACATTACGCCATCGACCCCGGCCTCCCGGCCCGGCCGACGGCATGGATTGTTAGTTTGGACTGATACTAGCCAGTATGCCGCGGCATGAACAGGGGCTGGAGACTGCGGCAAGACCGCATGCCCCGGCGGAAGTTGTCTATTAGCAAAATGGGTCTTCTCCATTAGACTTCAGCGCCTTGGTCACCCCCCCAATTTCACCGAACCCGGAGAATCCCGTGCTGAAGGCAACCATTGCCAGCGTGCTCGCCCTGTCCGCCGCCCTGTCCCTTGCCGGCTGCGACCAGAAGACCCAGGAGGCGGCCAAGCCCGCCGCCACTGCCCAGGAACCAGCCGGTACGGCTGACCGCACCATGCCTGCGGGCGTGGAGCACCCCGATGTCAAGCCCAGTGCCGAGATCGACCTCGCCGGAATCGCGAAGGCGGAGGGCGGCAAGACCGTCGCCGAGGTCTACGCGGAGAAGGACGCGCTCGTGAACACCAAGGTCACCGTGCGCGGCAAGGTCGTAAAGACCAACGCCGGCATCATGGGCAAGGACTGGCTGCACGTCCGCGACGGCTCGGGCGCGGATGGCACCAACGACCTGACCGTGACCACGGCCCCCGGCACGCTGCCGAAGGTCGGCGACACCGTCGTGGTGACCGGGACCGTGGTCCTCAACAAGGACTTCGGCATGGGTTACCAGTACCCGGTGATGGTCGAAGGCGCCGAAGTGAAGGTTGAGTGACCAACGCTTGCGCCTGACCACACGCGGCAGGCCGTAATCACGGCGGGCGCCTCGCGGGGCCCGTAAACGAAGATGCCCGTGACGCAAGTCACGGGCATCGCTTTTTTTCCGGCGTTGAATGTCGCGCGACGAGCCGCGACACCCGGGATCCAGGCTCTATTGCTGCTTCTTCTTCCCGCAGCCGGCCTTGCTGGCCCGCACGAAGATCTCGGACAAATCATCGATCGGGCCGGGAGTACTGCCCTTCGCTTCCAGTTCGTCGCGGTACTGCTGGCACTGGGGCGAGGAATCGAGGTAAGCCGCCATGTCGGCTGCCGTCTTGGACCGGTCCTTGGGCTCGGGCTGCGCGGGCACAGGCTGAGTTGCAGTCGTAACGTCGTCGTCTTCCTGCGCCTGCGGCGCCTCTTTCTTCGCGCATCCCGCCATGACCGCCATGACCGTGATGGCAACCAATGCATTGACTCTGTTCATCGTTTCACACGCTCGAAATGGGTACCCGGAGTGGGGCCGGAAGAATGCCACATCGCCGCCGAAACGGGATACTGGCTTTCCGAGCCGTGACTGACCGGCCGGGGTTCTGTTGGAAAAAAAAAGGCGGGCCCGAAGGCCCGCCTCACAGTTCATCTCTTCTCGGGGAGCCGGGATGGGCCCGAAGGCCCACCCCGCTCACTCAGCTCACTGCGTATCGATAATGGTCTGACGCCCATTCTCGAAGACCTGCGGCGTCCAACCTTCGTTGTACGCGTGGCCCTTGGCGTCGGTGCCCGTGTGGCAGCTCGTGCAGGCAGCCGCCGACGCGCCCTGGAGGGTGTCGTCGATCTTGTTGATCCACGTGGTGCTGCCCGCGTCGAGCGTGGTCGCCACGGCCTGGCTCTGGTCCGGCGTATTGCGCGCCGAACCCGATTCGTCGTTGTGGCAAGCCGTGCAGTCGTTGAACAGCCGTGGATAGGTCGGGGCGAAGAAGTTGAAGACCTGGCAGTTGGCAGGATTCGAGCCATAGACCACGTACTTCTGATTACCCGATTCCGCGTCGATACCGCACGTGCCTACGGTGCTCGCCCAGTTCGGGCCCAGCATCGACACGTCGGGCGCCCAGGCATAGATGCCCCGGGTCCGGTAGATCACGAACGGCGCCGCTTCCGTCGCCTCGCCGGCCGTGTGGATCCGGTGCAGCATCGTCTTCAGCTCGTACGTCTGGCCGACCAGGCCGTCGTACGCCTCGGACGCGTCGACGCCCATGCCGTAGCGGACGTTCTGCTCGGACGACGCCGAGTTGTGGCACACGGTGCACATCAGCGCGTTGTCGACCCGGGTGTTGCCGTGCTGGTAGAGCGAGCCTACATGGCACTTCAGGCACTTGTCGGTATCGACGATCGTGCGACGCACCGTGCTCGACTCAGCGCCCGAGCCGACGACAAACTGGTACGTCGGGGTCGGAACGCGGACATACATGTAGGTGTATGCATACGCAGGATTGTCGAAGCCCTCCGGCAGCGGAAGCATCGGCTTGCCCTGGAGGGCCACGATGCCTACCGTCGCCCCGGTGGGCACGGTTCCCCTGCTGAAGGTCGTGGTCGCCACGTTGCCCGCGCAGGTCGTGTTGACCGGGTTGGTGGCCGTCGCATTGGCTGCCGTGTACAAGGTAACGTTGGTCGGCTGGCCGGGCGCGTTGGTGGCCTGGCCGAGGATGTAGTCGTTGCCCTGCATGTAGGTGCGCAGCATGCCCGGCTGTCCATCGAGGACGACGCCGGTGGCCGGGACGAACCCCGGATGAGTGGCATCAATCGCGGTGTTGCACGGATCCACGGGGTCGCCGTCGTACGTGGCTGTCCAGGTGACGGCCATCTGCCCAGTCGTGGCGTTGTCCGTGACGCCAGTGATCTCCCAGGTGAACTTCTCGCCTTCGGTGATGGTGAGATCCTTGCCGTCCCAGATGATGCCGACTCGCTCGGTCTCGATACCGTTGTGGAACTGTGCGACTGCGTAACGCGCGACGTTGTCGGTGTCGTTGTGGCAATCCGTGCAGACCGTGGTTTCGTCGAAGCCACTGTGGAAGGTCAGGTCGTTGGCCTCGAAGAGTTCTTCCCAGATTCCCAGTCCGGTGTCCGGAGCAGCCTTACCGCCAGTCATGTCACCGTGGCAGCTGAAGCAGTTGTCGGGCGTGACCGGCATTGCGTTGGCCCGCGCCAGCGCTGCCGGCGTGTCGTGGCAGACGAGCAGTTGCTCATGAACGTCGGGTAGGAGACTTCCCACTCCTCGCCACCGCTCACATACATGCCGCCGGGCATCTCCTCGGAGTTGTGGATGCCGTGGACCATGGGCATGTACTTGAAGGCGGGCCAGAAATCTTCAGTCGGGTCTGGATCCCCGTCGCCCAACGCGTTGGGTGCGTCATGACACACCGCGCAGGTCAGCCCGTTCAGCGGGGATGACCTGTGCATGCCCTGGCCCACGGGGCCGTGGCAGTTGGAGCAGGTCCCGGCGCTGACCATGTCCGGGTCTTGTGCAGCTTCCGGCCAGTCGCCGACCACATACGCGCGAACGCCTGCAGACCCTGCAGCAGTCTGGACTCGGAGGGCGTAGCGCGAATTGACGGTACCGTAGGCCGCGGCACCACCGGCGATCGTGATGGTGTAGTTGCCACCGGTGCCGCCGCTCAGCGTGGCCGGCGTCTCGCTGTCGGACAGATCGGTGCGCGTGCCGACATCATTGACGTCGACGTAGAACCGGTAGTCGTTGGAGATACCGTTGAAGGTCGTCGCGTTGACGCCGTCCACCTTGAGATTGAACGTCATGAGGAGGTCGGCACCCTCGACGCCGCCCGTCGCAAAGGCGACGTTGCTGATCTTAGGCACTCCCGTGACGGCATGCTCGACGGCAAAGGCGTGCACAGAGTCGGCGTCATGACAGACGCCGCAGGCCTCGCGCGGCTCGATCGTGGCGCCTGGGCCCGTGGCACCCGTTGCACCCGTTGCACCCGTTGCGCCCGTGGCGCCCGTGGCGCCTGTGGCACCCGTGGCACCTTGTGCTCCATTGTTGCCATCGCTGCCGGAGCAACCGGCTATGCCGCCTATGCCGCCGATTGCTGTCAGCGCCATCAATGCTAGGAGCGCAGCGCGTGATCGCGTGATGCCCCGGGCGTGAGTGGTACTCATTGTTGTTGACTCCCTATTCGGTCCGTTGTCACCGATGAACAAACTGAATCCCCGCCGAAGCTGGGATTTCGCAACGGATATTAGGGAAGCCGGGGCACCAGCGGCAGTTCGGTTATCCGCAGTCGTGTCGCGGAAATCGGCGGGCGGCGGCGCGTCCTTTGCCTTGTTCGAAAGGCCGCTGGTCGCTTGTGAATCGTGGATTGCACGTACGTCGCGTACGCGACGAGCCAGAGGGGACACTCCCCATTTTCGTGCCGAGCCTTTTCTGTTGGATCAGTGCAACAGCGTGAGCGCGAAAAAGGGGAATGTCCCCTCCTCAGCAGATGCGGGGCAGCGGATCGTCCTCGAGTTCCTCGATGACGCGCTCGCCGCCAATGCCGGTCCGGAGCACGACGCGCACCGGGCGCTCGCGCAGCTGCCCGATGATCGCGGCCTCGCGGCCGCCCGGCAGCGCCTGCATCGCCTCGAGCGCGGCCAGGGCGGAGCTGGCGGCGGTAACGGCCACCACCCTGCCCTCGCAGGCCAGGAAGTACGGGTCGTAGCCCAGCATCTCGCAGACCGAGCGCACCGAGTCGCGGACCGGGATGGCCGATTCCTCGAGCAGGATGCCGAGGCCCGTCGCCTGCGCGATCTCGTGAGTCACGGTGGCGAGCCCGCCTCGAGTCGGGTCGCGCATGAAGCGCAGGCCGGGTACGGCCGCGAGCGCCCGGGTGAGCGGCAGCACGCTCGCCGCGTCGGACTGCAGGTCGCCCCGCAGGCCGAACTGCTCGCGCGCCAGCATCACCGCGATGCCGTGGTCGCCCACGGGACCGCTCACCAGCACCGCATCCCCGTCGCGGATGCGATCCATTCCCAGTCGAAGGCCCGGATCCTTGACGCCGATGCCGCTGGTGTTCAGGTAGATGCCGCCGCCCTCTCCGCGCCGCACCACCTTGGTGTCCCCGGCCGCGACCACGACGCCGATTTCCGCCGCGGCCGACGCGATGCCGGCCACCACCCGCTCGAGCACCGCGAACTCGAGGCCTTCCTCGAGCAGTACGCCGAGGCTCAGGTACTTCGGGATCGCACCCGCCACCGCGAGGTCGTTGGTCGTGCCGTGCACGGCGAGCGAGCCGATGTTGCCGCCCGGGAACTCGATGGGCTGCACGGTGAAGCTGTCGGTCGTGAACACGAGTTCCCCGGCGCCCGCGTCCCAGGGCAGGATCGCGGCGTCGGTGTCGGTGTCGAGCAGCGGGTTGGCGAGGTGGTGCGCGAAGATCTCGTGGATGAGTTCGCGCATGTAGCGCCCGCCGTTGCCGTGGGCGAGCGAAACGTGCGTGTCCAGCATCGTCACGTGTGCACCCCGCGGCCGGGCCGCCCGATCGATTCCAGCGGCACCGCGGCCTCCTCGTTCCAGGCGTCGAGCTCGGCGCGGATGTGCTCGCGCATCTGCTCGCGCACGTCGTTCACTGAGTTGAAGAACTCGGCCATCATCAGCACCCAGCAGTACATGCCGCGTCGCGTCAGGCGCAGCGCGTCGCCGCCGTGGCGGGTCGCGCCCAGTGCGCGCATGGCGAGCAGCTCGGGCGCCATGCGCAGCCAGAAGGCGGCGCCGTAGCGCTCGGCGATGTACTCGCGCTTGAGCGTCCCGCCGAAGAGCCGCACCAGGTAGTCGTAACGCATGCGCTCCTTGAGTCCGAGCACGCGCCGCTGCGTGATGCCGCTCTGCCCGCCTTCGACCCGACGGCAGTAGTGGTTGAGCGAGAATGTCGTCGAGTACATCTCGCCGCCCACGTAGCTGAACGCACCGCTGCCGACGCCGACGTAGTCGTCCTCGTCGATGATGTACTCGTCGAACATTCCCTCGCCGCGCGTGAAGCACCAGGCGGAGGAGGCGCGATACGCGGGCATCAGGCGGTCGAGCACGCGCTCGTACATCGCGTGGCGCAGCGACTCGTCCGCCTCGCCCATGGACTTCTGCATCTTGTGGCGCGCCGAGCGCGCGGTCATGAGCGGATAGAACGACACCTGGTCCACGCCGAGCTCGAGCAGCTGGTCGAGATCGTGGTCGAGCATCGAGAGCGTCTGGCCGGGCAGGTTGAAGATCATGTCCACGTTCAGCGTCGGGAAGATGCCGCGGACGGCCGCGAGCCGCGCGCGGATCGCGGCGCCGCTGCCGTACTTGTCGAGGCGATCCATGGCGGCAAGCAGGCCGTCGTCGAAGCTCTGCACGCCGACCGAGAAGCGCGTGACCCCCGCGTCGCGATAGCGGCGCAGGACCTCGGGCTCGAGGTGGTTCGGGTTGGTCTCGATCGAGACCGTGCGCACCGGCGAGAGCGAGCGGATCAGCGCCAGGGTCGCGAGCAGTTCGTCGGGATTGACCGTCGGGGTGCCGCCGCCGACGTAGACGTCGCGGAAGCGGAAGCCCTTCTCGTCGTAGAGACGGATCTCGCGGCGCAGGGCGTCGAAGTAGCGCGCCGTCTTCGACTCGTTGTAGCGCACGCGGTGGAACGAGCAGAACGGGCACAGCACCTCGCAGAACGGCACGTGCACGTAGAGCTGGCAGGGCTTCGCCGGGGGCGAGGGCATCACCTCGGCCGCGTCGTCCTCGTCGAATCGCATGGCCCCCGCGTACTCGCGGCGCAGGACCTGCAGGAAGGGGCGTTCGAACCAGAGCATCTTCGCAGTGTATCCGTCTGGACCGAGTCCAGCGCGAGTCAGGGGGCGCGGCAACCGGCCACGCGTCCGAGGTGCTCGGCGACCTGGCCGTAGGCAAGGCCGCCGTCGTTGCAGGGGATGCGCAAGGGCAAGAGGACGCGGAACCCGCGCCTTGCCAGGCCGTCCGCGGCCAGTTCAGCGAGCAGCCGGTTCTGGAACACGCCGCCCGTGAGGCCGGCGACGCCCGCGCCCGAGCGCTCGCGCTCGGCCTCGGCGACGCTGCAGATCGCGTCGGCGAGCGCGAGGTGCACGGCGGAGGCGCGCTCCGGGATGCTGCGCGCGCTCGTCCGAGCACCAGCCGAGCAGCGGCGACCAGTCGATGCGGGGCAGGCCCTCGGCGTCCTTCGCCGACGGGCAGTCGCGGGAACTCGCCCTCGGGTCCTGCCTGCGCCTCGAGCCACATGGGGCCCTGCCCCTCGAAACTGGCCTCGAGGACGCCAAGCACGATCGCCGCCATCGCGTCGAACACCCGGCCCGCCGCGCTCGAGCGCGGCGCGTTCACGCCCCGCTGCCAGGCCTCGCGCACGATCGGGTCCGGCACGGCGACCGGGCACTCGACGCCCGCCTCCCAGGCGAGCGCGGCGGCGCTGCGCCAGGGCGAGCGGCCCGCCTTGTCGCCGCCCGGCAGGCGGAAGCTGCGCAGGCTCGCGGTGCGCTTCCAGGCGCCGGGCCGGCCGGTGAAGGTCTCGCCGCCCCAGAGCGTGCCGTCCTCGCCGTAGCCCACGCCGTCCCAGGCGAACACGATCGCCGTCTCTGCCACGCCATGCTCGGTGACGAGCGCGGACGCGTGTGCGTGGTGATGGAACACCGTCGAGTGGGGCCGCCCGCTCGCCTGGACCCAGCGCGTCGTCGTGTAGCCGGGATGGGCGTCGCAGAGGAATCGCGCGGCCTTCACGTCGTAGAGGCGCTGCAGGTCGGCCACCACCTGGTCGAAGACCTTCTCGCTGCGCAGCGTGCCCATGTCGCCCACGTGCGGCGAGACGACCACGCGCCGGTCCCAGGCGAGCGCGACGGCGAGCTTCAGGTGACCGCCGACCGCGAGCACGGGCTCGGGCAGTGCGGTCGGCAGTTCGAGCTCGAGCGGCGCCGTGCCGCGGCCGAGGCGGATCGGCCGGCTGCGGCCTGCTGAGATTCGCACGACGGAGTCGTCCGCTGGACGCACGATCGGGCGGTCGTGGTGCAGGAACGCGTCGGCGACCGCGGCAAGCCTCTGCCTCCGCCTCGGCGGGATCGGTGAGCACCGGTTCGCCGCTCACGTTGCCCGAGGTTGCGACGATCGGTCCACCGAAACCCGCAAGCAGCAGGTGGTGCAGCGGACTGTAGGGCAGGAACGCACCGACTTCCGCGAGGCCCGGCGCCACCGACGCCGCGAGGCGCGAGTCCTGCCGTCGTTCGCGAGCACGATGGGACGCGCGGGGTCTGCGAGCGCCGCGCACTCGGTCCCGTCCGGATCGAGTTCGGCGCGGATGGCGTCGAGACCGTCGTTTCCGGCCTGGGGGAACATCACGGCCAGCGGCTTGTGCGGTCGGCGCTTGCGACGAACGCAGCCGCTGCACCGCGCCTGCGTCACGCGCGTCGCACATGAGGTGATAGCCGCCGATGCCGCGCACCGCGAGCACGTGTCCCTCGCGCAGCACCTCGACCGCCGCCGCGAGCGCGGTCCCGATCGCCGCGGATTTCCTTCGCGCCGGATTTCGAAAACGCCAGGTGCGGCCCGCACACCGGGCAGGCGACGGGCTCGGCGTGGAAGCGCCGGTCCATTGGATCGCCGTATTCACGCAGGCAGTCGGCGCAGAACGGAAAGCGCGCCATGCTGGTGTTCGGCCGGTCGTAGGGCAGCGCCGTGATGATCGTGTAGCGCGGCCCGCACTGCGTGCAGTTGATGAAGGGATAGCGGTGACGCCGGTCGGCGGGATCCGCGAGTTCGCGCACGCAGTCGTCGCAGGCGAAGAAGTCCGGCGGCACCGACACCTGCGGCGCGTCGGCGCTGCTCGACTCCGCGATGGCGAATCCATCCGTCGCCGGCGGCTCGCAGTCCACCGCCGAGCGGATCGCGGGCACGGCGAGCGGCGGCGCGCGCACGACGATGTCGCGCTGGAATCCGGCGACGTTCTTCTGCGGACCGCTCACCACGACCTCGACGTCGCCGCGCATGTTCCGCACGTGGCCGTCGAGCCCGTATTCGTGGGCAAGCCGGTAGACGAACGGGCGGAAGCCGACTCCCTGCACCCGGCCGGTCATCACGATCCGGCGGGCGATCCGCCCTGCGGGCGTGGGGCTCACGCCTCTGCGGCCCCGGACGCCTTGCGCCCGGCCCAGACGTTCTCGCGCACGCCGTTCGCCCACCAGATGCGGCAGGCGCCCTCGTCCGAGACCATGCAGGGACCGACCGGCTGGCGTGGCGTGCAGGCGAGGCCGTACAGGCGGCACTCGTTCGGGTAGATCTTGCCGAGCACGACCTTCGCGCAGTCGCAGCCGGGCGGCATCTGGCCCGCACGCTTGCGCGCCATGTCGGTGTAGGACGGCAACTGCACGCGCGAATCGTGTTCGGCGTAGCGCTGCTTGAGCGCGTAGCCGGACTGCGCAATCGTGCCGATGCCGCGCCAGTTGGCGTCCACGACGTCCATGGTGTCGTTCATGAAGCGCTGCGCCGCGACGTTGCCGCCCGGGCGCACCACGCTGGGATAGCAGTTGTCGAGGAAACACTTGCCCTCGATCTTCTGCCGCAGCACGGAATAGAGCGCCGCAAGCAGCGAGTCCGGAGCGAAACCCGCCACCGCCGTCGGGAGGCCGTGGTCGCGCGGGATGAACTCCCACTCCTCCGGTCCCATCACCGTGGCGACGTGGCCGGGCGCGATCAGCGCCTCGAAACCCGGCTCGCCCGAGTCGAGCAGCAGCGCGACTGCGGGCCAGGTGCGACGGCCCGACATCAGGAACAGCAGGTTATCCGGCGCTCCCTGCGCAAGCAGCGCGGCCGACGGCGCCGTCGTCGTCTCGAATCCGGCGGCGAGGAACACCACGGTGCGCGAGGGATTGTCGAGTGCGATGCGCGCTGCCTCGAGCGGGCTCGCGATCGGCCGCACGTCGGCGCCGGCGGCCTTGGCCTGCTCGAGCGAACGCGGCTCGCTCTTCGGCGCGTTCACCGGCACGCGCAGCATGTCGCCGTAGGCGACCAGGATCACGCCTTCGTGCAGTGCGAGCTGGATGGCCTCGTAGATGTCCTCTTCCGGGCAGATGCACACCGGGCAGCCCGGCCCGGGAACGAGCTCGATGTTCGGCGGGATGGCCTTGCGCAATCCGGCCATGGTGATCGAGCGCTCGTGCCCGCCGCAGACGTTCATCACCTTGATGCGCGGCGGCAGCGGCAACTCGCGGATGCGGTCCAGCCAGTCGGTGGCGGTGGTCATGGCGTCCTCCTCACCATTTCCTGCGCGGCCCTGCTACCGCCGCACGTGCGGCTCTGCAGCGTGCGCGTGCGCGCCCTCCGGCTGCACCTGCGGACGCAGGGTCTCGCCGCGGCGCGTACGCTCGCGCTGCGCGGCGACCTCGCGGTCGAGCCAGGCGAGCCAGGCGTCGAAGCCCGCGCCGCCGCGGCTGGTGAGCTCGATCGTCTCGCCCGAGTATCCGATCTGCCGCAGCGAGGCGTGCGCCCGTCCGGTGCTGAACTCCGTGATGTAGGCGAGCAGATCGGTCTTGGTGATCAGCGTCAGGTCAGCTGCGCGGAACATGACCGGGTACTTGGCCGGCTTGTCGTCGCCCTCGGGCACCGAGAGCAGCGTGACGTTGCGGTGCTGGCCCAGGTCGAAGCTCGCCGGGCAGACGAGGTTGCCGACGTTCTCGATGAAGAGCACGTCCAGCCCCGCGAGCGCAATGTCGTGCACGGCGTCGTGCACCATGGTCGCGTCGAGGTGGCAGGCGTTGCCGGTGCTGATCTGCACCGCGGGCACGCCGCAGGCGCGGATGCGATCGGCGTCGTTCTCCGTGGCGAGGTCGCCCTCCACCACCGCGATCCTGAGGCGCCCGCCGAGCGCGCGGATCGTCGCCTCGAGCAGCGCCGTCTTGCCCGCGCCCGGCGAGGACATGAGGTTGAGCGCGAGCACGCCGTGGCCGTCGAAGTGCTCGCGGTTGTGCGCGGCGACCCGGTCGTTCTCGCCCAGGATCGCCGTAATGACCTCGATGGTCTCGAACTTGCCCGCGACGCCGGTGGGCGCCGCGAACGGCGCGCGCGTCGCGGCGGGTCCGAGCGAACAACCACAATCACGGCACATGGCTCGATGCCTCCTAGTGGACGGCCGCGGGGTCCGTCTCGATCTCGACGCGGCGGAGCGTCAGTTCCTCGCCTCCCGTGACGTCCACCTGCCAGTCGCCGCAGGCGCCGCAGACGAGGCGATTGGGCACGACGTCCGTCTCGGCGCCGCAGGACCGGCAGCGTACTCTCACGGGCACCGTCTCGATCACGAGCGACGCGTGCTCCGCGACCGTCCCCGCCGCGGCGAGCGGATAGGCGTGCTCGAGCAGCTGCGGCTCGACGCCCGACAGCGGCCCGACCGTGATCACGATCGAGACGACCGTGCGCGCGTCGTTCTGCCGCGCCACGCGCTCGACCTGCTCGATCAGCGCCTGGCAGACGGAAAGCTCATGCATGCTCGAGGACCTCGTCGATGAGATCCCAGGTGGTGCGGGCTTCCTCCTCGCTCACCTTCTGGATCGCATAGCCCACGTGCACCAGCACGTGGTCGCCGGCGGCGATGTCCTCGCCCTGCATCATGAACAGGCTCATTTCCCGCTCGATGCCCTTCGCCTCGCAGACGGCGTTGAACCCGTCCACGGACTTGATCCTCATCGGCACGGCAAGGCACATGTCGGCTTCCTCCCCCCGGCGGGATCGCACACGATCCTGCGACACGCGCAGCAGACTCGCAAACCCTCACTTCCAGGTCAAATCAGTAGATGCCCCCGCGGGCCATCAAGTTCCGCAAACACGGGGTGGGACACCGCGACCGGCCGGGCACGGGCCGCGAGGAGCCGCAGCTGAAGGATCGAGGCCGCCGGCGCCTCAGGAAGGCGGGGGAGCGCCGGCGCCGGGCGCGATCTTCTTCTTGAGCGACCCGAGCAGCAGCGTGCCGAGCGCAAGCAGGATCTCGTCGGCAAACGGGACCAGGTCGGGAATGAGCAGGTCGAGGACGAAGAGCGTCGCCGCCAGCGCGAAGAGCGTGGGGAAGCGCAGTCCCGCGGCAAAGCGCGCGACGAAGTCGCGGATCACCGATTCCGCCCGCCCGGGGTCAGCACGTCCACCGACAGGCTGAAGCTGCGGGACTCTGCCGGGCGCATCGCGCCCACGCCGACGACCTGCCGCGAGAGCTCCTCGCCGCGTTCGTTGCGGATCGTGAGCACGACGGAGTACTCCCAGTCGCCGCCGCGCGGCGGGTGCTCGAGCGAGCCCTCGACGCGCAGCGCGGAGAATCCCTCGGCCGGCGCCTGCCCCGCCGCGGCCGCGGCGCCGAAGCGCAGGTGGTGCCGGCACTGCGGGCAGACGGCCTCGCTCTCGAGGATCGTCGCCTTGCAGTGCGGGCAGGACCGCGTGCGGCCCACGGTCCCGGAGGATGGGCGCCCTTGCAGCATTCAGGCCTGGCCGGTCATTACTTCGCGCCCGGACCCTGCTCGCCCCAGCCGAAGTCAGCCTGGCCACGCATGCGCGAGCCCGCTGCGACGGTGAGCACGGCTGCCTTGACGTCACCGTTGATCACGCCGGTCTCGAGCAGTTCCACCCGTGCCGTCGCGTGGATGTTGCCGCTGATCTCGCCGCTCACGATGACGGTCGCGGCAGTGACCTGCCCCGTGACGTGCGCGCCATGCTCGATGGTCACGTTGCCCTGCACGTTCACGTCGCCCTTGAAGCGACCTGCGATGCGCACGTGGCCCGATCCTTCGATCTTGCCCTCGATGGTGATGTCGGCCGCGATGAGCGACTCCTTGGCCGGGCCCCGTTCTGCCGCGCGGCGCGACGAGTCCACTGCGACCGGGCCCTGCGCCGGCGCCCGCTCGACCGAGCGCAGCGCGGGTTCGGGCGCCGCCTCGCCGAAGCCCTGGGTGTGTTCCTTGACCGTGGGATCTTTCCAAAGTGCCATGTCCGCCTCCTGAATTTCGCGCGTGCAGCGCGCATGCCTGGTGCCGATGGTGCCGGCTGAGGGGCTCGAACCCCCGACCTGCGGTTTACAAAACCGCTGCTCTACCAACTGAGCTAAGCCGGCACCGGGAGGGCGATTCTAACCGCCGATTCGCCCGCGCGCTCAGGGCGTGGGCGCCGCCAGCGTCACTGAATCCGCAACCGGGCAGGCGCGCAGCTCGACGCGCGGAGCCTGGCCCTCCGGGGCCCGGAACACCTCGAGACCGGGCAGCCCCGCGTTCGCGCCCCGGTCCACGTCCAGCCAGAACACGTCTTCGGTCCGGAAGTGGTCTTCCGCCTGCGGCGTGAATCCGGCCTGCTTTGCGATGGCGATCACCTGCGCCGTGCGGCCAGCATCGCTGAAAACACCCAGTGAGACCACGTTGCCCGGCGGCTCGTCGGCGAGCAGGTAGGCGTCGGCGATGCCCGCCGCCTTGAGCGTCGCGATCGCGTTCTCCGCGTCCGCCGGGGTCGCGAAATCCTCGATGCGCACCCATTGCCCCACCCAGATCTCGTCGCGGGACGGCCTGAGCCTCGACGTGAACCCCAGCCTTTCGAGCCTCGCCCCCGCCTTCTCGGCCGCCGCACGATCCAGGTAGGGGCCCCCGCTCACGCAGGTGGCCGCCTCTCCCGGGCCCGCCGTCGTGCGCGAATCGTCCTGCGCGAGCGGCGTTTCGCGCAGCAACCGGATCGCGTGCGAGTCCTGGCTGCTCGGCGTCGGGTGGCCGCCGACATCCGCGGGCGGCGCGAGCCAGCGTGTCCAGGCGAAGAACAGGATGTTGGCCAGCAGCAGAACCAGGAACAGTGCGCGCACTTAGGTCCGCCCGCGATCGGGCGCATTTGCCCGGGGGACCTGGATCTTAGCCGGAAAGACACGGGCCCGCCCCTCGCAGGAAGGGCGGACCCGGTCGCTTCGGCAGCGCGAACTGTCGTCGGCAGCCCCCGGCGCGGGCGGCCGCAGGCGGTGGGCTTAGCCGCCGCTCGCCATGTAGGCGGCCACGTCGGCCGCCTGCTGGGCGCTCAGCTTGAATGCCTGCTTGTGCTTCATCGTGCCCGCTGAGATCTTCTCGATCTCGGCGGCGAGTGCCTTGGCGTCCTCACCTTTCGTGTCGGCCACGTCGTGGCACTCGGCACAGTCCTTCTCGAAAATCGCCTTGCCAGCGGCAGCATCGGCCAGGGACGCTCCGCTGTAGCCGGCAAGCCCGGCCGCCACCATCGCAATCGTCGTCAATGTCCTGATTTTCATCACGTTTCTCCAAATGGGCCGCCCGGCAGGAGGACCGCCGGCACTCCGGCTCCTGAGCACGGATGATACACGCCGGCCCTGCTCACTCAGACTGCGGTTTCCCACCATGGTTCACGCGCCTGCCCCTACCCCTGCCAGCACGGCGAGCCCGCGCAGCACGAGGTCGGGAACGAGGCTGGCCTGCGTCCTGAGCAGGGGCGCCACGGACGGAGCAGCGCCGCCCGTCAGCAGCAGCACGGGGGGCGTACCGAGCCTCGACCCCACGTCGGCCACGCCGCGGTCGATCATCGCGGCGACCGCGACGCGACAGCCCCGCTCGATGGCGTCGCGGGTGTTGTCCGCGAGCGGCGCGGCGCCAGGCGCTCCGCTGGCCGCGGTGTGACCGGCAAGGTCCGCCGTGCCCCCGTGCAGAGACCTCACCATGAGATCGGGTCCCGGGATGATGAAACCCCCGAGGTGTTCACCGTCCCCGCTCACGGCGTCGAAGGTCGCCGCCGTTCCGACGTCGGCAACGCAGCAGGCGCCGCGCACCGCGGCATGCCCGGCGATGACGGCCAGCCAGCGGTCCACGCCGAGCAGTTGTGGTTCACGGTAGGCATTCCGGACGCCGCCGGCCTCGCGGCTGGTCGCGACGAAACTCGCGCCGCGGCCGGTTGCAAGGCGGACCGCGGCATCGAGGGCAGCGGCCGGCGCGGCCGACACGCTCGCGGCGAGCACGCCGTCGATGCCAGGCGCCGCCAGCAGCACCGCCCGCCAGTCATCCTGCGTCCAGCCCGAGTAGGACGCAGCCTGTTGCGCGCCGAGACGACCGCCATCGAGCGTCGCCCACTTGACGCGCGAATTGCCGATATCCAGCAGGAGCTTCATGTCGAGACCCGCGACGCGCGAAGGCTGACATCGCCGGCGAGGAACCGCTCGACGCGCCCGCCCACGTCCACGCGCAGCGCACCGTCGCGATCGGCGCCCAGCGCCCGGCCGTCCACGCTGCCCGCGCTCTGCGAAACACGCACCTCGACGCCTGACAGCGAATCGAGTTCCTGCCATCGTGCCGCGAAGGGTGAAAAACCCTCGCGGCCAAAGCGCTCGAGCCCCGCGCACATCGCGGCGACGAGTCGCCCGGCGAGTGCGTTGCGCCCCGGGACGCGGCCACCCATGGCTTCGCGCAGGTCCGCGACCGGGGTGGCCTCCGGCACGGCAAGGCTTGTGCGCGCGTCGTCCGACAGCGCGAAATTGAGCCCCAGGCCGACCACGACGCTCGCCGCGCCGCCCGCCTCGAGCTTGAGCTGTATCAGCAGGCCGCCGAGCTTCCGGTGCCGCCACACGATGTCGTTGGGCCACTTGAGCATCGCCTCACCCGCCCCCTCGGCCCTGAGCGTGTCGGCCACCGTGACGCCCACGGCCAGGCTCAACGCCGACAGTTCCGCCGGTACTTCCGGGTAGCTCCAGGCGATCGAGAATGTCAGGCCCGAGCCGAAGGGCGCGAGCCAGGAGCGGCCGCGCCGGCCCCGCCCTGCGCGCTGGATCTCGGCGAAGACGATGCGGGGCGACCCTGCCCGCGGCGCGGGCGCGGAGTAGAGATATTCGTTTGTGGAGTCCACGGCGAAGAGCACCTCGAGTGCGCCGGGCAGCGGCCCGCCGTCCCGCTCCGCCGCGCGGCGGATCCGCTCGGCGTCCAGGAGTTCGCAGGGCTGGGCGAGCCGGTAGCCGCGCCGCTCCACGCTCGCGATGTCCACGCCCGATTCCCGGAGATCGGCGACCAGCTTCCACACCGCTGTGCGGCTGACGCCGAGATGGGCCGCGAGCGCCGGCCCCGCGTGCATTTCGCCGTCGCAGAGCAGCTCGAGCAACGCCGCGCGCGATCGGTCGCTCATCTCGGCCGCAGGAGCCACAGGCGCTGCGCGCGATTCTCGTTGCCGTCCATCATCCGCTGGATGTTGGCGCGGTGCGTGTACGCGACGAAGGCGGCCATCGCGATGCCGAACACGAGCAGCGGCATGTCGCCCGGCCGGGCCAGGGCGGCGTACACGGGGAGCGACGCCATCCCGAGCATCGTGCCGAGGCCCACGTAGCCGGTCACGAGGACGCAGCCGAGCCAGACGCCGAGGACGGGCAGCAGCGCGACAGGCGACAGCACGGCTACCGCGCCGAGCAGGGTGGCGGCGCCCTTGCCGCCGCGGAATTCGTGCCAGATGGGGTAGACGTGCCCGACGATCACCGCGGCCGCACAGGCGACCGCGAGCCACTCGCGATCCACGGTCGCGTCGCAGCCGACCAGCGGCAGGGCGAGCCCGGGCAGGACGCCGACGGCGAGCAGCGCCTTCCCGACGTCGATCACGAGCACGCCGAGTGCGAACCGCCAGCCCTGCGTCCTGAGCGCGTTCGTGCTGCCGGCGTTGCCGCTGCCCTGGTCGCGGATATCCACGCCACGGAGCAGCCCGAGCAGCAGGCTGCCGATGAGCGACCCCAGCAGGTACGCAAGCAGTGTCTTTACGCCGAGTTCCAGCACGCGAGCCTCCGTTCGTCGATTCTAGCATCGGCCCGCGCAGGTTCCGGCTGGCCGGGCCGCGTAAACTGCGTGCACTTCTGCGACCCCTGGGAGACACGACGTGGGCAAGCTCGAGCAGGATTTCGCGGCCTATCGCGAGCGCATGAACGAACGGATCCTCGCGGAGGACAACCGCGTCGTGAAGCGCATCTATTCCGTGGACTCGCTCGCCTACGGCGAGGACGGAGTCCTGCCCAGGGAAACGAAGGAACTGCTGGGCCTCGTCGCCTCGCTGGTCCTGCGCTGCGACGACTGCGTGAAGTACCACCTCGTGGAAGCGCGCAAGGCGGGCAACGATCGCAAGGCCATCGTCGAAGCCATGAGCATCGGGCTCGTCGTGGGCGGGACCATCGTGATCCCGCACCTGCGCCGCGCTGTGGAATTCCTGGACGACCTCGAGTCGGAGGCCTAGCCCGCGGTCCCGGCCGCAGGGCGTGCCTTCGCCTTCACGGCCCGGCCTGTGCGCTCGCCTCGCCGGGACGGAGCGGCAGGAACACCTCGGCCAGCATGCAGCGCACCGAGCCGCCGCCGCGCTGCTCGATGGTCGGCACGGATGGCGTGACGACGGCGTCCACGCAGCCTCGAAGCAGCTCCGCCTGCGCCGGCCCGAACGCCCGCCATGCACGCTCGGACATGGCCAGCACCGATGAACCTCCACGAGCGCGCAGCTCCAGCGCGTTGCCCGCGAATTCCGCCATCTGCGCGTGACTGATGGTCACGACCTGCCGCCCGCCCGCCTGCAGGCGCTCGAGCAAGGCACCGCGCTCGGCGCTCGCGACGGCCTCGGCGCACAGGATGGCCGAACGGGCGCCGATCGAGAGCAGCACGTTCGTGTGATAGACCGCCACGCCGCCCGCGTCTGCCGCGTCGAATGCCACCGGCTCGTAGTCGAGTTCCTCGCACAATTCGCGCAGCACGGACTCGTCCGTGCGTGGCGAGCGACACGCATAGGCCACTCGGGCCGCGTGGTCGAACACGACGCTGCCCGTGCCCTCGAGGAACCTCCCCGACAGCTCGTGGTGCGTGAGGTCGAGGAGACGCGACACGGCGTAGCCGCCCCGCTCCTCGAGGCCGGTGATGAGTTCCATGCGCCGCTCGATCCGGCGGCTCGGCGCCAGCATCGGATACAGGACCACCGTGCCGTCGTGGTGCAGGCTGACCCAGTTGTTCGGGAAGACCGCGTCCGGGCAGGCGCTGGGCCCGGGCTCGTCGAGCGCAAAGACCCCGACCCCGGCGGAACCCAGCGCCCCGACCAGTGCCTCGAACTCGGTGAGCGCACGTACCCGATCGGGGCCCGCCGCACCGCCGTCCGGTCGCTGGAACGCGTTGCTCCCGGCTGTCTCGGGATTCCAGCCGAAGGCCGTCGGCCGGACCATCAGCACGGCGCCGGCAGACTGGCGCAGCGGCGCCTGCCCGGCGGCGCTGCCGGTCGTACCCATCCCGTTCGTAACATTCGGATCCATGGGCCGAATTCTAGTGGGTACGGTTGCCGGGCCGGGTGCGGTAACTGAGACCCATTGCGGTTAACCCCAGTTGCGGACGATTCTCATTCCCGACAGACTGGCTCGCGTCCAGACCTCTTCAGACCAACGCCGCCCCAGAATGCTCCCCATCAGCCTCGCAACCCTCAGGAAAGGCACCCGCGGAATCGTCGCGGAAGTGACGGACGACGCCCAGAGCCTGGGCGACGAGTCCCACTCGACCATCAGCCGGCGACTCCTGGAGCTCGGCTTCGTCCCCGGCGAACCCCTGGAAATCGTCGCGGCGGTCTGGCCGGGCGGCGACCCGATTGCGGTGCGCCTCGGCAACACCACGTTCGCACTGCGACGCCGCGAGGCCCGGGCGATACTGGTCACGGTCGACTGAGCCCGGACACGCCATGAAGGAGCACGGGCACGCACCGGAATCGATGCGCGTGGCGCTCGTCGGCGTCCCGAACAGCGGCAAGACCGCCCTCTTCAACCGGCTCACGGGCAGCCGCCAGAAGGTCGCCAATTACGCCGGCGTCACGGTCGAGCGCAAGGAAGGGTCGTTCACCGGTCCGTCGGGCCGCCAGTACCGCGTGCTCGACCTGCCGGGTGCCTACAGCCTCACGCCGACGACGCTGGACGAGGCGATCACGCGTGACTTCCTGCTCGGCAGGCTCGCGGGCGAGGCCGCGCCCGAATTCGTCGTCTGCGTCGTGGACGCGACCAACCTGCGCCTCAACCTGCGCCTCGCGCTCGAGCTGCGCGACCTCGGCGTCCCGATCGTCGTCGCACTCAACATGAGCGACCTGGCGCGCGATCGTGGCTTCAGGCTCGACCGCGACCGGCTGGAGCGGGAACTCGGCGTGCCCGTCGTCGAGACCGTCGCAGTCGCGAGCGGGGGACACGAGCGCCTCGTCGCGGCGCTGGAGGCCGTCACCCATCCGGGGGCCGCGCCGCCGCGCGAATGGCGCGATCCGAGCTTTGCCCACATCCAGCACACCCAGCGCGACGTGCGCCGCATCCTCGAGGCCGTCGGGTACACCGAGCCCGCGCGCGCACGCGCGCTCAGGCGCCTGGACGAGCTCGTCATGCACCCGCTGGCCGGGCCGGCCTTCCTCGCCTTGCTGCTCTTCTTCGTGTTCCAGGCGGTGTTCAGCTGGGCCACGCTGCCGATGAGCCTCATCAGCTCGGGCGTGTCGTGGGTGGGCGCCGAGGTACAGGACCTGCTGCCCGGCGGCATGCTCAGGAGCCTGCTCGTGGACGGCGTCATCGCCGGCGCCGGCAGCGTGCTCGTGTTCCTGCCGCAGATCCTGATCCTGTTCCTGTTCATCCTCGTGCTCGAGGACACGGGCTACCTGCCGCGCGCGGCCTACCTGCTCGACCGGTTGATGGGCAGCGTGGGGCTCTCGGGGCGCGCGTTCATTCCGCTGCTGTCGAGCTTCGCCTGCGCAGTGCCCGGCATCATGGCGACGCGCACCATTCCCAACGTGCGCGACCGGATCGCGACCATCATGGTCGCGCCGCTCATGACCTGCTCGGCGCGGCTGCCCGTGTACGCGCTGGTGATCGCGGCGTTCATCCCGAACCGCCCCGTCGGTCCGTTCAACCTCCAGGGCCTGGTGCTGTTCACGCTGTACGTGACCGGCATCGTCGCTGCGATGGCCGTGGCCTGGGGCCTCAAGCGCACGGCGCTGCGCTCGTCGTATCACCCGCTGCTGCTCGAGCTGCCCGAATACCGCTGGCCGAACGTGCAGAGCCTCGCGATCGGGCTGTGGGAACGCGCCAAGGTCTTCGTCGGGCGCGTGGGGACGATCATCCTCGCGCTGATGATCGTGCTGTGGTTCCTGAGCAGTTACCCGGCTGCGCCCGCGGGCGCGCCCGGTCCCGCGATCCAGTACAGCTACGCCGGCGCAATCGGCCGGGCGCTCGAGCACGTGTTCGCCCCGATCGGGTTCAACTGGCAGATCTCGCTCGCGCTGGTGCCCGGGCTCGCGGCACGCGAGGTCGCGGTGGGCGCGCTCGGCACCGTGTACTCGCTCTCGGCGACCGGCGACGGCGTGTCGGCGACGCTGGCGCCGATGATCGCGGGCACCTGGAGCCTCGCGACCGCGCTCTCGCTCCTCGCCTGGTACGTGTTCGCGCCGCAGTGCCTCTCGACGCTCGTGGTCGTGCGGCGCGAAACGAATTCGTGGCGCTACCCGCTCCTCATGACCGCGTACCTGTTCGCGCTGGCGTACGCGGCGGCCTTCCTGACGTATCGCGTGGCCCTGGCGCTGGGTGCGGGCTGAGGGCGCCTCGATGCTCGAGCAGGTCATCGTCTGGATCATCGTGGCGTTCGCCGCGGCCTACGCGGTGCGCGCGATCGTGCGCAGCTTCCGCAAGAGCGGCGACCACTGCGGTGACTGCGGACTGCAGGAAAAGAAGCCTGGCCCTCGCGACGGCCGCTGATCGGGCCGCGCCCCGCGTCAGGAATCGCGCGCCGCGTCGTCTCCGGACGCACGGGCCGTCACGGAGCGCACCACGTACACGGGCCTGCGCTTGGACTCCATGTAGATGCGGCCGACGTACTCGCCCAGGATCCCGAGGCTCAGGAGCTGGACGCCGCCCATGAAGACCACGGCAGCGAACAGCGACGCGTAGCCCGGCATGTCCACTCCGTACACGAGCGTGCGCAGCGCGATGTACCCGCCGTAGACCATGGCCACGAGCGCGAACAGTGCACCGGCCATCGTCGAAGCCCTGAGTGGCGCGGTCGAGAAGCTCGTGATGCCCTGCACCGCGAGGTCGAAAAGACCCGTCCAGTTCCACTTGGTCCGGCCGGCCGCGCGCGCCGGCCGCACGTAGGGCACGGTCACGGCCGGGAAGCCTGTCCACGCGAACAGGCCCTTCATGAAGCGCTGGCTCTCCGGCAGCGCCCTCACCACGTCCACTACGCACCGGTCCATCAGGCGGAAGTCGCCGACGTTCGGCGGGACCGGTGTCGAGGCGAGGCGGTTGTGCACTGAGTAGAATGCCGACGAGGTCGTGCGCTTGAGCCATCCGTCCGATGCGCGGTCTTCGCGCACGGCCAGCACGAC
Source organism: uncultured Gammaproteobacteria bacterium (assembly GCA_963696545.1). Taxonomy (GTDB): domain Bacteria; phylum Pseudomonadota; class Gammaproteobacteria; order Steroidobacterales; family Steroidobacteraceae; genus RPQJ01. The sequence goes on from CAVOKQ010000007.1 coordinate 607,957, forward strand.
CGGAGCGCCCGCCAGCCAGTGCGAGATCATGGAGGGCACGAGTTCCGGCGGGTCCTGCAGGTCGGCGTCCATCGGGATGACCGCGTCGCCGGTTGCGTGGTCGAGGCCCGCGGAGAGCGCTGCCTCCTTGCCGAAGTTGCGCGACAGGTCCACGACGATGGTCCTGCCGAACGGCGGCCGCGCCGCCTCGAGTTCCGCGAGCGTCGAGTCCCGGCTCCCGTCGTTCACGCACACGAACTCGAACTCGATGTCGCGGCTCGCCTCGCGGAGCGCCTCGCCAAGCCCGGCGAAGTACGTTGCGACCACGCCGGCTTCGTTATAGAAAGGCGTGACGATGCTGACGCGACGCCGCGGGCTGCGCGGGCCGGTATCGGTGGTGCTGCTCATGGCCGGATTGTCCTACACGTGCACGCAATGCTCACGCAGTTCCTGAAGTTCGCGGCCGGCGGCGCCGTGGGTACTGCCCTGCACTACGCCGTGCTGGTCCTCTGGGTCGAGGCGGCGGGCGGCCCGGTCGTGCCTGGCACGCTCGCGGGATTCTGCGCCGGTGCACTCGCGAACTACCTGATCGCACGACGCTACGTGTTCGCGAGCGACCGGCCGCATCGGTCCGCGGCTCCCCGTTTCGCGCTGGTCGCCGCCGTGGGCGCCACGCTCAACACCACCATGGTCGCGTTTCTATACGGCGCGGGCGCGCATTACCTCGCCGCCCAGGTCGCGGCGACGGGGATCGTGCTGGCCTTCAACTTTCTCGCGAACAGGCACTGGACCTTTTCCCGCTGAACCCGGTCCGGGCGGCAAGGTCATGGCGACGGTAACTGCATTGCGCCCGCCGGCCGCGCCAGGCTGATGACGGCACAGCCATCGCCCTGCTCGAAACGCACTCGGCCGCCAAGAGCCCGGGCGAGATCCCGGCCTGTGAGCCCGGGAAACATCTTCGTTTCCTGGGCACCAACGACGACGTGCGTGACTTCGAGTGCGTCGAGGAACGCGCGGCTGTCGGGCGCCTCGTCGCCATCCTGGGCAGCCGTATACGCCTCCTGCATGCGGCGCTCGTACTCGCGGAAGCGGTCCCAGGTCCGCGGCCCGGTGGGCGAATCGCCGCGCAATCGCGGCGAGAACTGCCATGCGTGCCGGGTCCAGCCGCAGATGCCCGGCCTGCCGGAGAACGCCGCGATGCGGCCCGCCCAGCCGTAGTCCACCGGAACGCCGGCCACGATCTCGCCCGTGCCGCAGAGTTCCGCGATCCGCACCGGCGTGGGAATCCTCGCGAGTTCGGCCGCAATGGCGGAATCGCAGGGGAAGTCGCGGGCGAAGAACGCCGACCCGTCGAACCCGGGAACGTCGGGCGTGCGCACCCGCCGGTCCGCCACCGAATACGCGTGCACCGTTACCCAGGTCGCGGCCAGCATTACCGCCGCTGCCGCAAGCGTCCGCGCGTAACGCCCGTTTTCGAGCGCGGCGCGCAGGGCCGGACCGAAGGCGATCACCACGAGGAACGGGACCAGGTAGTAGCCCTCCAGCCAGAACCGCATCGCCAGGTTCCATCGCTTCCAGTCGCCCGACCCGCGATGCGCGAAATCCCCCACGAGGATTTCCGGCATGATCCACACGACGAATGCCGCGGCGCCGAGTACCACGAGGGCCGTGCGGTCCTCCCCGTCCGCGGAGCGACGTGGAGCGAACGCGAGCGTGCAGAGCGCGCAGCCGGCGGCGACCGCGACGCCGCCGCGCGTGACCGCGAGCACGGCCACCAGCACCGCCGCTGCAATCAGTGGCTTGCGGGAAACCAGCCACGGCCGCCCCTGTGCGCCGGCCCGCAGGGCCACGAGTCCCGCGCCGAGCGCGGCGACGAAGAACGCAAGCGATCCCGCCTGCGCCGAGATGAACCCGGCGAGCGGGCTCGCGATCCGCGCCTCGACCCAGTACCAGCCGGTCGCCGGCGACTGGTGGTGCCATAGCGCGGGCAGCGTGAGCGCGAGGGCAAGCGCGCCGGTCGCGCCGAGATTCGTCAAGAGGACCCGCAATTTCGGCCACTCGCGCCGCCACGTCCGCATGCCAGCGATGCCCGCACAGGCGCTGCCCAGCACCGCGACGTCGAGCAACACGCTGCCCGAATGCGACAGGTAGACGGCCGAAGCGAGCGCCGCCACGAGCATCACCCGCGCAAGCTCGAGGCTCCGCGACGACAGCAGGAGCGCCATGGCGCCGTAGAGCGCCACCTGCAGGAAGAACACCCGCTGGAACGGGTGATGATCGCCCTGCAGCAGCAGGAAGAAGGGATACTGCGAGTACGTGTAAGGCACGACCTCGCGCTCGAGCGACCACCACGGAGCCTCCGGCCCGCCCGCGAGTGCTTCGAACACCCGCCACACCGCGAGCCCGCTCGTGGACAGGAACACGCCCAGTCCGAGCCCCAGGCTCACCGCCAGCGCGGCGCGGCGCCCGAGTCGCGAATCGCCGGACGTGAGCAGGGCCTGGGTCCAGGCGGAGAGCGCGAAGCTGCCGAGCAGCAAGAGAAAGACGTCGGAGAAGACGAACAGCACGCCTCCGGCGGCGCCGTCCCCGGTCAGCACCCGCCATCCCCACGCGGCGAGACCGGGAAGCGCGTGCAGCAGGACGTAGTAGTCGATGGGCTGGCCCGCCAGCCACAGGTTCTCCGGCGGGTAACCGCTCCCGTGGACAAAGGCCTGCATCAGCGAGAAGTTGAAGAGCTTCTCCGATCCGACGTGGGCGTAGTCGTTGTACCAGTAGAGCGAAGGCCAGCGAGTGCGCAGCGCGTACAACGCGAGGAAGACGACCGCGTAGACCGCAAGCAGCACCGAGTCCGCGCGCCGGTCCCATCCCGCGCGACCGCCATTGCCGTCCAGGCGGGCGGCATGGCCGTTCCCGGCGTCGAGCGGGCGCGCCCGCATGGCCCAGCCCGCGACGCCCAGCAGGACCATCGTGACCGGCACGGCGAGGGAATACGGCGGGATCACGCGCGCAGCCAGCGAGAACGCGAGCAGCGCCAAGGGGAACCCCACGGTGAGGCTGACCGCGACCAGCGGGACGCGCCGCGCATCGCCGAAAACGCGTCGGCAGAGCGGCATGGCCGCCACCGCGCTCGCGGCCACCACGAACAGGTACAGCGCTATGGGCCCGAGGACGTGCATGGAGCTACGATCCGTGCGCCGTAACCCGGGGCCCGGGAACGGGACGCGCGGCGACCCTGGCCTGCGCGCCCCCTCCGGTCATGACCGCCGGATCAGGTGCCGGCCTCCGCGGCCGGCGGCGCGTCGCTCGCGGCGGGCGCTGGCGGCTCCTCGCCCATGAGCTGGTACAGGATCGCCGGATCCTCCTCCTCCTCGGCCAGCAGCGAGTGGCAGGTATCGCACTTCTTGCTGATCTTCTCGCCGTCGTCTGTCGTGTGCTTCTTGTCGTGGCAGCGGAAGCAACCCGGCGACTGCTTGTGGCCGATGTGGTTGGGATAGGTGTTCCAGGTGACCTTCATCGCCGGGAACACGTTCCAGCTGTACACGTCGCCGAGCGCCTTGCCGGCCTGCGCGATCGCATCCGCATTCGACTTCGCGAGGTCCGGGTAATTCTTGGCGTAGAACGCGGCGATGTCGGCCGCGATGCCTGTCCGTGCCGCATCCTGCGACGGGTACTCCACCTGGACGGCCCGCAGGCCCTCGCGCTTGATGAAGGGCAGCGTCTTGTCGATCGCGCCCTGCTCCATCGAGTTGTCGATCTCGTTGGCCGGCTGCCGGTAGACGTGCGTCGGCCGGTTGTGGCAATCGACGCAATCCATCGGGCGCCACTCGGCGTCCTTGGGCGCCGCCTCGTTCTTGAAGAGCTTGACCTTGCCGTCCGCCCCGGTCATCTCGACGTCGTAGATCTTCTCGCGGCTCGCGTCCGACAGGTAGCGTATCTTCGTGCCCTGCCCGACGTGCCAGTGGATACCGGACGCAGTGCGGCCGTGCTGGCCGCCGATCTTCAGCATGAGCACCGTGTGCAGTTCGGTGTTCTTCTCGTCGTCCGCGTAGTGCACGCGCACCCGCATCTTGTCGCCGACGAACTTGGTCGGCCAGTGGCACTGCTCGCAGGTCTCGCGGGCCGGGCGCAGGTTGTGCACCGGCGTCGAGATCGGCGTCGGGTAGAGATTGAACATCACGGCGATGAGCTGCCAGCTGCCGGAGAGCTTGGACTTCACGAACCAGTCCGCCCCCGGACCGATGTGGCAATCGGCGCAGGCGACCCGCGAGTGCGGCGAGCGCTGGTGCGCCGTGTACTCCGGCTGCATGACCGTGTGGCAGGTCGTGCCGCAGAACTCCACCGACTCCATGTACTCGACGCCCTTGTAGGTGCCGACCGCGAGCACGACGAGGCCGATCAGCGACATCACCCCGAAGGTCGCCAGGGCCTTGCGCGTACGCGGCGTGTTCAGGTCGATCACCGGCAGAGCCGCCAGCGACTTGCCGCCGGCCGCGGCTGCACGCTCCTTCTTGGTCTGACGCCAGACACCGACGGGGACGAGCACCAGCCCGGTCACGACCACGGCGGGCAGGAGCAGGTAGGTGATGATCCCCAGGTAAGGTCCGCCCCTGAAGCCCAGGTTCTGGATCAGGAACAGCGTCACGAACACCAGGAAGCCGACCAGCGCGATCACCGTGCCGACCATGGCGAGCGCGCTGCGGGTGATTACCGAAACATAGTTCCTGATCATGGGTGGCCCCCGGGCCGACACTGCGAACCGAAATCGTCGCCGGCGAAGCATAACGCTTCGCGCGACCACGACCAACGACGCCGCGCTCGTCTAGCGGCGAATACGTATGCGATCGGAAACCGTGGCGGCGTCAGGCCGTCACTTGAGCGTCGAGTAGTACGCCGCGACGTTCGCGACGTCGGCGTCGCTCAGCTTCTTCGCCTCTTTCGTCATCTTCGCGCTCTTCGTGCGCGTGCCATCCTTGTATTCCGCGATCGCCTTGGTGAACTTGTCCACCGACAGGCCGGCGATGCCCGGGATCTCGTCGTCGCCCTTGCCGTCGTCGCCGTGGCAATCGACGCAGGAATCCTCCGACAGCTTCTTGCCGGCGGCGGCGTCGGCCGCGTAGGTCGGCGTCGCGAACATCGCGCAGGCGCAGAGCGCGAGGGACAGGGAAATTCTGTTCATTTGATTCTCCTCAGATTGGGTGTCAGCCGGCCGGCCCGGATTCTCGTCGAATCCGCTCCCCACCGCCAGCGTAACCGCGCCCGCTAGTGGGCGGGCCTGCCGTGTTCCTCCATCCATCGCGCCGGCAGCAGCCAGGAGAGCACGGCCAGGATGATGAAGGGCAGCGACAGCAGCACGGCCGCCATCAGCAGGCTCTCCATGCCCGTCAGCTCCATCTTGTAGGCCATCAGGCCGCGGAAGCTCTTGGAGAAGAGCTGCCCGCCGATCACGACGTTCCAGCGCATGCTGAAAATGCCCATTGCGATGAGCAGCACCGACACGAAGTACATGATCTTGCGCATGTCGTCGTTGAAGCGCCGGCTGCGCACCAGCGACAGGATGAGCATCGGCAGAAGCATGCCCAGCGCCACCTGCATGATCACCAGGCTGTTGAAGAGCTTCACGGACACGAGCTCGCCCAGGATCTTGATCGACTCCTCGCTCTGGTAGATGCGATGGATGTAGTCGAGGCCCTCGAGGGCGAAGTCCACGATGATGGCAACGAGCAGGAAGAGCCCGACCTTGTCCAGGCAGCGCATGTCCAGCTTCTGGTTGCGCAGCAGGCTGATCACCATGTAGACCAGCATCACCATCGCGATGCCCGACACGATCGCGGACATCAGGAACACGATGGGCATCAGCACGCTGCCCCACCATGGGTTCGCCTTGATCGAGCCGAAGATGAACCCGACGTAGCCGTGCAGCAGGAACGCCGACGGGATGCCGATGATCGTGACGATCCTGCTCGTACGGTGGTCCCAGGCCACGGCCTCCGGGCTCACGTCGTTCGAGAAGAGCGAGAGAGCGCGGTACAGGAGCTTCTTGAGTCCCGCCGCCTGCCGCGCCATGAGCACCAGCTGCTCGCGGTATTCGAGCCAGACTTCGATCAGCAGGATGCCGAGCAGGTACCACAGGTACACGAACCCGAACATGGCCATCGCCGAGGTCGGCTGCGGCGTCATGAAGATCTCGTAGGCACGCTCCGGATGGCCGAGGTGCAGCTGCAGCGGCATGCCCGCGATCAGCATGAAGGACAACGCCGTGAGCAGCGCCAGCCGGTAGATCGGCTGCACCTCGACGACGTTGAACACCTTGACCAGCGACGCGAGGATGAAAGCTCCAGCGACGATTCCGGTCAGGTATGGGTAAACGACGATCAGGATCGACCAGTGCGTCTCGACTTCGTTCGGGTAGATGAAGCCGGTCACCTGGCTCAGCTGGCTGGCCAGCTGTTCGTACAGCCCCGTGGGCACCGCGCCGCTCATCGAACTTCTCCGTCAAGGTTTGCGTACAGCGCCTTGGGCTCGGTGTTCAGGTCCGGCTTCAATACGCTGATCATGTTCTCGCGCTGGAAGCGCACCAGCCGGTCGGCCTTGCCCTTGAGGTCGCCAAAGATGCGCGCCTCGGTCGGGCACACCTCGACGCAGGCCGGCAGCAGGCCCTTGGTGATGCGGTGGTAGCAGAAGGTGCACTTGTCGGCCGTCTTGGTCAGCGGGTTCAGGTAGCGGGCGCCGTACGGGCAGGCCTGGATGCAGTAGCGGCAGCCGATGCAGCGCTTCTCGTCCACCAGGACCACGCCGTCCTTGGTCTGGAAGGTCGCGCCGACCGGGCAGACCTGCACGCAGGGTGGATGCGCGCACTGGTTGCACAGCTTCGGCACGAAGAACGTGCGAAGCACGTCCGGGTCCACCGGCTGGTCCTGCTCGGCGAGTCGCTGCTCCGGTGTCTTGGTGCTGATGCACTCCACCTTCACCTCGCCGTCGGCGTGGATCGAGTAGCGCTCGATCCAGGTGCGGAAGAAGAACGGCTCCTCGGGCACGTTGTTCTCCGTCTTGCACGCCTCGACGCAGCGATTGCAGCCGATGCACTTGTCGACGTCGACGCCCATGCCGTACCAGTGGTCGGTCGGGTCGTAGCCCGGCGTGGCCTTCGGGGCCGCAGTCGCCGGGTCATTTCCCGCCGCCTGGGCGGCGAGCGCGCCGCACACCCCGGCAGCCGGGAAGAAGATGATCGCGTCCTTGAGGAACTCGCGCTTGTTCACTTGGGCCCCTCCGGCAGGTGGGCGTAATGGCACTCCCAGCACACGTAGGTGCGGCCGTGCGAACTGAAGTCGACGCGCGAACTGGCCGCCGCCGGGTCGGTCGATGCCGTGTCGTGGCAGCGAGCGCAGGCCTCGCGCCCTTGCGGCTTGGTCGGATACGCCGACCGCGGCTCGACCAGGTGCTGCTCCGGCGCCTGGTGGCATTCGGTGCAGGCGAGTTCCGCGTGCGTCGACATCGCCTTGGTCCGTGCGATCAAGCCGTGGCAGCCGCCGCAGTCCTGCGGAGCCTCGTCGGGCTTCGGATCGTGCGGGTCGTGGCAACTCACGCAGCGCTTGCCGGGCTTGTGCTTCTGGCCGTCGACCTGCGGGAAACCATTGGGTCGCGACGCGACGAAGCCGTGGCAGCCAAGGCAGAACTCGCGGTTGCGGTGCTTGGGCGGGGTCGCCGCCTTGTCATCCTTGTTGGCGACGTGCGCAGCGGCCGGGCCGTGGCAGTTCTCGCAGCCGATGGTGCGGTGGAACCCACCGAGCTTCGTGTCGTACTCCTCCTGGTGGCACTCACGGCAGGTGGCCATGCCGGCGTAGTGCACGGGCTTGGCCATCTCGCGAACCACCTTGGCGGCCTGGTGCGGCTTCGCCGAGATCCAGCTCTCGGGCAGCAGGAAGAAACGGGTCACGACGACGACCAGGAACAGCCCGAGGATGATGCCGAGCCGCTGCATCTGCTCAGGACGCTTCACTGGGCACTCCTGCAGGCGCTGCGGCCCTGCGACGAGCCGGGATTGATTGCGTCGGCAGCCATGACTCCCCCCTATGCCGGCCACGCTCCCACGAGGCGTGGACGGGCGGATGTTAGGTCGCCGCCCGCCCGAATCATCTAGGTAATTTCAACTACGGGCCGGTCTGGTCGCCGCGGCGAGTCCGCGGCCGCGTCGTGTAGCCCGTGAAGATGCTGGTATCCAGGGGGAAGGCATCGGGACTGAAGATGGCATCGTAGACGTGCCAGCCGACTGCCAGCAGCAACACGACCAATGCCTGGTGGGAATGCATCATTGCCGCGAGCGCGATCGCCTCGCCAGGCAGGTAACTGGCAACAGCAATCGGGAACCACAGGATGATCCCGCTCAGCGCCATCACCACGACGCCGGTCAGCACCAGCCAGTAGGTGAACTTTTCCTTGTAGTCATACCAGTCATGGTCTGCCGGCCCGGCCGCGAGGCCCAGGCCGTAGCGGGTGTCGTGGGCCGCGTCGAGCAGGTCCTGCCGCGATATGAGCATTGACAGGCGCCAGCCGCGCACCGTGACCCCGAACACTGCAGTGGCGATGTGCAGCAGCAGGAGCGCTGCCAGCGCCGCCCCGGCGTAATGGTGGATGCGCCTCGCGCTCTCGACGCCGCCCACCAGGGAGAGCAGCCACTGCGAGGCTGCGAGTTCGTGGAATTTCTGCGCCAGCCCCGTCGCCGCAAGCACCGCGACCAGCGCGATCAGCACGAGATGCTCCACTATCCGTGCCGCCGTGAATCTCCGGATCCTGCTGGCGCCCCTGGCGGCATCAGTCTCGCCGCCCGCCTTCGCCGCGGCGGTCGGCCCGACGACGTGCTGCCTGGCATGGAGCGCGACGTGCAGCAGCATCCCCAGCAGCATCAGCGGCAGCAGCACCGTGTAGGACCGGTCGACGAGGAACAGCAGCGGCGTGCGCGACAGGCTCGGCGTGTAGTGCGACAGCCATGCGTCGGGGAACGCCACACTCGCATCTTCGTGGCACTGCCTGCATTTCCTGAGCAGCAGCACCTTGACCGCGGCGGGACCGAGCGCGGACATGGACTTGATGTCATGCGTCCCATGGCAGTCGGTGCAGACCGCAATCGGCCGGCTCGGCTGATCGGCGCCAGTGGCCTGGTCCCGGTAGATGCTGACCGTCGAACCATGGAAGTCCGACAGGTAGGTCTTCACGACGTCGGCGGACAGCCCGTACTTGCGGGCGATGGCCTCGTTGGCGTGACAGCTGCCGCACATGAACGGGATGTCGTAACGATAGCCGGCAGTCAGCGGGTCTCCGGTGTCATGCGCCCTGTGGCAGTCGATGCAGATCGGCACGTCCTGGTTCTTCGCGTTGACCAGGGCATCGCCATGCACGCTGGACGCGTAGCTGGCATAGAGCTTCGCGTGGCACTCGCCGCACTTGGCCGCGCTCGCCGCGCGGTCGTGGCTGAATGACGTGATCCGGTGCGATCCGTGGCAGTCGACGCAACCCGGCGTACCCGGATGGCCCCGCCTCAGCAGGTTGTAGTGGATGCCCTCCAGCGACTTCGTGTACATGTCGAAGTGGCAGTGCTTGCAGAGCTCGTTGGGCGCTGCCGCGCCGCGATGGCTGCCTGGGACGCCTTCCTGCGGGTGCGACTGCCCGGAGTAGCCGGCGTGACAGCCCGCACAACTCAGGTTGCCGTGGATGATGGGCGCGAGCGCTGGCGTGCCCGACCTGCCTTCGGCCGGCGGCGTGGCCGGGGCCTGGGCCGGGTGACATCGCAGGCAGTGGGTCGTCGCGTCATCCAGGACTCCGCCCCCACCGACCGGCATGATCGAGTGGGCCGGGTGACAGTCGGTGCACACCGGAGCCCGACCCGCAGCTTCCTGCTCGAGCAGGCTCTTGTGCACCGCGAAGCGACCGAGTTCCTGGTCGAGGTGGCAACGCCTGCAGATCCGGGAATAACGGAGCTTGAAGAGTTCCTCGCTCCTGAAACGCCGCTGCTCGTGGCCCTTGCCGGTCAGTGACTGGTCATGGCAGTCGGTGCAGGCCAGGAAGCCGTGCACCGATGCCTTGAATTGCCCCTCATCTACGAAGGCCTCGATCCTGCCACCCTGGGAAAACTCGATCGCGGGGCCCTTGTCCGCGTGGCAGGCGAGGCAGGCCCCCGTCTCGGCCGGAGCGGGCGCATGCACCAGGGTCCCCAGGGCCACGATCCCGAGCAGCCGCAGCAGCCTCGGCAGCCGATCGGTCATTACCGTCCTGTGCCGTGCTGCGAACACCCTCTTGTGTCCTGGTCCCCGGGTCAGTGCGCCTTGAACGCTGGGTCCTCCCGCGTCACCGACATCCTGTTTACGATCCAGCGGAAGATCAGGATGTGGAGCACCGTCAGCGTCGCCACGACGATCAGTTCCCCGCGCGGCGGAATGATGTGGTGCAGGTGGTCCGGCAGGTTGTAGTTGAGCGTGACGGTCGAGACGTTGAGCCGGTTCACGAGCACGCCGATCACGGCCAGCACCGCGCCGAACCGCACCACGCCCACCCGCGATGCCTTGAACCCCACGGTGAGCACCAGCGCCGGCAACAGCACGAAGCCCAGCACTTCCACGAGGAACCAGTAGCCATAGGGCGTGGCGAGCAGCGCCCATTCCGCGTCGTGCGCCACCGAGATGATCTTCATGACGAAATACACGTATATCGCAATCGCGCAGGCCTTGCCGAGCCCGATCGTGAGCTCGTCGAGGCGGCCGAGAAAGACCTCGTCGCAGCGTTCCCGCAGGAAGCGGGCCGCGAGCGCGCTCACCGTGATCACCATCGCCATCGCCACGTAGATGCTGGACGCAAGGAACAGCTGGGGCAGGTACGGCGAGTACCACAGCGGGTGGACCTTGCCCGGGGCCAGCAGGAACATGGCGCCGAGCGCCGACTGGTGCAGCGTCGACAGCATGATGCCGGCGATCGTCATGCCGATCGTGATCCTCTTGGCCCAGCCGCGCGTCCGGTCCGAGTTCAGCCACTCGAAGATGGCCGGGCTGAACTCGAGGAGCTGTACCGTGAGGTACAGCGCGACGTGCCAGGCGACCAGGAACAGCACCGAAGCGGTGCCGAAGGAGATGGTCATCGGAAAGTAGATGCGCCACGGTCGCCCGAGGTCGATCAGCAGGTAGAGCACCGCGAACAGGTAGCCGAGGAATCCCGTCAGGATCCCGATCCGCACCATCGGCGCGTACCTCTTGAAGCCGAAGATGTAGTACGCGGTGGCCATCACGAAGCCGGTCGCGGACAGGGGCACGCCGCCAAACAGCCCCCAGCCGAGGAACAGCCCCCAGGGGTAGTCGTTCGAGCTGTGGGTCACGACGCCGAGCCCGTAGATGAAGCGCTCCACGATGACCGGAATGCCCACCAGCAGCACCAGCCCGGCGACGATGTTGAAGGGCGTGACGAGCGACCGGCCGTAGTCCTGCCAACTCATGCCCATGCGAAGCTTGTTCAGGAACCACGAGCGGAAGCTTTCGGGGGCCACCCCAGCGGGCAGCGTCTGTGCCTGGTTAGCCACGGTTCGTCTCCTTCTTTTCTTCTTTTTCCTCTTCTGCCACGGCGTCTTCCCGGTGCTTCAGCGCCGAGTAGCACATGCTGAACAGGGCCGGCCAGACCACGAGGACCGTCGGAACCGCGGCGAGGAACCCCCTGGTGCCCTCGATCATCGGCTCGTTGGGCAGGTTGGTCGGGAACCCGACGTCGCCGAAGGGCACGCCTGACAGGTACATCCAGGAGGTGCCGCCAGCCTCCCGCTCGCCGTAGATGTGGTCGATGTATCGATCGGGGGCATTCGTGATCCTGTCGCGGGCAAGCTTGATCAGGTCGCTGCGCTTGCCGAACGTCAGTGCCCCGGCCGGGCAGGCGTCTGCGCATGCAGGAAGCAGCCCTTTCTTGATCCGGGGGTAGCAGAACGTGCACTTGACGATCTTGGGCTCGAACGCGCTCTCGTAACTGTATGCCGGCACGTTGAACGGGCAGGCGGTCATGCAGTAGCGACAGCCGAAGCACAGGTCTTCGTTGTAGGCGACCGCGCCCTCCGGTGTCTTGCGATAGGCGCGCGCCGGGCAGGCGGTCGCGCAGGCCGGCTCGTTGCAATGGTTGCACTGCAGCTTGCGATAGACGGGGCCGCCCTTGCCGTCGGCGCTCTCGTACTTGTTGACGACCGTATAAGCGGTCGAAGTCGGCCTTCTCTTCTGCTCGAACACGCCGGGGTCGTCAAACGGCCGGTCGGGCGCAGGCAATTTGTTCTCCTCGTTACAGGCCCGCTCGCAACTCCTGCAGCCCACGCAGGCCGTGAGGTCCGTCAGCATGCCGAACCGGTCCGGCCAGCCCTCGAAGTCTGAAGCCGCGTCCGCGGTGCACGGGGCACCGGCCAGCGTGGCGCCGCCGAACACAGCGGCGCCGCCCAGGAAATTCCTGCGGCTGATCGTCTGCGACGCGGGGCCGCTGCCTTCGCCGTCACCGGCGTTGATCGAAACCTGTTTGTCTGCCATGAGTGCGCCTCTTCTTGTCATTCGCCTGCTGGCGTACCGTAACCCGCGCCCGGCTTACTTCTTCACGTGACACAGCTGCCCGCAGCTCGCGGGCGTCTTGCCGACGTCGCCGGTCTTTCTGTGGCAGCTGAAGCACACCACGTGGTAGGCAACCTTGAGGCTGGGCGTGTCCAAGGCCTCGA